>JAUYOG010000029.1 GCA_030695945.1 Ramlibacter sp.
TGTGAGCAGGACCGGCGTGGCGCCCATGACGCTGCCGATGCGCACCAGCCCGGCCGCGCCCGCGGCCAGGGCGGCCATCTCGTCGCCGGCGTGGGCGAAATCGTGCAGCACGCCGCGCGCGTAGCGGATCATCACCTCGCCATAAACCGTGGGTTCCATGCCGCGCGCATGGCGCTCGAACAGCACCACGCCCAGCCCTTCTTCAAGCTGCTGCAGCAGCGCCGTGGCGGCGGGCTGGGTGGTGTGGATGGCCGCCGCCGCGCGCCGCAGGTTGCGGTGCTCGTCCAGGGCGTCCAGCAGCATGACCTGCCGGCTCTTGATGCGCAGCCGGCGGAAGAGGTTGGCCGGAGGGGCCGGAGGTGAGGGAGTGGCGGGGGTGGCAGGAGTGCCGTTGGCATCGTCCATGAGTGATCCAAAAATGTGAATCGAAATATACCAAATGACGATTGGATGGGGATCGCCAATCCGCATAAGCTTCGCTATCTTTTCACTCCCTTTGAAAGACAGAAGTGCCGACCACCATCACCCGTCTCTCGGTTCGCGACATCCGCTTCCCCACCTCGCGCTCGCTCGATGGCTCGGACGCCATGAACGCGGCACCCGACTATTCAGCCACCTACGTGGTGCTGCACACCGACGCAGCGCAAACGCTGGAAGGCCACGGGCTGACCTTCACCATCGGCCGCGGCAATGAGATCTGCGTGGCCGCGGTGAACTCGCTGGCGCCGTTCGTGGTGGGCCGCACGCTCGAAGACATCACCGCCGACATGGGCGCGTTCTGGCGCAACATCACCAGCGGCGACAGCCAGCTGCGCTGGCTGGGTCCCGACAAGGGCGTCATGCACCTGGCGACGGCAGCCATCGTCAACGCCGTCTGGGACCTGTGGGCCAAGTCCGAAGGCAAGCCGGTCTGGAAGCTGCTGGCCGACATGAGCCCGGAGGAGCTGGTGCGCTGCCTGGACTTCCGCTTTGTCACCGACGCACTGACACCCGAGGAGGCCGTGGCCCTCCTGCGCCGCCAGGCGCCGACCAAAGCCGTGCGCGAGAAGGAAATGCTGGAACAGGGCTACCCGGGCTACACCACGTCGGCCGGCTGGCTCGGCTATTCCGAAGACAAGGTGCGCCGGCTGGCCCGCGAAGGCGTGGCTGAAGGCTGGACGCACTTCAAGCAGAAGGTCGGCGGCAACATCGAGGAAGACATCCGCCGCGCCACCATCCTGCGCGAGGAGATAGGCTGGGACCGCAAGCTGATGATGGACGCCAACCAGGTGTGGGAGGTGGACGAGTCCATCACCAACATGCGGCG
>JAUYOG010000039.1 GCA_030695945.1 Ramlibacter sp.
GACCTCGCGGCAGCCGACATCGCGACCATCGTCTGAGGGCCTGGGCCGGGCTGCGGCGCCCGGCCTCCGCGCATTGCCGTGGCGCCGCCTCTCCCGGCCGACCCCGGGGGAGGTGCCACGGGGCTCCCTGCCAGAAATGGCGGGGAGTTTCCTCTCCTCATGTCGCGGCCGCGCGGTCTCAGGGCTTGTTGATGACGATCTGGCTGACGCTGTTCTGGCTGGCGTCGTAGGTCATGAGCGTTCCCGCGACGCCCGTCCCGGTGAAAGTCGTGGCGGAGGCCGCGTTCGACTTGATGGGCCCGCTGCTCAGCGTGCAACTGCCGGTGCTGGCCGTGGTGCAGGTGGCGCTGCCCCCCACCGAGAAGCCGCCGGAAATGGTGGCGTTGGCGACGCCCGCACCGGTATTGATGTCACGGACGGTGACGACGGCGGACGCGCGCCAGTTTCCGCCGGACCTGGCCGAGCTGCCGACCATGGACTTGAAGGCCACGGTTTGGGCCGCCGGCTGAACCGCGGGGGTGCTGCCGAGCATGGAATACAGCAGAAGGTTCGGTGAGCCCGGCCCCATGACGGTGGGGACCAACCGGTTGGGCGTGGCCTTGGAGACCAGCAACGACGCCACCGCCGCAGGCGTGGCGCCGGGGTTGGCTGCCAATGCCAGCGCCGCGACCCCGGCCGCATGCGGGGAGGCCATCGACGTGCCGCCGATGGTGTTCGTGGCAGTGGCGCCGGTGTTCCAGGCCGACGTGATTCCTGAACCGGGGGCGAAGAGGTCGACGCAGGTGCCCCAGTTCGAATAGGAGGCGCGTGCGTCCAGGGTGGTCGTCGCGCCCACCGTGATCGCGCTGGGCTCCCGGGCCGGCGACGCGGTGCACGCATCGGCGTTGCTGTTGCCGGCCGCGACTGCCACGGTGACCCCCTGGGCCACCGCGCCCGCGACGGCCGAGTCGACCGACGCCGAAGCCGCGCCGCCCAGCGACATGTTCGCTACGGCGGGACGCGCCGTGCTCCTGGCTACCCAGTCGATGCCGGCGATGACGCCGCTCCACGACCCCGAGCCGGAACAATCGAGCACGCGCACCGGCACCACGGACACTCCTTTGGCCACACCCCACGTCGTGCCGCCCACGGTCCCGGCGACATGGGTGCCGTGGCCGTTGCAGTCGTTGGTGCCGTTGCCGTCGCCGACGGTGTCGTAGCCCGGCAGCACGCGGCCGGTGAACTCGACGTGATCGGCGCGGATGCCCGTATCGATGATGAACGCCGTCACGCCCGCGCCGGTGCCGCCGAAGTGATACTGCGTGTCCAGCGGGCGGTCGGCCTGGTCGATGCGGTCCAGCCCCCAGGTTGCCTGGTTCTGCGGCGATGTCGCCTGGTTGAGCGAGACCGTCTGGTCCTGCTCGACGGAATTCACGTTCGGATTGTTGCGGATGCCTTGAAGCGCGGCGTCCGGCAAGCTGGCGGCAAAGCCCTTGATCGCGCTGGCATACGTGTGATGAAGTTGACCCCCGGCGCCCCGCACCAGGTTGGCGGCCTCGCCTGCGGGGTTGGCCACGGTGCTCTTGAACACCACGATGTAGCGGCCCGGGATCGGCCGCGACTGGCCGAACGGATGAGTCGCGGCCTGCCCCCCTGCCTGCGCGAACGAGGAGGGCGTGAACACGGTCAAGGCCAATGGGGCGATTGCCGCGACCAGGCTGAAGAGGGAAGGAAATTTCATGGGTATTCGCGCCGGAGGGCCGCTGCTGATGGGCTGTGACGCCCGGTTGAACGAAAAAGCCGAGTGAGTTCCTGCTCGACCGTTCGCGCGAATGCTAGCCAGTAATGGATGAGTTACAACTGTCGAGCTGGCGGGAAAAGGTAAGCAATACCCCTTCACTCTCACAATTGATGAGCCGGAAACTCATCCATGATGTGCACGGCAGCAAGCGCGATACTCGGCAGTCAGCCCATGCCCACGGTCGAGCAGGATTTCTCCTTGGCCTCGGACCGAGCGAAAAGTTACGTTGAGTTGCGGTTGAGCTGCTAGAAGAGATGGGCCGGCGCCCCGCCGGCGCCCGCACCCTGGCCGGCATCTTCAGGCGCCGGGAGCTGCGAGAGGAAAGCCTTGTAGCGGCCGCTCCGGTGCAACTTGCGGTAGATATGGTGAAGATGCGTCTTGACCGTCTGGTCGCTGATCAAGAGGCGGCGCGCCACTTCCTTGTTGCTCAAGCCGGCGCCGACCAGGTGCAGGATTTCGCCTTCGCGTGCCGTCAGGATCCCGTTGTCGACCAGGTGGGTTCCTGGCGCGACACGGACGAGGCTCTTGCATGCCTGGATCAGCGCGCCGCGTCCGAACCATATCTCCCCGGCGCGGATGATGCGAGGTGCTCCTTCCGACGGGGCCGCCTCGTGCGGTCCGGGCGCATGGGCTTCCTCCATAACCCACTCGATCACCAGTTCCTCGGCGCACGCATGGAAGAGCAGCAGGACGCGAATGCCGGGATGGGCCAACCGCACCTGCGACACCAGGGCGGGGACCCCGTCGCTTCTCGGTGCGTTGTCGATCAGCAGGACATCCGGAAGGGCTTGGGCTGCGCAGGCGACCAGGTTCGCGATGTCGGTCCAGCGGGTCGCGATGTAAGAGCCGAATTGCCGATCGAGTTCTTCGGCCAGCACCGCGCATTGGCTCGTGTGGTCCGACGCGATGAGCAGGTTGATGTGCATTTGAACTTGTGGCCAGGCCCGGGTGCGACTTCCGCGTCCCTCGATTGAACATAGCCCCGCGCGCGTCTTCGCGGGGTTTTACGCCTGCTCGGCGGCGGCACAAAACGACGTGCTCTTGCGGCACATCAAGGCTTTCGGATGTCCAGCACCCCGAGCGGTGTATTGCCGCAGCCGTACCGCGCGCAAGGCCCAGGCCTCCACAGCACCAGGACCCGGAAGTTACGCGTCGTTGCGACGGCCGCCGCCTTCAGCGTTCGTCGTAGCTCACGACCACCTTGTCGGTGAGCGGCCGCGACTGGCAGGTGAGCACGAAGCCCTTGTCGATTTCCCACGGCTCGAGCGTGAAGTTCTTGTCCATTTCGACCTTGCCCTCCAGCACGCGCGCGCGGCAGGTGCAGCAAACGCCGCCCTTGCACGAGTAGGGCAGGTCGAGTCCCGCGTCCAGCGCGGCGTCGAGCACGTGGTCGTCCGCGGCCATGGAGAGGTGGTGTGTCTTGCCGTCGATGACCACGTCGAGCCGGTGCGCCTTCGCCGCAGCCGCGGCCGTGGCGGGCCGGGCGCGGTGCGCCGGCGCCGGGCCGCCCGGCGGCACGAAACGCTCGGCATGGATACGCTCGGGCGACACGCCCGCAGCCTTCAGCGCCCGCTCGGTTCCTTCGATCATGGCCTCGGGTCCGCAGATGAAGGCCTCGTCGATGTTCGCGGGCGTGATGAGCGTCTCCAGCAGTTCGGCCACCTTGGCCTCATCCAGCCGGCCGTGCAGCATCGCCACCTCCTGCGGCTGGCGCGAGAGCAGGTGGATCAGCGTGACGCGCGCCGGGTCGCGGTCCTTGAGGTCCTGGAGCGCCTCGTTGAACATGATGGTGTTGCTGCGCTGGTTGCAGTACACGAGCGTGAATTGCGAATCCGGTTGGGCCGCCAGTGTCGTGGCCATGATCGACAGGATGGGCGTGATGCCGGATCCGGCCGCGAAGCCGACGCGATGCCGGGCGCCCTCGACTCGCGGGCTGAAGCGCCCGTCCGGCGGCATCACGTCCACGATGCTGCCGGCGGCGAGCGACTGGGTGGCCCACCGGGAAAAGACGCCCCCCTCCATGGGCTTGATGCCCACGTCGATTTCGCCGGTGGCGTCGTAGCGTTGCCGCGCGCTGCAGATTGAATAGTTGCGGCGCACCTCCTGGCCGTCCAGCGTCGCGCGCAAGGTGAGGAACTGGCCCGCATGGAAGTCGAACTCCTTCACCAGCTCGGGCGGCACCTGGAACGTGACGGCCGCCGAGCCGGCGGCATCGGGTGTGACGCGCTTGACGGCGAGGGGATGGAAGTGCAGGGCCATGGCGTCAGTACGGCTTGAAGTAATCGAAGGGTTCGAGGCAGTCCAGGCACTTGTAGAGCGCCTTGCAGGCCGTGGAGCTGAAGTGCGAGGTCTCCGTTGTGTTGCCCGAGCCGCAGCGTGGGCAGGGCACCGCCACGGCGTTGCTCGCGGGGCGCCGGGCGAGCCGAACGATGTTGTCCTGGCCGGCCGAGTGCGGCGGCGAGATGCCGAACGCGCGAAGCTTCTCCTTCGCTTCCGGCGTGATCCAGTCGGTGGTCCAGGCGGGCGCGAGCCGCGTCACGACCCGCGCGGAAATGCCATGCGAGGAGAGGGCGGCGCGCACGTCGTCCTCGATCTGTCCCATCGCCGGGCAGCCGCTGTAAGTGGGCGTGATGACGATTTCGAGTTCGCCGCCATGCTCGTTGATTTCGCGCAGGATGCCGAGCTCGCGGATGGAGACAACGGGGATCTCGGGGTCGGGGATCGACTCCAGCATCTCCCACGCGCGCTGCGCGAGGCTCATCGCAGCCTCTACCACGTTGCGCCCGGGTGCTGGCGGGCGAGGCCCTGCATTTCCGAGAGGACATAGCCGAGGTGCTCGGAGTGCACGCCTTCCTTGCCGCGCGGCACATGCCCGCCCGCCGCGGGACGCTGCAGCGTGGCCTCGGCGAAAGCTTCGTCCACCATCGCGTCCCAATCGCCACGCAACGAAGGGACGTCGATGCCCGTGCCGCAGGAGGCGGCTTGCGCTTCGGCTGCGCACGCCGTCCAGAACTCCTGCGTGTACGGCATCAGGTGATCGATCGCGGCCTGCACGCGGCGGTGCGACTCCTCGGTGCCGTCGCCCAGGCGCACCAGCCAGTCGCGCGCGTGCCGCACGTGGTAACGGGTCTCCTTGAGCGACTTGGCGGCAATCGCGGCCAGCTGCGAGTCCATCGATTCCTGCAACGCCTCCCACACCAGCAGCATCAGCGTGCTGTACAGGAAGTTGCGCGCGATGGTCGTCGCGTAGTCGCGGTTCGCGGACGCGGTACCGGCCAGCGGCCCGTGGTGCGGCAGCTCCAGCAAGGTGTAGTTGCGGAATTCCATCGCATCGCGGAAATAGGCCAGCTGGTCTTCCGTCGTGCCGCCGCCCTTCAGCGCCGCCGCGTGCTGGTACAGCAGGCGGGCCTGGCCGATCAGGTCGAGGCTGATGTTGGCCATGGCGATGTCCTCTTCCAGCACAGGCCCGTGGCCGCACCATTCGGCATTGCGCTGGCCCAGCACCAGGGCGTTGTCTGCCAGGTGGAGCAAATAGTCGATGGGCGCCGTCACGGGCGCCGGTTGCGTTGCCGCCGCCATCACATGTGGCCCACTTCGTCGGGGATGTCGTAGAAGCTCGGATGCCGGTAGATCTTGTCGCCGGCGGGCTCGAAGAATTCGGCCTTGTCGTCCGGCTCGCTGGCCGTGATCGCCCGCGAGGGCACCACCCAGATGCTCACGCCTTCCATGCGGCGCGTGTACACGTCGCGCGCCATCTGCAGGGCCTGCTGTGCATCGGCCGCATGCAGGCTGCCGCAGTGCTTGTGCTCCAGGCCCTGCTTGCTGCGCACGAACACTTCCCAAAGAGGCCACTCATTCTTCACGTCGCTCATGCTGCCTCCTTCAATTGCCGGGCCTGCTGCTTGCGGGAATGCGCCAGCGCCGCGTCGCGCACCCATTGACCGTCCTCATGCGCCTTCACGCGGGTGGCGAGGCGTTCCCTGTTGCAAGGGCCGTTGCCGTTGACGGTCGCCCAGAACTCGTCCCAGTCGATCGCGCCGTAGTCGTAATGGCCGCGCGCCTCGTTCCACTTCAGGTCGGGGTCGGGCAGCGTGACGCCCAGGATCTTCGCCTGCGGCACGGTGGCGTCCACGAACTTCTGCCGCAGGTCGTCGTTGGTGATGCGCTTGATGCCCCAGCGCATGCCTTGTGCGCTGTTGGGGCTGTCGGCGTCGGGCGGCCCGAACATGGCCAGCACCGGCCACCACCAGCGGTTGACCGAGTCCTGCACCATGTCGCGCTGCGCCTGCGTGCCCTTCATCTGCGTCATCAGGCTCTCGAAACCCTGGCGCTGGTGGAAGCTTTCTTCCTTGCAGATGCGGATCATCGCGCGCGCATAAGGCCCGTAGGAGCAGCGGCAGATGGGCACCTGGTTCATGATGGCCGCGCCGTCCACCAGCCAGCCGATCGTGCCCACGTCGGCCCAGGTGAGGGTGGGGTAGTTGAAGATGGAGCTGTACTTGGCCTTGCCGCTGTGCAGGCCCTCGAGCATCTCGTCGCGGCTCGTCCCCAGCGTTTCCGCGGCGGAATAGAGGTACAGGCCGTGCCCGCCTTCGTCCTGCACCTTGGCCAGCAGGATGGCCTTGCGCTTGAGCGAGGGTGCGCGGGAAATCCAGTTGCCCTCGGGCAGCATGCCGACGATCTCGCTGTGCGCGTGCTGGCTGATCTGGCGCACCAGCGTCTTGCGGTAGGCCTCCAGCATCCAGTCCTGCGGCTCGATCTTGCGGTCGGCGTCGATCTTCGCGTTGAACTGCGCCTCCAGCTGTTCCTGCCGGGCATCGGCAGGGGCCGGCACCGGTTGCAAGGCGCGCTGCTGCGGGTCGGGAAGATCCAGGGCTTGCGTGTACATCACGCCAGTATAGCAATTAACCGACCGATCGGTCGGCTAATGGGTGCTGGAGATTTTTCTCAATGAAGACAAGCGTTTACGCCCCGGCGGGGCGCGCGAGCGCACACTCCCGGCATGGGCCTTCCTGCTTTCGTGCCGGCCGCGTTCACTGCCGCCTTGCTATGGGCATGCACGGCTCTGCCTGTCCCCCAGCCCAAGGCGGCCGAGCCGGTGGGCGGGCAGTTCCCCGTACGCCTCGACTACGGAACGAGTTGCGGCATTGCCGGCCTGCGCGAATCCACGCTGAGGCGAGTCAATGCGGCCCGGGCCGCGGCCCGGTCCTGCGGCCGGCGGCAGATGCAGCCGGCGCCGCCGCTGGAGTGGGATGACGCGCTCTTCTCCGCCGCGGCGCGCCATTCGCAGGACATGGCCCGGCGTGACTACTTCAACCATGCCAGTCCCGACGGAAAACGGGTCGGCGCGCGCTTGCTGGCCGAAGGCTACCGCTGGCGCAGCGTCGGGGAGAACATCGCGGGCGGCGACCGGTCGGTCGAGACGGTCGTGCGGGGGTGGATGGACAGCGCGGGCCATTGCGCCAACATCATGAATGCGGAATTCACCGAGATCGGGCTCGCTTGCGTCGAGCGCAAAGGAAGCACCTGGGGCACCTACTGGACGATGGTGCTGGGGCGGCCGCGCTAGCCGCCGCTCTCGAGCGTCTGGCCCTGGCCCCTGCCGCGTCCCAGGACCTCGAGCAACTGCGGCAGCGCCAGTTGCAGTGCGGACTTGAGCGTGTGCGGCGGGTTGACCACGAACATGCCGCTGGCCGTGAGGCCCTGTCCCCGCCCGGGCTCGCCCGGCACGTTGCGCTCCTCGGCCTGGCCGATGTTGAGGGTGGCGTGCAGCCACGGTTTGCCCGCCTGGTTGGCGAGGGTCTTCAGGCGGCGCGGCAGGTCATGCGCCTCGGGGCGCGGGATGATCGGATACCAGACGGCGTAGGTGCCGGTGGCGAAGCGCTTGAGGCTGTCCTGGATGCAGGTGCTGACTTTCGCGTAATCGCTCTTGATCTCGTAGCTCGGGTCGATCAGCACGAAAGCGCGGCGCGACGGCGGCGGCAGGAAGGCCTTGAGGCCCTCGAAACCATCTTCGCGCGCCACGGCGACCTGCCGGCCGGCTTTCAGCTGGGCGATGTTCCCCGCCAGCGCCTTGATGTCGGTGGGGTGCAATTCGAAGAGCTTGAGCTTGTCCCGGGCCTCCTCGCGCAGCAGCCGCTGGATGATGAAGGGCGAGCCGGGATACACCTTGAGCTGCCCGGGGGCGTTGAAGCCCGCGACCATGTCCAGGTAGTCCTGGATCACCGGCGCTATCTCTTTGATAGCGGGCTTTGCAGGCTTGGCAGGAGACAGCGCGGCGAGCAGCTTCACCACCCCGTCCGCGGCCTCGCCCGAGGTGCCGGCGTAGTCGCCGTCCAGCCGGTACAGGCCGGCGCCGGCGTGGGTATCGACCGCGACCAGGGCGGCATCCTTCTGGGTCAGGTGCCGCAGCATGGCGATCACCATCGTGTGCTTGAGCACATCCGCATGGTTGCCGGCGTGGAAGGCGTGTCGGTAGCTGAACATGCGGCGATGGTAACCGCGCGGGTGGGGCCTCCGGGGGGCTGTCAGCCGCCGGAGCGGGGCCGCGCCTTGCCGGGGCCAGGGCGGGGCGGGTCCAGCTGCGGGACCGTCGGCATGTCTTCGGGTTGCGCGGGGACCTGCGGCTTGGTGGCGAGCGACTTCTTCAGGAAGGGGAAGATGCTGCCCACGCCGGAGCCGGAGCGCCGGCCCGGGGGCGGCACGGTGGGGTCGTCGTGGTAGCTGTCTGGCATGGAAGAGCCATCGTAGCGGGTGCATCGGCCGCCGACAAGCCTTCAGAACGCATTCGCTGACGGTCACCTTGCCGCAAGTCCTTGATTCTTCGTATAATCTCGGGCTCTGCAGCGCATTGTGGTTCCGCGGCAGACTTGAAACCCGCCTAAGAGATTCCCGTCAGAGGAACACCGACCGCGGAAAAGAACCCGCCCAAACCACAGTCGAAAGATACTCATGAAAACGTTCAGCGCCAAACCCGCTGACGTGACGCACGAGTGGTTTGTGATTGACGCGACCGACAAGGTCCTCGGACGAGTAGCCAGCGAAGTTGCTCTCCGTTTGCGCGGCAAACACAAGGCCATTTACACGCCTCACGTCGATACCGGCGACTTCATCGTCGTCGTCAATGCAGCCCAGCTCCGAGTGACGGGCACGAAAAACCAGGACAAGGTGTACTACCGCCAC
>JAUYOG010000043.1 GCA_030695945.1 Ramlibacter sp.
AAGAGCGTGCGCAGCACGCGCATCGAGCCGTGCGTACGTTTCTGGCTCGCGAAACTTGTTTGAGCCGTAGCAGAGCGTAGGCGAGTGGTTTCGCGCGGGTCGCGGACTCGCCCGGCGCAAGGAATTCGGTGTCGCTGCGAAGCAGCCACACCGAACGCCGTAGCCATCGCGCCGCAGCCCGCCCACGCGCAGCTTTGCCGCGAGGAATCGGCCCGGCGTGGTCCCGAGTACGCTCACATACTGTGAACACGCCCCGGTCGTGGCTCCTCGTTCGCACTTCCCTAGAACAGCGCGCCCTGCCCCGTCGCGCCGGGCCGGCGGAACGCACCGGTATCCAGCGTCACCCTTTCGCGATTGAATCCCAGCCGCGCGGCGGCCTTCGCGAAGCGCTGGCCGATCAGCTCGGCCCAGGGCCCGCTGCCTTTCATGCGCGTGGCGAAATCGCTGTCGTAGTCCTTGCCGCCGCGCATGTCGTGGATGCGCGCCATGATGCGGGCCGCGCGCTGCGGGTAATGCACTTCCAGCCATTGCCGGAACAGCGGGCTCACCTCCCAGGGCAACCGGATCACGTGGTAGAAGGCGCTGCGCGCACCGGCATCCCACGCCGCTTCCATCACCTGCTCCATGTCGTCGGTGAGGAAAGGGATCTGCGGCGCCAGGCTCACCCCGCATGGCACGCCGTTCTCGGCCAGGGTGCGCAGCGTGCGCAGCCGCCGATGCGGCGCGGCCGCCCGCGGCTCGAGCTTGCGCGTGAGTTCCGCGTCCAGCGTGGTGATGGTGACATTGACCGCGACAAGGCCTTGAGCCGCCATGGGTGCGATGAGGTCCAGGTCGCGCTCCACGCCGCTGGACTTCGTGACGAGGCCGAAGGCGTGCCGCGTCTCGTGCATCAACTCGATGACGGCGCGCGTGAGGCGCAACTCGCGCTCCACGGGCTGGTAGCAGTCGGTCGCGGTGCCGATGGCGATCAGGCGCGGCTCGTAGTTGCGGCGGGAGAGCTCGTGTCGCAGCAGCGCCGCGATGTTGCGCTTGGCGATGATCTTCGTCTCGAAATCCAGTCCCGGCGACAGGTTGAGGTAACTGTGCGTCGGCCGCGCGTAGCAGTAGATGCAGCCATGCTCGCAGCCGCGGTAGGGGTTGATGGACCGGTCGAAATAGACGTCGGGCGAATCGTTGCTGCTGATGATGCTGCGCGCCTCTTCCCAGATCACCTCGGTGGGGGGCGGGGCATGCGGTTGCGCCAGCCCTTCGTCCAGCGTGGACCAGCCGTCGTCGAAAGCGTGCCGCGCGTCGGGCGCGAAGCGGTGCGCGAGCCGCGAGGCGGCACCGCGGCCCTTGAGCGCCTCCAGGGGGACGCGCACTTCATCCATGGAAAAGGTCTGCGTAAATACTGTTCATGCATACAGTATCCACCAAGGCGGCCCGCGCGTGCAAGCGTCCATCCGGGGCCGGAAACACCTAACACTTTTGGCGCAGGGCAAATTGCCTAGGGCACGCGAGGATTTTTCGTATCTGAACGTGACGCCCGGATGTTTTCATTTGCCTGTCGCCGCGACGTCGTTCGGTGGCGAATTACCTGAAAGGCAGCGTAATGGACACAAGCAAGCCCATGGGCACGAAAGCGCGGATCCTGGTGGTCGACGACACGCCCGACAACGTCTACCTGATGAGTGCCCTGCTCGAGGACCACTACGACGTGGCCACCGCGGGGGGCGGCGCCCAGGCGCTCGAGATCGCCCACTCCGACACGCCGCCGGAGTTGATCTTGCTGGACATCATGATGCCGGAGATGGACGGCTACGAGGTGATGCGCCGGCTGCGGCAAAACCCCTCGACGGCCTGCATCCCCGTCATCTTCCTCACGGCCCTCACCAGCATCGAGGAGGAGCAGTTCGGCCTGGACCTGGGCGCCGTGGACTACATCACCAAGCCGATCAGCCCACCCGTGGTGCTGGCCCGCGTGCACGCGCACCTGGAGCGCAGCAGCAACGCGCGCCGGCTGCAGGCGCTTTCCGAAAAGCTGGGCCGCTACCTCGCGCCCCAGGTCTACAAGTCGCTGTTCGACGGCTCCCGCGACGCCGAGATCCGCACCCAGCGCAAGAAGCTCACGGTCTTCTTCTCCGACATCAAGGATTTCACGGCGTCCACCGCCAAATGGCAGCCGGAGGACATCACCTTCCTGCTCAACAGCTACTTCTCCGAGATGTCCAAGATCGCCCTGGAATACGGCGGCACCCTGGACAAGTTCATCGGCGACGCCATGGTGATCTTCTTCGGCGACCCGGACACGTCCGGCGTGAAGGAAGACGCCCTGCGCTGCGTCCGGATGGCGCTGGCCATGCAGCGGCGCATGTCGGAGCTGCAGATCCTGTGGCGGGAGATGGGCTCCGAGAAAACCTTCCAGGTGCGCATGGGCATCAACACCGGCTACTGCGACGTGGGCAACTTCGGCAGCGACCTGCGCATGGACTACACGATCATCGGGTCGGAGGTGAACCTCGCGGCCCGCCTCGAACAATCGGCCGACCCCGGCGGCATCGTGATCTCCCGGGAAACGTGGAGCATGGTGCGCGACGAGATCGTCGCCGACGAGCTCGAGCCGCTGGTGGCCAAGGGATTCGCCGAGCCGGTGCCGGTCTATTCCGTTCGCGGCGAGGCGAAGCAGCAGACCGGCGCGCGCAAGGTATTCCAATGGGAGCGCCTGGGCATGCGGGTGCTCATCGACCTGGACAGGCTGCCGTCCGCCGAGCGCGCCGCGGCCGCGGTCGAGCTGCGCGAGATGGCCGACCGCCTGCATTGACGGCGGCACGAGTGGACCTGGACCTCGACCTGCAAGCCCTGGCCGCGATGGGAGAGCCACCGGTCGCCGACGGCGCGGGGGCCGACACCGAATCGCTGCGCGAGGAGTTGCGCATCGCGCGGCGGCAGCTGGAACGCATGGGCGAGAACCTGACGGAACAGCGGTCGTCGATGGCGCTGCTGTTCGCCACGCTGGACGCGACGGACGACGGGATCATGGCGTTCCAGTTCGCCGACGGCAAGCTTTTCTACAACACCGCATTCGTGACGATGTGGCGGATTCCCGAGGACATGCTGGCCGGGCTCGGCCAGCAGGAACTGCTGGCGCTGCAGTGTGCGCAGGTGAAGCACCCCGACGAGATGGAAGAGGAGTCGAGCCGGTTCGACCCCGAAGCCGAGGACTTCAACGTCGTCGAGCTCAAGGACGGCCGGATCTTCGAGCGCCACGCGAGGCCGCAGCTCGTTCATGGCCGCAGCGTCGGCCGGGTGGTCGTGTTTCGCGACGTCACCCAGCGCGTGCATTTCGAGCAGAAGATGATGTTCAACCAGGTGGTGGTCGAGAATTCGGGCCCCATCCTCTGGTTCGACTACAAGAGCGCGCGGGTGACCTACGCCAACCTGGCCGCCTGCGAGCTGCTGGGCTACCGCATCGACCAGTTGGTCGGCCTGCACATCAGCGAGCTGGACCCTTCCTACTGCGCCGAAACCTTCCGGCCGCTCGAACAGGCGCTGCGCACCCACGGCAAGCCGTCCGTCTTTCGCACGCTGTACCGGCACAGCAGCGGATCCATGCTCACCATCGACGCCACTGCTTCGATCGCGGACCAGGGCGAGTGCGAGATCTTCGTGATCAGCTTCAAGGACATCACGGAGCAAAGGGCCGCGGCGCGCGAGCAAAAACGCCAACAGGCGCTGATGAACGCGCTGTTCAACTCCATCCCCGACCTGATCGTCTACAAGGACACGCGAGGCGTCTACCTGGGCGTGAACGACGCGTTCGCCCGCGTGGCACGCCGGCCGGCGGCGGACATCGAGGGGCGCACGGCCTGGGAGCTGTTCCGGCCGGACCGGGCGGAGGTCATCTGCCGCCTCGACGAAGCCGCATTCCAGTCGGAGGGCGTGTCGCTGGTCGAGGAACACATCACCCGGCCGGACGGCGCCGAGATGGTCCTCGAGACCGCGCGCAACCCCATGCGCGACCACGAGGGCAAGCTGATGGGCATCCTGGCCATCGGGCGAGACGTCACCCAGCGCAAGAAGGAGGAACAGGAGATCCGCGTTGCGAAGGAACTGGCCGAGGAAGCGACGCGCATGAAGACGGACTTCCTCGCCAACATGAGCCACGAGATCCGCACGCCGATGAACGCGATCATCGGCATGTCCCACCTGGCGCTGAAGACCGACCTGACGCCGCGGCAGCGCGACTACATCGGCAAGGTCCAGAGCTCGGGCCAGCACCTGCTGGGCATCATCAACGACATTCTCGATTTCTCGAAGGTCGAAGCGGGCAAGCTCACGATCGAGCATACCGAATTCGGGCTGGAGAAGCTCCTGGACAACGTGGCCAACCTGATCACGCAGAAAAGCAGCGCGAAGGGGCTGGAGCTGGTGTTCGACGTTGGCCCGGACGTGCCGCGGCAGCTCGTGGGCGACTCGCTGCGCCTCGGCCAGATCCTGATCAATTACGCCAACAACGCCGTGAAATACACGGACCGGGGCGAGATCCTCGTCGCGGTACGGATGCTGGATCGCGGCGCCAACGACGTGCTGCTGCACTTTTCCGTCACGGACACGGGCATCGGCCTCACCGAGGAACAGCAGGGACGCCTGTTCCAGAGCTTCCAGCAGGCCGACTCCTCCACCACCCGCAAGTACGGCGGCACGGGCCTCGGGCTCGCGATCTCCAAGAACCTGGCACAGCTCATGGGCGGCGAAGTCGGCGTGGAGAGCCGGTTCGGCCACGGAAGCACCTTCTGGTTCACCGTGCGCACGGGCATCGGCCATGCGAGCCCACGCGAGCTCGTGCCGGTGCCGGACCTGCGGCATCGCCGCGCGCTGGTCGTTGACGACAGCGACAGCGCGCGCGCCATGCTGGCCGACATGCTGCACGGGATGACGTTCGAAGTGGTGGAAGCGTCTTCCGGCAGCGCAGCGATCCAGGCCGTGCAGGCTGCATCCGGGCGAGGCGAGCCCTTCGACATCGTGTACCTGGACTGGCGCATGCCGGAGATGGACGGCATCGAGACCGCGCGGCGGCTGAAGGCGCTGGAGCTGCGGCATGCACCATTCATCGTCATGGCCACTGCGCACGGGCGCGAGGAGGTCCTGAAGCATGCCGAATCGGTGGGCATCGAGGACGTGCTGATCAAGCCCATCAACGCCTCCATGCTGTTCGACACCACGGTGAGCGCGCTCAGCGGGCAGCTCGCCGAATCCCGCCAGGAGGGCACGCAGGCGCGGCAGGTGGACGACCGGCTGGCGGGCGTGAAGGGTGCGCGCATCCTCCTGGTGGAGGACAACGACATCAACCAGCTCGTGGCTTGCGAGATCCTGCGCGACGCCGGCTTCGAGGTGGACGTGGCGGAGAACGGGCGGGTGTGCCTGGACATGGTGCAACCCGGCCGGTATGGCGCCGTGCTGATGGACATGCAGATGCCTGTCATGGATGGCGTCACGGCCACCCTCGAGCTGCGCAAGGACCCGCGGCTCGAGGCGCTGCCGATCGTGGCGATGACCGCGAACGCCATGCAGAGGGACCGGGACAAGTGCCTGGCCGCCGGCATGAACGACTTCGTCACCAAGCCGATCGACCCCGCGGCGCTCTGCGATGTCCTGATCAGGTGGCTCACCATGCCCGGCGTCGGCGACGCCTCCGTTGCCGGCCCGGCCGCGCAGGCGCACGCTCCCGCCGTGGCCGATGCGCCCGCGCTCGCCTGCGTGCCGGGCCTGGACGTCGCCACCGGGCTGCGGCGCATGATGGGCAAGAAGCCGCTGTACCTGGCGATGCTCCGGCGCTACGTCGATGGGCAGCGCAGCTGCCCGGCCGAACTCAGGCACGCGCTCGACCGCGGCGACTGGCCCACGGCGGAGCGGCTCGCCCACACGGCCAGGGGCGTCTCGGGCAACATCGGCGCGATCGGTGTACCCGGGCATGCGCAGGCACTGGAGCAGGCGATCCGCGACAAGCGCTCGCGAGATGAAGTGGAACAGCACCTGCACCGGTTCGAGGATTCCCTCGCCCTGCTGATCGGCTCGGTCGAGCAGACGCTGGCGCAGCCCGAGGCGTTGGCCGCGGCCTGACCGCGATCGCGCAATCCCGCGCCGCCACTGTTGAGTCATCCGGCCTGCCGCCCCCCTTCGCGGCGGGCGAGGCGGATAATCGCCGGTGACATGGACACCCTCCTGCTCTCGCGACTTCAGTTCGCCGCCAACATCAGCTTCCACATCCTCTTTCCCACGATCAATATCGCGCTGTGCTGGTTCCTCGTGTACTTTCGCATGCGCCACAGCGCGGCCAAGGGCACGGCCAGCGCGCAGGGCTGGGAGGAAGCGTATTACCTCTGGACCAAGGTCTTCGCGCTGACGTTCGCACTCGGCGTGGTCTCCGGCATCACCATGAGCTTCCAGTTCGGCACCAACTGGCCGGGCTACATGGAAAAGACCGGCAACATCGCCGGTCCGTTGCTGGGCTACGAGGTGCTCACGGCGTTCTTCCTCGAGGCGACCTTCCTGGGCATCATGCTGTTCGGGCGCAGCCGCGTCTCCGACCGCGCGCACCTCTTCGCCACGCTGATGGTGGCGGCCGGCACGACCTTGTCCGCGTTCTGGATCCTCAGCCTCAACTCCTGGATGCAGACGCCCACCGGCTACGAGATCATCGATGGCCGCTTCCATGCGACCAGCTGGCTGGAGGTGATCTTCAATCCCTCCTTCCCGTACCGCCTGGTGCACAAGCTGCTGGCGTCGACGCTCACGGCAGCCTTCCTCATCGCGGGCCTGTCGGCGTGGCAGCTGCTGCGCGGCACCGCAAATGGCGGCACCCGCCGCGCGCTCCGTGCCTCGGTCATCGCAGCGGCCGTCGCCATCCCGCTGCAGATCGTCGCGGGCGACCTGCACGGCCTCAACACACTGCAGCACCAACCGGCCAAGATCGCCGCGATCGAAGGAATCTGGCACACCGAAAAAGGCGCGGCGCTCACGCTGTTCGGCTGGCCCAACCAGAAGGAGCGCCGCACCGACTACGCGGTCCAGGTGCCCAAGCTGGGCAGCCTGATCCTCGCGCACGACGCCGACGCCGAGATCAAGGGCCTGGATGAATTCCCCGGCGCGCACCCGCCGGTGGCGCCCGTGTTCTGGAGCTTCCGCGTGATGGTGGGCATGGGCGTGCTGATGCTGCTGGTGTCGTGGTGGGCGTCGTGGACGCTGTGGCGTGGCCGCGGGCAACCCGGGCGGGACGACACGGTGCCGTTCTCCCGCTGGCAGTTGCGGCTGCTGGCCGCCATGACCTTTTCCGGCTGGGTCTCCACGCTCGCCGGCTGGTACGTCACGGAGATCGGCAGGCAACCCTTCATGGTGTACGGCTTGTTGCGCACCGCGGACGTGGTGGCCGACCACCCCGCCGGCATGGTGCTTTCCACCCTCATCGCCTACCTCGTCGTGTACGTCTTCCTGCTGGCGTCGTACATCCTGGTGCTCATGTACATGGCCAGCCATCCTGCCCAGCCGACGGCGCAGACACCGCAAAGCCCGAAGGCGGCCACGCCGATCCGCGGGCCGGCCTGAAAGGAACGACGCGATGACGTTCACCTGGGAATACATGTTGCCGCTGTTCTTCATGGCGGTGATGGGGCTGGCGCTGCTGGCCTACGTGGTGCTCGACGGCTACGACCTGGGCGTCGGCATCCTGCTGCCCTTGGCGAACGACGGGCACAAGGACGTCATGGTGTCGAGCATCGGCCCTTTCTGGGACGCCAACGAAACGTGGCTGGTGCTGGGCATCGGCGTGCTGCTCGTGGCCTTCCCGCTGGCGCACGGCATTGTGCTGACGGCGCTGTACCTGCCGGTCGCCGTGATGTTGATCGGCCTGATCCTGCGCGGCGTGTCGTTCGATTTCCGCGTGAAAGCCCGCGCCGCGCACAAGCGCACGTGGAACAACCTGTTCGCGCTCGGCTCGCTGATGGCGGCGATGGCGCAGGGGTGGATGCTGGGCAGCTACCTCACCGGCTTCGACCACGGCTGGAAGTCGTCGCTGTTCAGCCTGGGCATCGCGCTCACGCTGCCCACCGGATACGCCATGCTCGGCGCCGGCTGGCTGATCATGAAGACCGGCGACGAGCTGCAGGCCAGGGCCGT
Organism: Ramlibacter sp.; assembly: GCA_030695945.1. GTDB lineage: Bacteria > Pseudomonadota > Gammaproteobacteria > Burkholderiales > Burkholderiaceae_C > Ramlibacter. The sequence continues at coordinate 8,152 of JAUYOG010000043.1, forward strand.
GGCCTGGGCGCGGCGGGTGCTGTGGCCGATGGGGCTGGCGCTGGTCGCCATCTCGCTGGCGTCGCCGCTGGTGAGCCAGACGGTGTTCGACCGCTGGTTCGACATGCCGCAGTTCCTGGGGCTGCTGCCGATCCCGGTGGCCTGCGCCGTCGCGTTCTACGCGGCATTCCACGTCACCGCGCGCCCCAACGTGGTGGCCGCCGGTTACGGCTGGGTGGTGTTCGCGAGCACGGTGCTGATCTTCGTGATGGCCTTCATCGGCCTCGCATACAGCCTCTACCCGTACATCGTGATCGACCGGCTCACCGTGTGGCAGGCCGCCAGCGCGACCAAGTCCCTGATCTTCATCTTCGTGGGCGTGGCGATCACGCTGCCCGCGATCATCGTGTACACGATCTTCATGTACCGGGTGTTCTGGGGCCGGGCGACCGAACTGACCTACGGTACAGGGCAATGACGGTGGGCACAGGTGCCCACCGGGCGATCACGCCACGACGAGCTCGGGCTGCGGCAGCAGGCGCTGCTGCGCCTCGCGGTATTCGCGCTTCAGGCGCGCCACCAGCTCGGCGGCGCTGACGACCGCGGTCACGGCGCCGATGCCCTGGCCGCAGCCCCAGATGTCCTTCCAGGCCTTGGACTTGCTGCCTTCGCCCCCGCCGAAGTTCATGGTCTTCACGTCGCCTTCGGGCAGGTTGTCCGGGTCCATGCCCGCGGCAACGATGGAGGGTTTCAGGTAGTTGCCGTGGACGCCGGTGAAGAGGCTGGAGTACACGATGTCGTCGGAGTTGCATTCGACGATAGCCTGCTTGTACGCGTCGCTGGCGCGCGCCTCGTGCGTCGCGATGAAGGCCGAGCCGATGTACGCGAAGTCCGCGCCCATGGCCTGCGCCGCGAGAACGGCGCCGCCGGTGGAGATGGAGCCCGACAGCGCGAGGGGGCCGTCGAACCACTGGCGGATTTCCTGGATCAGCGCGAACGGGCTCTTCACGCCCGCATGGCCGCCCGCGCCGGCCGCCACCGCGATCAGGCCGTCGGCGCCCTTCTCGATCGCCTTGTGCGCGAAGGCGTTGTTGATGATGTCGTGCAGCACGATGCCGCCATAGCTGTGGATCGCATCGTTCACGTCGGTGCGCGCGCCCAGCGACGTGATGATGATCGGCACCTTGTACTTGACGACCATTTCCATGTCGTGCTGCAGGCGGTCGTTGCTCTTGTGCACGATCTGGTTGATCGCGAACGGCGCCGCCGGCTTGTCCGGATGGGCCCTGTTGTAGGCCGCCAGCGTCTCGGTGATCTCGTGCAGCCATTCGTCCAGCTGCGCGGCCGGCCTGGCATTGAGCGCCGGCATGGAACCGACGATGCCGGCCTTGCACTGCTCGATCACCAGCTTGGGGTTGCTGATGATGAAGAGCGGCGAGCCGATCACGGGGATCGCGAGGTTCTGCAGGGCGCGGGGCAGCTTGGACATGGGATTCCCGGAAAAGTGAGATTCGATTTTCGAGAAAGCGGACCCCCGCGCCTGTCAACGCGGGGACAGCTTCAGAAGGCTTCGAGCGCCAGCGCCGTCACGCTGTCGGCCCCTTCGACGATCGCATCGCGGGTGCCCGGCGCCTTCGACAGGATGTGGTCGGCATAGAAGCGCGCGGTCGCGATCTTCGCCTGCATGAACGCGGTGTCCTCACCCTTGGCCACCAGGTCCTCGGCCACGAGCAGCGAGCGGGCCAGCTGCCAGCCCGCCATCACGTTGCCGGCAAGCATCAGGTAAGGCACCGAGCCGGCGAACACCGCGTTGGGCGACGTCCTGCCGTTGCCGGCCACGAACTCGACCGCGTCCACGAACGCCTGGCGCGCCGCGGATAGCCGCTTGAGCATCGCGCGTGCCTCGACACTGTCTCGCTTGGCCAGCTCGCCTTCCGTCTTCGCGATCTGCGCCGCGATGGCCTTGGCCGCCTGCCCGCCGTCGCGGCCCGTCTTGCGGCCCACGAGGTCATTGGCCTGGATTGCCGTCGTGCCCTCGTAGATGGTGAGGATCTTCGCATCGCGCAAGTACTGCGCCGCGCCTGTTTCCTCGATGAAACCCATGCCGCCATGCACCTGCACGCCCAGCGAGGCTACTTCGAGGCTCATCTCCGTGCTGTAACCCTTGACCAGCGGCACCATGAATTCGTAGAAGGCCTGGTTCTGCTTGCGCACCTCCGCATCGGGATGGTGATGGGAAGCGTCGTACGCGGCGGCTGCCACCGTCGCCATGGCGCGGCAGCCCTCGGTGTACGCGCGCATCGTCATCAACATGCGCTTGACGTCGGGGTGGTGGATGATGGGCGCGCTGGCGTTCATCGAGCCGTCCACGGGCCGCGACTGGACACGGTCCCTGGCGTACGCGACGGCCTGCTGGTAGGAGCGCTCGGCGATCGCGACACCTTGCACGCCCACCGCGTAACGGGCGGCGTTCATCATGATGAACATGTACTCCAGGCCGCGGTTTTCCTGGCCGACGAGATAACCCACGGCCCCGCCGTGGTCCCCGAACTGGAGCACCGCCGTCGGCGAGGCCTTGATGCCCAGCTTGTGCTCGATGCTCACGCAATGCGCATCGTTGCGTGCGCCGATCGAGCCGTCCTTTCCGACCATGAACTTGGGCACCACGAACAGGCTGATCCCCTTCACGCCTTCCGGCGCGCCCGTCACGCGGGCCAGGACCAGGTGCACGATGTTCTCCGCCATGTCGTGCTCGCCGTAGGTGATGAAGATCTTCGTGCCGAAGATCTTGTACGTACCGTCCGGCTGCGGTTCCGCGCGCGTGCGCACCAGCGCGAGGTCCGAGCCGGCCTGCGGCTCGGTCAGGTTCATGGTGCCGGTCCATTGGCCGCTCACCAGCTTTTCCAGATAGGTCGCCTTGAGCTCGTCGGAGCCCGCCGTCAGCAGCGCCTCGATCGCGCCGTCGGTGAGCAGCGGGCATAGCGCGAAGCTCATGTTCGCGGAGTTCAGCATCTCGCTGCAGGCCGCGCCGATGGTCTTGGGCAGGCCCTGCCCGCCGAAGTCCTGCGGGTGCTGCAGTCCCTGCCAGCCACCTTCGGCGTACTGCCTGAACGCTTCCTTGAAGCCCGGCGTGGTGGTGACCACGCCATCCTTCCAGCTCGAAGGGTTGCGGTCGCCTGCCACGTTCAGCGGCGCGACCACGCCTTCGTTGAACCGTGCGCATTCCTCGAGCACGGCCTGCGCCGTGTCGAAGCCGGCTTCCTCGAAGCCGGGCAGCTTCGCGATCTCGTCGATGCCGGCGAGATGGCGCATGTCGAACAACATGTCTTTGACGGGGGCGGTGTATGCCATGGGGTCTCCTGTCTTTTCTCCTTCCCCCTCCGGGGGAAGGTTGGGATGGGGGCACGCTGGCATGCGTTGCCCCCACCCCTGCCCGCCCCCGGAGGGGGAGGGGGTGAACTACATCAAAGTGCGGCGATCAGTTCCGGGATCGCGGTGAACAAATCGGCTTCCAGCCCGTAATCCGCCACGCTGAAGATCGGCGCTTCCGGGTCCTTGTTGATCGCCACGATCACCTTGGAATCCTTCATGCCGGCCAGGTGCTGGATGGCCCCGGAGATGCCGGCGGCGATGTACAGCTGCGGCGCGACGATCTTGCCGGTCTGGCCGACCTGCCAGTCGTTGGGCGCGTAGCCCGCGTCCACGGCGGCGCGGCTGGCGCCCAGGGCCGCGCCCAGCTTGTCGGCCAGCGGCGTCATCACTTCGTTGAACTTCTCGGCCGAGCCCAGCGCGCGGCCGCCCGAGACGATGACCTTGGCGGCCGTCAGCTCGGGGCGGTCGTTCTTGGCGATCTCGTTGCCCTCGAACTTGCTCTTGCCGGTGTCGGCCACGGCCGTGGCCGTTTCGACTGCGGCGCTGCCGCCGGTGGCCGCGGCCGGGTCGAACCCGGTCGTGCGCACGGTGATCACCTTCTTCTCGTCCAGGCTCTGCACGATCGAGATCGCGTTGCCGGCGTAGATCGGGCGCTCGAAGGTATCGGGGCTGTCGACCTTGGTGACGTCGCTGATCTGGCCCACGTCCAGCTTGGCGGCCACGCGCGGCGCGATGTTCTTGCCGCTGGCGGTGGCCGGGAACAGGATATGGCTGTACGCGCCGGCAATCGCCAGCACCTGCGCGGCCATGTTCTCGGCCAGGCCGTGGGCGAAGTGCTCGCCGTCGGCATGGATCACCTTGCTCACGCCGGCGATCTGGGCGGCCTGCTTGGCGGCTTCAGCGGCGTTGTGGCCGGCCACCAGCACATGCACGTCGCCGCCGCACTGGGCAGCCGCCGTGACGGTGTTGAAGGTCGCGCCCTTGATGGAGGCGTTGTCGTGTTCGGCAATAACAAGTGCGGTCATGTCAGATCACCTTCGCTTCGTTCTTCAGCTTGGCCACCAGCGTGGCGACGTCGGGCACCTTGATGCCGGCGCTGCGCTTGGGCGGCTCGGTCACTTTGAGGGTCTTCAGGTGCGGCTTGATCTCCACGCCCAGGTCGGCGGGCTTGAAGGTGTCCAGCTGCTTTTTCTTGGCCTTCATGATGTTGGGCAGGGTCACGTAGCGCGGCTCGTTCAGCCGCAGGTCCGCGGTGATGATGGCCGGCAGGCTCACCGAAACGGTTTCCAGGCCGCCGTCGACTTCACGCGTGACACGGGCCTTGCCGTCGGCGATCTCGACCTTGCTGGCGAAGGTGGCCTGCGGCAGGTCGCACAGGGCGGCGAGCATCTGGCCGGTCTGGTTGGCGTCGTCGTCGATGGCCTGCTTGCCCAGGATCACCAGGCCGGGCTGCTCCTTGTCCACGATGGCCTTGAGCAGCTTGGCCACCGACAGGGGCTGCAGTTCTTCCGTGGTTTCCACCAGGATGGCGCGATCGGCGCCGATGGCCATCGCGGTGCGCAGGGTTTCCTGGCACTGCGCGACGCCGCAGGACACGGCAATGACTTCCGTCACCACGCCCTTTTCCTTCAGGCGCACGGCCTCTTCGACGGCGATCTCGTCGAACGGGTTCATGCTCATTTTGACGTTGGCGATGTCGACGCCCGTGTTGTCCGACTTGACCCGGACTTTCACGTTGTAGTCGACCACCCGTTTGACCGGTACCAGGACCTTCATGCTCGCGGCTCCTAAGAGTTTTGGAATTGACGTTTACGTAAACTGGAATTCTATGGGGCACTGCACCCCGGGGTGTTCTCAGGTTGGTGCTGAATGACGTGCGACAAAAAAGAACGACCGTTCGTTTTTGGATTATAGGCGCGAGCATCGGCCCATTGAGTGTCCGGAGTCAAAAGGTGTCCGCCCCAAGACAATTCGCCGACCGTCTGGTCGGCGAATTCGGGTAAGTCTGGACCACTCCCGGCACTGGCCAAGTTTACAGTCGACGCCAACGCACACAAGGAGCCCCGCGCATGAAACGACACTTTTTTCTCCTGGCCGCCGCCGCGCTGGCCGGCCCCGCCGCCGCCCAGACCGTCCTTACTGTGTCGAGCTGGCTGCCACCGACCCACTCCCTGAGCGTGGCCCAGAAGGAATGGTGCGACCTGCTCGAGAAGAACACGGCCGCCAAGATGAAGTGCAACATCCTGCCCCGGGGGGTCGCTCCGGCACCCGGGACCCTGGACGCCGTCAAGAATGGCCTGGCCGACATTTCCTTCACCGTGCACGGCTACACGCCCGGCCGGTTCGTGCTGACCCAGATGGCCGAACTCCCGTTCCTGGGCGACAAGGCCGAGCCGCTGTCCGTGTCCTTCAACCGGATCGCCAGCAAACATCCCGAATTCAATGCCGAGCACCAGAAGCAGGGCGTCAAGCCGCTGGCGTACTTCACCCACGGCCCGGGCATCGTGTTCAACACCAAGCGCCCGATCACCAAGGTCGAGGACCTCGGCGGCCTCAAGTTCCGCGTGGGCGGCGGCATGGTGAACGAGATTTCCAAGACGCTGGGCATGAACGTCACGTTGAAGCCCGCACCAGACTCCTATGAGCTGCTGTCCTCCGGCGTCATGGACGGCACGCTGTTCCCCGCCGAATCCACCGATTCCTTCAAGATCGACAAGATCATCAAGCACGCCACCGTCTTCCCGGGCGGGCTGTACAACACCAGCTTCGTGTTCATGATGAATCCGGCCCGGTACGACAAGCTCACCGCCGACGAGAAGAAGGCAGTCGACGCCATCTCGGGCGAAACCGCCGCGCGCATCTTCGGCAAAGGCTGGGACGTGGTGGACGCCAAGGCCACCGAGAACATGCAGAAGAACGGCGTCGCCATCGTCAGGGCCAGCCCGGCCCTGGTGAGCGAGGTCACCATCCGCATCAACCGGCTCGAGCGCGACTGGGCCCAGGCCGCCGAGACCAAGGGCGGCCTGAAGAACGCAGCCGCCGTGCTGGCGGAATTCCGCGCCGAAACGGCGAAGCTGCAAAAGTAAACTGGACCCCACCCGGGCAATACGCGCCGGGTCCCGGGCGGCACGCCGCATGCGCGGGTGCCGCCCTTCCTTTTCCTCCCGAGGCCCGGACTTGAAAAGAATCATAGAAAGCGCTTGCGGCGTCACGGCTGCCGTGGCGCTGTTCGCGATCATGGCGCTCACTTTCTTCGATGTGGGCGGCCGCAAGCTCCTGTCCAATTCGATCCCCGGCTCGCTCGAACTGACGGAGTTGCTGATGGTGGCCGTGATCTTCGCGGCGCTGCCCCTGGTGTCGCTGCGCGGCGAGCATGTTGTGTTCGACTCGCTGGACTCGAAGCTGCCGCCGGCGTTTCGCACGGTCCAGCGCGGGATCGTCCACTTGCTGTGCGCCGTCGCCATGCTGGGCCTGGCCTGGCTGATGTGGCGAACCGGTAACGACTTCAGGGCCTCCGGCGAAACCACGGCCCAGCTGGGCATTCCCAAGCACCCGTTCATCTATGGCATGAGCGTGCTTTGCGGCCTGGCGGGCGTGATCCACCTGATCCTGCTGGGCCGGCCCGATGCCGGTCGCCATGAGCACGAGGGCCCCGTGCTGTGATCGAGGCGCTGCTGGGCTTCCTGGCCATCTTCGCCCTGGCCCTGCTGCGTGTGCCGCTGGCGTTCGCGATGGGGCTGGTCGGCGTGGCGGGGATCGGCCTGACCCGCGGCTGGCTGCCGGCGTTCGCGAGCGCCGCCCAGGTCGTGCACGAGACCGGCTTCGCCTACACCCTGTCGGTCATCCCGCTGTTCGTCCTGATGGGCAACTTCGTCGCGCGGGCCGGCCTGGCCCACGAGCTGTTCCACGCCGCGTACACCTTGATCGGCCACCGCCGCGGGGGCCTGGCACACGCCACGATCGCCGCCTGCGCCGGCTTCGGCGCCATCTGCGGCTCGTCGATCGCGACGGCGGCCACCATGAGCAAGGTGGCTTACCCGTCGATGAAGAGGCTGGGCTACAGCGATTCGCTGTCCACGGGCGTGATCGCCGCGGGCGGCACGCTGGGCATCATGATCCCGCCGTCCACGATCATGGTGATCTACGGCATCGTGACCGAGACGCACATCGGCAAGCTGTTCGCCGCGGGCGTGCTGCCCGGCCTGCTCACCGCGGTCCTGCTGATGGCCGCCGTGGTCATCGTGACCTCCCGTGATCCGGAACATGCGCCCGCTGGCGAAGCTTTTACCTGGGCGCAGCGGCTGCAGGCGCTGCGCGGGATCTGGGGCGTGCTCGTGCTCGTGGTGGTGGTGCTGGGCGGCATCTACGGCGGCGTCTTCACCGCCACCGAGGGCGCGGGCATCGGCGCGGCGGGTGCGTTCTTCTTCGCCCTCGGGCGCGGGACGCTCACCTGGAAAGTCCTGTCCGGCATCCTGGTCGAATCGGCGCGGACCACGGCCATGCTGTTCACGCTGCTGATCGCAGCCACCATCTTCGCCAACTTCGTCAACTTCACGTCGATGCCGATGCAGCTGACCCAGACCATCACCACGATGGGCCTGTCGCCCATCATGATCGTCGCCGCGATGATGCTGATCTACGTGATCCTGGGCACGGTGATGGAGGAACTGACGATGGTGCTGCTCACCATCCCCCTCTTTTTCCCCATCGTGACGCAGCTCGGGTTCGACCCCGTCTGGTTCGGCGTGCTGATCGTGATGGTGATCCAGATCGGGCTGATCTCCCCGCCGGTGGGCATGAACCTGTTCGTGCTCAACACCCTGCTGCCCAGGGTGGGCCTGGTCACCATCTTCCGGGGGGTCTGGCCCTACGTGCTGGTCCAGATCATCACGCTGGGCATCCTGCTCGCCTTCCCGCAGATCAGCCTGTGGCTGCCGTCGATGATGAAGTGACGCCGCCGGGCTTGAGGTGCACCACCCGCTGCGGGAAGGGAATCTCGATCCCCGCCTCGCGCAGCGACTTGAGGATGTGCAGGTTGACGTCGGAGCGCACGTTCATCTGCCCGTTCTGCGGATCGCCGATCCAGAACTGCAGCGTGAACTCCAGTCCGTCCGCGCCGAACTTCACCAGCCGCGCCGCCGGTTCCGGATCGGCGATGACCCTGTCCGATGTGCGCGCGGCGTCCAGCAGGATGCGTTGCACCAGGTCTACGTCGCTGTCGTAGCCCACGGTGATGTCGGTCGACAGCAGGATGCGCGGGTCGGCCAGCGAGAGGTTCTCGATGCGCTCGGTGATCAGTTTTTCGTTGGGCACGATCGATTCGCGGCCGCTCAGCGACCGGATCAGCGTGTAGCGCGTCTTGATGTCGGCGACGACGCCTTCGAAGTTGTCCACGCGCACCGTGTCGCCGATGCGCAGGCTGCGCTCGAACAGGATCACGAAGCCGCTGACGTAGTTGGCAGCGAGCTTCTGCAGGCCGAAGCCGAGGCCGACACCGAGCGCGCCGCCGAGCACCGACAGCGCCGTCAGGTCCACGCCGACGGCCGACAGCGCGAACAGGATGCCCACCAGCATCAGCACGCCGCGGATGGCGCTGGCCGCCACCTTGCGCAGCGACAGGTCGGCCACAGCGTCGCGCAGCACCTTGCGCTCCAGCACCGCGGAAATCCATAGCGCCACCACCAGAACGGCGCCGGAAGATAAAACCCCTTGCACGACGGCCAGCAGGCTGACGCGGGATTTGCCGAAGGCGAAATGGATGGCGTCCATCTCGTCCATCACGGCGGGCAGCAGGCCCACGATCCACAGCACCGCCGCGATCCACGCCATCCACGAGAACAGGCGCTCGATCAGCCGCGCGAGGCCCGAGCGCGGGAAGACGACGGTGAACACCCGCGCCAGGAAGCGGATGCCCGCCAGCGAGACCAGGATCGGCAACGCGAGCTTGAGCAGCGCCACTTTCTGCAGCGGCGCGAGGACCAGCGTCGCGCTGTACGTGAACACCAGGGCGAGCAGGGGAAACAGCAGGCCGTCGACAATGGCGCGCCCGAACCAGACCGACTCGGGCGGCTGGCGCCTGCCGACCAGCCAGCAGATACCGAAGGCCACCGCGAGGCAACCCAACAGCACGCCGATTTCCAACGGCACGCCCGGATGGCCCAGGTCCTGGACCAGCTTGTCGATGTCGATCATGAAGGGATCAAGGCTTCCAGGATGGCTTGCGCTTCTCGGTGAAAGCGGTGAAGCCCTCCTGCGCGCAGCCGTCCATCATGTTGACGGCCATGGTCTGGTTGGCCAGCTGGTAGGCCGCCTCGATGCCCATCTCGCGCTGGCGGTAGAACAACTCCTTGCCCATGGCAATCGCCGTCCGGGGCTTTTGCAGGATGCTCGCGACCAGGCTTTCCACTTCGGCGTCGAGCTGGTCGGGCGGAACGGCGCGATTCACCAGGCCGCGTTCCATTGCCTGCTGCGCGCTGATGAAATCGCCCGTGAGCAGCATTTCCATCGCCTGCTTGGGCGCGATGTTGCGCAGCAGCGGCACGCTGGGCGTGGAGCAGAACAATCCGTAGTTCACCCCGCTGACGGCAAAGCGGGCTTCCGTGGATGCCACCGCCAGGTCGCACTGGGCCACCAGCTGGCAGCCGGCCGCGGTGGCGATGCCGTGCACGCGCGCGATCACCGGCACGGGCAGTTTCAGGATCGAGAGCATCACGCGGCTGCACTGCGCGAAGAGCTGCTGGTAATACTCCAGCGACGGCTTCTCGATCATTTCCTTGAGGTTGTGGCCCGGGCAGAAAGCCTTGCCGGCCCCGGCGATCACGACCACCCGCGCCGCCTCGTCCGCGGCCACGCGGTCCAGCGCGCCCTGCAGGGCGGCCAGCATCTCCTCGCTGAGCGCGTTGAAGTTGGCCGGCCGGTTCATCGTGAGCGTGACGACGCCCCGCCCGTCCTTTTCGTACAGCACCGCGTCAGTTGTGGAAGCTTCGCTTGTCATTTCGATTTCTCCATGCCGGGGTGGTTCACAGATCCGCAAGGACGCGAATATGAGCCTCGACGCTGCGCCCCAGGGCATCGAGGTTGTAGCCGCCTTCCAGGGCCGAGACGATCCGCCCCTTCGAATGCTTCTTCGCGATTTCCTTGACCTTCCAGGTGATCCATTGGTAGTCCGATTCCACCAGGCCAAGCTGGCCGAGATCGTCTTCGCGGTGGGCGTCGAAGCCAGCGCTGATGAAGATCATCTCGGGCCGGAAGGCTTCGAGCCGCGGCAGCCATGCGTACTCGATCATCTCGCGGATCTCCATGCCGCGCGTGTACGCCGGCACGGGCAGGTTCACCATGTTCGCCGAGTGCGGCTTGTCGCCGCTGTAGGGATAGAAGGGGTGCTGGAAGAAACTCACCATCAGCACGCGGTCGTCGCCCGCCAGGATGTCCTCCGTGCCGTTGCCGTGGTGCACGTCGAAATCGACGATGGCCACGCGCTGGAGGCCATGCCGGTCCAGCGCGTATCGGGCCGCGATCGCGATGTTGTTGAAGAAGCAGAAACCCATCGCGTGGTCGCGGCAGGCATGGTGGCCGGGCGGGCGCACGGCGCAGAAGGCGTTTTCGAGCTCGCCGGCCAGCACGGCGTCGGTGGCGGCGAGCGTCGCGCCGGCAGCGCGCAGCGCGGCGTCCCAGGTGTGGACGTTCATCGTGGTGTCGGGGTCGATGCGCGCATAGCCGCCGCCGCCGGCGTCGATCTGGTCGGGCAGCCCCTCGGCCATGCCGCGCAGCGACATCACGTGCATGCGCGTGTGCGCCAGCTCGATGTCGCCCAGCGAAGCCTGCGGCGCGTCCCGGTGATCCAGGAAGTCGCGGATGCCGGAAGCGAGCAGCCTGTCGTCGATCGCGTCGAGGCGTTCGGGGCACTCGGGATGGCCCGGCCCCATTTCATGTTTCCTGAAATCGGGGTGCGTGAAATACCCGGTTTTATTCACTTGCGATGCTCTTCGGTAGCCGATTTCGGATAACGTCGTGCCTCATATGGAAGCACAACAAAAACTCAAGGCGCTCCTCGACCAGCTTAACACGGTGCTGGTGGGCAAGCCCGCCCAGGTGCGCGACTGCGTCGCCTGCCTCCTGGCGGGCGGCCACCTCCTGATCGAGGACGTGCCCGGGGTCGGCAAGACCACCCTGGCCCATGCGCTGTCGCGCGCGTTCGGCCTGCATTTTTCGCGGGTGCAGTTCACGGCCGACCTCATGCCCAGCGACCTCTCCGGCGTCTCCATCTACGAGCGCGGCAAGGAAGCTTTCGTATTCCATCCCGGGCCGATCTTCGCGCAGGTGCTGCTGGCCGACGAGATCAACCGCGCCAGCCCGAAAACGCAAAGTGCCCTGCTCGAGGCGATGGAGGAAAAGCAGGTCACCGTCGAAGGCGAGACGCGGGCCCTGCCCTCGCCCTTCTTCGTCATCGCCACCCAGAACCCGCACGACCAGCTGGGCACTTTCGCGCTGCCCGAGTCGCAGCTGGACCGCTTCCTGATGCGCATCTCGCTCGGCTACCCGGCCCGCGCGGCCGAACGCGAGCTGCTCGCCGGCGCCGACCGGCGCGGCATGGTCGAAGCCATGCACAACACCCTGACCCCGGTGGACCTGCAGCTGCTGCAGCAGAAGGTCCTGCAGGTCCATGCGGCCGATCCCTTGCTGAACTACGTGCAGGACCTGGTGGCCGCCACCCGTTCCGGCCGCTGGTTCCTGCAGGGCCTGTCGCCGCGCGCCGGCATCGCCGTGGTGCGCGCCGCCAAGGCCCAGGCCATGCTGAGCGGGCGCGACTACGTCGCCCCCGACGACGTGCAGGCCATCCTGCCGCAGACGGTGGCGCACCGGTTGGTCCCGGTCGGCGACGCGGGACGCGGCCCGATCGAGCAGGTGCGCGCGATGCTGGAAGCCGTGCCCCTGCCCTGACGCGATGGATCCCGCCGTCCTCAACCCCGTCGGCTTCGCCCGCCGGCGCTTCCGCCAATGGTGGCAGGCGCGCCTGCCGCTCGCGGACACGATGACGCTGACCCAGCGCAACGTGTACATCCTGCCCACACGCCCCGGCTTGATGCTGGCGCTGACGATGCTGCTGCTGCTGGTCGCCTCCATCAACTACCAGCTGAACCTCGGCTACCTGCTCACGTTCCTGCTGGCCGGCAGCGCCGTGGTCGGCATGCACGTGTGCCACGCCACCCTGCGCGGCCTCACCATGAACCTCATGGCGCCCGAGGCGCAGTTTGCCGGGACCAGCGCCACGCTGTCCGTGGTATTGACCAACGAGCGGGCCGCCACGCGCTACGGCATCGGCCTGGCGGTGCTGGACGCCACCCACGAGGACCGCTGGGTCTGGGCCGATGTGCCGCCGCAGGCCATGGCCACGGTGCATGTCGCATTCAGGCCCGGGCGCCGCGGGCTGCACCGGGTGCCGCCGCTCACGGCGGAAACGCGCTTCCCGCTCGGCACGTTCCGGGTATGGACGGTGTGGCGTCCGGCCGCGCAGGTGCTCGTGTACCCCGCGCCCGAGGCTTTCCCGCCGCCCCTGCCGCCCGGGGAGCCGCGCTCCGGCGGCGCCTCGGCGACGCGGGTGACCACGAGCGGCGAGTTCGACGGCGTGCGAGCCTACCGCCGCGGCGACCCGCTCAAACTGGTCGTCTGGAAGAAGGCGGCGAAGAACGACGAGCTGGTGAGCCGCGACACCCAGCAGGCCCAGCGCCATGAGCTCTGGCTGGACTTCGCCCAGGCCGGGCACCTGGACATCGAGGGAAAGCTCTCGCGCCTGGCCGCCTGGGTGCTGCAGGCGGACCGCCTGGGCCTGGACTACGGGCTGCGCCTGCCAGGCCACGACGTCAAGCCCTCCACCGGCGAGGCGCACAAGCGCCGTTGCCTGCAAGCCCTGGCTTTATGTTGATGCCCCCAACGGCAACGCCGTACCCCCCAAGGGGGCGCCGCGGCCTTGAGGCGGCTCGGCGGCCGCTATGCTGACCCGCCTGAACGCCCTCCCCCGTGACGCCCGCGACACGCTGTTCCTGCTGCTGGTGATCGGCTGGGTGATCCTGCCCCAGATCGCCAACCTGCCGTGGTGGGCCAGCGCGCTGGCGGGCGGGGTGCTGCTGTGGCGCGGCTGGATCGCCGTGGCCGGCCATCCGCTGCCAAGCTCATGGTGGGTGCTGGTCCTGCTGGCCGTGACGCTGGCGGGAACCTACGCGACGCACCGGACGCTGCTGGGGCGCGACGCCGGCGTCACGCTGATCGTGGCGCTGCTGGCGCTCAAGACGCTGGAGCTGCGGGCGCGGCGGGACGCCTTCGTCATCTTCTTCCTGGGCTTCTTCACGATGCTCACGAACTTCTTCTTCTCGCAGTCGCTCGCGACGGCGGCCGCCATGCTGCTGGCGCTGCTGGGCCTGCTCACAGCGCTGGTCAACGCCCACATGCCCGTGGGCCGGCCGCCGCTGGCACAGGCCGCGCGCACGGCGGCGTGGATGGCGCTGATGGGCGCACCGATCATGGCGGTGCTCTTCATGCTCTTTCCGCGCTTCGCGCCTCTGTGGGGAATCCCGAGCGACGCCATGTCGGGACGCAGCGGCCTGTCGGCCAGCATGCAGGTGGGCAACATCGCCAGCCTCGCGCTGGACGAAACCATCGCCATGCGCGTCAGGTTCGAGGGCGCCGTGCCCCCGCAAAACGACCTCTATTTCCGCGGGCCGGTGCTGTCCACCTTCGACGGGCGCGAATGGCGGCCGCTGCAGCCGCGCCTGGGATCGCGCTTTGCCCCCGTCATCCCGGGCAACGCCCAGCTGCAGGTGCTCGGCTCGCCGGTGCGCTACGAAGTGACCATGGAGCCCAACAACCGGCCGTGGATCATCGTGCTGGACGCCGCCGCGAAGCGCCCCGAGGTGCCCGGTTTCGAGGCCGCGATGACGAGCGAGCTCCAGTGGGTCGCGAACCGGCCGGTCACCGACTTGCTGCGCTATCGCGTCGAAAGCCACCCCGACTTCCGGCATGGCCCCCGCACCTCCGCCGCCGCCGTGCTGCCGCAATACACGGAGCTGCCCGACGGCTTCAACCCGCGCACCCTGGCCCTGGCCGCGGAAATCCGGGGCGACCCCAAGCTGGCGGGCGCCGGATCGGCGGCACTGGTGCAGGCCGCGCTGAACCGGCTTCGCACCGGCAATTACTACTACACGCTGGACCCCGGTGTTTACGGCGCGCATACGGCCGACGAATTCTGGTTCGACCGCAAGGAGGGCTTTTGCGAGCACATCGCGTCGGCGTTCGCCGTGTTGATGCGCGCCATGGACATCCCCGCCCGGGTGGTGACGGGCTACCAGGGCGGCGAGCGCAACCCGGTGGACGGTTTCTGGGTCGTGCGGCAGAGCGACGCGCATGCGTGGACCGAGGTGTGGCTGTCCGGCCAGGGCTGGGTGCGGGTGGACCCGACCTCGGCCGTCGCCCCCGGCCGCACCGGCGCGTTCGAGCGGCTGCAGCCTCCGCGGGGCGCGATCGCCACGGCCATCGGCGCCGTGACGCCGAACCTGGCCGCCCACCTGCGCTCCGCTTGGGAGGCCCTGAACAACGGCTGGAACCAGTGGGTGCTGAACTACACGCAAAGCAGGCAGCTCGACCTGCTCAAGAACCTGGGCTTCGAATCGCCAAGCTGGGAGGACCTGACCCTCGTCCTGCTGGGCCTGCTCATCTTCGTCGCGCTGTGCGGCGCGGCCTGGACGCTGTGGGAGCGCCGTCAGCACGACCCCTGGCTGCGCCTGCTCGCCCGCACGCGCAAGCGCCTGCGCGAGGCCGGCCTGGAACTGCCGCCGGCAGCGCCACCGCGCCGGATCGCCACCCTTGTCACAGGGCGTTTCGGCGACCAGGCCCAAGCGCTGGCAGACTGGCTGCTGAAGCTGGAAATGCTGCGCTATGCCCCCGCGCCGGGCGCAAGCCTGGCCGCGCTCCAGCGCGAATTCAAACACCTTCCCTGGCCTTCCTGATGTCCCGAATATTCCTCGCCGCCACCCTCCTGCTTGCCGCCGCCGTGCTCGTGGCCCCGGCCACCGCCCAGTCCGCGCGCAAGCGTGCCGTAGCCGAGCGCAACGGCCAGCGCGGCGTGCCCTACGCCGGCCACGAGGAAGCCATGCGCTGGGCCGATGAGGTGGCATTGCGCCTGGACCTCGACCGCGACTGGGTCCGCCAGGCCGTCGGCCGCGCCCAGTTCCTGCCCCTCGTCAGCAAACTGGTGCAGCCGCCGCCGGTGGGCACGCCCAAGAACTGGCGCGTGTACCGCAGCCGCTTCATCGACCCGGTGCGCATCCGCGCCGGGGTGAAGTTCTGGCAAGACAACCAGGCCCTGCTCGAACGCGCCGAGCACGAATACGGCGTGCCGCCGGAGATCATCGTGGGCATCATCGGCGTGGAGACGATCTACGGCCAGCAGACCGGCAACTTCCGGGTGATCGACGCGCTGGCCACGCTTGCCTTCAACTTTCCCCAGGCGCATCCGCGCGCCGCCGAGCGCAGCGAGTATTTCCGCAGGGAGCTCGAGGCCTTCCTCGTCATGCAGAACAAGGCGGGCGCCGACCCGCTCCAGCCCCTGGGCAGCTATGCCGGCGCGACGGGCTTGCCGCAATTCATGCCGAGCAGCATCGCGCGGTGGGCCGTGGATTTCGACAGCGACGGCCGGATCGACCTGGCGGGCAGCCCGGCCGACGTGATAGGCTCCGTGGCCAATTACTTCAAGAGCTACGGCTGGCAAAACGGCATGCCCACCCACTACCCGGTGACCTTCGATGCGGAGAAGCTCGACAAGGACGCGCTGCTGGCGCCGGACATCCTGCCCACCTTCAGCGTCGCGAGCTTCACCGCGAAGGGCGCGGTGCTGGAGGGACCGGCGCTGGAACACACCGGCCCGCTTGCGCTGGTCGAGCTGCAGAACGGCGAAGCCGAGCCCCAGTACGTCGCCGGCACCGAGAACTTCTATGTCATCACCCGCTACAACTGGTCGAGCTACTACGCCATGTCCGTGATCGAGCTGGGACGCGAGGTGAAGGAAGCGTTGGCCACGGCGCGGCCATCATGAGGCTGGACGGCTGGCGGCGCAGCTGGCGGGAGATCGGGCAGCCCGCCGCCGACGAAGAGCTGTTCCGCCGACTCGTGTCGTGCTGGGGCGAAGCGCATCGCCGTTATCACACGCTGCAGCACCTCTACGAGTGCCTCGACCTGTTCGAACAGGTTCGCGGCACCGCGCGCCGGCCCGGCGAGATCGAGCTCGCGCTGTGGTTCCACGATGCCTTCTACGACCCGACGCGCGACGACAACGAGGAACGCAGCGCGCACTGGGCGCGAGACAGCGTGCTCCAGGCCCGGCTGCCGGCCGAAACCGCCGACCGGCTGCATGCGCTGGTCATGGCCACGCGCCATGAGGCCGTGCCCGAGGACGAGGATGCGCAGCTGCTGGTGGACGTGGACTTGGCGATCCTGGGCAGCGAGCCCGCACGTTTCGACGAATCCGACGATCAGATCCGGTTCGAATATGCGCACGTGCCCGAGGATGATTTCCGCGCCGGCCGGCGCCGCGTGCTCGGCGAATTCCTCGCCCGGCCGCGGCTGTACAGCACGGAGTATTTCCATTCGCGCTACGAGCGGCCGGCCCGCGAGAACCTGGCGCGCGCGCTCGCGCGGCTGGGCGGCTGACGGCCGACGGCCGGCGTCAGGCCGCGGGCCGCTTCGCGAGGATCCGCTCGATGAAACCCGCCCACACTTCGTCGGGTTCCCACAGGCTGTCCATCACGTCGAAGGCCTTGTCGCGGGCCCAGCCCTGCCGGAGCACCCGGTAGAGGCCGAGGAACACGGACGCGCGCATGTTGGCGGCGCAATGGACCCAGACCTTCTCGCCGCGGTGGGCATCCATCGCGGCGAAGAACGCGAGCAGGTCGCCTTCCGTCGGCGCCGCGAACTGCACCGGGATGTGCTCGTAGGCCATCCCGAGTTCACGCACGGCGCCCGCCTCGTCGGCCAGCGAGTACCGGGCATCGTCATGCAGCGCGAGGTTGATCACGGTGGTGAAGCCCGCCCCGGCGATCGTGCCTAGCTGCTCCATCGTGGGCTGGCCGGAGGTGGCCAGCGACTCGTCCACCGGCCGCCAGTTGTGGATCGCGGCGAGCGAGCCGGCGTCCATGGGCTCGAAATCCTCCTGGAGCTGCGGGAGGCCGTCGGCGATCTCGTACCACGGCGCCTTGGAGCCGGCGTACAAATGCCACTGCGGCCGTACACCGGGGTCATCGTCCAGCGAACCCATCGCCAGGCCGTAGTTGTCCGGCTCCACCGTCCAGAAGTTCACCATCGGCGAGCCGCAGCGGCGGCAGAACGTGCGTACGGTGTTACCCGAGGAGATGTAGCGCGTGAGCAGGTCCTCGCCCTGCGTGAACCGGAACGAGGTTTTCGGCACCGCCAGCCGCGCGCGGAACGCCGAGCCGTGCGCCTTGCGGCACATCGAGCAGTGACAGTACAGCGCGTGACCGACCGGGCCGTCGATCTCGTAACGCACTCCGCCGCAAAGACATCCACCACGCAACATCGCTGGCCCTTCCGATGGCCGACGCTACTTGCTGGCGCCGCGCAGCTTCGCAGCGTACGCTTCGGCCCGCGCGGTGTCGCCGGTCGCGCGGTACAGGTGCTCCAGCTCCTCGAAGACGTACGGGTCCGGCTCGCCGGCCTCGGCCCACTCGCGCTCCAGGCGCAGCTGGATGGCGATGGCGTCGTCGAACTTGCGCTGGGCCCGCAGCGTCCACGCGATCATCCAGTGGGCGATCCGGACGTTGCGCGGCCGCCCGGCGCGCTCGTGCGCCGCCAGCGACAGCCTGAACTGGCGCAACGCCTCGTCGTACTCGCCCAGCAGGTGCCTGGCGTAGCCGACGTTGTTGCGCAGGGAGGCCTCCCACTTCTTCGCGTCCGGCTGGCTGGAGCCCTCCAGGTAGGCCAGCGCTTTCAGGTCCCAGCCGAGCTGGGCATTCGGCTCGACGTCCACCGATGCCATCATGTGCAGCGCGTCGATGGCGAGGTTGTCGAGGCGGGCCTTCTGCGCGACATCGAACGCCTGCATGTACAGGGAACGTGCCCGTTCCCGCTCCGCGGGCGTGATTTGCGCCTGCGCATGGGCGGTCGATGCGTACGTGCGGCCCAGCTCCAGGAAGTAGCGCACCTGAACCTCGGGCGGCCCGGCCTTCGCCTGTGGCTCGACCGCGGCGAGGATTTCGCGCGCGCGGCCGAAGTCCTTGCGGATGCCGTGGGTGCGCGCGATCTGCGTCTGCAGCAGCAGGGCCTCGCCGCTGTCCGCCGACTTCAGCGCTTCCCGGAACCGCTGCTCGCTCACTTCCGGCTTCGAGTGATCCCACAGGGCCGCGATGTCCACCGCCATTGCATTGCCTCCGAGTAAGAGAAGTAGCGCCGCGCATCTTAAACGCCGCGCGAGCCGGCTCATCACAGCACCGCCTCCTGGAGCGAAACGGCCTTGGCGGCGTAGGCGACGTCCTGCCGCCCCACTTCCGTGAAACCGAATTTCCCGTGGAAGCGCGCCGACACCGGGTTGGGCGGCTGGATGTCGAATTCGCACGTGACACGCGGCGCCCCGGTGCTTCTCGCGAAGGCGAACAGGTCTTCGTACAGCAGCGTTCCGAGCCGACGCGACTGGAAAGCGACGTCCACCACGACCCGGTCGATGTAGAGGAATTGCGGATAACGGGCGGCGAACCAGAGGTAGTTCACGCTGTCGTACGCCGCGCCTTCACGAAAGGCGAGCAGGAACGCCGCCACGGCGCCGTCCACGCAAGCCACCCGGTGGTACGCGGCCCCGGCATGCAACCGTTGCAGCTTCTGTTCGGCAAGCGGGCTCAGGAAGTGCTCGGACTCGGCATTGAGCCGCAGGATGGCCCCGAAGTCCGACGATGTTGCGTCACGGATGATCATTCCCCGCTCCCTTCACCCGCGCATGTGCTGCTGCAGCGCGCCCAGCACCCGCTCGACCTGCGGCGCCCTTGCCTCGCCATGGACCCGCCGGAACAACCGCATCGTCGGGTACCACGGCGAATCCTCGCGCCGCAGCAGCCAGCGCCAGTCGGCGTTCGGCCCGAGTATCACCCACACGGGACGGCCCATCGCCCCGGCCAGGTGCGCGACGGCGGTATCGACGCTGATGACGAGGTCGAGGTTCTGCAGCATCGCGGCGCTGTCGGTGAAGTCGGCCCATTCGGCGGTGAGGTCGACCAACTGCCCGGGCGCGGGCGCGACGTCGGTGAACGGCCCCGCGCCGCCCTTTTGCAGGCTGAAGCATTGCACGCCCTGCGCGCAGAGCAGCTGCGCCAGGTCCGACAGGCGCAGCGCACGGTTGTTGTTGTTCACCTGCTGCAGCGATCCCGACCACGCCAGGCCCACCTTGAACCGGCCCTGCCAGGGCGCGAGCCGCTCGCGCCACAGCGCGGCCTTGTCCGGCGGCGCCATGAGGTAGGGCACCTGCGCGGGCACGTTCGCGAGCGTGGTGCCGCAGTGCATCGGCAGGTCCAGCAGGGCCACGTGGTAATCGGCGCGCACGTCGTGCGGCCCGCCCCCGCACCGGACGCCCGGCAGGCTGTGCTCCACCAGCGGGGCCAGCTCGGGATGGACCACGGCCGATACGGTGGCGCCCTGGCGCTGCAGCAAGGGCGCGTAGCGGATGAACTGGATCACGTCGCCCACTCCCTGCTCCGCATAGACGACGATGTGGGCGCCTTGCGGCGGCTGCTCCCGAGGACCCCGCCACTCCGTTTCGGCGCGGAAGAACGCGGGCCGCTCCATGCGATCCGTGTCGCGCCAGCGGCGCGCGTACATCGCCCAGCCCTCTTCGAGCTTTCCGGCGAGCAGGAGCGTCAAAGCCAGGTCCATTTCCGCCAGCGCGAACCCGGGCTGCAATTCCAGCGCCCGGCGCAGCTGCGCCTCGGCTTCCTCGAGGCGGTTCAGGTTCAGCAGCGCCGTTCCCAGGATGCGCACGGCATAGGGGTGGTCCGGCGCCAGTTCCACGGCCCTGCGCGCGTGAGCCATGGCGCCGTCGAAGTCTTCGAGGCGCCACAGGACGCCCGAGAGGTCGACGTGCGCCTCGAGGAAGGAAGGGTCCAGCGCGACGGCCTCGCGATAGCGCGCCACCGCCTGCTCCACCGCGCCGGTCTGCTCCAGGCAAAAGCCGTAGTGCAGCAGCGTCGCGCGATCGCGCGGCTGCAAGGCGTACAGCCGCTCATAGGGCGCCAGCGCCTGCGCGTAAAGCCTGGCGCGAAGATACAGCTCGGCCTGCGCATTCAGCAGCGGAACGTGCTGCGGGTGCAGGGCCAGGGCCACCCGCAGCAGCGGCTCGATTTCGCTCTCGCGTTGCTGCTGCGTGAGGACATTCACGAGTTCCAGCCAGAGTTCGGCGCGTTGCGGCGCAACGCGGCACGCGTCGCTCAACCACGCCGAGGCGGCCCAGCCGTCGCCGATGCCCTGGCAGGCCTGCGACAGGCCGACCCGCGGCTCCGCCGCGAGCGGCTGCTGCCGCGCGGCCAGGCCGAACTGCTGCAAGGCCTCGTGAAACCGGCCTCCGCCCAGCAGGGCCACGCCCTGTTCCATGGCGGTCGGGGTCGCGGCGCTCACGCCTTGGCGGGGATGAGGAAGTCGCGGCTGATGCGAACGCCCAGCTCGTTCACCCGGTCGAGAAACTGGGTGAGGAAGGCGTGCAGGCCGGTGGCGAGGATCTCGTCGATGTCGCCGTACTGCAGGTCCGCGCGCAGCTTGCCGGCTCGGCGCTGGGTTTCGGACGACTGGTCGTTGGCGACCATCGCGAGGTTGCTGACGACCTCGTTCAGGCTGGCATGCAGGGAGCGCGGCATGTCGGCCCGCAGGATCAGCAGGTCGGCCACCCGCTCGGGCTTGATCACGTCGCGGTACACCTTGCGGTAGATCTCGAAGCCCGAAACGCTGCGCAGGATCGCGCTCCAGTGGTAGAAGTCGTACTCCTGGTCCTTCTCGCTGGCCGCGCCGAAGAAGTCGCTTTGCACGGCATGGAACTTCACGTCTACGAGCCGCGCGGTGTTGTCCGCGCGCTCCAGGAAGGTCCCCAGCCGCATGAAATGCAGCGCCTCGTCCATCAGCATGGTGCCCACGGTGACGCCGCGCGACAGGTGCGAGCGGAACTTCACCCACTCGAAGAACTGGCCCGGGTCGCGCTCGAACTCGCGCTCCCTGATCATGCGGTTGACCTCCAGCCAGGTCTGGTTCTGCGTTTCCCAGACTTCCGTCGTGAGCGATCCGCGCACGGCCCGCGCGTTCTCTCGCGCGGCCTTCAGGCACGACACGATGGACGACGGGTTGCTCTCGTCCTTGACCATGAACTCCATCACCCGCTGCGGGTCGATGTCGCCGTGCTTGGCGGCGTAAGCGGGCAGCAGTTCGCTGATCGACAGCAAGCCTTGCCATCCGACCTGCGCCACGGCGGCCGACTGCGGCAGGAGCGACGTCTGGTAATTGACATCGAGCATGCGCGCGGTGTTCTCCGCGCGCTCGGTGTAGCGGGACATCCAGAAGAGGTGGTCTGCGGTTCTCGACAACATGGTCAGACCTCCAGTATCCAGGTGTCCTTGGTGCCGCCACCCTGGGATGAATTGACGACCAGCGAACCCTCCTTCAGCGCCACGCGCGTGAGGCCGCCGGGCACCATCTGCACCTCCTTGCCGGAAAGCACGAAGGGCCGCAGGTCGATGTGGCGCGGCGCGACGCCGCTTTCCACGAAGGTCGGGCAGCTCGACAGCGAGAGCGTCGGCTGCGCGATGTAGCCGGCCGGGTTCGCCTCGATGCCCAAGCGGAAGTCCTCGATCTCCTGCTTCGTGGCGGCCGGCCCGACCAGCATGCCGTAGCCGCCGGCGCCGTGCACTTCCTTCACCACCAGGTCCTTCAAATTGGCCAGCGTGTATTGCAGGTCGTCCGGGTTGCGGCACATCCACGTGGGCACGTTGTTCAGGATCGGCTTCTCGCCCAGGTAGAACTCGATCATCTTCGGCACGTACGGGTAGATCGACTTGTCGTCCGCCACGCCGGTGCCGATGGCGTTGCAGATGCTGACGTTGCCCGAGCGGTAAGCGTCCACCAGGCCTTCGCAGCCCAGCGTCGAAGTCGGCCGGAACACCGACGGGTCGAGGAAGTCGTCGTCCACCCGCCGGTAGATCACGTCCACGCGCTTCGGGCCGCGGGTGGTGCGCATGTAGACGAAGCGGTCCTTCACGAACAGGTCCTGGCCTTCGACCAGCTCCACGCCCATCTGCTGCGCGAGGAAGGCGTGTTCGAAGTACGCGCTGTTGTACATGCCGGGCGTGAGCACCACCACCGTGGGGTCGGGCGCGCCCGGCTGCGCGGAGGCGCGAAGCGTCTCCAGCAGCAGGTCCGGGTAATGCATCACCGGCGCGACGCGGTGCGAGCTGAACAGGTCCGGGAACAGCCGCATCATCATCTTGCGGTCTTCCAGCATATAGCTGACGCCGCTGGGCACGCGCAGGTTGTCCTCGAGCACGTAATATTCGCCCTCGCCTTTCGCGTTCGGCGCGCGCACGATGTCGATGCCCGAGATGTGCGAGTAGATGCGGTGCGGCACGTAAACGCCCATCATCTCCTTGCGGAACTGGGCGTTGTGCAGGATCTGGTCGGCCGGAATGATGCCGGCCCGGATGATTTCCTGCTCGTGGTACACGTCGTGCAGAAAGCGGTTCAGCGCCGTGACCCGCTGCACCAGGCCTTTTTCCATGCTCGCCCATTCATCGGCGGGGATGATGCGAGGGATCAGGTCGAACGGGATCAGCCGCTCGGTGCCCGCGCCGTCCTCGTCCTTGGCGCCGTAGACGGCAAAGGTGATGCCGACGCGGCGGAAGATCATCTCCGCCTCCTCGCGGCGGGCGCGCATCGCCTCCTGCGGCTGGCGCGCCAGCCACAGCGCGTAGTTGCGGTAATGCTCGCGCACGCCCTGCACCTGGACCTGGCTTTGCCCACCTTGAGACTGGCCCTGGAACTGGAACTGGCCGTTGCCGGGCAGCTGCGAGAACATCTCGTCGAATTTGTACATGAGGCGAATCTCCAGGCCACAGGATAGCAATATCCGGGCCGTGTCACGCCCCGTGGTGGCCCGTTCGCGCTACGGAAAGCGATGGTGCCAGTAGCGCGGCGCCTGATCGCGCTGGCAGGCCACCGGGCCGGGATCCGCCGATCGCCATAGCGCCGCCCCGCAACGCGGCGACTCCACGACGGTCACGCCCCTCTGGCGGTATCGCTCCATGACCGGCGCCGCCGGATGGCCGAAGCGGTTGCGGTAGCCCACCTGCACGAGGGCGAGGGACGGGCTCACGGCGGCGAGGAACACCTCGCTGGACGACGTCTTGCTGCCGTGATGGGGCACCAGCAGCACGTCCGCGCGCAGCAGCGGCGGCGGGCGCACTCCCGTCGCGGTGAAGGTCTGGACCTGGGCCGCCAGCGCAGCCTCCTGCGCCTGCTCGATGTCGCCCGCCAGGAGCGCCGCGCGCGTGCCGTTGGAGATGCGCAGGACGCAGCTGAGCGCGTTCGGCTTGCGGCGATCGGCGTAATCCGGCGCGGCCGGGTGCATGATGTCGAACGTCACGCCATCCCACTCCCAGCGCTGTCCCGCCAGGCAGCGCTGCGACGGGCGCAGGGCCTGCAGCTCGTGCCCCTCCTCGATGGAACTCAGCAGCGCCGCCCGCGGCTGCATGGCGAGCACCGCCGCCGCGCCGCCGGTGTGGTCGATGTCCCGATGGCTCAGCACCAGCGTATCGACCCGCTCGTCCAGCGCCCGCAGCAGCGGCACCAGCACGCGATGGCCGGCGTCGCTCTCCGCGCTGTAGCGCGGGCCGGCGTCGTAGACCAGCGTATGGCCCGCCGTGCGCACGATGACGCCGTTGCCCTGCCCGATGTCGGCCGCGAGCAATTCGAACTGTCCGGGCGCCGGCCGCGCCACCTGCCAGAGCACCACCGGCAGCAGCAGGGGCACGCCGAGCGCCCGCAGGTGCCAGGGCAGCCGCATGGCGAGCAGGACCCCGCCGATCACGCCGGCGGCGCCTGCCCACATCGGCGGTGCGGGCGCGGAGACCGTGGCGAAGGGCAGCGCCGCGAGCCACCCCAGATAGGCGGCCAGCGCCTGCAATGCCCAGGCGGCGCCGCTCCACAGTTCCGGCACGGCGACACCCGCCAGGGCGAGGGGTGTCACCACCAGCGTCACCCACGGGATGGCCAGCGCATTGGCCAGGAGCCCCACCACCGATACCTGCCCGAAGAGGAGCAGCGTCAATGGCGCCAAGGCCAGCGTGATCACCCATTGTTCGCGGAATGCGGCGCCCACGCTTGCCCGCACGCGGGCCGCAGCGCTCAAATCGCGCTCGACATGGGTCCTGGAATCGGAGGCGAACAGCACGCCGACGGCCACGAAGCTCAACCAGAAACCGGCCTGCAGCAGCGCCCACGGATCGATCGTCACGACGACCGCGCAAGCCAGCAGCCAGACCTGGGTCCAGGGCCAGCGGCGGCCCGACAGCCGCAGCAGGCCCACGGCCGCCAGCATCCACACCGTCCGCTGCGCCGGCACGCAACAGCCGCTGAACAACGCATAGGCCGCGGCCAGGGCGATGCCGCCCACCAGCGCCGCATGCTGCGCAGGCCATGCCAGGCACAGGCGGACGCTGCGGCGCCACAGCGCGCCCACCAGCAACGCGGCAGCCCAGGCGAACATGGTGATGTGCAGGCCCGAGATGCTCATGAGGTGGGCCACGCCCGTCGCGCGGAAGATGTCCCAGTCGGTGCGGTCGATGGCGTTCTGGTCGCCGACGATCAGCGCGGCCAGCAGGCCTGCCGCTTTCCGGTCGGCGACCTGCGCGAACACCGCGTCGCGCACGTCCTGCCGCGCCCGCTCCACCGGGTGCCGCCAGGTCGCGGCAATGCGCTGCGGCGGGGTGTCCCGCGGCCCCGCGCGGACGTATCCGGTGGCCTGCAGGCCCTGCTCCCACAGCCAGAGTTCGTAGTCGAAACCGTGGGGATTGCTGTTGCCGTGCGGCGCCTTCAGGCGCACCGTCATCTGCCAGCGCTCGCCGGCGTGGAGTTCCGCGGCCTGCCGCTGCAACTCCAGGACGCCGTTGCCATCCGGCAGGGCCCCGCCGTACCAGCCCAGGTAGAGGCGCGGCGGCACCTTGGCGCGGGCGCCGGCCAGCGTCGCCGATTCGACGTCGAGCCGGAACCGGATGCCGGTATCGTTGCGCTGGGGCATGGCGGCGACCACGCCGGTGACTGCGATGTCCCGCCCTTCGAGTTGCGGGTCGAGGCTGTTGGAGGCGAAGTGAATCGCGCGCAGCCCGCAGAAGGCGAAGGCGAGCGAGGCGACGGCGAGTACGGTCACCACTGCCCCCACCCCACCCCTCCCCCGGAGGGGGAGGGAGTTGACTCCTGCGCCCTCCCCCTCCGGGGGAGGGCGGGGGTGGGTGCTGCGCGCAACGACTGGCAACACCACCGCGAAGGCGGCCACCAGCACGTACGCCCCCCATCCCCACAACTGCGCCTGCTGGACCTGCAACGCGGGCCCGAGCACCGCACCCAGCAGCGCCGGTGTCATCCACCCTCGGTTGTTGTTCGGCATGTCGCCCATCTCAACGGGGCATGCGCACTTCCCGCCGACACGCGGGCTGCGCGCAGAAATCACCTCAATGCAGGCCCCGGACTTGCTAGTATCGACCGCATGTCCATCCATGCCGCACTGAACCACGTCACCCATTACCGGTATGACCGCCCGGTTCAGTTGGGGCCGCAGGTGGTACGGCTTCGTCCGGCGCCGCATTCGCGCAGCACCATCGTTTCGTACTCGCTGAAGGTCGAGCCCGCCAATCACTTCATCAACTGGCAGCAGGACCCTTTCGCCAACTACCAGGCGCGGCTCGTGTTTCCCGAGAAGGCCACGGAATTCAAGGTCACGGTGGACCTCGTGGTCGAAATGGCGGTGTACAACCCGTTCGATTTCTTCCTGGAACCGAGCGCGGAGAACTTCCCCTTCAAGTACGAGCCGCTGGTGGCGCAGGAGCTCGCGCCCTACCTCGCCCTCGAGCCCGCCACGCCGCTGCTGGAGGCCTACCTCGCGCAGGTCGACCGCCAGCCGCGGCGCACCATCGACTTCCTGGTGGGGATCAACCAGAAGCTGCAGCATGACATCAAATACCTGATCCGCATGGAGCCGGGCGTGCAGACGCCGGAGCAGACGTTGCAGAACGCCAGCGGCTCCTGCCGCGACACCGGCTGGCTGCTGGTGCAGCTGCTGCGCCGCTGCGGGCTGGCCGCGCGCTTCGTCTCCGGCTACCTGATCCAGCTCACGCCCGATGTGAAGGCGCTGGACGGCCCGAGCGGCACGACCGTCGACTTCACCGACCTGCATGCGTGGTGCGAGGTGTACCTGCCCGGCGCCGGCTGGATCGGGCTCGACCCGACGTCGGGCCTGCTCGCGGGCGAAGGCCACATCCCGCTGGCGTGCACGCCGCAGCCGTCGGGCGCCGCGCCGATCGAAGGGCTGGTGGACGACGCCGAAGTGGAATTCGCCCACCACATGCAGGTCACGCGCATCCATGAATCGCCGCGCGTGACCAAGCCCTACACCGAGGACCAGTGGACGAAGGTGCTCGCGCTCGGCGACGCGGTGGATGCCGAACTGCAAGCCGGCGATGTGCGCCTGACCATGGGCGGCGAGCCGACCTTCGTCGCAGTGAGCGACCGCGATGCACCGGAATGGAACACCGACGCGCTGGGCCCGACCAAGCGCGCCTATGCCACCGAGCTGGTGCACAAGCTGCGAGACGAGTACGGACGCGGCGGCTTCCTGCACTTCGGCCAGGGCAAGTGGTACCCCGGCGAGCAGCTGCCGCGTTGGGCGCTGTCGATCTGCTGGCGCGCCGACGGCCAGCCGGCGTGGGAGAACCCGGCGCTTTTCGCCGACGAACGCCAGCCGGCGCAATACACGAGCGAGGATGCCCGGCGCTTCGTGCATGCACTGGCCGGCCGGCTCGCAATCACCGACCAGTTCATCAAGCCGGGCTACGAAGACGTCTATTACTACCTGTGGCGCGAGCGGCGGCTGCCCGTCAACGTCGATCCCTTCGATTCGCGGCTGGACGACGAGATGGAACGCGTGCGCCTGCGCCGCGTGTTCGAGCAAAAGCTCGACACCGTGGTGGGCTACGTGCTGCCCTTGAACGCGCAGGAGCACGAGAACCCGAACCTCACCGGCCCGCGCTGGACGACCGGCCCCTGGTTCCTGCGCGACGAGCGCATGTACCTGATCCCCGGCGATTCGCCGATGGGCTACCGCCTGCCGCTCGATGCCCTGCCCTGGGCCAGCAAGACCGACCTGCCGTACCTGGTCGAACAGGACCCGATGGCGCCGCGTGCCCCGCTGCCTGCGCCCGACGCGAAGCGCAGCGCCGTGCCCTACCTCTCGGGCACCGGCCCGCAGGCCGAGGCGCCCTGGCGGATGCAAGGCGCCGGCGGCGAGGGTGAAACGGGCACCCACGCCGGCACGGAGTCCATCGAATTCGCGCAGGCGCCCGCGTTGCACGAGTCGGCCAAGGACCTGAGCCGCACGGCACTGTGCGTGGAAGCACGCGACCCGCGCCGCGCCAACGGCCCCAAGGCGGAAACGGTGGGCACGAAGAGCGGCATGCTCTACGTCTTCATGCCGCCGCTGGCGAAGCTGGAGGACTACCTCGACCTGCTGACGGCCGTCGAAGCCACCGCTGAAGGACTGGGCGTGAAGGTCGTGCTGGAGGGCTACCCGCCGCCGCGCGACCAGCGCCTCAAGGTCCTGCAGGTCACGCCCGACCCCGGCGTCATCGAAGTCAACATCCACCCGGCGCACAGCTGGGGCGAGCTGGTGGCCCATACCGAGTTCCTCTACCACGCAGCGTGGGAGACGCGCCTGTCGGCCGAGAAGTTCATGACCGACGGCCGCCACACCGGCACCGGCGGCGGCAACCACTTCGTGATGGGCGGCGCCACACCGGCCGACTCGCCGTTCCTGCGCCGGCCCGAGCTGCTGGCCAGCCTGCTCTTGTACTGGCACAACCACCCTTCGCTGAGCTACCTCTTCTCGGGGATGTTCATCGGCCCGACCAGTCAGGCACCGCGCGTGGACGAGGCGCGCAACGACCAGCTGTACGAGCTGGAAATCGCGCTGCGCGAGATTGCGCGCGCCCGCCGCGTTCACGGCGAAGACATGCCGCCATGGATGGTGGACCGAACGCTGCGCAACATCCTGGTCGACGTCACCGGCAACACGCACCGCAGCGAGTTCTGCATCGACAAGATGTACTCGCCCGACAGCAGCACCGGCCGGCTCGGCCTGCTGGAGTTGCGGGCTTTCGAGATGCCGCCGCACGCGCGCATGAGCGTCGTGCAGCAGCTATTGATCCGCGCACTGGTGGCCCGCTTCTGGAAGGAGCCCTATCGCGCGCCCGTCACGCGTTGGGGCACCGAGCTGCACGACCGCTTCCTGCTGCCGACCTTCGTGCAAATGGACCTGGGCGACGTGCTGGCCGAGATGCGCGCGGCGGGCTATCCATTCGAGGCCGACTGGTTCGCGCCGCACTTCGAGTTCCGCTTCCCGCTGGTGGGCCAGGTGCAATCCACCGGCATCGAGCTCACGCTGCGCAACGCGCTGGAACCGTGGCACGTGATGGGCGAGGAAGGCTCCGCCGGCGGCACCGTGCGCTATGTCGATTCGTCGCTGGAGCGCATCGAGGTGCGCGCCACCGGGTTGAACGAGAGCCGCTACGCGATCACGGTGAACGGCAGGGCCCTGCCGATGCAGTCCTCGGGCACGGCGGGCGAGTTCGTCGCCGGCGTGCGCTACAAGGCCTGGGCGCCGCCCTCGGCGCTGCACCCGACGATCCCCGTGCACGTGCCGCTGGTGTTCGACATCGTGGACACGTGGATGAAGCGCTCGCTCGGCGGCTGCCAATACCACGTCGCGCATCCGGGCGGGCGCAACTACGACACGTTTCCGGTCAATTCGTATGAGGCCGAGAGCCGCCGACTCGCGCGCTTCTTCCGCATGGGCCACACGCCGGGCACGCTGCAGGTGCCCCCCGCTACCATCAATGTGGCCGGCAGTAAAGAGTTTCCTTTCACACTGGACCTGCGCAAACCGCCGGGGTGATATCCACCGCCGCTGTGGATAACCCTGTTGGTTACTGGCGCGACGACTGCCGTAACGCAGCATTCACGCGGGTTGCGCTCTTGGTGCACGCGAAACGGGCATGAGGGGTCTCCCTGCTCACTTTGGTGCATTCAGGCGGACGGCTGACGCGCATAGTTGGTCGCGTGCAAATCCGCGCACGGGTGGGCTGTGTCGCGCGACAAGGCGGTCGGCTTCGCCGACTGAACCTGCGATGGCCGGTTTTGCGGTCGCATTGCGGAACTCACTGCGCGCCCTAAGGCCGCTTCGTTCGAACAGCCGCGATGAGAATGTTGACGAAGCGCTTCGCGCCGACCGCAAAACCGGCCCTCGCAGGCGCCTTGCCTGATTGCGCGACACAGCCCACCCGCACGCGGATTTGCAGGCGCACTGTTGGCGCGCCACCGGTGGCGTGCCCATAGGTCACCTGAGCGTCAGGCGGTACCCGGCAGCGGCGATTTCTGTGGCGGCGCAGCGGCTCGGCCTGGGGACGGGCGCGCTTTAGCGCGCTACGTTTCATGCTCGCCGCACCTGTCTGAGCAGAGCGGCCTTAGGCGCTCTGCGAGTTGTGCGGCGCCGGCCCCAGGCCGAGGGTAGCGGAGCGGAGTCGTCGCGATAGCGTCGACCGTCACAGTATGAGCCGCTGCCGGGCACCGCCTGACGCGACGCGATTCAGTCGAGCCTACCCGATCCGCACCGGCACGAAGATCTTGTCCTCTCCGCGCTGGATCAACAGCGCGACGGACTTGTCGGACTTCGCGATCGCGGAGCGCGCCTGCTCGACGCTCTTCGCGGGCGTGCCGTTGATCGCCAGCACCACGTCGCCGGGTTCCACACCCGCGCGCGCGGCGGCCCCGCTCACGTCTTCCACCAGCAGGCCTTCCTTGATGCCGGACTGGCGCTTCTCACCTTCCTGCAGCGGGCGCAAGGCCAGGCCGAGCTTGCCGCCGGCGGCGGCGGCCTGTTCGCGTGGCTCGGCCTTCGCCACCTTCTCGGAGGCGCTGGCCAGCTGCGCGGTCAGGTCCACCTTGCGGCCCTGCCGCCACACCTCCAGCTGCAGGCGCGAGCCCGGCGTGGAGAGGCTGACCAGCGCCGGAAGGTCGCCGGACGCGACGATCGCCTGGCCGTTGGCCTTGCGGATCACGTCGCCCGGCTGCAAGCCCGCCTTCTCGGCGGGGCTGCCCTTCTCCACGCTGGCCACCAGCGCGCCTTCGGGGCGATCGAGCTTGAACGAGTCGGCAAGCGCCTGGTTCACCTCCTGCACCGTCACGCCGAGCCGTGCGTGCTGCACCTTGCCGGTGGCGACGATCTGGTCCTTCACGCGGGTGGCGACATCGATCGGGATCGCGAACGACACGCCTTGGTAGCCGCCGGAGCGGCTGTAGATCTGCGAGTTCATGCCGATCACCTCGCCTCGCCCGTTGAACAGCGGGCCGCCGGAGTTACCCGGGTTCACCGCGACGTCGGTCTGGATGAAAGGCACCGCGCTTTCGTCCGGCAGCGAGCGGCCCTTGGCGCTCACCACGCCGGCAGTCACCGTGTTCTCGAAGCCGAACGGCGAGCCGATCGCCAGCACCCATTCGCCCGGGCGCAGCTCCTTGCTGTTGCCCAGCGTGACGACGGGCAGGTTGCGCGCCTCGATCTTGAGCACGGCCACGTCGGTCTTGGGGTCGGTGCCCAGCACCTTCGCGCGGTACTCGCGCCGGTCGGTGAGCTTCACCGTCACTTCGCTCGCATCCTTCACCACGTGGGCGTTGGTGAGGATGATGCCGTCGGCACTGATGATGAAGCCCGAACCCATGCCGCGCACGGGCACGTCGCGCGGCACACCGCGGCCCTGCCCCTGCTGGAAGCGGCGGAAAAGCTCGAACGGGTCGCTGGCGTCCTCCGGGTCGATGCCCATCGCCTTGCGCGTGCCGGACACGCTGATGTTGACGACGGCGGGCCCGTAGCGCTCGGTGATCCGCGGGAAGTCCGGCAGCGTGGCGGCCGCCAGCGCGGGGGCCACCGGGGCGGGCGCCGCGACGGTGGCCGGCGCAGCCACCGCCGCTGGCGCCGCGTTGACGCGGCTGTGCAGGGCTTCGACGCCCGCCCCACCGATCACGCCGGCGCCCAATAACGCCAGCACGAGCGGTGCTGCCTTGATCCGAGACTGTGCCATGGATGTGTTCCTCCGAAACATTGCGGTTGCAGGTGCTGAGATGCGGCCGGGTGCCCCGAAGTTCAAGGCGCGGCCGACTCTGTCGGAAATGGCCTACGCGACGCCCGCCGCCGAGCCTGCATAGTCAGGGGATTTGCGCAAAACTCATCACATGACCGGCAAGCTCGCGAGCGCCCTGGGCGTGGCCGCCCTGCTGTGGCTCGCCCCCGGGCCCGCGTCCGCACAGGCACAGCCCGCGGAGGATGCGCCCGGCGGCATCGACGCCGCGGCACGACCGTCGTTCGACCTGGACATCCGCGCGCCGCAGCCGCTGCGCGGCGTGCTGGAGCGCCACCTGGATTTGCGCCGCTACCGTGAAGTGAGCGACCTCGACGACGCGGAACTCGCGCGACTGATCAGGATGGCGGACGGGGAAGTGCGGGAACTGGCCGCGACACTCGGCTACTTCAACCCCGAAGTGCGGATCACGCGGGAGCCCGGAACCCGGCCCACCCTCGTCGTCACGGTGGAACCGGGCCAGCCCACGGCAGTCAACGAGGTGGCGATCGAGTTCGAGGGCGACATCGCGCGCAGCGAAGAGCCGGATGCGATGCGCCAGCGCGAAGGCATCCGCGGCGACTGGCGCCTGCCGGTGGGCCAACCCTTCACGCAGTCGGCGTGGGACGACGCCAAGGCCGCTTCCGTGCAGCAGCTGCTGGCGCGCCGCTACCCTGCCGGCCGGATCAGTTACAGCCTTGCGGACATCGACGCGACAGCGCACCGCGCGCGGCTGGGCCTGCGGCTCGACTCCGGCCCGCTGTTCCGGCTCGGCCCGATGCAGGTAAGCGGCGTGGAGCGGTACAACCCGGTGCTCGTGCCCCGCATCGCGCGGCTGCCGGTCGGCTCGATCTACGACCGCGAGCGCATCCTGCAGGCGCAGCTGCGCCTGGCCGGCAGCGGCTACTTCGACTCCGCGTTCATCCTGGTCGACCCGCAAAGCGACCCACAGGCCGCGCCCGTGCAGGTGACGGTGCGCGAAGCGCCGCTGCAGAAGGTGGTGCTGGGCGTCGGCCTGACCACCGACAGCGGGCCGCGCGTGTCGATCGAGCACATCCACAACCGCGTGCCCGGCATCGGCTGGCGCGCGGTCAGCAAGCTGCAGCTGGATCGCAAGACGCCATTCGCGCAGACCGAGCTCATGGCGATCCCCGACGAAAGCGGCTGGCGGTGGGCGGGACTCGCGCGCGCCGAGCGCCTCGACGACGGCAACCTGGTGACGCACGGCCAGCGGCTGCGCTTCGGGCGCCTGCGCAGCGAGGAGCGGATCGACCGCAACGTGTACGTCCAGTACGACCGCGCCACGGTGCAGACGACCGCGGGCGCGCCCGTGACGTCGTCGGACAGCGGTGCGGGCTCGGCGCTGAGCGCGAACTACGTGTGGACCGGCCGCTACTTCGACAGCCTGACGTTCCCCACGCGCGGTCACGGCCTCGGCCTCGAGCTGGGCGGTGGCGTGACGCTGGGCGGCGAGCGCAGCGTGTTCCAGCGCACCGTGTTCCGCGGCCTGTTCCTGCGTCCGTTGACGCAGGGCCGCCTGCAGCTGCGCGCCGAAGCCGGCGCCGTTCTCGCGCGCTCCGGGGCGCAGGTGCCCGGCACGCAGCTGTTTCGCACCGGCGGCGACAACACGGTGCGCGGATACGGATACCGGGAGCTCGGCGTCGCGCTGCCGGGCGGGCAGACCGGGCCGGGCCGCCTGCTCGCGGTGGGCAGCGTCGAGTGGCAACGGCCGATCCGCTGGGGCGGTCGGCCGACGGAGTTCGAGAGCGTGCTGTTCGTGGACACGGGCGGGGTGGCGGACCGGGTCGGCGACCTGCGCCTGTCGACCGGCATCGGCACGGGCGTTCGCTGGAAGAGCCCGGTCGGACCGGTGCAGGCGGACATCGCGTACGGCATCAAGAGCAAGAGCGTGCGGCTGCACATGAGCGTGGGGTTCGTGTTTTGAGGATGCGGCTCGTCAGGCGTGACTGGCAACTCATCCCGACGCTGCTGCTGGCGGTGATCGTGATCGTGCTGTCCGCCGCTGCCGGCCTGTGGTGGTGGGCCGGCACCGAGAGCTCGCTCGAGTGGGCGCTGCGCCGCGTCGCGCAATCGCAGCCGCTCACCGCCGAGGGCATGAGCGGGACGCTGCGCACCGGCCTGAACGTGCGCCGCCTCGCGTGGGAGCACGAGGGGCTGAAGATCGAGGCCGACGACGTGGAACTCGCCTGGCGGCCGCTCTTCCTGCTCGGCGGCACCGTGAAGCTGGATCGCGTGCATGCATCGGCCTTGCGCATCACCGACCGCCGCCCGCCGGCCAAGGAGCCGTGGAAGCTGCCCGACGCGCTGGTGATCCGGCCCGAGCTGGAGCTGGACGACCTGCGGATCGGCCAGGTGGAATGGATCACCGCCAACACGGTTCGCGCGGACGACCTTTCCGGCCGCTATTGGTACGACGGCGCCTCCCACGTGCTGCGGCTGGACAACGTGCGCTGGGCAGGCGGCACCTATCGCGCCACGGCGAACCTGGGCGCTCGCGGGCCGCTGCTCCTGGACGCGACGGTCTCCGGCAAGGCCGACGCGCCGGTGCCCGGGGGCGGCAAGCTGCCGGTGGAGTTCACAGCCACGTTGCGCGGGCCGCTGGCCGACCTGCAGGCGGCCGCCGAGGTGAAAAGCACGGCGGCCGGGGCGCAAGCGACGCAGGCCACGGCCAGCGCGCGCGTGACGCTGTGGGCTGAGCAACCGATACCGCAGGCGCAGGCGAAACTGGACGGGCTCGACCTCGCGGCACTGTGGCCCGAGGCCCCGCAGACCCAGCTGGCCGGCGAGGTGCGCCTGGCCCCGGCCGGCGCCGGCACCTGGCAGGTCGACGCGGACCTGCGCAACGGCGTCCCGGGCCCGTGGGACGAGCGCAAACTGCCGGTGTCGCAACTGAAGGCGCAGGGCCAGTGGCGCAAGGGCATGGCGCTGGTAAAGGACCTCGACGCGCAACTCGGGGGCGGCCGCATGAAGGCCAGCGGCCAATGGAAGCCCGGCGATGCCGGCTGGACCTTGCGCGGCGACCTGGTGGACGTCGACCCGGCGGCGCTGCACACGCGGTTGGCCGCAGCGCCGGTCGGCGGGCGGGTGGACGTGCGGCAGGACGGCGGCGCGATCGCATTCGACCTGGGACTCAAGGGCAGCGGCCGCAAAGCCAAGGCGCCCGGAAAGCGCGGTGCGCGCGCGAAGCAGGCGCCCGCCCGGCTCGAGATCCTGCAGGTCAAGGCCAACGGTCGCTGGGCCGGCGGCCACCTGTCAGTGCCCATCTTCGCGCTGGTGGCCAGCGACGCGACCCTGCACGGATCGATCGAGGCGCAAATCCCCTCGCGTTCGGGCAGCGGGCGCCTGTCGTTGCAGGCGCCCGGCCTGCGCGCCACGGCCAACGGCGAACTGTCCGAGACGGCGGGCCGCGGCAACGCGCAGGTCGATGGCGCCGACCTCGCATCGGCCCAGCGCTGGCTGCAGCGCCTGCCGGGCCTGGACGCCGTGCGCAATGCGCCGCCCGTCGCCGGCCGTGCGGCCATGGCACTGGCCTGGCAGGGCGGCTGGAGCGACCCGACGGTGCAGGCGCGCGTGTCGTCGCCATCGCTGGCGCTGGGCTCGCGCGAGCCCACGCAGGCCGCGCCATCGTGGGCGGCCACGGACGTGCTGCTCACGTTGAACGGCCGCCTCAGCGACGCGACGCTGGCCGCGCAGGCGCGCGCCCGCCAGGGCCAGCGCCAGGTGGACTTGCAGCTCGCGGGCCGCGGCGGGCGTGCACCGCTGCGCCGGGGCGCCCCCGCGCAATGGCGCGGCAACATCGCGAACCTCGACGTGGCGGTGCTGGACCCCGCGATCAGCAGCGGCGCCTGGCGGCTTGCGCTCCAACGGCCCGTTGACTTGCGGTGGTCGCCCGCGGGCAGCGAGCTGGACCTGACCGCCGGGCAGGCAACGCTCTCCGCCCCGGCCGTGAAGGGCGCCGCGCCGCCGTCGCAGGCGCTGCTCGCGTGGGACCCGGTGCGCTGGCGCGCCGGCGAACTGCGCACCGCCGGCCGGCTCACGGGCCTGCCGCTGGGATGGATCGAACTCGTAGGCGGGCAGCAACTCGCGGGGTCGGCGCTGTCCGGCGACATGGTTTTCGACGCGCAGTGGAACGCCAGCCTCGGCCGCGAGCTGAAGCTCGACGCATCGCTCGCGCGCAGCCGCGGCGACATCACGGTGCTCGCGGAAACCGCGCCCGGGGTTTCCTCTCGCGTCGCCGCGGGCGTGCGCGACGCGCGCCTCACGCTCGCGAGCCAGGGCGAGCAGGCCACGGTGACACTACGCTGGGACAGCGAGCGTGCCGGGGTGGCGGAAGGCCGGCTGGCGACACGCCTGTCGCGCGGCGGCCCGGCCGGCTGGCAGTGGCCTGAACAGGCGCCGATCTCCGGAACATTGCGTGCGCAATTGCCGCGCATCGGCGTGTGGTCGCTGCTCGCGCCGCCGGGCTGGCGGTTGCGCGGCTCGCTCGCGGCCGACGTGAAGGCCGCGGGCACGCGCGCCGATCCGCAGCTCTCCGGCACCATCGCCGCGGACGACCTCGCGCTGCGGTCGGTGGTGGATGGCATCGAGTTGCGCGACGGGCGGATGCGCGCCCGTCTCGAAGGCGACCGCCTGCAGCTGACCGAGTTCACCCTCCATGGCGGCGGCGCGCAGGGCAGCGGCGGAACGCTGTCCGCAACCGGTGAAGCGGCCTGGGCAGGCGGCAGCCCACGCCTGCAGGCACAAGCGCAGCTGACGCGGCTGCGCGCCAGCATCCGGTCCGACCGGCAGCTCACCGTGTCGGGCCGCCTCGAAGCGCGCGTGGAGCCGACGGCCACCCAGGTGCGAGGCAACCTCAAGGTGGACCAGGCCCGCATCACGCTGCCCGAAGAGACCGAGCCCAGGCTGGGCGACGACGTCGTGGTGCGCAACGCAACGTCCCTCGGCACGACCGCGCGCGAGCGCAACGCCCCGGCGCAGCAGACCGCGGGCGCGCCCGCCGCGCCCGCGAAGCGGCCGCTCGACGTGGCGGTGAACCTGGACCTCGGCGACGACTTCCAGGTGCAGGGGCGCGGCCTGCGGACGCGCCTGCGCGGGACGCTCGCCCTGTCGGGCCAGTCGCTCGCCGCGCCGCAGCTGGCCGGCACCATCACCACGGTGCGTGGCGAGTACCGCGCGTACAACCAGCGCCTGGACGTGGAGCGCGGCGTCCTGCGCTTCACGGGCCGCATCGACAACCCGTCGCTCGACATCCTCGCGGTGCGGCCGAACATCTCCCAGCGCGTCGGCGTGCTGATCACCGGCAATGCGCAGGCCCCCTTCGTGCGCCTGTATTCGGAGCCTGAATTGCCGGACGCCGAGAAGCTCGCCTGGCTGGTGACCGGGCGGCCGGTGCCCAGCACCGGCGCCGAAGCCGCGCTCGTCCAGCAGGCGGCGCTGGCGCTCCTGTCCAGCCGCAGGCCGGGCGCGACCAGTTTCGCGTCCCGCGTCGGCCTCGATGAACTGTCGGTACGGCGCAGCGGCAGCGAAGGCGCCGTCGTCTCGCTGGGCAAGCGCTTCGCGGACAACTTCTATGCGTCGTACGAGCGCAGCCTTTCAGGCGCCCTGGGCACGCTCTTCATCTTCTACGACGTCTCGCGCCGCCTCACCGTCCGCGCCGAAGCCGGCGAACGCGCGGGGGTGGACCTGATCTTCACGTTTGCGTTCGATTGATGGTGCCTTGCCCACTGTTCATTCGACTTCCTCGCGGCAAAGCCGCATGCGGGTGGGCTGTGCCGCGCGACAAGGCGGTCGGCTGCGCCGACTGAACCTGCGCTGCCCGGTTTTGCGGCCGCGTCGCACAACTCGCTTCGCGCCCTAAGGCCGCTGCGCTCGGACAGGTGCGACGAGCCAGTTCACGAAGCGCGCAAGCGCGCCGTCCGCAAAACCGGTCATCGCAGGCGCCTCGTCTGATTGCGCGGAACAGCCCACCCGCACGCGGCTTTGCTGGGACGCTGTTGGCGCGCACCTGTTCAAATGCCCACCCGCTCGTTGAGCGTCAGGCGGTGCCCGGTGGCGGCGATTTCTGTGGCGGCGCAGCGGCTCGGCCTGGGGACGGGCGCGCGCAGCGCGCTTCGTTTCATGCTCGCCGCAAGTGTTTGAACGGAGCGCCCTTCGGGGCGCGAAGTGAGTTTTGCGGCGCCGGCCCCAGGCCGAGGGTAGCGGAGCGGAGTCGGCGCAGAAGCGACGACCGTCACAGTATGAGCCGCTGCCGGGTACCGCCTGACGCGACGCGAACACGAAACAAGCATGACGCGACGCGCAACCCCCGATCAATCCTTCGTGAGTGTGAGCAGGATGTCCGCGTACCACGCGCAATTGAGGCCGAGCGCCTCGTCGAGCTTGAGGTCGCGCGTGCCCACGTCCATGCGCGACGAATGGATGCCCAGCAGCGTCCACGGCAAGTCGCCCTGCGCCAACGCGCCAGTGCGCGAGCGCATCACCACCGGCGCGCCGCTGGTGCCGCGATGCGTGCGCGCATCCGTGAGGAAGTAGCCCTTGCCCTGGAAGCGCAGGCCGAACGGCGACGCGTTGACCGCGTGCCGCACCACGGGCAAGTGGTGCAATGCGTCGTGGAAGCCGAGCGGAAAACCCACCACCAACAGGGTGGAGCCGACTTCCACGGCGTGCGGCGGCTGGTGCAGGTGATCGGGCGTGAAGGCGCGGTAGACGGCCGTCTTCGGCAGCGCGCCGCGCTCGATCTCCAGCACGGCCACGTCGACGTCGCCGCCGGTGTCGCGGCCCTGCCGCCACACGCTCTTGCCGTCGCGGTACAGCGGCATGGAAAAACCGGTGGATTGCGCCATGTTGCGGCCGTCCGTGTGCAGCTCGATCTCCACGCGGTCCGGGTAATGCTTGCTCGGCTCGTCGATCATCACGTGCCGGCTCGTCACCAGGAACAGGCGCTCGCCACGCTGGAAGAAAAAGCCGCTGGCGTTCGTGAGGATGCGCTGCCGGTCGAAAGTCACCACGCGCGCGGCGGCCAGCAGCAGCGCGTCGATGGGTGGGGCGTCGGCGGGAGCGGCGGGGGCAGGAGTCGCCGGCGGGGGCGCGTTGTCGTCTTGCATGGCTCATTGTCTGTCACCCCAGGCTCCTGCGGTGTGACAATACCGCCCAGTGGACAAACACAACGACCCGGCTCAGTCGCTCTTCGGGGCCGACGCCCAGGAAGCGCCGGCGGCGCTTGCCGCCGCGCTGGCGGCGCCCGCCTCCCTCGGCCACTTCGACGAGTTGCGCGGGGGCGTGTCGGCGCCGCCCGAAGATGGTGCGCCAGCCGGCGCGGTCGCGCCCCACGCCCTGCCCTGCGCGCCCTGGGCGCGCTTTTTCGAGAACCTCGGCCGCGAGGGCTTCGCCGACCTGAACCGCCGCACGGTGAACCTGCAGCGCCAGGTGCGCGACAACGGCATCACGTACAACGTGTACGCGGATACCGACGGCCCGCAGCGCCCGTGGTCGCTCGACCTTTTCCCGCTGATCGTCTCGCCGCAAAGCTGGCAGCAGATCGAGGCCGGCGTGCTGCAGCGCGTGAAGCTGCTCGACCGCATCATGGCCGACGTGTACGGGCCGCAGCAGCTGCTGCGCAAGAACCTGCTGCCGCCCGCCCTGGTGCACGGCCATCCGGGCTACCTGCGCGCCATGCACGGCGTGGCGCCGGCCGGCGGCGGCCACCTGCACATCGCCGCCTTCGACCTGGCGCGCGACCCGGCCGGCGATTGGTGGGTGGTGTCGCAGCGCACGCAGGCCCCTTCGGGGCTGGGCTACCTGCTGGAGAACCGGCTCGTCACCTCGCGCCTGTTCCCCGAGGCGTTCCGCGACCTGAAGGTGCAACGCCTGGCCGCCACCTACCGCGCGCTGGTCGAGGGCCTGCGCAACATGTGCCCCACCACCGACGACCCGCGCATCGTCCTGCTCACGCCGGGGCCCTACAACGAAACCTATTTCGAGCACGCGTACCTGGCGCGCTACCTGGGGCTGACGCTCGTCGAGGGCAGCGACCTCACGGTGCGCGAGGAGCGGCTCTACCTCAAGACGCTGCAGGGGCTGGAGCCCGTGCATGGCATCCTCAAGCGGCTCGACGACGAATTCCTGGACCCGCTGGAGCTGCGGGCCGATTCGCGCCTGGGCGTGCCGGGCCTGCTGCAGGCGATCCGCGCCGGCAACGTGCTGGTGGCCAACGCGCCGGGCTCGGCCTTCCTGGAGTCCACCGCGCTGCTCGGCTTCCTGCCGGCGATCTCGCGGCACCTGCTGGGCGAGGAGCTGGCACTGCCCTCGCTCGCCACCTGGTGGTGCGGCGAGCGTGCGGCGATGGAGGCCGTGCTGCCGCAACTGGCCACGAGCGTGATCAAGCCCACCTACGGCGGCCCGGGGTCGGGCGCGACGCTGGGCAAGTCGCTGTCGCGGCGGGAGCTGGACGAATGGGCGGGGCGGATCGTACGCGGCGCCGAGGAGCACACCGTGCAGGCGTACCTGCCGCTGTCGCAGATGCCTACGTGGAATCACGGGCGGGACGGCGACCGCATCCTGCCGCGTTCACTGATGCTGCGCGTGTTCGCGGTATCGGACGGCGTGCAGTCGTGGCGCGTGCTGCCCGGCGGCCTGACGCGCATCGCGAGCGCCGCGCTGGAGATCACATCGATGCAGCGCGGCGGCAGCAGTGCCGACACCTGGGTGCTGACCGAAGGCGAAGTGGACGCCACCAGCCTGCTGCACCACGACCAGCCGGCCGTGGAGATCGGGCACCGCAGCCGCAGCGCCTCCAGCCGCGCCGCCGAGAACCTCTTCTGGCTGGGCCGCTACACCGAGCGCACCGAAAATACGGCGCGGCTGGCGCGCCTGACCCTGGAAAGCCTCAACGGCGAGGACCAGACTTCGCAGCCCCTGCTCGCATGGCTCACCGAAGTGGCCGTGGCCAATTCCCTGGTGCTGCCCGCCGTACCCCCGGCGACGCAGGCCCGCCGCGTCTTCGAGCGCTCGCTGGTCGCGGGCCTGGCCGATACCGAGAACGCCAGAAGCGTCGGCTACAACCTGATGGCGCTGCGCGGCGCGGCTTCCGCCGTGCGCGAGCGCCTGTCGCAGGAGCAGTGGAACGTGATCGTCCGCGCCCAGCGCGAATTCCTGCGCGGTTGTGCGCTGGTCACCGAAGACGGCGACTATTCGTCGGTCGAAGCCCTGCGCGTGCTGGAGACGCTGTCCGGCCACACCGCCGCCATGACGGGCGCGCAGACGGACCGCATGACGCGCGACGACGGCTGGCGGCTGCTCTCGAGCGGCCGGCACCTGGAGCGCCTGGGCTTCCTGGCCTCCGCTCTGGGCTGGGCCATCGAGACGGAGGCGTTGTTCGACGAGGGTGGGTTCGAAGCCGTGGTGGCGCTGTTCGACAGCACGATCACCTTCCACGCGCAGTACCAGCAGCGGCACGACATCCCCGCCCTGCTGGACCTGCTGGTGCTCGACCGGGACAACCCGCGCTCGCTGGGCTGGGTCGCGCAGACCCTGCGCGGGCGCCTGGCCAAGCTCGCGGGCAGCGCGCCCGGCGAGGTGCCCGCCATCGCGCTCACGGTGCCGGACCCGCAGCAATGGTCTCTGCAGGCCATGTGCGAGCGCGATGCCGACGGCCGCTACACCGTGCTGCTGGACCTGCTGCAGCTGTGCACGGACGCGGCGTACAAGCTCTCCGATGACCTGGGCGCGCGCTACTTCACGCATTCGGGCGACGCGCGCCATAGCGTCGGCGCCTGAACCCCGTTTCCCGCCATGCTGCTCCACGTCGTCCACGAAACGCACTACGACTATTCGCCGGCCGTGAAGACGGCGCAGCACATGGCGCACCTCAAGCCGGCGAACACGGGCGGGCAGCGGCTGCTCGAGCACGAGCTCACGATCGATCCCGCGCCGGCGCACCGGGGCGAGGCGGTGGACGTGTACGGCAACACGGGCGCCTTCTTCAGCCTGCGCACGCGCCACGACGAGCTCAAGGTCGTCGCGGAAAGCACCGTTTCGACTTCCGCGCCGGTGGCGCGGCACAGCAGGATGCCGTGGGAAGAAGTGCGCGAGCTGATGCGCTATCACCGCGGCGCCGCATACGACCCGGCCGCGGAATTCGTCTTCCCCTCGCATTACGTGCCGCGGCACGAGGACTTCGTG
Source organism: Ramlibacter sp. (assembly GCA_030695945.1). Taxonomy (GTDB): domain Bacteria; phylum Pseudomonadota; class Gammaproteobacteria; order Burkholderiales; family Burkholderiaceae_C; genus Ramlibacter. The sequence continues at coordinate 50,157 of JAUYOG010000043.1, forward strand.
GCGTACGCGCGGCCGAGCTTCATGCCGGGGCGGCCGCTGCTGGAGGCCGCGCGCGAGCTGATGGAGCGGGTCCACGCCGACTTCGAGTACGACCCCGAGGTCACCGACGTGAGCACGCCGGTGCTGGAGGCGCTGGAGCTGCGCCACGGCGTGTGCCAGGACTTCGCGCACGTGATGATCGCGTGCCTGCGCAGCCTGGGCCTGCCGGCGCGCTATGTCAGCGGCTACCTGCTCACGTCGCCGCCGCCGGGCCGGCCGCGCCTGGTGGGCAGCGACGCGTCGCACGCCTGGGCATCCATCTACCTGCCCGGCAACGACGAGCACGGCGAGTGGGCCGACCTGGACCCGACCAACAACCGCGCGCCCGGCGAGGATTACGTGACGCTCGCGACCGGCCGCGACTACTCGGACGTCGCGCCGCTGCGCGGCGTGCTGCACGGCGGTGCCCACCACGAGCTGCGCGTGGCCGTCACTGTCACCCCGGTCGATGAGTAGGGTGGGCCAGGCGCCCACCCTACAATCGCCTCATCCAAAGCAGGAGCTTCACATGAGCGTTTACGACAAGCTGAAAGAACTCGGCATCACCCTGCCGCCGGTGGCCACGCCCGCCGCGGCTTACGTGCCCTTCGTGCGCACCGGCAACCTGGTCTTCCTCTCCGGCCACATCGCCAAGAAAGATGGCAAGCCGTGGGTGGGCCAGCTCGGCAGGAACATGACGACCGAAGAAGGCAAGGCGGCCGCACGCGCCGTGGCCGTGGACCTGATGGGCACGCTGCACGCGGCCGTGGGCGACCTGAACAGCGTCAAGCGCATCGTCAAGCTGTTAAGCCTGGTCAATTCCACCGGCGAGTTCACCGAGCACCACCTGGTGACAAACGGCGCGAGCGAGCTGCTCGGCCAGGTTTTCGGGGACAAGGGCGCGCATGCCCGCGCCGCTTTCGGCGTGGCGCAGATCCCGACGGGCGCCTGCGTCGAGATCGAGCTGATCGCGGAAGTCTGACCCCCTGTCCCCTCCCCCTCCGGGAGGGCTAGGGTGGGGGCGTCCTCCAGTTTTCCCGCAACTCCCGCTTGAGCACCTTGCCGATCTCACTGCGCGGCAATTCATCGACGTAGCGCACATCGGCCAGCCGCTGGGTCTTGCCCAGTTGCGCATTGGCCCAGGCGCGCAGTTCATCCGCCGCGGGCGCGTCATCGCGCGGCACCACGAAGGCCACCGGCGTCTCGCCCCACTCCTGCGACGGCACGCCCACGACGGCCGCATCGGCCACGCCTTCGTGCCTGCGCAGCACGGCCTCGAGGTCGCTCGGGTAGATATTGAAGCCGCCCGAGATCACCATGTCCTTGCGGCGGTCCATGAGCGTCAGGAATCCGTCCTCGTCGAAGCGCCCGACGTCGCCCGTTCGGATGAATCGGTTGCCCTGCGCGTCGTACCACTCGGCCTCGCGCGTCTTGCCCGGCTGGTTGTGGTAGCGCACCATCATCGAGGCCGAGCGCCCCACCACCTCGCCGATCTCGCCCACGGGCAACTCGCGCTCCTCCTCGTCGATCACGCGCATGTCGTGCCCCTCGGCGGGTTTGCCCACCGTGTGCAGCTTGTGCGGGAAGTTGTGCGCCTCCAGCATGCAGGAGCCGCCGCCTTCCGTCATGCCGTAGAACTCCACCAGGCCGCCCGTCCAGCGCTGCAGGATGTCGGCCTTGAGGTCGGCATGGAACGGCGCACTGGTGCAGAACTTCATGCGGAAGGATTCGAGGTCGAAGCCGTCGAACTCCGGCAGCGCCATGATGCGCCGGTACTGCACCGGCACCAGCATCGTGTGCGTGGCCCTCACCTCCTCGGCCAGCGCGAGGTAGGTGGCCGCATCGAACTTCGGCGGCGCCAGCACCACGCAGCCTCCCTTGGCGATGGTGGGAAAAAAGCACACGAGCGTCGTGTTGGAACACAGCGACGTGGCGATCAAGGTGATCGAATCGGGTCCGTAGCCGTAGTTCTCCGCCCGCGAGACATGTTGCCAGCGCATGCCGTGCGGCTGCACGATGCCCTTGGGCGTGCCGGTAGTGCCCGACGAATAGATGATGTTGAAAGGCCAGTCCGGCTGCACGGAGACAGGCACCGGCCGCGAACCGGCGGGCGCCAGCCACTGCTCGAACGACGGCTGCGCCGAGGCGTCGAGGTAGATGCGCCGCGCCGGGCTGTCGAAAGCAGGCACGCCGCGATCGACGAAGAAGTGGCTTGCACCGCTGTCGGCGAGCATGCCCGCCAGCTGGGCGGGTGACGACTGGATCGCCAGCGGCGCGGCGGCCACGCCGGCGCGCAGCGCGCCGAGGAACACGGCCACGTACTCCAGCGAATTGGCCGAGCAGATGGCAATGCTCTGGCGCGGTTTCACGCCGTCGCGCTGCAGCGATGCGGCTACGCGATCGGCCATCGCATCCACCTGCGCCCAGGTGACACGGCGCTCCCCCTGCACCAGCGCGCGCTGGTGGGGGCGGTTGCGCGCGTGCTCGCGCACGAGGTCGGCGATGGCGCGGAAAGGAGGTGACGCCAGGGTGGGGGAAGGCATGGGGGTCGGCATGCGGGTTATCTTAAGACCACGCGGCCCGGGCCCACGGGGCCGGTGGTATCGTTGCCCGTTCAATTTCGGAGGTGGCGGCAATGGCAACGATCCGTGAAGGCGACAAGGGCGTGCTGCTCGTCGTCGACATGCAAGTCCGCGTGGTCAAGGACGCCTGGGATGCGCCGCGCATCATCGGGAACGTCGCCAGCGCCGTCGCGCGCGCCCGTGCCGAGGGCGTGCCCGTGATCTGGGTGCAGCATTCCGACGGCGAACTGCCCCATGGCAGCCCCGCATGGCAATGGGCGCCGCCGCTAGCGCCGGCCGAAGGCGAAGTGCGGATCGACAAGCGTTTCAACTCATCGTTCGAGCAGACGCCGCTGGAAGGCGAATTGGCAAGACTCGGCGCGAGCCACATCACCCTGGCCGGCGCGGCCACCAACTGGTGCATCCGCGCCACCGCGTATGGCGCGCTGGAGCGCGGCTACGACCTGACGCTGGTGAAGGACGCGCACACCACCGGCACGATGGCGCTGGACGACGGAACGAAGATCGAAGCCGAGAACGTCATCCGCGAATTGAACATCGCGATGACGTGGCTGGAATACCCCGGCCGGGCCAACACCGCAGCCGCAGCGGCGGAACTGACCTTCAAGCCGCCCGTCCGGCCCGCTTCGGCTTCCGCCTGAACCTGACCAGGGCCGGCCCCAAAAAACAGTTGCCGGGTTTGCGCGCGTACTAATACACTATAAAACCAAATCGCCGCCGAAGCACCCAGCATCCGCGCGGCCCAGGGGAAAGAGGCAGCTTATCCCGCAGATATATACCGCAGATACCGCAGGCGGCCCAGCAGCCCACAACGCCGGGTTTGCACGCGACGGATTGATGCGCGAGGCGGGGCCGAAATGATGCTGCGACAAGGTCCGGCTGCGCGGGGCGGAATGATGAATGCAGTCCGATATATGCCGCAGTGGGTGCGGTTTACATTACGTTAGCCATCATGTCGCCTGAGGACGAAGCCGCCATCTACCAGGCCATGCGCGCGGCGCGCGAAGCGGCGCGCGGATATGCAGACTTTTTCGGCTGGGCGACGGATCGGGATCTTGAAGAGCAAAACGTCACTGGCTTACTAGCCGAGTCACTCCATGCCGCGGGAGCTTTGTTCTTCGCGAAGATCAAGCGCAGGGGCAGAGGAAACGACCCGCCGGACCTAGAGGCGCTCGACACTGCGGGCGAGCGCGTCGCCATCGAGGTCACCGAGCTTGTAGACGGTCGGGCGATCCAGGCATTCAAAGCTGGGCGGCCATATGATTGGGCGGAATGGGATAAGGTCAAATTTCTCTCCTCCGTGTCCGGACTCTTAAAAGCCAAAAACGTTCGATTCCCGAAGCTGAAAGATGGTCCCTACCCTGGTGGGTATATTGTTCTTACATTCACAGACGAGCCTGAACTCTCCCGGAGCACAGTTGAGAGCTACCTTTCGGGCCACGTATTCACCGGTTGCGAGAATGTCAAGCGCGCTTTCCTTCTGCTCTCATATGATCCCGCCGTTGGGCGGTGTCCTTATTTCGAGCTTGTGAAGAGTGGCTAACTAGTCCGTCAACACGGACGCCAAGGGCGTTCGCGCCTTCGGCACCCCAGTTCCTTGAGCGACGCTTACGTCCGACGTTAACACCTGACAACCATGTCCTTCCTACCCCGAGAGTTCCAAGTTCCAGCCATCGTCGAAACCGCGCGCTTCAGGATGCGCTCGATCACGATTCACGATGCATTCAAGAACTACGACGCGGTCATGTCCAGTCGTGAACACCTCTGGAGCCGCTTCGGTGAGATCTGGGGTTGGCCTACGGAAGGCATGACCATAGAACACAACATCGTTGACCTCGGATGGCACCAGAAGGAGTTTCAGCTGCGCTCATCCTTCGACTACGCTGTCATGTCGTTGGACGAGAAGCGCTTGCTGGGCTGCGTCTACGTAGACCCGCCTCACCAGGACGGCACCGATGCGGACATCTGGTTCTGGGCCAGGCAGAGCGAACTGGCAAGCGGGCTGGAGTCTGAACTGCAGGCGTTCCTGCTGCCCTGGCTCGCAGACAACTGGCCATTCCGCACAGTAACGCTCAACGGCGCGGTTACGCAACTGGGTGGCTGACCCGTCCGCGATGGCAGGTCGCCGCGTTCAGGATGGCCTTGCGCGCCTCAATCAGCAATTCAATGAGAAGGCGGAGGACCTGGCTTGCTCAATCGACTCATTAGCTTTTTGATCGTTGCCGGTCTTGGCTGGTACGGCTACACCCAATACCAGGGCGGGCGGCACACCAGGCAAGCCGAATCGGTTGCGTCGCCCGTCGATGTGTCGCCGAAGGCAGTGACTCCAACGCCGGCGGCATACAGCTGCGACGGGCGAAAGTATTGCTCCCAGATGACTTCATGTGCCGAGGCGACATACTTCTTGAAGAACTGCCCCGGGGTCAAGATGGATGGCAACAATGACGGTGTTCCCTGCGAGCAGCAGTGGTGCAATTGATTTCGGCCGGGCGCTTACCTCACCCACCGCGTTAGTCCAGCTCCGGTGGGACCGGTGTTCTCCGGGCTTCACTGTTTTTTGACCTGTGTCAATGAAAAAAAAGCCCGTGCGGCGCAACGTGAATCCTCCCAATAACAACGGAGGCTCGAAATGAAAGCAATGCCGATCGCTCGCCGGCGCCTCGGGTGGGTCCCACTGATGTTCGCGTTGCTCGGCTCCGGCTGCGCGTCGACGGCGCCATCGGGAGCCCCCACGGCGGCCAGTCCGCTTCTGGGGACATGGCGGCTGGTTTCATTCGAGATGGAGGCGCAGGGTACTGCCGGCAAGCTCTCCCCGATGGGCAAGGCGCCGGCCGGTTATCTCAGTTTCCTCCCGGACGGCCGCATGGCCGTGGTGATCACGGCTGAAGGCAGGAAGCCGGGAACGTCCGAGCAGGAGCGTGCCGCGCTCTACAGTTCGCTGGTGGCCTATACGGGCCGATTCCGGGTGGAAGGCGACAAGTGGGTGACGGCCGTCGACGCTTCGGCCAACCCGGCCTGGGTGGGCACGGAGCAGCCGCGATTCTTCACCATTTCCGGCGACACGCTGCAGGAACAGACACCCTGGTTTCCCCGCGCCGACAAGACCATGGTGCGCGTGGCCAACGTTTACACCAAAGTGAAGTAGGCGCGTCGGCGCAAGCTCTTCCATGAGGCGGGGCGCCCCCGCCTCCCGCCGTTCCATGTCACGATGCGCGGATGAAAGCTATCCAGCGCCTCTTTCGCACTGTCCATGGGCTGATGGCATTCCTGTTTGCCTGCGCCGCCCTGATGCTCATCGCCATTGCCACTCGCATGGGGTGGTTGGCCTTCGCGGGCAGCCTGGACGGGGCGGCGGCGCAGGCCATCATCGAGGCGGTGGGGTTGCTGGCCGCCGCCGTCGTTGCTCTGCAGATTGCCGAGACGATCCTGGAAGAAGAGGTCGTTCGCGACGCCGACATCAGCGCGCCGACCCGCGTGCGCCGGTTCCTTTCCAGATTCTTCGTGGTGATCGTGGTCGCTCTGGCGTTCGAAGGCCTGGTGGCGACTTTCAAGGCCCTGCACGAAGATCCAACTCAACTCGTCTATGCGGCGAGCATTCTGGCGGCCGTCGCGCTGCTCCTGATCGCGTGGGGCGTGTTCGTCTATCTCAACCGCTTCGCGGAGGAGTTGGAGCCGGAGGCCATGGCGGACGCGAAACGGGAGGACAAGAAGCTCAAGTGAATCTTCGATGACCAGGAGGCATAGATCATGCGTATCGCATTCATGGGCTCGGGCGGGTTGGGCGGCTACTTCGGTGCTCGCCTGTGCAAAGGGGGTGCGGACGTGCACTTCATCGCACGCGGCAAGCATCTCCAGGCCATGCGAAGCGACGGACTGCGCGTCGAAGGTCCCGAACCCATCCACATTGCCCGAGTCAATGCGACCGACGATCCGGCGGAAGTTGGCGTTGCCGATTTCGTCATGCTGTGCGTCAAGCTATGGGACACCGAGGCGGCCCTGCAGCAGATGCGTCCCATGGTGGGCGCAGGCACGACGATCATTTCGTTCCAGAACGGCGTCCTGAAGGACCAATACCTGCGATCGGCGTACGACGAATCCCACATCATGGGCGGCGTCGGCTACGTCGCAACGACGATCGACCGGCCCGGGGTCATACGCCAGACCGGGCCCATGCAGAGGCTGCTGTTCGGCGAGTTCGACGGCTCGCGATCCTTGCGTGGGCAGGCGCTTCTCGAGGCGTGCCTCGCGGGCGGCATCAAGGCGGAATTCTCCGAGCACATCCTTCGCGAAATCTGGCAGAAGTACGTGTTCCTGGTGGGGCTGTCGGGAACCACGACGACGATTCGCAAGCCTATCGGCCCGATCCGTGAGAACCCTCAGACGCGCGCCTTCCTGTTGGACGTGATGCGCGAGGTTGTCGCAGTGGGCAGGGCCCAGGGCGTGGACCTGCCGGAAGATTACGCCGAGGTGCGCCTGCGGCTCGCCGATGACGTCGCCTACGACATGACCTCCTCCATGCACCACGATCTCGAGCGCGGAAATCCTTTGGAGGTGCGATGGCTCTCGGGCGGCGTCGTCGAGCTGGGACGGCGCAAGGACGTGCCGACGCCGCTGAACCGCGCCATCGCCGACATCCTGGAACTCCACGCGGCTGGAGCTCCGCGGGACCTCACTCCACCCGCTCGACCCCCGTCGGCTTGAACCCCAAGTCCGCGACTTTCCCCTTCTTGCCGCGATGGAACCGCGCGTTGTTCAGCGAGCGGATTTCCAGCGTCTCCTCGCGCTCCTTGCCGCCGCGGCCGATGCCCACGATCTTCACGCTGCGCGTGTAGGCCGCCGCGCCCGCCAGCGTGTCTTTCGCGTCCAGGTCGATCAGCATCAGCCCGCGCCCGCCGTTGGCCATGGGCTTGAGCTCGGTGATCTCGAACGTGAGGATGCGGCCGGCCGTCGAAGCGCAGGTCACATGCGTTGCAGGCGCCTGCGGCGGCACATTGGCCGGCGAGGGCCGGCACACCGTCTCGCCTTCGCCGCAGCTGATGAAGGCCTTGCCGCCCTTCAGGCGCGACATCATGTTCTCCACCGTCGCCAGGAAGCCGTACCCGCCCGACCCGGAGAGCAGCAGCCACGCCGTGGGCGCGCCGGCGAAGTAGTGCAGCAGGTGCGTGCCCGGCTCCAGCTCGATCAAGGTGGTGACAGGTTGCCCGTCGCCCCGGCCGCCCGGCAGCATGGCCACCGGGACGGTGTACACGCGGCCGTTGCTGCCGAAGGCCAGCAACGTATCCACCGTGCGGCATTCAAAGGTGCCGTAAAAGCCGTCGCCGGCCTTGAAGGTGTAGTCGGGCGGCGCACCGCCCGCCGCGACGCGCTCGCTGGCCCAGCCCTTCTGCGCGCGCACCCAGCCCTTTTGCGAGACGACCACCGTCACCGGCTCGTCGATCACGCGGATCTCGGCCACCGCCTTCTTCTCGGCCTGGATCAGCGTGCGGCGCGCATCGGCAAACTGCTTCGCGTCCTGCTCGATTTCCTTGACCATCAGCCGGCGCAGTGAGGCGGGGCTGCCGAGGATTTCTTCGAGCTTCTTCTGCTCTTCGCGCAGTTCCTTCAGCTCCTGCTCGATCTTGATCGCCTCCAGCCGCGCCAGCTGGCGCAGCCGGATCTCGAGGATGTCCTCGGCCTGCCGGTCGCTCAGCTTGAAACGCGCGATCAGCGCGGCCTTGGGCTCGTCGCTCTTGCGGATGATCGCGATCACCTCGTCGATGTTCAGCAGCACCAGCTGCCGGCCCTCGAGGATGTGGATGCGGTCCAGCACCTTGCCCAGGCGGTGGCGCGAGCGGCGCTCGATCGTGGCCTGGCGGAACTCGATCCACTCCGTCAGCATCAGCCGCAGCGATTTCTGCACCGGCTTGCCGTCCAGGCCCACCATCGTGAGGTTGACCGGCGACGAAGTCTCGAGGCTGGTGTGCGCGAGCAGCGTGGTGATCAGCTCGCTTTGCTCGATGCGGCTGGTCTTGGGCTCGAACACGATGCGCACCGCCGAATCCTTGCTCGATTCGTCGCGCACCGTGTCCAGCACGGCCAGCACCGTCTGCTTCAACTGCACCTGCTCCTGGCTCAGGGCCTTCTTGCCGGCCCTGACCTTGGGGTTGGTGAGCTCCTCGATTTCTTCCAGCACGCGCTGCGTGCTGACACCGGGCGGCAATTCGGTGACGACCAGCTGCCACTGGCCGCGCGCGAGCTCTTCGATCTTCCAGCGCGCGCGTACCTTCAGCGAGCCACGGCCCGTGCGGTAGGCCTCGGCGATGTCCGAGGCCGGGCTGATGATCTGGCCGCCGCCCGGGTAATCCGGGCCAGGCACCAGCGCGAACAGCTCGTCGTCGGAGAGCTTGGGCGTCTTGATCAGCGCCACGCAGGCGTCGGCGATCTCGCGCAGGTTGTGGCTGGGGATTTCGGTGGCCAGGCCGACGGCGATGCCGCTCGCGCCGTTGAGCAAGGTGAATGGCAGCCGCGCGGGAAGCTGCTGCGGCTCCAGCGTGCTGCCGTCGTAGTTGGGGATGAAGGCGACGGTGCCTTCGTCGATCTCGTCGAGCAGCAGGTTGGTGATGCGCGCGAGGCGTGCCTCGGTGTAACGCATCGCCGCGGCGCCGTCGCCGTCGCGGCTGCCGAAGTTGCCGTGGCCGTCGATCAGCGGGTAGCGCTGCGAGAAATCCTGCGCCATGCGCACCAGCGCGTCGTACGCGGCTTGGTCGCCATGCGGGTGGAAGCGGCCCAGCACGTCGCCGACCACGCGCGCGCTCTTGACCGGACGCGCGCCCGCGGTGCCGGTATAGCCCAGGCCCATGCGCGCCATCGAATAGAGGATGCGGCGCTGCACGGGCTTCTGGCCGTCGCAGACGTCGGGCAGCGCACGCCCCTTCACGACGCTGAGCGCGTACTCGAGGTAGGCGCGCTGGGCGTAGGTGGCCAGGTCCAGCTCGGTGTCGTCGCCACCGTCGCCGCTGTTGAAGGAAATCAGTTCTTGCTCCATGGAATCAGGCAGGGAAAGATCGAGAGTTGAAGTTGTTCTAGGGCAGCAGCTCGTCGGCCGCCACGGTGACGATACGCCGCTCGCTGGGGTTCTTGAGCTGCTCGTCCATCCGCGCGGCCAGGCGCTGCATCAGCGACTTGGCCGGCACGTCGTCCACCGGGACGAGCGCCAGCACGATGCGAAAGTGCAGGAACTCCGTGGGCGCCGCGGGCAGGGGCTCCTTGAGGCCTGCCACCAGGATGCGGCTGGCAATGTTGGCCGTCCCCTCCGCCAGGGACATCCCCTCGGCCAGCACGCCGATGCGCGAGTGCGAGAGCCGGGCCGCCACGTCGCCGTCGCGCAGCGACTGGCGGATGCGGTTGGCCGCCGCCAGCAGCGCCGATTCGGCGGCTTCGGGCCCGAATTCCGCCGACAGCTGCGGCAGGTTCTCGATGTGCACGAGCAGCACCACGCTCGGATGGCCGTAACGCATGATGAGGTTGCGCACGGCGCGCACCCGCTCGTAGAAGATCAGCGGCGTGGACAGGCCGGTGAGAGGGTCCACCGTGTTGCGCGCGTCGATGCGCACGCGCGTCTCGCTGAAGATGCGGCTGCGCCAGCTGCAGGCGAGGAAGCCGCACGCGGCCCACAGTGTCAGCAAGCCGGCCAGCGGCAGCGCGGGATCGGGAACGGCGTCCAGCGAGCGCCAGCCCAGCCACACGGCGCCCACGCCCAGGGCGAGCTGACCCGCCACCAGCCAGCGCGCCCAGGGCTGGCTCTGCGGCCAGGCCCGAAGCATGATCACGACGACGACAGCGAGCCAGGCCGCGACCCCGGCCAACAGCAGGTGCCAACGGCCGAGCGCGGTGGCCGCCGCCAACAACGGCAGCACCCCCACGCTGAGCGCCACCAGCCAGCGCCGCGGCTGGCGCAACGCCCCGGCGTGGCTCACCAGCTCGCGCAATTGCATGCCGTCGATGGCCATCACGGCCAGCAGCGCGCCCTGCGCGAGGAAGGGATGGCCGCCGACCAGTGTCTGCACCGCGAGCACCGCCATCATCGTGGCCGCGCCGTGCAGCAGCAGCGCGCGCTCCCGGTAGGTATTGGCGACGATCACGCTGAAGCAGACGATCAGCACCTGCGCGCCGGCAAACGCGCCCAGCGCGACGAGTTGGTCGGGCCCTGCCGCCGGCAGCATCATTCGCCGCCTCCCTGGGGGGCGCCGCGAGGTACTGCGCGGTAGGGACCGGCAGCGTCAGTCACGCTCGTTGCGCAGGTCGGGCAGCGTCACGGCGGCCACGGGCACGCCCGTCGCATCCGGCGCGACAGCCGGAAGGTTGCCGCGGCCGATGGCACCGCCCACGGGCAGCTCCATGCGGATGCGGCCGGGGGAGCGGAGATTGGAAGGAGGCTTGAGCATCCCGTAGAGCTGCATCACCGTCTTCACGTAGTTCTGCGTTTCGGGATAGTTCGGAACGCGGTTGCCCGCGCGCTGCACCGCGCCCTCGCCGGCGTTGTATGCCGCGAGAGCCAGCTCCAGGCGGCCGGGGAACAGGTCCAGCAGGTACCGCAGGTAGCGTGTGCCGGTCTTGATGTTGGTACGCGGGTCGGCGAGCTTCTTGCCCACGGGCGTGCGGGTGTCGCCCGTGACGCCGTAGCGCTCGGCCGTGGCCGGCATGATCTGCATCAAGCCCACCGCGCCCTTGGGCGACACGGCCCTGGCGTCGAAGCCCGACTCCGTGGCGATCAGGGCCTTGAGCAGTTCGTAGTCGATCCCCTGGTCTTTCGAGGCTTCGCGCAGGTGGTGCTTGACCTGCTTGTAGCTGGGCGACACGTCGAAGAAGGCGAGCAGTTTCGCAGGTGCGGTGGGCACGGCCACGGCGCGAGCCGTCCCGACACTCCCGCGGGGCGCCTTGCCCGCGCGCGACGTGTCGAAACTCTCGTCGCCGCGAAAGAAAATCTCGTAGCGCTCGTCGAGTTTCTCGGTGGAAAAATGGGCGACACCCTTGGCGTCCACGTAGCCCCACACCTCCGCCTGCGCCGGCGCGGCGAGCAGCAGGGCCAGTAAAGCGCCCGCGAGGCAGGATCGGAGGGCGCGAACGTTCATGCGTGCACCTCCAGCCCGAGGCTGCGGCGGCCCGTAAATTCAGGCCGCAGCATCGACATGACGATGAGGGATTCGAAGCCGCCTTCGACCTTCAGCGCCTCGCGCAGCTCGCCTTCGACCACGAAGCCCTCGCTGTCGTAGAGCGCCTTGGCGCGGCTGTTGCGGGCCTTCACGTCCAGCCAGAAGCGGTGCGCCCCCAGGTCGTCGAAAGCCACCTTCTTGGCCACGCGCAGCGCCGCACGGCCGAAGCCGGAGCCCTTGGCCTGTACCACCATGCGCTTGAGCTCCAGCGACTGGTTCTGGCTGCGGCAGCCGATGAGGATGAGGAAGCCGACGGCGTTGAGCGCCTGGCCGCCTTCGATGATGAAGTGGCGAAAATCCGGGAAGCGGATGGCGGCCTCGTGCTGGGTGCGTTCCCAGGGCGTGATGAAGGCGAGGTTCTCCTGATCCTGTTCGAGAGACAGCACGAATTCGAGATCGCTCGTCATCGTCGGCCGCAGCCGCACCCGGGCCGTGGTACGGTCCGGTCGGGTGGCGGCGGAGTTGGCGGCAGTCATGAAAGACGTGTGGCTAGATATCGATTTCGACGGCGTCGCCGTGCAGTTCCATCAGTTCGCGGCGGGCGGCGGCTTCGCCCTTGCCCATCAGCTTGGTGATCAGGTTCTCGGTGGCGACGAAATCGAACGCGCCCAGGTGCACCGGCAGCAGGCGGCGGGTATCCGGGTTGAGCGTCGTGTCCCACAATTGTTCCGCGCTCATTTCGCCCAGCCCCTTGAAGCGGCTGATGTTCCAGGCCCCTTCCCGCACGCCTTCCTTGCGCAGCTTATCCAATATGGCGGTCAATTCGCCTTCGTCAAGGGCATAAGCCTTGGAAGCAGGCTTTTTGCCGCGGGCCGGGGCGTCCACGCGGAAGAGCGGCGGGCGGGCGACGTACACATTGCCGGCCTCGATCAGCTTGGGGAAATGCCGGAAAAACAGGGTCAGGAGCAGCACCTGGATGTGCGAGCCGTCCACGTCGGCGTCCGACAGGATGCAGATCTTGCCGTAGCGCAGGCCGGAGAGGTCCGGCGTGTCGTTGGGGCCATGGGGGTCGACCCCGATCGCCACGGCGATGTCGTGGATCTCGGTATTGGCGAACAGGCGGTCGCGCTCGACCTCCCAGGTGTTGAGCACCTTGCCGCGCAGCGGCAGGATGGCCTGGCTCTCCTTGTCCCGCCCCATCTTGGCGCTGCCGCCGGCCGAATCGCCTTCAACCAGGAACACTTCGTTGTGGCTCAGGTCGCGGCTCTCGCAATCGGTGAGCTTGCCGGGCAGCACGGCCACGCCGGAGCCCTTGCGCTTTTCGACCTTCTGCCCGGCCTTCTGGCGGGTCTGCGCGGCCTTGATGGCGAGTTCGGCGAGCTTGCGGCCGTATTCGACATGATGGTTGAGCCAGAGCTCGAGCGCCGGCCGCACGAAGCTGGACACCAGCCGCACCGCGTCGCGCGAATTCAGGCGCTCCTTGATCTGGCCCTGGAACTGCGGGTCCAGCACCTTGGCCGACAGCACGTAGGAAGCGCGGGCGAAGACGTCCTCGGGCAGCAGCTTGACGCCCTTGGGCAGCAGCGAGTGCAGGTCCACGAAGCTCTTCACGGCGGTGAAGAGGCCGTCGCGCAGGCCGGCCTCGTGCGTGCCGCCGGCGCTGGTGGGGATCAGGTTGACGTAGCTCTCGCGCACCGGTTGGCCGTCCTCGGTGAAGGCCACGCACCACAGCGCGCCCTCGCCCTCGGCGAAGTTGTCGTTGTCCTTGGCGAAGCCCTCGCCTTCGAACAAGGGGATGACCGGCTCGCCCGTCAGGGTCTGCATCAGGTAGTCGCGCAGGCCACCCTTGTACTGCCAGCTCTGCGTTTCCTTCGTCTTCTCGTTGACCAGCGATACGGTGACGCCTGGCATCAGCACGGCTTTGCTGCGCAGCAGGTGGGACAGTTCGGCCATCGGCAGCTGGCTCGACTCGAAATATTTCGGGTCAGGCCAGACGCGGATGGTCGAGCCGCTGCGGCGGTCGCCCTCCTGCATCTTGCGCAGCTGGAGTTTCTCGGCGACGTCGCCGCCCGCGAACACCATTCGAGCCACCTGGCCCTCGCGGTGCGTGACGACTTCCAGCCGCTTGGCCAGTGCATTCGTGACGGACACGCCGACACCGTGCAGGCCGCCCGAGAAGCTGTACGCGCCGCCCCTGCCCTTGTCGAACTTGCCGCCCGCGTGCAGCCGGGTGAACACCAGCTCGATCACCGGCGCCTTCTCTTCGGGGTGCATCCCGAACGGGATGCCCCGGCCGTCGTCCTCGATGCTGACGGAGCCATCGCTGTGCAGCGTGGTCTTGATGCGCTTGCCGTGGCCGGCCAGGCATTCGTCCGCCGCGTTGTCCAGGACTTCCTGGATGACGTGCAGCGTGTTGTCGGTGCGCGTGTACATGCCGGGCCGCTGCTTGACGGGCTCCAGGCCCTTGAGCACGCGGATCGAACCTTCGGAATATTCGGCGGGAAGTTTGCTGGCCATGGGAGGGGGATTGTAGTCGGGCTGGAAATGAACACTGTATGGCCATAAGGGGTATCCGCTTAGCTCCACTAGGCGATTTCCAGCGGTTTTTCGGCAGGCACCACGATGTCGGCGTAGGTCACCGGATCGGTGACGACGGCTTGCTGCATCAGCCGGTAGAACAGCATCCCGCGGGAGCTGGAGGTG
>JAUYOG010000044.1 GCA_030695945.1 Ramlibacter sp.
CACCTCCAGCTCCCGCGGGATGCTGTTCTACCGGCTGATGCAGCAAGCCGTCGTCACCGATCCGGTGACCTACGCCGACATCGTGGTGCCTGCCGAAAAACCGCTGGAAATCGCCTAGTGGAGCTAAGCGGATACCCCTTACGACCATACAGGCCCTCCGTGCAGCCGTGAATGCGCGTCTTTCCTACGCCGCTTTACCTGCGACGCTCACGGAAAAAGGTTGCGCAAGCCCGGTGCCACGGTGACAATGGGTTATGCCTTCGCACCGCACTCACGATCGTGGCCCCGACCGGCAACCACCCGCTCTGCTGCAACTTGCGACCATATGGAAGTCTGTCGATATCCAGGATCTCTTGCGTGCTGAGCGGGCTCTGAGTGCGCGGTCAATCTCGGACGACTTGGTGGGCGCAGTTCTCAATGAAGCAATGGCGCTTCTCCGGTCCAAGTGGCCGAACTATCGTGGCGAACCTCCGGCCGTTTTGGTGGGAACCGACGATGTTGATCCATATGTTTCGGTCCGTCTCCCTGTCCCGGCCTCTGCAGAGGAAGCTTCAGTTCTAACGTGGGAACTCCAGGGCCGCCTCATAGAAAAGCGAATGAAAGCACGGGGACTGACTGTTGCCTTCTCCGCAGCAGAGCCAGAAAAGAGATCCCACGCCGGCGCGGCATGAGCATCAGGCTCCAAGATCTCTTCCAGTGGGCCAAGGGTCAGCACAGTACCGAAACGGGACGACGGGCCGCCGTTAGCCGTGCCTATTACGCCGGATACCATAAGTGCATCGAGTGGGAGCAAACGCTGCCTCAGACCGGGAATCCCCTCGGACAGAACGGATCCACGCACGGGGGCTCGCACCAAAAGCTCATCAATCGCTTGCAGCAGCCTTCGCCGAATTGCTCTGCCGCCCAACAGGTCTTATCTGAGCAACTTGGGAATTTGCTTGAAGCTGTTCGTGCTCTCCGTCACCGGGCGGATTACGATCTAACCGCCACGATCACGCTGGCAAATGTGGCGCAGGCCATTTCGGACGTTCAGATGATCCTGGTCAAAGCCGTCCGCACTCCTTGAGCCAGCGGGCGGACGAGTGGCGGACGGGGGAACTATGCGCCGCTGGGCCTCACTTGCCCCCGGCTTGACAGACTGTCGCACGGTCGAAATGCCGCCGGCGGCCGACTTGCCTAATCAGACCGAATTGCCTGAACATCATGGATGCCTTGCTCTCTGCTGAGGATCGGCCGTTCTGTGGCTTGATTCAGCAGTGCTCTGTACACCCGCGCGTTGTCAAGTCGGCCGATGTCCACGTCCGGCCCAGAAGCAGACAAGGGTCCATTTTGAGGCATGACCTATCGACTCGGGTAGCGGCGCCTGTACTCCTCAATTCCGACACGCGAGATGATCGCTTGCACCTCGGCGTCAGCTAGCGGGACGCCTCGCTTCTCGGCCGCGATATCGGCGGCCTCCACCGCGCGGTTTACTTCCTTGCGAATCTCGGGCTTGTACAGAGTAAGCGTGGCCTCAACACCCTTCTTGACGATGTCGCCGATCAGATGTCGACCACGTGCCGCAGGAGCGCGAAGCCGACGCGCCAGCTGTGGCCGTTTCCGGTATCGATGGTGGCCGTGCGCTGGTTAATGCGCACGACGGTGCCCAGTTGGGTGTTGAGATACCGATCCTCGAATGCCACCTTGTCGCCGCAACGGAAGTCGCTGCGTTGCGGCAGGGGCGGTGCGGGTTGCGCGGGCTCCGGGTCAGTCGTTGCGGCGCCGCCGGCAGGCGGCTCGACGGCTGCATACGGCAGCTTCCACTCGCGCCGGGGTGCTCGCCTCGTGAAGCACGACCTGCATGTCGCGCATGCCGACGACTTTGCCGTTGCGCATCTGGCCATCGCGCGGATCGAGGAATCGCACGGTCTGGCCCAGATGCATGTTCGTGCGCACCGCGATGATCCTCTCCGGATCGGCCAGCATGCGCTCGATGATCGCCTGTAGTTGGAACAGCTCCAGACTGCTGGCGCGGCCGAGGGCATCCAGCAACTTCGGATCGGCCCCGTGGCTCATGCGGCTTTCTTCAACTGCTCTGGGGCGATGTTCCAGGGCAGCAGTTCGTCGACGCGATTGATCGGATGGTCGGCAATTCGACCGATCACGTCTCGCAGGTAAGCCTCGGGGTCCAGGCCATTGAGCTTGGCCGTCTCCACCAAGCTGTAGAGGGCAGCCGCGCGCTCACCGCCCGCGTCCGATCCCATGAACAGGTAGTTGCCGCGGCCAATGGCCACGCCGCGCAGGGCGCGTTCGGCGGCGTTGTTGTCGATCTCGATGCGGCCGTCGTCCACGTAGCGCGTGAGCGCCGTCCAGCGCGCCAGGCTGTAGCCGATCGCCCGCGCGAGGTCCGACTTGGCTGAGACACGGCCCAGCAGGCCGGTGCGCCACGCGTGCATGTCTTTTTTGAGCAGCGGGCCGGCTCGGGCCTGGCGCTGCTCTCGCCGCAGATCCGGTGGTCGCCCACGAATCTCCTGCTCGATCGCATAGAGTTCGCGGATGCGCGCCAGCGCCTGCGCGGCGAGCGAATCGGGCGAGCGGCCCGTGTCGCAGTACAAGTCCCACCACGGCCGGCGTGCGTGGGCCCAGCACGCCGCCTCCACCGCGGCGCCGCTGTCATAGATGCGGTTCCAGCCGCCGTAGGCGTCCGCTTGCAGCGTCCCTCGGAAGTTCTTCAAGTGCCCACGTGGATGGTCGCCCTTGCGGTTCGGCGAGTACTGGAACCAGGCGGCGGGCGCCGCGAAGTTGCCGGCCGGCCGGTCGTCGCGAACATAGACCCATAGCCGCCCTTGCCGGGTCTTGCCCGCGCCGGGCTGCAGCACCTTCACCGGCGTGTCGTCGGCGTGCACCTTCTGCGCGGCCATGACGTAGCGGCCCAGCGCGGCCACCAGCGGATCGAGCAGCTGCTCGCATTGGTCCACCCAGCCGGCCATGGTGGAGCGGTCGATCTGAACGCCTTCTCGCGCGTAGATGCGGCTTTGCCGGTACAGGGGAAGATGGTCGCAATACTTGGCCACCATCACGTGCGCGAGCAGGCCTGCTGCGGCCATGCCCTTGGCAATCGGTCGGCTGGGCGCCGGGGCCTGGAAGATCGCCTGGCACTTCACGCATGCAAGCTTGGGGCGTATATGGCGCATCACCTTGAAGTGCGCCGGCACGTACTCCAGCTGCTCGGAGACTTCCCGGCCGATCAGCCGCAGCCGCCCGCCGCAGGCGGTGCAGCCGCACGGCTGGCCGCTGGCATCGTGATGCGCGGGCGTCGTGTCGGGCCGATGGACGTGCTCTTCGCGTGGCAGGTGCTCGGGCAGGCTGCGATCGATCTGCGGGGTGTTGGCCGCAGGCATTGCCCCAGCGCAGCGCGCCTGCAGTTCATCCAGTGGTTGCAGCTCCAGCAGCGTGCCTTGAACGTGCTCGAAGCGCTCGCTGGTGCTGCCGAAGTCATTGCGGTTGCGCCGCGCCAGCTGCAACTGCAGCTTCTGGATCATGAGTTTGAGCAGGCTCACCTCGGCATCGCGAGCCTCGATCACGCGCAGCAGCTCCTGGCGGCTTGGCGACATCGACTCGGGCGTGGTGGGCATGGCATCTACTGTGCCGCAACGATTCTGCGCTGCCTATTAGTGGCACTCCGGAGTCGAGTTCATACAGTACTCACGCAGCAAGTTGCGGCGTGTGCGTGCGAGCCGGCATGCGCCAGTCGATGCCCTCGAGCAGCATCGACAGCTGCGCCGGTGTGAGCGCAACGCTGCCGCTGGTGGCCTGCGGCCACACGAAGCGGCCGCGCTCCAGGCGTTTGGCCAGCAGCATCAGGCCCTGGCCGTCAAACCACAGCACCTTGATGATGTCGCCGCGCCGGCCCCGGAAGACGAAGACGTGACCGCAGAACGGGTTGGCCGCCAGCGCCGTTTGCACCAGCGCGGCCAGCCCGTCGAAGCCTTTCCTCATGTCGGTGTGGCCCGCGACGATCCACACCCGCGTGTTCGATGGCAGCCCGATCATGCCTGCGTGGCCAGGGCTGCGAGCACCACGCGCAGCTGCTTCGCTTCGATGTCTCCGTACAGCTGGATGCGCGCTCCGTGGATCTGCACTTCAATCAGGCCGCCTTCGCGCTGCGGCGCGGCCGGCAGGTTCGGCTGCTCGATTCGCACCGGCAACAACTGCGCCGGCACCGCCGCTGCAACTGCTCGCTTGCCTACCCACTTGCGCACGAGGTTCGCATTCAACCCATTGGCCAGCGCAATTCCAGCCAACGAGACCCCGGGCCGCAGGCATTGCTCCACGATCCACGCCTTGAACGCCGATGTGTAGCGCCGCTTCCCGTTACTCAGAACCCGCTCAACCGACTTGCCGCCGTCCCACTCAATCTGCCTGCGTCCACTGTTCGTCATAGTGGACCCAATCGTCTGAGCACGGCAGGCTCAGATCAAGAGGGTGTTGAGCACACGCTTACTGTACAGACTCCCAGATGGCTTCTTTAAACTCATTGAAATCAGAGCACATCCGCCGAGAATCAAAAAAAGGGCGGCCGGATAGATCCAGCCCGGCACCTCCCCCCTTGGCACGGCCGCTGCGACGTTCAGAGATTTGGCCGCCGCGAAGGCGATCCATCTGTCGGTTGCGGCATCTCGAAGAACCTCGGTGAGCAAACCACTCACTGAGGAGGCAGGAGTGCCTAGAAGCAACTCGCGAGCAGCTGGAGTGAGCTCAACCCCCGCGGGCGCACGGTCTGTCTTGGCGAGAAGGCCGCTGTGTACCAACCCATTGACGAAGTGAGTACCGTGAGAACGTCGTCGTGATGTCGGGCTCCCGAGACGATTGCGCTTAGCCGCCGAAGCCCTTCTTTGTTGCAGCAGACAATCCCGACGCGGCGTGCGGCACTTTGGTCAACCGTTCCTTGATTACGTGTTCCAACACGTCTGGGTCGTAGGGCAGATTTTCGGTCGGCCCGGGGCTGAACTTTGACGCCTTTCCTTGGCGAGCGCTCTTCGTGTCGGGAAATTGCTCGACCATCTTGTCTGTGGCCTCCATCAATATGGCGGCCCCAATACGCAACGCCTCCGCCATATAACCGCGATCGGTTTCGTTCTCCACGCCTGTCCCACGCCCATTCGGCTCGAGACGGTAGAACGAAAGGGGAAGGATGTGGACGTGCTGGGACCAAAGATCGTAGAGAGCGTCGAACTCGCCCTTCTGGAACCCCACTTTGGCGAGCATCTCATCTCGCGACTCGAACATCAGGAATCGCCCGTTCATGCAATTCTTCTGGATGCCGTCGGGAAGCGACTTGAAGTAGTCGTTTCCCGCGAGCCGATTTCGCAACTCCTCGCGCTGCTTTTCAAATCCATCGAGGTCCTTGGTGAAGGCGAGGTCTTTGAAAAGCTCGATGCGACGTGTGCAGTCGTTGAGGTGCATTACGTTGATGCGCGCCTTTAACTCGACTTCGCTCTTCGGAGGCTCGATTAGGTAGTGGAATAGAAGGCAGCCATCCATGAGCGACCTCGCATGCCCAGCAATCGCTCCGAGCTGCCAATCCTGAAAGTCGGCCCGGACCCATCGGGAAAGAGGGGCTGCGCGAATCATCGAGATTCCGACGCCGCACATACGCGTGAACACATACGAGGCATAGCCCACATTCATCTCTGGTTGGCGGCCGGATGACCTTTGACTGACTGCGATTGACTCACAGATGGCGGTGTCAAATTTGTCCAGGGCGTCGAGGTAAGCCTGCCGGTCAATGGTGGGAGCTGCGTGGTCTGCCATACTTCATCGTAACGGAGTAGGGCGCCCGAGCGGCATGTCTGCTCCGGCCAGAACCAGACTTGGCAAATTACTCTCTCCTAGTCTCCTAGACTGCGCGCTGGAATTCAGCTGCCTCGGTCGGCACTCCGGATCCCAGGGTTCACCAATTGGTCGCCATCTTTTGACGGCGTACCGAGCCGCCACTACGATACCCCCGCAACCCCAAAAAGGTCTGCGAAGGCCCAAGCCTTCAATCACCCCGAGTCCCTCCAGCTGCACCCGCAGCTCCGCGACCTCTTCACCAGGCGGCCATTCGGCCCGCCAACGCTTGCCCCCGCCTCAAGTGCCTAGGCGGTTCAGCCCTGCTTTCCTGGACTTTTCATCATGGCCGTCTTCGAGACGAATCCGATGTTTCGCCCTGCCCTCCACCGAGATGGCGGCGTCTCCCATGGCATTGACAAGAGAGCGAACCGTGAGAACGTGATCTGGAGTGACTTGCATGAACCCCAATGAATCGCAAAGTGTGGCCGTAGCGCCGCTTGTTCCGCTCTGTCTGACGCGGCAAGCGGCAATCGACTATTGCTCGGTCAAGCCCAGCTTCTTCGACGAGCACGTACGGCCGCACCTGCGCTCGACCAAGGCAGGTACTTCGCTTCTCTTTTTGCGTGAGGACGTGGAGCAGTTCTTCAAGGGAATGTTCATGGCTGCGCCGTCTTCACCGGACGCCGGCGAGCATGACATCAACGTTGCCAAACCAAAGACGACGGACATATGGGAAAGAAAACAACGGGCATCTACCAGGGCGCAAACGGCCGCTGGGAAGTCGACAAGTTCATCGACGGCGTACGACTTCGAGAGCGCTTTGAGAGCTTCGAAGACGCGCAAGCTTGGCTGACCCGCCAGCAGGAAATCCTGCGGCTGCAGCGCGTCCACGGCACGCGGCCCTCGTTTACGTTCAGCCAGGCGGCAGCGAAGTTCATCCAGGAGAACCTGCATCTCGCTTCCATCGAGTCGTATGGCTTCCACCTGAAGTCGGTGATGCCATATATCGGGAGTCTTTCTCTGGAGCAGGTGCACTCCGACTCTCTCAAGCCGTTCGTCGACGCGCAGCTTGCGAAAGGCAGGTCGCACAAGACGATCAACCTGAGCCTCGGCGCTGTTCGCCGGGTGCTGAATCTGGCCGCCCGCTCGTGGCGAGACAAGGCTTCGGATAAGCCCTGGCTGGTCTCTGCCCCGCTCATCACCATGCTGCCGCTTGTCGGCCACCAGCGCCCTCCCCGGCCGATCTCCTGGCACGAACAGGAACTCCTTCTGAAGGAGCTTCCCAGCCATCTGCACGACATGGCGCTATTCATCCTCAACACGGGCGTGCGCGACGACGTTGTCTGCAACCTCCAGTGGGACTGGGAAATCCCGATTCCGGAGCTGGGCATCTCGGTATTCGAAACGCCGGCGGAGCACGTGAAGGGCCGGCGCATGTCCAAGCTGCTCGTCTGCAACAGCGTCGCCCAATCGATCGTCGAGCGTGCACGCGGTCGCGACGAAAAATACGTGTTCGTGATGGAATGGCGGAATCACCCCATGGGCCCGATCGAGGCCATGAACAACACAGCCTGGCAATCGGCCCGTGCCCGGGCCGGATTGGGAGACTTGCACGTGCATGACCTCCGGCACACGGTCGGGATGCGGCTGCGAGAGGCGGGTGTTTCTGCTGCGGGCCGGCGAGATGTGCTTTGGCACAGCGCCTCTTCGATCACGGACCACTACACCATGGCTCAAATCCTGGAGCTTCACGAGGCGCTGGAGAAGATCAGTAAGCCCAGTGGTGGCTGGAACAAGAGCCTGCAGGCCCTGCGCGCGGAAGCGGCCGCGGCCCGGAAAGCACGGTCCGGAAACCCTCGGAGTTGAGGGAAGGGACCTCGGCCGTTAGAGCTGAGTCCCCCAAAAGTCCCCCACCAAAGAAAAAGGACCTAGGCCATTTCTGACCTAAGTCCTTGATTCATATGGTGCGGCTGGCAGGATTCGAACCCACGACCCCTTGGTTCGTAGCCAAGTACTCTATCCAACTGAGCTACAGCCGCTGAGCCGACGATTATATCAGGTGAAATTGGGCACTACGCCAGGCCGGCCGTCGTCCCCAGGTATCTCTCCAGCACCGTCAGTTCCGCCGCCGTCGGCGCGCCCTTGCCCGTGATGACGGCGTACACGTTCCCGCCAAAGAACTCGCGCGGGAAGTATTCCAGGAAGCTCCAGCCGATCAGCAGCTGGTCGAAGGCGCTGGCGCCGAACGTCGCGCTGCCGCTGCCCGCCACGCTGGAATTGATACGCAGCCGCTGTGCGCCCGGGGCCGAAGTCAGCGAGACCACCGCGGGCTGGTTGGCCGCCAGCGCGTCGGGGCCCATGAGGGTCACGCTCGATCCGGACTGGTCCAGGAACCGCGCGCGCGGCCTGCCGCTGGCAAAGCCGAGTTCGGACACGTAGACGTGGCCGGAGTTCGACGCCTGGAAAACCGGCCCGGTGGTGGCGCCGGGCACGCTGACGGCGGCAATCGTGAAATGCGAATCGCCCATCACGTAAGGCGCCTTGTTTCTGGGGTTGGCTTGCACTTCGGCGAGGGGGATGGTCTTCTTGCAGCGAAAGCCGATGGCGACGGGCGCGGAGTGGTCAGAGTTCTTCTTGCCATTGGTCACGCGCATCACCGGCACCGTCATGCGGCCCATCGCCGGGCTGTCGGTATTGATGGCGTTGACCATCTCCATGGCGTTGCCGGGGCTGGAGCCGTAGCCGGAATCCGCGATGGCCCGCACCTGCTGGCCGGCCGCGGCCGGGGTGCCCAGCATGTAGTCGGTATAGCCGTCGGCCAGCTCCCACTTGCACGCACCGTACTTCGCGATGATCGCCATCGCCGCATCGGTGAGGCTGGTGGCGGCATACGCCACCGGGTCGGCGAGCGAATACACCTTGCGCGCCGGCGGCGGCGTCATGCCTCCCGATGCCGCGTAGGTCAGCGTGGTGACGCGATTCGATCCGGGCGTGAAGGTGAAGCTGTCCTGGCCGTTCGGGCCTGCGGGAATGGTGACCTGCGTCTTGCTCAGCGTGCCGCCGTTGCTGGATGAGATCGACAGCGTCACGGGCGCCGCCAGGTAGCCGCGCGCGTACACCGTGATGGTGATCGGCGTGCCCGCTGGCGCCCAGCCCGGGCCGTCGTCGTACAGCGTGGCCTTGGCAACGCCGGCCGCGGCCTTCATCACCCCGGCCACCTGCGGCTCCAGCGTCTTGTTCTGGTGCCAGCCGGGAACGATGTTGATGGCGTTGTTGTGCAGCGTCCAGTGGCTGCCGCCGTTCCAGCTCTGCACCTCGACGCCGTTGTCGCGCGCGTAGTTCACCAGGCGGCCGAACATCACCTCCCAGCGCGGGTCATCGATGGGCATGCCGGTTTCGGTAAGGGCCAGGCGGATGCCGCGCGGCTTGGCCCAGTCGACGGCCAGCTTCAGGCGCTCCACCCCGGTGTTCAGGTCGATGGCGCCGGGCCCGAAGCCCGCGTTGTAGCCCAACGCGACTTCGCTGTCGAAGTCGAAGCGCTGGCCGCTGCTGCCCGCGTCCAGGTACATGTGCACTTCGTAGATCAGGTTCGCGCCCTGCAGCGGCCACGACGGGTTCTTGGTCGCGAGCGACATCGCCGCGCTCCACTCGTTGCCGCCGAGGTAGATCGGGTTGACGGGGTCGAGCGCGCGAATCGCGTTGATCGCGGCTTGCGCATAGACGGGCCAGATGGTGAGGTCTTCGGTGCCGTCCACCGTCTGCTCGGTCAGGCTGCCGGGCGGGGGCATGCGATAAGGCTCGTTCATCAGGCCGTAGCCGCCGAAGCCCGGGTGGTTCTTCCACTTGTTGGCCGCGCGCGTCCAGAAGTCGATGAAGTTCGATTGCTTGAGCGTGGCCCCCGGCGCCAGCGCGAAGATGCGCGTCTGCACCTGCGCGTTGTCCGTGGTGTAGGGGCGGATGAACGGATCCGGCGACGCCGTCAGGCCGATCACCGAGCCGTCGGACTGGAACACGAAATCGCGGTAGCGGCAGTAGTTGTGCAGGTCGATGATGCACTTCGTGCCGTTGGCGGCATGCGCATCGAGCACGCCGGTGATGTACGACTCGTAGCCCGCGTGGAAGGCGCCGGGCTCGCCGATGATGGAACGCGCCGTCGCGTTGGCGGGCGTGTCGTGCAGCATCGGCTGCAGCAGCTCCCACTGGATCGGCAGGCGATTGCGCTTGAAGCCGTTCGCCGCCAGCCAGGCCACGTCGGACTTGCGCGGCACCGTGAAGTTCACGTTGGGCAACGTGCCCGAGCCGTAGCGCAGGCCGAACTCGGCGGCTTGCATGCCGGTGAGGTTGGCGCCGATGGCGAACGACGCGGGCACCGGGGCGGGCGTCGGACCAGGCGTCGGCGCGGGCGTCGGACCAGGCGTCGGAGCGGGTGTCGGTTCCGGCGCAGGGCCTGGCCCAGGCGCCGGGGTCGGCGCGGGCGTCTCGGGCACCGGAGCGCCGCCGCCTACCGGGGCGGGAGCGCCTCCACCGCCGCCGCCACCGCAAGCGGTCACTGCCATCGCTGCGGCCGCAGTGGCCGCCATGTTGAAATCGCGTCGTTTGAGTCTCATAGCCGAGGAAGTATCCGGCTCGGCAAGGCTCACTAAGCGGCGCAGCAGCGGCGCAGAGCCAAAAATGGATGCGCACCTACCGCCCGGTCGGAGCGGTCCGACATGCCCACGATGAATCGTTGGCGGGGCTGTTGCGCGATTGACACTCAGCGGCGGACAATCGGCCTAAGATTGGTGCACTTGCATCAAGAGGAGCGAACGAATGACCATCCTGGTAGCCTATGTCGCCCGTCCGGAAGGCCAAGCCGCCCTGGACAAGGGGATGGAGATTGCAAAGCGGCGCAACGAGCGGCTGGTCGTCGTCAACGCCAGCCCCGGCGGGACCAAGGAAGATCCGGCGATGATCGACGTGCAGGAAAGCGAGCGCGTGGAGAAGTTGCTGCGCAGCGCGGGCCTCGATGCGGAGTTCAAGCAGTTCGTCCGCGGCAAGAGCGCCGTGGAGGAGATCGACGCCCTGGTCGAATCCCTCCAGGCCTCGGTGCTGATCATCGGCCTTCGGAAGCGCTCCCCCGTCGGCAAGCTCATCATGGGCAGCGTCGCACAGGAGCTCTTGTTGACCGTGTCCTGTCCGGTGTTGGCCGTCAAGGCCGGCTAGCAAGGCGGCATCGGCCGATCCGGCTCAGCACTTCTGGAACTGGCTGGCCGCGAATGTCCACAACAGCCGGGACGCGTCGGGGCCCTGCTGGTCGCTGTAAGGCTGCCCCGCCGCGCCACCGCTCCAGGCGTGGCCCAATTGCGCGACTTCGATGTGGGTGGCCACCGTTCCCCTGCTGAGCTTGTAGTCGGTCACCGTCATGGGATAGCGTTTGCCGCGCTGCACGTCGCGGCCATCGGCCGCCCGTGCGCCCGCGGCGCCGGCCCAGACGCGCGCGGCCGCCTGGCCGTTGCTTGCGGAAACGATACGGTCCGCGCCGCCATGCACGACCAGCAACGGCGGCCACGATGCCGCCATCGCGCCGGGTGTTGCCACCAGGGGCCGGGCCGGCCGATGGCCGTGCATCGCACCCACCGCCGACAACGGCGAATGCGCGGTGCCGGGAGGGATGCCCGAATGCATCATGACGGCCTTGAAGCGCCCCGGGTGCCGGGTGACCAGCAACGCCGCCATGCTGGCGCCCGCGGAAAGCCCCGCCACCGCGATGCGCGCCCGGTCGGCCATGTACAGCAGGCACACCTGGTCGATGGCACGCATGATCAGTTCGGCTTCGGCATAGGCGCGGCCTGATCGCGTGTCGAACCAGTTCCAGCAGCCCTGCGCGTTGGCCAGCCTGTCCTGCTCAGGGTAGAGCACCAGGAAACGCTCGCGCGCCGCGATCCGGTTCATGCGCGTGCTTTGGGCGAATCCCTTGGCGTCCTGGCCGCAGCCGTGCAGCATCACCACCAGGGGGAGCCTCTCGCCAAACCGGACATCGGGCGGACGGTAGAGCCGATAGCGGCGCACGCCGGCCGCGCCCATGGCGAGACCGGCGATCCAGTCGCCCTTGCCCGCAGGTGCCTTGCGTTTCTCGGCCCCGAGCTTGAGCGTCAGTTCGGCCGCGCGTGCGCCGTTGCTGAGCGCCTGGCGCGTGACCAGCGCGAAGCTGCGCTGGAATGCCTTGGCCCACGCGGGTTTGCGACTTCGTTTTGCCATCGGCGCATTCTGGGGGAAGAGTGCTTGTCCCCCGCGCGCCGCGGGTACTAACGCCGTGCACCGAGGTAAGTCGGCACTATGTCGCGCAAGGCAGACGGCGAGATCCCCAGCGCGTCCAGGCCCGGCAGGCTGCCGCCGGCCACGTTGTCCACCTTCATGGAGTCCAGGTTGTCCCGGCTCATCAGAGTCTGGCCGGGCGCCAGTTCCATGACGAACGCCTGCAACTGCGCCAGCACCATGGGCAAGCCGATCACCGGGCGGGTGTGCCCCGACACGCTGCCCGCCAGCTTGACCAACTGGCGCAGCGTGTAGCGATCTGGCCCGCAGATTTCAAAGGTGCGCCTGGCGGTGTCGTCCCTTTGCAGGCATTGCACGATGGCGCTCACCACATCACCCACCCAGACCGGCTGGAACAAGGTGTCGGCGCCGGCCAGCGGCATGATCGGCACGACAGCCTGCAGGCGCGCGAACAGCGTGAGGAAGCGGTCACCTTCGCCGAACATGACGCTCGGGCGCAGCACGGTCCAATCGAGTTGCGAGGCCTGAAGCACCTCTTCGCCCTTTGCCTTGCTGCGCTGATACATGGACGGCGCGTCCTTGGCGGCGCCCAGCGCGCTCACGTGCACGATGCGCAGCACGCCCGAGTCCTGGCAGGACCGTACGACCTTCTTCACCAACTCCACGTGGGTGCGCTCAAACTCGGCGGAGTTGCCGTGCAGGATGGCAACCAGGTTGACGACGGCGTCGTGGCCGGGCACCAGGCGGGCGAGTGCCGCCGGGTCGTGCACATCGGCCTGCACCAGCTCGAGTGAGGGGAGTGATCGAGAGCCCTGCGCCCTGGAAATATCGCGCGTGGGCACCGTGACGCGGTGCTGCAGGCGAACCAGCTCGTTGCACAGGTGGTGCCCGACGAATCCTGTGCCGCCCAGGACGAGAATCTTCTTCATGGACAGATGGTAGGGCGTGTTGGACTTGAACCAACGACCAAAGGATTATGAGTCCTCTGCTCTAACCAGCTGAGCTAACGCCCCCACCCTGGGGATTGTAAGAGGCTACTGTTTGTGGCTCAGCGCGTTGCTCACCAGCTTGGAGGTGATGTCCACGATCTGGATCATGCGGTCATAGGGCATGCGGGTCGGGCCGATGACGCCCAGCGTGCCGACGACCTGCCCGTCCACCTCGTACGGCGCGCTGACGATCGACAGTTCCTCGAAGGGCACCACCTGGCTTTCGCCGCCGATGAAGATGCGCACGCCGGCGGCCTGGCTGGAAATGTCGAGCAGGCGCATCAGCTGGGTCTTTTGCTCGAACAGGTCGAAGGCGCGCCGCAGGTGCGTCATGTCGCTGGAGAAGTCGCTCACGGCCAGCAGGTTGCGCTCGCCGGAAATCACCACCTCGTCCTGCTGGCTCATCGCCTCGGAACTCGCCTGCACGGCCGTCTGCATCAGGGAGGCGATCTCGCCCTGCAGTTTCTCGACTTCGGTCTTCAGCCGCTCGCGCACCTGCTCGATGGCCATGCCCGAGTAGTTGGCGTTCAGGAAGTTGGCCGCCTCGACCAGCTGCGTCTGCGTGTAGTCGGACTCCGTGAAGACGACGCGGTTCTGCACGTCGCCCTCGGGCGACACGATGATGACGAGGTAGCGCCGCTCGGACAGGCGCAGGAACTCGATGTGGTGGAACACCGAGCTGCGGCGCGGCGCCATGACCACGCCCACGAACTGCGAAAGGTTCGACAGCAGGTGGGCGGCGTTCGCGATCACCTTCTGGGGCTGGTCCGGCGCCAGGCTGGGAGCGGGCAGGTTCTCGCGCTGGACGGTGAGCATGGTGTCCACAAACAGGCGGTAGCCGCGCGCCGTCGGGATGCGCCCCGAGGAGGTGTGGGGGCTGGCGATCAGCCCGAGCTCCTCGAGGTCCGACATGACGTTGCGGATGGTCGCCGGCGACAGCTCGAGCCCGGAGGCGCGCGAGAGGGTGCGCGAGCCCACGGGCTGTCCCTCGGCGATGTAGCGCTCGACCAGGGCTTTCAGCAACAACTTGGCACGGTCATCGAGCATGATTGGGGGTTTTTTCGGGATTTTAGCTACGGCTAACAAGCCCTTCGGGCCGTTGCGAGGGTACGCCGGAAGGCGAGAGCTATTTAGTGCTGTAATTTGCCGATGAAATCCCTATTCCGCCAGGTTGCCCTGATCGGTAAGTACCATGCCGCGGTTTCGGGTGCGCAGGCGGGCTCCACCCGCGCCGCGCTGGAAGACATCGCGCACTTCCTGGCTTCGCAGGGTTGCGAAGTGCTGTTCGAGCGCGAAACCGCCTCCACCGTCGGCATCACAGGGTACACCACCCTGGACGTTCCGGCCATCGGCGCGCAGTGCGATCTGGTGCTGGTGGTCGGGGGCGACGGGACCATGCTCGGCATCGGCCGGCAGCTGGCGCAGTACGGCGTGCCGCTCATCGGCATCAACCAGGGCCGCCTGGGGTTCATCACGGACATCCCGATGGACCATTACCGGGCCACGCTCACGCCCATGCTGCGCGGCGAATACGAGGAAGACCACCGGAGCCTGATGCACGCGCGCGTCGTGCGCGACGGCCATTGCGTGTTCGACGCACTGGCGATGAACGACGTCGTCGTCAACCGCGGGGCGACGTCCGGGATGGTGGAATTGCGGGTGGAGGTCGATGGGCATTTCGTGGCCAACCAGCGCGCGGACGGCCTGATCATCGCGACGCCCACCGGGTCCACCGCCTATTCGCTCTCGGCAGGCGGCCCGCTGCTGCACCCCTCGACGCCGGGCTGGGTGCTGGTGCCGATCGCCCCCCACACCTTGTCCAACCGGCCGATCGTGCTGCCGGACTCCTCGGAAGTAGCGATCGTGGTCGTTTCCGGCCGCGACGCCAGCGCCAATTTCGACATGCAGTCGCTCGCGTCGCTGCTGCATGGCGACCGCATCAGCGTGCGCCGCTCGCAGCACGGCGTGCGCTTCCTCCACCCCCGCGGCTGGACGTACTTCGACACGCTGCGCAAGAAACTCCACTGGAACGAAGGCCACTGAGATGGGTCTGAAACGCATCGCCCTGCGCGACTTCGTGATCGTGCGCGAGCTCGACCTCGAGCTGGCCGACGGCTTTGGCGTGCTCACCGGCGAAACCGGCGCGGGCAAATCCATCCTGATCGACGCGCTGCAGCTCGCACTGGGCGCACGGGCCGACAGCGGCGTGGTGCGCGAGGGCGCTGCCCGGGCCGACATCAGCGCCGAGTTCGACCTGCCCCCTGCCCTGGCCCCCTGGCTGGAAGAAGCCGGTTTCGAATCCGAAGACGCCTTGCTCCTGCGGCGCAGCATCGACAGCCAGGGCAAGAGCCGCGCGTGGATCAACGGCACGCCCGCCACCGCCACGCAGCTGCGCGAACTTGCCGACCAGCTGGTCGACATCCACGGCCAGCATGCGTGGCAAAGCCTCACCCGGCCCGACGCCGTGCGCGGCCTGCTCGACGCCTACGCGGGCGTGACGACCCAGGCGCTGCAGCAACTGTGGCAACGCTGGCGCGGCGCCCAGAAGACGCTGGCCGACGCGCGCGCGGCGCAGGACTCGCTGCAGCGCGAACGCGAACGCCTGGCCTGGCAGATCGGCGAGGTGGAAAAGCTGGCGCCGGGCGCAGACGAATGGGACGAGCTGAACACCGGCCACGCGCGGCTTGCCAATGCGCAGGCCCTGCTCGAAGCGGCGGAAGGCGCCCTGCAGGCGCTCGAAGGCGAGGAAGCCGGCGCGACGCGCAGCCTGTCGCAGGCGCAATCGCTGCTGCAGGCGCAGGAGCACGTGGAGCCGACGTTCCGCGATCTCGTTCAGGTGCTCGCGTCCAGCCTCGCGCAAACCGAGGATGCCACGCACTCGCTGCACGCTTACCTGCGCAAGACCGATCTGGATCCGCAGCGCCTGGCCGAACTCGACGAGCGCATGTCGCTCTGGATGTCGCTGTCGCGCCGCTACAAGCGCACGCCGGCGGAACTGCCGGGGCTGCTGGCCTCCTGGAAGCAGGAACTCGTCCAGCTGGATGCGGCGGCCGACCTTGCCGCACTGGAAGCCGCCGAGAAAAAGGAAGCCGAAACGTTCATGGCCGAGGCGCGCGCGCTGTCCAAGGCGCGCGCCAGGGCGGCGCCGCAACTCGCCAAGGCCGTCACGCAGGCCATGCAGGGCCTGGGCATGCAGGGCGGGCGCTTCGAAGCAGCCCTGGGCAAGCTCGACCAGCCATCGCAAGGTGGGCTGGAAGAAGTCTCGTTCCTTGTCGCGGGCCATGCCGGCAGCACACCGCGGCCGGTCGGCAAGGTGGCGTCGGGCGGCGAGCTGTCACGTATCGCCCTGGCGATCGCCGTCACGACCAGCCGGCTCGGCACGGCACAGACGCTGATCTTCGACGAAGTGGATGCTGGTGTCGGCGGCGCCGTGGCGGAGAACGTTGGCAGGTTGATGAAGCAGCTCGGACGCGACCGCCAGGTCCTCGCCGTCACGCACCTGCCCCAGGTTGCCGCCTGCGCGGACCATCACCTCGTCGTGGCCAAGCAAAGCAGCGCCGCGGGCGTTTCCAGCACCGTGGCGGCCGTGCAGGGTGAGCAGCGCGTCGCCGAGGTGGCACGGATGCTCGGTGGCGAACATCTGTCCGGCACGACGCTGGCCCACGCCAAGGAAATGCTGGGCCACAACGGCGCCGGCGTGAAGCCCTGAACGCCACGGGACAAGGCCATGGCACTCGAGATCGTCCTGATCACCGGCATGTCCGGCTCCGGCAAATCGGTGGCGCTGCGCGCGCTCGAGGATGCCGGCTATTACTGCGTGGACAACCTTCCGCCCGAGCTGCTGGTGTCGTTCGTCGCGCTCGAACAGCAGGCGGGCGCGCAGCGCGTCGCGATCGCCATGGACGTGCGCAGCGCGACGTCGCTGCCGCAGGTGCCGGAGCAGCTGCGCCAGCTGCGCGCGCAGGGCGTCGTCATCCGCTCGCTGTTCCTGGACGCGACAACGGACACGCTGGTGCGGCGCTTTTCGGAAACGCGCAGGCGCCACCCCCTGTCCAGCAACCGGCCCGGGGCGCAGGCCGCCGAGCTGGTGCATGACCAGCAACACGCGCTGGTGGATGCCATCGAATTGGAGCGCGAACTGGTGGCCGACCTGCGCGAGCAGGCGCACGTCATCGACACGAGCGTGATCCGCCCCTCGCAGCTGCAGGCCCACGTCAAGTCGCTCCTGTCCGCGCCGATCAGCCAGCTCACGCTGGTGTTCGAGTCGTTCGCCTTCAAGCGCGGCATCCCGGTGGACGCCGACTATGTCTTCGACGTGCGCATGTTGCCCAACCCGCATTACGAGACGGCGCTGCGCGACCTCACCGGCAAGGATGAGGCGGTGATCGCGTTCCTCAGGCAGCACGCCGATGTGGAACAGATGTACAGCCACATCGAGCATTTCCTCAACCACTGGCTGGAACCGCTGGCCCGCGACCATCGAAGCTACGTAACGGTGGCGATCGGCTGCACCGGCGGCCAGCACCGCTCCGTGTTCCTGGTGGAGCAGCTCGCCGCGTCATTCAGCCCGCGCTGGATCACGCTCAAGCGGCACCGGGAACTCGATCTCGGCTAGTCCTGCAGCAGCCGGCGGATGGGGGCCGGCAGGCCGATCCGCGGCAGCTCGCTGCCGGCGAACCACGCGCCAGCCTCGGTGCGCGGGGAACCCGACGGCATTTCAATCGCCACCGGATGCAGGTGCAAGTCCTTGTGCGTGAGCACATGCAGGAAGGGCTCGCCATCCTGCAAGCGGGCTTGCGCCTTCGCGGGCAAGGCCGCCTGCAGCGCGTCGCGGCTTTCGTAGACCGGCAGGCAATAGAGCCCGGCCCAGATGCCCGTGGCCGGCCTCTTCTCCAGCCAGGTCGACCCCTGCGCGTTGCGCGCCCGCAGCAGCCACAGCGCCTGCGAAGTCCGCTTGAGCTTGCGTGTCTTCACCGGATAGTCCTCCGGGTTACCCTCACGGTGCGCGACGCACAGCCCGCTCGCCGGGCAGACGAGGCAGGCCGGGTTGCGAGCGAGGCAGACCGTCGCGCCCAGGTCCATCAGGCCCTGCGTATAGCGCGGCATCGACTCTTCGAGCGCGCGGCGTGGCAGCAGCGCCTCGGCGTAGGCCCACAGCTCGCGCTCGTTGCCCGCCTGCGCGAGGTCCGCGCCGAAGCCCAGGACTCGCGTCAGCACCCGCTTGACGTTGCCATCGAGGATGGCGACGCGCTCGCCGAAGCAGAAGGACGCTATCGCCGCCGCCGTGGAGCGGCCGATGCCGGGCAGCGTCTGCAACAGGCCGGCCGTGCGCGGAAATTCCCCGCCGTGCAACGCGACGACATCCTGCGCGCAGCGGTGCATGTTGCGCGCCCGGCTGTAGTAGCCGAGCCCGCTCCACAAGGCCATCACCTCGTCGGGCTGCGCGGCGGCGAGACGGCGGACGTCGGGGAACCGCACGAGGAAGCGCGAGTAGTAGTCCAGCACCGTCGACACCTGCGTCTGCTGCAGCATGATTTCGGAAAGCCAGACGCGGTACGGGTCGCGGGTGTTCTGCCAGGGCAGGCTGTTGCGCCCGTGCGTGCGCTGCCAACGCACCACACGGCCGGCAAAACCATCCGGCAACGCGGTCATTGGGTAACCTCCGCACTGCGTGCTGCGGTGCCGTGAGCCTTGGGAGCGGCCCGGCGGCTCACGCCCGCTGAAGCTGGGGTTCGTTGGCCGCACCGTTGGCCGCCGGGATGTCGACGAGGTGGCCGGTCAGTTCGGTGAGCTTCGCGTCGAGCTGGTCGAGCGCGTCTTCCTGCGCTTCGATCTCCGCGATGCGGTCATCCAGGCCGGTGGCGGCCTGCTGGATGCGTTCGATCGCCTCGATGCGGCGGCCGAAGTTGCGGCGGCGCTCGCGCAACTGCGCGTCCAGTTGCGCGGCCGCGGACTTGTTCCACAGCTCCACTTCGCCGAGCGCGGATTCGTACACCACGCGCAGCCGGGTGGCGAGCGCGCGAACCAGCCGGTCGGCGAACTCCGGCTGGGCCAGCCGGAAGGTGTTGCCGAGGCCCAGGTACTGGTTGTGGCTGCGCTCGACGAGGTCGAGATCGCGCTCGTAGCGCGCGAGGTCCGGCTCGCGCGGAGCCTGCAGCGAGAAGCCGTACTCGGCGTTCAACTGGCGGAAAGTGCCCGTGAGCATCGACTGGATCTCGGCGCTCCTCGCCTGCGCCGTGCGCAGGCCGGCGCGCAGCCCGTTGAATGTCTCGGAATAGGCCTTCCTGACGCCAAGCTTGATGCCCGGCTGCCGCAACGCCGCGGTCAGCTCGGCCATCTCCTTCTTCAGGGTGCCGGTGCCCAGCAAGGTGAAGACTTCCCGAAGCAGCTTGAGGTGCACCGAACGCACGGCGTGGATGCGCGCGCCGCTGACGTCGAAATCGCCCTGCTCCTGCTCGATGCGCGAGCGCATGTGCCGGATGACGGAAGTGTTCTTGCCGCGCAGGCCCTTGAGCTCGAGCATCTGCTCGGCAAGGTCGCGCCGGCGGATGTGGATGGCGCGGCCGGCTTCCACGCGCAGTTCCGCGATGCCGCCGGAAACCGCGGTGCGCAGGATCTTCTGGCGCTGGCCCATCACGCCCTGGCTCAGTGCGCGTTCCAGCACGGGCAAATTGCTGGCCTGCAGCAGTTCCTTGTCGTCGTTGACCTTGGCCACCAGGCCCTTCTGCGCCGAGACCGGAATCACCTGCTCGCGCGGCAACCCGAGGATCTCGGCGGACGTGGCGCGCTGCCGGTCGATCTGGGCCTGCACCTGCACGGGCGTGGAGAGCGAGTCCCACATGGTGTCGATCTTGTTCAGCACCACCAGCCTCGAATCGACGTTCTCTTCCTCCGTGATCAGGTGTTCGCGCCAGATCGAGAGGTCCGACTTCGTGACGCCGGTGTCGGCGGCGAGGATGAACACCACCGCGTGCGCCTGCGGGATCAGGTTGACGGTCAGCTCGGGCTCGGCGCCGATGGCGTTCAGGCCGGGCGTGTCCAGGATCACCAGCCCCTGCTTCAGCAGCGGGTGGGCGATGTTGATCAGCGCATGCCGCCACCGGGGCACTTCCACCTTGCCGTCGGAGTTGACCATCGGATTGTCGTGCGGGGCGTCGTCATGCCAGAAGCCCAGGGCCTTGGCTTCGTCCTTGGTGACGTGGCGCACCTCGGCCACCTTCTCGAACGCCTTGGCCAGCTGGGCGGGGTCGTTCACGTCCAGGTCGACCCGTGTCCACTTCTCCGGCGCGCCGCGCCATTCCATCAGCGCCTGGGGCTGCAGCCGCGTCTCGATCGGCAACAGGCGCAGGCAGGGCGGCACCTCGCTGTCGTAGCCGAGCTCGGTCGGGCACATCGTGGTGCGGCCGGCGCTCGCGGGCATGATGCGGCGCTTGTAGCCCGCGAAGAAGATGGCGTTGATCAGTTCCGACTTGCCGCGCGAGAACTCCGCGACGAAGGCCACCATGACCTTGTCGGAGCGCATCTGCGTTTCCAGGCGGCGCAGGCGCTCCTCCACCGCGGCATCCAGGAGGTCATGGTCCTTCAGCCATTCGGACAGCAGTTTCAGGCGCAGGGCGAACTCGCGCCGCCATGTGCCATGCTGATCGAATTGTTCGTTGAAGGAAGTGCCCACTGTGCCTTTGAATATAGCATCGGCCCCTCTCGGCGCCTTCAGGATTTCTGGCAGTTTGGGCAGAAATACGTCGCCCGCTGGCCCTGCCGGATGCTTTTGACGGCCGTGCCGCAAACACGGCATGGCAGCCCCGCCCGGTCGTAGACCATCGCTTCCAGCTGGAAGTAACCGGCCTGGCCATCGGCGCTCGAAAAATCCCGCAAGGTGCTTCCGCCTTTGGCGACGGCACGGGCCAGCACGTCGCGCACCGCGGCGCGCAGTTTCTCGGCGCGCGGCCGGCTGATGCGCGAAGCCCGCAAGGTCGGCCGGATGCCGGCGAGGAACAGCGCTTCCGAGGCGTAGATGTTGCCCACGCCCACCACCAGGTCGCCCGCGAGCAGCACCTGCTTCACCGGCGCATGGCGGCGCTTCAG
Source organism: Ramlibacter sp. (assembly GCA_030695945.1). Lineage (GTDB taxonomy): Bacteria > Pseudomonadota > Gammaproteobacteria > Burkholderiales > Burkholderiaceae_C > Ramlibacter. The sequence continues at coordinate 21,144 of JAUYOG010000044.1, forward strand.
GCCCGCGTGAAAGGCCACCGGGTCGAAAGCCTCGGTGAGCGGCTCGACCCCCAGGCGCCCGAGCAGCTTGACGGCCTGCGCGGAATCCTCCGCCGCCGCGTACACGACCGCGCCGAAGCGCCGCGGGTCGTTCAGCCGCAGGATGCCACGGTCGGTGTACAGATCGAAGTGGTCGTGCGCGCCGGCCGCCGGCTGGCGCGGCGCGAAGTGCAGGCTGCCGGACATGCCAAGGTGTAACAGCAGCAGGCCGTCGTCCAGGTCCAGCAAAAGGTACTTGCCGCGGCGGCGGACAGCGCGCACGGTGCGCCCCACCAACGCGTCGGCGGCGATCCCCAGGGGCCAGCGCAGGGGCTTGCCCATGCGCACCGATTCGATCCTGGCGCCGGCGATGCGGTCGGCAAGACTCAGGCGGGTGACCTCGACTTCGGGCAGTTCGGGCATGAGGCGTAAGGTTGGGAGGGCTTGGATTATTATGGTTCGATGAAGCGATTTCCCTTAGCGGCCGGCGCTGTATTGCTGGCCTTGGCCCAGGCGGCGCCAGCACAGACTCGCCCACGCGCCGCGCCGGCGCCGGCTGAAGCGCCGGCCGAAACCCCGGCCGTCCCCACGGCGCTGGACGCCGACCTGTTCTACCAACTCCTGCTGGGCGAGATCAACGCGCGCGGCCCGGAGGCGGCGGCGGGTTACTCCCTGGTGCTGGACGCGGCGCGCAAGACCAATGACCCCGCGCTGTACCAGCGCGCCGTGGAGATCGCTTTCCAGTCCCGCTCCGGCGACGCGGCCCTCCAGGCCGCGCGCGCCTGGAAGGAAGCCCACCCCGAATCGCGCGAGGCGAACCGGTACGTGCTGCAGATCCTCGTGGCGCTCAACCGCGTCGCCGACAGCGCGGAGCCCCTGAAGACCGACCTGGCGCTGGCGGACCCCAAGGAGCGCAGCGCGGTGCTGGGGGTGCTGCCACGCACTTATTCACGGGTGAGCGACAAGAAACTCGCCGCGACTGTCGTGGAACAGGCGCTGGCCGATTACCTGGGCCAGCCGGCGACGGCCTCGCCCGCCTGGACGGCGGTGGGCCGCCTGCGGATGGCCGCGGGCGACAACGCGGGTGCCCTGGACGCCGCGCGGCGCGGCCAGGCGGCCGCGCCGGCCGCCGAGGGGCCCGCCCTGCTCGCGCTGGAATTGATGGACCCGAAGCTGCCACAGGCCGAATCCGTCGTGCGCCGCTATATCGACGGCAAGCCGCTACCGGAGCTGCGCATGGCGTATGCCCGCGCCCTGCTCGATGCGCAGCGCTACGCCGAAGCGGCGCAGCAACTGCAGGTCGTGACGGCGGAGAAGCCCGAGTACCCGGAGGCATGGCTGGTGCAGGGCACCTTGCAGCTGCAGGACAACCGCGATGCGGCCGCGGAGGCCTCGCTCAAGCGCTATATCGAACTCGCACAGCAACAGCGCGGCGGCGAAGAGCGCAGCCGCGGGCTGGCCCAGGCCTATATGTCGCTGTCGCGCATCGCGGAAAAGCGCAAGGACTACACGTTGGCCGGCGCGTGGCTTGACAAGATCGAGAACCCGCAGGACCTGGTCGCCGCCCAGAGCCGGCGCGCGTCGATCCTGGCGCGCCAGGGCAAGCTCGATGAAGGCCGCAAGCTGCTGCGGGCCCTGCCCGAGCGCACCCCCGAGGATGCGCGCATGAAGGTCTCGGCCGAAGTGCAGCTGCTGCGTGACAACAAGCAATACAAGGCCGCCTACGACGTGCTGGCACAGGCCAACGCCAAGCCGCCATTGGACTTCGACCGGCTATACGACCAGGCCATGCTGGCCGAGAAGATGGGCAACCTGCCGGAGATGGAGCGCCTGTTGCGCCAGGTCATGGCAGCCAAGCCCGACTACCACCACGCGTACAACGCGCTGGGCTACTCGCTGGCCGATCGCAACGTGCGGCTGCCGGAGGCCAAGGAGCTCATCCAGAAGGCCTTGACTTATGCGCCCGAGGACCCGTTCATCAGCGACAGCCTGGCCTGGGTGGAATTCCGCATGGGTAACAAGGCGGAGGCGCTGCGCATCCTGGACGCCGCCTACAAGACGCGGCCGGACGCCGAGATCGCCGCGCACCTGGGCGAGGTGCTGTGGAGCCTGGGCCAGCGCGAGCGGGCGCAGGCTATCTGGAAGGAGGGACTGCTGCTCAACAGCGAGAGCGACACCTTGCAGGAAACACTCAAGCGGCTGCGCGTCAAGCCATGATGCCGCGACTCACGCGCCACGGGGCCGCCTGCTTGCTGGCCGGCATGGTCATGCTGTCCGGATGCGCCACCGCCCCGAAGCCGGCGGGGCCGATCGATGCGCAAACCGGCCCCTGGAGCGGCCGGCTGGCGCTTCAGGTCGAGGACAACCAGACCCAGTCCTTCTCGGCCGGTTTCGAGCTCAAGGGCAGCGCCAGGGCGGGCGAGTTGACGCTGTTCAATCCGCTGGGCGGGACGCTGGCGGCCCTCACCTGGGGACCGGGCGCCGCCACCCTTCGAAGCAATGGCCAGACCCGCGAGTCCGATTCGATCGACGCGCTGGTAGCGCACGCGACCGGTTCGGCGATCCCGGTCGCGGCGCTGTTCGACTGGCTGCGCGGGACAAACACGCCGGTGCCCGGGTGGCAGGCCGACCTGTCCCTGCTGGGCCAGGGGCGCCTGCGCGCCCAGCGCCTGCAGCCCACGCCACCGGCCGACCTGCGCGTGGTGCTGGACCGCTAGCGGCGCCATGAAGGCCCTCTACGACGTCCCGGCCCCGGCCAAGCTGAACCTCTTCCTGCATGTCACGGGCCGCCGGCCCGACGGCATGCACCTGCTGCAGTCCGTGTTCATGCTGATCGACTGGTGCGACACCCTGCATTTCGAGCTTCGGCGGGGCGGCGCCCTCAGCCGGGAGGACCTCGAACGGGCCCTGCCCGGCGACGACCTCGCGCTACGGGCGGCGCGCGCCTTGCAGGCCGCCTCGGGCACGACGCGGGGCGCGCACATTTCGATCGAAAAGCGGCTGCCGGAGCAGGCAGGGATGGGCGGCGGATCGTCGGACGCCGCCAGTTGCCTGCTGGCGCTCAACCGGCTGTGGGGGCTGGGCCTGCCGCTCTCCGCGCTCGCGGTCATCGGCCTGCAACTGGGCGCCGACGTGCCGTTTTTCCTGGCCGGGCGCAATGCGTGGGTCGAGGGAATCGGCGAGCAGCTGGCCCCGGTGGCGCTGCCGCCGGCGCGGTTTGCGGTGGTCAAGCCCCCCGAAGGGCTGGGCACGGCGGCCATCTTCGGTGACCCGCACCTGAAACGAAGCAGCGACGCTGCTATAATTTCAGGCTTTGCTGCAAACCCATACGGCTTTGGCCGCAATGATTTACAGCCCGTGGCCCAGAGGCTTTGTGCCGGCGTCACCCAGGCGCTCGAATGGCTGGGCTCGCAAGGGCTGGAGGGGCGGATGACGGGTTCGGGCAGCGCGGTTTTCGCGAAACTGCCGCAAGGCCGGGACGGGAAGCAGGCACTGCAGGCCGCTCCGGCGGGCTGGCAAGTGCGGATATGCGGTAATTTGGAGGTTCATCCCCTGGTGGGATGGGCACCCAGCGACGATTGATCGGTAGGCGGCTGATTTCAGCCGTCGACCTGTGTAGGGGAGTCGCCAAGTTGGTTAAGGCACTGGATTTTGATTCCAGCATGCGAGGGTTCGAGTCCTTCCTCCCCTGCCAAATGTAGACGGTACGCGGCCACGTGCCGCGACGTTCGACGTACAGGCAAGTACTTTTTTCGCTGGGTTCCGCAATGCAGGTTGTTCCACATCCCGACTTCATGGTGTTCACGGGCAACGCCAATCCCGCACTGGCTGCGGAGATTGCCGGCCACCTGGGCATCGCCCTGGGCGCCGCCAACGTCGGGCGGTTCTCCGACGGCGAAGTCACCGTCGAGATCAGCACCAACGTGCGGGCCCGCGACGTCTTCGTGGTCCAGTCCACGTGCGCGCCGACCAACGAGAACCTGATGGAACTGCTGATCATGGTCGATGCGCTCAAGCGCGCCTCGGCCGAGCGGATCAGCGCGGTGATCCCCTATTTCGGCTACGCCCGCCAGGACCGCCGGCCGCGCTCGACGCGGGTGCCGATCTCCGCCAAGGTGGTGGCCAACCTGCTGCAGACCGTGGGCGTGGCGCGCGTGCTGACGATGGACCTGCACGCGGACCAGATCCAGGGCTTCTTCGACATTCCGGTGGACAACATCTATGCGTCCCCGGTGCTGCTGGGGGACCTGCGGCACAAGAACTACGACGACCTGATCGTCGTGTCGCCCGACGTCGGCGGCGTGGTGCGGGCGCGGGCCCTGGCCAAGCAGCTGAACACGGACCTGGCGATCATCGACAAGCGCCGCCCCCGTGCCAACGTGAGCGAAGTGATGCACGTGATCGGCGAGATCGACGGGCGCAACTGCGTGATCATGGACGACATGATCGACACGGCCGGCACGCTGGTGAAGGCCGCCGAAGTGCTCAAGGAGCGCGGCGCCAAGAAGGTTTACGCGTATTGCACGCACCCGATCTTTTCGGGGCCTGCGATCGAGCGCATCGCCAAGGGCTCGGCCCTGGATGAAGTGGTGGTGACCAACACCATCCCGCTGTCCGACGCCGCCCGCGGCTGCACGAAAATCCGCCAGCTCACCGTGGCGCCGCTGATCGCAGAGACGATCCAGCGCATCGCCAAGGGAGAGTCGGTGATGAGTCTGTTCTCGGACCAGGAAAACCTGTTTTGACTTTCAAATCGCTACGCGATTTGAAAGTTGTTTGATCAGTGCGGTCAGGACCGGCAAAGCCGGATCCTGACGCAATGGAGGCGGCGCTGCACGTTGTTGCGCACCGCTAGAAGGAGCCCGCGCAAGCGGGCATTTTGAAACTGGAACCACACTGGTCGCGGTGGGTTCCCATTTGGAGTGAAACATGAAATTCGTCGCTTTTGAGCGCGCAAAGCAGGGCACGGGTGCGAGCCGCCGTCTCCGCAATACGGGCAAGACCCCGGGCATCGTCTACGGGGGCGAAGGCCAGCCGCAACTGATCGAGCTCGATCACAACGCGCTGTGGCATGCCCTGAAGAAGGAAGCCTTCCATTCCACCATCATGGACATGGAAGTAGCCGGCAAGACATCCAAGGTGCTGCTGCGCGACGTGCAGCTGCACCCGTACAAGCAGCAGGTCCTGCACATCGACTTCCAGCGCGTCGACGCCAAGACCAAGCTGCACATGAAGGTGCCGATGCACTACGTGAAGGCCGAGGAATCGCAGGCCGTCAAGTTCGAGAACTGCGTGGTCAACCACGTGATGTCCGAGCTCGACATCTCCTGCCTGCCGGGCGACCTGCCGGAGTTCATCGAAGTGGACCTGGCGGGCATGAAGAAGGGCATGACGTTGCACCTGAACGACATCGCGCTGCCGAAGGGCGTGACGGCCGTGACTCGCGGCAAGCCGAACCCGGTGCTGGTGTCCGTCGTGCAGACCGGCGGTGAAGAAGCCGCCGAGCCTGGCGCCGAAGCCGCAGCCGGCGCCGCCGCCCCGGCCGCCGAAGCCAAGGAAGCCAAGGCGCCCGCCAAGGAAGCCAAGGCCGCCCCGGCCAAGGATGCCAAGGCGCCCGCCGCCAAGTCCGCCAAGAAGTAACTGGCCCCCACGCTTGAGGCTGAAGCCTCTGCGCTGCCCCCCGAGGGGGCGTTCGCGCCTTGGGGCGGCCCGGCGGCGCTCAGTTCTTCACAGCCTCCCCGGTCAACGGCCCACTTCGGTGGGCCGTTTCTTTTGGCACGGGCACCGATAATCCACAGCCATGATCAAACTGTTCGTCGGCCTGGGCAACCCCGGCACGGAGTACGAGGCCACCCGGCACAACGTGGGCTTCTGGTGGGTGGACGCGCTCGCGCGCGAGCTCAAGCTTTCCCTGTCCATGGACAGGGGCTACCACGGGCTGGTGGCTCGCACGTCGCTGCATGGGCAGACGATCTGGCTGCTGGAGCCGCAGACCTTCATGAACCTCTCGGGCAAGTCGGTCGCGGCGCTCGCCCGCTTCTTCAAGATCGCGCCCGATGAAATCCTGGTGATCCACGACGAGCTGGACATCACACCCGGCCAGGCCAAGCTCAAGTTCGGCGGCAGCCACGCCGGCCACAACGGCCTGCGCGACATCCATGCGCAACTCGGGACGGACGATTACTGGCGCCTGCGCCTGGGCATCGGCCACCCGGGCGTGAAATCCGAAGTCGTCAACTGGGTGCTGAAAAAGCCGGCGCCCGAGCAGCGCACCGCCATCGAGGACTGCATCACCCGCACGCTCAAGGCGGCGCCGGCGCTGATCGGCGGCGAGATGGAGAAAGCCACCTTGCTGGTGCACACGAGCAAGCCGCCGCGGCCCAAGCCGCCGCGGCCCGAAGGGATGGCACCCCCACCCCCACCCACAAGCGGAGGAGACAAACCATGAAGAGGAACCTGGAGGCGGCGCTGCTGTGCGTGGCGCTGGCAGGCTGGATGCTGCCGGCCGGCGCCCAGGCCATCTACCGCTGCGGCGACAGCTACAGCCAGAAGCCCTGTCCCGGCGGCAGGGTGGTGGAAGCCGACGATGCGCGCAGCGCCAGCCAGAAATCGCAGACGGAGGAGGCCGTGCGCCGCGACGCCAAGGCGGCCGAGGCGCTGCAAAAGGCGCGCCTGAAGGAAGAAGCCAAGCCGGCGCAGGTCCTGCTGCCGCCGGCGAAGCCGCAGGAAGCCACGCCCAGGACCCCGGCCGCTTCGAAGCCGAAAAAGCCAGAGCAGTTCACCGCGATCGCCCCGAGGAAGCCGGGCGAAGCGGACACGAAGAAAAAGAAACCGAAAAAGAAGGACGACTGACGGGGCGTCCCAGGCAGAGCCTAGCCGCCCGTGCCGCTCGAGGCGGGCGGCGCACCGACCGCCGCTTCCTCGCGCGCCTGCGCTGCCAGGCGCTGGTACTTCTGCCATAGCGACTCGCGGCTCTCGACATGCTGCGGGTCGACGGGGATGCACGACACGGGGCACACCTGCACGCATTGCGGCTCATCGAAATGGCCGACGCATTCGGTGCACTTCGCAGGGTCGATCTGGTAGATCTCGGGCCCCAGGTAGATCGCCTGGTTCGGGCACTCGGGCTCGCACACATCGCAGTTGATGCACTCGTCGGTGATCATCAACGCCATGGTGGCCGCCCCCGTGCACGAAACTTCGCTGGCATAGTTCTGGCATTATCGGCGGCTTCATGAGTCTTTTCCTCTTCAAGCGCCTGATCACCCTGATTGCGACGCTGGTAGGCGCTTCGGTAGTCGTGTTCCTGGTGCTCGAAATCCTGCCCGGGAACGCGGCCCAGATCCTCATGGGCCCCGACGCATCGCCCGAAGCGGTCCAGGCGCTCGCCGCCAAGCTCGGCATCGACCGGCCGCCCGTCGAGCGCTATTGGAACTGGGTGAGCGGCATGCTCGTCGGCGACCTGGGCCTGAGCTACGCCTACAGCACGCCGGTTGCCGAGCTGGTGATGGAGCGCCTCACCCTCACCGTGCCGCTGGCGCTGATGGCGATGACGATCACCACGATCCTGGCACTGGCCGCCGGCATCTACGCCGCGGCCCGCCACAACAAGCTGGGGGACGTCGGCGTGATGGGCCTGTCGCAGGTCGGCATCGCGATACCGAACTTCTGGTTCGCGATCCTGCTGATCCTGCTTTTTTCCGTGCACCTCAGATGGTTCTCCGCGGGGGGCTTCCCGGGCTGGGACGAGGGCGTCCTGCAGGGGTTCAAGGCGCTGCTGCTGCCGGCCATCTCGCTGGCCGTCGTGCAATCAGCGATCCTGGCGCGCATCACGCGATCTGCCGTGCTGGAGGTATTGCGCGAGGATTACGTGCGGACGGCCCGCGCCAAGGGCGTTTCGCGTCGCGGCACCATGTGGGGCCACGTGCTGCGCAACGCGATGATCCCGGTGATCACGGTGATGGGCCTGCAGTTCGCCGAACTGCTGGCCGGCACCATCGTGGTGGAGAACGTGTTCTACCTGCCCGGCCTGGGCCGCCTGATCTTCCAGTCGATCTCCAACCGCGACCTGATCGTGGTGCGCAACTGCGTGATGCTGCTCGCGACGATGGTGGTGGTGGTGAACTTCGTCGTCGACATGCTGTACGCCGTCATCGACCCGCGAGTGAAGGCAAGCGACATATGAGCAACGGGATCGACGCCGTCCCGGTTGCCGCGCCGCCGCTCCTGCGCGCGCCGGGCTTCTGGAGGCGTGCGTTCGGCCACCGCAGCTTCGTGATCGGCGCGGTACTGAGCGTGCTGCTCGCGCTCGCCGCCCTGCTCTCGCTCTTTTGGACACCCCATTCGCCCTACGAAGTGGACATGGCCGCCAAGCTGCTGCCGCCCGGCGGCGGCCATTGGCTCGGCACCGACCCGTACGGCCGCGACGTCGTGTCGCTGCTGCTGGTGGGCGCACGCGCTTCCATCGTCGTCGGCGTGATCGCCGTGGGTATCGGCCTGGTGATCGGAACGGCGTTCGGCCTGCTGGCCGCGGCGCGGCGCGGCTGGGTCGAAGAGGCCATCATGCGGCTGTCGGATTTCGGTTTCGCGTTTCCCGCCATCCTCTCGGCGATCATGCTCACCGCCGTGTTCGGCGCCGGCATGGTCAACGCCATCATTGCCATCGGCATCTACAACATCCCGACCTTCGCGCGCATCACGCGCGCGTCGGCCAACGCGGTGTGGTCGCGCGAGTTCGTGCTGGCCGCACGCGCCTGCGGCAAGGGCGCCTTCAGCATCACGATGGAGCACGTGCTGCCCAACATCATGTCGGTGCTGATCGTGCAGGCCACGATCCGCTTCGCCATCGCCATCCTGGCCGAGGCGGCGCTGTCGTACCTCGGCCTGGGCACGCAGCCGCCGCAGCCTTCGTGGGGCCGGATGCTGAGCGAGGCGCAGACGCTGCTGTTCCAGGCACCGCTGCTCGCGGTGTTTCCCGGCGTGGCGATCGCGCTGGCGGTGCTGGGCCTGAACCTGCTGGGCGACGGCCTGCGCGACCTCTTCGATCCCCGCCTGGCCAGGAAACGCTGATGCCCCTGCTCGAAGTCAACCACCTGCACGTCAAGCTGCAGACACACCGCGGCCCGGCATACGCCGTGCGCGACGTGAGCTTCTCGCTCGAGCGCGGCGAGACGCTGGGGCTGGTCGGGGAGTCGGGCTGCGGCAAGTCGATCTCGGTGATGGCGCTGATGGGCCTGCTGCCGGAAAACGCGGAGGTCACGGGCAGCATCCGCTTCAACGGCGAGGAACTGACCACCAAGAGCGATGCCGCAATGTGCGACATCCGCGGCAACCGCATCGGCATGATCTTCCAGGAGCCGATGACGGCGCTCAACCCGGTGCACAGCATCGGCCGGCAGGTGGCCGAACCGCTGCGCCTGCATCGCGGCCTGTCGGCCGAGGACGCGCGCAAGGAAGCGATCGCGCTGCTGGACCGCGTCGGCATCCCGGACGCCGCCCGCCGCATCGACGCGTTTCCGCACCAGTTCTCCGGCGGGCAGCGCCAGCGCATCACGATCGCGATGGCGCTCGCCTGCGGCCCCGACCTGCTGATCGCCGACGAGCCGACGACGGCGCTGGACGTGACCATCCAGCGCCAGATCCTGGATTTGATCAGCGAACTCGTCGCCGAGCGCGGCATGGCGTTGATGCTGATCTCGCACGACCTGGGCGTGATCGCGCAGAACGTCGCGCGAATGCTGGTGATGTACGGCGGCAGCGTGGTCGAGAGCGGCCCGACCGATGCGGTATTCGAACATCGCATGCACCCCTACACACTGGGCCTGTTCGCCGCGCGCCCGGGCCTGACGTCGCGCAAGGGGCAGCGGCTGGCGACGATCGCCGGAACGGTGCCGGAACTCGTGGACCTCCCCGCCGGCTGCCCGTTCGCCGGGCGCTGCAAGTTCACCATCCCCGAGTGCCACGTCACCCCGCCGCCGCCGGTGGAGTTCGAACCCGGCCACCAGGCGCGCTGCATCCGGCTGGATACCGTCGCCGCGGAGAAGGCAGCCCTCTCCCCGGCCCGCTCGCAGAGGGAGAGGGAGGAACAGCCATGACCGCTCCCCTGCTGCAGGTCGACAACTTGGTGCGCGAATACGCGATGCCGCGCGAGAAACTGTTCGAGCCGCCGCCCAAGGTGCACGCCTTGAACGGCGTGAGCTTCAAGATCGAGGCGGGCCGAAGCATGGGCATCGTCGGCGAGTCCGGCTCCGGCAAGTCCACGCTGGCGCGCCTGGTGATGGCTCTCGACAAGCCGACCGCTGGCAGCGTCAAGCTGCTCGGCCGCGACTTGCACACCCTGCCGGCGGAGGAACTGCGGCAGGCGAGGCGCGACATCCAGATGGTCTTCCAGGACCCGTACGGCTCGCTGGACCCGCGCCAGACCATCGAGCGCATCGTCACCGAGCCCCTTGCCGCGCAGGGCGACACCAGCCGCGAAGAGCGCCACCAGCGCGCCGCGGACACACTGGCCTCGGTAGGGCTGCGCGCCAACGACCTGGGCAAGTACCCGCACGAGTTCTCCGGGGGCCAGCGCCAGCGCATCGCGATCGCGCGCGCCCTCATCACCCGCCCGCGCCTGATCGTCGCCGACGAGCCGGTGAGCGCGCTCGACGTGTCCGTGCAGGCGCAGGTGCTCAACCTGATGCAGGACCTGCAGGCCGAATTCGGCATCACGTACATGCTGATCAGCCATGACCTGGCGGTGGTGCACCACCTGTGCGACGACGTGGCCGTGCTTTGGCAGGGCCGCATCGTGGAGCAGGGCCCGCCCGAGCGGCTTTTCACCGCCGCCGAGCACCCCTACACGCGGGCCTTGCTCGAAGCGGTCCCGCAGGCCGAACCCGCGCGGCGAACACGCCCTGCGCGGGCCGAGCAAATCCCTCTTGCCACGTCCGGCCAATCTCGGGGATGATGGCAAACGCGCCCCCTGAAGGGGCTCTCGAACTTTCGTCGTGGTCCTAGCCTGGAGAAGAAAATCATGTTGAAGCGTCGCACAGTTCTCACGCACTCGGCCTCCGTGGCCGCCTGGGCCAGCGTGCCCCTGGCGGTCTCGCAAGGGGCGCTGGCCCAGGGCCGCAAGGACGCCATCGTGCTCGCGATGGCGCTCGAGCCGCCGGGCCTGGACCCCACAACGGGCGCCGCTTCGGCCATCGCGGAGATCACGCAGTACAACATCTACGAGACGCTGACCAAGATCAACTCCGACGGCACCGTGAGCCCGCTGCTGGCCGAGAGCTGGGAAGTGTCGCCGGACCTGCGCACCTACACCTTCAGGCTGCGCAAGGGCGTGAAGTTCCAGAACGGCGAGCCCTTCAATGCCCAGGCCGTCAAGTTCTCCTTCCAGCGCGCGGGCGCCGAGAAGAGCACCAACAAGGACAAGCGCACCTTCGCCAGCATGGACGCCGTGCAGGTGGTGGACGACCACACCGTGGTGGTCATCAACAAGGAGCTCGATCCCGACTTCCTGTTCCTCATGGGCCAGGCCACGGCCATCATCGTCGAGCCCAAGAGCGCCGACACCAACGCGACCAAGCCGGTCGGCACCGGCCCGTACAAGCTCGACAACTGGGCCAAGGGCTCTTCGGTGACGCTGGGCAAGTGGGACGGCTACCGCAATCCTGCGGCGGCCAAGATCAAGAAGGTGACCTTCCGCTTCATCGCGGACCCCGCCGCGCAAGTGGCGGCCCTGCTCGCAGGCGATGTGGACGCCTTCCCGCGCGTCACGCCCCGCAGCGTGCCGCAGTTCAAGGACAACCCGAAGTTCCAGGTGCTGGTCTCGGGTTCGCGCGCCAAGACCATCCTGGCCATCAACAACAAGAAAAAGCCGCTGGACGACGTCCGGGTTCGCCGCGCGATCGCCATGGCGGTCGACCGCAAGGCCGTCATCCAGGGCGCCGGCGATGGCTACGGCGCGCCGATCGGCAGCCACTACGTGCCCGGCGCGTTCGGCTATGTCGACACGACCGGCGTGAACCCCTACAACCCGGAGAAGGCCAAGGCCCTGCTCAAGGAAGCGGGTGTGGCCACGCCGCTCGAATTGACGCTCACGCTGCCCCCGCCGCCGTATGCGCGCCAGGGCGGCGAGGTGATCGCCTCGCAGCTGGCCAAGGTCGGCATCGTGGCCAAGCTGCAGAACGTCGAGTGGGCGCAGTGGCTGTCGGGCACGTACGGCGCCAAGAACTATGACCTCACCATCATCTCGCACGTCGAGCCATTCGACCTCGGCAACTTCGCCAAGCCCGACTACTACTGGAACTACCAGTCGACGAAATTCAACGATCTGTACACCAGGTACAAGACGTCACCGCGGGCGGCGGACCGCGCCAAGCTGGTTGGCGACCTCCAGCGCCTGATCGCCGAGGACAGCGTGCACGCCTTCCTGTACCAGCCGCAGTGGGTGACAGTCGCCAACAAGAACGTCAAGGGCCTCTGGAAGGACATGCCGGTGTTCGTGAACGACCTTTCCTCGCTCTCGTGGGCTTGACCGGGCGCTTGCATGTCCGAGCAGTACAAGGCATTGCATGAACTGTCCGCACCCACGCTGATCGAGGGCTACCGCCGGCGCGAATTCTCGCCGGTGGAAGTCGTCCAGTCGGTGCTGGGCCACATCGAGCGCTGGGAGCACCACCTGCACGCGCTCTACCTCTTGAGGCCGGAGCTCGCGCTGCAGCAGGCCCGGGACAGCGAGGCTCGCTGGCTGCGCGGCGCGCCGCTCGGCCCGCTGGACGGCGTGCCGGTGACGCTCAAGGACAACATCGCGACGCAGGGCGATCCCATGCCGCTCGGCACGGCCGCCACGGAGTTGACGCCGGCGCCGATGGATGCGCCGCCCGCGGCGCGCATGCGGGCGGCCGGCGGCATCCTGGTGGCGAAGACCACGATGCCCGACTACGGGATGCTGTCGTCCGGGCTGTCGAGTTTCCACAAGCTGTCGCGCAACCCGTGGAACCTCGGCTGCACGCCGGGGGGCTCCAGCGCTGGCGCCGGCGCGGCCGCCGCGGCAGGCTACGGGCCGCTGCACGTCGGCACGGACATCGGCGGCTCGCTGCGCCTGCCCGCAGGGTGGTGCGGCATCTTCACGCTCAAGCCGAGCCTGGGCCGCATCCCCATCGACCCGCCGTACACCGGGCGCGCCGCCGGGCCGATGACGCGCAGCGTCGCCGACTCGGCGTGGTTCATGCAGGTGCTCGCGCTGCCCGACGCGCGCGACAGCATGGGCCTGCCGTTCCAGGACATTGCCTGGAACAAGTTCGACGCGGGCGTGGAGAAGCTCAGGGGCTTGCGCATCGGGCTGCTGCTGGAAGCCGGCTGCGGCCTCGCGGTGGAGCCGGAAGTGCGCGCCGCCGTCGAGCATGCGGCGCGCCTGTTCGAGCGTGCCGGCGCGGTGGTGGCGCCCATGCAGCCTTTCATGACGCAGGCCATGCTCGATGGCATGGACCATTTCTGGCGGATGCGTTCCTACGTGGACATGAAGGCGCTGCCCCCCGAACGCAAGGCAAAGGTGCTGCCCTACATCCAGCAGTGGGGCGACAGCGCGGCGGGCATGGCAGGAGAGGCGGTGTTCAAGGCGGCCAGCCAGTTCCACGCGACGCGCGTCGCCACCGTGAACGCCTGCCGCGCGTTCGACTACGTCATCTCGCCGACGTCCCCCGTGCCGGCGTTCGCCGCGGCGTTGCCCTCTCCCACCAACGACCCGCTGCGCCCGCTGGAACACATCGGCTTCACGGTGCCGTTCAACATGTCGGAGCAGCCGGCGGCATCGATCAACTGTGGCTATACCGGCGACGGCCTGCCGATCGGCCTGCAGATCGCTGGCCAGCGCTTCGACGACCTGGGCGTCCTGCAGGTCGCGCGCGCTTTCGAAATCATCCGCGACCCGCAACGCCCCTGGCCGCAGCCGCCCTCCGAAGCGCTGCACCATGTGGACTGACTGCCTCGGCAATCCCTCGACGCTGGAAGACGAAAGCGGCCTCGCGCCGCTGAACGACTTCGTCGAGGGCTTCATCGCGAGCGAGGCTCGAGCCGTCAATATCCTGGCCGCAGCCCAGCACGACGCCAGCCCCATCGTCCAGGCTTGCGCGGCCGCGGTACACATGTTCGCCGAGTCGGCCGAGGCCCCCGCCCACGCGCGTCCCTTCCTTCACCGCGCGCTGGCCGGCGAGAGTCGCTGTTCGCCGCGCGAGCGCCGCTTCATGCACGCGGTGTCGGCCTGGGTGGAAGGCGACATCCCCCAGGCCATCGCCTTGCACGAGGAACAGGCGAGGGAATACCCGCGCGACCTCGCGTCTCTCAAGCTCGGCCACTACCACCTCTTCAACCGGGGCGATTCGCCCGGCATGTTGCGCATGGCACTGGCTGCCTTGCCGGCCGCGGGGGATGTGCCCTACCTGCACGGCATGCTCGCCTTCGCGTGGGAGCAGTGCCACTTGCTGGAGGAGGCGGAGGCGGCCGCGCTCAAGGCGATCTCCATGCGGCGCAAGGAGCCCTGGGCTCACCATGCCCTCGCGCATGTGATGCTGACGCAGGGCCGCATCCGCGAGGGCCACGCCTTCCTGGCCGACGTGAGCGGCACGTGGACGGGGCTGAACTCGTTCATGGTCACGCACAACTGGTGGCACCAGGCGCTGTTCGCGCTCGAACTGGGCGAGCACCCCGAAGTACTCCAGCTCTACGACCGGCAGGTCTGGGGCGTGGCCAAGGAGTACTCGCAGGACCAGGTCAATGCCGTCTCGCTCCTCGCGCGGCTGGAGCTGGCGGGCGTCGATGTCGGCGACCGCTGGCGGGATGTCGCCGATTACCTCGCGCGGAGACTGCAAGACCATGTCCTGCCCTTCCTGGACATGCAGTACCTCTACGGGCTGGCGCGGGCCGGCCGGCCCGAGGCCGACACGCTGATGCGCAACATCGAGGCACACTCAGCGGCGGCGCCGGACCACGCGCGCGCGGCCTGGCAGCGCGTGTGCGTACCCGCGAGCCGCGGCCTGCTCGCGCATGCGCGCGGCGACGATGCCCGCGCGATCGACGAACTCGGCCAGGCCCTGCCGCGGCTGGTGGAGATCGGCGGCAGCCACGCCCAGCGCGACCTGTTCGCGCAGGTCTGGCTCGATTCGATGATCCGCGCCGGCCGGCTCGCCGGGGCCCAAAACCTGCTGGGGCAGCAAGTGCGCAGCCAGCCGGAATCGGTGCGCCTGAAACGCCAGGCGGCGCAGGTCTACACGGCGCTCGGGCTCGGCTCGGTCGCCGCGAACTTGCGCTGGTCGTAGACAGGTTGCGGCGGCAGGTCGGCCAGGTGCTGCACGTCGGCCCAGGCCAGGATGTCGATGCCCCCTTCGCGCACGCGCACGCGGTTCAATCCCGCGTTCGGGATGTCGCTCTGCCGCGGGCCGCTCAAGCCGAGGGCGCGGGCGGTGCGGTAGATCATGTCCAGCACGCCGCCGTGCGTGACGACCACCAGGGTCTGGCCGGGGTGCGCCGCGACGATCCGCTGCACCGCATCCATCACTCGCGCGTGGAACTGCCGCGTCGTCTCGCCCTCGGGCATGCAGTAATCCTCGTCGAAGCGCAGCCAGCCCTCCCAGGCCTGCGGATGCTGCGCCTTGATGTCGTCGACGCGCATTCCATCGACCAGGCCGAAGCTCTGCTCCCGCAACGCGGGATCGCTGACGGTCGCCAGGCCCAACTGGCCCGACACCGGCTCGGCGGTCTGCCGCGCCCGCAGCAGGTCGCTGGCGTAGATGTGGTGCGCGGTCTCGCCGGCCAGCCGCAGCGCGAGCCGCCGTGCCTGCTCCAGCCCGATGGCGTTCAGGCTCACGTCCACGTGGCCCTGGAAGCGCAGCTCGCGATTCCAGTCGGTCTCGCCGTGTCGCAGCAGGATCAGTTCGGTCATGGCGCAATTATCCCAGCGCGCCCGGAATGACAGAATAGGCGCTTACCCAGCATTAGCACGATGAATGCCCGATTGATTCTCTTGCCCGGCCTCGCCGCGGACGAAACGATGTGGGAGGCGCAGCGCACGGCATTGGCGGCGTGGGCCCCCGTCGTCACCGACATCCACATGCAGGGCCACGAGACCATCGAAGCCATGGCCGCGGCGCTGCTGGCCAGCCACGAGGGTGAATTCGTTTTCTGCGGCGCCTCCATGGGCGGCATGATCGCGATGGAAGCGGCCCGCCAGGCGCCCGCGCGGGTCGCCGGCCTTGCGTTGCTCGGCACCACGGCCCGCCCCGAGACGCCCGAGATGCGGCAGGTGCGCGAAACCGCGATCGAGCTGTTCGGCCAGGGACGCGCCATGGAAGTGATCGAGGCGAACGTCGGTTTCGCCTTCCACCCCGACAACGCCCGCGATGCGGTCCTGGTGCGCGCCTATCTCGACTTCGTCGAGCGGGCGGGGGCCGGGCAATTGATCCGCCAGAACCGCGCGGTGATCTCGCGCCCCGATGCGCGTGCGCATTTGCCCGCGCTGCGCTGCCCCACGCTCGTGATGTGCGGCGACAGGGACCAGCTGACGCCGCTGGAATGTTCCGCCGAAATCGCGGAACTGGTGCCCGGGGCCGAACTGGCGACGGTCGCGCGCTGTGGCCACATGCTGACGATGGAACAGCCCGGCGCCGTCAACGCGATATTGACGGCGTGGCTGGAGCGGCTGCCGCGCCGGGCCTGAGGCACCGCAGGCTATTCCCGCCCGAGGCTGCGCACCTTCTCAACCAGCCGCTCCTGCACGCGTGGCGACACGAATTTATCCACTTCACCGCCTAGCACCGCGATTTCGCGAACGAAGGTGCTGCTGATGAACTGGTACTTGTCGCTGGGCGTGAGGAATACCGTCTCGACCTCCGGCATCAGGCTGCGGTTCATGCCGGCCAGCTGGAACTCGTAGTCGAAGTCGGTCACGGCACGCAGGCCGCGCACCATGGCCTTGCCGCCGCGCGCGACCACGAAGTCGCGCAGCAGGCCGGAGAAGCTCTCCACCTCCACCTGGGGGTAATGCTCCACGACCTCGCGCGCCATCTCGATGCGCTCCGGGAGCGTGAACATCGCCTTCTTGTGGTGCCCAGCGGCCACGGCCACGATGACCCGGTCGAACAGCTGGGTGGCCCGGCGTATGACGTCCTCATGGCCCAGGGTCATGGGATCGAAAGTCCCGGGATAGACGGCAATCACGTTATGGGCCATGGTGGGCTCCTCAACAGGCTGACTAACGATGTTCTGGGCGTCGCCCACCTGACTCATTGTGCGTGTCGATCCCCAGCAAGCTGGGGCCCCTCGCCACGCGCTCCATGAGTTTCTCCTCAACCTGCGGGTCGGGGTTTCCGCACTTTGCTGCAGTGCATTATGCAGCCCGGCGCAGCAGGTGCGCATGCACCGCCCCCGCCTTGAGGTGGCGCAACACGACCAGCCCGTACGCGGCGAGCGCGGCGTCGGTCCAGGCCGACGGCGACTCCAGGTAGACCAGGCCATCGGCCGCCAGCGGCGAGGCGGATGCGGCCAGCGCCTTGTCGTAGAGGTTGGCGTCGAACGGCGGGTCCAGGAAGACCAGGTCCAGGCCCCCCGGGGGCAGGCGCGCCAGCACGGACAGGCCATTGGCCCGCTCGACCTTGACCGCCTTGGCGCCGAGTTTGGCCTGCATCGCCCGCAACTGGTCCACGAGCTGGGGATCCTGCTCCACCAGCAGGACCTCGGCGGCGCCGCGCGACGCCGCTTCCAGGCCGAGCGCACCGGTGCCGGCGAACGCATCCATGCAACGCCATCCCGTGAGGTCCTGGCCGAGCCAGTTGAAAAGGGTTTCCCGCACGCGGTCGGGCGTCGGCCGCAAGCCCGGCCTGTCGGGCACGGGAAGCTTGGTGCGCTTCCACAGCCCCCCGATGATGCGCACCTCGTGAGTCGCGCGGCGGGCGGGTGAGCGGGAAGTGGCAGGAGAAGGAGAAGGAGGGGCGCGTCGGACCATGGAGCGTCCAATGATAAGGACCCGGCGGGAACTGCGCGTCCGCGGCCCGAAGACCGCGGACGCGCGTCCGGAACCCCTCTTCTACTCGTGCCTCCCTGGTGGCACCACCGCGTGACAGCGATGGGCCGATTCTGGCGACGTAAAAATTTCCGTGTGGCGCACCCCTGTCAACATTGACAGGAATGGGACCAGACGAATGGAGCTACTGTTGGCGCGCCGCCACGGCGCCCACGGTCACGATGACCATGCGCTCCGGCTGCAGCTTGCGCGCGAAGGCGGCCTTGATGTCCGCCGCCGTGATCCGTTCGACCTGGCGCGTCCATGTGTCCAGGTAGTCCAGGGGCAGCTCGTGCCAGGCGATGTTGGCCACGTTGTCCAGCAGCTTGCGGTTGCTGTCGATCAGCAGCGGAAAGCCGCCGATCAGGTAGTCCTTGGCGGCCTTCAGCTCCTGGGGGGTCGGGCCTTCGGCGACGAACCGGGCCAGCACGTCACGCGAGACCTTCACGGCCTGCGCCGTCTGGTCGGGTCGGGTCTGCAGGCCGACCGTGAACGAGCCGGCATGCAAGCCCGGCGCGAAGTAGCTGTAGACGCTGTAGCTCAGGCCCCGCTTTTCCCGCACTTCCTCGGTCAGCCGTGAGACGAAGCCCCCGCCGCCCAGCGTGTAGTTGCCCACCAGCAGCGCGAAATGGTCCGGGTCGCTGCGCTTGTAGCCGGGCTGGCCCATCAGGACATGGGCCTGGGCGGACGCGAAGGGAATCTCGCGCACCAGCGGGGCCGCAAGGGCTGCCACTTCCGCCACCGGCGAGAGAGGCTCGCACCGTCCGGTGGCCGCGGCGGGCAGCCGGGACAGCAGCGTGGTCACCATCGCGTCGGCCTGCGCGCGCGTGACGGCACCGACGATGCTGATTTTCGCGCGGCACGGCTCGACCTGCCGCCGGTAGGCCTGCTGCATGTCGTCCACGCTGATGCGCGCGATCGTCTGTTCCTTCACCTCGTAGCCGTACGGGTGGGCGCCGTACACCGCGGCGGCATACGCGTGGCCCGCGATCGTTGCCGGCTTGGTATTGGCTTCGCGGATCGACGCCGACAGGCGCTGCCGCTCGCGCTGCCACACGGGGTCGGGAAAGGACGGGTCGGCCAGCTGCCTCGACGCCAGTTGCACCGCCTTTGCCAGCAGATCGGGGTAGTTCAGCGACCGCAGCGAAAAACTCATGCGGTCGGTGCCGGCGCTGGCGCCGAAGGCCGCGCCGAGGTCGGCCCACGCCTCGCTCAGCTGGTTCTCGTCGAGCGCGGCGTCGTACGGCCCGGAGCCGGGCGTGCGCGCGGCCGAGATGCCCTTGGAGGTCATCCCCGCGGTCACCCGCGCGAGACCCGCCTTGTCGCCCGGGTCCCGGCGGCTGCCCGCGTCGAAGTCCATCTGCACGTCCACCATCGGGATCGAGGGGCTTTCCACGAGATAGATCTTGGCGCCGCTGGGCTGCGTCCAATGCTGGATGGGGATGGCGGCCATCGCCTGGGCGCTCGCCAGCAGCAGGGCCGCGCTGGCGGCACGCAGGGCCATCGTCAATTTCTTGTTCGTTGCGAGCATGGCTTGCAAGCCCTTTTCAATGACGCATGCCGGCTGGCGGCGTGCGGGGTTTGCGATTGGGGTCCACCGGCTGGGGGCGGAGGATGCCGACGGTGAGCTGGTCGTCGCCGAAGTACCGCGCGGCGACCGACTTCACCTGCTCGGCCGTCACGCCGCGCAGGCGCTGGATCAACCGCTCGCCTGAGTCGAGCGGCAGTCCCTGGACCCAGAAGGTGCCGAGTTCGCGCGCCTGGTTCATGACCGAATCGAGCTTGTACACCTCGCCCGCGATCCATTGCGTCTTGACGCGGGTGAGTTCCGCTTCGCTGACGCCCTCGCGCGCCACCTTGGCGACCTCGGCGCGCAGCGCCACCTCGACCTGCTCGGGCGTCTTGCCCTTGGCGGGCACGCCGTCCAGCGTAAAGAGCTGGGGCCCGCGGCCCCACAGTCCATTGCCCGCGCCGACGCTGTCGGCGACGCGGTCACTGCCTTGCGTCAACGAGCGCTCCAGGCGAGCGCCGCTGTAGCCGTCGAGCACGGCGGCCAGCACGGTGAGCGCCAATGCGTCGTCGTTAACCGGGCCCGGCTCGAACGACGTGAGCTGGGGCACCTTGAACGCCAGCGCCACGTAGGCCTGCTCCGCGGGCGCCTTGAACTCGAGGCGGCGCACGCCCACCTGCTCCGGCTCGTCACGCGGCTTGCGTGCGGGCACCGGCCGCGCCGGGATGCGGCCGTAGTACTTCTCGGCCAGCCGCAGGACCTGCTGGGGGTCCACGTCGCCGGCCACGACGACGGTCGCGTTCGCCGGAACATACCAATGCCTGTAGAAGTCGCGCGCGTCCTGCGCAGTCATCGCGTCCAGGTCGCTCATCCAGCCCACGATGGGGCGGCGGTAGGGGGAGGCCTGGTACACCGTCGCGTTCAACGCCTCCCACATGAGGGACCGGGGCTGGTCCTCGGTGCGCAGGCGCCGCTCTTCCTTGACAACCTCGAGTTCGCGCTTGAACTCCTCGTCGGGCCAGCGGTTGTTGGCGAAGCGGTCGGCCTCGAGCTTCATCACGTCGTCGAGCTTGCCGGCCGGGATCTGCTGGAAATAGCCCGTGGCGTCCCGCATGGTGAATGCGTTCTCGCGGCCGCCGAGCGCGGCGACTCGACGGGAGAATTCACCCGCCTTCAGCTCGGCCGTTCCCTTGAAGAGCATGTGCTCGAGAACGTGCGCGACACCGCTCACGCCGTCCACCTCATCCATGGCGCCGACCCGTAGCCACACCATATGGACCGCCGTGGGCGCCCGGCGGTCGGGCTTGACGATGACCGTCATGCCGTTGCCGAGCTTGTATTGTTCAACGCGGGGAGTGGCCGCCTGTGCCAGCGCCGGAGGGAGGAACCCGAGGAGTGAAAGACTGCATAAGGCGAGGCGTAGGAGCTGTTTCATAGAATCCTGTGATTCTAAGAACCCCCGCAATGTTCAGTTTCTTCAAGAAAAAACCCGCTGCGACTCCGCCACCCGTGGCCACCACGGCGCCGGCCCAGGAGCGCAGCCTGATCGGCAGCGCCCTGGTGCAACCGATCGAGATACCCGTTCCCGCCCCGGTGGCGCCGGAGCGCCAGCGCTGGATCGAGAAACTCAGTTCGGGCCTGCGCAAGACCGGCTCCAGCATTTCGCAGGTGTTCACCGGCGCGCAGATCGACGACCAGCTCTATGAGGAACTGGAGTCGGCGCTGCTGATGGCGGACACGGGCGTGAAGGCCACCGGGCACCTGCTCGACGAGGTGAAGCGCCGCGTGC
Organism: Ramlibacter sp.; assembly: GCA_030695945.1. Classification (GTDB taxonomy): domain Bacteria; phylum Pseudomonadota; class Gammaproteobacteria; order Burkholderiales; family Burkholderiaceae_C; genus Ramlibacter. The sequence continues at coordinate 42,501 of JAUYOG010000044.1, forward strand.
AGGCGAGCGGCGCCACGCGACCGGTGCAGGTGAAGAACATCCTCGTCGATTCGCTCACCCAGTTGTTGCGGCCGCTCGAAAAGCCGCTGGTGATCGGGGAATTTCGCCCGACAGTGATCATGGTCGCGGGCGTCAACGGCGCCGGCAAGACCACGTCCATCGGCAAGCTGACCAAGCACCTGGCCAACGAAGGCGTCTCCGTGCTGCTGGCGGCCGCCGACACGTTCCGCGCTGCCGCGCGCGAACAGCTGTCGATCTGGGCGGACCGAAACACGGTGGAGATCGTGAGCCAGGAAGGCGGCGACCCGGCCGCCGTGACCTTCGATGCAGTCACCGCGGGACGGGCTCGCGGCAAGGACGTCGTGCTGGTGGACACCGCCGGCCGGCTGCCGACCCAGCTGCACCTGATGGAAGAATTGAAGAAGATCAAGCGCGTCGTGCAGAAGGCAGACGCCACCGCGCCCCACGAGGTTCTGCTCGTGATCGACGGCAACACGGGGCAGAACGCGCTGACACAGGTCCGGGCCTTCGACGACGCGCTCGGGCTCACGGGCCTGATCGTCACCAAGCTCGATGGCACGGCCAAGGGGGGCGTCCTCGCGGCAATCGCGCAGGAGCGGCCGGTGCCGGTTTATTTCATCGGCGTCGGCGAGAAACTGGAAGACCTCGAGACCTTCGATGCGCGCGAGTTCGCGCTGGCGCTGCTCACATGAACACCACTTCCGAAACCCGCACCGAGCCGAGGCTGACTTCGCTGTCCCACGGCGGGGGCTGCGGCTGCAAGATCGCGCCCGGCGTGCTCACCGAGATCCTGAAGGACACGGCGCGGCTGCCGCTGCCGCCGGAGCTGCTGGTGGGCATCGAAACCTCCGACGACGCGGCGGTGTACAAGCTCAACGACGAACAGGCGCTGATCGCGACCACCGACTTCTTCATGCCGATCGTCGACGACCCGTACGACTTCGGCCGCATCGCGGCGACCAACGCAATATCCGACGTCTATGCGATGGGCGGGCGGCCCATCATGGCGCTGGCGCTCGTGGGAATGCCGGTCAATGTGCTGTCCACCGCGACCATCGGCAGGATCCTCGCGGGCGGCGAATCGATATGCCGTGAAGCAGGCATACCGATCGCGGGGGGCCACACCATCGATTCGGTCGAGCCGATCTACGGGCTCGTGGCCCTGGGCCTGGTGCACCCGGCGCGGGTCAAGCGCAATGCCGACGCACAGCCCGGCGATGTGCTGGTGCTGGGCAAGCCCCTGGGCGTCGGGGTGCTCTCGGCCGCGTTGAAGAAGGGCGCGCTCGACGCTGCCGGCTACGCGCAGATGATCGCGACCACCACGAAGCTGAACACGCCCGGCCCGGAACTCGCCGCCCTCGACGGCGTGCACGCCCTGACCGATGTGACCGGCTTCGGGCTGGCCGGACATTCATTGGAACTGGCACGCGGGGCGCGGCTGCCGGTGATGGTCGAGTGGGCCCGGGTTCCCCTCCTTCCGGGGGTGCGCGAGCTGGCAGCCCAGGGCATGGTCACCGGCGCTTCGGGGCGCAACTGGGCGGGCTACGGCGCGGACGTGTCGCTGCCGGACCGGTTCGACCCGCTGGACCAGTCCCTGCTGTCCGACCCGCAAACCAGCGGCGGCCTCCTGGTGTCGTGCTCCCCCCAGGCCGTCAACGAAGTGCTTGCGATTTTCCGCAAGCACGGCTTCGACGCCGCGGCGGCGATCGGGGAAGTAGGCCCTCGCGGCGCCCCCTCCGGGCTGTCCGTGCGCTGAAAATCAGACAGGGGGCGGCGCCGTTTCCGAGCGGGCCCACTGCGCATAGGCTTCGCTTGCCCGCATCGGCACGGCGAGGAACTGCGGCAGTTCATACGGGTGGCGGCGGGCCATGAACTCCCGCAGTGCGCCTTCGCAGGCCGGCATCGTCTTGATGACGAGCCGCACTTCCGGTTCCTCGCATGGCTCGCCCTTCCAGCGGTAGAACGAGGTCAGGCCCGATTCGACCTGCACGCAGGCCGCCAGCCGCTGGGCGATGATTTCACGCGCCAGGGCGTGCGCGGCGGCCAGGGAACCCACCGTCGTGGTGACGCTCAGAATGTCAAGTTCTTTACAGTCTTGCATGCGTGGCCTTCCAGAATGCGCCCATTGTTGCTGTTCCAGCCTGGTCTACCTGTGGTTGGGCCCGCTTTTCGTACTGAGCAGGCTGTTCGAACGGTGGGGCGTGCGCTGGTAGGCCTCAGGCGGTCGCCGCGCTACCCCCGGGGCTGGTGGATCAACTCGCTGGGCAGGCCGACCAATGCCGTGGGTGACCCCGCAGTCCCGCTCGTGGCCTGGAACCAGACGCCGGAGAAGTGCGTTCCCTCCAGGATCACCGAAGCCGCGACCACCTTGCGGATGCGGCCGTCGATGACGGGCATGTTCTGTAGCAGCACGGGCGTGAGCACGGGATCCCATCTGAGGATGCGAACGTATCCCGCGAACGCGATCATCCCGCCGGGGCCGGTGCCCGATCGCCTGACCCCCACCTCGATGTTGTCCGCCGGCACGAGCATGCGCCTGAGGCAGTCGACAATAATGCGCAGGTAGTAGTTTTCGATGTCGCTGGTGGCCAACTCGGACGAGACGACCGAATTGACGGACGGCGAATGGACGGGTTTCTCCTTCCTGGAAAAAATCCCGCTGATGATCGCCTTCATGGATTGCCCTCCTCCGCCCCCGCTTCCCGGGACGTCGCCCCGGTTGTTACTGCTTGTTTTCGGGATGCTAGCGTGAAAGGCGCCATCGGCGACGATTTGCAGCGCCGTCCGACACCGGGGATAACCCTGAAGCGGTATGCTGGCCCACTGAACTTCGGCTTTGGCACTCCATCAAAGAGAGTGCTAAGATAACGCATATATGAAATCGAAAGGAGCCTCTGGTATGACCGATACAACGGCAGCCCCTGGCACGGCATTGGCCATGGCCAACCCGTGGGCGGTGGTCCCGTCCCTGGGCAACCTGGACGCCTACATCTCGGCGGTCAACCGCCTTCCGATGCTGACTCCCCAGGAGGAGCAGGAGTTCGCGCGCAAGTTCAAGGAACACAATGACCTGGAAGCGGCCGGCAAGCTGGTGCTGTCGCACCTTCGGCTGGTGGTTTCGGTTTCCCGCAAGTACCTGGGCTACGGCTTGCCGCATGGCGACCTGATCCAGGAAGGCAACATCGGCCTCATGAAGGCCGTGAAGCGCTTCGACCCCGACCAGGGCGTTCGGCTGGTGAGCTATGCACTGCACTGGATCAGGGCCGAGATCCACGAATACATCCTGAAGAACTGGCGCATGGTGAAGGTGGCGACCACCAAGGCCCAGCGCAAGCTGTTCTTCAACCTTCGCTCGATGAAGCAGGGCTTCAAGGACGATGCGCAGGCCCAGACGCACCGGGACAGCCTGACCGACGCGCAGATCGACGTCATGGCGCGCGAGCTGAACGTCAAGCGCGAGGAAGTGATCGAGATGGAAGCGCGCATGGCCGGCGGGGACGTGCTGCTGGATCCGGCGCCGGGCGATGACGGCGATGAAGCTTTCGGTCCCATCGCCTACCTGGCGGACGCGAGCCAGGAACCCACCGCCGTGATGGAATCCCGCCAGCGCGATTCGATGGCCTCGGACGGCATCGCCGCCGCGCTGGAGCAACTCGATGCGCGCAGCCGCCGCATCGTCGAGGAACGCTGGCTCCATGTGAACGACGACGGCTCGGGCGGCCTGACGCTGCACGATCTCGCCGCCGAATACGGCGTGAGCGCGGAGCGCATCCGGCAGATCGAATCGGCCGCCATGAAGAAGATGAAGAAAGCGCTGGCCGCCTTCGCCTGAGTCTCGCGGCCGCCAGCAAGAAAGAGCCCGGCGTCCCCGGGCTCTTTTCGTTGGGGATATGAAACGCGGGGTGTGGTTCTTTGCCCCTCCGTATCGCGGATGGCGCAGGATTGCTGTAACAATGGTTGAGTGAGGGGAAACATCTACGCACTCGGGGCGGGGGTGCTGCTGTGGCTGTCCGGTCTGGGCAATGTCTGTGCGCAAGACGTCCTGCCCGGCGCCGCGCCCGCGCCCCCCGCCATCGCTCTCTCGGCCGACCGCCCTGCGGTCTCCCTGGACGGGCACAGCCGCTACTGGATTGACCCGACGGGCGTCCGCACCGCAGACCAGGTCGAGGCGGCAGCCGATACGCTGCCGTGGCACCTGCGCGAAAAAGGCGGCAGCTACAACATCGACGGCAAGGCGCTGTGGCTGCAGTTCGATACCGTCGACGCCGGCGGCCGGCGCTGGTTCCTCGAACTGGCCTCGTCCGGGGTCGACCAGGCGCAGCTCTTCTACCGCGCCGCGGACGGCAGATGGGCCACGCAGGAGGCCGGCGACAGCAACGCCGTCTCGCAGTGGCCCCTCCCCGGCCGGTTTCCCACCTTCGAGCTGTCCACCGAGACGGGCAAGCCGGTGCGCTACTGGCTGCGGGTCGGGCACGCGCGGGTGGACTTCGCCAGTCCTGTCGCCATCCTGGAGCGCTCCGAACTCCTCGCTTCGCGCGAGCGCGAGCAATTCCTGCTGGGCGCGTACTTCGGGCTGGCCTCGCTGATTGCACTGGTGGCGGCGGCCAATGCTGTCGCCTATCGGGACCGCAATTTCGGCGTCTACTCGGTGTATGTCGCGACGCTGGCGGCCGGGCAGCTCGCTTACCTCGGTGTCGGCGCGCAGCACCTGTGGGACCACTGGCTCAAGTGGAACGAGGTGGCGACCTTCCTGCTGCCGGGCGTCTCGTCGGCAGCGGCACTCTGGTTCACCCGCACCGTCACGGAGCCCGCACGCTACTCGCGCGCGCTGGACCTCTCCGTGTGGAGCCTGATCGCCGCGCTGCTTTCCGCGGTCGCGCTCGATTCCTTCCTGGCCTCCCGCTTGTCCGTCACCCTGGTACTGGTGCTCATCGCCCTGGCGATGGTGGTGGTGGTGGGACTGATCGCGCTGGCCTGGACCCACGGCGACGACCCGCATGTCCGGCTCATCGCGCTCGGCTTCCTGCCGGTGCTGGTGATGGCCGCGTTCCCGGTGGCGCGCGGCCTGAACCTGATTCCCGCCGGCTGGCTGACACGCTACGGCGTGTCGATAGGCGCGGCCATCGAGATGCCGATCCTGTTCTACGCGCTGAGCCTGCGCGGCAGCCGCCGGCGCGAGGCGCAAGTGCGGGCTGCGGCGCTGTCGCACAACGACCCGCTGACCGGGCTGGCGCACATGCGGTCGCTCCTGCAGCGCCTGGAAAGCGCCATCCTGCGGGCCCGCAGCATGAAACACGCCTGTGCGCTCATGGCGGTCAGGATCGCGAACCTCGACGCCCTGGCCGCCGAGTTCGGGCGCGACGCGGCGGACCGCGCCCTGATCGTCGCCGCCTCGCTGCTGCGGCATGCGATCACCGACATCGACGTCGCGGCCCGGGTTGGCGACCATGAATTCGCGCTGCTCCTCGAGGGCCCCACGACGACGGAAAACGCCCTCAGCCGCGCGCAGCAGGTGGTTGCAGGCGGCTTGCGCCAGGCCGAGGCCCTGCCCCCCGGGACCACCCTCAAGTTCTTCGTCACGGTCGCGCTGCTTCCCGACCGCGACCTGGACGCCTCGGGCAGCCTCCAGTGGCTGCTCAATGGCGTGAAAGCGATGCCCCCCGACTCCCGCAAGCTGATCCGGCCGCTGAATTTCTAGGACGGTCCCAAGCGAGCCTGGCGGCCGGGGCGATAGGATTGCGGGCTGGGCCCCGGTGGGGCCTTCACTCAAGGAACTACAAGATGAACCGTCACCCCGTGCGCCGCACTGTCCTGGCGCTCGCGCTGGCCACCGCCGCTTGCGGCGCCTTCGCGCAGAAGCCGGCCAAGCCCCAAGCCGCAGCCAAGACACCGGCGGCCCCGTGGCCCACCAAGGCCGTTCGCATCATGGTCGGCTTTCCCGGCGGCTCGACCCCCGACCTCGTCGCGCGCACCATTGCCGAGCCGCTGTCGAAGGCGCTGGGCCAGCCTGTGATCGTGGAGAACCGCCCCGGCGCCGGCGGCAACATCGCCGCGGACGTCGTGGCCAAGGCCACGGACAACCACACCATCGGTGTGATGATCAACGGCAACCTGACCATCGCCAAGCTGCTGAACCCGGCCACCCCCTTCGACCCGCAGAAGGACCTGGCGCCGATCAGCCTGATCGGCACGGCCCCCCTGCTGCTTACGGCGCCGGCCAACGCACCCGGCAACACGGCACAGGAGTTCTTCCTGGCGGCCCGCAACGCGGGCAACAAGTGGAGCTACGGGACACCGGGCGTCGGCACGGTGGGCCATATCGGCATGGAACTGCTCAAGACCAAGACCAACATCGACCCGGTGCACGTGCCTTACCCCGGCAACCCGCAGGTCATCACGGCGATGATCGGCGGGCAGATCCACCTGTCGCTGCTGCCGCCGGGGCTCGCCGCGGCGCAGATCCGCGCCGGCAAGCTCAAGGCGATCGGCGTCACGTCGACCGGCCGCAGCCCGCTCGTGCCCGAATACCCCAGCCTCGACGAAGGCGGCGTGACGCGCGGCTTCCAGCTCGAGATCTGGACGGCCGCCGCCGCACCGCAATCCATGCCCAAGCCGATCGTGGCGAAGCTGTCGGCCCTGATCAGCGAAATCGCACGCACGCCGGAAGTGCGCCAGAAGCTGTTCCAGCAAGGCTGGCAGGTGGCCGGCACGTCCTCCGAAGGCCTGGCCAACCGCATCAAGGCCGACACCGCCCTCCTGGGCGGCGTGATCGCCATGCGCAACATCAAAGCCCAGTAGTCAAGAAAGGCTTCGGCACGCGCGCCGCACGATGTACGCGGTCTCGGCGGCGCGCGACTCACGGCTCCAGCGGCGGCACAGCGCGTCCACCCACTCCGGTTGCGTCTTGGCCGCGTCGTTGAGCCAGTTCGCCACCGAGTTCTGCACGTAGCGGCTGCAGTCGGCCCTCAGCGGTTCGATCAACGGCAATCCACGCCAGGGCTCGGCCTTCAGCGCTTCGACCTGGGCACACCAGACACCGCGCGGCCGTGTGGCCTCGCTGGCGAAACGGCGGATGTTCGCATCGCTGTCGCGCGCCCAGGGCTGCAGCAGGGTGACGGCCTCGTCCACCGACCGGGCCACTTCATCGCGCACAGCCATCCACGCCATCTCGCGCACACCGAAATGCGGGTCCGCGGCGAAGCGGCGTGTCGAAGCCAGCTTGGCCGGCAAGGTCATGCCGGAGAAGGCGATCCACTGCGAGGCCCACGAGCGCGCGACGTCGCTCGTGTGCGTGGCCAATGCGTGCGCGATCGAATCGCGATCGGGCCGCACCTCGGCCAGGTCATACAGCGCGCGGGCCACGTGCTCATGGCGCTTCACCGGCCTGAAGGCGCCCAGCATCGCCAAAGTGTCCGCGATGCGATCATGAGCCGGGTCGAGCCCGATGTGGCCCGCCACGTTGCGGGCCAGCCGCGGCAGGTCCAGCGCCAGGAATTCGTTGAGGTTGACCGTGGGCACCAGCCCTTTGTTGAGGGCTTCCAGCACCTCGGGCGGGATCAGCGCGATGCGCGCCGCGCCCCTGCGCCCGAGCAGGTGCCCGACCATCAGCCTTGCTGGCCGAGCAGCAGCTTCAGGTCAGATGCCAGCGCCTGCGCGCCGCTGCCATAGCGCGTATACAGCCGCAGCCGGCCCTGCGTGTCGTAGACGTAGCTGGCGGCTGAATGGTCCATCGTGTAACTCGTCGGCGTCTTGCCCTCGGCCTTCTTGTAGTACACCTTGTACTCCTTGGCCATCTCCGCGAGCTGCTCCGGCGTGCCATGCAAGGCGAGGAACGCGGGGTCGAAATTGCCCATGTAGGCCTTGAGCACCTCGGCCGTGTCGCGCTCCGGGTCCACGGTGACGAACAGGCCCTGCACCTTGTCGCCGTCCGCGCCCAGCAGTTTTTTTGCCTCGGCCAGTTCCGCCATCGAGGTCGGGCACACGTCGGGGCATTGGGTATAGCCGAAGAACAGCACCACCAGCTTGCCGCGGAAATCCTTGAGGGTTCGCGGCTGGCCGTTGTGGTCGGTGAGCTGGAAGTCGCGGGCGTAGTCGGCGCCGGTGAGGTCGATCGCCTTGAACTGGGGCTTGGATTCGGAACAGGCAGCCAGCAGCCCCGCTGCGCCGGCCGCCAGGGTCCAGGATGCCATCGACTTCAGGACATTTCGGCGGTACATGGTTTTGCGATCAGAAAAGATAGTGGTCCACCAGCAGGGCTGCAAACAGGATGCTGAGGTGGATGAGCGAGAAGCGGAAGGTCTTGCGCGCGAGGGCGTCCGAATATTCGCGCCACAGCCACCAGCCATGCAGGCAGAAGCCCCATCCCAGCACCACGGCCGCGGCCAGGTACAGCCAGGAGCTCATGCCGTACACGAAGGGCATCAGGCAAGCGGCGAACAGCACCAGCGTGTACAGGAAAACCTGCAGCCGCGTGAACTCGTTGCCGTGGGTCACGGGCAGCATCGGCAGCCCGGACTTGCGATAGTCCTCCACGCGGTACAGCGCCAGCGCCCAGAAGTGCGGCGGCGTCCAGAGGAAGATGATGAGGAACAGGATCAGCGCTTCCGGGCCCACGTCGCCCGTCATCGCGGCCCAGCCCAGCACCGGCGGCATCGCGCCGGAGGCGCCGCCGATCACGATGTTCTGCGGCGTGAGGGGCTTGAGGATCACGGTGTAGATCACGGCGTAGCCGACGAACGTGGCGAACGTCAGCCACATGGTCAGCGGGTTGACCCACTGGTACAGCAGCCAGGAACCGAGCGCGCAGAGCACGGCGGCGAACGACAGCGTCTGCCAGTTGCTCAGCTCGCCCTTCGCCGTCGCGCGCCAGGCCGTGCGCCGCATCTTGGCGTCGATCCCCTGCTCGACGAGGCAATTGAAGACGGCTGCGGCGCCGGCGACGAGCCAGATGCCCAGGCAGGCGACGAGCGCCAGCTTCACGTCCGGCCAGCTGGGCACGCCGGGCACGGCCAGCACCATCCCGATCAACGCGCAGAACACGATGAGCTGGATCACGCGCGGCTTGGTGAGCGCGTGGAACTGGCGCAGGCGCGACGTCATGCGGACAGGCCCCGAGGTTGCGCGTGCACGGGGTCCGACGCCAGCGCCGTGCGGCTCTCGCACAGCGCCCAGGTCAGCACGACGACCAGCGCCGCGGCGCCGCCGGTATGCCCCACGGCCGCGGCGATGGGCCAGCCCAGGATGATGTTCGACAGCCCGGTGCCGAGTTGCCACACCGCCAGCGCCACGATCCACCGGGCCTGCCTTGCCAACACACCGCTGCGGTGCAGTCGCCAGGCCGTGAAGGCCAGGGCCGGCAACACGGCATACGCCATCAGCCGGTGGACGTAGTGAATGCCCGTGAGCGCCGCGAAATCCAGGTGTTCGCCGGCCGCCGTCATGCCCAGTTCCCGCCACAGCTCGAAGCCCTGGCGCAAGTGCATGTCCGGCCACCACCGGCCCTGGCAGGTCGGGAAGTCGGTGCAGGCCAGCACGGCGTAGTTGGTGCTGACCCAACCGCCAAGCGCACTTTGCAGCCACACCAGCGCGACGGCGGCGAAGAGCCAGGCGCGCACACCGGGCGCGACGGGCTCGCGGCCCCTGCCGCGTTGCGCGTGCTCATAGACCACGGCTTGCCGGCACAACAATGCCAGCAGCACGAGCCCGCCCAGCAGGTGCAAGGTGACGATCGCCGGGAACAGCTTCATCGTCACCGTCCAGGCGCCGAAGGCCCCCTGCAGGCAGACCCATCCGAGCGTGGCCGCGGGCCACCAAGGGTCCACGACGGATCCGCGCCTGCGCTGCAGCCATGTCGCCGCCGCCAGCGTGACGATCAGCACGCCGGCCGCGGTGGCGAGGTAGCGGTGGATCATCTCGATCCAGGCCTTGCCCTGCGTCACCGGACCCGTCGGCATCGCCGCCTCGGCCTTGCCGATCTCGGCATGCGCGCCGATCGGGCTGGCGTTGCCGTAGCAGCCCGGCCAGTCCGGGCAACCCAGGCCGGAGTCGGTCAGCCGCGTGAATGCGCCGAACATGACGAGGTCGAAGGTGAGAAACAGCGTGAGCAGCGTCAACGCCTGCAGCCGGCGCTCCGAACCGGCCTGCTTGTTGCGCAGCCAGACCCAGGCGAGCGGGCCCAGGGCCACCACCAGCCCCATCAACATGATGTGCAGGACCGGCGAATAGTCGTAGAGCGGCTGGGCGTTCATGGCGGTTCGCTCAGGGCTGCCGGCCCGGCAGGTCCCAGGATGCCGAGGCGCGCAGCACGCGTTCGATGTCGCGCTTGGTTTTCGCGGCCGCCGCCGTGTCGATGCCCTTCAGGACACCGGCCGCAGGCTGCGCACCATCCGCTGTCGTGCGCTGCGTGACCGCGGGGAAACGCATCATCCAGTTTCCCATGGGATCGACGAGGTACAGGTGCTCGGACAACTCGTGCCCGGGCGCCGGCGCCAGCCATTGCGCGAGCTGCGTGGCGTCGACGCGCAACACGGTCGCCTGCGACAGCGCCGGGCGCAGCGACTCTCGCACCGGCTGCGCATCGCTCACCAACCAGACCCAGTCGACGCGCTCCTTGTCCTTGCCCAGGCCTTCGCGCAGCTGGCGCTGGATGAACAGGTGCTGCTCGCAGGCTGCATCGCAGGCGCCGCCCGCGACGCTGACCAGCAGCCACTGGCCCTTCAACGAAGGCAGCGGCACGGCACGGCCGTCCAGCGCCGTCGCGGTGACTGCCGGCAAGGGCCGCTGCGGGTCGATCAGCTCGCCGTGGTTGCGCCGGCCCTCGGGGCGGATGACGTAATAGGTGAAGTAGGAAGCGATGACCGGCGCCGCGCAAACCAGCAGCACGGCCAGCATGCGCAGGCGCCCGCGTGCGGTGCGCTGTGCGTCGCCGGCCAGCACCTCCTGCGGCACCGGCAGCGAATGCACGGTCAGGCCCAGCGGCTCGTCAGGCAGGCGGAGGGCGTCGGCGGGGGGCGATGAATTGGAACCAGGCATAAAGGATTGCGATCAGGGCGCTCAGCGCCCACCACTGGAAGGCATAGCCGTAATTCTTCCCGGCGCCGCTAGCGACCTCCGGCCACTCCCGCAGCAGGCCATCCGAGGCCGCTCCGGTCTGCTGCACGGCGAGATCCAGCAGGGCCAGGCCCGTTTCGGTCCGGAACTGCGCCAAGTCGAGATTTTGCCGTATGGGGCCGGTCCCCGCCCCGGCGAACTCGTATAGCTTGGCGGGAGGCGGGGCCATGCGCCCGCGCAACTCGATCACGCCCGGGGGTGTTTCAACCGCCGGAAGCTTCTCGCGGTCCACGAAATTGCGCGGAACCCAGCCCCGTTCCACCAGCACCGCTGCACCGCTGTCCCGCAGCTTGAGCGGGGTGACCACGTAGAAACCGGGCCGGCCCCGCATCTGCCGGTTGTCCAGGAACACCGTGTGCCGCGGCACCCACTCGCCGCGCAGCACGACCGGGCGATGCAGCAGGTCATTGACCGCAGGCGCGGCCACGATGGCGCGCTGGTCCAGCGGCGCCAGGGCCTTGCGCTGCTCGATGGCCGCGTGCAGCGCGAGCTTCTCCTGCGCCCGGCCCCACTGCCACGCGCCCAGCGCGAGCGTCACGGCGCAGCCGACGAGCGCGGCGGCGGTGACCACCCGGAACCGTGCGCGGGAGGCGGCCGTCACGGGATAATCCCGGTCATGAAATACCTCGTGGTGCTTGCCTTCGTCGCGATCATCGCCAGTCTGGGCTCGGCGCTGTACTTCATGATGCGCGACGGCCAGGACGGCAAACCCAAGACCAGCCACATGGCCCGCGCGCTCGCGTTCCGCGTCGGCTTCTCGATCCTGCTGTTCGTGTGCATCCTGCTCGCCTGGAAATTCGGCTACATCCAGCCGACGGGAATACCGATCACCAAGTAGACACCAAAAGGACAAGGCGCCCATCGGGCGCCTTGTTATCACCTTCGCGGAGCGTGCTCCGGGCCGCCCCAAGCTTTTCTCACTGATCAACCCACTCTGAAATTTCGCTTGCGAAATTTCAGAGTGCTAGAGCCAGTACACCAGGGTGTACAGACCGAGCCACACCACATCCACGAAGTGCCAGTACCAGGCAGCGCCCTCGAAGCCGAAATGGCGATCGGCCGTGAAGTGGCCCTTCATCAGCCGCAGCGTGATGAACAGCAGCATCAGCATGCCCACCAGCACGTGGAAGCCGTGGAAGCCCGTGAGCATGAAGAACGTGGAGCCGTACGCGCCCGAACTGAGCTTGAGGTTCATGCCGGTATAGGCATGGTAGTACTCGTAGCCCTGTACGCCGACGAAGGTCGCGCCGAGCGCGACGGTGATCCACATCCACAGGATCGTCGGCCCGCGCTTGTTTTCACGCAGGAGGTGGTGGGCGATGGTGAGCGTGACGCCCGAGGACAGCAGCAACGCGGTGTTGATGGTCGGCAGCCAGAACGGCGTCATCACCTCGAAGGGCTCGACGATGCCGGCCGGCGACGCGGTGGCGCCCGGCGCGTGGGTGGGCCATACGGCCTTGAAATCGGGCCACAGCAGGGCGTTCTCGACCCCGCCGAGCTCCGGCACGGAGTGCGCGCGCATCCACCAGAGCGCCGTGAAGAAAGCGCCGAAGAACATCACCTCCGAGAAGATGAACCAGCTCATGCTCCAGCGGTAGGAGAGGTCGATCTTGTGGCCGTAGCTGCCGCTCTCGCTCTCGCCGATGGAGTCGCGGAACCACTGGAACAGCACCCAGAACAGCCAGGCGAGGCCGGCGAACAGCGCGTATTCGCCCCAGCCGTTGCCGTTGATCCAGTTGGCCGCGCCGAAGAAGATCCAGAACAGCCCGAACGCCGCCATCGCCGGGTGGCGCGAGGGCTGGGGCACGAAGTAGTAAGGCGTGGTGCCGGGGGTGCTTGTACTCATCTCTTTCGACTCCTGATTCCCGAAATTCTTTGACGGCCGCCTAACCAGCGACCCAGTTCACCAGCAGCACCAGGGCGCCGACGAACAGCGCCACGCCCACCAGGGCCACGGCAATGATATGGAAGGGGTTGAGCTTGCCCAGGTCGGACCGGTATTCGCTGTTCTTGCGGATGCCGAGAAACGCCCATGCAACGGCCTTCACCGTGCGCAGCAGGGATGTCTTGTGTTCGGCCATGGCGGGGGCGCTCATGTGCGCGGCTCCGCCGCGGAGCCCAGCGTTGCGGTCGGCGCCGGGGGCGTCTTGCCGCCCACTTCGAAGAAGGTGTAGGACAGCGTGATCGTCGTGACATCCTTCGACAGCCTCGGGTCGATGACGAACGCCACCGGCCACTGCTTCTTCTCGCCCGGCTCCAGCGTGTACTGCTTGAAGCAGAAGCACTCGAGCTTGTTGAAGTGCGCCGCCGCCTGGTGCGGCGCGTAGCTGGGGATCGCCTGCGCCGCCATGCGGCGGTCCTGCACGTTCTGGAATTCGTACATCACCGTGGCCAGTTCGCCCGGGTGCACCTGCACCGAGCGCTGGGCCGGCTTGAAAAGCCACGGGCCGCGCACGTTGGCGTCGAACTCCACCGTGATGGTGCGGCTGGTGTCCACCTGCGAATTGAGCTTCACGTCGGCGCCGGCCGTGCCGCCGCCGGGCACCTGCCGCTCGGACAGCGACAGGATGTTGATGCCCGTGACTTCGCAGATGTGCTTGTAGATCGGGATGAGCGCATAGCCGAAGGCGAACATGCCGACCGCGACCACGGCCAGCTTGCCCACCATCCTCAGATTTTCGGTGCGCACGCCCATGTGTTGCGATCAGTGGCCCAGCAACGCCATCTTGGCGATGAAGCCGATGAAGAACACCGCCACGATCGACACCAGCACGAGCGCCATCCGCACGTTGCCCTTTTTCTGTTCCCGGGTCTGCGCCATCGCGTGCACCTTCGTCAATGGTGCTCGGGCTGGACGCGCGCGTCCAGGATCTTCGTGGCCGTCGGGTCCAGCCGGGGCGGCGTCTCGAAGGTGTGGAAAGGCGCGGGCGAAGGAACCTCCCACTCCAGGCCTTCGGCGCCCTGGCCGTTCGGGTCGTTCCAGGGGCGCTGCGGGGCGGGCTCGCCCTTGCCGCGCATCATGGGCAGCACGATCGCGAAGAAGAAGTACACCTGCGCGAGGCCGAAGGCGAAGCCGCCGACCGACGCCAGGGCGTTGAAATCCGCGAACTGCATCGGGTAGTCCGCATAGCGGCGCGGCATCCCGGCCAGCCCCAGGAAGTGCATCGGGAAGAAGGTGATGTTGAACGCGATCAGCGACCACCAGAAGTGGATCTTGCCGCGCGTCTCGTTGTACATCACGCCCGTCCACTTCGGCGCCCAGTAGTAGAAGCCGGAGAACATGGCGTACAGCGAGCCTGCCACCAGCACGTAATGGAAGTGGGCCACGACGTAGTAGGTGTCCTGCAGCAGCAGGTCGATCGGGGCCATCGCCAGGATGAGGCCCGTGAAGCCGCCCATCGTGAACACGAAGATGAAGCCCACCGCGAACAGCATCGGCGTCTCGAAGGTCATCGAGCCCTGCCACATGGTGGCGATCCAGTTGAAGATCTTCACGGCCGTGGGCACCGCGATCAGCATGGTCGCGTACATGAAGAACAGCTGGCCGGTCACGGGCATGCCGGTCGTGAACATGTGGTGCGCCCACACGATGAACGACAGGATGGCGATGGAGGACGTGGCGTACACCATCGAGGCATAGCCGAACAGGCGCTTGCGCGAGAAGGCCGGCACGACGTGGCTGATGATGCCGAACGCCGGCAGGATCATGATGTAGACCTCGGGGTGGCCGAAGAACCAGAAGATGTGCTGGAACATCACCGGGTCGCCGCCACCGGCGGGGTTGAAGAAGGTCGTGCCGAAGTGGCGGTCGGTCAGCGTCATGGTGATCG
>JAUYOG010000046.1 GCA_030695945.1 Ramlibacter sp.
CCTCGCGCACGTGGACGGCGGTGGAGCGGATGTTCGTCAGCGTGTTGTTCGCGATGCGCACCCACGACGCGCCCTGCACGAACACGCCGTCGCCCTGGCGCGGGATGCGCTGGCCCGAGTTGCGGATGACGCAGCCCTCGACCGTCGCCAGCGCTGCCGAGCGCAGGATGCCGACGACCGCCGTGCCGCCGCCGTGCAGCAAGCAGTTGCGGATCGTCGCCATGCGGCCCTTCAGCGACACCGTGAACGTGTAGCCGCCAACAACCTCCAGGTCCTCCAGCGTCACGCGCTCCGCCGCCACCGAAAACACGTCGCCACCCCTGAGCGGCGAGGAGCGGATCGTCGGGCGGCTTGTGGCGTTGACGCCGCGGACCGTGACGCCCGCCTTGCCGATGGTGGTTTGGCCCTCGTCGTAGCGGCCGGGGAGCACGACGACGACCCCGTTCGCCGGCACGCGGCGCAGCGCGAAGCGAATCGTCGCGAACGGCGCAGCCACGGCGCCGGTGCACGACGTGTCGCTCCCGTTGCTTGCCGACACGTACACGGTGGCGACATAGATAGTGACGTTCTCGCACGGGTCGACGAAGAGCGACAGCGGGTCCGGCTTGTACAGGAAGCCGCTGCCCTGCGGAAGGGTCGCCTCCGCCGGCGGGTCACCGCTGGTGGCGAAGGAGTTGGCGCCGGCGTCGACGCGGAAGTCGCCGTCGCGGACGCGGCGCACGTGGCCGAAGAAGTCCGTCGCGGTGGCGAGATGCGCCACCTGCACGCCGCGCCAGATCGCGCCGCGGACTCGTTCGTGAGGCGGAAGCCGCTGGTGAGCGCGGGGTCGCCGATGACAGAGTTCGCGTCCGTGTGCACGTGCTCCGCCCACGGCTGCACGTCGAGCAGCATCGAGCGCCAGAAGTGCACCGGGTCGCGGTCGACGAACTCGGCCGGCATGGTGCCGTACTCGCCCGACTCCTTGAAGTACACGTTGCCGTCCATGAACAGCGTCGAGAGGTCCGTCAGCGCCGACGTCCACGGCCGCTGCGCCGCGGACTGGTCCACGATGATCTTGCACTCGGGGTTGACGCACTCCTCGCCGGTGTACACGAGCTCCATCTCGGTCGCGGGGATGCGCTTGATGTCCTCGAGCTCCGCCGTGTTCCACCCGGGGTGCGCCTCGCCGCTCAGGAACCAGTTCTGCCCGTTGTCGGCG
>JAUYOG010000053.1 GCA_030695945.1 Ramlibacter sp.
GCCGGCAGGATCATGATGTAGACCTCGGGGTGGCCGAAGAACCAGAAGATGTGCTGGAACATCACCGGGTCGCCGCCACCGGCGGGGTTGAAGAAGGTCGTGCCGAAGTGGCGGTCGGTCAGCGTCATGGTGATCGCGCCGGCCAGCACGGGCATGACGGCGATCAGCAGGTAGGCGGTGATGAGCCAGGTCCAGCAGAACATGGGCATCTTCATCAGCGACATGCCCGGCGCGCGCATGTTCAGGATGGTGACGATGATGTTGATCGAGCCCATGATCGAGCTGGCGCCCATGATGTGCAGCGCGAAGATGCCGGCGTCCATCGACGGGCCCATCTGCAGCGTCAGCGGCGCGTAGAACGTCCAGCCCGCCGCGGGCGCGCCGCCCGGCATGAAGAACGACAGCACCACCATCAGGCCGGCCGGGATCAGCAGCCAGAAGCTGAAGTTGTTCATCCGCGCGAAAGCCATGTCGGGCGCGCCGATCTGCAGCGGGATCATCCAGTTCGCGAAGCCGACGAAGGCCGGCATGATGGCGCCGAACACCATGATCACGCCGTGCATGGTGGTGAGCTGGTTGAACAGCTCGGGATTGACGAACTGCAGGCCGGGCTGGAACAGCTCCAGGCGGATCAGGAGGGCCAGCACGCCGCCCAGCATCAGCATGGTGAACGAGAACAGCAGGTACAGCGTCCCGATGTCCTTGTGGTTGGTGGCGAACACCCAGCGGCGCCAGCCGGCGGGCGCGTGCTCGTGGTGGTCGTCGTGGGCGTGGTCGGGATGGTCGAGTACGGCGCTCATCTTCGGTTTCCTTGAATTCTTCGCGGGGGCTGCGGTGGGGCGCGCGGGGCTTACTTGCCGCGCTGGGCCAGCACTTCAGCCGGCTGCACCACCTGGCCGGTCTTGTTGGACCAGTGGTTCTTGGTGAAGCTGATCACGGCGGCCAGGTCGGTATCGGACAGCTGCTTCCAGGCGGGCATCTGGCCCGTCGGCGTGGTCTTGCCGTTCAGCACGATCTGGATGGCCTTGGCCTTGTCCGCGTCGAGCACGACGGCGGAGCCGTCCAGCGCCTTGATGGGGCCGGCACCCTTGCCATTGGCCTGGTGGCAGGCCGCGCAGTTGGCGGCGTAGACCTTCTCGCCGCGCTTGTTGAGGTCGTCGAGCGCCCAGACCTTGTTCGGGTCATCCTGCTTGGCCGCGATCTTCTTTTTCTCGCCGTCGACCCATTTGCTGTAGTCCTGGGCGGAGACGACCTTCACGTGGATGGGCATGTACGCATGCTCCTTGCCGCACAGCTCATAGCACTGACCGTAGAAGTCGCCGACTTTCTCGCTGCGAAACCAGGTGTCGCGCACGAAGCCGGGGATGGCGTCCTGCTTGACGCCGAATGCCGGCACGCCCCAGGCGTGGATGACGTCGTTCGCGGTGGTGATGATGCGGACTTTCTTGTTGACGGGCACGACCAGCGGGTTATCGACCTTCAGCAGGTAGTCGTCGGGCATCTGGCCCCGGGCGCCGTCGTTGGACATCTCGCGGTGCGTGGTGTCCAGGGCGGACAGGAAGCTCACGCCCTCGCCTTCGCCCTTGAGGTAGTCGTAGCCCCACTTCCACTGGTAGCCCGTGGCCTTGATGGTCAGGTCGGCATTGCTGGTGTCCTTCTGCGCGACCAGCACCTTGGTGGCAGGCAGCGCCATGCCGATCACGATGAGGAAGGGGATGATGGTCCAGATCACCTCGACGGTGACGGACTCGTGGAAGTTCGCGGCCTTGTGGCCGACCGACTTGCGGTGCTTCCAGATCGAATAGAACATCACGCTGAACACGGCAATGAAGATCACCGTACAGGTAATGAGCATGAACCAGTGAAGCCAGGCCACCTCGACACCCATGCGCGTGGCGGCGGCATGGAGGTTCAGCTGGCGCACGGCGGGCCCGCCGGGCAGGTCGTTGACCGCATGGGCCGCCGGGCTCAACGCGCCCAGCGCGAGCAGCAGCGAACCCAACTTACAGGAAATGCTCTTCATAGTTTTCACTGGCCTTAACCTCAAATCAAACCTATCCCCGCCCTGCCGGGCCGGCACCGCGCTGGCGGTGCCCCTCAGATGCCTTGCGCCTCGCGCAGGGCCCGTCGAATCTCCTGCGCCAACGCCGGACGCAGCTCGGGGCGCAGATAGCGCCCCACGTTCACCCGCCGCCCCCGCCCCGACAGCTCGATCAGCGAGCGGTCGCCGGCCAGGGGTTCGACCCGAACCCAATCGCGGTTGAACTCCGCGCGCTCGAGCCGCCCGGCGTTTTCCACCTCGACCACCAGCTGCCGCCCCCGCAGCGAGATCGTCTCGCCGTCGGTGGCATGCCGGGCATACGCCAGGAAAGCGGCCCCGACGCCCGCCAGCTCGACCCACGCAAACGCAAGGATTAATACCGCGCCCTGGAACCAGAACACCGCAGCAGTCCCCAGCGACACGACGCACAGCGAGGCATAGAGCCAGCCCAGTTGGGCCGGAGTGACCGAGCAGTTGCGCTTCAAAGCCAGTGGATGTTCTGGCCCTGGACAGTGGCGAAACGAAATAACGGATCGGGCACTGGTGACGCTCACAAATCAACCGGGGATTGTAGCGCCATGTTCCTGCCACACCCGCGCCCGCAGATCATTGATGTTTCACAAATGTGCAGCGTGTCAGTCGCCGGGAGATTTGCCGGATCTCAACATCCTGCGCATATCCTCCAGCGACACCGCGCTGTGCTCGCTCACGCGCATCACCGGCGCCGGCTTCACGGCATGGCCGTAGATGATCTCGAAGGTCAGCGCCAGGCGCCCGTCGTGCTGGCGCAGGGCGTGCGCCATTTCATCATGCAGTTGCCGCTTCCACGTCCTGCCACGCAGGGCGGCAAAGCGTGCCGGGTGCAGGTTCGCACCGAGCTCGCGCAATTCGTCCAGCACCTGCTGCGGGGTCTCCCACGTCAGGGTAATGCGCTCCATGTCCATCACGGGCTCGGCAAAGCCGGCGTGGACCAGCATGTCGCCCCAGTCGTGCATGTCCGTGAAGTCGTGGCCCGGCGGCGGCCAGCCCAGCGAGCGGTACAGGCCGCGCAGTTCGCGCAGCGTGTCCGGTCCCAGGCAGGAGAACATCAGGAAGCCGTCCGCGGCGAGCGCGCGGTGCCACTGCGCGATAAGGGCCTGCGGCTGCGCCGACATGTGCAGCGCCATGTTGGCCCAAAGCATCTGCACGGCCGCGTCGGGTACCTCGCCGTGGTGCACGGCCGGGCCGGTCCAGCGCCGCCACCACGGCCGGGCCAGTGCGGCCGCGGCCGCGCTGGCCCGGCCGGGCACACCCTCGGCCACGTAGCACTCCGCACGCGGGTAACGCTGCTCGACCAGCCCGTGGGCGGCGAGGCCGCCGCGCACCGGCTCCCAGTGCGCCCACGCCTGGGGCTCCAGCCGGATCCATTGCAGCCGGTCCGCCATGCGCCGCGCAACCTCCTCGTGCAGCCAGGGCGACTTGGCGGGCGCGGCGCGCTCCCAGTGCCGGGCTGCGGCGGGATCGATGGTGGGGGGCGTGTCCTGGGCCATGGGGTGCGGTGGCGACGAGTATATTGAGCCGATGTTCCGGGAGCTTTTCGAAGGGCTTGCGGCCGCGGTGCCCGGCCAGTGCGCAGTGTGCCGGGCCTGGCCTGCGCACCCTGTCTGCGAGGCCTGCGTCGCACGCTTCGCGCAGCCGCGGCCGCGCTGCCGCCGATGCGCGTTGCCGGTCGCGCAGGGCGTCGCGGAATGCGGCCGATGCCTGGCGGCGCCCCCGCCGCTGGACGCTTGCCACGCCGCCCTGTCCTACGAGTACCCGTGGTCCGCGCTGGTCACCCAGTACAAGTTCGGCGGCCAGGCCGGCTGGGCCGCCACCTTTGCCACGCTGATGCGCAGCGCGCCCTGGGTCGAACCCGCGCTGGAAGACGCCGACCTGGTGCTGCCGATGCCGCTGTCGGGCGAACGCCTGGCCGAGCGCGGCTTCAACCAGGCGCTGGTGCTTGCCCGGGCACTGGTGCCGCGCAAGACCGAGCCCGGCCTGTTGCTGCGCGTGCGCCATACGCGGGCGCAGTCGGAGCTGGACCTGAAGGCCCGGCTGCGCAACGTCCAGGGCGCCTTTGCGGTCGAGCCGCTTCGCCACTCCGCCATCCGCGGCAAGCGGGTGGCGCTGGTGGACGACGTCATGACGAGCGGCGCCTCACTGTTCGCGGCGGCGCAGGCGCTGCGCGAGGCCGGCGCCGCACGCGTGACCGGCCTGGTCCTGGCCCGCACCGACGAGCCGCACTGAAGCGCGCCGACAATCCGCGCATGTTCCATATCGTCCTGGTCGAACCCGAAATCCCGCCCAACACCGGCAACGTGATCCGGCTGGCGGCGAACACCGGCTGCGCACTCCACCTCATCGAGCCGCTGGGCTTTTCCATGGACGACAAGCACATGCGCCGCGCCGGGCTGGACTACCACGAGTACGCCGAAGTGCGGCGCCATGAGGACTGGGAAGCGTTCCTGCGAGGGATGCAGCCGGAGCGGGCGAGGATGTTCGCGCTGACGACCCACGGGACGCGCACGGTGCACGACACCGCGTTCCAGCCCGGCGACTGGCTGGTGTTCGGGTCCGAGACGCGCGGCCTGGCGCCGGCGCTGAGGGAATCCTTCGCGCCGCCGCAGCGGCTGCGCCTGCCGATGCGCGAGGGCCAGCGCAGCCTCAACCTGTCGAACGCGGTGGCCGTGACGGTGTTCGAGGCCTGGCGGCAGAACGGGTTCGTCCAGGGATAGGGGCGACTCCCGGGCTCACCCCTCCAGGTCCGATCAAGTTCGGCCGCACTTCCCTGGCTCGGAGGCTGGTCGGCAGAAATCGGTGTGCAAGCAGCCGTGGCGGGTCCGGGCCGGCGGGGCGCTCTGCTCCGCGAATGTCCCCCGTCGCCCTTGCGGGCTACCTCCGCCTTTATTTCGCTGCGCAGAGCGCCCTACCGTCCTGGCCTGCGGTCGGGCGTGTCCGCGCCGGGGGACATTCGCGGAGTCGGCCGCCCGACGTCCTTGCCCAGTGCGCACTTCCCTTCTGCAGCCCGCTCCTACGGATAGCGGCGCGCGAGCGACTCGGCGATGCAAACCGGCTTGTCGCTGCCCTCCCGCTCCACCGTCACCAGCCAGGCCATCTGCACGCCGCCGTTGTCGATGGGCTCGGCCGACAGCAGCTTCATGCGCGCGCGCAGCCGGCTGCCCACGGGCACGGGGGCGGTGAACCTGACCTTGTTCAGGCCATAGTTGACGCCCATGCGCGAGTCGCGGATCTTGAACGACGTTTCGAAGAATTTCGGCAACAGCGACAGCGTGAGGAAGCCATGCGCTATCGGTGCACCGAAGGGCCCGGCCTTGGCCTTTTCCACGTCCACGTGGATCCACTGGTGGTCGCCGGTGGCCTGCGCGAACAGGTTGACCTGCTCCTGCGTGATGGTGAGCCAGTCGCTCACGGCGACTTCCTGGCCGACCAGCGCGGGCAGCTCGGAGAGATTCTCGAAGGTCTTCATGCCCCCAATGTATCAATTCCAGGGATGCGGCGATTCTTCATGGAACCCTCAGGTGTCCAGCCAGCGACAGATGCCGTCCCACTGCTCGAGGTCGCGCGCGACACGGCCGGGCGCGACGTCGAACAGGGTCAACCCGCGCGCCGCGAGGTGAATGTAGTTGGTGGTGTGCCGGATGTAGCCGAGCACGGGCAGCCCCAGGTTGTCGACGAACTCGTGCAGCTTGTCGGCGGCGATGGTGCGCGGATCCACCCGCATGCCGACGATGCCCACCTGCATCTTGCTCGCCTTGCGGTGCTCGGCCAGCTCGTCCAGGAACGTGCGGGTGGCGAAGATGTCGAAGACGCTCGGCTGCAGCGGAACGATCACCTTGTCGGCCAGCTGCAGGATTTCCTTGAAGGTCTTGCCGTGCATGCCGGCCGGCGTGTCCAGCACGACATGCGTCGTGCCCCGGGGCGGCCTCACGATGTTGGCTTCGTTGAGCTCCCAGGTGCTGACCGGGCGGGCAGCGGGCGGGCGCAGTCCCAGCCACAATCGCGAAGACTGCTGGCGGTCGGCGTCGCCCAGCATCACGGCATGGCCCTTGCTGGCAAAGTAGCCCGCGATATTGGTGGCCATGGTCGACTTTCCGACACCGCCTTTTGGATTGGCAACGACCACGACCGGCATGATAGGGCTCCTTGACAGCTTTGCGCTATGTTACCGGTATGGATGAGTTGGCAAAACAAGGGCTTTCCAGCGGCGTCCTGGTGCTGGCCGCCCACCCCCGTTGGCGCGAGTCCCGCGTCAACAGCCGGATGCTGACCGCCGCTCGCGCCGTGGGCGGCGTCCGGGTGCGTGACCTCTATGCGCTGTACCCCGACTACGACATCGACGTCGGTGCCGAGCAGGCTGCTGCCGCCGCCGCGGCACTGATCGTCCTGCTGCACCCGATCCAGTGGTACTCGATGCCCGCCCTGCAGAAACTCTGGCTGGACGAAGTGCTCACTTACGGCTGGGCTTACGGCCATGGCGGCACCGCGCTGCAGGGCAAGGACCTCTGGCTGGCCGCCACGACGGGCGGGCCGGAGAGCTCCTATCACCCGCAAAGCTACAACCGCTACTTCTTCGACGCCTTCCTGCCACCCTACGAACAGACGGCGGCGCTTTGCGGCATGCGCTTCCTGCCTCCCCTGCTGCTGCACGGCGCCCATCGCGCGGGCGAAGACACGGTGGCGCAGCATGTGGGCGTTTTCGCCGAGCGCCTTCACAGCTACCCGCGGTGGCCCGAACTGGAAACGCTGGAGCAATGCCCGGCCTGCGACGTGCCCGACACCGACAGGCCCGGCCATGGTTGAACAGGCCCCTGCGTGGCTGACCAACAGCCTGATCTACCTCGGCGCGGCAGTGATCGCCGTTCCCTTGTCGCGGGCGCTGGGCCTCGGCTCGATCATCGGCTACCTCGCCGCCGGCATCGCGATCGGGCCGTGGGGCCTCGGGCTCGTGAGCAACGTCGAGGACATCCTGCATTTCGCCGAGTTCGGCGTGGTGCTGATGCTGTTCCTCGTCGGGCTCGAGCTGGAACCGCGCCGGCTCTGGAGCCTGCGCCGGCCGATCTTCGGCTGGGGTAGCGCGCAGGTGCTCGGCTGCGCGGCGCTGCTGTGCGCCGCCGCCATGGCCGCCGGCCTGCCATGGCGCGTGAGCCTGGTCGCGGCACTGGGGCTGGCCTTGTCGTCCACCGCGATCGCGCTGCAGGTGATGGGCGAGCGCAACCTGCTGCCCACGTCCAGCGGGCGGGCGGGGTTTTCCATCCTGTTGTTCCAGGACGTCGCCGCCATTCCCATCCTGGCGCTGCTGCCGCTGCTCGGCGGCGTGGCCGAATCGGCCGAAACCACCGCCGCCAGCCGCTGGATCGAGGCCGCCAAGATTCTCGGCGTGATCGGAGGCATCGTGCTGGGCGGGCGCCTTGCGCTGCGGCCGCTGCTGCGCTGGATCGCCAAGAGCAAGACGCCGGAAATCTTCACGGCCGCGTCGCTGCTGCTGGTGGTCGCCATCGCCGCGCTGATGCAGCTGGTGGGCCTGTCGATGGCGCTGGGCGCCTTCCTGGCCGGCGTGCTGCTGGCCGAGAGTGAGTACCGGCGCGAGCTGGAAACCGACATCGAGCCGTTCAAGGGCCTGTTGCTGGGCCTGTTCTTCATCGCCGTGGGCATGAGCATCGACTTCGGCGTGCTGGCCCGCTCGCCCCTGGCCATGGCGGCGATCGTGCTGGGGTTCCTCGCGATCAAGGGCGCGGTGATCTATGCGCTGGGCAAGGCGATGGGGCTGCCGGTACAGGAACGGCCGGTGTTCACGCTGCTGCTGGCGCAAGGCGGCGAATTCGCTTTCGCGGTGTTCCAGGCCGCCACGGGCGCGAAGGTGATCGCCCCCGAGATGTCGTCGCTGCTCATCGGGGCCGTCGCGGTATCGATGCTGCTCGGCCCCCTGCTGCTGGTCGCGGTCGACAAGCTGCTGCTGCCGCGCTACGCCAACTGCAATACGCCGCAGCTGGCGGAGATCAGCGAGCAGCAGCACGCCCCCGTCATCATCGCGGGGTTCGGGCGCTACGGACAGATCATCGGCCGCATGCTCGGCGCGCAGGGCGTCGGGGCCACGGTGCTGGACCACGACGCCGACATGATCGAGGCCGCCCGCTCCTTCGGCTACAAGGTGTTCTACGGCGACGCTACCCGGCTGGACCTGCTGCGCACGGCGGGCGCGGCGACGGCCAGCATCCTCGTGATCGCCGTGGACGACAAGGAACAGTCGCTTTCGATCGTCGACCTCGCGCGCGAGCATTTCCCGCACCTCGAGCTGGTGGCCCGCGCGCGCGACGTCACCCACTGGAACGAGCTGCGCGACAGGGGGGTCATGCGCGTCGAGCGGGAAATGTTCGAATCCAGCCTGCGCAGCGCCCGCACGGTGCTGGAGGTGCTCGGTTTCGCGCCCCATGAAGCGCGCATGCACGCGATGCGGTTCCGGCGCCACAACCTCGAGCTGTTCGAGCGCATGTACCCCCACCACACGGACCGCGCCAAGGTCATCGCCGTCATCAAGCAGGGGCGCCAGCAGCTGGAGGACCAGATGGCCCAGGAACGCGCGGAGAAGGAGCAGCGCGTGCGCGAGGAGGGGGCGCGCCGGCCGGACTGGGGCGCCTGACCGTTTCCGGCATTTTCCCTAGCCCTGGTAGGCAATTTGCTTAATCCCGACAGGATACGAAATGTTTTCATGGCGTCTCACCACCGAGAGGCCGCCATGGATCGCGCCCCCACCGATATCTCCCACGCCCTGGCCGCGGCCTGCGGCGCACCCAGCCCGGACGACGAGCTCGCCCAGGCCCGCCTGGCGTTGGCGCAGGCCCGCGACAGGATGGCCGCCGCCGAGACGAGGCTCGACATCCGCACCCGGGAACTCGCGCTGCTGCGCAACTCGCACGAATTGCTGGTGTCCACCCTGGATGCGGCGAGCGACGGCATCCTCACCTTGCAGTACTCGGACAACTCGATGTACTACAACATCCGTTTCGTCGAGCTGTGGGGCATCCCGGAGGATGAACTCAGCAACCTGGACAGCGGCAAGCTGGTGGAGTTCCAGGCCACGCGGGTGAAAGACCCGGAGGACCTGCGCGCACATATCGAGATGCGCCGGCAGAACCCGGACTCGGAGGACCTGAGCCTCATCGAGCTGAAGGACGGCCGGATGCTGGAGCGTCACGTCATTCCCCAGCGCATCCACGGCAAGTGCGTCGGCAGCGTGATCACGTTCCGCGATATCACCGACCGGCTGCGCTACGAGGAAAAGATGATGTTCAATCATGCAGTCCTCGAGAACTCGCCGCCCATGTTCTGGATCGACCGCGACAGCGGGGAACTCAGCTACGCGAACCCCGCGATGTGCAAGCACCTGGGCTACCCGATCGAGGAATTGCTGGGCGTCAAGATCCCCTTTTATGACGCGGACTTCGGCGAGGACGGCGTCGCGACCCTGGAAACGAACATCAGGGCCGCGCAGGGCCCCATCAGTTTCGACAGCCGGCACCGCCGCCAGGATGGCGCGATCCGCGACGTCCGCCTGTGGGCCTTCAGGACCGAAGCGGGCGGCAAGTCCATCTTCGTCCTCACCGTGCGCGACGTGACCGCGCAAAAGCTCGCCGAACAGGAGAAGAGGCGGCAGGAGGCCACCCTGAAGTCGCTGATCGACTCGATCTCCGACCTGATCTTCTACAAGGACCGCGCCGGTCGCTACCTGGGCTGCAACACGGCCTATGCCGCGATGGTGGGTCGGGCGGTGGACGACGTCCGCGGCCTCACCTGCCACGACCTGTTCGACAAGGACATCGCCGAGTCCATGGACGAACGCGATTCCCGGGCGATGGCGCTGCTGCAGGAGCAGTCCTCGGAGTGCTGGGTCACCACTTCCGACGGCCAGCGCGTCCTGTACGACACCGTGGTCTCGCCGCTGTGGGACGAGAAGGGCGAGGCGCAGGGGTTGCTGGGCATCAGCCGCAATATCACGGAGCGCCGCCGCAACGAGGAGGAGATCCGCCACGCCAAGGAACTCGCCGAGGAAGCGACGCGCATGAAGTCGGACTTCCTCGCGAACATGAGCCATGAGATCCGCACCCCGATGAACGCGATCATCGGCCTGTCGCACCTGGTGCTCAAGACCGACCTCACTACGCGCCAGCGCGATTACATCGCCAAGGTGCAGACCTCCGGCCAACACCTGCTGGGCGTCATCAACGACATCCTGGACTTCTCCAAGGTCGAGGCCGGCAAGCTGGACCTGGAGCAACGCGACTTCGAGCTGGAGAAGCTGCTGGACAACACGGGCAGCCTGATCAGCGAAAAGAGCCATGCGAAGGGGCTGGAGCTCGTGTTCGAAGTCGCGCCGGACGTGCCGGTGAACCTGGTGGGCGACTCCCTGCGGCTCGGCCAGATCCTGCTCAATTACGCCAACAACGCGGTGAAGTTCACCGAAAAGGGCGAGATCGTGATTTCGGTGCGCGCGAGCGAGCGCACCGAGAAGGACGTGCTGCTGCATTTCCGGGTCCACGACACCGGCATCGGGCTCACACCCGAACAGGCCGGCCGCCTGTTCCAGAGCTTTTCGCAGGCCGACACCTCCACAACGCGCAGGTTCGGGGGCACGGGCCTGGGCCTGGCGATTTCGAAGAAGCTGGCCGAACTCATGGGTGGAGAGGTGGGCGTGGAGAGCGAATACGGCAAGGGGAGCACCTTCTGGTTCTCGGCCCGCCTGGGGATCGGCACGGCCATCCGCCGCGAGCTCATGCCCAACCCCGACCTGCGCGGCCGCCGTGCGCTGGTCGTGGACGACAACGACCACGCGCGCGCCGTGATCGTGGACATGCTGCAGGGCATGACCTTCCTGGTCAGCGAAGTCGCCTCCGGCTCCGCCGCGGTCGAGGAAGTCCTGCGTGCAGCCGGCGCCGGCCATCCCTACGACGTCGCCTACCTCGACTGGCGCATGCCCGGCATGGACGGCATGGAAACCGCGCGCCGCATCCGCTCGCTCGGGCTGGCGTCGCCGCCCATGTTCCTGATGGTCACCGCCTACGGCCGCGAGGAAGTGCTCAAGGAGGCGGAAGGTGCGGGCATCGAGAACGTGCTGGTCAAGCCCGTCAGCGCGTCGATCCTGTTCGACACGACGATGGGGGTGCTGGGCGGGCGCCGCGTGGCGCAACGGGCGCCGGCGCTCGACATCGCCGACCATCGGCTCGCCGCCGTGCGCGGCGCCCGGATCCTCCTGGTCGAGGACAACGACATCAACCAGCAAGTGGCCCGGGAACTGCTGGAAGACTCCGGTGTGGTGGTGGACGTGGCCGACCACGGCCAGATCGCACTCGAGCAGATCCAGCGCAACACGTACGACCTGGTTTTCATGGACATGCAGATGCCGGTGATGGACGGCGTCACGGCGACACGCGAAATCCGCAAGCTGCCTGGACTCGCGGCGTTGCCGATCGTGGCGATGACGGCCAACGCGATGGAGCAGGACCGCCGCAAATGCCTGGACGCCGGGATGAACGACTTCCTGGTCAAGCCGATCGACCCGGCGGAGCTGACGGCCATCCTGCTGCGCTGGGCGCGCAACCGGCGTGTTCGGACATCGAGCCCGGCGACGGCCGGTCCGGCCGCCGACGCGGCGCCCGGCGACCTGCCCGCCGGCATCGACGGACTCGACACGGCGCTCGGGCTGTCGCGCATGCTCGGCAAGAAGTCACTGTACGTCGCCATGCTGCGGCGCTACGTCGCCGGGCAGGAACCGGTCGTGCGCGAGATCCGCGAAGCCTGGCGCAGCGGTGACAAGGCCACGGCGGAACGGCTCGCGCACACGACCAAGGCGGTATCCGGCAATGTCGGCGCCACCCTGGTGCAGGACCGCGCCGCCGCGCTCGAGGGCGCGTTCCGCGAGGGCCGCGAGGGCGACGTCGTCGAACGGCTGGTCTGCGAGCTCGAAGTGCCTTTGTGGGACCTGCTCCGGGCCCTCGAGGCGTTCCTGGGCGCGGCCACCGATTCCCCTAAACACGGCTAGGCAAATTTCCTAAACCGACCGTCGCCCTGCATGGTTTGATCAGCGATCATGCGCACAAGCGCTTCACGTCAAAGGTGAGTTCATGACCCAAGCACAAGCCTCCGGGGCGCATGCCGAAAGGCAGCCGCCGCCCCAGGCCGCGGGCCTCACGGACCTGGTCAACCGCCTCGCGCAGGAACTCGCGGAGGCCCGGCGCTCGCTGGCGACAGCCACGCAGAAGCTCGGCACGACCAGCCGTACGCTGGAGGGCCGCACCCAGGAGCTCACCGAAGCGCGGGCGGCGCTGGCGCTGCTGCTGGCGACGCTGGACTCCACCACGGACGGCATCCTCGCCATGGGCTATTTCGGCCGCGCGATGCACTACAACACACGCTTCATCGAGATGTGGGGCATCGCCGCCGACAAGCTGGCAACGCTCAACGACGGCGCGCTGCTCGCAATGCAGCTGGCGCAGGTGAAGGATCCGGCGCGCTTCCTGTCGCTGGCCGAGGCCCGCAAGGCCCACCCGGACGCCGAGCAGTTCAGCGTGATCGAGCTCACCGACGGCCGCATCTTCGAATGCCAGGTAAGCCCGCAGCGCGTGCGCGGCAAACGCGTCGGCTCGGTGACGAGCTTCCACGACGTGACGGAGCGGGAGCGAATGAGCCGGGTGATCTCTGCGCTGGAGTCCGAGCTGCCGCGCCAGGTGGCGGACGCCAGGGCGTCAAGCTATTAACTTTAAAAACGCTGCGCGTTTTTTGAAGTTGCCAGATCAGTGTGAATTCGCGCAGCGAATTCACACTTGAAAAAACCCGTCCCATACCAGCTTGCAGCCGGTGAGGAACATGCCGATGTAAACCAGCCGGTAGAACAGGACCGGCTTGATCCGGTGCGCAAGGCGCACCCCCACGACCACGCCGACCGGCGCGAACGGCAGCAGCGCGAGCGAGGTCGCCATGTTGCGCATGTCCAGCAGCCCCAGCCAGGCGTACGGAATCCACTTGCTCAGGTTGATGACGAAGAAGAAGAAGGCCATGGTCGCCGTGAACACCAGCGGCGGCAGGCGCATCGGGATCACGTAGGCGCCGATGGGGGGCCCACCCGCATGTGCGGTGAAGCTGGTGAACCCCGAGGTCGTGGTAAGGAGGGCCCCCAGCCACTTCGGCGGGTGCGGGCTGTCCGGCTTGGGCGGGAACAGCAGGCGCTGGGCGAGGAACAACAGCGTGAAGACGCCGACGATTCCGGCCACCATGCGGGCATCCAGCACCTTGAACAGCAGCGTGCCCAGGACAGTGCCCAGCAGCCCGAACGGCAGCAGGAAGCGCAGCAGCTTGACGTCGAAGTGGCGGCGAAACGCGGCCACGCCCATGAGGTCCATCAGCAACAGCACCGGCATCAGCATCGCCGCTGCCTGCGGCACCGTGACGGCCAGCGCCATCATCGGCACCGCGAGCGAGCCGAACCCCGCGCCAAAGCCGCTCTTGCTGATGCCCAGCAGCAGCACGGCGGGAATCGCGACGAGGTAGAAGAACGGGTCGGTGACCAGCGGGAGCGAGTTCACCGTTCGAGCACGCCGCCCGCCAGCCAGCGCGCGCCGCGGCGATAGAGCTCCTCCACCACGGGGCCCTTGAGCATCGGCATGTCCAGCTTCACCTTGTAGCCGATCCGCGTCTGGATATAGGCCAGGTGCCGGTAGCCTTCTGGCAGCGTCGCGAGCACACCTTGGTCGAGCGTCAACCGCGCGCATGGATCGATCGGGTCGATGCGGTCCTTCTCGTAGATCGGCTGGCGGTGCAACAGCTTCCAGCGTCCCTCGTGCCGCACCACGAAGTCGTAGAACCGGCCGGTGCAGACGACGTCGCATGAAACCGGTCCGTCGGCGCCTTCCACGTTGCCGCGCTGCGAAATCGTCATCTTCGTCTGTGCGATCGCGCGGTCACCCGCCACTTCGATGGCGCTGCCGCCCAGGAAGTGCAGGATGCTGACGCCCTTGGCCCAGCCGTCCTGCGTGACACGGATGAAATCCGCGAACGGCCCCTGGAACCAGGTGGCCATCATCATGCCGTCGGGGTGCCACACGGTGGCGAAGCGCTCCCAATCGCCCGCGTCGCGCCAGACCGCCCACCGCTCGACCATCTCGCGAATGAGCAGCTTGTCGCCCATCTCGTCGTTCATCGGTTTTCCTTTGGCGGGCCGTCCGCGCTCACACCCGCTCGAGGATCACGGCGATGCCCTGCCCCACGCCGATGCACATCGTGCACAGCGCGTAGCGGCCGCCGGTCTTTTGCAGCTGGTTCACGGCGGTCGTCGCGAGGCGGGCGCCCGAAGCGCCCAGCGGATGGCCGAGGGCGATGGCGCCGCCGTTGGGATTGACACGCGGGTCGTCGTCCTTCAGGCCGAGCAGGCGCAACACGGCAATGCCCTGCGCGGCGAAGGCCTCGTTCAGCTCGATGACGTCGATCTGTTCGATCTTGATGCCCGTGAGCGCGAGGACCTTTTGCGTTGCCGGCGCGGGCCCGATGCCCATCACCCGGGGCGGCACGCCGGCCGTCGCCATGCCGACGACACGCGCGCGCGGCGTCAGGCCGTGCTTCGCGGCTGTGGCCTCGTCGGCCAGCAGCAGTGCGCACGAACCGTCGTTCACGCCGCTGGCGTTGCCCGCCGTCACCGTGCCGTCCGGCCGCACCACGCCCTTGAGCTTGGCGAGCGCCTCCAGGCTGGTTTCGCGCGGGTGTTCGTCCTTCGCGACCACGATGGGGTCGCCCTTCTTCTGGGGAATCGTGACCGGCGTGATCTCGCTGTCGAAGTAGCCGGCCTTCTGCGCCGCGACGGCCTTGAGCTGCGAAGCCAGCGCCATCCGGTCCTGGGCATCGCGCTCGATCCTGTAATCGGTGGCGACGTTCTCGGCGGTCTCGGGCATCGAGTCCACGCCGTGCATCTCCTTCATCAGCTTGTTGACGAAGCGCCAGCCGATAGTGGTGTCGTAGACGGCATTGGCGCGCGCGAAGGCACTCTCGGCCTTGGGCATGACGAAGGGCGCGCGGCTCATGCTCTCCACCCCACCGGCGATCACCAGCGAGGCCTCGCCGGCCTTGATCGCCCGGGCGGCGGTCCCGACAGCGTCCAGGCCGGAGCCGCACAGGCGGTTGATCGTCGCGCCCGGCACTTCCACCGGCAGGCCGGCCAGCAGGCTGGCCATGTGGGCCACGTTGCGGTTGTCCTCGCCGGCCTGGTTGGCGCAGCCGTAGAGCACGTCGGTCAAGGCCTGCCAGTCCACCTTGGCGTTGCGCGCCATCAGCGCCCGGATCGGGATCGCCCCGAGGTCGTCGGTGCGGATGGAGGACAGCGCGCCGCCGTAGCGCCCGAAGGGGGTGCGGATGGCGTCGCAGATGAAGGCTTGTCGGGTCATGGCGGGCTCCAGGTTGGGTCAGGCGGCAAGGCTAGGGTGCGATGGGTAGCCCGACGAGTTGTTCCAGTTCTGCATGCGCGAGGCCGTCCACCTTGTCGACGAGCTTGAGGCCCCGCGCCGTGCACTCGAGGGTGGCGAGGTCGCTGTAGATGCGCTTGACGCAGCCAATGCCGGTCAGCGGATAGCTGCAGTGCGAAACGACCTTGCTCCGGCCGTTCTTCGTGAGCAGGTCCATCATCACCCAGGTCTGCTTTGCGCCCACGGCGAGGTCCATCGCGCCGCCAACGGCGGGGATGGCGTCCTTCTCGCCGGTGTGCCAGTTCGCCAGGTCACCGGTCGCCGAAACCTGGAACGCGCCCAGCACGCAGATGTCCAGGTGGCCGCCGCGCATCATCGCGAAACTGTCGGTGTGATGGAAGAAGGCGCCGCCAGGCAGCAGTGTCACGGGCTGCTTGCCCGCGTTGATGAGGTCGTAGTCTTCCTGGCCGGGTGTAGGCGCCGGGCCCATGCCCAGGATGCCGTTCTCGCTATGCAGGATCACTTCGATCCCGGCGGGCAGGTGGTTGGCCACCAGCGTGGGCATGCCGATACCCAGGTTCACGTAGGCGCCGTCGTGGATGTCGCGCGCCACCCGTTGGGCGAGTTGTTCTTTGGTGCGTCTCTGGTAGCTCATGGGACAAAAGGCACTAGGCGGCCTGCCGGAAGCCGCCCGCCTGGGTGGCGATACGCTCGACCTTCACGATCCTGCTCACGAAGATGCCCGGCGTCACGACGTTCTCCGGGTCCAGCGCCCCCAGCGGCACGATCTCATGCACGCTCGCAATTGTGCGCCTTGCCGCCATCGCCATGACGGGGCCGAAATTGCGCGCGGCCTTGCGGTAAGTGAGGTTGCCCCAGCGGTCGCCGCGCTCGGCCTTGATGAGGGCCAGGTCGGCGTGGATCGGGTACTCCAGGACGTAGGGCCGGCCGCCGATTTCCCGCGTTTCCTTGCCCTTCGCGAGTTCGGTGCCGTAGCCGGTCGGTGTGAAGAACGCGCCGATACCCGCCCCGGCGGCGCGGATACGCTCAGACAGGTTGCCCTGCGGCACCAGTTCCAACTCGATCTTTCCGCTGCGGTAGAGCGCGTCGAATACATGGCTGTCGGCCTGCCGCGGAAAGCTGCAGATGATCTTGCGCACGCGCCCCGCCTTGAGCAGGGCGGCCAGCCCGTGGTCGCCGTTGCCGGCGTTGTTGTTCACGATGGTGAGGTCTCGCGCGCCCTGCTCGATCAGGCCCTCGACCAGTTCATTGGGAATGCCGGCGGTGCCGAAGCCGCCGATCATCACGGTGGCGCCATCGGTGACGCCCTGCAAGGCCTCGCTCACGGAGGCGGCGGTCTTGTCGATCATGAAACTTCCAGAAGGCGCGGGTGGCCGGAAACCCGCCACGCGCAGCTTGCCAAGAGGGTGGACATTTGTTCTAATTTCGAACAAGTGTTCGGATAATGAATTTTAGGGGCAATTCAATGTCCACGGCAATTTCCCCGCCAGGGGCGGCCGACCTGAGGCCCGGCGACAGCTACGTGCAGTCCTTCGCGCGCGGACTGGAGGTGATTCGCTCGTTCAGCGCGCAGGCGCCGCGCCAGACCCTGACCGAGGTCGCGGGCCGCGCGGGCCTGACGCGCGCCGGCGCCCGCCGCATCCTCCTCACGCTGCAGACGCTCGGGTATGTGGAGAGTGACGGCAAGCGGTTCAGCCTCACGCCGCGCATCCTCGACCTCGGGTTTGCCTACCTGTCCTCGATGCCGATCTGGAACCTCGCGGAGCCGGTGATGGAGGCGCTGGTCGATCAGGTCAAGGAGTCCTGCTCGGCCGCCGCGCTGGACGGCACCGACATCGTCTATGTCCTGCGCGTTCCCACGCGCAAGATCATGAGCATCGGCCTGGGCGCGGGCTCGCGCCTGCCGGCCTATTGCACGTCGATGGGCCGCATGCTCCTGGCGGGCCTGGCCGCCGAGGAGGCCGAGCAGCGGCTGCGGGCCTGCCGGCGCGAGCCGCTCACCCGGCATACCGTCACCGACGTCGAAGCGCTCGTCGCCAGGGTGCAGCAGGCGCGCCGGCAGGGCTGGTGCCTGGTGAACCAGGAACTGGAAGAAGGGCTGGTATCCATCGCGGCGCCCATTTCCGGCCGTGGCGGCCGGATGGTGGCGGCGCTGAACATCAGCGGGCAAGCCAACCGGACGAGCCCCAGGCTGATGCAGGAAACGATGCTGCCCCCGCTGCTGGAAGCAGCCCGGACGATTTCGGGCCTGATCGGCGCGTGAACGCCCGGTCGCCTGTCAGCGCTTGAACCCCAGCACCAGCAGGACGCCGCCCACGAGCATCGCCCCCAGGCTCAGCCACTGGGGAACGTTCACCGATTCCTTTTCCTGGACCTGGAGCTTGAGCGGCCCGATCTCGGCCTTCGTGGTGTTCTTCGTGAAGCTGAAGCCGCCGGTCAGCAGGCCTGCCAGCCCCAGGACCAGCAGGATGATTCCGGCAATTCGCATCGGGTTCATGGCGTGTCTCCTCGCCGGGGAATGAGTAAGGGGCCGCTGGCTCCGGCAGCGCTCGCGCCGGCCCTGGATCCAGCGTATCACGGGGTTTCGAACTCGTCCGTAGGACAAGGCCGGTGCATGCTACCCTGCGCGCCATGTTCAACCCATCGCAAGAGGATGTGCGGCGTTTCTTTTGCGCCGTGGCCGCCAAGACCCGCGCGGGCCAGCCGCTGGACGCGCTGGAGACGCTGGCGGGCCAGTGGCTGCAGGACCATCCTGAATACGATGCCGACCTCGGAGACGTGGAAGCAGCCCTCGCTCGAAGCTACGACGGCCGGGACGGCAAGACCAACCCCTTCCTCCACCTGGCCATGCACCTGTCGATCAGCGAGCAGTGTTCGATCGACCAGCCGCGCGGCATCCGGCAGGCGGTCGAACTGCTGGCCGCCCGGCGCGATTCGATTCATGCCGCGCATCACGAAGCCATGGAGTGCCTGGGCCAGATGCTATGGGAGAGCCAGCGGTCCGGGCAGCCGCCCGACGGCAACGCCTACATCGCCTGCGTGCAGCGACGAGCGACGCGCGATTAACGGAAACGGTGCTCGGGCACCGTCTTCAGGTCGCCCTGCAGCGAAGCGACGTAGGCGGAGAGCGCCTTGAGTTCCGCGTTGGAGAACTGCTTGGCGATCGCGCCCATGACGCCGTTGGTGCGGCCGACGCTGGCGTTGTTCTCGGTCTTGTAGGCCTTCAGCGCGACGAACATGTAGTCGGCATGCTGGCCGGCGATCTTCGGATAGCTGGGGTCGATCGGCTTGGCGAAATTCGCGCCGTGGCATGAAACGCAGGCGGCCTTCTGCAGCAACGCGGCGACCTGGGGGCTCGGCGCCTTGTCGGCGGCCTCCGGCAGCTTGCCTGCGGGGTCCTTGCCCAGGCCCTCGTAATAGGCCGCGATGTCGGCCATGTCCTTCTCGGTGAGCGTGTCCGCGATGCTGCGCATCGTCGGGTGCTTGCGGTCGCCCTTCTGGTAGGCGACGAGCGCCGCCGTGATGTACTTGGCGCTCTGGCCGGCGATCATCGGGACCTTGTAGACCTCGGGGAAACTGGCCTGGTAGCCCTTGATGCCGTGGCAACCCACGCACATCGCGACCTTGGCCTCGATCGACTTCGCGCCCGCGGCCGGCGCCGGGGCCTTGGCAGGGGCCGGCGTTTGTGCAAAGGCAGTGCCCGTCACGGAAGCGACAGCCAGGACGAAGAGCGCGGACAACAACTTGTTCATTTTGCGAGCAAAATCGGGTGGTAGGGACAGTCTAAGCAGCATTCAATTATATCCGGCGCCTCCTTGCGCCCTTTCCATCGCACATCCCATGAAGTTCCAAGGCTCACAGAATTACGTCGCCACGCAAGACCTGATGCTGGCGGTGAACGCGTCCATCACGCTCAAGCGCCCGCTCCTGGTCAAGGGCGAGCCCGGCACCGGCAAGACCATGCTGGCCGAGGAAGTGGCCCAGGCGCTGGACGTGCCGCTGCTGCAGTGGCACATCAAGTCCACCACCAAGGCGCAGCAGGGGCTGTACGAATACGACGCGGTGAGCCGGCTGCGGGACTCGCAGCTCGCGGACATCGATGGTGGTGCGCGCGTGAAGGACATCCACAACTACATCGTCAAGGGCGTGCTCTGGCAGGCTTTCACCGCCGACAAGCCCGTGGCCCTGCTGATCGACGAAATCGACAAGGCCGACATCGAATTCCCCAACGACCTGCTGCGCGAACTGGACCGGATGGAGTTCTATGTGTACGAGACACGCGAGCTCGTGAAGGCCCGGCATCGCCCGCTGGTGTTCATCACCTCGAACAACGAGAAGGAACTGCCCGATGCGTGCCTGCGCCGCTGCTTCTTCCCTTACATCAAGTTCCCGGACGCCGAGACGATGAAGCAGATCGTGGACGTGCACTTCCCCGGCCTCAAGAAGGAGCTGCTGACCGCGGCGATGAAGACCTTCTACGACGTGCGCAACCTGCCCGGCCTGAAGAAGAAGCCCTCCACCAGCGAGCTGCTCGACTGGCTCAAGCTGCTGGTGGCGGAAGACATCCCGCTCGAGGCGCTGCAAAGCAAGGAAGACAAGGTCGCCGTGCCGCCGCTGGTGGGCGCGCTGCTGAAGAACGAGCAGGACGTGACCCTGTTCGAGAAGCTCGTGTTCATGCAGCGGCACAACCGCTGAGCGCGCGGCAAGGCAAGACGATGAGCCCGCTGTTGCTGGAAGGACTCACCGATGCCGCCGGCTTCGTCGGCGGCGCGCTGCTGGGTTACTGGCTGGCCGTGGTGTTCGGCCTGGACATCTTCGCGGCCGGCTACAGCAACGCCAGCATCGGCGGCATCCTGCTGGTCGGCCTGGGCGGCGGGCTGGGCCTGCAGCTGGCCCGGCGCTGGCGCACCGCCCGCAACAAGGACAAGTGAATGCACAAGCCCGAGCCCTGCACACTGGCCAGCCCGCAGGTGCGGCTGGAGCCGATGTCCGCGGACCACGCCGCCGACATCGAGGCCGCCGCGCGTGACGGCGAACTCTGGAACCTGCGCATCACCTCGGTGCCGGCGCCCGGCGAAGCGCAGGCCTATGTCGCGGCCGCGCTGAAGGGCCTCGACCAGGGCCACATGCTGCCGTTCATCGTACGCGACGTGGCCAGCGGCAAGATCATCGGCAGCACCCGCTACCACGACATCGTCGTGGCGATCGAGCGGCTGGAGATCGGCTACACCTGGTACGGCAAGAGCTGGCAGCGCAGCCACGTCAACACCACTTGCAAGTTGCTGCTGATGACGCATGCGTTCGAGACGCTGGGTGCACAGCTCGTGGGCTGGCGCACCGACAACTACAACTTCGCGAGCCAGCGCGCCATCGAGCGCCTGGGCGCCCGCAAGGACGGGGTGCTGCGCCACCACGCGCCGCGGCGCGACGGCACCGTTCGCGACACGGTGATGTACAGCCTGGCCGCGGGCGAGTGGCCCGAGGTGAAGGCCCACCTGCGCTACCAGCTCGCCAAACCGCGGTGAACGCCGTCGCCGCTCCCGAAACCCCGGCAGGAGAAGCCGCCGCGGCGCCGCGCTGGAAGCGCTGGCTCGTGCTGTCGCCGCTCGCGCGCATCGTCATCTTCGTGGCGGTCCTGGGCGCCATGATCTTCCTGCTGCGCATCCTTTTCGTCACCATCGGCTGGGCCGGCAAGGCGGCGCCCGTTCCCGAACGCTACATCGGCATGCTGGTGGTGCAGTTGCTGCCGGCGCTCGGCGCGTACCTGTTCCTCGTCTGCGTCATCGAGCGCAGGCGCCCGGCCGAACTCGCCTGGCGCAAGATCGTGCCGCACGGCGCGCTCGGGTTCGTCGGCGGCGTGCTATTGATCAGCGCCGTCGTGGGCACGCTCTGGCTGGTGGGCAGCTACCAGGTCACAGGGTTCAACGACGACCCGCCCTGGGTGAAGCAGCTGCTGATCGGCGGCCTCGGCGCCGCCGTCGCCGAAGAGATCATCACGCGCGGGGTGCTGTTTCGCGTCGCCGAGGAGGGACTGGGCACCTGGGGCGCGCTGGTGCTGTCGGCCGGCGTGTTCGGCTTCGGGCACATCTTCAACCCGGGTGCCACGGTCTGGAGCTCCGTCGCCATCGCGGTGGAAGCCGGCCTGCTGTTCGGCATGCTGTTCCACGTGACGAGGTCGTTGCCGCTGTGCATGGGCCTTCACATGGGGTGGAATTTCACCCAGGGCTCCATCTGGGGCGTCCCGGTGTCCGGCACCACCGACGCCGGCTGGCTGGTGTCCGTCCGCCCGGGGCCCGAATGGCTCAGCGGCGGCGTGTTCGGCGCCGAAGCATCGGTCGTCGCGGTCGCGCTATGTTCGGCCGTGACACTCTGCCTGCTGGCCGTGGCGCTGCGCCGGGGCTCCATCGTGCCGCCCTGGTTCGCCCGCAGGCACGCCCCTGCGGCTTCGCCGGCTCCGGCGGATAATGACACCGCGAAGGCGACGCCATCATGCTGATCGATTTCTTCTACACCTTGCGCAGCGCGAAGCTGCCGGTTTCCGTCAAGGAATACCTCACGCTCGTCGAGGCGCTGAAGGAGGGCGTGGTCGGCCCGAACAGCGAAGACGGCTACAAGATCGACGATTTCTACTACCTCTCGCGCACGGCGCTGGTGAAGGACGAGAAGCACTACGACAAGTTCGACCGCGCCTTCGCCGCCTACTTCAAGGGCGTGGAGATGATCGCCGACTTCACCAAGGACGTCCCGCTCGAGTGGCTGCGCAAGAACCTGGAGCTCGAGCTCAGCCCGGAGGAGAAAGCCAAGATCGAGAAGATGGGCTGGGACGAGCTGATGGAGACGCTCAAGAAGCGCTTCGAGGAGCAGAAGGAACGCCACGAGGGCGGCAGCAAGATGATCGGCACCGGCGGCACGTCGCCGTTCGGCGCGTACGGCTTCAACCCGCAAGGCATCCGCATCGGGCAGGACAAGGGCCGCAACAAGAGCGCGGTGAAAGTCTGGGACCAGCGCGCCTACAAGGATTACGACGACAGCCAGGAACTCGGCACGCGCAACATCAAGATCGCGTTGCGGCGCCTGCGCAAGTTCGCCCGCGAGGGCGCGGCAGACGAACTGGACCTGGACGACACCATCAAGTCCACCGCCGCCAATGCCGGCTGGCTGGACATCAAGATGGTGCCCGAGCGCCACAACAACGTGAAGATCCTGCTGCTGATGGACGTCGGCGGCACGATGGACGAACACATCCACCGTGTCGAAGAGATGTTCTCGGCGGCAAAAGCCGAGTTCAAGCACCTCGAGTTCTACTACTTCCACAACTGCGTCTATGACTTCATGTGGAAGAACAACCGGCGCCGCTTCTCCGAGAAGTTCGCGACCTGGGACATCATCCGCAAGTACAACAAGGACTACAAGCTGATCTTCGTCGGTGACGCGACCATGAGCCCCTACGAGATCCTGCAGCCCGGCGGCAGCGTGGAATACAACAACGAGGAAGCCGGCGCGGAGTGGCTCCAGCGCCTGACCAGCGCCTTCCCGAAGTTCGCGTGGATCAATCCCGAGCCGCAGGGCGTCTGGCAGTACCGCCAGAGCATCAGCGTGATCCAGCAGCTGGTGAACCAGCGCATGTACCCGCTGACGATCAAGGGCCTGGAAGAGGCGATGCGGCTGCTGAGCAAGTAGCGCCGGCAACCGCGCGCTCTACAATCCCGCTCCATCCTCCTCGTAGTTCAATGGATAGAACGGGCGCCTCCTAAGCGCCAGATACAGGTTCGATTCCTGTCGAGGGGACCATCGCGGTCCGGAAAATGGGCGTCCTACAGCGCCCATCAGCAGTGTCCTACAGACTCGCCCACCTCAAGCCTTAACCTGTTGCTACGCACCATTGCGGGCAGTTACAGCTGTGACGGCGGGATTGCAATGCCGTCATGGCGATGTCAAAAGCGACGCCTACCATGCAATTTGCGCAGCAGCTTCAGAACACAGCGAGACAAGCAGCGAGGTTCACGATGACGTCCGCAGATTTCCGCGTCGAAAGCAACCATCCCATCGCCGGCCGCTTCCTGCCGGTTTCCGGTTCCCAACAGTATTTCTTCAGCGACCGCTCCCTGGCGGTGGCCATGGCAGCCAAGAGCACCACCAAGCCCGTAGGCCAGGAAATCCGTGTGGTGCATGTGCCCACGGGCGAAGTGGTTTTCCGAAAGCCGGCGTCGTTGCGCCCCGAGTGGAGCGCCGACGACATCTGAGCGTTGAGCATCCCCTGCCGGCCTTGGCGGCCCGTCAGGGCTTGCGCTCCCGGAGCGTGCGGCTCAGCAGCATGACGGGGATCAGCCCGACCAGCACCAGTGCGAGCGACGGCAGGGCCGCCTCGCCCAGCCTTTCATCGCGAGCCAGCTGGTAGGCCACCACGGCCAGCGTATCCGTGTCGAACGGCCGCAGTACCAGGGTCGCCGGCAACTCCTTCATCACGTCCACGAACACGAGCAGCGCGGCGGCCGCGCTGGATCGGCGCAGCAGGGGCCAATGGACCCGCGCCAGCAGGGCGAAGCCGGCAGCGCCCAGCATCCGGGCCGTGTCGTCGAAACTGCCCGGAATGCGTGAGTAGCCGCTTTGCACCGATTGCAGCGCCACCGACACGAACCGCACCAGGTAGGCCCAGACCACGCCCAGCACGGTGGCCGTCACCCAGCCGCCCACGCCCGATTGCGGCGCCGCTTCCTGCAGCCACCCGACTGGCAGCAGCAGGCCGACGACGATCACTGCACCCGGAACCGCATAACCGAGCGCGGCGAGCTGGACGACGCCGCGCGTGACCGCGTCAGGCGCGCGCCGCAGGCTGAACGCCATCATGAGGGCCATGCCCACCGCGAGCACGGCACTGATCACCCCCAGCCGCACGCTGTTGAACGACCAATCTACGAACCGGTCCCACGGCAGGACCGACCAGTCCGCCGCGAGCGGGCGCAGCATGAAGAGCACCGGCAGCACGAAGCCCAGGAGCACGGGGGCGCCGCACACCGTCCACGCCAGCAGCAGCCGGCCACCGCGCAGCGGCACCGGCTGCGCGTCGGCGGAACCGGCCCTTGCGCCGCGCGGCGCCGTGAATCGCAGCCGCTGCTGCGCCCTGCGCTCCAGGGCGAGTACTGCCGCGACCACGACCAGCAGCAGCGTGGCCAGCTGCGCGGCGGCGATGCGGTTGTCCATCGCGAGCCAGGCCTTGTAGATGCCGGTGGTGAAGGTCTGGATGCCGAAGTAGCTCGAGACGCCGAAATCCGCCAGCGTCTCCATCAGCGCCAGCGCCACGCCGGCGGTGACGGCGGGGCG
Organism: Ramlibacter sp.; assembly: GCA_030695945.1. Classification (GTDB taxonomy): domain Bacteria; phylum Pseudomonadota; class Gammaproteobacteria; order Burkholderiales; family Burkholderiaceae_C; genus Ramlibacter. The sequence continues at coordinate 24,862 of JAUYOG010000053.1, forward strand.
GGCCAGCGGCAGCGCCACCGTGCGGATGCGGCGGCGCAGCGGCGCGCCCAGCAGGCGCGCCGCCTCCATCAGGTGGCCGGCGCGCTCGGCCAGGGCGGTGCGAGCGAGCAGGTAGACGTACGGATAGAGGGAGAAGATGAAGACCAGCGCTGCGCCGCCCAGGCTGCGGACCTCTGGGAACACACGTCCCTGCAGCCCGAAGGTGGCGCGCAGCCACGTTTGCAGCGGGCCGCTGAACTGCAGGTAATCGGTGTACGCGTACGCGACGACATAGGCGGGCATCGCCAGCGGCAACAGCAAGGCCCACTCGAAGGTGCGGCGGCCCGGGAACTCGAACAGCGTCACGGCCGCGGCCGCGGCGCCGCCCACCAGCGCGACGCCCACCCCCACGACGACGCACAGGCCCAGGCTGGTCCACACGTATCCCGGCAACACCGTCGCCGCCATCTCGCGCAGGATCTGCGCGCTGCGCCCGTCCCATTGCACCCACGAGGCCAGTACCGCCAGCACGGGCACGACCAGCAGGAACGCCAGCAACAGCAGGAAAAGGTCTTGGAGCCGGCGCACGCTCATGGCGTAAAGCTTGTGAAAGCCCGATTGATGCAAATGAGAATTGTAAGCATCTACAATGGGTGCCATGTTCGTCGAGGTCTCCAAGCTGCGAGTCCAGTATCCCGGAAGGTCCCAGGCCGCCGTCGAGGACGTGTCGTTCGGCCTGCGGGCCGGCGATATCGGCGTGCTGATCGGCCCCTCGGGCTGCGGCAAGACCACCTTGCTGCGCGCGATCGCCGGCCTCGAGCGTGCCACATCCGGCGAAATACGCATCTCGCGCGAAGTGGTGGGCAGCGCGAGCGTCCATGTGCCCGCCGAGGCGCGCCGCATCGGCATGGTGTTCCAGGACTATGCGCTGTTCCCGCACATCGACGTCGGGCGCAACGTGGGCTTCGGCATCCATCACCAGCCCAAGGCGCAGCGAAGCGCGCGCGTCGCCGAGGTGCTGCGGCTGGTCGGGCTGGAGGGCATCGAGCGACGCTTTCCCCATGAACTCTCCGGCGGCCAGCAGCAGCGCGTGGCGCTGGCGCGCGCCCTCGCCCCCGGTCCGCAGCTGCTCCTGCTGGACGAGCCGTTCTCCAATCTCGACGTGGACCTGCGCGAGCGTCTGGCCCATGAGGTCCGCGCCATCCTGAAGGCGGCGAACGCCACGGCGCTGTTCGTGACGCACGACCAGCTGGAGGCCTTCGCCATCGGCGACGTGATCGGCGTCATGCACGAGGGACGGCTGCACCAATGGGACGACGCGTACACGCTGTACCACCGGCCGGCCACGCGCTTCGTCGCGGACTTCATCGGCCACGGCGTGTTCGCGCCCGCCACGTTGCGCGAGGTGGGCAACCAGGTCGTCGTGCAGACACCGCTGGGCGAGCTCACCGACATGGCGGAGTGCCCCCTGCCCTGCGCTTTCGCGGCCGGCGAATGCGACGTGCTGCTGCGCGCCGACGACATCGTGCACGACGACAACGCCCCGGTGAAGGCCGAGATCATGCGCAAGGCGTTTCGCGGCTCGGAGTTCCTCTACACCCTGCGTCTGGCCAGCGGCCAAACGGTGCTGGCCCATGTGCCCAGCCACCACGACCACAAGATCGGCGAGTGGATCGGCATTCGCGCCGAGGTCGATCACGTCGTGACGTTCAACCGCACTTGCCCGCTCAAGGGCGGGTTGTGCCAGATGCCCTGCGAGCATGCGGGCCCTCCGGCGCGCGTCGCGGCCCCCTCAGTGCCGGCGGAGCGCGTCGACGGCTGAGCGCAACTCGGCCGCCCAGGCTCGCCGTCCCCGGCCCTGGGCCTTCTGAGGTGTCCCGTAACGGACCACGGCGGTGATGGGCGCGCCTCCCAGCGTGCGCCACAGCGAACCCACGAAAGTGTCGTCGCCGATGTAGCACGGCGTGAGGCTCGCCTTGCGTGTCGCCGTGTCGATGAAACCCAAGGCCACGGGCTGGGCGGGCGCGTCGGCCGAAATCGCGGCCTGGATCAGGTTGGCATGGAAAGGCAGCAGGTCCTGGCCATCGCTGGTCGTGCCCTCCGGGAACACCGCAACGATCTCGCCGCGCCTGAGACTCTCGGCCATGTGGTGGACGACCCGCATGGCGTCGCGCCGCGACTCCCGTTCGATGTAGAGCGTGCCGCCGCCGGTCGCCAGCGTACCGATCAGGGGCCAGCGCCTCACCTCCGCCTTCGCGACGAAGCGGCAATGGCGCGCCGCATGCATGACCAGGATGTCCAGCCAGGAGATGTGGTTGGCCACCAGCAGCACCGGGCCGGATACGGGCGGTTTTCCATGCAGCTCCAGGCGGATGCCCAGCACGGCCAGCATGTTCAAGGCCCACGCCTGGACGTGCGCATTGCGCTGCAGCTGGCTGCGCCGCGGAAAGACGAAGAGGATGATGCCCAGTCCCACGAGCGCGTGGAACACGGCCCGTGCCAGCCTCCATGCGGCGCGCAAAGGTTTCATGGCCGGGCGCGGGGCACGAGACCCTTACGCCCGATCCCAGCCTTCGTAGGCGATCTGTCCCGCAGCGATCGTGCAGCGCACGCGGCCCGGCAACTCGTAGCCCGAGAACGGCGTGTGCTTGCCCTGGCTGCGCAGCGCACCCGCGGTGATGGTCCACTCCGCCTGGGTGTCGAAGATGCAGATGTCGGCGATGCCGCCCTCCACCAGCTGGCCCGCGCTCGCATGCAAGGTGCCGAGCGCGGTGCCGAGCACACGCGACGGCTCGCTGGTCAACACCGCCAGGGCCCGTGCCAGCCCCGTGCCGCTCTCCTGGCCCCACTTGAGCGCGAGGCCGAGCAGCAGCTCCAGGCCGGTCGCACCGGGCTCCGCCTCCGCGAAAGGCAGCGTCTTGGCGTCCTCGTCCACCGGCGTGTGGTCCGAGACCAGCGCGTCGATCGTGCCGTCGGCGAGCCCCTCGCGCAACGCGTCGCGGTCGCGCTGCTGGCGCAGCGGCGGATTCAGGCGCATGCGGCTGTCGAAATAGCCGATGTCCACGTCGATGAGGTGGAGCGAATTGATGCTGACGTCGCAGGTGACCGGCAAGCCCTGCTCCTTGGCCTGGCGCACGAGGTCGACACCGGCAGCGCTGCTCAGGCGGCACAGGTGGACGCGGGCGCCGGTCGACTTCATCAATTCGAAGATCGTGTGCAGCGCGATCGTCTCCGCCGCCACCGGCACGCCCGAGAGCCCCAGCCGCGTCGCCAATGCGCCGCTGGCGGCTACACCCTTGCCCAGGTACAACTCCTGCGGGCGCAGCCAGACCGCGTAGTCGTACGTGGACGCGTACTGCAACGCGCGCTGCAGCACCTGCGTGCTTTCAAGCGGCACCTCGGCCTGGCTGAAGCCCACGCAGCCCGCCTCGGTGAGTTCGACCATCTCGGTGAGCGTCTCTCCCTGCAGGTTGCGCGTGAGCGCGCCGAGCGGGAACACGCGTGCCTGGTGCAGCCGCTCGGCGCGGTACTTCAACATCTCGATCAGGCCCGGCTCGTCCAGCACGGGATCGGTGTCCGGCGGGCACACCAGGCTGGTGACCCCGCCGGCGACCGCGGCCGCCATCTCGCTCTCCAGCATGCCTTCGTGTTCGTGCCCGGGTTCGCGCAGCCGTGCGGCAAGATCGACGAGTCCGGGCGCAACGATGCAGCCCGTGGCGTCGATCACCTTGCTGGGCGCGAAGCCCGCAGGTGTGCTGCGGATCGAGACGATCCGCCCCGCGGCGACGGCGATGTCGCAGATCTCGTCGAAATTGGAGGCGGGGTCGATCACCCGGCCGTTCTTGATGAGTATTTTCATGCTTCGTTCCCCGCCACGATGCTCATGACCGCCATGCGCACCGCGATGCCGAAGGTAACCTGCGGCAGGATCACACTTTGCTTGCCGTCCACGACGGACGAATCGATCTCCACGCCGCGGTTGATCGGGCCCGGGTGCATCACGATCGCATCGGGCTTGGCCAGCTGCAGCTTCTCCGGCGTAAGGCCGAAGCTCTTGAAGAACTCCTGCGACGAGGGCAGCAGCGCGCCGCTCATGCGCTCGTTCTGCAGGCGCAGCATGATGACGACGTCGCAGCCCCTGATGCCCTCCTCCAGCGAGTGGCACACGCGCACGCCCATCTGCGTCATGTCCGAGGGCACGAGCGTCTTGGGACCGACCACGCGGACCTCGGCGCAGCCCAGCGTGGTGAGCGCGTGGATGTCCGAGCGCGCGACGCGCGAGTGCAGCACGTCCCCGACGATGGCCACCGTGAGGTTGGAAAAGTCCTTCTTGTAGTGCCGGATCGTGTACATGTCCAGCAGGCCCTGCGTCGGGTGCGCGTGGCGGCCGTCGCCGGCGTTGATCACGTGCACGTGCGGCGCCACGTGCTGGGCGATCAGGTAGGGTGCGCCCGATTCGCTGTGGCGCACGACGAACAGGTCGGCCGCCATCGCCGAGAGGTTGGCAATGGTGTCCAGCAGCGATTCGCCCTTGGAAGCCGACGAGCGCGCGATGTCCAGGTTGATCACGTCGGCCGACAGGCGCGTGGCCGCGATCTCGAACGTCGTGCGTGTGCGCGTCGAATTCTCGAAGAACAGGTTGAACACGCTCTTGCCGCGCAGCAGCGGCACCTTCTTGACTTCGCGGTCGCTCACGCTCACGAAGCTCGACGCCGTGTCGAGAATATGGGTGACGATGTCGCGCGGCAGGCCCTCGATGGACAGCAGGTGGACCAGTTCGCCGTTCTTGTTGAGTTGGGGGTTGCGTTTGTAGAGCATGGGTCTTCTCTTCTTATTGCCCTTCGACCTTGAAACTGAATTTGCCCGAGTCGTCACGTGCGAGCGCGAGCGATTGCGTATCCGGAAGCGCCACGCGCGCCGCCGCGTAGTCGGCGTGCACCGGCAACTCCCGCCCCCCGCGGTCCACCAGGACGGCCAGTTTCACGCTGGCCGGGCGGCCGTAGTCGAACAGCTCGTTGAGCACGGCGCGGATGGTGCGGCCGGTGTAGAGCACGTCGTCCAGCAGGATGATGTGCGAATCGTTGACATCGAAATCCAGCTGGGTCTGCTGCCCTGCGCCCGACAGCCCGCGCTTGGCGAAATCGTCGCGGTGCATGACCGACGAAATCACGCCGACTGAGCCCGGCAACCCGAGGTCCTTGTGCAGGCGCTCGGCCAGCCAGGCGCCGCCGGAAGTGATGCCGACCAGCCGCGTATCGGCGGTGCGCAGCTGCTGCACGCCGCGCAGCAGTTCGCGGTACAGGGCTTCGGCATCAAGCACGAGACTGCTCATGACAAGCTCCTCAGGAATTGTTCAAGGATCACGCAGGCCGCGCCGGCGTCGGGGTCGCTCACGCCGGCGGCCAGGGCTTCGGTCGTGCTGTAGCGTTCGTCTACCTCGTAAACGGGCAGATTCAACCGGCCGCGCAGCTGGCGCGCGAACTTCTTCGCGCGCGCCGTATTGTCATGGCTGGCGCCATCGGGATGGAATGGAACGCCGACGACGACCGCGTCCGGCTGCCACTCGCGCACGCGGGCTTCAACCGCGGCGAGCCGAGCTTCGCCTTCGGCCCTGATCGTGGCCTGCGGAGTCGCGGTGCGCAACATGCGGTTGCCCACCGCGACGCCGGTGCGTTTGGCACCAAAATCGAAAGCAAGAAATGTTGTGAGGTTGGCGGGGACGTCAGAAGCCGCAAGGCTCATGCCGTCCTCCGCAGGGCCGCCCCAAGGAGGACGGGGCCCCCATGGGGGGCAGCGCAATACACGAAGTGACATGCGTGGGGGCTCACTATGCGTGCCCCGCGTCAGGAGAAAGCATCCAGGCCTGCAGGCCCAGGAGCGACAGCGCCTTGTCGTACCGCTGCTCGATCGGCGTGTCGAAGATGACGGAAAGGTCGGCCCCTACCGTCAGCCAACTGTTCTCGGCGATTTCGGACTCCAGCTGGCCCTCGCCCCATGCGGAGTACCCGAGGGAGACGAGCACCTTGCGAGGCCCGGCGCCGGTGGACAGCGCCTCGAGCACGTCCTTGGAAGTGGTCATTTCCAGCCCGCCCGGGATTGTCATCGTGGAGGCGTAGACCGGCTCGCTGGGCGCCGCGCCCGAAGCGAACACCGCCTCGTGCAGCACGAAGCCGCGCTCCGTCTGCACCGGCCCACCCTGGAGGACCGGCGTGCGTGCGAGGTCATCGCGGCCGAGGGGAAGCTCGACCTTGTCGAACAGGTTGCCCAGGTTGATGTCGCTGGGCTTGTTGATCACCAGGCCGAGGGCGCCGCGGGCACTGTGCTCGCACAGGTAGACGACGCTCTTGGCAAAAGCCTCGTCCTCCATTCCCGGCATCGCGATCAGGAAATGATGCGTCAGGTTGATCGAGGCAACGTCGGCAGGCATGATCGGATTTTAGCTCCGATGCAACCAACCTACCCGGCCGGACTGATGTGGTTCCGGCGAGATCTGCGCGCGCACGACAACGCCGCCCTGTGCCAGGCCCTGGAGTCTTGCGGGCAGCTTCACTGCGTCTTCGTGTTCGACCGCGCCATCCTGGATACGCTGCCCCGCCGCGACCGGCGCGTTGAATTCATCCGCGAATCCCTCGCGGGGCTGGATGCGGACTTGCGCCGCCTCTGCGGCAAGGCCCACGCCGGGCTGATCGTCCGCCATGCGGTGGCCGCTGCCGAAGTCCCTCGATTGGCACGCGAACTGGGCGTGCAGGCGGTCTTCGCCAACCACGACGACGAACCCCAGTCGCTCGCGCGCGACGCATCGGTGCGCACGTCGCTGGCGGCCTCCGGCCTGGCCTTCCACACCGCCAAGGACCATGTGATCTTCGAGCGCCGGGAGCTTCTTTCCGCGGCCGGCACGCCCTACACGGTTTTCACGCCGTACAAGAAGGCCTGGCTGGCACGGCTGGATCACGCCTCGTTACAACCTCACGGATCCGGCGATGCACGGCGGCTCGCGGAACGGCCGCCACCGCTTCGCCGTGAAGTGCCGGCGCTGGCCGAACTGGGCTTCGAGTCGACGAACCTGCGCGAACTCGAAATTCCCACCGGCACAGCCGGTGGGACCCGCCTGCTGGACGACTTTTTCACGCGCATCGACCGCTACGACCGTACGCGCGATTTTCCGGCGGTCAAGGGCCCGAGCTACCTGGGCGTGCACCTGCGCTTCGGCACTGTCTCGATCCGCGACCTGGTGTCGCGCGCCCACACGCCGGCCAGCGACGGCAGCGACGGCGCGGCTACCTGGCTCGGCGAGCTGGTCTGGCGCGATTTCTACGCCCAGATCCTGGCCAACTTCCCGCATGTCGCCGACGAAAGCGGCCGCGGCCGCAATTTCAGGCCGGTTTACGACGCCGTCGAATGGGAAGAAGGTCCGGCGGCGGATGCCGCATTCGCCGCCTGGTGCGGGGGCCGGACCGGTTACCCGCTGGTCGATGCGGCAATGGCGCAGATCAACCAGACCGGCTACATGCACAACCGCCTGCGGATGGTGGTGGCGAGCTTCCTGACGAAGGACCTGGGCATCGATTGGCGCCGTGGCGAGCGCTACTTCGCCGAGAAACTCAACGACTACGACCTGGCGTCCAACAATGGCGGCTGGCAATGGGCGGCCTCCACCGGCTGCGACGCTCAGCCGTATTTCCGCATCTTCAACCCGGTGAGCCAGAGCGCGAAGTTCGACCCCGAAGGCAAGTTCATCCTGCGCTACCTGCCGGTGCTGGCGGGTTTGCCGGCGAAGTTGCGGCACGCGCCATGGACGGCGAAGCCGGTGGAGCTGTCAGCGGCCGGGCTGGCGCTGGACCGGGACTACCCGGCACCCATCGTCCAGCACGAAGAGGCGCGGCAGCGGACGCTGCTGCGCTACGCGGCCGCGAGGGCAGCCGCGGATTGATCAGGCCGCGACGGTCGCGGCGCAGTAGTGCTTGACCAGGCTGAGCAGCTCTTCTTCCGAATAGGGCTTGCCCAGGTAGTGGTCCACGCCGAGTTCCTTGGCGTGTTCGCGGTGCTTTTCCGCGATGCGCGACGTGATCATGATGATCGGCAGGTCCTTCAGGCGCGTATCGCCCCGGATGTTGCGCGCCAGGTCGAAGCCATCCATGCGCGGCATCTCGATGTCCGAGAGCACCACCATCGGTTTTTCCTCGGCCAGCCGCTCCAGGGCCTGCAAGCCGTCGGCGGCCAGCACCACGCGATAGCCCTCGCGCTGCAACAGGCGCTGCGTCACGCGCCGCACCGTGATCGAATCGTCGACGACGAGGATGAGCGGGATCAGCGGCGCGGCGGGCGCCATCGGCGCCGCGGGCACCAGCGCTTCGGTCACCTCGCCCAGCATGTGGGGCTGGGCCCGGTCGGCACTGAGCTGGCGGGCCTGGTCGCCATACACCGTCGTGAGAGCCACCGGGTTGTAGATCAGCACCACGGCGCCGGAAGCCAGCACCGTCATCCCGGCCAGGCCCGGCAGGCGCGCCAGCTGGGGCCCCAGGTTCTTCACCACCACTTCCTGGTTGCCCAGCACTTCGTCCACGTGCACTGCGATCCGCTGCGCGGCGCTGCGGAACACGACCACCGGCAGCGTCTTCGACTGCGGCTCGGTGCTGCGCGGCGATGCCTGCAGCAGCGCACCGGACCAGTAGAACGGAAGCTGGTCACCGCCCAGCTCATAGAAGCCGGTGTTGTAGGCCTGCTGCACCTCTTTGGCGGGGGCACGGCGCACGATTTCGACGACGTTGGCCGGTACGCCGATGGACAGCGTTCCGCTGCGAATCATCACCACCTGGGTCACGGCCGTCGTCAACGGCAGCACCAGCTTGAAACTCGTGCCCTGTCCCGCGGCCGTCCCGGTTTCGATGCGGCCGCCCAGGGCGTTCACCTCGGCGCGGACCACGTCCATGCCGATGCCGCGTCCGGACAGTTCCGTCACCTCGGTGGCGGTGGTGAAACCGGGCATGAAGATCAGCTGCGCGGCCTCCTGGTCGGAGAGTTCCTGGCCGGGCGCGACCAGCCCCTGCTGCGCGGCCTTCTCGCGGATGCGGCGCAGGTTGAGGCCCGCGCCGTCGTCGCGGAATTCGACCGAGACGTCGTTGCCTTCATGGTGCAGGCCGATGAGGATCGTGCCCACCGGGTCCTTGCCCGCGGCGGCGCGGGCGGCCGGGTCTTCGATGCCGTGGGCCACGCAGTTGCGCAGCAGGTGCTCGAACGCGGGCGTCATGCGATCCAGCACGCCGCGGTCCATTTCGATCGACCCGCCCGTGATGTCCAGCTTCACCTGCTTCCCGGTTTCCTTCGACGCCAGCCGGATCACGCGGTAGAGGCGGTCTGAAATCCCTTCGAACTCCACCATGCGGGTGCGCAGCAGGTCGCGCTGGAGTTCGCGCGTCTGGCGGGCCTGGGCGATCAGGTCGTCTTCGGTGGACTCCACGGTGCGCTGCAGGTTGCGCTGCACCGTGGCCACGTCGTTGACCGACTCGGCCATCATGCGCGTGAGTTCCTGCACGCGCGTGAAGCGGTCGAATTCGAGCGGGTCGAAGCCCGCGGCCGAGTCCTTGGCCTGCGCCAGGCGCGACTGCATCTGCGACTCGGCCTGCAGCTCGATGTCGCGCAGCTGGGCGCGCAGGCGGTCCAGGTTGCCCGTCAGGTCGGTGAGCGAGCCGCGCAGCTGGCGCAGCTCGGCCTCCAGGCGGGAGCGCGTGATCATCACCTCGCCGGCCTGGTTGACCAGGCGGTCCAGCAGCTGGGAGCGCACGCGCACCGCCTGGTTGGCCGACGCGCGCTGGGGTGCGAGATTGGTCTGGACCGGGCGCGCGAGCAAGGCGCGCCGGGGCGCGGCTTCGGCGCCGGCTTCCGACTGCAAAACGGGTGCGGCCAGGTCGCGGGCTGCCGGGGCAATGACCGGATCCTCGGCGGGCGACAGCGCCTCTTCCACTGCTGCCGGCATGCCGCCGGTTGCGCGCAGGGCGTCGAAATTCGCCTGCATGCCGTCGAAGCGTTGCAGCAATCCCTCGAGACTCTGGACGGCAACCGCCTCCGAGCCGAGATACTCGATCTCGGACTCCATGCGGTGCGCCAGTTCGCCCAGGCGCAGCGCGCCCGCGAGCCGGGCACTGCCCTTGAGGGTGTGCAATGCACGCAGCACTTCGTCGCGGGCGCTGCGGTTGTCCGGCCGCGCCGCCCATTGGCGCAGGGCGCCGCCCAGCTGCGGCATGAGTTCGAGCGCTTCTTCCTCGAAGATCTGGAACAGGTCGGGGTCGATCGCGTCGGCGACGTCGATATCGTCCTGGTCCTGGTCGCCGGCATCGGCGACGATTCGGGCGCGCATCACCGGCGCAGGCGCCGGTGCGCTCGCCATCGGCACCACGACCGGTGCCGCCGCAGACTGCTGCGCCTCGAACGCCGGGACCTGCGCCACGGCCATCACGACGGGCGGCTCGGGTTGCGCCGCGGGTTCCGGTGGCAGCCCGGATTCGGTCGCCGGCTGCGAATCCGGCGGCAGGTCCGCGAATTCGTCGTCCAGGAAGTCGTCCTCGGGCAGGTCCGCACGCTGCGGAATCTCGAGATTCCTCAGGGCGAGCATGGCCTGGATCACACCGGGGTCGGGCTCTTTCAGGAAGCCCGCCGCGAACTGGTGCAGCAGCCGCCGGATTTCCTCGGCAGCGTCGGTGAAAGCCTTGCCGTGCTGCGGCGTGCCGTAGGCCAGCTGCTGCGTGTGCATCAGCTCGCTCTCGAGCGCGCGTGCGATGTCGGACAGCGCGTGGAAGCCGACGGTGGCCGAACTGCCGGCCAGCGCGTGCGCCAACCCCACCGTGGAATCCGGAATGGGGTGCGCCAGCTCCAGCGACCACTCGGTGACCTCGGTCGCGAGCCGGCGAGACCATTCGTCGGCCTCGTTGAGGTAGACGTTGTACAGGGGAATGCCGATACGCAGCGACCCGATGACCTTGACCTGCTCGTCGAACGGTTCGGGCATCTCGATTGCCTCGATGGCCCGCTGCCCGGAAGGCAGCCCGAATTCGGCCAGGTCGATGGCATCGCCTTCGGCCTCCGGGAACGAGATCTCCAGTCCCTCGTCCGCGGGTGTCTCCGGCGCCCCGGCCTGGGCGGTGGCCGGAGCCGGGCCGGCAACGGCGGACAGGCTCGCGAAATCGATCCCCTCGATTTCCGTCGGCGCCGCGGGCGGCACCGGCGTTTCCGGTTGCGCTGCCACGGGCGGCAGGTCGAAATCGAAGTCTTCCGTCAATTCATGCGCCGGAATCTCGGCGACCTCCGGCGCTTCGCCGCGAATCACTTGCGTGGTGTCGAAGGCCAGCGGCTCGGCCGGAACGACCGGCGCGGGCACTTCCAGCGCCGCCGCCGGCTCGGGCTCGGCCTCGAGGACGAAGGTCGGCGTCGCGGGGGTGGGGGCAGGCTCGAGCGCGGCGAGGTCGAAGTCGAACGAGATTTCCTCGACGGCTTCCGGCTCGGCCGATCGAGCCGGCGGGACCTCGGGTTCCAGGCTCATCAGCCCGGTCGTGGGCGCCGGCTCCGGCTGCGTGGCCGCCACCGGCTCGTCCAGGGCCAGGGCGAAATCGAGCGCCTCTGCTGCCGCAGCGGCGCGCGGCAACGCGAGGGGCACCAGGCGGTGTTCCGTGCGCAGCGCGTCGGCCGGGCCGCGAAACATGTTGGCCTTCCACGCGCCATCGCTGTTGCCGGCGATGTCTTCGACCCACTGCGAGAAACCGCGCATCGCGTCGCCGGCGAGCGACCTCAGGTCATCGGTGGAAGGCTTCTGGTCGGCGAGCCAGGTGTTGAGCACCTGCTCCAGCGACCATGCGGCCTCGCCGAACTCCGTCAGCCCGACCATGCGCGAACTGCCCTTGAGCGTGTGGAACGCGCGGCGCAGCGTGGTCAGCTCGGAAACATCGCCCGGATTGACCGTCAGCGACGCAATGGCGGCCAGGCCGTTCTGGACGACCTCGCGTGCCTCCTCCAGGAAGATATCCCGCAGGTCGTCTTCTTCGATGTCGGGCTCCGCTGGCGGGGCCGGCGTGGCGGCCGGGGCGGGCTGGACGGAGGCGGCCAGGGTGCTCAGGGCAGCGGCGGCGGCATCCGTATCCTGCGCCGACATGGCGGCGACCGCTTCGCGCGCCGCGTGCGCAACGCCCTTGTTGTCGTCGAGCGTGGCGCGGGCTTCGATGCTCCCCAGTTTGCCGGTGAGGTCGCCGAACCCCGAGGCGGCGGCCTCGGTCACCACTGACATCACTTCCTGCGAGAGCTCGGTGCTTGCGGCGTCGGACTGCGGCACCGCGTGGCCCACACGGCCCATCAAGGGCCGCAGTTCGCCGGTGCTGTCGTCGTACACGAACAGCTTCTTGGCGAGCGACGGCTGGTAGTTGAGCATGTCGATCAGGAAGCCGAGCGCACCGAGGTTGTTGCCCAGCTTGTCGAAAGTGCCGGCCGCGCGGGCCCGCTCCTCGTCGACTTCCGTGACGATGATTTCCTCGACGCTCTCGCGCATCCGCAGCACGGCCTGCGCGGCCTGGTCGAGACCCAGCACCGACAGCACGCCGCGCATCTGCGACAGGTGGGTGGGCGCATCGCGCAGCGGCCCCTTGTCCCGCGGGTTTCGGAAGAACTGGTCCAGCAGCTTCTCGAGCTCGCCGAGCGTGCCCCGCAACTCGCCGACGACGCTGCCCATGGTCTGGCGGTCGCTGACGCGGCGGTAAAGCTCCTCCATCCAGCTTTCGAGCGCCTCGGGCTGGCCGCCCTGGCGGGCCGTGTCCAGGCGCTCGGCCAGGCGTGCGGTGCGCGCAGCCAGCTCCGAATCCGCCGGATCGAGGTCTTCGAATGCCGCTTCCAGGTACAGCACCGCGGTGGCGACTTCCATCGCCAGCTCGGGCGAGGGCGGCCGGCCCGAACGGACCACCGCGTCGATCACGTTCGCCAGCGAAGCGGCCAGCGGCGCACTCGGCGGGTGCAGCTTGGTCAGTGAGTCGCCGACCAGGTGAAACTGCTCGGCCAGCCCCTTGAGCTTGCCGGCGTCGCCGCCGGACAGGGTGGACCATGTCTCCTTGGCCGCCACGATCCGCTTGCGCGCCTGCGCCAGCAGCACCGGGTCGAACCGCCCGTACTGGGGGGTCTGGTAGTCCACCGGCGCGAACCGCGCCAGGCCCCACGCCTTGCGCACGGCGGCCAGCGACGGCGCATCCGCATCGTCAGCGGGCACGGCCTGGCCACAGAAAAAGACCAGGTCCTGCGCGAGGCGGTCGGAGACTCCCAGTTCGCCCTTGGCCAGCGAAGCGTATTGCAGCAGCACGCGCGAGCCGGCGCGCTTCACATAGATATCCAGGGGCAGGAGACCCAGCCCGACGGCCTCGAAAAATGCCGCGCAGACCTTCCAGAAAATCATCGGCTGGCGCGCGGCCTGGGTCGCGGACAGCGACAGGCCGATCTTGGTGAGCTCACGGGCGGCCTGGGGATCGCCGGCCTTCACCACCTTCAACACTGCCTGGTCCATGCGTGCGCGTACAGCGGGGTCGTACACGCGGGCTTCACGCTCGGCGGGCGTGGCGGGATCGTTCCAGCGCCACTCCATGCCCCACAGGTCGGCGGGGTGGACGCGGTCGGCGCCGGCCAGCTCCTGAACATCGCGGTACTGCGGGAACAGGGCGACTGCGGAAGCGGGCTTGCCCATCAGCACGCCCTCCAGGTACTCGGTCAGCGCGAAACCCGCCCGCTCGACCTTGGAAGACGCCGCCTCGTTGCACAGCTCGGGCTTCTCGACGAACTTCTGCACCGCAGCTTCCATGCAACGCAGCATGTGGGCCGGCGCGCCCAGGCCCACCATCTCCAGTGCGCCGACGGCCTGGTGCAGCTGCTGGCGCGCGATGCGCAGGTGGCCGCCGTCCACCGAGGCCATGTCGGAGCCGCGCGCAAGCGCCGTGTCGCGCACGAACCGGCGCAACGCCGCCGAGGCCGAGTCCAGGGACTTGCGCAGCTCGTCCAGCACCCAGGCCAGGGGGCCGAGGTCGTTGGTTGCCAGATCGATATCGGTTTCTTGGGCTTGCATGAAGGGCTATGGCTAGACGGTATCGGGATCCGGCGCTGCTGGCGCCTTATGCAATCTTGAACCGCGACACCGACTGGCGCAGCTCTTCGGCCATGCGCGAGAGCTCGCGCACCTGTTGCGCCGTGGACCGCGTGCCTTCACCGGTCTGTTCCGTCACCGCGAAAATGTGCTGGATGTTGCCGGCCACCACGTTGGCGGATTCGGCCTCCTTGGAGGCGGAGGCGGAAATCTGCTCGATCAGCTCGGCAAGCCGGCGCGACACCTGGTCGATCTCGGTCAGCGCGGTACCCGCGTTGTCCGACAGCTTGGCTCCTTCCACCACACCCTGCGTGGAACGCTCCATGGCGGCCACGGCGTCCTGCGTGTCGGTCTGAATGGCCTTCACCAGCGCCGAGATCTGGCGCGTGGCATCCGCGGAACGTTCGGCAAGGCGCTGCACTTCTTCGGCCACCACCGAGAAACCCCGTCCGGCTTCACCGGCGGACGCTGCCTGGATGGCGGCGTTCAGGGCCAGCACGTTCGTCTGTTCGGTAATGTCCGAAATCAGTTCGGTGATTTCACCGATCTCCTGGGAGGATTCGCCCAGCCGCTTGATCCGCTTGGAGGTTTCCTGGATCTGGTCGCGGATCGAGTTCATGCCGCCGATGGCGTTCTGCACGGCCGCGAGGCCCGACTCGGCCGCTTGCAGCGATTGCCGGGCCACCTGGGCGGACTCCTGCGCCTGGCCGGACACCTGGTTGATTCGGCCGGCCATGTCGAGCACCGACTGGCCGGTTTCGCGAATTTCCCGCAGCTGCTCGGTGGAGGCCGCCAGCAGCTCGGTGGACGTGCTTTCCACCTGGGCCGTCGTCTGCGCCACCTTGGTCGCCGTACTCTGCACGTTGCCCACCAGCTGCCGGAGTTCTTCCACCGTGTAGTTCACCGAGTCGGCGATGGCGCCCGTGATGTCCTCGGTCACCGTGGCTTCCTGCGTCAGGTCGCCTTCGGCCACCGTCTGCAGTTCGTTCATCAATCGCAAAATGGCCGCCTGGTTGGCGTCGTTCACGCGCTTGGCTTCCTGCTCCTGCTGCTCGGCTTCCAGCCGCTGGCGCTCGGCCACCGTCTGGCGCTTCCGGCTGTCCTGCAGCTGCACGTAGGCCAGGCCCACCGAGCACAGGATGGCGAACAGGGCCGCGATACCCAGCGCGGCCAGGGCGCCGACGCCCAGGCCGGTCTCGGCGGAAAGCTTGCCCTGCAGCTCTTCCATCGAACGGCGCAGCGGCTCGCTGTCCGCGATGATCGCCGCCTGCGCTTCGCGCGCCGACACCAGGCCCTGCAGGTTGCCCAGGATGGCGCCAGCCTGCGTGCGGGTCTGCTCGTACAGCTTCATCAGCGCTTCCAGGCGCTCGCGGGTCTGCGGATCCTTCGAGCCCGCCAGCCGCAGTTCAGGACTGCCGTCCAGCAGGCCCTGCGCGATTTCCTTGAAGGAGTTCAGGTCCTTGCCCAGCAGGAACACCGCCTCGGGCGACACGCCTTCCATCGTCAGGAATTCGTTGGCCGATTTGCCGATGCGCTGCGTCAGCATCACGAGCTGGCCGGCGGCTGAAATCTCCGCGGGTGCAGCGTTCTGCTGCAGCTTGAGGGACGATACCGTCTCGGCGATTTCCAGCAGGTCGGACGACTGGCGGTTGATGGTGCGCAGGGCGTTGCCCACCTGCGTCAGGATCTTCTGCTGGCCCATCACGGTGCCGGCGTTCTTCTCGGCGCGCTCCATCAGGGGCACGATCTTCGCGACGTCTTCCTGGAACTCGGCGAGCACCGGCTGCAGGCGCAGCGCTTCGTCGCCGGACTGCAGGCCGCGCACCGTGCGCGCCAGAACGTCGGCGCTTTCCTTCACGTCCGGGAACGCCTGCGCGCTACCCACCAGGGCCTGCGAGACCGACTTCGCGAGGCGCTGCGACTGCATCAGCGACTGGCCGGTACCGGCCACCTGCTGGGCGACCGTGTCGGCCTGCCGCACCGCGAACACTGCCACCGAACCCAGCACGACCAGCGCGAGAGCCAGCAACGTGAACAGGATCCGCTGGTGCGTGATGATGGTGCGCCGCCCGAGGAGCGGGACGGCGATCAGCTCGGCTTCCTGGATCGAATCGAGCGGGGCGACCGAGTCGTCGTCGGCCACGCTGTCGGGATCGGCCTCGGCCATGGCCATTGCATTGCCTCGGCCGTCCATCGCGCCCGTCGCCATCATCGGGTGCATCGAGGCGTCGGGCATCCCCAGGCTCAGGTCGCCGCTGGTTTCCGCAGCGGGCTCGTGCGACTTCTTCGAGAACAGGTTTTTGAGTTGGTCAACGACGGACATGATGATGCTGGCCTTCCGGGGAAACTTAAGCGCTGATGCTCAGGAACTGGGGTTGTTGCGATAGCGCCTGCAGGTTGATCTCCTGCCAGTACGCACCATTGGCATCGGTGTAGCCGCTGCCGAAATATCCGGGCGAGCCTTCGGGCGGCTCGCTGGAGGAGGAAAACGCTTCCAGGTTGCGCAAGCCCGCCAGCCGGTCGATCAGCAGGGCGCAATTGACTTCGAGCATCGCGTTGAGCGCGACGAGGCGGGACTCGGCGCGGGTCGCATCCGAGCGCATCGCGGGCGCGCCCCCGGCCACGAAACTGGCCAGGTCGACGACGCCGTACAGGCCGCCGCGCAGGTTGGCCACGCCCAGGAACCACGCCTGGGTATAGGGCACGGGCTGTGCGCTGGCGAAGGGGAAGATCTCGCCCGACTGGGCAAGGGGAAACAGGTATCTCGCGCCGGCGGCCTCCACGGCCAGCCACGAGGCCTGCACGCCCTCGGTCCGGGCGGCCTGCAGCCGGCTTGCCAGCCGGCTTTGGAGTTCTCGGAGCGCTTCGCGGTTGGCCATGTCTATCGGCGCAAGGGGATCAGCTGAGTGCCTTGATCTTGGCCATCAGCTCGTCCTGGTCCACCGGCTTGGTGATGTAGTCGCGCGCGCCCTGGCGCATGCCCCACACCCGGTCGGTCTCCTGGTTCTTGCTGGTGCACATGATGATGGGCACGTCGGCATAGAGCGGATCACGGGTGATGGCGCGGGTCAGCTGGAAGCCGTTCTGGCCGGGCATGACGACGTCCATCAGGATCAGGTCGGGCTTCTCCTCGGCCAGGCGCCGGAAGGCGTCTTCCGCGTTCTCGGCGGTCTTCACGGAAAAGCCGTTCTTTTGCAGCAGGTCCGTCATGAACATCAACTCGGTCTTGGAATCATCCACGACGAGGACTTTCTGGATAGCCATCACATCACTCCTTCTTTTGCGGCGCCGAACTGCTGCACCGTCTGCAGAAGCTGGTCCTTGGTAAACGGTTTGGTCAGGTAGTCCTGCGAGCCCACCATGCGGCCGCGCGCCTTGTCGAAGACGCCGTCCTTGGACGAAAGCATCACCACGGGCACGCCCGCGAACCTGGCGTTGCGCTTGATGATCGCGCAGGTCTGGTATCCATCGAGGCGGGGCATGAGGATGTCGCAGAAGATCAGGTTGGGCTGGTAGTCGTTGACCTTGGCCAACGCGTCGAAACCATCCTCGGCCAGCAACACGTCGTGGCCGCCCTGCTTCAGGAAAATCTCCGCACTTCGCCGGATCGTGTTGCTGTCGTCGATCACCAGCACTTTGAACCCAGTCGTGCTCACTTGACGCTGCTCCTCATTTGTAACTGCTTAGGGGCGGCATCATCCGAAGATGTAACAACGCCGCCTTTTTATATCTGGACCATTTCAAAATCTTCCTTGCGGGCTCCGCATTCGGGGCAGGTCCAGTTCATCGGCACTTCGGACCATGGGGTCCCGGGCGCGATGCCATGATCGGGGGCTCCGGCTGCTTCGTCGTAAATCCACCCGCAAATCAGACACATCCAAGTTTTCGTATCGGTCACAGCTTAAAGGGCCTTCGAATAGAATGCAACGATTGTATCGAGGCCCTTCGCCGCACCACTGCACAGCGTGCCAACGGCTGGAAGATTCAGGCCTATGACAAACCCCAATTTCCCCACCGACGTTCCCGCCGCCGCGGAGACCGAAGACGACGACGCGAACCCGGCTTGCGTGATGGTATTCAACGCGAGCGACCCGAGCGGCGCGGGCGGCCTGGCTGCGGATGTAACGGCGATCGCGTCCGTGGGCGCGCACGCACTGCCAGTTGTAACAGGCGCGTACGCGCGAGACACGGCCGAGGTGTTCGACCATTTCGCATTCGACGAGGACGTGATCGCGGAGCAGGCCCGCGCGATCCTCGAGGATGTCGCGGTGCAGGTGATCAAGGTCGGCTTCGTCGGCAGCCCGGAAGCCATCAGCACCATCGCCGAGATCGCGGCGGATTACGCCGAAGTCCCGCTGGTTGCGTACATGCCCGATCTGTCATGGTGGGATGAAGGCCAGATCGACCTGTACCTCGACGCTTTTCGCGAGCTGATGCTGCCCCAGACGACCGTGTTGGTCGGAAACCACAGCACGCTGTGGCGCTGGCTGCTTCCCGACTGGAGCAGCGACCGCAGCCCCACCGGACGCGACATCGCGAAGGCCGCGTCCGAGATGGGCGTGCCCTATACATTGGTCACGGGCATCCCGCTGCCGGACCAGTTCATCGACAACGTGCTGGCCACGCCGCAGGCCGTGCTGGGCAGCGAGAAGTTCGAGCGCTTCGAAGCCATTTTCGAGGGCGCCGGCGACACGCTCTCGGCGGCGCTCGCGGCATTGGTCGCCAGCGGCACCGACCTCGCCGCGGCGGCGACGGAGTCGCTCAGCTACCTCGATCGCTGCCTCGACGCGGGCTTCCGCCCGGGCATGGGCAACGTGGTGCCCGATCGCCTGTTCTGGGCCCAGCCGGAGGGCGAAACCCAACCACTCACCGAGGAAGAAGCGCAGGCCCTCCAGGTCTTCGACATGCCCGCCCATGACACAAAACACTGATCGCAACGAGCAACTCTTCGAGCGAGCCAAGCAACTCATTCCCGGCGGCGTGAACTCGCCCGTGCGCGCGTTCCGCGCCGTGGGCGGCACGCCGCGTTTCGTCGCGCGGGCGCAGGGCGCGTACTTCTGGGACGCCAACGGCAAACGCCACATCGACTACATCGGCTCCTGGGGCCCGATGATCCTCGGGCACGGCCATCCGGCCGTGGTCGAAGCGGTGCAGAAGGCTGTGCTCGAAGGCTTCTCGTACGGCGCGCCCACCGAGCGCGAGGTGGAGCTGGCCGAGGAGATCGTCAGCCTGGTGCCCTCCATCGAGATGGTGCGGCTGGTGAGTTCGGGCACCGAAGCCGCGATGAGCGCCATCCGCCTGGCACGCGGCGCCACGGGGCGCAGCAAGCTGATCAAATTCGAGGGCTGCTACCACGGGCACGCCGACGCGCTCCTGGTGAAAGCGGGCTCCGGCCTGGCGACCTTCGGCAACCCCACCAGCGCCGGCGTGCCGCCCGAGGTGGTGCAACACACACTGGTGCTCGAATACAACAACCTCGCCCAACTGGAAGAAGCCTTCGTGCTGCACGGCGCGGATCTGGCCTGCCTGATCATCGAACCCATCGCAGGCAACATGAACTTCGTGCGGGCCAGCGTGCCGTTCATGAAGCGTTGCCGCGAGCTATGCACGCAACACGGGGCATTGCTGGTCTTCGATGAAGTGATGACCGGTTTTCGCGTGGCGCTGGGCGGCGCGCAGAGCATCTATGCCAAGTCGATTCCGGGCTTCAAGCCCGACCTCTCGGTGCTCGGGAAGGTGATCGGCGGGGGCATGCCGCTGGCGGCATTCGGCGGCCCGCGCTCCGTCATGGAGCAGCTGGCGCCGCTTGGACCTGTGTACCAGGCGGGCACTTTGTCGGGTAATCCCGTAGCCACGGCATGCGGCCTGGCCACTTTGAAACAAATCCGGAAAGCGGGATTTTTTGATGCTTTGGCGTTGCGTACACGCACACTCGTCGATGGACTGAAAGCCGCGGCTGCGGAACAAAGCGTTCCCTTGAGCGCCGATTGCGAAGGCGGGATGTTCGGCTTCTTCCTGTTGCCGCAATTGCCGCAGAACTACCCGCAGGTCATGAAAAGCGACGGCGCCCGTTTCAACCAGCTGTTCCACGGGCTGCTGGACCGCGGCATCTATATCGCGCCGGCGCTCTACGAGGCCGGATTTGTAAGCGCCGCCCACTCCGACGCCGACCTGGCGGAAACGATCGCGGCGGCGAAAGAGGTGTTCCGGACGATGCCAGCCCTGTCTTGACCCACGCAGTGGCACGGACCGCACGAAACAACGTGCAGTGCGGTCACCCATGAAAAAGGCCGGGTTTCCCGGCCTTTTTCATCTGTTCAAACCACTTTGAAAACGCACAGCGTTTTCAAAGTGACTAATGGCGGAAGTGCCTCACGCCTGAGAACACCATCGCCACGCCGCGTTCGTCGGCGGCGGCGATCACTTCGGCATCGCGCATGCTGCCCCCGGGCTGGATCACGCAGCTCGCACCCTGGTCCACGATCACGTCCAGGCCGTCGCGGAACGGGAAGAAGGCATCGCTCGCGGCCGCCGTCCCCTGCAGCGTCAGGCCCGCGTGCTGCGCCTTGATGGCCGCGATGCGGGCCGAGTCCAGGCGGCTCATCTGGCCCGCGCCGACACCCATCGTCATGCCGTCCTTGCAGAACACGATGGCGTTGGACTTGACGAATTTCGCGACCTTCCACGCAAACAGCAGGTCCTGCAATTGTCCGGGGGTCGGCTGTATTTTCGTCACGACCTTGAGCTCGGCCAGCGCGAGTTCTCGGTTGTCGGCGGTCTGCATCAGCAGCCCCGAGCCCACGCGCTTGATGTCGATCGCGTTGCGCCCGTTGTCCCAGTCGCTGGCGCCGCCGGGCGGCATGGCGATCTGCAGGATGCGCACATTCACCTTGGACTTGAACGCGGCGAGCGCTTCGTCGGTGAAACCCGGCGCCATCAGCACCTCGACGAACTGCTTGGCCACGGCCTGCGCCGCGGCGCCATCCACCACACGGTTGAAGGCGATGATCCCGCCGAAGGCGGAGGTCGGGTCGGTCTTGAGCGCCTTGCTGTACGCCTCGTGCACATCCTTGCCCACGGCCACGCCGCACGGGTTGGCATGCTTGACGATGACGCAAGCCGTTTCGGGGAAGCCCTTGACGCACTCCCAGGCGGCATCCGCATCGGCGATGTTGTTGTACGAGAGCTCCTTGCCCTGAAGCTGGCGCGCCGTGACGAGCGAACCGGGGGCCGGGTTCAGGTCGCGGTAGAACGCGGCCTGCTGGTGCGGGTTCTCGCCATAGCGCAGGTCCTGCAGCTTGACGAAGCGGCCGTTGGCCTGCGCCGGGAAAGCGCTGCGCGTGCCGTCTTCCTGGATGCCGGACAGGTAGTCACTGATGGCCGCGTCGTAGTTGCTGATGCGGTTGAAAGCGGCCACGGACAGCGCGAAGCGCGTCCTGTCGGACAGCTTGCCCGCCGTCTTCAGCTCCTCCAGCACCGCCGCGTACTGCGACGCATCGGTCAGCACGCCGACGTCCTTCCAGTTCTTGGCGGCGGAGCGGACCATGGCCGGGCCGCCGATGTCGATGTTCTCGATCGCGTCTTCCAGGGTGCACCCGGGCCTGGCGACGGTGGCCTCGAACGGATAGAGGTTGACGACCAGCAAGTCGATGGCCTGGATGCCGTGCGCCTTGAGCGCCGCCATGTGCTCGGGCACCTCGCGCCGCGCGAGCAGTCCGCCGTGCACCGTCGGGTGCAGCGTCTTCACGCGCCCGTCCAGCATCTCGGGGAACCCGGTAACCTGCGCCACCTCGGTGACCGGCAGGCCCTGCTCCGCCAGCAGCTTGGCGGTGCCACCGGTCGAGACGAGGCGAATCCCCAGTGCGTGGAGCGCGCGCGCGAAGTCGACGATGCCGGTCTTGTCGGAAACGGAAATGAGTGCTTGCATGATGATTCGGGGCGGCTTCAGGCCCCGCGGAGTGGGTTATTTCAGGAGCCTGTGCTCGACCAGCTTCTTGCGCAGCGTGTTGCGGTTCAGGCCCAGCCATTCGGCCGCCCTGGACTGGTTCTGGTCGGCCTTGGCCATCACGACTTCCAGCAGCGGTTTTTCGACGACCTTCACGAGCATCTCGTACATGCCGTCGGGCTCGGTGCCGCGCAAGTCCCGGAAATAACCTTCCAGGCTGGCGCGCACGCATTCCTCTATGTGTTTTTTGCTCATTGAGCCCCCACGTTTGCCGCCAAGGCGGCTGCTCCGCCCCCCGAGGGGGCCGGAGCTTGCTCGAAGCGGTTCTTCGCTGCGCTCATGCATTGACTTCCGCAGCTTCATGTTGCTCTTCGCCGGCGCGGGCCTGCGGCATGCGGTCCATGCCGCTGCCCAGCTCGTCGAAGAACCCGGCGACCGCGCGCAGCTGCTGCGCGCAGTCTTCGATCGAATTCATGCGCGAGCGGAACGCCGCGCCGCCCGGCAGCTGCTTCACGTACCAGCCGATGTGCTTGCGCGCGCTGCGCACGCCGGTGTACTCGCCATACAGGGCATAGTGATCCTGCAGGTGGTCGAGCAGCAGCCGACGCACCTCGGCCACCAGCGGCGCAGCGAGCTGCGTGCCATGCGCCAGGAAATGCGCCACCTCGCGGAAGATCCAGGGACGGCCCTGCGCGGCGCGGCCGATCATGATCGCGTCGGCCCCGGTGCAGGCGAGGACTTCGCGCGCCTTGGCCGGCGAATCGATGTCGCCGTTGGCGACCACCGGCACGCGCACGGCGGCCTTCACCGCGGCGATGGTGTCGTATTCGGCATGGCCGCCGTAGCCCTGCTCGCGCGTACGGCCGTGCACGGTGAGCATCTGCACGCCGGCGTCTTCGAACGCGCGTGCGAGCGTCACGGCGTTGCGATGCTCGCGGCACCAGCCGGTGCGCATCTTCAGGGTGACGGGCACGCCGCGCGGCGCGCACGCCCGGACCACCGCCTGGACGATCGAGACGGCGAGCGCCTCGTCCTGCATCAGCGCGGAACCCGCCCACTTGTTGCACACCTTCTTGGCCGGGCAGCCCATGTTGATGTCGATGATCTGCGCGCCCCGGTCGACGTTGTAGGCCGCGGCCTCGGCCATCATGGCGGCGTCGGTTCCGGCGATCTGCACCGCGATGGGGCCGGGCTCGCCATCGTGGTTCGCGCGCCGCGACGTTTTCAGGCTGTTCCACAATTCGCGGCGCGACGTCACCATCTCGCTGACCGCATAGCCAGCGCCGAGTCTGCGGCACAGCTGGCGGAACGGGCGATCGGTGACGCCCGCCATCGGCGCCGCGAACAGGTTGTTCGCGAGGGTGTAGGGGCCGATGTTCATGCGAAGGGGAAAACGCTGCTGCTGAAAAATGAGGCACGATTGTATGCCCGCGGCGTTTCAGCCATTGAAATAAAAAACTGCGTACGCGCCTACAAGTTCACGGCGCCCGACTGCCTATACTGACCTCGATCAATTCAATCCGCGCAACAGGCGCGCAAACTCACATCGAATGCACGACTGGCTCGATCCCCTGCTCGCGGTGCTGGCCCTGCCGAAGTACGGATTGAGCACGTTGTTCCTGGCGGCATTCGTGTCCGCCACGCTGCTGCCGGTCGGCTCCGAGCCCGCGTTGTTCGGCCTGCTCAAGCTCAACCCCGACCTGTTCTGGCCGGCCGTTTTCGTGGCCACGGCCGGCAATACGCTGGGCGGCATGGTGGACTGGTGGATGGGCTACGGCGCGCACCAGGTGGTGGACAAGTACCATCATTCGAAATCGCACGTGAAGGCGATCGAATGGCTCGAGCGGCTCGGGCCCAAGGCCTGCCTGCTGGCATGGCTGCCGATCATCGGCGACCCGCTGTGCGCCGTCGCCGGGTGGCTCAAGATGTCGTTCTGGCCCTGCGTGGGCTACATGCTGATCGGCAAGTTCCTGCGCTACGTCACGATGACGGCGGCGCTGCTCTACGTGTTTCCGGGCGCGCTGCCCGGCTTCACACGTTGAACAGGAAGTTCAGCACGTCGCCGTCCTTGACGACGTACTCCTTGCCTTCGCTGCGCATCTTGCCCGCGTCCTTGGCGCCCTGCTCGCCCTTGTAGGCGATGAAGTCGTCGAAAGCGATGGTCTGCGCGCGGATGAAGCCGCGCTCGAAGTCGGTGTGGATCACGCCCGCGGCCTGCGGCGCCGTGTCGCCGACGTGAATGGTCCATGCCCGCACTTCCTTGACGCCGGCGGTGAAATAGGTCTGCAGGCCCAGCAGAGTGAAGGCCGAGCGGATCAGGCGGTTCAGGCCCGGCTCGTCCTGCCCGATCTCGGCGAGGAACATCTGCTTGTCCTCATCGCTCATGTCGGCCATCTCCGCTTCCATCTTGGCGCAGATCGCGACCACGGGCGCGTCCTGCTTCGCGGCGTACTCGCGCAGCTTGTCCAGGTAGGGGTTGTTCTCGAACCCGTCCTCATGCACGTTGGCAACGAACATCGCGGGTTTGGCGGTGATCAGGCAAAGCGGCTTGAGGATGGCGCCCTCCTCTTCGGTGAGCTTCAGGCTGCGCGCGGGCTGGCCCTCGTTCAGCGCGGCCTGCACTTTCGTGAGCACCTGCACCAGCTTTGCGGCTTCCTTGTCGTTGCCGGATTTGGCGGCCTTGATCGAGCGCTGCAGCGTCTTGTCGACGGTGCCCAGGTCCGCCAGGCACAGCTCGGTCTGGATCACCTCGATGTCCGAGACCGGGTCGACCTTGCCGGCGACATGGATGACGTTCGGGTCGTCGAAACAACGCACCACGTTCACGGTAGCGTCGGTCTCGCGGATATGCGCCAGGAACTGGTTGCCCAGGCCCTCGCCCTTGCTCGCCCCGGCCACCAGACCGGCAATATCGACAAACTCGACAATGGCTGGCACGATGCGCTCAGGTTTGACGATTTCCGACAGCTTCGCCAGCCGCGGGTCAGGCAGTTCCACGATGCCCACATTGGGCTCGATCGTGCAGAAAGGGTAGTTTTCCGCAGCGATCCCGGCCTTGGTCAACGCGTTGAACAAGGTGGATTTCCCCACGTTGGGCAAACCTACAATCCCGCACTTCAAGCTCATGGCAGTTCCAGAAAATCAAGGCGGAAAGTGTATGCGATGGCTCCGTCGCAGCCTTTCGGCGGCCCGGCGGCAGGCGCCGGCACTCCTGGTGTTCATGGGCCTGGCCATGGCGGCAGCGGCGCCGCAAGCCAGCGGCGCCGCCAAGCCGGGCGTGGTGCTGGACGACGCCCAGCAGATGGTCGAGGCGCAGGACACCGCACTGGTCTGGCTGGACGCCGGGGGCACTGCCTCGCTCGACCATGTGCTCAAGGCCGGGACCGCGGCATTCCGCCCGGCCCGGCCCGACCAGATCCATTCCTTGGGCGAGCAAGGCGCGCTGTGGCTCCACTACCGCGTGCTGCGCGGCCGCGACCAGCGACACGGCTGGCTGCTGGTCTTCCCGATGCCGGTGCTCGACTCGGTCACGGTGTACCAGCAGGATGCCCGGGGCCAGTGGGTCGGCCAAGCCGCCGGCGACACCCTTGCGGTGGCGACCTGGGCCGAACCGGGGCGCTATCCGCATTTCCGCCTCGACCTGCCACCGGGCCAGGCGCGCGACATCTATGTCCGCATCCGCCATCTCACGCCGGCCAACTTCCCGATCCAGTTCCTGTCCGAATCCGCCTACGACCAGCGCGTCCAGATCGAGTACCTGGGGTTGGGCCTCACGTTCGGCGCGCTGATGCTCCTGATCGCGGCATGCCTCGCCCAGGCCTTCGTGTACCGCGACGGCGTGTATGCCTGGTACGCAGCGTACGCGCTCGTCACGGCGGTCGGCGTGACGAGCTACACGGGCGTCGCCGGCCACCTGCTGTGGCCGGGGTTCGGCACGCTCGGCGACTCGCCCCAGGGGTGCCTGGCCCTGCTCGCCGCCGCGGCGGCATTGCTGTTCGTGCGCAACCTCATCGGAATTTCCGCGCGCCATCCCATCGCCGACCAGCTGGTCCTGTGGTCCGGCCTGTCGGGCATTGCGCTGGCGGCGATCTTCCCATCGCTGCCCAAGTCGCCCGGGCTGGTGATGTTGGCGATCTACGTGGCCGGCGCGACGCTCACCAACGTGTCGATCGCGTACGCGGCATGGCGCCGCGGCGATGAGGTGGGCGGTTGGGTGCTTCTCGCCTATATGCCCCTGACCCTGGCCGTGGGCATGGCGCTGGTCCGCCTGTTCGGCTGGCTGCCGGTTTCGTTCGGCACGCAATACGCGATCGTGGTGGCCATGGCGCTGGAAGTCCCGTTGCTGCTGGTGGCATTGAACATCCGCTCGCGCGAGCGTCATGGCGCGCAGATCCGGGAACTCGCCCTGTCCAGCCAGGACGCCCTGACCGGCCTGCTGGCGCCGCACCTCTTTCACGACCGGTTGCGGCAGGTGGTTGCCCGCCACAAGCGCGACAAGAAGAATTCGGCCGTCGTGTTCATCGACCTGGTGAACTACCCGCGCATCAAGGATTACTACGGCTCTGCGGTGGCAGAGCAAAGCCTGCTGCGCAGCGTGATCAAGCTGCGGCGCCTGCTGCGCGATGTGGATACCGTCAGCCGCATCGGCGAGGCACGCTTCGGCCTGATCCTCGAAGGTGTCACTTCGCGCATCGCCGTCACCGACCGCGCGGCGCGCCTGATCGCCGCCGGCCTGATGCCGCTCCAGGGGCTCAAGCCCGACGTCACGTTGCAGTTCCACATCGGCGCCGTTCTGCTGGACGAGCGCATGGCGGAGGCGCCCGAACTCGCGGAGGCGCTGGACGGTCTGCTCAGTGGCATGTCGCCACGCACGCGTCGGCCGATCCGCTTCCTCGAGCCCCAAAACACCGAGCCTGCGCCGCTGGGCTCCGACTCTTCGCTGTTCGAATCGGAAAGCGAGCCGCCGAACATCCCGCCCCAGCCCGGGGCCGCGAAAGCCGCCGTCAGTCGAAGCGCCAGTCCGCCGTGACGGCCTGCCCCACGCGCAGGGTCTGGTCAGCGCCTTCGAGCACGATGAGGTTCATCCCGAAGGTGACTGCGCCGTCCACGATGTCGTTCCGGCGGTAGCCCTGCAGCATGTCGCCCACCTCGGGCGTGCTCTGCGCCGTCGCCGGGTCGATGTTGGGGATCGGGCAGCGCGGACAGGGCTTCACCGGGCGCAGCTGCACTTCTTCACCGGCGGCGATGCGCATGACGTCCATCCGGTCTTCGTCGTGGGCTTCGACGCCCGACAGAACGATGTTCGGGCGGAAGCGCTCCATGCCCACCGGCGCGTGGCCGGCTTCGGCGAGCCGGCGGTTGAGTTCGCGCAGGGAAGCCTCGCTCGCCACCAACAGGGGGAAGCCGTCGCTGAACTGGTTCGGCGCCTCCACGCCTTGCGTCCAGTTCATGCTGGACAGGCGCCGGTGCTCGGGATCGAACCGCACCAGCCGCAGTTTCGCGCCCAGGAAATCGCTGAACCACTGGGCGGCAACGTCGCCCATGTCGAACGCGGCGACCTCGTCATCCCACACCCGGACACGCACCGGCGCTTCCACACCCTCGATGTTCAGGTGCAAAGCGAGCATTCCCGGCGCGCGCAGCACCACTTCGTAATGCTTGAGCTGCGGACGCACCAGCGCCATGCGCGGCAGTTCGCGCTGGGACACGAATTCGCCGTGCTCGTCCACCACCATCCAGGCGCGGTCCAGGTCCAGGCCGGTCTCGGTCAGCACGGCTTCGGTCAGTTCGACGCCGGCGCAGGATTTGATCGGGTAGACGAAAAGGCGCGAAATCGTCGCGCTGACATCGGGGGTCGTGGAACTCATGGGTTGGCGATGGAGGTTGGCGCCCGCTAGGGCCAGCCGCGATTGTGCCGCCTCCTACAATGCCCCCATGCCGCAACCCCTAGATGTCTGTATCCGCGGCGCCGGGATCGTCGGCCGTACGTTGGCCCTGTTGCTGGCGCGCGACCGCCTCCGTGTCGGGCTCGTCCGCCAGCCTCCCTTTGCCGGCGGCGCCACCAGCGACGTGCGCGCCTACGCCTTGAACGCGGCTTCCCGGAATCTTCTCGAGATGCTGCGCGCGTGGCCGGACGAGCAACATGCGACGCCCGTCCAGGCCATGCACGTGCATGGCGACGACGGCGGCGAGCTGCAGTTCAGCGCGCAGGCGCAGGCCGTGCCGGCGCTTGCATGGATCGTCGATGTCCAGGCCTTGCAGGAACGGCTGGCCGATGCGTTGCGCTACCAGCCACTCGTCGACTGGCTGGAGGCGCCCCTGCCCGCGCCGCTCACCGCGGTCTGCGAAGGAAAAGCCAGCACCACCCGGGCCGATTTCGGCGTGCAGTACAGCGTCACGCCCTACCCGCAACGCGCCATTGCGGCACGCATTCACTGTGAAAAACCCCATGGGTTCGTGGCGCGGCAGTGGTTCTCGAACGGCGAAATCCTGGCTTTCCTGCCCATCGGCGGCACCGGGCCCCTGGCCGAAGGGAACTCGGTAGCGATTGTCTGGTCAGTTCATGAGCAACGCGCCCCCGGGCTGCTGGCGCTGGATGCCGCGGCGTTCGAGGCCGAACTGGGGGCCGCCAGCCATGGGGTGCTGGGCCAGCCGAAGCTGGCGAGCGAACGGGCGGCTTGGCCCCTTCAGCTGGCACAAGCCGACCGTTGGTGCGGACCGGGCTGGGTGCTGGCGGGCGATGCGGCGCACACGGTACACCCGCTGGCCGGCCAGGGCCTGAACCTGGGATTGGCGGATGTGAAGGAATTGGCCCGAACGCTGCACGAACGCGAATACTGGCGTGGCGTCGGCGACGCGAAGCTGCTGCGAAGGTACGAGCGCTCCCGCAAGGCCGATGTGCTCGCGATGGGTGCCGCGACAGACGGGCTGCAGCAGCTGTTCGCGCCGCAGGCCGAACCCTGGGCCAGCCTGCGCAACTGGGGCATGACCGGATTCGACCGCAGCGGCCCGCTGAAGGACTGGGTGGCGCGCCAGGCGATGGGGCTCCTTTGAGCCAAGGAACAGGTGGGACAGATCAGGATTTGCGAGGCAGGTCTGCGCTGTCCCCGACCGATTTGGAGATGGAACAAGAATGAAACCGACCAAGACCGCTGCGCTGGCAGCCCTCGCTGCCCTCGGGCTCCTCGCGGCCGGCGCGCGCGCGGACGAAGCCTCGATCCGCAAGAACCTGGCGGAGCGGCTGCCGCAGATGGGCAAGATCGACGAGGTGGGCAAGACGCCGATGGCCGGCCTGTACGAAGTGCGGGTGGGCACCGACCTCTACTACACCGACGCGGACGGCAACTACCTGCTGCACGGCCAGCTGATCGACACCAAGCGCCAGCAGAACCTCACCGAGGAGCGCCAGGAGAAGCTGCTGGCGATCGACTTCTCCACGCTTCCGCTGAAGGACGCCTTCACCATCGTGCGCGGCAATGGCAAGCGCAAGATCGCCCTGTTCGAGGATCCGAACTGCGGCTACTGCAAGCGCTTCGAGCGCGACCTTCAGAAGGTGGACAACGTCACCGTGTACATGTTCCTCTATCCGATCCTCGGGCCCGACTCCACCGAGAAGTCGCGCAACCTGTGGTGTTCCAAGGACAAGGCCAAAGCCTGGCAGGACTGGATGGTGCGCGATGCGTTGCCGGCGGCGGCAAGCTGCGACGCCACCGCCTTGGCGCGCAACGTCGAATTCGGCCGCAAGCACAAGATCTCAGGAACACCGACGATGCTGTTCGCCGACGGCACGCGCGTCCCGGGGGCGATTCCCGCGCAGCAGGTCGAAAAACTCCTCGCCGCCGTCAAGCAGTGACCGCCTCGCCTCCCCGCGGCGCGAGCCTGCATTACCGGGTCGAAGCCGCGGACCTGCATGCCCACCTCTTTCGCGTCACCCTCAGCATCGCGCAGCCTGCGGCACAGCAGGCCGTGTCGCTGCCGGTGTGGATCCCGGGCAGCTACCTGGTGCGCGAATTCTCCAGGCACCTGCAGCGCCTCTCGGCCCGGCAGGACGGACGCAACGTGGCCGTGCAGCAGCTGGACAAGCACACCTGGCAGGTCGAGTGCGTGCCCAGCAGCCCCCTGGTCCTCACCTACGAGGTGTATGCCTTCGACAACTCGGTGCGCACCGCCTGGCTCGACACCCGGCGCGGCTTCTTCAACGGCACCAGCCTGTGCCTGAAGGTCCATGGCCAGGAGCAGTCCGTGCACTCGCTGGAGCTGGTTGCCGGCAAGCCGATCGCGCACTGGGAGGCCGCGACCAGCCTCACGCCGCACCGGGTGGGCAAGCGCGGCTTCGGCACCTACCTGGCGGCCGACTACGACGAGCTGGTGGATTGCCCGGTAGAGATGGGCACGTTCTGGAGCGCCGAGTTCAAGGCGGGCGGCGTCCCGCACCGCCTGGTGGTCGCCGGCGCGGGCGAATCGTTCGACAGCGCGCGCCTGCTGGCGGACGTGCACAGGATCTGCGAGACAGAGATCCGCTTCTGGCACGACCGCAAGCGGCCACCGCACCGGAATTACCTGTTCCTGCTCAATTGCATCGACGACGGCTACGGCGGGCTGGAACATCGCAGCTCGACGGCGCTGATCGCGTCGCGGCGCGACCTTCCACGCCTTGGCGAGACGCGCCTGGCCGATGGCTACGTCACCTTGCTCGGCCTCATCAGCCACGAGTATTTCCACACCTGGAACGTCAAGCACCTGCGGCCGGCCGAGTTCACGCACTACGACTACACGCGCGAGAACTACACGCAGCTGCTCTGGTTCTTCGAAGGCTTCACGAGCTACTACGACGACCTGCTGCTGCGCCGCGGCGGCCTGATCGACGACGCCACCTACCTGAAGCTGCTGAACAAGACCATCAACCAGGTCCTGCAGACGCCGGGGCGCGAAGTGCAGCCCGTGGCCCAGGCGAGCTTCGATGCGTGGGTGAAGTACTACCGCCAGGACGAGAACACCGCCAACGCCACGGTGAGCTACTACACGAAGGGCGCGCTGGTGGCGCTGTGCTTCGACCTGACCTTGCGGGCGGAAGGCCACACCACGCTGGACGAGGTGATGCGCGCCCTGTGGCTGCGCTGCAAGGCCGGACCGATGGCCGAGGCGGACTTCGCGGCGGTGCTGAAGGAATTGGGCGGCCGCGCCTTCACGCGCGAGATTGCGGCGTGGATCCACGGCACGCGCGAGCTGCCGCTGGAGGAGCTGCTGCAGCCGCACGGCATCGTGGTGCTGGAGGAGCCGGCGCAGTTGCAGCAGCGCCTGGGGCTGCGCGTCACTGAAACGGCCGGGATACAGATCAAGACGGTGCTGCGCGGGGGTGCCGCCGAACAGGCGGGCATCGCGGCCAACGACGAAGTGCTGGCCGTCGAAGTGGCCGGCATCGGCTGGCGGCTGACCAAGCTGGACGACCTGCTGCTCTACGCGGGCAACCACAAGAAGGTCACGGTGCTGGCTGCTCGCGACCGCCGCTTGCTGCGGCTGGAGCTGAGCCTGCCGGCCGTCACCACATGGCGGCTGGTGCTGCGCGACGCCGCCCGGGCCCAGCCATGGCTGGCGGCGCACGCCTGAAGCACGCGCGCGGGCCGCTGCTGGCGCTGCTGGCAGCCGTGCTGCTGCTCCATGTTCTCGCGATCCATTGGCTCGCGGCCCAGCTGCGGCAAGGCAGCCTGCTGCAGCCGCTGGCCACCCCCATGTTCACGCGCGTGCTCTCGCAACAGGCGCCGCCGGCCGTGCCGGTGGCGCCGCCCGTCCCTGCCGCCGCGCGCGCGAAGCGGGCTGTCGTCGCCTCCACCCGGCCCGTGCCGGCTGCGCCGCAACCACAGCCAGCGGCGTCGGAGCCGGAACCCGCCCCGGCCGCGACGGCTTCCGCGCCCGACGAGCGGCCCCGGCCGGCGATCGAGGAGCCGGCGGTCGCCGCCGCCCCGGCGCCGGAGCCGGCCGCCAGTGCGGCTTCGCCCGCGGAGCCCGCGGCATCGGCACCCGGCGCCGCGATGGCCGGGCTCGACAGTTGGCCGGCCGACACGCGGCTGAATTACCGGCTGGGCGGCCAGTTCCGCAGCGGCGAGCTGCATGGAAGCGCGCGCGTGCAATGGCAGCGCGAGGGCGAGCGCTACCAGACGCGCATCGACATCGATGTGACGCTGCTGGCCTCGCTGGTGCTCACCAGCCAGGGCGAGGTGACGCCGCAGGGCCTGTTCCCGAGGGTCTACGAAGAGTTGCGCCGAAGCGGTCCGCGCACGGCGAAGTTGGGCGAGGCCAGTGTCGTGCTCAACGACGGCCGCAGCGTTCCCAGGCCGGAAGGCGTGCAGGACACGGCCAGCCAGTTCGTCGAACTGAGTCACCGCTTCGCCACCGGGCAGGAGGCGCTGGAAGTCGGGCGCAGCGTGAGCTTCTGGCTGGCGCGCCCGGGCGGCGTGGACCTGTGGACTTACGACGTCGTGGGCCGGGAGACGCTGCTGTCGACGGAACTCGGCGCCATCGACGCATTCCACCTCAAGCCCCGGCGGATCACCAACCCGCGAGGCAACATCACCGCGGAGATCTGGGTCGCTCCGAGCCTGCAGTACCTGCCGGTGCGCATCCGCGTCTCGATGGGCGACGGGACTTAC
Source organism: Ramlibacter sp. (assembly GCA_030695945.1). Classification (GTDB taxonomy): domain Bacteria; phylum Pseudomonadota; class Gammaproteobacteria; order Burkholderiales; family Burkholderiaceae_C; genus Ramlibacter. The sequence goes on from JAUYOG010000053.1 coordinate 57,530, forward strand.
GTCGACCTCATGGCCGACAGGATAGAACAGCGCTGATCGCTCAACTGCGCTGATCGAGCACCCGCTTGGCCTTGCCCAGGCTGCGCTCCACGCCGCCTTCGGCGCGCAGGTCCACGCGCACCGACGTGCCCACGTACACCTTGATCTCGTGCTCCAGCATCTTGGCGGCGCCGCGCGCCTCCAGGCTGTCGGGCGAAATGCCGGGACGGGTCTCGACCGCCACCGTCAGCGTGTCGAGCGGGCCGTCACGGCCGAGGATGCACTGGTAATGCGGCGCGAGTTCGGCGCGCTTGAGGATCAGCTCCTCGATCTGCGTGGGGAACACGTTCACCCCGCGCAGGATCATCATGTCGTCGCTGCGGCCCGTGATCTTTTCCATGCGGCGCATGGTGCGGGCCGTGCCGGGCAGGAGGCGCGTGAGGTCGCGGGTGCGGTAGCGGATGATGGGCAGCGCCTCCTTGGTCAGGCTGGTGAACACCAGCTCGCCGAACTCGCCGTCGGGCAACACCTTGCCGGTTTCCGGGTCGATGATCTCGGGATAGAAATGGTCCTCCCAGATCGTCGGGCCGTCCTTGGTCTCGACGCATTCGTTCGCCACACCCGGCCCCATCACTTCCGACAGGCCATAGATGTCCACGGCGTCCATGCCCATGCGCTTTTCGATCGCCACGCGCATGTCGTTGGTCCAGGGTTCGGCGCCGAAGATGCCCAGCCGCAGGCTGGACTGCGCGGGATCGAGCCCCTGGCGCTCGAACTCGTCGGCGATGGCCAGCATGTAGCTGGGCGTGACCATGATGATGTCGGGCCGGAAGTCGTTGATCAGCTGCACCTGGCGCTCGGTCTGGCCGCCGCCGAACGGCACCACCGTGAGGCCCAGCTTTTCGGCGCCGTAGTGCGCGCCGAGCCCCCCCGTGAAGAGCCCGTAGCCGTAACTCACATGCACCAGGTCGCCCGGCCGCGCGCCCGCGGCGCGGATGCTGCGGGCCATCACGCCCGCCCAGGTCTCGATGTCGTTCCTGGTGTAGCCCACCACGGTGGGTTTGCCGGTGGTGCCGCTGGACGCATGGATGCGTACGCACTGCTCGCGCGGCACGGCGAACATGCCGAAGGGATAGTGGCCGCGCAGGTCGTGCTTGGTCGTGAACGGGAACTGCGCGAGGTCGGCCAGCGAGCGGCAATCTTCCGGCGCCACGCCGGCCGCGTCGAACTTCGCGCGGTAGGCCGGCGAGTTGTCGTAGGCGTGGCGCAGCGTCGCCTGCAAGCGCTTCAACTGCAGCGACCTCAGCTCGTCCGTTCCGGCTTTCTCGATCGGCTCCAGCGGAAAACTCTTCATGCGGACTCCGGGATCACGTTACCCTTGATCTGGGTGCTCTTGCCGCGGAACACCGCGACCACTTCGCCGTCCTGGTTGGTGACTGTCATGTCGTAGATGCCATGCCGGCCCTGCAGCACCCGCTCCACGCCTTCGCACGTCAGCACGTCGCCGGCCTTGCCGGACTTCAGGAACTCGATGCTGCAGCCGGCGGCCACGGTATTCACGTTGCGGCTGTTGCAGGCGTACGCGAAAGTGGAATCGGCCAGCGTGAAAATGAGGCCGCCGTGGCAAATGTCGTGGCCGTTGAGCATGGCCTCGCGCACGGTCATGCGCATGACGGCGCGCCCGGGCTCGCAACTGACGAGCTGGATGCCCAAGAAGTCCCTCGTGGCGCGGTCCACCGCATACATCGCCTCGCCGACGCGGGCGGCGAGCTCCCTGTCGTTCATCGTCATTCGCCCTTGAACTGCGCGGGGCGCTTTTCGCGGAAGGCCATCACCCCTTCGATGTAGTCGTGTGTCTTGCCCAGCGCCGATTGCATGTCGCGTTCGGCGTCCAGTTGCGCGTCCAGGTCGCGCGACGCGGCCCCCCGAAGCAGGAGGCGTGTCGCCACGAGAGCCTTGGTGGGCAGGGTGGCCAGGCGCTGCGCCAGCTTCATCGCGGCCTCGACGCAATCCTCGCCCTCGGGCGCGACGTCCCAGATCATTCCCCACTCCTTGGCGTCCGTCGCGCTCAACTTGTCGCCGAGCATCGCCGCGCCCATGGCCCGCGCCAGCCCGAGCTTCTTGACGAGGAACCAGGTGCCGCCGGCGTCGGGGATCAGCCCGATCTTGCTGAAGGCCTGGATGAAGCTCGCGCCGGACGCCGCGACCGCGAGGTCGCAGGTCATCGCGAGCGACGCACCTGCCCCGGCGGCAACGCCATTGACGGCGGCCACTGTGGGCACGCGCAATGCCTGCAGCTTGCGCACCGTCGGGTTGAAGGCCTGCTCGATGACGGGGCCCGGGTCGGCGCGCTTGACCAGGTCGGGGCCGGGTTCGAAGTCGAATTCCGCAAGGTCGGCGCCGGCGCAGAAGCCTCGCCCCGCGCCGGTGATGACGACGGCGCGGATCGCCGTGTCCGCCTCGACCTTGTCGAGCGCCGCCCACAGCGCCTGGTGCATGGCGCGCGTGAAGCTGTTGAGCGCCTGCGGCCTGTTGAGCGTGATGAGCGCAACAGCGCCGCGGGTTTCGTACAGGACGGGTTCTTCTGTCATCGGGGACTCCAGTATCGGGTGCGCAGGCCAGTCTTTCGACATTACTCTACCATTAGCCGACCGATCGGTCGGCTAATTTTGCCCTTCGGTATAGTCGAAAAATTCAAGACAAGGAGATTCCCGTATGGCCTACGAACACATCGCGGTTCGCACCGAAGGCGGCAGGGTCGGCATCGTCACGCTGAACCGCCCCAAGCAGCTCAATGCGCTGAACAACGAGCTGATGGACGAGCTCGGCGCCGCGCTCAGGGCTTTCGACGCCGACGAGGCCATCGGCTGCATGATCGTCACCGGCAGCGAGAAGGCCTTCGCGGCCGGCGCGGACATCGGCGCGATGGCCAGCTATGGCTTCGCGGACGTGTACAAGGGCGACTACATCACGCGCAACTGGGAGACGATCCGCTCCGTCCGCAAGCCGGAGATCGCCGCCGTGAGCGGCTTCGCGCTGGGCGGCGGTTGCGAGCTCGCGATGATGTGCGACTTCATCATCGCCGCGGACAACGCGAAGTTCGGCCAGCCGGAGATCAAGCTGGGCATCATCCCCGGCGCCGGCGGCACGCAGCGGCTGCCGCGCGCGGTGGGCAAGTCCAAGGCGATGGACATGGCGCTCACGGCGCGCATGATGAATGCGGAAGAGGCCGAGCGTGCGGGGCTCGTGAGCCGCATCGTCCCGCTGGACAAGCTGATGGACGAAGCGCTGGGCGCCGCGCTCACGATCTGCGAGTTCTCTCAGATCGCCGTGATGGCGGCCAAGGAGTCGGTGAACCGTTCCTTCGAGAGCAGCCTGTCCGACGGCGTGATGTTCGAGCGCCGCATCTTCCACGCGCTGTTCGCCACCACCGACCAGAAGGAAGGCATGGACGCGTTCGTCAACAAGCGCAAGGCGCAGTTCAAGCACCAGTGATGGGGGCTTGGGGATATTGCCGAGGGGAGCCCGGCGGCTCGCGGCCTTGATATAATCTTGGGCTCTCGGCGCTTTAGCTCAGTCGGTTAGAGCGATGGAATCATAATCCACAGGTCCGCGGTTCGAATCCGTGAAGCGCCACCAGATTCCCAACGCCTGGCGTTGACAACGAAGGCACTGTCCCGCACAGTGCCTTCGTCTTTTGCACAGCCTCTGGATATCACCATGAACCGCTGCCGATTCATTTTCATCGCCCTCGCGCTCCTGGCCGGGCTCGCTTCGGCCCAGGGCATCCGCCGCGAAGCGCCCAAAGACGTCGTGCTGGGCAAGATGGTCGTCACGGCGCCGCCCCAGGTCACCATGGACGGCAAGCCCGACCAGCTCTCGCCGGGCTCGCGCATCCGCGACCTGAACAACATGATCGTCCTGTCGGGCGGCCTTGCCGGCAAGGCGCTGCCCGTGGTCTACAAGCGCGACGCCGCGGGGCTGGTGCACGAAGTGTGGATCCTGACCGAGGCCGAGTACACCAAGCTCGGCGGCACAGGCAGCGGCGCCGACGGCTACAAGCGCTTCATCGAACTGCTGGCCCTGATCTTCGGCGCGCGCCGCTGAGCCGGGGGGCCGCCATGACGAAAAGAGTCTTCATCAAGACCTTCGGTTGCCAGATGAACGAGTACGACTCGGACAAGATGGCCGACGTCATGAACGCCGCCGAAGGCTACGAGCCGACGCAGGACGTGGAGGAAGCCGACTTGATCCTGTTCAACACCTGCTCCGTGCGCGAGAAGGCCCAGGAGAAGGTGTTCAGCGACCTGGGGCGCGTCAAGCACCTCAAGCAAAAGGGCGTGCTGATCGGCGTCGGCGGATGCGTGGCGAGCCAGGAGGGCGCGGCCATCATCGAGCGAGCGCCTTACGTGGACGTGGTGTTCGGCCCGCAGACGCTGCACCGCCTGCCCGAGCTCCTGCGTCAACGTGCCAACGAGCGCCGCCCGCAGGTGGACATCAGCTTCCCGGAGATCGAGAAGTTCGACAACCTGCCGCCCGCCCGCGTGGACGGTGCGACGGCCTTCGTGAGCATCATGGAAGGCTGCTCCAAGTATTGCAGCTACTGTGTCGTGCCCTACACGCGCGGCGAGGAAGTCTCCCGGCCGTTCGAGGACGTGCTGGCGGAAGTCGCCGGCCTGGCCGACCAGGGCGTGAAGGAAGTGACGCTGCTCGGCCAGAACGTCAACGCGTACCGCGGCCGCATGGGCGACTCGGCGGAGATCGCCGACTTCGCGCTGCTGATCGAGTACGTGGCCGACATCCCCGGCATCGAACGCATCCGCTACACCACCAGCCACCCGAACGAATTCACCCAGCGACTCATCGACGCGTACGCGAAGGTGCCCAAGCTGGTGAGCCACCTGCACCTGCCGGTGCAGCACGGCAGCGACCGCATCCTGATGGCCATGAAGCGCGGGTACACCGCGATGGAATACAAAAGCACCGTGCGCAAGCTTCGCGCCATCCGCCCGGACATGGCGCTGTCCAGCGACTTCATCGTCGGCTTCCCGGGCGAGACCGACGAAGACTTCGCGAAGATGATGAAGCTGATCGACGACGTCGGCTACGACAACAGCTTCAGCTTCATCTTCAGCCCGCGCCCCGGCACCCCGGCCGCCACTTTGCACGACGAGACCCCGCACGAGGTGAAGCTCAAGCGCCTGCAACAGTTGCAGGCGGTGATCGAAGGCAACATGCGGCGCATCAGCGAGGCCCGCGTCGGCACGATGCAGCGCATCCTGGTCGAGGGGCCGTCGCGCAAGAACGCCACCGAACTGGCGGGGCGCACCGAGTGCAACCGGATGGTGAATTTCAAGGGCCCGGCCCGGCTGGTCGGGCAGATGATCGACGTGCGCGTCACCGAGGCGAACTCGCATTCGCTGCGCGGGGAAGTGGTGATCGAGGAAGAATCGCTGTCATTGCGGGCTTGACCCGCAATCCAGGGCGCGCAGGCGCGCGACGATGGATGCCGGATCAAGTCCGGCATGACATCCTTTTCAGCGCGGCATTCCAGGCATTCCGCCCTTCATGCCGCCCATTCGCTTCATCATCTTCATCAGGCCGCCGCCCTTCATCTTCTTCATCATCCCCTGCATCTGCTCGAACTCGTTGAGCAGGCGGTTGACTTCCTGGACGTGAACGCCCGCGCCGGCGGCGATGCGGCGCTTGCGTGTGGCCTTGATCAGCTCGGGCTTGCGGCGCTCCAGCGGCGTCATGCTCTGGATGATGCCTTCCTTGCGGCGGATGTCCTTCTCGGCCTTGTTCATGTCCACCTGGCCGGCCTTGGCCTGCATGGCGGCGGGCATCTTGTCCATCAGGCTGGACAGCCCCCCCATCTGCTTCATCTGCTGGATCTGCCCCAGGAAATCGTTCAGGTCGAAGCCGCTGCCGCTCTTGACCTTGGCCGCGAGCTTCTGCGCCGCTTCCATGTCGACGCCGGCGGTGACCTGCTCGACCAGCGCGAGGATGTCGCCCATGCCCAGGATGCGCCCGGCGTGCCGCTCCGCGTCGAACACCTCCAGGCCGTCGATCTTCTCGGAGATGCCGGCGAACTTGATCGGCGCGCCGGTCACCTGGCGCACCGACAGCGCCGCGCCGCCGCGCGAGTCGCCGTCCATCTTGGTCAGGATGATGCCGGTGAGCGGCAGCGCCTCCTTGAATGCCTTGGCGGTGTTCACCGCGTCCTGCCCCTGCATCGCATCGACGACGAACAGCGTTTCGACCGGGTTCAGGGCCGCGTGCAGCTCCTTGATCTCGCGCATCAGCGCCTCGTCGATCGCCAGCCGGCCGGCCGTGTCCACGAGCAGCACGTCGAAGTAACCGCGCTTGGCGAAATCGAGCGCCGCTTTCGCAATGTCCACCGGCTTCTGGTCCGGCGAGCTGGGGAACCATTCGGCGCCGGCCTGCGCGGTCACGGTCTTGAGCTGCTCGATGGCCGCGGGGCGGTACACGTCACCGGAGACCGTCAGTACTTTCTTCTTGCGCTTTTCGATCAGGTGCTTGGCGAGCTTCGCAGTGGTCGTGGTCTTGCCGGCACCCTGCAGGCCGGCCATCAGGATCACCGCGGGCGGCTGCGCCTGCAGGTTGATGTCCGCGACGCCCTGGCCCATCGTGGCGGCCAGTTCCCGGTTGACGATGCCCACCAGGGCCTGTCCGGGCGAGAGCGAGCCCAGCACTTCCTGGCCCAGCGCCTTTTCCTTGACGCGGGCGATGAAGTCGCGCACCACCGGCAGGGCGACGTCGGCCTCGAGCAGGGCCATGCGCACCTCGCGCAGCATGTCCTGCACGTTGGCTTCGGTGATGCGGGCCTGGCCGCGGATTTCCTTGGCCAGGCGCGAGAGTTTGTCTGTGAGGGTGGAAGCCATGGGAGGTTGAGCGTTGGGGGTTGGTCGTTGGGCGTGAATGACACGCATTTGACGTGCGTCGCCCAACGCCGCACGCTGAACGCCCAACCAGCCTTTAAACTGTGACCCATGATTCTAGCCAGTGCGTCTCCCGCGAGCGTGGTGCTGACGCTGGCGGCCGCCGCGGCGTATGCCCTTCCCGCCGCCGGCCATGCCCGCCTGTCTGACCGCGCCGCACGCATGGCCCTGCTGCTGGCATGGCTGCTGCACGCCGTCGTGGTCGCCTGGGGGTTGCTGGGCGACCCGCCCCGGTTCGGCTTCGCCCCCGCGATATCGATGACGGCGTGGCTGGTGCTGACCGTCTATGCGGTCGAGCGGCAGATGTTTCCGCAACTGCAGGCCCGTTGGGCCCTGGCCGGCCTCGGCAGCGTCGCCGTGCTGCTGGCCCTGGCGTTTCCGGGCGCGCCGCTGCACGTCGCGGCCTCGCCCTGGCTGCCCCTGCACTGGGCGCTGGGCATCGCCTCGTACGGCCTGTTCGCCGCCGCCGTGGTCCACGCCTGGCTGATGATGCGCGCCGAACGCCAGATCCGCGTCGCCGCCGACCCGCATGCGGGCGTGCCGCTGCTGACACTGGAGCGCCTGACGTTCCGCTTTGCCAACGCGGGGTTCGTGCTGCTGTCCGCGACGCTGGTTGCCGGCCTGTTTTTCAGCGAGAAGCTCTACGGCCAGGGTCACAGCGGCATCCGCTGGGACCACAAGACGATCTTCTCGATCCTGTCCTGGGTGGTGTTCGCCTTCCTGCTGCTGGGCCGCCTGCGCTTCGGCTGGCGCGGCCGCAAGGCCGTGCGCGTGCTCTACACCGGCTCGCTGCTGTTGCTGCTGGCCTACGCCGGCTCGCGCTTCGTGCTGGAAGTGGTGCTGAAGCGCTAGGCGGCGCGGGTGACGCGGCGGCCATGAAATATCTCATCCTCCTGGTGGTGGTGCTGGCCGTGCTCTGGTACTGGCGCAATGCCCGCGGCGCCGACGCCCCTCCCGGCGGCCCGCGCAGGGCCGGTGGGAAAGCCCCACCCCAGGACATGGTCCAGTGCCCGGTTTGCTCGGTCCACCTGCCACGCTCCGATGCCTTGCCCGGGCCCGACGGCCAGCTGTACTGCTGCGCGGCCCATCGCCTGCGCGCGCAGGAAAAGTGACATGCCCGCGGCCCATTCGGATATCAGCTTCCCGGCCGACCCCGACCTGACGTCGGATTCCGCGTTCGCACGGCTGTGGCGCGGTTTCATGAGCGCGCGCGTCGCCCTCGCGCTGGTACTGCTGGCGTTGCTGTCGGCGCTGTTCATGCTCGCACCGCCGCTGAACGTCAGCCGCTGGCTGCTCGGCCTGTGCCTGACCTATCTCGTGGCCACGCTGGTGGTGCGGATCTACACCCGGCCGCTGCCGCCGGGCGACCGGTTCGATCCGCAGTGGGTCTCCTCGATAGGGGTGGACCTGCTGGCGTTTTCGACACTGCAGTTCCTGCAGGCCGGAGGCCTCAACTACGCGCCGCTCTACGCACTGCCCGTGTTGATGGGCTCCGTCCTGGGATCCGCGCTGCTTGCCTTGGGGACGGCGGCCGCCGTGGCGCTGCTGCTGCTCACGGATGCATGGGTGCTGTCGCTGCACGTGCCCGCCGAGACGGCGGCGCGTTTCCTGCAGGCCGGCCTGACGGGCATCGGCTACTTCGCGCTGGCGTTCCTTGCCAACCAGCTGGCCGCGCGGCTGGCCCGCGAGGAGCAGGCGGCGCGCCACGGGCGGCAGGCCGCGCGCATGCAGGCGCAGGTCAACCAGCTCGTGATCGAGACGCTGGCCGACGGCGTGCTGGTGGTCGATGCCAAGGGCCGCGTGCACACGGCCAACCCTGCGGCCCGCGTCCTCCTGGGTCTGGAGGGCGGGCTGGCACAGGCCCCCTTCGAGCTGACGGCGCGTCCCGCCTGGCGGCCGATGGCGGCCCTGGCGCAGCGGACCTTCGCCGAGCGGACGGCGCATCGGGCGGAAGTGGCGCTGGAAGAGGATGGCGCCAGCCCGCGGCGCATCCACGTTCGCACCCGCCTCACCTCGCGCGAACACCACGCGCAGAGCCTGTGCGTCATGTTCATGGAGGACCTGCGCGAGATGGAAGCGCGGCTGCGCACCGAGAAACTCGCGGCCATGGGCCGGATGTCGGCGGCGGTGGCGCACGAGATCCGCAACCCCCTTGCCGCCATCGCGCAGGCGAATGCGCTGATGGAAGAGGACCTGCGGGAGCCCGCGCTGCAGCAGCTCAGTTCGCTGGTGCGCAAGAACGCGCAGCGGCTGGCGCAGATCGTGGACGAAATCCTCGACATCTCGCGCGTGCAGCACCAGGGCCTGGGCGCGCCGCCCACGCTCGAACTGGACGCCGCGGTGGCCGCCGCGTGCAGCGACTGGGCGACGCAATCGCGCAGCGGGGCGCGGCTGCAGCTGGCACTGGGCGCCCCTGCGGCGCAGGTGCCGTTCGACGCCGACCACCTGCGCCGCGTCCTGGTCAACCTGCTCGACAACGCCCTGCGCTATGCGGGCGACAGGCCCGACTCGATCCGCGTGTCGACCCACCACGTCGCCGGGCAGGCCGGGCTGCGGGTCTGGAGCGACGGCGCGCCGCTGGAGCCGACCGTGCAGCGGCACCTGTTCGAGCCATTCTTCTCGTCCGAGAGCCGTTCCAGCGGCCTGGGCCTGTACATCTGCCGCGAACTCTGCGAGCGCCACGGCGCCATCACCGGTTACCGGCGCGCCGCCGCCGGCGCCGCGGGCCACGCGCGCGAAGGCAACGAATTCTTCGTGAGTTTCCGGCCCGCCGGCGCCCCGCTTGCCGGGGCCGCATCATTTGACACAATAGCCGCCTGATGTCCTCCGCCACCGCGCCTGCCCAAGTCCTGGTCGTCGACGATGAACCCGACCTGCGAACCCTGTACGAACTCACGCTGCTGCGCGAAGGCTACCGGGTCGACGCCGCGGGGACGCTGGCCGAGGCCTGGGACCAGCTGCAGGCCAAGAAATTCGATGCCGTCATCACCGACATGCGGCTGCCGGACGGCCTGGGCCTGGAGCTGCTGCACGGCATGCTGGCCCAGCAGCGCAGCGAGCGCTGCATCGTCATGACCGCCTACGGATCGGCCGAGAACGCCGTCGAGGCGCTCAAGGCCGGCGCCTTCGACTACCTCACCAAGCCGGTGGACCTGAAGCAGTTCCGCGCCGTGGTGGCCTCGGCGATCCAGGAGACGGCGACCCCCGCGCGCGCGCGGTCGGCTGCCGCCCCCCCACGCGGGGCCGCCGGCGCGGATCGCGCCCCCGCCGGCCAGGCCTCGCTGCAGCGGCTGGTGGGCGATTCGCAGCCCATGCGCAGCGTCAAGGAACGGATCGCGAAGGTTGCGCGCAGCATGGCGCCGGTGCTGGTGCGCGGCGAGTCCGGCACCGGCAAGGAGCTGGTGGCCCGTGCGATCCACGCCTGCAGCCACCGCGCCGAGGGCCCTTTCGTGGCCGTCAACTGCAGCGCCATTCCCGAATCGTTGCTGGAGGCGGAGTTCTTCGGCGCGAAAAAAGGCTCGTACACCGGCGCCGCGCAGGACCGCGAAGGCTATTTCCAGGCCGCGCGCGAAGGCACGCTGTTCCTCGACGAGATCGGCGACCTGCCCCTGGCCATGCAGTCCAAGCTGCTGCGCGCGATCCAGGAGCGCCAGGTGCGATCGCTGGGATCGACCCAGGAGGATGCGGTGGACGTGCGCGTCGTGAGCGCGACGCACAAGGACCTCGCCGCGGACGTGCTCGCGGGCCGGTTCCGGCAGGACCTTTATTACCGCCTCAACGTGATCGAGATCCTGGTGCCGCCGCTGCGCGAGCGGCGCGAGGACCTGCCGGCGCTGTGCGAAGCCCTGCTGGCGCGCATCTCCCAGGAGTCGGGCATGCCCCTGCCCGTTTTGTCCCCGACGGTCGTCGAGCAACTCTGCGCCCACCCGCTGGGCGGCAACGTCCGCGAACTGGAAAACCTGCTGCACCGCGCCGTTGCGCTGTCGGACGGCGAAGAACTGCAGGTGGATTTCGCGCCGACCCAGCTGCCCGCCGCCGCGGCGCCGCAGCAGCCGGCGCAGTCTGCCGCACAACCCGCCCGCGCGGCCCCGGCGGTGCCGGCCGACCTGCAGGCCTACCTGGACCAGCAGGAGCGCGAAATCCTCGTGAAGGCGCTGCACGAGAGCGGGTTCAACCGCACGGCCGCGGCGCAGCGGCTGGGCCTGTCGCTGCGCCAGATCCGCTACCGCATCGCGCGCCTGGCGATCGCCGCGCCCAACGGCGACGAACCCAATGACAACGCGGCCTGAGAGCCCCCAGGCCGCCTGGCGGCGTCCGCCCCCCGAGGGGGACAAGGAAACTCGGGAGCGGCCCAGCGTTTCCATGGGTTCGGCGCCCGGCCTCTGGCAGGGCGGCTGGTACCGCTTCGCGCGCCGCCTGGCCTCGCCCAACTTCGGCGCCCGTCCGCCGGGCGCGCAGGTCGACCTCATCGTCGTGCATTCGATCAGCCTGCCGCCGGGACGCTACGGCGGCGAAGCAGTGCAACAACTTTTCACGAATTCGCTGGACTGGAACGCGCACCCCTACTTCAAGAGCATCGAGGGGCTGGCGGTGTCCTCGCACTTCTACATCCGCCGCAACGGCGAGCTGTGGCAATTCGTCGGCTGCGACGACCGAGCGTGGCACGCGGGCGCCTCGCAGTACCGCGGCCGCAGCGAGTGCAACGACGACTCCGTGGGCATCGAGCTGGAAGGCCTGGAGGGCGAACCGTTCGAGCCGGAGCAGTACGAGGCGCTGGCGAGCCTGTGCGCCGCCATTGCGCAGCGCTACCCGGTCGCCCACATCGCCGGCCACGAGCACATCGCGCCGGGCCGCAAGCGCGATCCGGGCGCGGGCTTCGACTGGCGCCTGTTGCGCGCCAGCCTCGCCTGGCCGGCGGCATCCTTTCCCGCGTAACCGCCCGCTGTGCACAGCGGATGCAGGGCCGGCGCGCCCGCCTGCCCGACCGTGGCCAACGCTGCACAAGGTATCCACAGGGATATGCACCGGCACTTCTCGCAAACCACTACCTATAGTGCTTGTAAAGCCATAAAGCCCCATATATAGTGCCTCGGTCGGGCAGCCCGGTACACTCCGGCCCCTTTGAAGAACAAACAGCCAGCAGAGGAAAACACATGCAGATTGCGACGAGCACGTCCGTTCCCCATGTTGCGGCCGCAGGCGCGCAGCACATCCCCCAGGCGTTCGCGGACAGCGGCGCCAATCCCCTCGCCCACTACCAGATCATCCGCCGCAACGGCGCCGTGGTGCCCTTCGAGCCCAACAAGATCGCCATCGCCATGATGAAGGCCTTCCTGGCCGTGCACGGCACGCAGGGCGCGGCGTCGGCCAGCGTGCGCGAAACGGTGGACGGCCTGACCCAGGCGGTGATCCGCGCGCTGATGCGTTCGCGCCCGGGCGGCGGCACCTTCCATATAGAAGACGTGCAGGACCAGGTCGAGCTCGGCCTGATGCGCGGCGGGCACCACGAGATCGCCCGCGCCTACGTGCTGTACCGCGAGCGCCGCTCCCAGGAACGCGCCAAGCAGACCGTGCAGGAAGCACCGGCGACGCCGACGCTGCATGTGCTCGATGGCGGCCAGCGCATCCCGCTGGACCTGGACCACCTGAAGGGCCTGATCGTGTCGGCCTGCCAGGACCTGGGCGCCGACGTCAAGCCCGACCCGATCATGGCCGAGACCATGCGCAACCTGTACGACGGCGTCCCGATGGACGAGGTCTACAAGGCCTCGATCCTGGCCGCGCGCACGCTGATCGAGAAAGACCCGGACTACACCTACGCCACCGCCCGCCTGCTGCTGCACACCATCTTCAAGGAAGTGCTCGGCCGCGACCTGCCGCCCGCCGAAATGGCCGGCAGCTACGCCGATTACTTCCCCGGCTTCATCAAGAAGGGCGTGGACAACGAGCTGCTGGACGAGAAGCTCCTGCAGTACGACCTGAAGAAGCTCGGCGCGGCCCTGAAGGCCGGGCGCGACCTGAAGTTCGACTACCTGGGCCTGCAGACCCTGTACGACCGCTACTTCCTGCACGTGCGCAAGACCCGCATCGAGCTGCCGCAGGCCTTCTTCATGCGCGTGGCGATGGGCCTGGCCCTGAACGAGATCGACCGCGAAGCCCGCGCCATCGAGTTCTACGAGGTGTTGTCGAGCTTCGACTTCATGTCCTCGACGCCGACCCTGTTCAACAGCGGCACGCTGCGCTCGCAGCTGTCGTCGTGCTACCTCACCACGGTGCCGGACGACCTGGACGGCATCTACGAGTCCATCAAGGAAAACGCCCTGCTGTCCAAATTCGCCGGCGGCCTGGGCAACGACTGGACGCGCGTGCGCGCCCTGGGCTCCCATATCAAGGGCACCAACGGCGAGTCCCAGGGCGTCGTGCCGTTCCTGAAGGTGGTCAACGACACGGCCGTGGCCGTCAACCAGGGCGGCAAGCGCAAGGGCGCGGTCTGCACCTACCTGGAGTCCTGGCACCTCGACATCGAGGAGTTCCTGGAACTGCGCAAGAACACCGGCGACGACCGCCGCCGCACCCACGACATGAACACGGCCAACTGGATCCCCGACCTGTTCATGCGACGGGTGATGGAAAAAGGCGAGTGGACGCTGTTCTCGCCGTCGAACGTGCCCGACCTGCACGACAAGTTCGGCATCGAGTTCGAGAAGGCCTACGTGGCCTACGAAGAGAAGGCGAAGCGCGGCGAGATCAAGCCGAGCAAGACGGTGCAGGCCACCGATATGTGGCGCAAGATGCTCTCGATGCTGTTCGAGACGGGGCACCCCTGGATCACCTTCAAGGACGCCTGCAACGTCCGCTCGCCCCAGCAGCACGCGGGCGTGGTGCACTCGTCCAACCTGTGCACCGAGATCACGCTCAACACCAGCGACACCGAGACGGCCGTCTGCAACCTGGGTTCGGTGAACCTGCTGCAGCACCTGAAGGACGGCGCCGTCGACCACGAGAAGCTCAAGAAGACCATCACGACGGCGATGCGCATGCTCGACAACGTGATCGACATCAACTATTACGCCGTCAAGAAGGCGCGCGACTCCAACATGCGCCACCGCCCGGTCGGCCTGGGCATCATGGGCTTCCAGGACGCCCTCTACGAACTGCGCATCCCCTACGCCTCGACCGAAGCGGTGGAGTTCGCCGACAAGTCGATGGAAGCCGTCTGCTACCACGCCTACTGGGCCTCCACCGAGCTGGCCAGGGAGCGGGGCAAGTACTCCAGCTACAAGGGCTCCCTGTGGAGCAAGGGCATCCTGCCGCTGGACACGCTGGACCTGCTGGCCGAGCAGCGCGGCGGCTATGTGGAAGTGGACCGTTCGGCCACCCTGGACTGGGACGCCCTGCGCAAGAAGATCGCCACGGACGGCATGCGCAACTCCAATTGCCTGGCGATCGCGCCGACGGCCACCATCTCCAACATCATCGGCGTGGATGCGTCGATCGAGCCCTGTTTCGGCAACCTCTCGGTCAAGTCCAACCTGTCGGGCGAGTTCACCGTGATCAACCACTACCTGGTACGCGACCTGAAGCGCCTGGGCCTGTGGGACGACGTGATGGTGATGGACCTGAAGCACTTCGACGGCTCCCTGCGCCCGATCGACCGGGTGCCGCAGGAGGTCAAGGCGCTCTACGCGACGGCCTTCGAAGTCGAGCCGGACTGGCTGGTGGAAGCCGCGGCGCGCCGCCAGAAGTGGATCGACCAGGCCCAGTCGCTCAATATCTATATGGCGGGCGCCTCGGGCAAGAAGCTGGACGACACCTACAAGCTGGCATGGCTGCGCGGCCTGAAGACGACCTACTACCTGCGCACGACGAGCGCGACGCACGCGGAGAAGTCGACGGTGCAATCGGGCCGACTGAACGCGGTGTCGTCAGGAACGGCCAGCGGCAACATGGGCGCACTCGAGAAGGCCGCCGCCACTGCGCTCGCGCAGTTCGAGTCCTCGAAAGCGCAGATGGAGAGCGTGAACGCGGCCGCCCCGGCGACCGACATCAAGTTCTGCGCCATCGATGATCCCGGCTGCGAAGCCTGCCAGTGACCACGAATGAAGACACGCATCGCGCAATTCTGTCGGTGTTCTCCGACACATCGCGATGCAATTGAGCAACACAATCGGGCAGTGATGTGAACGGACACTTTGCAATTCGCATCACTGCTCACATAATCCGAGCATTGGAAAACTTATGTTGACCTGGGACGAAGAAGTCAAGCCCACATCGCCAGCTCCGAACAGCGGTTCCTTCGCGAACCGCGAGGTGAGTCACTCTCTCCGCGAGGCGGGTCACATCCCCCAAATTTCGCAACCGGCCCTTCGCGCACTCGACGATGTCGCGCTCGCGCCGGTGGTCCACACCGCCGCTCCCACGCGTGCTCACGCCGAGCAGCCCGCCGCCCATCGCCGCGTCAACGCAGCGGACAAGCGCATCATCAACGGCCAGACGGACGTCAACCAGCTGGTGCCGTTCAAGTACAAGTGGGCCTGGGAAAAGTACCTGGCCGCCTGCTCCAACCACTGGATGCCGCAGGAAGTGAACATGACGCGCGACATCGCCACCTGGAAGGACCCGAACGGGCTTTCCGAGGACGAGCGCCGCATCATCAAGCGCAACCTGGGCTTCTTCGTGACGGCCGATTCGCTGGCCGCCAACAACATCGTGCTGGGCACCTACCGCCACATCACGGCGCCCGAGTGCCGCCAGTACCTGCTGCGCCAGGCGTTCGAGGAGGCGATCCACACGCACGCCTACCAGTACATCGTCGAGTCGCTCGGCCTGGACGAGGCCGAGATCTTCAACGCGTACAACGAGATCCCGTCCATCCGCGACAAGGACCAGTTCCTGCTCCCGTTCATCTCGGCGATCATGGACCCGAACTTCCAGACCGGCACGCCCGAGAACGACCAGAAGCTGCTCAAGAGCCTGATCGTCTTCGCCTGCCTCATGGAAGGCCTGTTCTTCTATGTCGGCTTCACGCAGATCCTGGCGCTGGGCCGGCAGAACAAGATGACCGGTGCTGCCGAGCAGTACCAGTACATCCTGCGCGACGAGTCGATGCACTGCAACTTCGGCATCGACCTGATCAACCAGCTCAAGCTCGAGAACCCCCACCTCTGGACTTCCGAGTTCAAGGCGGAGATCAAGGCGCTTTTCCAGAAGGCCGTCGAGCTCGAATACCGTTATGCCGAGGACACCATGCCGCGTGGCGTCCTGGGCCTCAACGCCTCCATGTTCAAGGGCTACCTGCGCTACATCGCGAACCGCCGCGCCACGCAGATCGGCCTGGAAGCGCTCTATCCGAACGAGGAAAACCCGTTCCCCTGGATGAGCGAAATGATTGACCTGAAGAAAGAGCGCAATTTCTTCGAGACCCGCGTGATCGAGTACCAGACGGGTGGCGCGCTTTCCTGGGATTGAATAGAGGACGACGAGTTTGAGAATCGTCCGCTTTGGCGACCGGCCGCAAGAGCCAGGCGCCAGGGCGGGCTACGGTGTTCGCGTGGCTGGGCTTCGGCCCAACCGCACGAATCGCTTCATGCAACCCAACAAGCATGGAGTGCTTCATTGGTTGATGTTGATCAACTTGAACAGGAGATAGAAATGGCAACTGCAAAGAAATCGGCCGCTAAGAAGGCCCCGGCAAAGAAGGCCGCAGCGAAGCGTCCGGCCGCGAAGAAGACGACGGCGAAGAAGGCTCCGGCGAAGAAGGCCGCTGCCAAGAAAAAGGCGCCTGCGAAGAAAAAGGCTGCGAAAAAGACAGCAGCCAAGAAGGCCCCGGCCAAAAAGCGCCCGGCAGCGAAAAAGGCCGCCAAGAAGCCGGCCAAGAAAGCAGCGAAAAAACCTGCTGCCAAACCGGTAGCCAAGGCGGCCCCTGCGGCCCCGGCCATGCCGGCGGCACAGACCACGCTGAATCCCCAGGCTGCCTGGCCGTTCCCGACAGCCAGCAAGCCGTAAGGCAAGGCGGTTCACCGCTAAAGCCCGGCACCGGAAGGTGCCGGGCTTTTTTTCTGGGCGGGATCGACGGCGGGCACGCACGCCTCATCAATTTGTAACCCGCGCCCCACCCTCCGTGTGATTCATCCCACAATGGTTGCCCGGCTCTCCCCGTCCACCCATGACCCCGCTCCACTCGCTGCCGCACGCACGGCTGGCCCCGCGACGGCTTGAACGCAGCCCCGAACTGCGACGCACGTGGCTGTTCGGCGCGGGTGTCGACGCAGCGATGCACGACGCCATGGCGCGAAGCGGCGCCGACGTCCTGATCCATGACCTGGAGGACTTCACGCCGCCCCAGCATCGCGCGGAGGCGCGCGCGCTGGCTCCCTCGCTCTACTCGCGCTGGCGCGACACCGGGGCCCTGGTGTGCGTGCGCATCAACACACTGGAAAGCGTCGGCTATATCGACCTGCAGGCCGTGATGCAGGCGCGTCCCGACATCGTCGCCTACCCGAAGGCGTCCGGCGCCTTCCACATCCGCGCGCTCGACGTCACGATCACCACGCACGAAGCGGCGCTGGGCATCGAGCGTGGGGCCACCGAGATCCTGCCCATCTGCGAGACCGCATTGGGCGTGGTGAACGTGCGCGAAATGGCGGGTGCCAGCGCGCGCGTGCGCTGCGCGCTGCTCGGCGCGGAGGACCTGGCGGCCGACCTGTGCGCCGAGCGCTCCCGCGAGGCGGTGGAACTCGACTACGCGCGCAGCCGGTTCATCCTCGAGTGCCGGGCGGCCGCCATCGAGCCCGTCGACGCGCCCTACACCTTCTCCGACGGCGAGGGTGCGGGGCGGGAAGCCAGGCGGGCCCGGCGGCTGGGTTACCGGACCAAGGCCGTGGTGCGGCCGGACCATGTCGGGCCGGTCCACGAGGCGCTGGTGCCCACCCCCCAGGAAATCGCCTACGCCCGCAGGGTGGTGGCGGAGTTCGAGGCCGCGCGCCGGCGCGGCGAGGACCGTGCCTTGGTCGAGGGACTCTGGATCGAGGTGCCGACCTACCTCAACGCGCGGCGCTTGCTCCAGTCCCCATGAGCCGGACGCAAGCCGGGCTGTTCGCGGACCCCGCACCGTTGCCGCCGCTGCCGGACGGCATGCGGTACGAGGGCGACTTTCTCTCGCCGGCCGAAGAACAGTCCCTCATCGAGATCGTCGCGGCCATGCCGGTCAAGGAAATGAATTACCGCGGCTACACGGCGCGCCGGCGCGTGCTCAGTTTCGGGGGCAGCTATGACTTCCAGGCGCAGCAGCTCAACGCCGCGCCGCCCATCCCCGAGTCGCTCTGGCCACTGCGCCGCAAGGTCGCTCAATGGCTGGGCATCGCGCCGGACGCGTTCGCGCAGGTGCTGGTCGCGGAGTACCGCGAAGGAACGCCCCTCGGGTGGCACCGAGACGTGCCGGACTTCGAGGACGTGGTGGGCGTGTCGCTGCTGAACGAGGCCGTCCTGCGGCTGCGGCCCTATCCGCCGCGCGAGCCGAAGAAGGCCGGCGTGATCAAGCTGGTGGTCGAGCCGCGCTCGATCTACCTGCTGCGCGGCCCGTCCCGGTGGGCCTGGCAGCACAGCGTGGCACCCACCCTCACGCTGCGCTACTCGATCACGTTCCGTACGCGGCGCGAGCGTGCGGCGGGCCGGCTCTAACGCGCGACCGGGCGGACATCCGTCACGTTGCGCATCTGCGAGGTGCCGAACGCCAGCGCTGCCAGTACCACCAGCGCGCCGCCGCACGCGGCGAACAGCTGGCCCAGCGTCACGCCCCGCATGATCCAACCCGTGATGGCCGCCGACACCGGCGCGAGCCCCATGAAGATGAACATGAACAGGCTCATGGCCCGGCCCATCAGCGCCGGGGGCACGCGCCGCTGGATCCAGGTGTACACCGCCACGTGCATGAAGCCGCCAAGCAGGCCGATGGCCACCATGAGGCCCGCGCCCTGCCAGGCGGCGCCGATCTGTCCCAGCGGGATGAACAGCAGCCCGATCACCGCGTCGAATGCCAGGATCGTCGTTCCCAGGCTGCCGATCCGCAAGCCTGGGCGAATGCCCGAGACGATCATTCCGGCCAGCGTGCCGGCGCCGTGCGCCCCGACCATGATGCCGAACGCCGCGGCGCCCAGCTCCGGCCGGGTACTGGCCAGCACGGGCAGCGCGATGTGGATCGGCCCCATGATGAGCAGCGCCACCGCCGCCCAGTAGATGAAGCAGGTCCGCAGTGCTGCGTCGCGCCAGACGTGACGCAGCCCTTCGGCGATGGACGACCAGACAGCCGCGGGCACGCCGCCGCCCGTGGGCGCGGTCCAACGTGACGCCACCTGGGCCAGCGTCCACGCCGAGAGCGCGAAACTGAAGGCGTCGAACGCGAACGCGAGCGCGATGCCCTTGGCACTCGCCATCGAGCCGCCGGCGCCATCCCCGAACAACGCGATCAACAGGCCGGCGAGCAGCGGCCCGACGAACATCGACAGTTGGCGCAGACCGAGGAACATGCTGTTGGCCGCGGGCAGGTGGGCCGGCGCCACCACGTTGGGCATCATGGCCGTGCCCGAAGGAATGCTGAACGCGGTGGACACGCCGATGCCCAGGGACAGCGCGTACACCATGGGCATCGTCAGGGCGTCCGCGAGGATGAGCCCGGCGAGCAGCCCCAGCAGCAGCGTGTTGACGTACTTGGTGACCATCAGCACTTTCTTGGGCGAATGGCGGTCGACGATCGCGCCGCCCACCAGGATGAACAACGCCCGCGGCACGCTGATCAGGGCCAGCACGGTGCCGAGCACGAGGGTGTCGCCCGTCATCGTCAGCACCAGCCAGGGCAGCGCGATCAGCGTGAACTGGTCGCCCAGCAGCGACAGCGTGCCGCCGCCTATGAGCCAGAGGAAATTGCGGTCGCGAAACAGTTCTGCGCGCGCCGAGGCGCCGGGGTTCGAGTTCATGGGGCCGACTCTAGACCCTCACGTGGCGTGAGGGTCAAGCCCCTGCGCGCTTTCGGTGAGGTAGGCCCGGGCGGCGGGCGAAAGCACCGCGCCTGCCTGCAGCAGCGGCTTGCAGGCGTGCGCACGCTGCAGCTTCGCGCGGGCACCGGACGCAGGCGCCGCACCTCCTCGGGCGTGAGGTATTTCGTGAGCAGCCCCATGCGTCGAGGTGCCCGCGCGTGCGCACCGTCAGGCCCGTATGCCTGGCGAGTTCGCCGACCTTCAGCAGCGTCGTGCTCACGCGTCGCCGGCCGCCAGCGCCATGCGCCGGCGCAGCCGCCGCGCTTCGTCCGTCGCGCCCGCCTGTTCCGCGCGTTGCGCCTGCACGCCCAGCCAGGCGAGCAGCGGCCGCCGCCACCCCTGCGCCGAAGCGGTGTCCGTCGCGACGGCGAGCACTTGCGGCGAGGCGCGGCCCGTGCGCAACAGCACGCCCGCCGCCACCAGCCGCGACAACGGGTCTTCGATCGCCTGCAGGGCGGCCGCGTCGGCCTGTCCGGCCGCGGCCGCGCGGTGCTGCGGCGGCAGCAGCGGCACGTCCGGCGGCGCAATGCGGCCGGCCAGGTAATCGGCGTAGGCGCGCTCGGCCGCGGGAGCGTCGCCACGCAGGCGGTCGAAGCCTTCGCAGGGCTCCATGACGAGGCTGGCGATGCGGACGGCGCAGCGCGTCAATTCCGCGCGGGCCACCAGTCCGGGCTGGCCGGTGCTCGCCAGCTCGGCGCGGGCCCGTTCGAACTCGGACGATTCGACACGCGCCTTGCCGCCCAGGTAGGCCTTGACGTAGCGTTCCAGCCCGTCATGGGCGTTCATCTGCCAATCCGGGGCGCGCGGCTTGTTGCCGCAGCCGGCCAGCACGGTCGCGGCCATCAACAACGCTGCCGTGAGGCGACGGTTCGCCGCCGGGCCGCCCCAAGGCGAACCAGCCCCCTTGGGAGGCAGCGCAGCGGCTTCGACCGCAAGCGTGGGGGCCTCATTGCTCATGGCAGCTTGACCTCGGTGTCGCGGGCGAAGGGCCACTTGCGATTGAGCTCGTTGATCATGCCTTCGACCTTCTGCAGGTTGGCCTCGACGTCGCCCCGCAGCGCTCCCAGGTCCGTGGTGGCGCCTCGCACGTTGGCGCTGATGCCCTGGGCCTCGACCAGCACGGCATCGACCTTCTTCAGGCTCTCGCGCGCTTCGCCCAGCAGCACGTTGAGTTGCACGACGGTGGCGCGCGCCTCCTTCATCACGCCGTCCGGCCCGAATACCTGGGTGTCCGCCTTGGCCGCCAGGCTGTCGACGCGCGCCAGCAGCGCGTTGGTTCGCTCGAGCGCGGCGACCAGTTTTTGCGCGTCCGCGTCGTTGCCGAACATCACGCCGAGCGCGCCGCGCGGCCCCTTGAGCCTCGCGGTGACCTCCTGCAGGTTGTCCAGGGTCGCGCGCAGCCCGGCATCCTGCGCCGTCATCCGGCCCACGTTCTCCAGGACTTCCTTGGCCGATGCGAGCACGCGCGGCAGTTCCGCGGTGGCATCGCCGCGCAGCGCCGTGCGAACGGCGCCGTCGGGCAAGGGCGGGTCGGTGAGGACGCCGGAATAGGCGCGGATGTTGGTGCCGCCCACCAGCCCGCGCACCAGCGTGAAGATGCTGGAGGTGCGCAGCCAGTGCGCGTCCTTCTTCGGCACGTCGATGACGATGCGAACCTGCCCGGTTTCGGCCAGTTCGACCCGCCGCACGCGCCCGATCGGGAAGCCCGAGAACGTCATGTCCATGCCGACGACCACGCCTTCGGAGTCCTCGGCCATGAGAACCAGAGTCTGCGTGGGCTGGAACACACCGCGTGCATAGAGCAGGTAGAGCACGGACGCCGCAATCAGCAGGCCGGTGAACAGGAGCAGCAAGGCCGCCTTGATTTCCAGGTTGCGCACCGGCCGCGCCGTCGCGGCGGGCTCGGAGTTGCGCACCGGGGTGTCGGGTTTGTCTTGCATCGCCATCAGTAGTAATTGCCCGTCAGCGACGCCGCCTCGAGCAGGAGCAGCACGGCGAACATGCGCACCAGGCCCTGCAGCGCCGCGCTCTCGCGCGAACCGTCGCCCTCGACGTCGTACAGGCCCGAGGCCATGGGGATGATGGACACGGCGAAGCTGAAGAGCAGCGTCTTGAGCGCGAAGATCAGCGCCACGGACGGGTCGAACACGTGGCCGAAGACACGCGTGTAGCCCGCGAGTCCCGCCGCGGTCCAGCCGTACACGGCCAGGTAAGCCAGCACCAGCGCCACCACGCAGCTGAGCGCGGCGAGCGTGAGGGTGGCGAAAATACCCGCCATGGCGCGGGGCAGCACCAGCGTCACGACCGGGTCGATGCCGCGCGCCGCCAGTTCGTCGAAGCGCCCCATGCGCCGCATCTCGGCCAGCGCCGCGCCGTTGGGGATGGTGCAGCGCAGCGCGACGAACATGGCGGCTGTGAGCGGGATGAGTTCCAGCACCAGGACCCGGATCACCATCTCCAGCGCGTATTGCGACAGGCCGTAGCTCAGGGCCGTGACCACGACGATGCGCGTGATGACGAGCGTGAGGAGCGCGGCCAGCGTCGTGAACCAGGGCAGGATCGGGGCGGTGTCGACGTAGATGTGCGCCATCAGCGTCTCGCGCGTCGCGCGTCCGTAACTGGATGGCGTCATCGCCAGCACCAGCACCGAGGCGCCGAAGAAGACGATGCGGCCCCAGCCGGTGAGCCAGCGCAGCGGCGCGCGGCCGGCGCGGCTCAGCCGTTGTGCGCTATGGGACAGGACCGTCATGGCCGCAAATCATAGGCCACGACGGCGCCCCACCCGCCGACTGGGTCAACGCCACGCGCCCGTCGCCTCCAGGACCGGTGACAGCTCGGCTTCGCCCCAGCGCAATGGCAGCGCCGCAGGCAGGCGCAGGGCCGACACGACGTGAAAGCGCATCAGGCGCTGCGCGCCCTGGAACGCCTGGACTTCGGGCCCATCGTGGACGATTTCACCGCGCGCCGCCACGTGCAGCAGGTCGGCCGTGTCGAAGTCCATGAACAGCAGTCCGCACCGCGGGTTGACCGCCAGGTTGCCCAGGGTGTTGAAGAACGCGTTGCCGATGAAGTCCGGCACGGTGAGCACGTTGCCGTCCACGCGCACGAATCCCGGCTTGCCGCCGCGATGCGACACGTCGACGCCGAATGCCGGCGCGTCTGCGCGTCCTGCCTGCGGATGGGCCGTGGCGATGAAGAAAGTGTCGGCGCGCGCGATCAGTTCGCACGCAGCGGCGTCCAGCGTGCCCAGCACCTGGACGGGCCGCGGCTCGGGCGGAGCGCCGGTGAACTGCGGCCGCCGCGCCTGGATGTACTTGGGGCAGTTCCCGAAGCTCTGGCCGACCTGCAGCTCGAAGCCCTCTTCATTCCGCATCGCCACCCACCCGTTCAGGCGGTTACGCCTTCGCGTGTGCGGCTCGATGCCGAGCAGGCCGATGGGGACGCCGTCGGCAAGGTTGGCGGCCAGCGGGTCGTGCGCGAGAGGCCGGGCCTGCACCAGCAGCCGGCGCGGATCGGGCGAGGCCACGAACCCCGGTTCGCCGGCCAGCACCGATGCCCAGGGCTGGCCTTGCGGATCGACGGTTCCCACAACGACGAACGGCAACTGCGCGAAGAACTCCCGATGCTGGTCGGGCATGTGGTCGCGGATCACGCGCGGCCCGATCTCCGCCAGTTTGGCGCGCGAGCCGGCACGCTCCTGCAAGGCGACTTCGCCTTCGTGAAAGGTCGCGGCCATGGCCTTGCTCAGGCGGCCAGGCCGACCGGCGACTTCATCATCGGGACGAAGCCGGGCAGTGCCTCGATGCGCGCGAGCCACGCGCGAACGTTCGGATAGGGTTCCAGAGAAACGTTGCCTTCGGGCGCGTGCGCCGTGTAGGTGTAGTTGGCGATGTCGGCCAGGGTGGGTTCCTTCCCCGCGAGGAACGGCCGGCCGGCGAGCTCCGAGTCCATCACTTGGAGCAATGCATTGGCCCTCGCAATCGCGGCCGACGGGTCATCGGGGCGCTTGAACAACACGATCACGCGCGCCGCCGCGGCGCCGAAGGCGAGCTGGCCGGCGGCCACGGAAAGCCAGCGCTGGACCTGGGCGGCGCCCACCGGGTCGCGCGGCAGCCACTGCCCGGGCGCATAGCGACCCTCGAGGTAGACGAGGATGGCGTTCGAATCGCCCAGGATGACGTCGCCGTCCTCGATCACCGGCACCTGGCCGAAGCAGTTCATGCGAAGGAACTCCGGGCGCTTGTGCGCCCCGGCGCGCAGGTCGACCTCGACCACCTCGTACGGCAGCCCGAGCAGGGACAGGAACAGCTCCGCGCGATGGGCGTGGCCCGACAGGGCCATGCGGTGGAGCCTGATGGGTTGCGTTGGCTTGCTGGAAGTCATGAAGGGTCTCCTGGAAAAGAAGCCCGCATTGTGTTTGCTGCGCAATTCTGAATAAATACCCCGGCCTGCACAGGACTCTTGCGGTTTGTGGATTAATGGCGGCGTGGACAAGTTCAAGGCCATGCAGACCTTCGTGCGGATCGCCGACGAGGGCAGCCTCACCGCCGCGGCGCGGGCGACGGGCTCGTCGCTGCCCGCGGTCGTGCGCTCGCTGGCTGCGTACGAGGCCGGGCTGCGCGTGCGGCTGTTCAACCGGACGACGCGCCGCATCTCGCTCACGGAAGAAGGACGACAGCACCTCGACAATTGCCGGCACGTGCTGGCGGCGCTGGAGGAATCGGAAGCGGCGCTCAGCGCGGGCGCCGGCGAGCCGGCCGGGCACCTCACGATCACCGCGCCCGTGCTGTTCGGCCAGATGTGGGTCGCGCCCGCCGTCACGCGCTTCGTGCAGCAGTACGACAAGATGCGCTGCACCGTGGTGTTGCTCGATCGCGTGGTGAACCTGCTGGAAGAAGGCATCGACGTGGGCATCCGCATCGGCGCGCTGGAGGACTCCTCGCTCGTCGCGCTGCCCCTGGGCCGCATCCGGCGCGTGGTGGTCGCCAATCCGGCGTACCTGCGCCGGCACGTCGTGCCCCGGCACCCGCGCGAGCTGCAGAAGGCCAATTGCATCCAGATGATCGCGGGCAAGCCGACCTGGGGCGATTTCCAGGAGGGCGGCCGCGCGTTTCGACTGAAAGTCTCCGGCAACCTGGAGTTCAACCACGTGCTGCCCGCGGTCCAGGCCTGCGCCGACGGGGCGGGCTTCGGGATGTTCTTTTCCTACCAGGTGGCGCCCTTCATCGCCGAGAAGCGGTTGAAGATCGTGCTCGAAGGATTCGAGCGCCCGCCGCGACCGATCAGCGTGGTGTATCCGCACGCCCGGCTGCTGCCGGCACGCACCCGGTTGTTCATCGAATGGATCCGAAACGAGATCACGGCCTTCCGGCCCTGAAAGGTTTATCCCATGACCCATGACTGCGACCTCTTCGTCATCGGCGGCGGCAGCGGCGGCGTGCGCGCCGCTCGCATGGCGGCCCAGCGCGGTGCGCGCGTGGTGCTCGCCGAGGCTGCCGCGCTGGGCGGCACCTGCGTGAACGTCGGCTGCATCCCGAAGAAGCTCTACAGCTACGCGGCGCATTTCGCGGATGACTTCCAGGACGCGGCAGGCTTCGGCTGGGACGTCGGGCGGCCGCGCCTGGACTGGCCGCGCCTGAAGGCGAACCGGGCCAGGGAGATCACCCGGTTGAACGCCGTGTACCTGCAGTTGCTGCATGCCCCCGGCGTGGAAGTCGTGCGCGGCTGGGCGACGCTCGTGGACAGCCACAAGGTCCGCGTACGCACGGCGGCGGGCGAGAAGGATTTCACGG
Organism: Ramlibacter sp.; assembly: GCA_030695945.1. Taxonomy (GTDB): domain Bacteria; phylum Pseudomonadota; class Gammaproteobacteria; order Burkholderiales; family Burkholderiaceae_C; genus Ramlibacter. Next base: position 83,294 of record JAUYOG010000053.1, read on the forward strand.
CGCGCCATGTGCTCATCGCGACCGGCGGCACGCCCAGCGTGCCGTCGTTTCCCGGATGCGAGCACGTCGTCACCTCGGACAGCATGTTCGACCTCGACCCGTTCCCGGCCCGGCTGCTGGTGGTGGGCGGCGGCTACATCGCCTGCGAGTTCGCTTCGATCTTCCAGGGCCTGGGCTCCCGGGTCACGCAGCTTTACCGGGGCACACAGGTCCTGCGCGGCTTCGACCACGAGGTGCGGGATTTCATCGCGGGTGAAATGCGCCGCGGCGGGATCGACCTTCGCGTCGGCATGGATGTGCGCTCCATCCACAAGATGGCGCATGGCCTGCAGGTCACGCTGCTCGACGGCAGCACGGCGGCGGCGGATGTGGTGCTGTACGCCACCGGGCGCCGACCTAACGTGAACGGCCTCGGCCTGGACGCGGCCGGCGTCGCCCAAGGCAAGGACGGAGCGGTCCTGGTCGATGCGCATTACCGTACGTCGCTGCCATCGGTGTACGCGCTGGGCGACGTCACGGCCCGGGTGCAGCTGACGCCGGTCGCCCTGGGCGAGGCCATGGCCGTCGTGGACCACCTGTTCGGCCAGAAGAAGCGCCGGGTGAGCTATGACTACATTCCGACGGCGGTGTTCACGCACCCCAATGTCGCCACGGTCGGCCACACGGAGGAAGGGGCGCGCAAGGCGTTCGGCAGGGTCAGCGTGTTCCGCAGCGAATTCAAGGCGCTCAAGCACACCTTGAGCGGCCGCGGCGAGCGCACCTTCATGAAGCTGGTGGTCGACTCGGCCAGCGACCGCGTGGTGGGCCTGCACATGGTGGGCCCCGATGCCGGCGAGGTGGTGCAAGGCTTCGCCGTGGCGATGAAGGCGGGCGCAACCAAGGCGGTGTTCGACGACACGATCGGCATCCACCCGACCGCGGCCGAGGAATTTGTCACGATGCGCGAAGCCGCTTCGGTCTAGGGTCAGCCCGCTTTACACGGGATTACAAAAAACGCCCCCTGCAGGGCCGCGCTTTACCTCGCCTTTGCGATCTTTTCAGGCGCTGGGGCGTTCTACTCACTCGGAGAGGACGTTCATGAGCCCCGCGCGCCTGTTTCAAATTTTTCTGGTCCGCCTGTTACCTTTGCTGGTCCTGGGGCTGCTGGGTGTGCGCGCCCTGGCGCAGTCGGATCCGCCGGCCCGCGTGGCCCGCCTGAACCACCTCGAGGGCGCCGCGGTCTTTTCGCCCGCCGGCGACAACGAGTGGACCGATGCCCTGCTGAACCGGCCGCTCACGCGCGGCGACCGCGTCTGGACCGACAAGGCTTCGCGCGCCGAGGTCCAGGTCGGCTCGTCGGCCGTGCGGATGGACGGCCAGACCCATCTGGAAATCCTCGCGCTCGATGACCGGTCGGCGCAGTTGAGCGTCACCCAGGGAACCGTCTATGTCCGCGTGCGCAGCCTGCCCGAAGGCGAGAACTTCGAGATCGACACGCCCAACCTGGCCTACCGCGCCGCCTATCCCGGCGACTATCGCATCGACGTGAATGCCTCGACCGGCACGACGCGCGTCACCATCCATTCGGGCACCGGCGCCGTCTACGGCGAGGACGGCCAGGTCCTGGCGCTGGGCGGCGGGCAGCAAATCACCTTCCGAGCGCGCGACCTGTCCCAGATGGCCGCGCAGGAATCGCCGCCCCAGGACAACTTCGACCGCTGGGCCGCCGACCGCAACCGGCGCGAGGACCAATCGGTCTCGGCCCGCTACGTGCCGCGCGAGGTGGTGGGCTACCAGCAGCTCGACGCGCACGGCCAGTGGATGCAGGACGCGACGTACGGGCCGGTGTGGTTTCCGCAGGGGCTCGCGGCGAACTGGGCGCCCTACCGCAACGGCCATTGGGAATGGATTTCGCCTTGGGGGTGGACGTGGATCGATGCGGCCGCGTGGGGCTTCGCGCCCTTCCACTATGGCCGCTGGGCGATGATCGACTCGCGCTGGGCCTGGGTGCCCGGGCGCATCGCGCTCAAACCCGTGTACTCGCCCGCACTCGTCGCCTTCGTCGGCGCCGGCAACGGCGGCCTCGGCTGGAGCGTCTCGCTGGGCGGCGGGCGGCCCGCCGTGGCCTGGTTCCCGCTCGCGCCGGGCGAGGCATGGCAGCCCGGCTACCCGGCGAGCCCGCTCTACATGAGCAACGTCAACGGCAACGTGAGGGTCCTGGCCAACGCCGCCTACGCCCATCAGCGCAACCCCGAGGCCCTCACCTCGATATCCGCTGAGGATCTTCACCGCGGCCGGCCGATGCGCGCGGGGTGGCTGCGGATTGCGGCCAACACCTTGGCCAACGCCCAGGTCCTCCCGCCGCCGCCGAGGCCGGAGCACAGCGCCCCGGCCGACCGCAAGCCCGCCCCCGCCACGCGCACCCCGCCGCCCGCGCCGCCGAAGGTGCAGGTCGCGGCGGCACCGGCGGCCGCTACTTCGCGGGTACGGGTGCCGACGCAAGCGCAAGAGCAGGCGCCCTCGACCGAGCCGGCCAGGGCAGTCAGGGCAGCCAAGGCCGCTGCACCCGCGAAGCCGGACCCCTTGAAGCTCGCCGCCGTGGCGCCCAAGCCGGTGCCGCCCGTCAAGGCCGCGCAAATGGCCGTTGCGCCGACCGGGCCGACGGTGCCAGCGACGGCGTCGGAGCAAGCGAAGGCGGCCGCCCAGGCGCGGCGCGCCGAGCAGAAGCTGGCAGAAGCGGCACGGGCCGACCAAGCCAAGGCCGACGAGGCCAGGCGTGAGAAGCTGGCACGGCGTGCCGAGCAGAGCCGGCGGGACCTGGTGGCCAAGCGGGCCGAGCAAACCCGGCGCGAGCAGGTCGCGCGGCAGGCCGAGCTGGCAAAGCGGGAGGTCGCGAAACGCGAACAAGCCCGCCGCGAGCAGGTCGCAGTCGCCAGGAGGGCGGAACAGGCCCAGCGCGACGAGCAGGCCCGGCGTGCGGAACAGTTGAAGCGCGAAGCCGTTGCGCGCCGCGATGAGCAACTGCGCCGCGAGGCCCATGCCAGGCAGGTCGAGCTGGCGCGGCGCGCGGCCGATCGTGAAGCCCAGGCGTTGCAGGAGCAGCGCGAACAGCGCGAGGAGATGCAGGCGCGGCGCGAGGCGCAGGAGCGCGAACAGGCCCAGCGCGCCGCCTGGGCCCGCCAGCAGCAGGCACTGGGTGAGCAGTGGCGCCGGGATCAGGCCTGGGAACAGCAGCAGCGCGAGCGCGCCCGGCAGCGGCCCGACCTGCGCGACGACAGGCGCTCCCGGCTGCCGGAGCCGCAGCGCGGCATTCCCATCATCTCCGGCCCCTGGAGCTGACCGGGCGCAACGAACCCGCCTTTACAGCGCATTACAGTCAACAACGCAGCTTCGCCGCGCTTTACGCGGCGTTTGCAGCCGGGCAAGCCCCTGGCGCGTTCTAGCTCCATGGAGACCGCCATGACCACCCGACACTTCCTGCATTTGGCTCTTTCACGCTGGCTGCCCCTGCTGGTCCTCGCGTTCGGCGCGGCCGCTGCGGGGGCCCAGCAGGATATCGACCCGCCGTCGCGCGTCGCGAGCCTGAGCCTGATCGACGGTTCCGTCGCCTTCGCCCCCGCCGGCGAAACCGAATGGGCCGATGCCGTGCTGAACCGGCCGATCACGCGGGGCGACCGGCTCTGGACCGATCGCGGCGCACGGGCCGAGCTGCACCTCGGATCGGCCGTGCTGCACATCGGCGGCCTGACCTTCCTGGACCTGACCGACCTGGACGACGACGTGCTGCAGGCCAGCCTGAACGAGGGCACCGTCAACGCGCGGGTGCGCGAGCTCGCGCGCGGCGAGAATTTCGAGATCGACACACCGCAGCTGGCGTTTCGCGCCTCGCGCCCGGGCGACTACCGCATCGACGTCGATCCCTCCCGCGGTACGACGCGCGTGACGGTGCGCAGCGGCGCGGCGCTGGTGTACGGCGCTGGCGGCAAGGGGCAGGAGCTGGTGGGCGGCCAGGTGGTCACTTTCGCCCGCACAGACCTCGAGCGCGTCGCGGTACAGGCCTCCCTGTCGCGGGACGGCTTCGACCTGTGGGCCGCCGACCGCAACCGCGCGGAAGACGAATCGATGGCCGCGCGCTACGTCCCGCGCGACGTGGTCGGCTACCAGCAACTGGACCCGTACGGCAGCTGGTCGCAGGACGCAAGCTACGGCGCGGTCTGGTACCCCCGCGTCACGGTGACGGACTGGGCGCCGTACCGCTATGGCCACTGGGAATTCATCGCGCCATGGGGTTGGACGTGGATCGACGACGCGCCGTGGGGCTTCGCGCCATTCCATTACGGCCGCTGGGCGATGATCGGTTCGCGCTGGGCGTGGGTGCCCGGCCGCCTCGGGCCCCGCCCCGTGTACGCGCCGGCGCTGGTGGTCTTCGTGGGCGGCAGCGGCGGCGTCAGCTTCAGCCTGTCGATCGGCTCGGGATCGGGCATCGGCTGGTTCCCGCTGGCCCCCGGCGAGGCCTGGCGGCCTTACTACCGCACGAGCCCGCGTTACGTCACCAGCGTCAACCGCTACATCGTGATCAACAACCAGGTCACCAACAACTACATCTACATCAACCAGCGGCGGCCATCGGCGGTGACAGCCGTGGGCCTGGATGATTTCAGCCGCGGCCGCCCCGTGCACCGCAACTGGCGGCAATTGGAAGCCGGCGAGCTGGACCGGGTGCGGATCGCCACCCAGCCGACAATGCCGGAGCCCCGTCGCATCGTGGAATCGCGGCCATCGCGCACCCGCGCGTTGCCGCCGCCCACGCTGTCGGCCGTGCCGGTGCAACCGCGGTCGCAAGCGCCCGGCCCCACCGCCAGGCGGCGCGACGGAGAGGACCAGCGTCCGATCGCGGTGCCGCGCCCGCAAGTGCAGGAGCAGCAACAGGCGCAGCGTGAACGGGAACGCGCGGCGCGAGAGCTGGAGAGGTCGCGCCGCGACCAGCAAGTGCAGCAGGAGCGAACCCGGCGCGAACAACGTGACCAGCAGATGCAAGTGCAGCGCCAGCAGGACGAGCAGCGGCGCCAGCAGCAAGTGCAGCGCGAGCAGGAGCGCGCCCAGCGTGAGCAGGACCGTGCGCGGCGGGACCAGCAAGTGCAGCAGGAAGGCGTGCAGCGCGACCAGGCCCTACGCGACAACGCGATGCGCCATCAACAGCAGGCCCAGGAGCGGGCTGAACGCCAGCAGCAACAGGCGCAGGAGCGCGTCCAGCGGCAGCAGCAGGCAGCCCAGGAGCAGGTGCAGCGCCAACAGCAGCAGCGCGGCTCGCGCCAGCAGGCGCAGCCCCAGGTCGTCCCGGCGCCGGAAGTGCCGCCTGCACCGCGCGAACGCGGACGCGGCAAGCCCGAGCGCGAGCAGCGCGACGACAACCGCTCACCGGGCGGCGACGAAGGCGGGCGGGGGCGCGGCCAAGGCCGCGGGGGCTAGCGGCTCCTGCCGGTCAATTGACGGTTTCGGGGAACGAGCGGACCAGCGCGGCGGAGGGCTTGTCTTCCTCCGGCGGGAGGTAGATGGTGGTGCGGTCGATCTTCGCATCGTACGCTGCCAGTTCGGCGCTGGCGCTGCGGATCACGGCCTTGTCCAGGGGATGGCACTGCCGTTGGCTCAACCTCCTCAACGATTCCGATTGCTCGATCGTCTGGCGCACCGACCCGGGGTCGGTCATCAGCGCAAAGGGATTGCTGGCCATCGTTGCTGTTCTCATTCGCTCGACTCCTGTAGATGCGGATTCAAAAACCACCGTTTCGTGTGTGGAACCCACTGTGGCCGAAGGGGCGCGTTTGTAACGTCAGGTGGTTTCGTTACACCTTGTAGGACGCTTTCTCACGCGCGCGGCAGGTGCGGCCGGGCCCGCGTCGTGCGTTGCACAATAAGCCCATGCCCTATATGCCGCCGTTCATCGCTCCTTCCCGCCACAGCGATCCGGAAAGCGCGCTGGCCCAGGTCCGCGCCATCTACTCGCAGCAGATCGACCACCTCCGGGACGCCATGCAGCGTTTCGTGGCGGGCGAGGCGCTGCCCGGCCATGTGCGGGCCTGCTACCCGTTCGTGCGCATCCACACCGACACCGTGGTGCGACAGGCGGCGCTGGAGAACTCGGGCTTGTCATACGGCTTCGTGGCGGGCGCGGGCCGCTTCGAGACCACGCTGACCCGGCCCGACCTGTATGGGAACTATTACCTGGAGCAATTCCGGCTCCTGCGGCAGAACCACGGAGTCGAACTGGAAGTGGGCACCAGCACCCAGCCCATCCCCATCCACTTTTCCTTTGCCGAGCACGACCACATCGAAGGCTCTCTCAGCCCCGAGCGCCGGCTGCTGATGCGCGACGCGTTCGACCTGCCGGACCTTGGCGCCATGGACGACGGCATCGCCAACGGCACCTGGGAAGCGCGGCCCGGCGACGCCCAGCCGCTGTCGCTCTTCACCGCCGCGCGCGTGGATTATTCGCTGCACCGGCTGCGCCACTACACCGGCACGGCGCCGGACTGGTTCCAGAACTTCGTGCTGTTCACGAACTACCAGTTCTACATCGACGAATTCGTCCGCCTGGGCCATGAGGAGATGGCGAACCCGGACAGCGATTACACGGCCTTCATCGAGCCCGGCAACGTGGTCACCCGGCGTTCCGGCCTCCCCGGGGAGGCGGGCGATGCGCTCGGCGCCGTGCCGCCCCGGCTGCCGCAGATGCCGGCTTATCACCTGACGCACCCCAACCACGGCGGCATCACGATGATCAACATTGGCGTGGGCCCCGCCAACGCGAAGACGATCACCGACCATGTCGCGGTCCTGCGCCCGCATGCATGGATGATGCTGGGCCACTGCGCCGGCCTGCGCAACAGCCAGCAGCTGGGCGACTACGTCCTTGCCCACGCCTACGTGCGCGAGGACCACGTGCTGGACGAGGAACTGCCGCTGTGGGTGCCGATCCCCGCGCTGGCCGAAATCCAGCTCGCGCTGGAAAAGGCCGTGGCGGACGTGACGGGATTCAACGGCGCCGACCTCAAGCGCATCATGCGCACCGGCACGGTGGCCTCGACCGACAACCGCAACTGGGAGCTGCTGCCCGGCAACGTGCCGCAGCGCCGCTTCAGCCAGAGCCGGGCCGTCGCGCTGGACATGGAAAGCGCGACCATCGCGGCCAACGGGTTCCGCTTCCGCGTTCCCTACGGCACGCTGCTGTGCGTGAGCGACAAGCCGCTGCACGGCGAGATCAAGCTTCCCGGCATGGCCAACCGCTTCTACCGCGAGCGTGTGGACCAGCATTTGCGCATCGGCATGCGCGCGATCGAGATCCTGCGCTCGGAGGGCAGCCAGCGACTGCATAGCCGCAAGCTTCGGAGTTTCGACGAGGTCGCGTTCCAGTAGCGAGACTAATATTAATGTCAACTCATTAAAACAGTTGGCTTAATTCCCTCGATGTCCGGAAAATCGGCGGATCCACCCACAGGAGACCGCCATGCTCATCGGCGTACCAAAGGAAATCAAGAACCACGAATACCGCGTCGGCCTGACGCCGGCGAGCGTCAGGGAGCTCACGGCCCATGGCCACCAGGTGCTGGTGCAGTCCGGCGCCGGCGCGGCCATCGACCTCACGGACGCCCAGTACCAAGCCGCGGGCGCGCAGCTCGCCGCTGCCGCGAGCGACATCTTCTCCCGCGCCGACATGGTCGTGAAGGTCAAGGAACCCCAGCCCGCCGAGTGCGAGATGCTGCGGCCCGGCCAGATCCTCTACACCTACCTGCACCTCGCGCCCGATCCTCGGCAGACCCAGGCCCTGGTGAAATCCGGCGCCGTCTGCATCGCCTACGAGACCATCACCGGCCCCGGCGGCGGGCTGCCCTTGCTCGCGCCCATGAGCGAAGTGGCGGGCCGGATGTCGGTCCAGGCGGGCGCGCATTACCTCGAGATCGCCCACGGCGGCCGCGGCCTGCTGCTCGGCGGCGTGCCCGGCGTGGCGCCCGGCCATGTGGCCGTGATCGGCGCCGGCGTGGTGGGCACGAATGCGCTGCAGATGGCCGTCGGCGTCGGGGCGCGCGTGACCGTGCTGGACAAGAACGTGGACCGCTTGCGGCAGCTTGACCTGGTGTTCGGCAACCGCATCAGCACGGTCTACTCCACCGCGCACAGCATCGAGGAAGCCGTGCTGGACGCGGACCTGGTGATCGGCGGCGTGCTGGTTCCCGGCGCCGCCGCACCCAAGCTCGTCACCCGTTCGCACATCTCGCGCATGAAGAAGGGCGCGGTGGTGGTGGACGTGGCGATCGACCAGGGCGGCTGCTTCGAGACTTCGCGCGCAACCACGCACGCGGAACCGGTCTATGTCGTCGACGGTGTGGTGCACTACTGCGTCGCCAACATGCCGGGCGCGGTGGCGCGCACCTCGACCTTCGCCCTGAACAACGCCACCATCGGCCATGCCCTGGCGCTTGCCGACAAGGGCTGGAAGGCGGCGCTGAGGGACGACGTGCACTTGCGCAGCGGCCTCAACGTCTGCGGGGGCAAAGTGACCTACGAAGCCGTCGCCCAGGACCTGGGCTATCCGTACGTCCCGGCGGAAACGCTCCTGGGCTGAGTCGCCGCGTCGGGGCCTGAGCCCGCCGTGGAGGCTGGGCGGCAGAAATGCTGCAGGCAGCCCTGGCGGGACCGGGCCGGCGTGGCACTCTGCTCCGCGAATGTCCCCCGTCGCCCTTGCGGGCTACCTCCGCCTTTATTTCGCTGCGCAGAGCGCCCCACCGGCCCGGTCTGCAGTCTCCATGGGCGTTCGAGCGCGCACCCCGGGTCAAGGGCGTCGGGTGGCCAACGCAGCGAAATAAAGGCGGAGGAAGCGGGCGTGCCCGCGCCGGGGGACATTCGCGGAGTTGGCTGCCCGGCGGCCTGGACCAGCGCGCACTTTCCTTCTGGCCGCCCAGGCTCCTAAACCGCCGTCGCCATCGCCTCGCCCAGCCGCACGGAGCGCGAGGGCGCCCAGTCCGGCATGAACGTCAGCACGTTCTTCGGGAAGAGCATGACCACGGTGGAGCCCAGCAGGAAGCGGCCCATCTCCGCGCCCTGGCGCAGGACGATGTTGTCGTTGTCGTAGCGCCACTCGCGGATGTCGCGCGTGCGCGGCGGATTCACCACGCCGTGCCACACCGTCGCGACGCTGCCCACGATGGTGGCACCGACCAGCACGTTGACGAACGGGCCGTGTGCCGTGTCGAACACGCAAACGACCCGCTCGTTGCGCGCGAACAGGCTGGGCACGTGCCGCGCCGTGAGCGGGTTGACGGAGAACAGGTCGCCCGGGATGTAGATCATCCGCGTGAGGCGCCCCTCGCAGGGCATGTGGATGCGGTGGTAATCCCTGGGCGCCAGGTACAGCGTCGCGAAATGCCCATGGTCGAACTGGTGCGCCAGGGCCTGGTCACCGCCCACCAGGGCCCGGGTGGAATAGCTGTGGCCCTTGGCCTGGAAGATCTGGTCGTGCTCGATCGGGCCGAACTGGCTGATCGCCGCGTCCACCGGGCACACGAACGCCGCGTCGGCGATGGGCCGCAGGCCCTCGCGCAGCGGGCGCGTGAAGAACTCGTTGAAGGTCGCGTAGCTCTCGATGCGCGGGTCCGCGGCTTCGGCCATGTCGACGCCATACTTGGCGACGAACTTGCGGATGACGGCGTGGGTGAGCGCGCCGGCCCGCCAGTTGGCGCCCATGCCCGCCAGCACGGTGATCAACCGCTTGGGCAGCAGGTATTGCGGCGTCACGGCCAGGCGGTTGGACACATCGGGCACCGGTAGTAGAAAACGAAAATTCTAGGCTACCGACATGGCCCCGGGGGGCGTGCGACACAATAAAGACATGACGGAGCATCTGTTCGAGGCGCGCGGACTGTGCAAACGCTATGGCGACACCGAGGTGGTCAAGGACCTCTCCTTCAAGATCGCCAAGGGCGAGTGCCTGGGCGTGATCGGCCCGAACGGCGCCGGCAAGACCACCACCATCCGGATGTGCCTGGGCCTCACGGTGCCGGATCACGGGTCGATCGATGCGCTGGGCCTGTCGATGCCCAGGGACGCGCTGGCGATCAAGGCGCAGCTGGGGGTGGTGAGCCAGTTCGATACGCTGGACCCGGACTTCACCCTGTCCGAGAACCTGCTGGTCTATGGCCGCTACTTCGGCATGAAGGACGCGCAGATCCGCGCGCGCATCCCCCGCCTGCTGGAGTTCGCTGCGCTGTCGCACAAGGCCGATGCGCGGCCCGGCGAGCTGTCGGGCGGCATGCGTCGGCGCCTCAGCCTGGCCCGCGCGCTGGTCAACGACCCGCGCCTGCTGATGCTGGACGAACCCACCACCGGCCTGGATCCGCAGGCCCGCCACCTGATGTGGGAGCGGCTGCAGTTGCTGCTGCAGCAGGGCAAGTCGATCCTGCTCACGACCCACTTCATGGACGAGGCCGAGCGCCTGTGCTCGCGCCTGCTGGTGCTGGACCACGGCCGCAAGATCGCCGAGGGCCGGCCGCGCGACCTCATCGCCCAATACCTGGAGGCCGACGTCGTGGAGGCCTACGGCAACGGCGCGCTCGCACTCGTGGACTCGCCCTTGAAATCACTGGCCGCGCGGGTGGAGGTGAGCGGCGAGACCGTGTTCTTCTACACGCAGGACGCCAGGCCGCTGCTTGACGCGCTCGCTGCACATGGCAAGCTTCGCACCTTGCACCGGCCGGCGAACCTGGAGGACCTGTTCCTCAAGCTCACCGGGCGGCAGATCCGCGAAGAGGGCTAGCAATGAACCCATCCATCTTGCGCTTCCCCGACCTGTCCCTGCGCTGGTGGCCGGTGTTCCTGCGCAACCTGCTGGTGTGGCGCAAGCTGGCCATTCCCAGCCTGGTGGGCAACATCGCCGAGCCGCTGATGTGGCTGGTCGCGTTCGGCTACGGCATGGGCGCGCTGGTCGGGCAGGTCCAGCTGGGCGGCACCACGGTGCCGTACATCCTCTTCCTCGCGAGCGGGTCGATCTGCATGAGCTCGATGAACGCGGCCTCCTTCGAGGCGCTCTACTCCGCGTTCTCGCGCATGCACGTGCAGAAGACCTGGGACGGCATCATGAACGCGCCGGTCAGCCTGGACAGCATCGTGCTGGCCGAGATGCTGTGGGCCGCCTTCAAGGCCATCTTCACCGTCACGGCCATCTTGTTCGTGATGCTCGGGCTGGGCATCAGCGCCAGCCCCAAGCTGTTGGCGGCCTGGCTGGTGTTGCTCGGCGCGGGCGTCACTTTCTCCTGCATCGCGCTGATCTTCAACGCCCTGGCCCAGGGTTACGATTTCTTCACCTACTACTTCACGCTGTTCCTGACGCCGATGATGTTCCTCTCCGGCGTGTTTTTTCCGCGCGAGCAGCTGCCGGGCCCGCTGCGCGCCGCGTCCGACTGGCTGCCGCTCACCAACGCGGTCGAGCTGGTGCGCCCCATGTTCATGGACCAGTGGCCCGCGCACCCCCTGCGCGGCGCGGTGGTGCTGGCCGCGTACGCGATCGTCTCGTTCTGGGTGGCGCTGGCGCTCACCCGCAAGCGTTTCCGGGCCTGACCCCCATGACCGCGACCGGTCTTCCCCCCGACCTGCTGGCCATGATGGCGCGCGGCGTGTCCGTCATCGCCGGCTCGCGCGATGCGGCGATGCGGCCCAGCATCATGCGTGCCCTGGGCAGCAAGGTGGAGGACGGCGGCCACAAGGTGACCATCTTCGTCTCGCGCCGGCAATCGCGCCAGCTCGTGCAGGATGTGGCGGCCACGGGCTATGTGGCCGTCGTCTTCAGCGAACCCTCAAGCCACCGGACCGTGCAGGTGAAAGCCAGGCGCGCCGTGCTGCGCACCGCGGACACCGCGGACGAGCCGGTGCTGGCGCGCTACCTCGTGTCGATGGAGCACGAGATCCAGCAGGTGGGCTTCGCGCCGCACTTGACCCGGGCCATGCTCGCCCACAAGCTCGAAGACCTGGTGGCGATCACCTTCGAGCCGGAGGTGGCCTACGACCAGACGCCCGGCCCCAAGGCCGGCACGCGCCTGTTCGGGAGCAGCGCGTGAACACGACCGAACTCGGCGACATCCGGCCGTGCCTGGAGGGCGCGATCCCCGCAGTAATGGCGACCTGCGCGGCCGACGGCATGCCCAATGTCGCCTACATCTCGCAGGTCTATTACGTGGACGAGCGGCATGTCGCGCTCTCGTTCCAGTTCTTCAACAAGACACGCCAGAACATCCTGGCCAACCCGCGCGCGACGGTGCTGGTGATCCACCCGCAGACGGCCGCCTTCTACCGGCTGCACATCCGGTACCTGCGCACGGAAACGGAAGGCCCGTTGTTCGAAGGCATGAAGGCGCAGCTCGCGGGCATCGCGTCGCACACCGGGATGCAAGGGGTGTTTCGCCTGCTCGGCTCCGACGTGTACGAGGTCGAGCAGATCGAGGCGCTCGAAGGCGAGCCGCTGCCCGGTCCGCCGCCGCGCAGCGGCATGCTCACGGCCGTGCGGCGGTGCAGCGAAAGGCTCGCGCGCTGCGGATCGCTGGACGAGGCATTGAACTCGGTGCTGGCCACGCTGTCGGATTTCATGGGCGTGCAGCATGCGATGGTGCTGATGCTCGACAGCGCGGCGCAGCGCCTCTACACGGTGGCGAGCTGCGGCTACGCGACTTCCGGCGTGGGCTCCGAAGTCGGCATGGGCCAGGGTGTGATCGGCGTCGCGGCGCGCGAGAAGACGCCGGTGCGCATCACCCACATGACCAATGCCTACCTCTACAGCCAGGCGATGCGCAGCAGCTTCGAGGCCAATGTGCCCGACCTCGAAGCAGTCACCGAAATTCCCTACCCGGGCCTGGCCGAGCCGCACAGCCAGCTGGCGGTGCCGGTGCTGTCCGCGGGGCGCTTGCTGGGCGTGCTGTTCGTCGAAAGCCCGAACGACCTGCAGTTCGGCTTCGAGGACGAAGACATGCTGGTGGCCATGGCCGGCCATCTGGGGGCGGCGATCGACCTGATGCAGGCCAGCACGGAAGCGCCCGAGGCCGCCGCTCCGGCCGCGCAACCCCCGGCCGCCGCCGGCGCGCCGCTGCACGTGCGCCACTTCGCCGCTAACGACAGCATGTTCCTGGGCGACAGTTACCTCATCAAGGGCGTCGCCGGCGCGATCCTCTGGAAACTGCTGAAAGACTTCGTGCAGCACGGCCGCACGGAGTTCTCCAACCGCGAACTGCGGCTGGACGCCTCGCTGCGCCTGCCCGACGTCACCGACAACCTCGAGGCGCGGCTCGTGCTGCTGCGCCGGCGCCTGGCCGAGCACGGCCCGAACCTGCGCATCGAGAAGACCGGCCGCGGGCGCTTCCGCCTCGTCGTGCTGCGGCCGGTCGTGCTGGACGAAACGCCTTAGGCCACCAGGCCGGGCGCGGCGGGCAGTTCCAGCGCCCGCGCCAGCTTGGCCCATTCGTTTTCGCTCATGTGCGGCCGCACCGTGTCCAGGATGGCCTGGAACGCGGGCGCGGGCGCATTCTGGCGCACCCCGGCCAGCACGCCCACGCGCTCGGCCGGGTTCATGAACGGAATCATCCAGCGCGCGACCATCATCATCTCGGCCGGGGGGATGGACGCGACCAGGCGATCGTGGATCTCCACCAGCTCGGCGTCCGTGTAGCGGGCCCACAGCACGGCGCTGTGGGCGGTTTCCTCCACATGCATGTGGTGGAAGTTGTCGGCGATGAACAGCGCCAGGTCGCCGTACAGGGATTGCGCGGCGGCGGCGCGTTGCGCGGCGGGGCAGGCGCGCAGCGAGGCCACGGCCAAGCCGAGCGCCGCGATGTGCGCCTCGTGTTCCTCGTGCTCGTGGGCGACGCGCTCGCTGGCGCCGGGCGCGCGGGCCTCGATCGCGGCATGCACGAACTCGTTCTCGTGCTTCAGGTGCGAGGCGCAGAAGTCCAGCAGCTGGAGCACGCGCTCGGTGGCCTGCGCGAGGTCGAGGTCGTCCTGCACGTCCATGCGGCCCATCGCCAGCAGGGTGTCGGCCATCAGGGCGCGGATGGCCTTGTGGATGCCGCCGTACATATCCATGCGCGGCGCCGGGCCGGCCGCGACCTGCTGCATTTCTTTCTGATCGATCTTCATGCTCGTTGCTCTCTCTTCGGATGAGGCGCCGCGCACCATGCGCGGCCACCATGGGAGAGAAGTCTAGAAACGAGCGCCCGCTCGCGCCGCTAAGAATTGCCTAAGTAATTCCTAAAGATTCCTTAACCTGCGCCGCCGGGGCCGGCACGGGCGTCGCGGCGTGAAGTTCATCACGCTCGCGATCGGGGCTGGCCGCCTTGATCAGGTCGGCGGCCTTCTCGGCGATCATGATCACCGGCGCGTTGGTGTTGCCGCCGACGATGCGCGGCATGATCGACGCGTCCACCACGCGCAGGCCCGCCACCCCATGCACGCGAAGTTGCGCATCGACCACGTCATCCGGCCCATTGCCCATGCGGCAGGTGCCCACCGGGTGGTAAATGGTGTCGGCGTGGCCGCGCACGAATTGCTCGATTTCCTCGTCGCTCTGGGCCGATGCGGAAGCGTCGAGCTCACGCCCGCCGTAGCCCGCCAGGGCCGGCTGGCCCAGGATGTTGCGCATGATCCGGAAACCCTTGACCAGCAGGCGCGCATCGGCGTCCTCGCCCAGGAAGTTCGGGTCGATCAGCGGCGCGGCCATGGGGTCGCTGCCGGCGAGTTGCAGGCTGCCACGGCTGACCGGCCGCAGCACGCACACATGGCAGGAGTAGCCGTGACCGAGCACCGTCTTGCGGCCATGGTCCACCAGCTTGCCGACGACGAAGTGCAGTTGCAGGTCGGGCGCGGGCTCGGACGGGTCGCTCTTGATGAAGCCGCCGGCCTCGGCGAAATTGGTGGTGAGCACCCCGCTGCGGTGGTTGCGCCACTCGAAGGCGCCCTTCAGCATCCGGCCGACACCGGCCGGCGACAGCCCGAACAAGTCCTTCAGCCGCGGCGCATCGACCACCTGCACCACGTCCACATGATCGTGCAGGTTGCCGCCGACCCCGGGCAGGTCATGCCGCACGGGGATGCCGCTGGCTTGCAGATGCGCGGCCGGCCCGATGCCCGAGAGCATCAGCAGCTGCGGCGACTTCAGGGCTCCGGCCGAGAGCAGCACTTCGCGCGCGGCGTTCAGATGCTTGCGCTCGCCACCTTGCCGGTATTCGACACCGACGGCGCGCCGCCCTTCCATCACGATGCGCGTGGTGTGCGCGTCCGTCATCACCTGCAGGTTGGGCCGTTTCACGGCGGGCGCGAGGTAGGCCTTGGCCGCGCTGAAGCGCTCGCCGTTCTTGTGCGTCACCTGGTACAGGCCCACACCCTCCTGGCGGGGGCCGTTGAAATCGTCGTTGCGGGGATAGCCCGCCTCCACCGCCGCCTGGACGAACACCGGCCCGAAGCGGTTGGGGCTGCGCAGGTCCATCACGTTGAGCGGGCCGCCGCTGCCATGAAACTCGTCGGCCCCACGTTCGTTGTGTTCGGCCCGCTTGAAGTAAGGGAGCACATCGCTCCAGCCCCAGCCGGGATTGCCCTGGGCGGCCCAGTGGTCGTAGTCCGAGCGATGGCCGCGCGCGTAGATCATCGCGTTCACCGAGCTCGACCCGCCCAGCACCTTGCCGCACGGCTGGTAGCCACGCCGCCCGTTCAGCCCGGGCTGCGGCACCGTCTGGAGGGCCCAGTTGGCCTGGCCGTTCTTGGCCAGCACAGCGAGACCGGCGGGGCATTGGATCAACACGCTGCGGTCCGGTGGCCCGGCCTCGAGCAGCGCCACCCTCACTCCGGGGTCTTCGCTCAGGCGCGCGGCCAGGACGCAACCCGCCGAGCCGCCGCCCACGATCACGTAGTCGAAATCGATCGCCATGGCGCGGACACCTCTCTTGATTGAAGTCAGCAACCTTACAACGAAAGTAGGGGCGTGATTAGGCACCTTGTACCATTGCCGGCTGTCATCTGGAGCGATCTATGGATATTCGAACAGTGGGCATCATCGGCGCGGGCACGATGGGCAATGGCATCGCGCAGGCTTGCGCGCTCGCGGGGCTGCGTGCCGTGATGGTGGACATCAACGACGCGGCCGTGAAAAAGGGACTGGCCACCGTCGCCGGCAGCCTGGAGCGGCTGGTCAAGAAGGACAAGCTCGCCGCCAGCGACCGGGACGCGGCGCTCGCGCGCATCCAGGGCACGACGAACTACGACGACCTGAAGGCCGCGCAGATCGTGGTCGAGGCCGCGACCGAGAACTACGAGCTCAAGCTGAAGATCCTCAAGCAGGTCGATACCCTGCTGGCGCCGGGCGCGATCCTGGCGTCGAACACCTCGTCAATCTCCATCACCAAGCTGGCGGCCGCGACGTCGCGGCCCGAGTCCTTCATCGGCATGCACTTCTTCAACCCGGTGCCGATGATGGCGCTGGTGGAAATCATCCGCGGCCTGCAGACGAGCGACGCCACGCACGACGCCGTGAAGGCACTGGCGCTCGCGCTGGGCAAGTCGCCGATCACCGTGAAGAATGCGCCCGGCTTCGTGGTCAACCGCATCCTGGTGCCGATGATCAACGAGGCGTTCTTCGTGCTGGCCGAGGGGCTGGCCACGGCCGAGGACATCGATGCCGGCATGAAGCTCGGCTGCAACCAGCCGATCGGCCCGCTGGCGCTGGCCGACATGATCGGCCTGGACGTGTGCCTGGCGGTGATGGAGGTGTACCTGGCCGAGTACGGCGACTCCAAGTACCGCCCGTGCCCGCTGCTGCGCGAGATGGTCGCGGCGGGCCGCCTCGGCCGCAAGGCCGGGCGCGGCGTTTACGCCTACTGAGCACGCGCGGCCCGCGTTCAACGTGATCGGGCACCGTGACCACCAGACTTCGCCGAGTGCGGCCGCCCCGCCCAGCGCCGCGGCGGCGCCCTCGTATGGCAACTGGTTGCTGGCGGGCGCGATGGCGCTGACCGCGTTCGGCTGGCTCGTGGAGCGCCGCCGCCGGCGCCTGCTGGAAACGGAAAAGGACTCGGTGCTGGCGTTTACCGCGACATGATGTTGCTGGACAGGGTGCTGGACGACGTCATGGACACCCGGACGATGCAGGCGGACTCGCTGCTTTAGCTGCTTTAATGGAGCCCTGAAATTTCGAGGAGCTCCCCACGATGGACTACACCGAAACGCGCCGCCACGAGCTGCGCAAGCGCCGCCTCATGATGGTGGACGGCAACCTCACCCTGAACTCCCAGACCACCGACGCCGGCGCCAGCGCGCGCATCTACCAGGGCGGCTACTGGGGGTTCGCCTCGGCGAACGACACCACGCCGGCCAGCGTGGAGCGCATGAAGGCGCAGGCGGGCCGCAACGCCGCGGCCATGGCACGCTTCGGGTCCAAGGACACGCGGGCGCTGCCGGGCGGCACCTACCGCGGCGAGCACGTCTTCCGCGGCCGTCCGGCGATCGGCCAGCAGGAATGCGTCGAGCGCATGGCGGCCATCAACGCGTGGTGCCGGCAACGCTACCCGGACCTCGTGTCCGCGCGCATCCTTCTGCAGGATGAGCACCACAGCAAGTGGGTGGCCACCAGCACCGGCAGCGAGGTGCTGAACAGCATCCAGCGCGCCGCCTGTGGCGTCACCTTCACGGCCATCGGCGACGGCGGAACGCCGGTCGAGCTCTACGAGCCGATCTCCGCCAAGGGAAGCCTGGCGGACCTTCAGCTATCCGTCGAGGCGCTGGCGCCGTGGCTGGACCAGTTGCACGGCCACCTGCAGGCCAAGCGCCACGCGGTGTCCGCGCGCGGCGGCCAGCACACGATCGTGCTGGCCCCCGAGCTTGCCGGCATCCTGGCGCACGAGGCGATGGGCCATCCGTGCGAGGCGGATATCGTGCTCGGCGGCGCCGTCACCGGCGACCTGGTCGGCCAGCGCATCGCCAGCGAACTGATCACCATGGTCGACGTGGCGCACACCTTCAACGGCGAGGAAGCGATGATCCCCGTCTACGCGGACGACGAAGGCACGCCCGCGCGCGACGCCGTGCTCATCAAGGACGGCGTGCTCACCGATTTCATGAACAGCCGCGAGACCTCGCAGCGACTGGGCCTCACGCCGACGGGCAGCGCCCGGGCCTACGCGCCGACCGACGAGCCGCTGGTGCGCATGCGCAACACTGTGATCCTGCCGGGCACGCGCAAGCTCGCCGACATGATCTCTGAAGTGGAGGATGGCTACCTGCTGATGAAGACGGCCAACGGGCAAGCCGACTCGACCACCGAGTTCATGTTCGGCATCCCGCTGGCCTACGAGATCAAGGGCGGCAAGGTCGGGCGTGCAATCCGCGACACCACGCTCTCGGGCTCGGCGATCAAGGTCCTGCAATCCGCCGACGCGGTGTCGGATGACATGTCCTGGACCTGCGCGGGTTACTGCGGCAAGAAGCAGCCCATGGTGGTTTCCATGGGCGGCCCGGCGCTGCGGGTGCGTGCCCACCTGGGAGGCGAATGATGGGAGCCGCGATGAACCTGGCGGATACCGCCGAGCAGGCCCTGGCGCTGATGCGCGCCGCGGGCTTCGAACATGCGCAGGTCACCGCCGCGCAAAGCCAGCTCAACGAGCTGAACGTCAACCACAACGAGCCCAGCCTGCTGCGCAGCACCGATTCGCGCAAGCTGTCGCTGATGGGCATCGTCGATGGCCGGATGGCCAGCACCGAGGTGGCCGACCTCGACCCGGAAGCGGTGCGCGCGCGGATCGCGGGGCTGTTCGGCGACGCGGGCTCCGCCCCGCGGGACGAGGCCAATGCGGTGTCGGCCGGGCAGCACACCCGCATCGTCAAGGGCCCGCAGGAAGCGCAACTGGAGACGCTCGCGGCCAAGATGGGAGAGCTGCTCGAATTCAGGCAGCGCGAGACGCCGAGGATGATCGTCGAGGAGGCCGATGCCAAGCACACGCTTTACCGCTGGCACACGCTCACGACGGGCGGCAGCGACCTGGGCGGCAGCCTGGGGTGGTACGGGATGGGGGTGTTTGGCACCGCGCGCGAGGGCAAGCAATCGAGCTCGTTCAACTACACGGGTGGCAACACGGACGCCCTGGACGGCGCCCCTGCGTTCGGCCACTTCGGCATCGGCGAGATGATGCGCGAGACCGAGCGCCAGATCCACACCCAGCCGCTGGGCGGCAAGTTCGTGGGCGACGTGGTCCTGACACCGAACGCCGTGGAATCGCTGCTGGCGTGGCTGCAGGGGCAGCTCGGCGACATGCAGCTGATCGCCGGCAGTTCGCTCTACAGGGAGAGCGTGGGGAAGGTCATCGCCTCCCCGCTGCTGACGCTGCGCAGCCGCTTCGACGCGCCCGGCGTGGCGCCGGTGTCGGCCGACGGTTTCGTGGCGCCGGCGGTGGATGTGGTGCGTGCGGGCGAATTGCGCACGCTCACGCCCGGCCTGTACGGCAGCCGCAAGACCGGGCTGCCCCATGTCCCGGTCGCGCCTTCCGGTTGGGAGATCGCGGCCGGCGAAACGCCTCGCGAACAGCTGCTCGCCGGCGTCGAACGCGGCGCCGTGGTGGGCCGGCTATCGATGGGCAACCCGGCCGCCAACGGCGACTTTTCCGGCGTGATCAAGAACAGCTTCCGGATCACGGACGGCGCCGTCGGCCCGGCGCTGTCGGAGACCATGGTCTCCGGCAACATGGCCAGTATGCTGCGGCGAATCGTCGCCGTGAGCCGCGAGCGCATCGACAGCGGCGGCCTGCTGCTGCCGTGGATCCGCGTCGCCGGCCTGCACTTCTCGTGATGGGCCAGGCCGCGCCGCCGCCGGAAGGCACGATCACGACCGAGCGGCGCGGGCCGTTGCTGCTGATCGGCATCAACCGCCCCGCCAAGTACAACGGTTTCACGCCGCGCATGTTCCGTGAGCTCGCCGAGGCCTATACCGTGCTCGACGACGATGACGATCTGCGCGTCGGCGTGCTGCACGCCTTCGGCAAGCATTTCACCGCGGGCCTGGACCTTCCCGCCATCGCGCCGCTGATGCGGCGCGGCGAGAAGGCGATTTTGCCGGGGATGGTGGAACCGACGGACCTCGGAACGCCGGGTTACCGTCGCCGGCGCAAGCCGATGATCGCGGCCGTGAAGGGCATCACCTTCACACTCGGCATCGAGCTGATGCTGGCGGCGGACGTCGTCGTGGCCGCTGACGACTGCCGGTTCTCGCAGCTGGAGGTCAAGCGCGGGATCATGGCCACCGGCGGCGCCACGCTGCGCATGGCCGAGCGCGCCGGGCTGGGCAACGCGATGCTGCACCTGCTCACGGGCGACGAGTTCGGCGCCAGCGAAGCGCTGCGCCTGAACTTCGTCCAGCGGGTCGTGCCCGTGGGCCAGGAACTGGAAGAGGCGCTTCGCATCGCGCGGCGCATCGCCGAACAGGCACCGCTGGCGGTGGTGGCCACGCGCCTCAATGCGCTGAAGGCGGTGGAGCAGGGGCCGCTGGCAGCGATGGCCGAGTTCATCGACGTGCAGCAGCGCCTGGCCAACAGCGACGACGCTGCCGAAGGCGTGCGCTCCTTCGTCGAAAAGCGGCCGGCGCGCTTCACCGGCCGTTAGGCAGCGGTCGTCGCCGCCGCGGACTTTCCGATAATATATTGCGCGCAATTGAATTTGACACTATAATTCTGGCCATGGCGAAGAACATCGATCCCGACCAGGCCCTGCTGCTGGACAACCAGCTGTGCTTCGCGCTGTATTCGGCGTCGCTGGCCATGACCAAGCTGTACAAGCCGCTGCTGGACGAACTCGGCCTGACCTATCCGCAATACCTCGCCATGCTGGCGCTGTGGGAGCGCGATGGCCTGATGGTGTCCGAGCTCGGCGAGCGGCTGTACCTCGATTCCGGCACCCTGACGCCGCTGCTCAAGCGCCTGGAAGCCGCCGGCCTGATCGCGCGCATCCGCGACGTGCAGGACGAGCGCCGGGTACACATCTCCCTCACCGCCGCCGGGCGCAAGCTCAAGGCCCGGGCCCAGAAGATCCCCGGCTGCATCCTCGCTGCCAGCGAGTGCTCGATTCCCGAGCTGGTGCAGCTCACCCGCCAGATCCGCAGCCTGCGCGAACGCCTGGCCGGCTGACCCGTTTTCCCTTTCCGCCATCCACTTCGTTTTCGAAGCCAACCTTCAAGGAACACGCATGTCCCAACTCGACAAAGTCCTCTACACCGCCAAGGCGCACACCACCGGCGGCCGCGACGGCGCCTCGCGCACCGATGACGGCCGCCTGGACATCAAGCTCTCGCCTCCCGGCATGGGCGGCAGCGGCACCAACCCCGAGCAGCTGTTCGCCGCCGGCTATTCCGCCTGCTTCATCGGCGCGATGAAGGCCGTCGCCGGCAAGATGAAGGTCGCCCTCCCGGCCGACCTGTCGGTCGACGCCGAAGTGGACCTCGGCCCCGTCGCCCATGCCTACGGCATCGCCGTGCGCATGAACGTCAGCCTGCCCGGCATGGAGCGCGAAGCCGCCCAGGCCCTGGTCGACGCCGCGCACAAGGTGTGCCCGTACTCCAACGCCACCCGCGGCAACATCGACGTGAAGATCGCGCTGGCGTAAGTCGCCGCAGCGCTGTCACCCACGCGGCCCACCTGTGTTGAACAGGCGGGCCGTTTCGTTTAGGGTGCGTCCATGACGATCCACACCCTTCTCGTGCGCCAGGACCAGCTGGGCACCACCCGAATCGCCACGCAAGAGCCGGCGCCGCTCGCCCCGGGGCACATCCGCGTGCGCGTGGATTCCTTCGCGCTCACCTCCAACAACATCACCTACGCCGCCTTCGGCGAGGCGATGAACTACTGGCAGTTTTACCCGACGGGCGAAGCCGGCTGGGGCATCGTTCCGGTCTGGGGCTTCGGCACCGTGGTGCAGTCGCTCCACCCCGGCGTCGCCGTAGGCGAGCGCCTCTACGGTTACTGGCCCATGGCGAACGAAGCCGTGCTGCAGCCGGACCGGCTGTCGCCCTCGGGTTTTCGCGACGCGGCGCCGCACCGCGCCGCCCTCCACGCCGTCTACAACCAGTACCTGCGCTGCAACGAGGATCCCTTCTATACGGCCGACAGCGAGGACGCGCAGGCATTGCTGCGCCCACTGTTCGTCACCTCGTGGCTGATCGACGACTTCCTCGCGGACAACGGGTTCTTCGGCGCGGGCACCGCCCTTTTGTCCAGCGCTTCGAGCAAGACGGCCTACGGGACCGCGTTCCAGCTGAAGCAGCGGCCCGGCATCGAGGTGGTGGGCCTGACCTCCTCGGCCAACCGCGCGTTCTGCGAGAGCCTGGGCTGCTACAGCCGCGTGTTGGCGTACGAGGAGCTGGAACAGGTCGACGCCGACGCGGCCTGCGTGTACATCGATTTCGCGGGCAATGCGGACCTGCGCCGGCGCATCCACACGCGCTTCGCCAACCTCAAGTACAGCTGCTCGATCGGCGGCACACATGTGGAGCATCTGGGCGGCGCCCGGGACCTGCCGGGACCGCGCGCGACCCTCTTTTTCGCGCCGGCGCAGGTCAAGAAGCGCCAGGCGGACTGGGGCGCGGCCGAACTCGGCAGTCGGCTGGTCCAGGCCTGGCGGGCCTTCAGCGCCCGGGTCGCGCAGCCGCCGCGTCCATGGCTGACGGTGCAGCGCCACAGCGGCCCGCGGGAAGGCGAGCACGCCTATGCGCAGGTGCTCGCCGGGCGGGGCGACCCGCGCATCGGACATATCCTCTCGCTCGCTTGACCTCGGTCAACGGCCGGCTGTGCGCCTGCAAGCTCGCGATCAGCTTCGGGGCGGATGATGAGGGAGCCTCCCACACTCCTGACCATGAAACTGGCCCTGCTGTCCGACCTGCACGCCAACCGGCACGCGCTGCAAGCCTGCCTCGCGGACGCGCGCGCGCGATCGGCTTCGCAGTACGCCTTTCTGGGTGACCTGGTGGGCTACGGCGGCGAACCCGGCGCGGTGCTGGACACCGTGATGGAGATGGCGCACCGGGGCGCGTGGGTCATCCGGGGCAACCATGACGATGCGGCGCTCGCGCCGGTGGCGAACAGCGACCGCGCCGATCACGCCGGCGCCGCATGGACGGCCGCGAGGATCACGGGGCCGCAGCGAGAATTCCTCGCGAGCCTCCCGCTCACGCTCCCCCGCGACTTCATGCTGCTGGTGCATGCCAGCGCCAACAAGCCCGAGCGCTGGACCTATGTCGAGGACGCGCAACGCGCCGCGGACAGCCTGGATTTCGCCGGCGACGCGACCCATGTGTTCGGTGGCCACGTGCACGAGCAGCGGCTCTTCTTCCAGGGACTCGTCGGCAAGACCATGGCGTTCGAGCCGACGGCCGGTGTGCCGGTGCCTGTTCCCCGCCATCGCCGCTGGCTGGCGACGGTGGGCTCGGTCGGCCAGCCGCGCGACGGCCGCAGCGAGGCGATGTACGCGATGTTCGACACGCAGGCGCTGGCGCTCACGTTCGTGCGCGTCCCCTATGACCACCTGGCCGCCGCTAGCGCCATTCGCGCGGCGGGGCTGCCTGCCGCAAACGCCGTGCGGCTCGCGCTGGGACGATAGCCGCGCCATGAAGCTGCTCGAGCCAGGCACCGGGATCGATGGCTTCATCGTGGGCGAGTGCCTGCACGCAGGCGGCATGGCGCACATCTATGCGGTCGAGTACGCCGACCCGGGCCGTGACGCCGGCTTTCCGATGGCGATGAAGGTGCCGCGCATGACGGGCGGTGACGGCGCGGAAACCATCGTCAGCTTCGAAGTCGAGCACCAGATGCTGCAGGTGCTGTCCGGCCCCCACGTGCCGCGCTTCGTCGCGGCAGGCGACCTGACGCGCCTTCCCTACCTCGTGATGGAATACGTCGAGGGCCGGCCGCTGCAGGACAGGATGGACCAGGCGGTGCGTGACCGTGTCCGCCCGGCCCCGGACGAAATCGCCCGCGTCGGCGCCGCCATGGCGGCCGCCGCGCACAGCCTGCACCAGCAGGACGCGGTCCACCTCGACCTCAAGCCCGGCAACGTGATGATCCGCCCGGACGGTCGAGCGGTGCTGCTGGATTTCGGCCTGAGCTGGCACGCGCATTACCCGGACCTTCTCGCCGAGGAAATGCGGGTCGCCGTCGGCTCGCCGCCTTGGATCGCGCCCGAGCAGGTGGTCGGCGTGCGCGGCGATCCGCGCAGCGACGTGTTCGCGATCGGCGTCATGCTCTACGAGATGGCGACGGGAGAACTGCCGTTCGGCGATCCGCAGACGCGCGGTGGCCTGCGCCAGCGGCTGTGGATGGACCCGCCGCCGCCGCGCGCGCTCGCGCCTCACACGCCCGACTGGCTGCAGGAAGTCATCCTGCGTTGCCTCGAGCCGGAGGCGCAGCAGCGCTACGGTTCGGCGGCGCAGCTGGCGTTCGACCTCTCCAATCCCGACCAGGTGCACGTGGGCGAGCGCGGCTTGCGCACGCACCGCACCTCGTGGACGGTGCACTTCAAGCGCTGGCTCAAGGCGGCCGGCCTGCACTACCAGCCAAGCCCGTTGCCCAGCGCGCAGATCGACCAGGCGCCGATCGTGATGGTGGCGGTGCCGTGGAAAGACGCCAGCGACGCGACGCTGTTCTCGCTGCGCCGGGCCACCGCGCGTTCTCTGGGGATCCGATCGGGTGCCCGGCTTGCGTGCGTGACGGTGGTCGCGGCCGGCGACATGGACGCGACCGATGAGCGCCTGAGCGAGGTGCAGGTGCATCGCTGGCAGCTCGACCGGCTGCGCCAGTGGGCGCAAGGGCTGGACCTCGAAACCCATCCCATCTCGTTCCACGTGCTGGAGTCGGGCGATGTCGCCAACGCGCTGGTGCGATACGCGCAGGCCAATGGCGTGACACTCATGATCCTGGGCGCCGCGACGCACGGCCTGAAGTTCCAGCGGCTCGTCGCAACGGTGCCGGTCCGCGTCGCCATGGAAGCGCCGTGCAGCGTCATGCTGGTGAAGCAGGCGCTGCCGTTCGAACGGCTCGGCGACGCACGAGCGCAGCCCCAGGACCCAGCAGCGACAATGGGCCATGTCGTCGCACCCTTATGAAATTCTCACGCCCGATGTCGTCATGGACGCGCTGGCCTCGGTCGGCTTGCGCGGCGACGGCCGGCTGATGGCGCTGAGCTCCTACGAGAACCGCGTCTACCAGGCGTACCTCGAAGATCCGGTGGAGGGCCATGCGGCGGTGGTCGCCAAGTTCTACCGCCCCGGGCGCTGGAGCGAAGCGCAGATCCTGGAAGAGCATGCATTCTCGGCGGAACTGGCCGCGGCCGAGGTGCCCGCGGTCGCACCGCTGGTCCTGAACGGGGCCACGCTCCACCGGCACGGCGGCTTTTCGTTCAGCGTGAGCCCGCGCCGCGGCGGCCGCGCGCCCGAGCTCGACGACGGCGAGGTGCTGGAGTGGATCGGCCGCTTCCTCGCGCGCATCCACGTCGTCGGTTCGGCCAAGCCGTTCGAGACCCGCCCCGCACTCGACTTGCAGAGCTTCGGCGCCGAGCCGCGCGACTGGCTGCTGGGCCACGACATGATCCCGCTCGATGTGCAGTCGGCCTGGGAAAAACGGTGCAACGAGGCGCTGCGCCTGATCGGGGACACGGCGGTCGGAGGACAGGCCGGCAGCGGCATCCGGATGATCCGGCTGCATGGCGATTGCCATCCCGGCAACATCCTGTGGACGCCGGACCAGGGACCGCACTTCGTGGACCTCGACGACGCCCGCACCGGGCCGGCCGTGCAGGACCTGTGGATGCTGTTATCGGGCGATCGCTCGCAGCGCCAGCGGCAGCTCGGCGCACTGGTGGACGGCTACGAGCAGATGCGCGAGTTCGACCGCAACGAGCTCGGGTTGATCGAGCCGCTGCGCACGCTGCGCCTGATCCACTACAGCGCCTGGCTCGCGCGCCGCTGGGACGACCCGATCTTCCCGATCAACTTCCCGTGGTTCGGCTCGAGCGACTACTGGCAGGGCCAGGTGCAGATGCTGGAAGAGCAGATCGAGGCGATGGAGGAGCCGCCGCTGGTGGTCTAGCCCCGGGGCGGGAGGCTACTTCAGCAGGGCGGTGATCTGTTCCGCAGTCGTTGCATAGTCGACTGCGCTGATCTTTCCGCCATTCGTCTTCAGGACGGTCACGGCGCCGGCCTTGCGCGGCAGCACGGATGTCTCGCCGGCATCCTTCACCACGGCAACGGCATAGGGAAGCTTCTGCATTTTCGGCATCGCGATGATGCTGCTGATCGGCCCCGGCATGCTGCTGATGTCGGCGATGTAGATCGCCTTGTGGTCCCTCAGGGCCGTCGGCGGCAAGCCCTCGAGTGCCTTGGACATGAGCTTGCTGGACGCCATCTCGGCCGCGAAGAAGATAACCCGTGTGTCGGTGGGCACCGGGAGGCTTTTCGCGTGCTGGTCCTTGAGCGGCATCGAGGGCAGCGGGTCGCCGCCTTGCAGGGGTGCCGCGAAGGCGGCCGAGGCGGCGGCAACGAAGGCCGCCAACACGAGCCGCCGGATCGCCGCGGCAATGCATGGATGGGTCATGCGATCGAGGTTAACAGCCGGCCGCGATGGCCCGATTGATGAACCGCAATCCCGGGCGCCTCAGCGCACCGGATTTTCCAGCGCACCGATCCCGTCGATCTCCACGCGCACGACGTCACCGGCCTTGAGGTATTTCGGCGGGCTGAATCCGATGCCCACGCCTACCGGGGTGCCGGTGGCGATGATGTCACCGGGGTAGAGCGTGATGCCGGCCGAAAGCGTTTCGATCAGCTTGGGGATGTCGAAGATCAGGTCGGTCGTGGACGCGTTCTGCCGCTCCTCGCCATTGACCCAGCAGCGCACCTGCGTGCGCGTGCCGTCGCATTCGTCTGCGCTCACGAGCCACGGGCCCATCGGGCAGAACGTGTCGAACGACTTGCCCATGTCCCACTGCTGGTGGCGGCTCTGCCAGTCGCGAGACGTCACGTCGTTCACGATGGTGTAGCCCCACACGTGCTGCATGGCGTCGGCGGCCCGGATGCCCTTGCCGCCCTTGCCGATGACGACCGCGAGCTCGGCCTCGTAGTCGATCGCCGTGGAAACGCCGGCGGGGATCACGATGGCATCCCCGGGCCCGATCACGCATTCAGGCACCTTCGTGAAGATGATCGGATGGGCTGGAATGTCGCCGCCGGACTTGGCGCTGCTGTCGAAGCCGCTGCCCGCAAACTCCTTCGCGTGGGCGTGGTAATTCTTTCCTACGCAGAAGATGTTGCGGCGCGCCCGCGGCAGCGGGGCCGTGAGGCGGACCTGGTCGAGCGGCAGGGCCGTGCCGGGCGCCGGCAGGGGCTCGCCCCGCGCCATCGCCTCGATCAGCGGCAGCGCGCCGAGCGCGCATTGATGAGCTTGGAGCTCGAAGGGCCGCACCTCTTTCAGGTCGGCGGAAACCAGGCCGACGCCGGGCTGGTTCTGGTGGATGTAGGCGGCGATCCTCATGGGGAAAACTCTCTCGCGATGACGTCGATCACTGTAGCATGCTAACCCGTTCCTTTTCCTGAAACCGGAGTTCCCACATGCATCGTCGCCACTGCCTGGCCGCCGCCCTGCTGCTGTCCGCAGCGGGCCTGGCCGGCGCCCAAGCCGCCTATCCCAGCAAGCCCATCACCATGATCGTGCCGTTTCCGCCGGGCGGGCTCGCCGACATCGTGGCGCGACCGGTCGCCGAGGCGATGTCGCGCGACCTGGGCCAGCCGGTGGTGATCGAGAACAAGGGCGGCGCCGGCGGCGGCATTGGCATGGGCCTGGCCGCCAAGGCACCCGCCGACGGCTACACCGTGCTGCTCTCGCTGTCGTCGCTGACGGTGCTGCCCGAGGCCGACGTGGTGCTGGGCCGCCAGCAGATGTTTGCGCTCAACTCGCTGCGGCCGATCGCCCGCTTCACCGCCGACCCGACGGTGCTGGCGGTGCGCGCCGAGGCGCCGTGGAAGACGGTGAAAGACTTCGTCGAGGACGCCAGGAAGCGCCCGGGCGCCATCAACTACGGCTCGTCGGGCAACTACGGCACGATGCACGTGCCCATGGAAATCCTCTCGCAGAACGCCGGCGTGAAGATGACCCATGTGCCGTTCACCGGCGCCGGCCCCGCCGTGGTGGCCCTGCTCGGCGGCCAGATCGATGCCATCTCGTCCGGGCCGGCCACGGTGCTGCAGCACGTCAAGGCGGGCAAGCTGCGCGTGCTGGGCCATTGGGGCAACGGCCGCCTCGCCGCCCTGCCCGACGTGCCTTCGCTGAAGGACGCGGGCTACGACGCGGAGTACGCGCAGTGGTCGGGCCTGTTCATCCCCGCGGCCACGCCTGAACCCGTGGCCCAGCGCCTGCGCGCGGCGGCCCGGGCCGCCGCGATGGATGCGAAGGTGAAGGAGGTGATCCTCAACGCCGGCAGCCCGATCCTGTACCAGGACACGCCCGACTTCGAAAAGTACGTGCAGGCCGATGCGAAGCGCATGGCCGAAGTCGTGAAGAAGATCGGCAAGGTCGAGTAGGCGTTCGGGCGATGACCGATTTGTAATCTTCCGGTCAGTGTGCCGTCGGGGCTGCGTTTCTACAGTTCACTCCATGGATGCAGGGTTTGCATCCATCCAGCCAAGAAACGCAACCCCCTCACCTTAAAGGAATCCATCATGTCCGTCCGCACACTCTCCCTTTCCCTCGCCTTGGCCGCACTGGCCATCACTGGAGCAGCCGCCGCGACGCCCGAGGCGCAAGTGCCTGGAAGCGACGCACCGAAGGCCGTGGCCGAAGCCCGGCACAACGCCAAGGTCCACGGCATCGACATGGCCGCGAAGCAGCCCGCTGCGCAAGCCGCCGGCAGCCCGAGCGCCCAGGCCAAGGCCGAAGCGGAGCACCTCGCCAAGAGCCACGGCCGGATCAACGACGCAGCCGATCGGTACACACTGGCCACCGCGTTGAAGCTCTGATGCCTGCTGAGCCGCCCGGGCCGCGGCGCCCGGCGGCACCTTCCCCCTACGCCAGCAGCGCGTTCACACGCCGCACGTACGCAGCCGGGTCCTCCGGCATACCGCCCTCGGCCAGCAGCGCCTGATCGAAGAGGATGTGCGCCAGGTCATCGAAATGCTCCGAGGCTTCGAGCTTTCGCACCAGCGTATGCGAAGCGTTGACTTCCAGCACCGGCTTGACCTCCGGCACCTTCTGGCCCGACTGCTTGAGCAGGCGAGCGAGCTGCATGCTCATGCCGCTGTCTGTGACGACGAGGCAGGCCGGCGAATCGACCAGTCGCGTGGTGACCCGGACGTCCTGCGCCTTGTCCTTGAGCGTTTCCTTGAGCTTCTGCAGCACCGGCTTGAAGGTTTCGGCAGCTTCCTCCGCGGCCTTCTTCTCGGCCTCGTCCTGCAGCTTGCCCAGGTCCACCGCGCCGCGGGCCACAGATTGCAGCGGCGTGCCGTCGAACTCATGCAGGTAGTTCAGCGCCCACTCGTCGACGCGGTCCGTCATCAGCAGCACTTCGATGCCCTTCTTGCGGAACACTTCGAGCTGGGGACTGTTCTTCGCGGCGGCCAGCGTGTCGGCGGTGATGTAGTAGATCGCCTCCTGGCCTTCCTTCATGCGCGCCTTGTAGTCGGCGAGCGCCACGCTCGCGGTGTCGGAGCTCGTGGAGGCGAACCGCAGCAGGCCGGCGAGTCGGTCGCGGTTGGCGAAATCCTCGCCGAGGCCTTCCTTCAGGACGGCGCCGAATTCGGCGTAGAACTTCGCGTACTTGCCCTTGTCTTCCTGGGAAGCGTCCTCGGCCTTCTCGGCCTTCGCCATCTCCTCGAGCATGCCGAGCACGCGCTTGGTGCTGCCCTCGCGGATGGCCTTCACGTCGCGGCTTTCCTGGAGCAGCTCGCGGCTCACGTTCAGCGGCAGGTCCGACGAGTCGATCACGCCCTTGACGAAGCGCAGGTAGGCGGGCAGGAGCGCCTCGGCCTCGTCCATGATGAAGACGCGCTTGACGTACAGCTTCACCCCGGCGGCCTTCTCGCGGTTCCACAGGTCGAACGGCGCGTGCGACGGGATGTAGAGCAGCTGGATATATTCGGTCGAGCCTTCGACGCGGTTGTGCGACCACGCGAGGGGCGGCTCCTGATCATGGCTGACCTGCTTGTAGAACTCCTGGTACTGCTCGGCGGTGATGTCCTTCCGGGGCCGGGACCACAGCGCGCTGGCCTGGTTGACGGTTTCCCACTCCGCGGTGAGCACCATCTCGCCGCCCTTGTTGTCCTCGCCCTCCTTCCACTCTTCCTTGCGCATGAGGATCGGCAGTGAGATGTGGTCGGAGTACTTGCCGATGATCGACTTGAGCTTCCAGGTGGACAGGTAGTCGGCGGCGTCTTCCCGCAGGTGCAGCGTGACGCTGGTACCGCGCTCGGCGCGCGTGATCGATTCCACCTCGAAGTCGCCGGCGCCCGTGCTGGTCCAGCGCACGCCCTCCTCGGGCTTCAGCCCGGCGCGCCGCGACTCCACGACGATCCTGTCCGCGACGATGAAGCCGGAATAGAAGCCGACGCCGAACTGGCCGATCAGCTGGGCGTCGGCCTTCTGGTCTCCCGACAGGCGGTTCATGAACTCGCGCGTGCCGCTCTTGGCGATCGTGCCGAGGTGGTCGATGGCCTCCTGCTGCGACAGGCCGATGCCGTTGTCGGCGATGGTGAGCGTGCGCGCCTGCTTGTCGAAGTCGACACGCACCTCCAGGTTGGGCGCGTCCTCGTACAGGCCGGTGTTGTTCAGCGCCTCGAACCGCAGCTTGTCGCAGGCGTCCGAGGCGTTGGAGATCAACTCGCGCAGGAAGATCTCCTTGTTGGAGTAGAGCGAGTGGGTGACCAGGTGGAGCAACTGGGCCACTTCGGCCTGGAAGGAAAGGGTCTGTTTTTGGCTCATGGAAGATGTCAATCGACGTTGTGGCCCGGGCGACATTGGGGCGGGGGCCCCATTTTCAAGGCCGCGCCGCTCCCAGGGTCATCGCGGGCGTCTGGTGCGGCTTGCCGCCGGCCGTGAAAAAGTCGACGCCGCCTCGCCTTTGATGGGTTGCCCGGCCCTTCGGGCTGGACAAGCGGTGACGGCTTGTTACATTACGCACTCTTTCCTTCCGCTCGCATGAACATCGACCTGCTGCCTTTTTCCGCATTCGCC
Source organism: Ramlibacter sp. (assembly GCA_030695945.1). Classification (GTDB taxonomy): domain Bacteria; phylum Pseudomonadota; class Gammaproteobacteria; order Burkholderiales; family Burkholderiaceae_C; genus Ramlibacter. The sequence continues at coordinate 114,538 of JAUYOG010000053.1, forward strand.
CTGGAGTCGTCCGGTGCGGCCTCGCGCCACGGCGAAGCCCACACGCTGACCTTGCGGCTGGACCTCACGCCGGTGCACCCGGCGTTCGCCCCTGCGATGGGCGGCAGCGTGGGCATCGACGGGGCCGCTTGCGGCCCGGCGCCGGTGCTGCGTGCCGCGGTGGTGCCCGCCGTCGGACCGGTCCTGACCATCACGTTCTGAAGCCGGCGCTGCACGCGCCCACGAAAAAGCGCCCCGAGGGGCGCTTTCTTGCTCTGGAGCAGGGGTTGCCGTGCGGTTCAGATGGTGCCGGTTTCGCCCGACGGGATCTGGCCCAGGCGCACGGCTTCGGCGGCTTGGGCGCGCAGCACCTTCGCGTCGACGGTGGATTTCAGGGGCGCCGCGACGCGCGAACCGGCCGGCTCGATGCTGCGGGTGGACGCGACCTTCGCGGCTTCAGCCATGACTTCGGCGCGGGTGCGGCTGCCTTCGAACTTCACGGCGAACTGCGAGGCGTCGGCTTCATCGGCGTGTGCGCCGGTGGCGGCAACGGCGGCAAAAGCGGCGATGGCAAGGATGGACTTGGTGTTCATGATTCAGGACCTTTCAGTGTTTGTGGAGATAACCCGGAAATTTCGGTTGGTGTTTGTTGTGTGAAGGTCAAGCATCAACCGTGATCGAACTTTAGGCGCCGCTATTTAGGTGATCCTTAGCGTTTGCTTAGCTGGGGATTAGCGCGCGGCGCGTTCGCGATGGACTCACTGCGGGTTGGCGGGCGTGCCGGCGAGCGTGGTGCCCACGGTGCGCGTGGCGGCCAGTTGGGTGAGGTATGCCGAGCCGCTGTCCTCGCTCGTCAGCGCTGCCACGGCCTGGCGCTCCGCGCGGTATTCGGCCTGCACCTGGTCGCGGCTCTTCACGGACTTGAATTGCGCGAGCTGGTTGTAGCTGGTGGACCAGGGATTCACGCCGGCCTTCTTGTACTGGAACAGGTCGGCCTGCACTTCGGCGCGCGTGCGGGTGGACTGGAACGGCGTCGCGTCGATGGTGATGTCGTCGGCGCGTGCGGCGGAGGATGCGATCGCGGCGAAGGCGGCAATGGCCAGGAGGGTCTTGGAATTCATGGTGAACCTTTCAGTGAGTGAGTTACGTCGAAATCGGCGTCCGTCCGTTTCGAACTTCAACCGTGATCTCACTGTAGGTTTCGCGCTTTAGGTGACCCTTAGCGCTTGCTTAGCTGGGGGTTAGCTGCACGCGCCAAAGTGCGCGGAGCCGATCGCGCGCAGAAGAACTACGCCGGCTCGACGCGCGCGATCAGGCCGCTGCGGTCTTCGCGGTTGCGCAGCGTGATGCGAAGCCCGCAGCGTTGAGCGGCCGCCTGGGCGATCGACAGTCCCAGTCCGCTGCCGCGCGCATTGCTGCCCGGCACGCGAAAGAAACGATCGAAGACGCGCGGCAGGAGTTCCGGCGGGATGCCGGGGCCCGTGTCCACGACTTCGATCGCGCAGCGCGGGCCGTCGTTCACGATACGCACGTCGACCACGCCGCCCTCGGGGGTGTAACGCAGGGCGTTCTCGATCAGGTTGTCGATCACGCTGCGCAGGTCGCTCGGCGCGCACCGGAAGGTCGGCAAGGGCTGGCCCTCGACCGCCGCAACGAGGCCCAGGTCGATGTTGCGCTGGTCGGCCAGCGCGATGAGCGCGTTCATGCTTTCGTGCAGCTGCGCCTGCAGGTCCACCGCCCCCGCCGCCTCGAGCACCGGCGCTTCCTGCCGCGAAAGCTTCAGGAGCTGGTCCACCAGCCGCTGTGCCCGGCTGACGCCGGCTTCCAGCTGCGCGAAGCTCTGCTTGCAGGCACCCTCGGGCAGGTCGCACCGGACGTTCTCGAGCTGCAGCGCGACGGCCGTGATCGGGGTGCGCAATTCATGCGCGGCGTCCTGCACGAAGCGGCGCTGCGTGGCGAAGGCGTCGCGCAGGCGCGTGAGCAGGCTGTTGAACGATTCGACCAGGGGCTTGAGCTCCTGCGGCACGCGTTCCAGCGGCAGTTCCGCAATGGTGTGCTCGTCCTGCAAGGCCGCCTGGCGGCCGATGTCCTGCACGGCGCGCGACATGGCGCCCGAGACGCCCCAGAGGATCAGGATCGCCAGCGGCAGCAGGATCATGACGGGCGCGATCGCGGCGCCCGCCCGCTCCGCAGCCAGGTGCGCGCGGAAGGTACCGCTTTGCAGCACCTGCACGCGGCGCCCGCTGTGCTCCTCGGTGGCGTACACGCGCCACGTGCCGCCGTCCAGCCGCAGGTCGGCAAAGCCCGCCTGCGCTTGCAGCGGCGCCGCGACCTTGGGCCACGACGTAGCGGCCGGGCCGCTGCCCGGGCCGTACACCTGGATCACGTAAGCGCCCCACTTATGGACACGTTCCGCGGAGAGAACGGGCGGCGTCGTATGTTCATCCTGCATGGCGATGGAGTCGCCGAGCTGCTGCATCTGGCTGTCCATGAATTCGCGCACCATCAGGCTGTAGCTCCAGTAGGAGAACGCGGCGGATGCCGCGCCCACCAGCAGGAACAGCGGGACCAGCCACATGAGCAGAACGCGGCGCAGCGAGCACATCGGCCCGACGGGAAAGACATGGAAGCGCGTGGCGCGTGGCGCCCCGGACTCGCGCGGGCAGCCGATCACGCCGCCCTTTGCCGTCGCAGCCGCGTTCGACGCGCCATGCAGCTTCATCATCGCGCTTCTCCCGCGGGCGCCGGCGCCGCGGCGATGCGCCAGCCCAGGCCGCGCACGTTGCGGATGGTGTCGGCGCCGAGCTTGCGGCGCATGCCGTGGATCAGCACGTCCACCGCATTGCTGCTGACTTCCTCGCCCCAGCCATAGATGCGGCTCTCGAGCTGGTCGCGCGACAGGATGGCGCCCGGCCGTTCGAGCAACGCGTGCAGCAGCGCGAACTCGCGCGCCGACAGCTGCGAGCGCTCGCCCTGCACCAGGACTTCGCGCGTGGTGATATCCAGCTGCAGCTCCGGCCCGCCGATCACGGAGTGGGCGGCGCCGTCGCGGCGGCGGATCACCGCGCGCATGCGCGCCAGCAGCTCCCGGAATTCGTAGGGCTTGACCAGGTAATCGTCGGCGCCGATGTCCAGGCCGGTGATCCGGTCGTCGATGCCGTCGCGCGCGGTCAGCACCAGCACCGGCGTCTGGTCGCCCGTGCCGCGCGCCTTGCGCAGGACCTCGATGCCGTCGCGCTTGGGCAAGCCCAGGTCGAGCAGCACGCATGCATAGCCGCCATCGGCCATCGCGCTTTGCGCGAGCAGGCCCTCTTTCACCCAGTCCACCGACCAGCCGTTGGCGCCCAGGGCCTGCTTCAGGCTCTGGCCGATCATCTCGTCGTCTTCCACCAACAGCACGCGCATCGAATGCTCCTTACCGCAGGCGCTGGCCGGCGTCCCAGCGGGCTTCCTGCCAGGCTTCATGCAGCCGGCGGCCGCCGGCCACCAACACCGCGGACAGGACAAGGGCGGCAACCGCGATCCAGGCGGTGAAATCCAGGCCCCATGCCGCTGCGGCGGCCACCACAACGAACGCCAGGCCCACGAGCATGATCAGGGCCAGTGCGAGACGGTGGAATTGGCAGGTGTGCATGGTGCTTCCTCGGGGTGGAATGGCCACAGCTTAAACCTGGAGATTTAGCCCGGGATTAGGCCCTGCCGCTAGCGCGGCAATGACTCCACCTCGCGCACCCAGCGGTCGACCAGGCGCCGCCGCTCGGCCGCCTTGCCGTATTTCTCGAAGTCGTACTTGATGAGGCGCACGTTGTCGATCGCCGGGATTCGCGGATCCGGCTTGAACGTCCTGTTGGCCGGCACCTGCAGGCTGTTGGCCCGGGCGCCGACCTGCTGGCCTTCCCTGCCCATCAGCCAATCGTAGTACTTGCGGGCGGCCTCGCGGTTGCGCGATCCCTTGACCAACGCAATGCCGCCGACCTCGTAGCTCGTCCCCTCGCAAGGCGCGGCGGCGTACACCGGGAACTTGTTGGTCAGGCGCTCGTTGTCGAAGCCGAAGATGAAGCTCACGCCGATGCCCACCTCGCCCTTGGCGACGCTGCGCGCCTGGGCGGTGCCGCTGCGGGTGTACTGGGTGACGTTGCGGTGCAGCTTCTTGAGGTAGTCGAAGGCCTGCTCCTCGCCCATCATCTGCACGAGGCCGGCCAGGATGGTGTAGCCGGTGCCGCTGGAGCCGGGGTGCGAGGTTTCGATTTCTCCCTTGTAGCGCGGATCGAGCAGGTCCTTCCAGCACTTCGGCGCGGGCAGGTTCTTGCGCTTGAGCACCTCCTCGTTCCAGCCGAAACCGATGGCGCTGGTGTAGAAGCCGCCCACGTAGTTCTGGCTCATCGCGTACTGGCGCACGGCCCAGCCGTGCAGGTCGCCCAGGTAGTCCGGGCGGTAGGCATCGAGCAGCCCCAGCTCGGCCGCCTGGTAATAGGGGTCGCCGGTGCCGCCCCACCACAGGTCGGTCTTGGGGTTCGCGGCCTCGGCCCGCAACTGGGCCAGCGCCTCGCCCGTCGCCTTGCGCGTCTGCAGGACCCGCACGCCGGTGGCGCGACTGAATTCCTGCGCGGCCAGCTCGCACCACGACTGGTCCGTGCTGCAGATCGCATTGACGGTGGCCGTCTGCGCGGACGCCATGCCGCACATGAACCCCAAGGCCAGTGCCGCCGCCAAGTTCTTCATGTGCCGCCTTCTAGAAACGCTCATGGGGAGCGAGATAGCGCCATTGTCCGACGGGAAGCTGGCCCAGCACCACATTGCCGATGCGGATGCGCTTCAGGCCCACCACCTTCAGGCCCACGAGCTCGCACATGCGCCGGATCTGCCGCTTCTTGCCCTCGGTGAGCACGAAGCGAAGCTGCTCGGGGTTCTGCCACTCCACCTGCGCCGGCTTGAGCGGCTGGCCGTCCAGCGACAGGCCGTGGCGCAGCCGCGCGAGCTGAGCGGGGGGAAAGGCACGCTGCACGTCGGCGGTGACCTCGCCCTGCGGCGACGGGAACGTCACCCGCACCAGGTATTCCTTTTCCATGCCGCTGTCTTCGCCGATGAGCTGGCGCGCGACACGGCCGTCCTGCGTGAGCACCAGCAGGCCGATCGAATCGATGTCGAGCCGGCCGGCGGGCGCGAGCCCGCGCAGCTGCTGCGACGTGAACCGCAGCCGGGAAGCATCGCCCTTCCAGTGCGAGCGCTCCTGCACGAGGACGACGGCCGGCTGATGACCGTCCTCGGCCTGGCCGCTCACGTAGCCGACCGGCTTGTTCAGCAGGATGGTGACTTGCTGCTGTTGCTGGCCGCGCGCCTTGGGATCGACCTCGATGCGGGCATCGGGCGCCACCTGCAGCCCCATCGGCGCGATCTCGCCGTTCACTCGCACCCAGCCCTTCGCGATCCAGTCGTCGGCCTCGCGGCGCGAGCACAGGCCCAGCTCGGCCATGCGCTTGTTCAGGCGGGTCGTTTCCTTGCCCGCCGCGTTGGGTTCTGTCATGGGACGATGCTAAGCGACACGGGCGAATGCGTTCGACCGCAGCGCCGGCAGGTCGAGGATGCGCAGGCCCCCGTACTCCACCTGGATGGTGCGCTGCGCTTCGAGCGCGGTGAGCGCCTCGTTCACGCGCTGGCGCGACAGGCCGACCAAATAGGCCAGCTCCTGCTGCGTGATCCGCAGCACGTCGCCCACGCCGGGAAACAGGACCGGATTGAACAGCGCCGCCAGGCTGCGCGCCACGCGCAGGTCCGGGTTGTGCATGCGGTCGATCTCCCGCGCGGCGATGAACTGGGCCAGCCGCTCGTTGAGCTGGTTCATCACGAACCGGTTGAAGCCGATCGAATGGTCCAGCAGCCAGTGGAAGGTGTCGACCGGCAGGCCGGCCACGATGCTCTTGCGCAGCGCCTGGATGTTGTAACGGTAGCTTTCCCGCTTGAGAGCCGTGCCCTCCCCGAACCAGCCGCCGGGCGGGACGCCGGTGAACGTCATGGTCTGGCCTTGCTCGTTGTCGCTGCTCATCTTGAGCAGGCCTTCCACCACCCCGAACCAGTACGTCACCGGGCGGCCGACCCGGCACACGTAGTCGCCCGGCAGCGCGTCGCTCACCTTGATCTGGTTGGCCGACCGCTCGTACTCGTCCAGCTTGAGCACTTTCAGCCAGGGAATGCCTGCCAGCTCGGCCGATGTCGGCTCGCGGCGCCGCTGGTGAAGCGTGAGATCGCTCGTCATGGCCCTCAATTGTCGTTCCAAAGCCATTCGATGCCAATTGCCAACGAAGGCAGGTTGCGTTTGACCTGCGTCATGCTCCGGACAGCCCCTACTAGGACATTCCCTAGGAATGTCGTCGCAAAGACAACTTAGCGTCAAAGTGACTCCTAGCATTCGCCCAAGTCACCCGACAGGTTGAAGAAGGATACGCAATGGAGACGACGTTCCCGAGGCTGCTGCTCCAGCACGCGGCCCAGCGCCCGGCCGATCCGGCGATGCGCGAGAAGGAATACGGCATCTGGCAGACCCACAGCTGGAGCGCCATGGCGCAGCTGGTGGAACACCTTGCCTGCGGCCTGCACCTGGCGGGGCTTCGGAGCGACGAACACATGGTGGTCGTGGGCGCCAACCGGCCGCGCCTGTACGCCACCATGATGGCCGTGCAGGCGCTTGGCGCCGTGCCGATTCCGCTGTACCAGGACGCCGCCGCGCCCGAGTGCGTCTTTCCGATCAACAACGCCGAAGTGCGGTTCGCGTTCGCCGAGGACCAGGAGCAGGTCGACAAGCTGCTCGAGATCCGCGCCCAGTGCCGGGGGCTGCAGGCGATCTGGTACGACGACCCGCGGGGCCTGCGCAAGTACAGCGAGCCCGGCCTGCAGTCGCTGGACGCGCTGATTGCCGCCGGGAAGGACTTCGCGACGAAGAACCCCACGTACTTCCGCACGCAGGTCGAGAAGGCCAGCCCCGACGACGTGGCGGCGATGTTCTACACCTCCGGCACCACGGGCAACCCCAAGGGCGTCGTGCACTCGCACCGCACCCTGCTGGACCGCGCCCACGCCGGCGCGCAGTTCGACAAGCTCACGCACAAGGAAGAAGTACTGGCCTACCTGCCCCCTGCGTGGATCGGCCAGAACATCTTCAGCTACGCGCAGTGGCTGTGCTGCGGCTACGTCGTCAACTGCCCCGAGTCCACGGGCACCGTGATGATCGACCTGAAGGAGATCGGCCCGACTTACTACTTCGCGCCGCCGCGGGTCTTCGAGGGGCTGCTCACCACGGTGATGATCCGCATGGAGGACGCCGGCTGGCTCAAGCGCAAGATGTTCCACGCATTCATGGACCTGGCGCGGCGCGTCGGGCCGGCGCTGATGGACCGCAAGCCCGTCGGGCCCCTGGACCGGCTGCTGTACGCGATGGGCGACCTGTGCGTGTACGGGCCGCTGCGCAACAACCTCGGTTTTTCGCGCGTGCGGGTCGGCTACACCGCCGGCGAGGCAATCGGGCCCGACCTGTTCACGTTCTACCGGTCGATCGGCATCAACCTCAAGCAGCTGTATGGCTCGACCGAGACCGCCGTGTTCGTCTGCCTGCAGCCCGACGACCAGGCCAAGGCCGACACCGTGGGCATCCCGATCAGCGGTGTGGAGATCAAGGTGGCCGAGAACGGCGAAATCCTGGTGCGCTCGGGCGGCCTGCTCAAGGGGTACTACAAGAACCCCACGGCGACCGCCGAAGTGCTCACGGCCGACGGCTGGTACCACACCAGCGACGCCGGCTTCCTGGATGCGCAGGGCCACCTGAAGATCATCGACCGCGTCAAGGATGTGGGCCGCATCCGCGGCGGCGCCAACGACGGGGCCCTGTTCGCGCCCAAGTACGTCGAGAACAAGCTCAAGTTCTTCCCCTACATCAAGGAAGCGGTGGCCTACGGCGACGGGCGCGAGCTCGTGTGCGCCATGATCAACATCGATTTCGACGCGGTGGGCAACTGGGCCGAGCGGCGCAACCTGCCCTACGCCGGCTACACCGACCTCGCGCAGAAGTCCGAGGTGTACGAGCTGATCAAGGATTGCGTCGAGAAGGTCAACGCCGACCTCGCCGCCGACGAGCGCCTCGCGGGCTCGCAGATCAGCCGCTTCCTGGTCCTGCACAAGGAACTGGACGCCGACGACGGCGAGCTCACGCGCACCAACAAGGTCCGCCGTGGCTACATCGCCGAGAAATACCAGGTGCTGATCGACGCGCTGTATGGCGGCAAGACCGAGCAGTACATCGAAACCCAGGTGAAGTTCGAGGACGGCCGCACCGGCAGCGTCAACGCGACGCTGCGGATCTCGGACACCCGCATCTTCCCGCCCGTGAAGGCCGCAGCATGAGCCGCCGGGCCGTTCCCGAGGCGATTACCGGAGCGCGTAGCGCGGAGGTTTCCGAATGAGCACAATCACCTTGCGCGCGGAGCCGGCCGAGCCGGTGTCCGCTGAAATGGCGGCGAGGCTGGTCGAGCAGTCCAGCGCCAACCAGCCTCTCGCACCGGCCCGCAAGACCGGCGAGGTGATCCTGAACGTGGAGAACATCTCGCTGTCCTTCGGCGGCGTGAAGGCGCTCTCGGACATCTCCTTCGACGTGAAGGAACACGAGATCCGCGCCATCATCGGCCCCAACGGCGCCGGCAAGAGCTCGATGCTCAACTGCATCAACGGCGTCTACCAGCCGCAACAGGGCTCGATCACTTTCCGCGGCCAGACCTTCAAGCACATGAACAGCCACCAGGTCGCGGTGATGGGCGTGGCCCGCACCTTCCAGAACCTGGCGCTGTTCAAGGGCATGAGCGTCCTCGACAACATCATGACGGGCCGCAACCTGCGCATCAAGAGCAACCTGCTGCTGCAGGCCCTGCGCATCGGGCCGGCCGAGCGGGAGGAGATCCGCCACCGCGAGTTCGTCGAGCACATCATCGACTTCCTGGAGATCCAGGCGTTCCGCAAGACACCAGTGGGCCAGCTGCCCTATGGCCTGCAAAAACGGGTCGACCTGGGCCGCGCGCTGGCGATGGAGCCGCAGGTGCTGCTGCTCGACGAGCCCATGGCCGGCATGAACGTCGAGGAAAAGCAGGACATGTGCCGCTTCGTGCTCGACGTGAACGACGAGTTCGGCACCACCGTCGTGCTGATCGAGCACGACATGGGCGTGGTGATGGACATCAGCGACCGCGTGGTGGTGCTGGATTACGGCAAGAAGATCGGCGACGGCACCCCCGACGAGGTGCGCAACAACCCCGACGTGATCAAGGCGTACCTCGGTACGTCGGAATAAGGATTCATATGACCCCCACGCTTTTCACTACGTGTAATGCGCTGCCCCCCGAGGGGGCTTCAGCCTCCTTCGGGCGGCCGTGCGGAGGCTGAACCATGGGATTCTTCCTCGAAACCGTGCTGGGCGGCCTGATGGCCGGCATGCTGTACTCGCTGGTGGCGCTCGGCTTCGTGCTGATCTTCAAGGCCTCCGGCGTCTTCAACTTCGCTCAGGGGGCGATGGTGCTGTTCGCGGCGTTGGCGATGGCCCGCTTCACGGAGTGGCTGCCGCAGTGGACCGGCATCCAGAACCTGTTCGTGGTCGGGCTGGTGGCAGTCGTCCTGTCCGGCGCCGTGATGTTCATCATGGCGTGGCTGGTCGAGCGCCTCGTGCTGCGCCAGCTGGTCAACCAGGAAGGCGCGACGCTGCTGATGGCGACCCTGGGCATCGCCTACTTCATCGACGGCCTGGGCCAGACCATCTTCGGCAGCGACATCTACAAGATCGACATCGGCATGCCCAAGGAGCCGGTGATGGCGTTCGAGAACACCTTCCCCGGTGGCATCCTGGTGAGCAAGGAAGACATGATCGCCGCGGCCATCGCCGCGGCCCTCGTGCTGCTGCTCACGCTGTTCTTCCAGAAGACGGGCACCGGCCGCGCGCTGCGCGCGGTCGCCGACGACCACCAGGCCGCGCAATCCATCGGCATCCCCCTCAACCGCATCTGGGTGATCGTCTGGTGCGTGGCCGGCGTGGTCGCCCTGGTGGCCGGCGTGATCTGGGGAAGCAAGCTGGGCGTGCAGTTCTCGCTGGCCACCGTCGCGATGCGGGCGCTGCCGGTCGTGATCCTGGGCGGCCTCACTTCGGTGCCCGGCGCCATCATCGGGGGCCTGATCATCGGCGTCGGCGAGAAGGTGTCCGAGGTCTACCTCGGCCCGTATGTCGGCGGCGGCATCGAGATCTGGTTCGCCTACGTCCTCGCGCTGCTGTTCCTGCTGGTGCGCCCGCAGGGTTTGTTCGGCGAGAAAATTATCGATCGGGTCTGACATGCTCTACAGAGAAAACGGCCAGTTCAAGACGACCTACCGCGCCGACCAGCAGATCTTCCCGATCGCGCAGGACCGGCTGTTCATCCTCGCGGCGGTGCTGTTCGCCTTCGTGGTGGTGCCCGCCATCGCCAGCGACTACACCTTCCGCGCCCTGCTGATCCCCTTCGCGATCATGTCGCTCGCCGCGCTAGGCGTGAACGTCCTGGTGGGTTACTGCGGGCAGATCTCGCTCGGGTCGGGCGCGTTCATGGCGGTGGGCGCCTACGGCGCCTACAACTTCTTCGTGCGCATTCCGGACATGCCGCTCATCCCGGCACTCATCCTCGGCGGGCTGTGCTCGACGGCGTTCGGGATCCTGTTCGGCCTGCCGAGCCTGCGCGTGAAGGGCCTGTACCTGGCGGTGGCGACCCTGGCCGCCCAGTTCTTCGCCGACTGGATGTTCCTGCGCATCAAGTGGTTCACGCTGAACACGCCCTCGGGCTCGGTGTCGGTCTCGGGGATGCAGGTGTTCGGCTACCCGATCGACAGCCCGACGAGCAAGTACCTGCTGTGCCTGTCGATCCTGGTGGTCATGGGTATCGCGGCCAAGAACCTCGTGCGCAGCGCGATCGGGCGCGAATGGATGGCCATCCGCGACATGGACGTGGCGGCGGCCGTGATCGGCATCCGGCCGATGTACGCCAAGCTCAGCGCCTTCGCCGTCAGCTCCTTCATCATCGGCGTGGCCGGCGCGCTCTGGGGCTTCGTCTACCTGGGCGCGTGGGAACCCGCGGCGTTCTCCGCCGACATGTCGTTCCGGCTGCTGTTCATGGTGATCATCGGCGGCCTCGGCTCGATCATGGGCAGCTTCTTCGGCGCGGCGTTCATCGTGCTGCTGCCGATCGCGCTCAACCAGTTCCTGCCGGTGCTGCTCGGCGTCTTCGGGATCGAGATTTCCACGGCGGGCATCTCGCATGCCGAGCTGATCATCTTCGGCGGCCTGATCGTGTGGTTCCTGATCGTGGAGCCGCATGGCCTGGCCAAACTGTGGTCGACCGGCAAGCAGAAGCTTCGCCTGTGGCCGTTCCCCCATTGAAGAGTCCTGGTAGCAGGCAAACCCGGCACCGCAAGTGCCTCATTAAAGTAGGAGACGACTCATGAAACTGCGCAATTTCGCACTGGCAGCTTGCCTGGCGGCCGTGGGGCTCACGGCCTTCGCCCAGCCCAAGGAGCAATTCTTCCCCGCCTTGCCGTACCGCACCGGGCCGTTCGCGCCCAACGGCGTGCCGTGGGCCAACGGCTATCTCGACTACCTCAAGCTGGTCAACGCACGCGGCGGCATCAACGGCGTGAAGATCATTTTCGAGGAGTGCGAAACCGCCTACGACACCGCCCGCGGCGTCGAGTGCTACGAGCGCCTGAAGGGCAAGCACGGCGGCGCGTCGCTGTTCCAGCCGCTGTCCACCGGCATCACCTTCGCACTGACCGAAAAGGCCCCCGGCGACAAGATCCCCCTGATCACTGCCGGCTACGGCCGCAGCGAAAGCGCCGACGGCGGCGTGTTCAAGTGGAACTTCCCGCTGGCCGGCACCTACTGGATGGCGGCCGACGTGCTGGTGCAGTACCTCGGCAAGAAGGAAGGCGGCCTGGACAAGCTCAAGGGCAAGAAGATCACGCTGGTCTACCACGACAGCCCGTACGGCAAGGAGCCGATCCCGCTGCTGCAGGAGCGCAGCAAGATGCACGGCTTCGACCTCCAGCTGCTGCCCGTCGCCTCCCCCGGCATCGAGCAGAAAGCCACGTGGCTGCAGATCCGGCAGAACCGTCCGGACTACGTGCTGCTGTGGGGCTGGGGCGTGATGAACTCCACGGCCATCAAGGAAGCGCAGGCCACGGGCTACCCGCGCGAAAAGATGTACGGGGTGTGGTGGTCGGGCGCGGAGCCGGACGTCAAGGACGTGGGCGACGGCGCCAAGGGCTACAACTCGATCGCGATGCAGCACGGCGCCGAGCCCCAGTCGGCCGTCGTGAAGGAAATCCTCGAGAAGGTCCATGGCAAGGGCCAGGGCACCGGGCCGAAGGAGGACGTGGGCCAGGTGCTCTACATGCGCGGCGCCATGAGCGCGATGATGGCCGTGGAAGGCGTCCGCGCCGCCCAGGAGCGCTTCGGCAAGGGCAAGTGGATGAGCGGTGAGCAGGTGCGTTGGGGCCTGGAGAACCTGAACCTGACGCAACCCAAGCTCGACGCGCTGGGCTTCAAGGGCGTGATGCGCCCGATCAGCACGTCGTGCATGGACCACCAGGGTGCGAACTGGGCTCGCATCCACACCTGGGACGGCAAAAAATGGAACTTCACCTCCGACTGGCTGCAGGCCGACGAGCAGGTGCTCAAGCCCATGATCAAGCAGACGGCCGACAAGTACGCCGCCGAGAAGAAGCTGCAGCGCCGCACTCCGGCTGACTGTCAGTCCTGACGGCCTGACCGTCAGCCTTCGTGCGGCGCCTTGCGCCCGTACGGAGGCACCCTCCCCGGGCCCCTCCCGCCAGGCGGGAGGGGTAGCGGACCCCAAGGGTCCGCAGGTTGCGGCTCTGACGAGCCGCCAATCGAAAGGGACGCGCTGCGCGCTCCTTTCGATTGGTGAAACCAAGGAATCCCATGGATCCAAAGAAAATCGTTCTTGACGTCAACGGCATCGAGGTGATCTACAACCACGTGATCCTCGTGCTCAAGGGCGTCTCGCTGCAGGTGCCCGAAGGCGGCATCGTGGCCATCCTGGGCGGCAACGGCGCGGGCAAGACCACGACGCTGCGCGCGGTGTCCAACCTGCTCAAGGGCGAGCGCGGCGCCGTGACCAAGGGCTCGATCGAGCTGCGCGGCGAGCGCATCGAGAACCTCACGCCGGCCGACCTCGTCCAACGCGGCGTCGTGCAGGTGATGGAGGGCCGGCACTGCTTCGCCCACCTCACGATCGAGGAGAACCTGCTCACCGGCGCCTACACGCGCAAGAGCAAGGCCGAGGTGGCCAACAACCTGGACAAGGTGTACACGTATTTCCCCCGCCTGAAGACGCGCCGCACTTCGCAGGCCGCCTACACCTCGGGCGGCGAGCAGCAGATGTGCGCGATCGGCCGCGCGCTGATGGCGAGCCCCAGCATGGTGCTGCTGGACGAACCCTCGATGGGGCTGGCGCCCCAGATCGTGCAGGAGGTGTTCGGCATCGTGAAGGACCTGAACACCAAGGAGAAGGTCACCTTCCTGCTGGCCGAGCAGAACACCAACATGGCCCTGAAGTACTCGGACTACGGCTACATCATGGAGAGCGGCCGCGTCGTGATGGACGGGCCGGCCGCCGAGCTGGCCACGAACGAGGACGTCAAGGAGTTCTACCTGGGCGTGGGCGGCGGCGAGCGCAAGAGCTTCCGCGACGTGAAGAGCTACAAGCGCCGCAAGCGCTGGTTGGCGTGACCCACCCCGAAGCGCAAACCGAGGACATGCGATGACGGACTTTTACGACGCGCTGGAACAGCGCGATCCCGCACAAAGGGAAGCCCAGCTGATGGCGGCCTTGCCGCAGCAGGTGGCGCATGCGCAGCAGAATACGGCCGCGTTCGCACAGGCGCTTGCCAGCGTCTATGCGGCCACGGTCACCTCGCGCGAGGCCCTCGCCCGCCTGCCTGTCACGCGCAAGCCCGAACTGCTGGAACGCCAGAAAGCGAACCGGCAAGCCGATCCGTTCGGCGGCTTCTCGACCCTCGTCCGGGGCCCGAAGATGCCCCGCGTCTACGCTTCGCCCGGGCCGATCTATGAGCCCGAGGGCAGCGGCAAGGATTACTGGCGCATGGCGCGCGCGATCTTCGCGGCGGGTTTCCGCAGCGGCGACCTGGTGCACAACTCGTTCAGCTATCACATGACGCCCGGCGCGTTCATGATGGAGTCGGGCGCCTTCGCGGTCGGCTGCACGGTGTTTCCCGCCGGCGTGGGGCAGACCGAGCAGCAATTGCAGGCCATCGCGGAACTGCGGCCCGATGCCTACCTGGGCACCCCGAGTTTCCTGCGCATCCTGGTCGAGAAGGCCGCGGAGGGCGGCACCGACATTTCCGCCTTGCGCAAGGCGATGACCGGCGGAGAGGCCCTGCCGCCGAGCCTGCGGGCGTGGTTCGCCGATCGCGGCATCGCCGTGTACCAGAGCTATGCCACGGCCGACCTGGGGCTGATCGCCTACGAGACCCCGTCGAAGGAAGGCATGGTGGTGGACGAGGGCGTCATCGTCGAGATCGTGCGGCCCGGCACCGGCGACCCGGTGGCTGCCGGCGACGTGGGCGAGGTGGTGGTGACGACGCTCAATCCTGCTTACCCCTTGATCCGGTTCGGCACCGGCGACCTCTCGGCGGTCCTGCCCGGGACCTGCCCGACCGGCCGTACCAACGCGCGCATCAAGGGCTGGCTCGGACGCGCCGACCAGACCACGAAGATCCGCGGCATGTTCGTGCATCCCGCTCAGGTCGCGGACATCGCGAAACGCTTCCCCGAGGTGATCAAGGCCCGGCTGGTGGTCAGCGGCGAAATGGCCAACGACGTGATGACGCTCCAGGTCGAGGCCGCGTCAGCGCCGCAAGGGCTCGACGCGCGCATCGGCGAGGCCATCCGCGACGTCACGAAACTGCGGGGCGACGTCCAGCTGCTGCAGCCGGGCAGCCTGCCCAACGACGGCAAGGTGATCGAGGACGCCCGCAGCTACAAGTAGTTGAGCTGGCTCAAGCCCGGCGCATTCAGCGCCGTCAGGGCTTCCCCGGGGGCGCCCGGTACGTAGTTCCCGTGATGGCAAGCGCTTCGGCGGACTCTACGATCCGGGGGTCCCATCCAAGGAGTGCTTCCCATGAATACCCTTTTCAAGTCCATCGTGCCCCTGGCCGCCTTGGCGACCGTCGCATTCGCCGCGCAGGCCGCCGACTACCCCATCAAGGACAAGCCCGTGGCCCTCGTCGTGCCGTTCGCAGCCGGCGGGCCCACCGACCGGGTGGCGCGCGACCTGGCGGAAGCCCTGCGCAAGGCGTTCGGCGGCGCCACCAGCGTGGTGGTGGAGAACTCCGCGGGCGGCCCCGGCGGGTTGATCGGCGCCAACAAGGTCGCCAAGGCCAACCCGGACGGCCACACGCTGCTCGTGCACCACATCGCCATGAGCGTGTTCCCCGGACTCGTTCGCAACCTGCCATTCAAGGTGGAAACCGACTTCGAGTACCTGGGCATGATCAACGACGTCCCGATGACGCTGATCGGCAAGCCCCAGCTGCCGGCCAACAACTACAAGGAACTGATGACCTGGGTGCAGGCCAACAAGGGCAAGATCAACCTGGCCAACGCCGGTATGGCGTCCGCGTCGCACCTGTGCGGCATGCTATGGCAGTCCGCCGTGGGCGTCGACATGACGACGGTCCCGTACAAGGGCACCGCGCCGGCCATGACCGACCTGATCGGCGGCCAGGTCGACCTGATGTGCGACCAGACCACCAACACCACCAGCCAGATCGAGGGCAAGAAGGTCAAGGCATTCGGCGTCACCACGGCCAAGCGCCTGACGACCCCCGCGCTGAAGGACCTCCCGACGCTGCAGGAGCAGGGCGTCAAGGATTTCCAGATCACGATCTTCCACGGCCTGTACGCGCCCAAGGGCACGCCGGCCGATGTCCAGAAGAAGATCAACGACGCCCTGAAGATTGCCCTGAAAGACCCCGATTTCATCAAGAAGCAGGAAGGCCTGGGCGCGGTGGTGGTGACGGACAAGCGCATGGAGCCGGCCGAGCACAAGAAATTCATCGCGGCCGAGATCGCCAAGATGACCCCGGTCATCAAGGCCGCCGGCGTCTACGCCGACTGACGGCCTGCGGCCACCCGCTTTTCGAAAGCCGCCTTCGGGCGGCTTTTCGCACTTTCGGGACTGCGAGCGGGCGGCGAATCATTCACAATGCCCCGAAACCATGAAGGAGCCCGCCTTGAAGTACTCATCGACCCGACGCCTTGTCCTTTCCGCCATCGCCGCTGCCGCCGGCTCCGCAGCCCTGCCCGCTGTTGCGCAGGGCGCATGGCCCAGCAAGCCGGTGAAGATCATCGTGCCGTTCCCGGCCGGGGGCACGACCGACATCCTGGCCCGCGCGATCGCTCCCGAACTCTCGAAGGCCTTCGGCCAGCAGTTCTTCGTGGATAACCGCGCCGGCGCCGGCGGCAACGTGGGCTCGGAGATCGTGGCGAAGTCCCCGGCGGACGGCTACACGCTGCTCATGGGCACCGTGGGCACGCACGGCATCAACCGCGCGCTCTACGCCAAGCTCGCCTATGACCCGATCAAGGAATTCGCGCCCATCACGCTGGTCGCGGGCGTGCCCAACGTGATGGTGATGCAGACCGAGCGGGCGCGCGCCCTCGGCATCAACACGGTGGCGGACTTCATCAGGTACGCCAAGGCCAATCCCGGCAAGCTGAACATGGCCTCCAGCGGCAACGGCACGTCCATCCACATGGCGGGCGAGCTGTTCAAGAGCATGAGCGGCACCTACATGGTCCACTTCCCCTACCGTGGCTCGGGCCCCGCCCTGCTGGACCTGCTGGGCGGCACCATGGACGTGATGTTCGACAACCTGCCCTCGTCGATGCAGCACATCAAGTCGGGCAAGTTCAAGGCCCTGGCTGTCACCAGCCTGAAGCGTTCGGAAGCTTTGCCCGACGTGCCGACGGTCGCGGAGGCCGCGGGTCTCAAGGGCTTCGACGCCACGTCGTGGTTCGGCTTGCTGGCGCCGGCCGGCACGCCCCCGGACATCGTCAACCGCATCCAGCAGGAGACGGCCAAGGCGCTGAACACGCCGGCGATCAAGGAAAAGCTGCTCTCTCAGGGCGCCATCCCCAGCGGCAACACGCCCGCGGAGTTTGCACGCCATATCGAGGCCGAGCACAAGAAGTGGGCGCCGGTGGTCAAGGCCTCCGGCGCGAAGGTCGACTAATGATCAAAAGGATATTTCGCAAGCGAAATATCCTTTTGGCTGATCAGTGAGAAAGCTTGGGGCGGCCCGGCGCTTTCTCAAGCATCAAACAGCCACGAAGCCGCTTCGCGGCAACGAGCGTAAGCAATCCCCGTAGGGGCACCGGCTGCGCGCAACAACGTGCAGCGCAGCCTCCTCATGAAAAAGTGCGGCTTTGCCGCATTTTTTCATCTGACCAGGACACATTGAAAACGCGCAGCGTTTTCAATGTGAATGTCATACACCCCAGACGATCTCCTTGCCGGCCTTCTGGCAGCGGCGGAGCATGTCGAGGAAGGGAACGGCGCGCTGGCGCAGGGAGACGACGTCGAAGCGCGGCGGCGTATCGCCCTTGGCCTTGGCCTCGTCGGCGATGGCCTGCTGGTCGGCCTCCTCCTTCGCGATCGCGGCTTCCAGCGAGCTGATGGCGGCGGGCATTTCGCCGGGGAGGATGATGCCCTTCGGGCCGGGATCCTTGCCGATGATCTCGAGCACGCGCCGGCCGTTCGGCTCGAGCATGATCAGATCGCCGGCCGCCTTGGATTTGAATTTGAAGAGCATCAGTTGCCGGCGTACATGTAGCCGCGGTTGAAGGGATAGGCCGATTGTGCCCCCCTCAGCGCTCCGGACTGCAACTGCCCGTCAGGACGCGTCGCAAGGACCTGGTGCAACCCGATCCAGCCCTGCTCGAAAGTCATCGCGCAGCCGGCCAGGTACAGCCGGTAGGCCCGCAGCACTTTCGCGGCATCGGTGGCGTTGCCGGTCGTCTCCAGCACGCGCTGCGCTTCGTCCAACCGGGACTCGAGGGAATCGGACCACGCCCACAGGGTGCGCGCGTAATGGGGCCGCAGGTTCTCGGCATCCACCATCTCCAGGCCGGCCATGGCCAGGTCCCGCAGCACATGGCTCACATGCAGGAGCTCGCCGCCGGGGAAGATGTATTTTTCGATGAAAGCGCCCATCCCGGCCCCGAGCTCGCTGGGCTCGATGCTGCCCGCGGTGATGCCGTGGTTCATCACCAGCCCGCCGGGCTTCAGCAGGCGCTGGACCTTGGCGAAATAGGCCGGCATGTTGACCTGGCCGACATGCTCGAACATGCCGACGGACGCGATCTTGTCGAAGCCCTGCGCCTCGTCGAGTTCGCGATAGTCACGCAGCTCCATCCGCACGCGGCCCTGCAAGCCGTTGTCCTCGATCAACCGCTGCACGTAGGCATGCTGGTTCTTCGACAGCGTGATGCCGGTGGCGTTGACGCCGTAGTTTTCCGCCGCCCACATCAACAGGCCGCCCCAGCCGGCGCCGATGTCCAGGAAGCGCTCGCCCGGTTTCAGCATCAGCTTGCGGCAGATGTGGTCCAGCTTGGCTTCCTGCGCCTGCGCGAGCGACATGCCGGCATCCCGGAAGTAGGCGCAGGAATAGACGCGCCGCGGGTCCAGCCACAGGGCGTAGAAATCGTCCGACACGTCGTAGTGGAACTGGACCTGCTCCGCGTCCCGGTGCGGCGAGTGATGCGCCAGCGACCGTGCGCGCCGCAGCACTTGCGTCCACCAGCCGGTGTTGCTGGCGACGGGCGTGCCCGGCAACAGCCGCGCGGCAACGGCCATCAGGTCCCGCATGCGGCCTTTGAGCTGGACCCGGCTCTCGACGAAGTCTTCCGCCATGCGACCGATCTGGCCCGCGGCCATGGTGGCCAGGCCCGACCAATCCTCGAACGACAGCGTCACGGCCGCCGACGGGGGACCGACGCGCTTGCCCTTGGGCAATTCCACGGCCACCGGCACCGGCAATCCGGCCAACTTCGCCTCGATCTGATGCAGAAGTGTGTCCATCTTCAAATTCTTACGGCCCTCGGCCGCCGACGTCAACTGCCGGGGTTGTAGGACGGGGTCGCGTTCCAGCCAATGGTTGCGCAGCCGCAAGGACGGTGCGGCGGGGGAATGCCGGTTGACAGCAGTTCGTTTAGGCCTAAACTATTTAGATGACTACAAGGATCCCGGCCGTGGACATGGAAGCCCGTGCCCACAGCGAACACCCGGAAGCGTTGCGCCTGTGGCTGCGCCTGCTCACCTGCACCCAGATCGTCGAGAAGCAGGTGCGCACGCAGCTGCGCGAGCGCTTCGACACCACCTTGCCCCGCTTCGACCTGATGGCACAGCTCGAGCGGGCGCCGGACGGCCTGAAGATGAACGAGCTTTCGCGCCGGATGATGGTCACCGGCGGCAACGTCACCGGCATCACCGACCAGCTGGTGGCCGAGGGCCTGGTGGACCGCGTCGACGTCGAAGGCGACAGGCGCGCCTACCGCGTGCGCCTCACGCCCAAGGGACACAGGACCTTCCAGGAGATGGCGCGAGAGCACGAGGGCTGGATCGTCGAGGCATTCGCCGGCCTCACCGACAAGGACCTCGCCACGCTGCACCGCCTGCTCGGCAAGGTGAAGGACCACGCCAACGCGCGCGCCGACTCGGCCGCATGAGGAGTATTGCCACGATGTCCGCCCAGCAAGACCGCTTCGTCCATGATCGCCTGCCGCCCCGGTCCGCCTGGCCGCAGCTGCGCTACGACCTGCCGGAGCTGCAGTTTCCCGACCAGGTGAACCTGGTGGAGGAACTGCTGGACAAGGCCCCGGCCAGGGGATTCGGCGACCGGCCGATGCTGCGTTCCAGCCGCATCACGCTCACCTACGCCGACGCGCGCGACCGCGTCGACCGCATCTGCCGCGTGCTGACCGAGGACCTCGGCCTGGTGCCCGGCAACCGGGTGCTGCTGCGCGGCGGCAACTCGATCGGGCTGGCGCTCGCCTGGCTGGCGGTCGTGAAAGCCGGCCTCGTCGCCGTGGCCACCATGCCGCTGCTGCGCGCGCGCGAGCTCGGCGACATCATCGACAAGGCGCAGCCGACCGTCGCGCTGTGCGACATCAAGCTGCTGGACGAACTCGAGCTGGCACGCCAGGACCGGCCCGTGCTCGGCACGGTGATCGCGTTCAACTCGATGGACGCGCCGGGCTCGCTGGCCGTGCGCGCGGCGCAGAAGCAGGGCGACTTCGCACCGTGCCCGACGGCCGCCGACGACATCGCCATGATGGCGTTCACCTCGGGCACCACCGGCAAGCCCAAGGCCGCCGTGCACACCCACCGGGACGTGCTGGCGTCCTGCGAGGCCTGGCCGCGCCACGTGCTGCGGGCCACGCCCGACGACATCGTGGTCGGCTCGCCGCCGCTCGCGTTCACCTTCGGCCTGGGCGGCTTGCTGATCTTCCCGATGTGGGCCGGGGCCAGCGTCTACTTCCCCGACGCCCCGTACACGCCCGAAGCCATGGTGACAATGATGCGGGAGACGGGCGCGACGATCTGCTACACCGCGCCGACGTTCTACCGGCAGATGGCGCCGTTCGCACGCCAGCACGGCGTGGGCAAGCTGCGCATCACCGTGAGCGCCGGCGAGGGCCTGCCCGACGCGACGCGCCAGCTGTGGAAGCAGGCCACCGGCATCGAGATGCTGGACGGCATCGGCGCGACGGAGATGTTCCACATCTTCATTTCTGCCGCGGGCAGCGCCGTGCGCCCGGGCGCCATCGGCAAGGTGGTGCCCGGCTACACGGCCAAGGTGGTGGACGACGATGGCAGGGAAGTGCCGCGCGGCACGATCGGCAAGCTGGCGGTCGTCGGCCCCACCGGCTGCAAGTACCTGGACGACCCGCGCCAGGCCAGCTACGTGAAGGACGGCTGGAACTACCCCGGCGACGCCTTCATGCAGGACGACGACGGCTACTTCTTCTACCAGGCGCGCGCCGACGACATGATCATCACGGCGGGCTACAACGTCGGCGGCCCGGAGGTCGAGGACGCGCTGCTCAGGCACCCCGCCGTGGCCGAGTGCGGCGTGGTCGGCAAGCCCGACGAGGAGCGCGGCATGATCGTCAAGGCCTTCTGCGTGCTCAAACCCGGCTACGCGCCCGACGCCGCGATGGTCAAGATCCTGCAGGACCACGTGAAGTCGAGCATCGCGCCGTTCAAGTACCCGCGCGAGATCGAGTTCCTGCCCAGCCTGCCGCGCACCGAAACCGGCAAGCTGCAACGCTTCAAGCTGCGGCAGGCTTGATGCCCGGGCGGGGACCCGGCCCATAATCTCCCCATGCCAGCTTATTCCTTCGAGGCACTGGACGCCCAGGGCGAAACCCGCCGCGGCGTGATGGAGGCCGACACCGCCAAGGCGGCGCGCAGCCTGCTGAGGGCGCAGGCCCTGGTCCCGCTGGACGTCGTCCCCGTCAGCTCCGGCGTGGCCGCCAACGAGCAAAGCTTTGGCTGGAGCGAGCGCGCCTTCAGCCGGGCGGTGTTCTCGGCCACCGGCCTGGCGGTGTGGACCCGGCAGCTGGCTGGGCTGGTCACTTCGGGGCTGCCGCTCGAGCGGGCGCTCACCGCCCTCACCGACGAAACGGAAAACGAGCGAGAGCGGCACCTGGTCGCTGCGCTGCGCGCCGAGGTCAATGCCGGCTCGCCGTTCGGCAAGGCGCTGGGCCGCTTTCCGCGCGAGTTCCCGGACATCTACGTCGCCGTCGTGGGCGCGGGGGAGCAAAGCGGCAACCTGGGCCTGGTGCTGGAGCGCCTGGCCGACGACCTCGAGGAGAGGCAGGCCCTGCAGGCCAAGCTGCTGGGCGCCGCACTGTATCCCGCGATCGTGACGGTGGTGGCGATCGCGATCGTGCTGTTCCTGGTGGCCTATGTCGTGCCGCAGGTGGCGAACGTGTTCGCCGGCACCAAGCGCTCGCTGCCCTTCCTCACGGTGGCGATGCTGGCGGTGAGCGGCTTCGTGCGCAACTGGGGCTGGCTGGCCGCGTTGCTGCTGGCCGGCGGCACGGTGGCCCTGCGGCTGGCGCTGCGCAACGAAAGAACACGCGAGCGCTTCGATGCAGGCTGGCTCAAGCTGCCGCTGGTGGGCCGGCTCTCGCGCGGCTACAACGCCGCCCGCTTCGCCAGCACGCTGGCGATGCTGGCGGGCGCGGGCGTGCCCATCCTCAAGGCATTGCAGGCCGCGGCCGAAACCCTGGGCAACCGCGCGATGCGCGCCGACGCGATGGATGCGCTGGTGCTGGTGCGCGAAGGCGCGCCGCTGGCCTCGGCCATCGCGCAGAAGAAGCGCTTTCCGGGCCTGCTGCCGATGTTCGCGCGGCTGGGCGAGCAGACCGGGCAGCTGCCCGTGATGCTGCAGCGCGCCGCGTCCCAGCTCGCCGCCGAAGTGCAGCGGCGCGCCATGCAGCTGGCCACCATCCTCGAGCCCTTGCTGATCGTCGCCATGGGCTTCGTCGTGATGCTGATCGTGCTGGCCGTGCTGCTGCCGATCATCCAGCTGAACCAGTTCGTCAAATGACTCCCCCCCGAAGCGCCTTCGGCGCCTCCCCCTCAAGGGGGCGCCACCAGCGGCCCGGCGAAGCCGGTTCCGCGGTGGCTCCCGAATGGGACCACTGACATGGCCGTGTCTCTGGACAACAAGCTGGTGGTCGCGATCTCGTCGCGCGCCCTCTTCAATCTCGAAGAGGAAAACCACGTCTACGAGTCCGGCAACCCGCAGGAGTACATGAAGCTGCAGTTCGAGCGGCTGGACCTGCCGGCCGGCCCGGGCATCGCCTTCTCGCTGATCAAGAAGCTGCTCGCGTTCAACGACACGACGACCCAGCGGGTCGAGGTGGTGATCCTCTCGCGCAACGATCCCGTGTCGGGCATGCGGATCTTCCGCTCCGGGCTCGCCAACGAGATCACGCTGCAGCGCGGGGTGTTCACGCAAGGGCGTTCCCCGTTTCGCTACCTGCGGCCGCTCGGCGCGCACCTGTTCCTCTCGGCCAACGCGGAGGACGTGCGCGAGGCGCTGGCCGCCGGCTTCCCGGCCGCGCGCGTCCTGACCGAATCGGTGCTGGCCGGCAGCAACTACCCGAACGAAGTGCGGATCGCCTTCGACGGCGACGCCGTCCTGTTCTCCGACGAAGCCGAGCGCGTGTTCCAGTCGCAGGGCCTGGATGCCTTCCAGCAGCACGAACTCTCCAAGGCGGCGCAGCCGCTGCCCGAGGGCCCCTTCAAGCCGCTGCTCGCGGCGCTGCACCGCCTGCAGCAGGCCGGCACCCCGCAGATGCGCATCCGCACCGCGCTGGTGACGGCGCGCAGCGCGCCCGCGCACGAACGCGCGATCCGCACGCTGATGAACTGGGACATCCGGGTGGACGAGGCGATGTTCCTCGGCGGCTTGCCCAAGGGCGAGTTCCTGCGCGAATTCGAACCCGACTTCTTCTTCGACGACCAGACCGGCCACGTCGACCATGCCGCCCGGCACGTGCCCTCGGGCCATGTCGCCAGCGGCATCTCGAACCCACGCCCGCCACGCCCCGGGTAGGACGCCCGCGCGGCCGCGCGCTACGATGCCCCGTTCCTGGAAGGGTACGTCGCATGAAAACGCTCGAGAAGCTGGCCACGGCCAGAGGCACGGTTGGCAAGGTCTGGGCGCTCACCACCCCCTACTTCGGCTCGGACGAGAAATGGAAGGCGCGCGCGCTGCTGGCGGCGATCGTGGGCCTGAACCTCGCGGCCGTGTACATGCTGGTCCTGATCAACGACTGGAACCGCACCTTCTACGACGCACTCGAAAAGCGCGACCAGGCAGAGTTCTGGGTGCAGTTGCTGCGCTGGACGTACCTCGCGTTCGGCTACATCGTCATCGCCGTCTACAAGTTCTACCTGACGCAGTTGCTCGAGGTGCGCTGGCGCGCCTGGATGACCACCCACTACCTGGAGCGCTGGCTGACTGGGCAGGCCTTCTACCGCATGGAGCTGGCGCGCTTTTCCGGCGGCGCCGCGACGCCCGACAACCCCGACCAGCGCATCCAGGAAGACCTGAACCTGTTCACCTCCTACAGTGTGTCGCTCACGATGGGTTTGCTGAACGCCGTGGTCACCCTGATCAGTTTTGTCGGCATCCTGTGGACCCTCTCGGGCAGCTTCGCCTTCAGTGCCGGCGGGAGCCAGTACGAGCTGCACGGCTACATGGTGTGGGCCGCGGTGGCGTACTGCCTCGTCGGCAGCGTGCTCACGCACTACATCGGGCGGCCGCAGATCGCGCTGAACTTCCAGCAGCAGCGCTACGAAGCCGATTTCCGCCATCACATGGTGCGGGTGCGCGAGTACAGCGAGGCCATCGCGCTGGACAAGGGCGAGGCCGTGGAGCGCGGCCACCTCGACCGGCGCTTCGTCAAGGTCCTGGCCAACTACCTCAAGCTGATCAAGGCGCAGAAGAACCTGATCTGGTTCAACATCTTCTTCGGCCAGGCGGCGCTGATCTTCCCGCTGCTGGTGGCCTCGCCTCGGTTCTTCAGCGGCGCCATCCAGCTCGGCCAGCTGATGCAGATCGCCTCGGCGTTCGGCCAGGTACAGGACTCGCTCGCCTGGTTCGTCGACAACTACAGCACGCTGGCCGCCTGGCGCGCGACCACCGACCGCCTGACCAGCTTCGAGGACAGCGTGGCCGCGCAGGCACGCGCGCAGCGCCCGGAGGTGGTGCAGGGCACTCCCGAACTGGCCGCGCACGACCTGGCGCTGGAGCTGCCCGATGGGGCGGTGCTGCTGTCGGGGCTGTCGCTGCGCGTCGCGCCCGGCGAATCGGTGCTTGTCAAGGGTCCGTCCGGCAGCGGCAAGTCGACGTTGTTCCGCGCTTTCGCCGGCATCTGGCCGTTCGCGCGGGGCAAGGTGGAGATTCCCGCAGACACCATGTGCGTTCCGCAGAACCCCTACTTCCCCGACGGCCCCTTGCGCGATGCACTGGCCTACCCCGAACCGGCCGGCCGTTACAGCGACGACGCCTTGCGCCAGGCGCTGCAGGACGCACTGCTGCCGCAGCTCGCGCAGCGGCTGGCCGACGAGGATGCGTGGAGCCAGAAGCTCTCCGGCGGCGAGCGCCAGCGGCTGGCGCTGGCGCGGGTCTTCCTCAAGCAGCCGGCGTGGGTGCTGGCGGACGAAGCCACCAGCGCGCTGGACGAGCCGGCCGAACGAACGCTCTACCTGCGGCTGTCGGCCATGGTCAAGCGCAAGGGCGGTGCGATCGTGTCGATCGCCCACCGGCCCGCGCTGGACGAGTTCCATGCACGGCGCTGGCAGCTCGAGCCATCTCCAGGGGGTGGGCCGGCGGCTCACCTGTTGCGGCAGGCTTGATCCGGCCGGGCACGGCGAGTCAGCGCGGGATGACGCCCCGCGCCTCGCGCCGCGCGATCCAGAGCGTCGACGCGCAGATGACCACGCCGCCGATCAGCGTCGACCGGCTGGGCCTGTCGGCGAAGATCAGCCAGCCCAGCAGCGAGGCCCACACCAGGTCCAGGAACTTCACCGACTGCGTGGCCGAGATGTCGGCCACGCTGAAGGCGCGCGTGAGGAAGTAGTGGCCGGCGCTGCCGAGGACGCCGCAGGCCAGGAACGCGATCCACTGCGCGGCCGTCGGCGCCCGCCATGCGAGCAGCGCCAGCGGCAGGCTGATCGCCGTCACGGTGATCGATTGCCACAGCACGATCACCTCCGGCCGCTCGTAGCGGGTGAGCCCCTTGGTGATGAGGAACGACGCCGCGAACACCGGTGCGGTGGACAGCATCAGCAGGCTGTAGCCGCCGCCCGCGCCGGACAGCTTCGGCGCCACGACGATGAGCACGCCGGCCAGGCCGATCAGCGCCGCCAGCCACCGCTCCCAACGCATCTTTTCGCCGAAGACCAGCGCCGCGCCGATCATGATGAAGATCGGCCCCGTGAAGCCGATCGCCGTGGTCTCGGCCAGCGTGATGTGGGGGATCGCCATGAACCACAGCGCCAGACCGAAGCTGTGGACGGCGCCGCGCGCAAACTGGCCGCCGATATTGCGGGGCCGCCAGGCGGCCAGGCCCGCGCGCAGGACCAGCGGCAGCATCACGAGCAGGCCGAAGAGGTAGCGCAGGAACTGGGTCTGGAACGCATCGAGCTCCAGCGCCAGCCCGCGCATGAGGGCATTGAGCACCGCGAACGTGAGGCCCGCCGCGCCGGACCAGAGCAGGCCGCGCACGACCGGGTCCAGCCGCGAAGCCTGCCTGTGCCACAACCGCGCATGCCGCACGAGCATGTGGCGCTTGGCGCGCGCACCACCACCGTCCTGAACTGCCACGGCTTGCCATCTCCACGACCGACTTGAATCGGCCACTATAGCCGGGTGACCGGCCCGGCCTACTGCCGCACTTTGCCTTTGCCGCCGAGGATGGCGAGCTTCACGAACTTCGAGCCCGCACGGATGTCGGGCCGGTACGAGACGGAGTAGCCGCCCAGCTCGCAGTACATCGCACCGTTGCCCGGTTTGCTGCCCTGCGTCACGCAGGCGCCAGCAAAGTCTTGCGCAGGGCGTTAAAGTGTCCGTGTCTTCAGGGCGGGGTGAAATTCCCCACCGGCGGTAGGCGGCGAGGAGAGCGCGAGCTTTTCGGACCGCGAGCCCGCGAGCGCCCCGCGCCGCAAGGCGCGGGGGTCAGCAGACCCAGTCAGATTCTGGGGCCGACGGTTATGGGAGCGGAAGCTTCCTGAAAGTCCGGATGAAAGAAGATTCGTTGCGGCGTTGCCGCGGCGATGTGCTGGCGCGTTTTCTCCGCAAGGAGGACGGGCGCGAGCGTTCTTGCCTGCCTTGAAGCGTTTTTGTCCAACCCACAGGAGCGTTTCATGATCGTTACCCACCCCACCCCGGCGTCCACCGACGCCATCCCCCTCGCAACCCTGCCCGAGGTCATCGCGCAGATCGTCGCCGGCCGGCCCGTGCTCGTCCTGGACGACGCGGCGCGCGAGAACGAGGCCGACCTGGTCTGCGCCGCCGACCTGGTCACCCCGGCCGTGATGGCCATGATGATCCGCGAGGGCAGCGGCATCGTGTGCCTGTGCATCCAGCCGGACAAGGCCAGCGCGCTCCGGCTGCGACCGATGGTCGAGGTCAACCGCTCGCGCTACGCCACCGCCTTCACTCAGTCGATCGAGGCGGAGCACGGCGTCACGACCGGCGTGTCCGCCGCGGACCGCGTGCAGACCATCCAGTGCGCGCTGCGCTCGACGCTGGAGCGCAGCGAGGTGGTGAGCCCCGGCCATGTGTTCCCGCTGATTGCGCGGCCGGGCGGCACGCTGGAGCGCGACGGCCACACCGAAGCCGCGGTGGATCTGGCCGTCCTGGCCGGCCTGTCGCCGACGGGCGTGTTATGCGAGTTGATGAACCCGGACGGCACGATGGCGCGCGGCGCGCAGGTGGCGCGCTTCGCCCGCGACAACGGCTTGCTCTGCACGAGCGTTGCGGCGATCGCCGGGTACCGGCGCGCGAACTGATCGTCAGGCGAGGCCGACTACGTCCTCCGACGTGTCGGCCGGCTTGGGCGTTTCGGCGGAGGCCGCCTCGGCCGGTGCGGGCTCGTCCGGCCGCGCGTGCTTGACCACCGTGACGGGGATCGTCGAATCATGGGCGAGCACCTGCGATACCGATCCCAGCATGGGGCCGGCGAGACCGCCACGCCCCCGCGCGCCCACGACGATGGCATCGCAGCCATAGCGCTCGGCGATGTCGAGCAGCGTATGCGCGGGGTCGCCGGATGCGATTTCGAATTCATAGCCGACGCCCGCTGCGTCGCACAGCTGCCGCGCGCCTTCGAGCAGGTGATCTCCGGCGCTGGCCGTCATGCCTTGCACGCGCTGCGGGTCGCGCATGGTCAGCAGTTCATAAAGCGACGCGGGCTCCTGCACATTGGCCAGGACGAAATCCGCGTTCAGGCCCTGCTGACGCAGGCCGAGCGCGTAGCGCACCGCGTCGAGCGACAGCTCGGACCCATCGACCGGGAGCAGGATCTTCATGACGAGCCTCGCTTTCGTAGTGCAACGCGTTCACCATAGCCATTGCACGCCGCCATGGCAAGCCCGTGACCCACGTCAACAAAAGGAACTACCCGCGTTCCTAGAATGAATCCGGGATCCACCTCGGACGGATGGAACATTCGCGTTCGCCGTTCGTTCAACCATCGTGAAGGCAAAGCCCGGCGTGTTCGACACCAGCCGTCCGGAAGCCGAGCTGGTCGCGCTCGCGCAGGAGGGCGACCATGCCGCCTATGGGGCGCTCGTGCGGCGCCACCAGGACCGCATCTTTCGCCATCTGCTCAACCTCACAGGGTCGCGGGAGGACGCTTTGGAACTGGCGCAGGACGTATTCATCAAGGCCTGGCAGGCCCTGCCGGCGTGGCGGCCCGATGTGCAGTTCCACACCTGGGTCTACCGCATCGCGTCCAACGCCGCCATGGACGTGCTGCGCCGGCGCAAGGTCGTGCAATTCGTGGCGCTGGAAGACGACTACGATGCCCCGTCGCAGCAGCCCGGGCCCGAGGCACAGTTGCAGGGCAGGCAGCGGCTGCGCAACCTGGACGCGGCGCTGGCCCGCCTGCCCGCGGAGCAGCGGGAGATCATCCTGCTGCGCGAGGTGGAAGGGCTGAGCTACGACGAGCTGGCGGCGGCGCTGGCGATCGACGAGGGCACCGTGAAATCCAGGTTGGCCCGGGCGCGCGCGGCACTGGCCGCAAGTGATGAGAGGATGAACAGATGATGAACGACCAGGCCGACGCGGACTGCCCGCGCACCGAGGACATCTCCGCGCTGATGGACGGCGAGTTGGAAGGCCATGCGGGCGAAGTGCTGCGGATGCACCTGGCTCAGTGCTCGGTGTGCCAGCCGGTGCTGCTGAGGTTCACAGCCATGCGCGCGGACCTGCTGGCACTGCGCGAGGTCCGCAGCGAGGTCGATATCGCCGCGCTCGTGCTGCCGCAGTTGCCCAAAGCGCCTGAGGCGAAACGGCGCCCGGTGTGGGGCTGGCCCGGGTTGTCCGAACTCGGGCCGCGGGCCGTCGGCGGGGCCGCCGCGCTGGGCCTCGGCGCCTGGCTGGGCTTGACGCTGGCGGCCGGCGGCGGCGTGGCCGCGCGGCCGGCGATGTCGGTTTTCTATGGCGAGCCGCCGGGCGCGTACTGCGCGGGGCTGCCGTCCTGTTCCTCACGCGGGAGATGACATGCAAAGCCGTGGCCTGATGTTCTACGCACTGCTGCTTTCGGTGCTGCTCAACCTGGGGGTCGTCGGCGCGGCCGGGTACCGCGCGTTCATCGGCGATCGCGCCGCGGCCGGCGAGCTTGCCGATCGGCTGCGGCTCGACGCGGAGCAGCGCCGCCGCTGGCACGGCCTCGAAGAAGGCTTCGTGCGCGAGCTCGATGCGGGCTGGAAGGAGATCGCGAGCCATCGCGAAAAACTGGTGCGCGAAGTGTTCTCCGAAACGCCGGACGCAACGCGCATCGAGGCCGAGCGGGCGCGCATAGCGCAGATCCAGGTGGTGCAGCAGCAACGCGTGATCGAGCAGTTCCTGCGCGAGCGCGAGATCCTGACCCCCACTCAGCGGCAGGCGTTGGTGGAGCTGCTGCTGAGCGAAGGGCACGCCGCGCCGAGGGAGCGGCAACTGCACGGCGGGCAGTGAAGGCCGGAACGAAAGGCGGAACATTCTCTCCCGCGGTTCGTTAAAGCATGCAGGAGGCGGCGATGGGCCGCCCTCCACTCACTGAATGGAGCAACTGCAATGAACACACCGACCCGCCATCCCTATCGCCGCTACTTCGCCGTCGTTGCCGCCGCCGTCGCCCTCGCCTGGGGCAGCAC
Organism: Ramlibacter sp.; assembly: GCA_030695945.1. Lineage (GTDB taxonomy): Bacteria > Pseudomonadota > Gammaproteobacteria > Burkholderiales > Burkholderiaceae_C > Ramlibacter. The sequence goes on from JAUYOG010000053.1 coordinate 144,558, forward strand.
GGCCCAGGCCCACTGCGACACGCTGGACGGCCCTGTCGTCTCGGAAGCGCGCAAGGCGCTCGACAGCGGCAACGTCAACCTGGTGCTGGGCTGGGTCCAGAAAAAGGACGAGGCCGAGATCCGCAATGCCTTCCAAAAGGCGGTGAGCGTGCGCAAGACGGGCGCACCGGCCAAGGAACTGGCCGACCATTACTTCTTCGAAACCCTGGTGCGCGTACACCGCGCCGGCGAGGGCGCGCCCTACACGGGCCTGAAGCCCGCCGGCGAGGTCGAGCCCGCCATCGCCGCGGCGGACAAGTCGATCGAGACGGGCAAGCTCGAACCGGTGGCCAAGCTGGTCAAGGAGCGCATGGAGCGCGGGCTGCACCAGCAGTTCGACTCGGTCGCCACGAAGAAGAAGTACAACCCGAACGATGTCGGCGCCGCCCGCGCCTACGTGGGGGCGTACGTCGAGTACGTGCATTACGTCGAACGCCTGTACGACGCCGCCGGTGTTGCGGGCGGCGCGCACGCCGCGCCCGCGGCGGAAAAACCGGCCGCCAAGCCCGCCGGGCACGGCCACTGAGCTTCGCTTCTGCCTGAAGGCCCCGGCACCGACGCGACGGACAACTCGATCAGCCGCGCGTTGAAGCCGGAGCCAAGGCGGCGAGGCTCAGGCGCCGGGCGCGCAGCTGATCGACTGCCGCCGGATGTGACTCAGCAGCGGCGTTCCCTCTGTTCGCGCTTGTGCTGGATGAGACCCGAACCGGTCCGTCCCGGTCATGAGTCGACCCCGGCCGCCCCGATGGCGATCATCCCCACCATGGCTCTTGGCGCAGAAGTTGACGCCGCAGGTGATCTGCGGATTCGTCGAGAGGAAATGCAGCGACAGCCCGATCAGCAACGCGTAGAGCAGCTGCGGACCGCCATAGTGTTCGTGCAGGAAAGTGGCGGCCAGGGCGGTCACGGCGCAGACCATGATGCCCGGCGCGTGGCCGGCCACGGCGGCCCGCATCGGCCTGCCCCTGGCATGCGCGACGCCGCGCTGCGCGAGCGTCTGCAGCTGGTCGAGGGTCGGGATCCGCATGGGTCAGCGCAGGGGTCAGAGCGCCAGCGCTCGCGCCACCTCGGCGGCGATCAGCGCGGACACACGCGTGTTGGCCTCGGCCGTGACGCCGGCGATGTGCGGGGTCAGCACGACGTTGGGGCAGCCGGCCCACGAGGTGCCTGCCGGCAAGGGCTCCGGTTCGAACACGTCGAAGGCGGCGCCGCCCAGCTGCCCGGCCCGGATTGCCGCCGCGATGGCCGCTTCGTCGGCCACCCCGCCTCGCGCCGTGTTGATGACGATGGCCCCTTTCTTCATTCCGGCGACGCGCTGCGCCGAGAGCAGGTCACGCGTCGCGGACGTCATCGGCACGTGAAGGCTGACCACGTCGGCCTGCGCGAGCAGTTCATCCAGCGTCGTGGCCTGCACGCCGTGCTGCGCCCACACGGCGTCGTGCGGCTGCAGCATCGGGTCGCAGGCCAGCACCCGCATCCCGAGTCCGCGCGCCAGCGTGGCCGTGAGGCGACCGATGTCGCCGAATCCGACGAGGCCGAGCGTCTTGCCCCCAATCTCTCGGCCGCTCGACAACGCGGCGCGCGGCCAGGCGCCGCCGGCCACCGCGTCGGTGGACCGGTACGCGCCGCGCAACAGCAGCATGGCCGTGCCGAGCACGTATTCGGCCACCGCCCGGGCATTGGCGCCCGTGGCTGCGATGACGCGGATGTCGCGGGCCTCGCACGCCGCCAGGTCGATGTTGTCCAGGCCCACGCCCAACCGGCCAATCACGGACACCGCGCCGCACGCGGCCAGCAGCTCGCCGCGCATCTGCGTGCGGTTGCGCACGATCACTGCATCGGCGTCGCGGACTTGCGACAACAGGCGCGGCGCATCGTCGACCAGCGCGGCGTCGTAGCAGACGTCCGCCTGGTTCGCCAGCGCCTGCACCGCCTGCGGATCCATGAACTCGGTGATGACGATCTTCTTCACGCGCGGCTCACGCGCTCTCGAACAGCCGCGTCAGCACGAACTCGCGGTGACCCAGCGCCTCGGCGGCGGTGAGGCGGCCGTTGATGGTGCGCATCATCATCTCGAGCAACTGGTCGCCCGCCTGGTCCATGGTCCGCTCGCGCTGCAGCAGCCCGGAGCAGTCGACGTCGATGTGCTCGCGCATGGTTCGCACCGTGCGCGGATTGGCGCAAAGCTTGATGACGGGAAGGATCGGATTGCCGATCACGTTGCCCTGGCCGGTCGGGAAGAAGTGCACGACGAAACCCGAGGCCGCGCACAGCGTCACCATTTCGGCGGCGGCGGACGAGGAGTCCATGAACCACAGGCCGGGGTGCGTCGGCATCTCGGCCTTGTCGATCACGCCGTCGACCGTGCACTTGCGGCCGATCTTCTGGATGTTGCCGAGCGCCTTCTCCTCGATGGTCGTCAGGCCGCCGGCGATGTTGCCCTTGGTCGGCTGCGAGTCGGACAGGTCGCTCGTCTTATGGCGGTTGACCACGCCCTGGTAGCGATCGAACATGAACATGAACTTCTCGCGCACCGCGTCGTTGGCGCAGCGTGCGGCCACGATGTGCTCGCCCCCGGTCAGCTCGGTGGTCTCGCCGAAGACCAGCGTCGTGCCCAGCGCGTGCAGCTTGTCGAAAGCGTCGCCCACCGTCGGGTTGGCACCGCAGCCCGAAGTGGTGTCCGATTCGCCGCATTTGGTGGAGATCCAGAGGTCCGAGATCGGGCATTCCGTGCGCCGCTTCTCGCTGGCCCACTGAACGTACTCGCGGGCTGCCTGCGACGCCTTCATGATGGTTTCATGATCGCCGTGGCCCTCGATGCCGAAGCCCGAGACCGGCTTGCCGGTGGCCGCGATGCCATCGACGACCTTCTTGGTCCAGGCATCCTCGATCCCGATGACCACCACGGCGGCGACGTTCGGGTTGCTGCCCGCGCCGATCAGCGTCGCGAAGTGCAGGTCCAGGTCCGCGCCGAATTGCAGGCGCCCGTACGGGTGCGGGATGGCCATCGCGCCTTTGATGTTGTTCGCCACCGCCTCGGCCGCCGCGTTGGACAGGTCGTCCAGCGGCAGGACGATGACGTGGTTGCGCACGCCGACACGGCCGTTTTCGCGGCGATAGCCCCAGAAAGTGGAGTCCTTGGAAAGAAAAGACATTGGGTGTGATCCTTGATGACGGGGTGGGCTTGCGCTTACCAGCGCTTGGTCTTGATGTTGTGGACGTGGGCGTGCTCGCCGGTGCGCATCGGCGCGACGACCTTGCCGATGTCCACGCCGTACTTGATCACCGTGTCGCCGGTGTCCATGTTCTTCATGGCCACCTTGTGGCCGAGCGGAATGTCGGACTGGCAGGGAATCTGGATGGTGCGGTCCTCGTCCAGGATGAGGGCCGTCAGCATCTGGCCCGCGGTGACGCCTTCGGCGACCACGACCGCGACGCTGTCGTCGGGGTCGTGCAATACGCAATGAATCATGGTTGCTCCTTCAATAAAAAGTGGGATGAACTGTCAGTCCATGGCCAGGCTGCGCCAGAGCAGGCCGGCGCCTCCCGCGACCAGCAGCAGCCAGACGGCTTGCGCGACCCGTTCGGCCGGCAGCCGGCCATGCAGGTTCGCGCCGGCCAGGTAGCCGGCCAACGCGCAGGGAACCAGGGCGAACGCGAGCGGCAGCAGGCCCTCCTGCGCGTAGAAGCCGCTGCCGGTGAACAGGGCCAGCCGGATCAGTGCGGTCATGAGAATCAGGATGCCGATCGTGGCTCGCAGCGCGAACTTGTCCGACAGGCGCCGCGCGAGGTACATCGTGTACACGGGCCCACCCGTCCCGTACAGGGCCGTGAATACGCCGCCCACGGCGCCGGCGGGCGCGGCCCAGGCGGTCGAGATGAGCGCGGGCCGGCCCCGGCGCAGCAGGTTCATGGCCCCATAGCCGAGCACGAAGGTGCCGAGCAGCAGCAACAGCCAGCGGTCGCTGGCCTGCGCCAGCAGCGTCACCCCGACGGCCATGCCCACCAGCAGGAAGGGCAACAGCCGCAGCACTTCGGCGCGGGCGAGGTGCTCGCGGTTCTTCAGGCCCAGCAGGAAGCCGGCGAACAGGTCGAACACCAGCATCATCGGCACCGCGAAGCGCAGCGGCAGGAAGTGCGCGAGCAGGGGGATGGCAACGATGGAAGCACCGAAGCCGGTGATGCCGTACACCGTGTAGGCGAGCAGCACGATGAACCCGATACCCGCCAGCGCGGTCCACGGCAGGTCGATCATGCGGCTCGTTCAGCGGCGTCCACCACCGTGGTCTGGCCGGGAACGACGCGCGTGAAGTGCACCGGTTCGCGCGAAGTGGACAGGGCATTGCCGTCCTGGTGAACCACGATGTAGGTCGAGCCCTCGAGGTCGCCGGTTTCAGGATGGTCCTCGCGGAAATGCGCGCCGCGCGAATCCTCTCGCTCCAGCGCCGAAGTGGCGATCACCCGGCTCACGCCGATCAGGCTTTGCAGGTTGAGCCAGTCGTGCCAGCTGAGGTTGAAGCCGCGGTCGCCGTCTGCCAGGCCGGTTCGCGACAGTTGCGTGTCGAGATCGGCCAAGGTCGCGAGCGCGCGCTTCAGGCCGCCCTCGTCGCGCAGGATGCCGACGTCGTCCCACATGCAGGCGAACAGCGCCTCGCGGATCGGCTCGAGGCTGCCCGGCGCGGCCTGGAATGGTGCGAGGTGCGCAGCGACGCTCCGCGCGATCGCCGCCTCGTCGGGGCCGCGCCAGCCGTCGTTGCGCTGCACCCACTGAGCCATGCTGTCGCCGGCAATGCCGCCGAACACCGTCGAGTTCGCAACGCCGTTGCCGCCCAGGCGATTGGCGCCATGCACGCCGCCGGTATCCTCGCCGGCGGCGAACAGGCCCGTCAGCGCCGTGGTGCAGTCGGCGCGGAACATCACGCCGCCCATCATGTAGTGGGCCGTGGGCACCACCTCCACCAGCCCGCCGGCCAGGTCGAAGCCGCAGTCGGCGCAGCGGTCCACCATGCCCTTGAACTGGCGGCGCACGTTCTCGGGGCCGAGGTGTTCCATCTGCAGGTAGACGCCGCCGTTCGGCGATGTGCGGCCCGCGCGCATCTCGGAGTAGATCGAGCGCGAAACGATGTCGCGGGTCGCGCGCTCCAGCCGCGGGTCGTAGCGGTCCATGAAGCGCTGCCTGTCGCCGTTGAGCAGGTAGCCGCCGGCGCCCCGCAGCCCTTCTTCCAGCACCGTACCCGTCATGCGGGTGCCGGCGCCCGCCAGCAGGCCGGTCGGGTGGAACTGCACCATTTCCATGTCGCGCAGCGGCAGGCCGGCGCGCAGCGCCATGGCCAGCCCGTCGCAGCTCTTGTCGCCCGAAGGCGTGTGGTACCGGTACATGGTCGGGCCGCCGCCGGTGGCCAGCAGCACGGCCTTGGCCTGGACGAAGACGAACTCGCCGCTGCGCATGTCGATCATCAGCACGCCGGCGAGCGCGCTGCCGTCGGCGGTCTTCACCAGCTCGACGGCGCGGTGCTCCTCCATCCGTGCGATGCCGCGCGACCACACCTGCTCGGAGAGCCTGTTGATGATCTCGATGCCGGTCAGGTCGCCCTTGTGCACGGTGCGGTCGAAGGTCTGGCCGGCAAAGGCCTTCTGGTGCACGGTGCCGTCGGGGTTGCGGTCGAAGAAGCAGCCGAGTTCGTTCTCCAGCTCGTGCACGCGCTCGACAGCCTTGGTCACCAGCGTCCAGGCCAGGTCCTGGTTCGACAGCCATTTGCTGCCTTCGATCGTGTCCATGAAATGCCGCTCGACCGAATCGCCGGCCGCCAGCGCCACGTTGTAGCCGCCCTGGACCATGCGCGTGCAGCCGCACTTGCCCAGCAGGCCCTTCACCGCCACGGTGATCGACAGCTGCGGCGCGCTCTGGTGCGCGTGCAGCGCGGCGAACAGGCCGGCGCCGCCGGAGCCCAGGATCAGGATGTCGGTCTGCAGGCGCTTGACGGTCATCCGGCAACCTCCGCACGTTGTGCAGCGGTGCCATGAGCCTCGGGAGCGTCCCGGCGGCTCATGACTTCACTCCCAGGCCGGCCAGCACGCCGGCGCGGCGGGCATGGGCCTGGTCGTTCACCACGCTGTAGAGGCTCTGGCCATGGCTGTCCATGGCCACCAGCAGCGGCCCGAAATCGCGGATGCGGAACTTCCACAGCGACTCGGGGTTGAGGTCGTCCAGGTCGACGTCCTCGATCTGCTCTATCCAGGTCGTTTCCAGGGCCGCGGTGCCGCCGATGATGGCGAGGTACGCGCCGCCCAGTTCCCTGAACGCGGCGGCCGAGCTCTCGCGCAGGCCGCCCTTGCCGACGACGATCCGCACGCCGTTGCGTTCCATCAGCGGCCGGGTGAAGCGCTCCATCCGGTCGGACGTCGTGGTGCCGACGCAGATCGGCCGGTAGCCGGCGGGGCAGGCGCTGCTGGCCGGGACTTTCTGCACATTCGGCGCGGTGTGGATCACGGCATGGCCGTTCAGGTCGAAGCGCGTGGTGCGGCCGCGGTCGAACATGTGGATCTGGGTGGCATCGCGGATCCCGTACAGCGTGCGTTGCAGCGTGACCGTGTCGTTGACGTGCAGCGCGCGCACCTGCTGGGCGGTCACGGGCATCTCGAATTCGTAGTGGGCCATGGCGCGTCCTTAGAAACCGTAGCTCACGCCCGCCGGCGTGAAGCTGGCGCGGGCGCGCCGCGCCGAATGGCACTGCATGTTCACCGCGATCGGGTTCATGGTGATGTGCGTCGCCGCCAGTTCGATCTGCACCGCGAAGGCCGTGGCGTCGCCGCCCAGCCCCTGTGGGCCGACGCCCAGCAGGTTCACCGCCTCGGACAGCTGCGCCTCGAGCGCCGCGCCTTCCGGGTCCGCGCAGCGGCTGCCGAGCTCGCGCGTGGCGGCGCGCTTGGCCAGCGCGACCGCCAGGTCCGACGTGCCGCCCAGGCCCACGCCGACGATGGTCGGCGGGCAGGTCTTGCCGCCGGCGGACAGCACGCAATCGATGACGAAGGTCTTGATCGCGTCGACGCCTTCGGCCGGTATCGCCATCTTCAGGAAGGAGTTGTTTTCCGATCCGCTGCCCTTGGGGATCATTTCGATCTCCAGCAGTTCGGTCCTGTCGCTGAAGTCGATGTGGATCACCGGCACTTCGATGCCGCAGGAGGTATGTTCGTTCCTGCGGGTGAGCGGGTGCACGACCGAGCTGCGCAGCGGGTGTTCCCGCGTGGCCCGTTCGCAGCCGCGCCGCACCGCCTGCTTGAGCGCATGGCCGTCCACCTGCACGCCACGGCCGATCACGATGTTGTAGATCGGCACGCCCGTGTCCTGGCACAGCAGGTTGTCGGTGTCTTCCGCCACCTGGATGTTGGTCATCATCGTCGCCAGCACCCGGTTGGCGGTGGCGTCGGTCTCGGCAGCCTGCAAGCGGCCGAAGCCCCGCTTGATGTCCGGCGGCAGTACCTTGAGGGCGCGGATGTACAGCGCCTTGGCCGCTTCCTCGACGGCCTGCAGATCGATCTTCATCGCACGTCCGATCGTGTCAGTTCGCAGCCAGCTTGCGTTCCTTGACCACGGTGGCCCAGCGCATGCTTTCCTGCTTCAGGGCGGCCGCGAACTCGGTGGAGGTGTTGCCCACCGGTTTCATCCCCTGCACGTAGAGGCGTGCCTTGACGTCGGTTTCGCCCAGCACGGCCGCCGTGTCGCGCTCGATTCGCGCAAGCACGTCCTTGGGCGTCGCGGCCGGCGCGAACAGGCCGAACCAGCCGATGTTCTCGAAGCCGGGCAAGCCGCCCTCGGCCGCCGTGGGCACGTCGGGCAGTTGCTGCGAGCGGGTCTTGCCCGTCACCGCCAGGGCGCGCAGCCGGCCGTTGCCCAGCAGCGCGGAAGCGGGCGCGAAGTTGCCGACCATCATCTGGATCTGCCCGGCCATCAGGTCGTTGTAGGCGAGGGATTCGCCCTTGTAGGGCACATGGGTGATTTCGACTTGCGCGGAGTGCGCGAAGCTTTCGGCGGCCATGTGCACCTGGCTGCCCACGCCGGCCGAGCCGAAGTTGATGGCGCCCGGCTTGGCCTTGGCCGCCGCGACGAGGTCCTTGACGCTCCTGATCGGGGAACGCTCTGGCACCACCAGCAGCATCGGCCCGCTGGCGACATTCGTGATCGGCACCAGGTCCTTCTCCGTGTCGAAAGGCAGGCGCTTGTAGATGTGCGGGTTGATGGCAATGCTGCCCGACGCGAACAACAGCGTGTACCCGTCCGCCGGCGACTTGGCGACGAGGTCGGCGCCCACGTTGCCGCCGGCACCCGCACGGTTCTCGATCACGACCGCCTGGTTCCAGCGCGTCGCCAGCTTCTGTCCGATCATGCGGGCGACGACATCGGTCGCGCCGCCCGCGGCGAACGGGACGATGAGGCGGACCGGCTTGGACGGCCACGGCTCCTGCGCGGCGGCGGGCAGTGCGTGCGCCGCTGCGAGGGTGGCCAAAGCGAGGGCGGCGAAGCGGCCCAGGGCCGAACGGCGGATTGTTTTCATGGTTGATGTCTCCTTGATGCTGAAAACCCCGTCGGCCCTTGTCAGCCGATGAGGGAGAGGGCGAATGCCATGCCCATGGCCGCGGCAAACCCGGCGGCGCCCGCGATCCAGTTCTTGCGCAGCCCCGAGGCGCTGCCGAAGTCGATGATCAAGAGGCGCACGCCGCCCATCATGTGCAGCGAGAGCAGCACCACCAGGCCCCACTCGGCGAACTTGAACAGGCCCTGGTCGGTGAAGCGCAGGAAGCCGTCGAGGGCGGCGTCGCCCTGAAGTGCCTGGCCGAGCGCCCAGAAGTGCACCGGCAGGAAGCAGGCCAGGGCCAGGCCCGACAGGCGGTGGACCAGGAAGGCCCAATAGGAGGGGTGGGCGCGGGTGCGCCAGTCGTTGCGGCGCGTGATCATGCCGCCACCACCGCGTAGATCGCTCGCAGCCCGGCCACCAGGAGCAGGACGGCGAAGGCCCGGGCCAGCCAGAGTGCGGGGCCTTCCCGCAGCCCCGCCCATTCCTGCGCGATGTTGGCCAGGCCCCCCGGCACATGCACGGCGCAGGCGATCACGAACACCGAATAAAAGGCCGCGAAGCCCCAGTTGCCGCGCGTGCGGCCCAGCAGGGCGGCGGCACTGAGCCCGCCGCGCACTGCGTAGATGATGATCGCCAGGTGCACCACCACGCACAGCGCCAGCACCATGGCGCTGATGCGCTGCCAGTACCAGCGCTTGGCCTGCGCGATCGCCGGGGCGGCTGCAGCGCTCACAGCTTTCCCCGTACGGCGGCCTTGGCCACCGTGCGCTTGAGGCCCGCGATCGACATCGTCGGCGTCAGCTCCTTCGGGCACCGCTCGGTGCAGGAACCCTGCGTGTGGCAGGAGTGGCAGCCCGCGTCGCCGGCGACGGCGCGCAGCCGGTCCTGCTGCTCGATGTCGCGCACATCGTTGACCAGGGTCCAGGCCCGGTTGAGCGCGGCCGGGCCCAGGAAGTCGGGGCGCCAGCCCACTACGTCGCACGAGGCGTAGCAGATACCGCATCCGATGCACTCGATGCCGGCGTTCGCGGCGATGCGTTCGGGCGATGCCGGCTCGACGCGCTGGAAGTCGTCATGACGTGTCGCCGCGCCTGTGAACCGGCCCTTGGCACGGGCCCACTTGTCGAAGAACCGGCTCATGTCGGTGGCCAGGTCCTTGATCACGGGCAGGTTGGCCAGCGGCGCGATCTCCAGCCGGCCCTGGCCGTCGACCACGTCGGCCACGTGGGTGCGGCAACTCCAGCGGGCTTTCCCGTTGACGGTCACCGCGCAGGAGCCGCACATGCCCACCCGGCAGGCGAAGCGGTAGGCGAGCGACGGCTCGATAAAGCGCTGGATGTGCGTCACCACGTCGAGCACGGTCTGGCTGTCCTGGCGCGGCACGTCGTAAGTGCTGAACGCGCCCTGCTCCTGGCCGCGCCAGACCTTCACCGAGAGTGTCGGCCTGCCCGTGGGTTTGCGCTTTTTTTGATCGATCGTCATGGGTCCGCCGCATCATGTCCGCTCGTTGGCGAAAGAAAAAGCCAAAAATTCTTGGCTCGAGCAAAAGAAAAACTTTATAGTTGGTGCCGATCGTTCTTTGGCCCTCCGATGCCTTCCATCCGCACACTCAAGAGCTTCCTGGCTGTGGCGCGCCATGGCAGCTTTGCCGCCGCCGGCAAGGAGATCGGCCTCACCGCGGCTGCGGTGGGCCTGCAGATCCGGTCGCTGGAAACCGACCTGAACCAGACATTGTTCGACCGCAGCGGGCGGGCCATCGTCCTGAACACGGCGGGGCGCGGCCTGGTCGACCCGGTGAAGGAACTGGTGGCGCGCTACGAGTCGCTGCCGGCCCGGCAGCGCGGGGAGGAGCTCACCGGCACAGTCGTGATCGGCGCGCTGGTGTCGGCCCTGATGGGGTCCTTCGCCGACGGCCTGTGGGCCCTGATGCGCAAGCACCCGGGGCTGGAAGTGAAATTGTTCGCCGGGCTGTCGGCGGACTTCGCGCGGCGCGTCGACCAGGGGGAACTGGACGCCGCCGTGATCACGCAGCCACCCGACCGCCTGCCCTCGAACCTGATATGGACGGCGTTGTATTCCGAACCCCTGGTCCTGATCGTGCCGCGGCGTCCGCACTTCGCCATGCACGCGAACCCGCTGGAAATCCTCATGCAATGCCCGTTCCTGCGCTTCGACCGCCAAGCCTGGACCGGGCATCTGGTCAATGAGGCGCTGGAACAGTGCGGTGCCACCGTCAGGGAAGGCATGGAGCTGAATTCCGTGGAGGCCATCGTGGCCCTGGTGCGCCAGGGCTTCGGCGTGTCGATCGTGCCGCAGCTGGCAAACGTGCAATGGTCGCGCGACCGGATGCTGCGGATCGTGCCGCTGCCCGCGATCACGGTGCAGCGCCATGTCGGACTGCTCGAGCGCAAGCAGCACAGCCGAAAGCGTTTCACCGACGCGATCAAGGCCTATTTTGCGTCCGGCAACCTCGGCCGGGCGGGCGCCCCTTGAAACCGGGGCGAAATCCCTTATGATTAGCACTCGCAGGAGATGAGTGCTAACAGCAGAGCATCTCCTCAAAGTTAATGAGCGCTAACTTCGTTGGCGCTTTTTGATATCCCCAGTTTCAAGTCAAGGAGATGCAATGAAACTTCGCCCCCTCGCCGATCGCGTGATCGTCAAGCGTATCGACAGCGAAACCAAGACCGCCTCGGGCATCGTGATCCCCGACGCCGCCGCCGAAAAGCCGGACCAGGGCGAAGTCCTGGCCGTCGGCCCCGGCAAGAAGACCGACAAGGGCGAGCTGGTCGCCATGAACGTGAAGGTGGGCGACCGCGTTCTGTTCGGCAAGTACAGCGGCCAGACCGTCAAGGTCGACGGCGACGAATTGCTCGTCATGAAGGAAGACGACCTGTTCGCGGTCGTCGAAAAGTAATTCCAGGTTCGGCGTACCACGCTCGACACTCAACTCAGTATTTGGAGAATTTGATATGGCAGCAAAAGACGTAGTTTTCGGCGGCGACGCCCGCGCGCGCATGGTCGAGGGTGTGAACATCCTGGCCAACGCGGTCAAGGTGACCCTGGGCCCCAAGGGCCGCAACGTGGTGCTCGAGCGCTCCTTCGGCGCCCCCACCGTGACCAAGGACGGCGTGTCCGTGGCCAAGGAAATCGAGCTGAAGGACAAGCTGCAGAACATGGGCGCGCAGATGGTCAAGGAAGTCGCTTCCAAGACCAGCGACATCGCCGGTGACGGCACCACCACCGCCACGGTGCTGGCCCAGTCCATCGTCCGCGAAGGCATGAAGTACGTGGCCGCGGGCATGAACCCGATGGACCTGAAGCGCGGCATCGACAAGGCCGTGATCGCCCTGGTCGAGCAGCTGAAGAAGGCCTCCAAGGCCACGACCACGTCGAAGGAAATCGCGCAAGTCGGCTCCATCTCGGCCAACAGCGACGAAACCATCGGCAAGATCATCGCCGACGCGATGGACAAGGTCGGCAAGGAAGGCGTCATCACCGTCGAGGACGGCAAGTCGCTGGAGTCCGAGCTGGAAGTCGTCGAAGGCATGCAGTTCGACCGCGGCTACCTGTCGCCCTACTTCATCAACAACCCCGAGAAGCAATCGGCGCTGCTGGACAACCCCTTCGTGCTGCTGTACGACAAGAAGGTCAGCAACATCCGTGACCTGCTGCCGATCCTGGAGCAAGTCGCCAAGGCCGGCCGTCCCCTGCTGGTGATCGCCGAGGAAGTCGAAGGCGAAGCCCTGGCAACGCTGGTGGTCAACACCATCCGCGGCATCCTGAAGGTCGTGGCCGTCAAGGCACCGGGCTTCGGCGACCGCCGCAAGGCCATGCTGGAAGACATCGCCATCCTGACGGGCGGCAAGGTCATCGCGGAAGAAGTCGGCCTGACGCTCGAGAAGGTGACGCTGGCCGACCTGGGCCAGGCCAAGCGCATCGAAGTGGGCAAGGAAAACACCACCATCATCGACGGCGCCGGCGCCGGCGGCGACATCGAAGCGCGCGTCAAGCAGATCCGCGTGCAGATCGAGGAAGCCACCAGCGACTACGACCGTGAAAAGCTGCAAGAGCGCGTGGCCAAGCTGGCCGGCGGTGTTGCGGTGATCAAGGTCGGTGCCGCCACCGAAGTGGTAATGAAGGAAAAGAAGGCGCTCGTGGAAGAAGCGCTGCACGCCACCCGCGCTGCCGTCGAAGAAGGCATCGTGGCCGGCGGGGGCGTTGCGCTGCTGCGCGCCAAGCAGGCTGCCGGCACCATCAAGGGCGACAACCCCGACCAGGAAGCCGGCATCAAGCTGGTGCTGCGCGCGATCGAGTCGCCGCTGCGCGAGATCGTGGCCAATGCCGGTGGCGAGCCGAGCGTGGTGGTCAATGCCGTGCTGAGCGGCAAGGGCAACTATGGCTTCAACGCTGCCAACGACACCTATGGCGACATGATCGAAATGGGTATCCTGGACCCGACCAAGGTGACGCGCACTGCGCTGCAAAACGCCGCGTCGGTCGCGTCGCTGATGCTCACGACCGAAGCCATGGTTGCTGAAGCCCCGAAGGACGAGGCTGGCGCCGGCGGCGGCGGCATGGGCGGCGGCATGGGTGGCATGGGCGGCATGGGCGGCATGGACATGTGACATTCACTCAGAAAGCGCTTCGCGTTTTCTGAGTGCTCTAGTCAGACGAAAAAACCGGGCAAAGCCCGGTTTTTTCATGGGGGGGTGCGCTGCATGTTATTTCGCGCACCGAAGAACGAAAAAACGCCGCTCTGGGAGCGGCTTTTTGTTGCCTCGGCCTTCTCTATTGCTGGCCGGGGCCGGGCATGACCGTCGGGGCGTCGGGGGCGGCTTCCTGGCCTCCGTACTCGTTGGCAGGGCCGCTGGGCTGCACGAAGAAGTACAACAGGACCAGGAAACCGATCAGCGGGATCAGGGCCAGCAGCAGGAACCAGGCGCTCTTGCCGATGTCGTGCAGGCGGCGCGCACCAACAGCCAGGCTGGGCAACAGCAGGGCGAGCGCGACGAGACCATAAAGAATGTCGCCGCCGATGATGCGAGCGACGAGCAGCACGACGATCTGGAACAGGAAGAACCACCAGAATTCCGGCCGTGCCGCACGGCCCGAGAAATCGGCGTACTTGTTGAAGCAGGTCTTCACTGCTTTCAGGATGTCATCCATTGCGTCTCCTCGTTGGGTTGATTGCCCGCGCATGATAGGCGTTTGGCGCGGGCGACGCCACTGCTGCGCCTCACCCCCGGATGTGGCGCAGCAGGCCCGCGGTGGAGCCGTCGAGGCCGGCGGCGTCACCGCTGCCGAGCCGCGCGGCCACGTCGAGCGCGAGCACCTTGCCCAGCTCCACGCCCCACTGGTCGAAGCTGTTGATGCCCCAGAGCGATCCGCTGACGAAGACGCGGTGCTCGTGCATCGCCAGCAAGGCGCCCAGGCTCGCCGGCGTCAGCGCGTCGAGCAGGAAGAAAGAGCTAGGCCGGTTGCCCGGAAAGTTGCGGTGACCGCCGTCGTCCGCCTTGCCCTGCATGAGCGCCTGGGCTTGCGCCATCGCGTTGGCCAACAGGAGGTCATGATGCCCCGGCAGCAGGTGCGCCGGCTTCCTCACCGCGACGAACTCCACCGGCACGACGTCGGTGCCTTGATGCAACATCTGGAAGTACGCGTGCTGGCCGTTGGTGCCGGGCTCGCCCCACAGCACGGGCGAAGTTGCGAATGCCACGGCACGGCCCTGCGCATCGACGCGCTTGCCGTTGCTCTCCATTTCCAGCTGCTGGAGGTACGCCGGCAAGCGGCGCAGCGCGCTGTGATACGGCGCGATGTTGCGGCTGGTGAAGCCGTGGAAGTTGCGATACCAGACGTCCAGCAGGCCGAGCCGCACCGGCAGGTTGGTCTCCAGCGGCGTCGTGGCGAAGTGACGGTCCATCTCGTGCGCGCCGGCCAGCAACTCCCGAAACCCCGCGGCGCCGATGGCGATGGCTACCGGCAGCCCAATGGCCGACCACACCGAATAGCGGCCGCCCACCCAGTCCCAGAACCCGAAGGTGGTCGCAATGCCGAACTCGCGCGCGGCCGCGACGTTGGTCGTGAGCGCCGCGAAGTGCCGTGCGATGTCGCGCCCGCCCTCGGCCTCGAACCAGGCCCTCGCCGAGCGCGCGTTGGTCATGGTCTCGATGGTGGTAAAGGTTTTCGACGCCACCAGGAACAGTGTGCTGCCGGGGCGGACTCTCCTCAGCACCGCCGCCAGTTCGTGCCCATCGATGTTGGAGACGAAGTGAAAGCGCTTGCCTTCGGCCGCGAACGACTCCAGTGCCGCGACCGCCATCTGCGGCCCGAGGTCCGAACCGCCGATGCCGATGTTCACGATGTCGGTGATCGCGCCATCGCCGCGCACCTGCTCCGCGTACGCGAGCATGGCGTCCAGCGTGGAATGGACGAGCGCGAGGTCGGGGTCACCGCCGTCGCCCGGCGGCGCGCGCAACAGCCAATGCTTGACCGCGCGTTGCTCCGTGTTGTTGACGGCCTCGCCCGCGAACAGGGCGTCGCGGTGCCGCTCCAGCCCGCACTCGCGCGCCAGTTCCATCAGCAGCGCCTGAGATTGGTTATCGATGAGGTTCTTCGACAGGTCGGCGAACACATGAGGGGCGGCCTGGCTGAACGCCTGGAAGCGGCCCTCGTCGCGCCGAAAGGCGTCGCGCAGGTCGAGCTTGCTGCCGATGGATTCGAAATGCTCCCGCAAGGCGGCCCAGGCCGGCGCGTGGTCGCACCGCAGCCGCGTCATGACGTTGTTCATGCGTGCCATTATCCGATGCGGCGCGCAAGCCGTGGGCCGTCCTGCTTACGTCACCTGCACCACGGACACCCCATGGTCGGCCAGCCCCAGGCCGACGTCGCTGCCCAGCTCCAGCACGCGGCCCAGGTCGGCCGAGACCACGAAAATCGGGCCCAGCTCGGTCTCGAAGGTGTACTCGTAGTTGCTGCCCAGGTAGGCCAGCTTGGCCAGCCGCGCCCCCAGCCCCGTGCCCGGCGGGCCGATGTGCCACGCCTCCGGCCGCACCGCGACCTTCACCGCGCCTTCGACCATGCCCTGGCGCGGCTTGATGCGCAGCGGGCCAAGCGCGACCGTGCCCATCGCATCGGCCTTGGCGGGGAACAGCATCGCTTCGCCCATGAAACCCGCCACGAACTCCGTGGATGGAAATTCGTACAGGTCCTGCGGCGTGCCTTGCTGCGCGATGATGCCGTGGTCCATCACGATGATCTGGTCGCTCACGGCCAGCGCCTCGCTCTGGTCGTGCGTCACGTAGGCCACCGTGAGCTTGAGCCGCTGCTGCAGGGATCGGATTTCCTCGCGCATCTCGCGCCGCAGCCTGGCGTCGAGGTTGGACAGCGGTTCGTCGAAGAGGAGCACCGCCGGCTCCAGCACCAGCGCCCGCGCCAGCGCCACGCGCTGCTGCTGCCCGCCTGACAATTCGCTGGGCAGCCGGGTGTCGTAGCCGACGAGGCCGACGTTGCGCAACGCCTCGACGGCGCGTGCACGGGCCGCAGCCTTGGGGATGCCGGACATCCGAAGGCCATACATCACGTTCTCCACCACGTCCATGTGGGGAAAGAGCGCATAGCTCTGGAACATCATGCTCACGTTGCGGTCGGCCGGGCCGAGCGTCGTGACGTCCCGGCCGTCCACGAGGATGGTGCCGGAGGTGGGCGATTCCAGGCCTGCGATCATGCGCAGTGTCGTTGTCTTGCCGCAGCCCGAAGGGCCGAGGATGGTCGTCAGCGTCCCGCGCGGCACTGTGAAGCTGATCCCCTTGACGGCCAGCGGCGCCGCGGGGTCCGTGCTGTAGCGCTTGGTGACTTCGCGGAATTCGATGCCCGCGTCCGGTGCTGCATTCATGTCATGCCCTGGGTCGTTGCGAGGGCGGGCAGCCGCGCCGCCTTGCGGCGGCCGAGCTTGCGCTCGCCCACGAGGAACTGGATCAATGCGGTGGCCGCGCTCATCAGCACGATGAGCACGGTGCAATAGGCAAGCGCCACGCCGTAGTCGCCGTTGCCGACGCGGCCGATGATGTAGGTGGTGGCCAGCTCGTTCTCCGCGGTGACCAGGAAGATCACGGCCGACACGGTGGTGATGGCGCGCACGAAGCTGTACACCAGCGCCGCCACCAACGCCGGCTTGAGCAGCGGCAGCACCACATGGCGCAGCGTCTGGATGCTCGACGCGCGCAGCATGACGGAGGCCTCGTCGAGCGCGCGGTCCAGCTGCTTGAACGCCGCCGTCCCCGCGCGCACGCCCACCGGCAGGTTGCGGAACAGGAAGCACAGCACGATGATGAGCCCCGTGCCGGTCAGCTCGAAAGGCGGCACGTTGAAGGCGAGGATGTAGCTCACGCCCAGCACGGTGCCCGGGATCGCGAACGCCAGCAGGGCGGAGAACTCGAACAGGCCCTGGCCCTTGAACTCGGTGCGCGCGAGCAGGTAGGCGATCAGCAGGCCCAGCCCTGCCGTCATCGGCGCGGAAATGGCGGCGAGCTTGATGGTGGTGAAGAAGGAGTTCCACGCCGTGCCCGCCCACACCATGCCGAACTGGCCCCACTCCAGGGCGAATGCCGTGCGGAAGTGGTTCAGCGTCAGCGTGTAGTCGCGCCCCCAGGTCTGCACGAAGCCGCCCGCGAAGGCGAACAGGTAGACCAGCAGCGTGAATGCGATCCACGGCAGCGCGACGCCGTTCACGATGTGGCGCACGCGCGGCGGCAGCGGCATCGCGATGCCCGCGTCGCCCTTGCCGCTCACCGTGGTGTAGCTCTGCCTGCCCATCACGGCGCGCTGCAGCGCGAACACCCCGAGCGCGAACAGCGTGAGGATCCAGGCCAGCGACGCGGCGCGTCCCTGATCGTACTGCGCGCCGACGATGGCGAAGAATATCTCGGTGGAGAGCACCGAGAACTGGCCGCCGACGACGATCGGGTTCCCGAAATCCGCCATGCTTTCGATGAAGCCGACCAGGAACGCATTCGCGAGTCCCGGGGTGAGCAGCGGCAATGTCACCGTCATGAAGGTGCGTTGCGGGCTGGCACGCAAGGTCTGCGCCGCTTCCTCGAGGCTGGGCGCCACGCCCTGCACCACGCCGCGCATGATCATGAAGGCGATCGGCGTGAAGGCGAAGGTCTGCGCGATCCAAACGCCGAACCAGCCGTAGAACCAGCGTGAGGGCGCGATGCCGAACGCCGACTCGAGCCCCTGGTTGACGATGCCGGCGCGGCCGAAGAGCAGGATCAGGCCCAGGCCCACGACGAAGGGCGGCGTGATGATGGGCAGCATGGCGAGCACGTTGAGCGTGCGGCCGTAGCGTTTGCCCGAACGCTCGGACATCAGCGCCATCAGCGTGCCCAGCAGCGTGGTGCTGGTGGCCGTCATCAGCCCGAGGAACAGCGTGTTCCACGCCACGCCGCAGCGCACGCCGCCGACGACGCAGCCGAGCCCAAAGTTGCGCTCGTTGGCCACGCGCTCCCACAACGCTCCTAGCGCGAACCGGCCTTCCTCCGAGTACATCGCGCTCGAGAGCGCCTTGAGCACGGGAAACAGGATGAACACGGCCAACAGCGTGCCGCTGCCCGCAACGGACGCTGCGATGAACAGATCACCTTTGAAGAATCCGCGCCGCGCGACGCCGAACGCGGTGAGCATCACCAAGGAGCCCAGCACGACGAATGCGCCCCAGCCCATTCCGAACTGGTTCTTGGACAGTTCGCCGAATGCAGCCGCGAGCACCGCGCTGTTCCAGCCCTTGGCGCCGATCAGGAAGCCCGACAGGGCGAGGCCCCCCGCCCCCACCAGGCCCCCCGCCAGCAACAGCGCACCTTGCGACCGGCCCGGCGGCTGCATCAGCGCCGTGGCGGCAATGCCCAGGCCGAACAGCCCCAGCCAGAGCCAGGTGCGCCCGTGCCGCGCCGCCTGCACCAGGCCATTGGCGGTGTCCTCGCCGCCGAACACACCAGGGATCGCCATCAACCCATTGCTGTCCTGCATCGCATACCAGGGCAGCACCAGGTAGCCCGCGATGCCCAAGGCCAGCCACCACCAGATGGCCGTGTTGGCGGAAGGGCGCCGCGTGGAAAACGTGCGCACGCCCAAAGGCGCGAGCTCGCCTTCCACGGTGGAAGAGGTCATGGTCGCGCGGCCGTGTCAGCGCGGCAGGGAGTTGACTTCCTTTTCCCAGCGCGAAATCAGGCGGCGGCGCTCCGCGCTCGCGCCGTACTTCGCGTAGTCGTAGTTGATGAACCTGATCTTCTTGAAATCCGGCACCCGTGCATCGACCTTGGCGGCCTTGTTGCTCGGCACCTGGAATTGCCGGGCGGCGGCGGCCATCTCCTGCGCAGCCGGCGTCAAGGCCCACTCGTAGAACTTCTTCGCGACGTCCTGGTTGCGCGAGCCCTTGATGATGCTCATGGAGCCGATCTCGGCGCCTGTGCCGTCGGCGGGCGTGATGGTTTCGACCGGAAAGCCCTGCATCTTCTCGCCCGGGCCGTCATGGACAAAACTGATCGACACGGCGGTTTCGCCGCGCGCCACGGCCTTGATGGGGCCGGTGCCCGAGCGGGAGTAGGCGCTGACGTTCTTGTGCAGGCCCTTGAGGTACTCGAACGCCTTGTCCTCGCCCATCAGTTGCACCAGCGTCGCGATCATGGTGTAGGCGGTGCCGCTGGACGCCGGGTTGGCGACCTGGATGTCGCCCTTGTACTCGGGCCGCGTCAGGTCGGCCCAGGTCCTGGGCACGGCCAGCTTCTTCTTCGCGAGCAGTTCAGGGTTGTAGCCGAAGCCCAGCGGCCCGGAGTAGATGCCGACGGTCTTGTAATTCGATTGCCTGGCCTGCTGCTGCGCCCACTCGTGCAACTGGGGCAGCGAAGGCGATTTGTATTCGATTGTCAGGCCCTGTTCGGCCGCCTGCAGGTGCGGATCGCCCGTGCCGCCGAACCAGATGTCGGTCTTGGGATTTTCCTTCTCCGCGATGATCTGGGCCAGCGCCTCGCCCGACCCCTTCATCGATACGTTGACCTTGACGCCCGTGGTGCGTGCGTACACGGTGGAAATCATGTTGCACCACTCGGCCTGTACCGAGCAGATGATGTTCACCTGGCCTTGCGCGGCTGCGCCGAACGACAAGCCGGCCAGCGCGGCGACTGCCATAAGTTTCTTGTTCATGGGTTCCTTGACGGTAACTGGATTACGATTCAGCATAAACGCGACCCTCAACCGTGCGGCATGGGGAAAACACCAGTCGTGGGTCTGCATTGGACTCGCGTCCATCGTCCTTTTGGCGTCGTCATGAAACTAAGTTACAGTACCCTTTCCGCCTTCCCCTATCGACCATGAGCTTCGATCTCGTCCTCTTCGGCGGCACCGGCGACCTTGCCTGGCGCAAGCTGATGCCCGCCCTTTTCCAGGCCTTCCGTCACGGCTCGTTGCCGGCCGGCGGCCGCATCCTCGGGGTCGCGCGCGACGCCCTGGACGATTCGCAATATCGCGCCCTGATACGCTCTCGCTTCAACGAGGTGGAGCTGGCCAAGCGCCCGTCGCCGGAGGAGTTCGACCGGTTCGCCGCGATGTTGCACTTCCTGCGCATGGACCTGTCGCAGCCGCAGGATTACCAGAGACTCGCCGACAAATTGCGAGAGCGCAATGCCGACATCGTGGTTATGTACCTGGCAACGGCGCCGTCGCTGTTCACGGTCGCGTGCGAGCAGCTGGCCGCGGCGGGTCTGAACACGGAGAACACGCGCCTCGTGCTGGAAAAACCGCTGGGCCACGACCTGGCGTCCAACCGTGCGATCAACGAAACCGTTCGCAGCGTGCTGTCCGAAAAGCAGATCTTCCGCATCGATCATTACCTGGGCAAGCCCTCGGTGCAGAACCTGTTCGCGCTGCGGTTCGGCAATGCGCTGTTCGAGCCGCTCTGGCGGCGCGAAACCATCGCCAACATCCAGATCACCATCGCGGAAGACCTGGGGGTGGAGAAACGCGGCGCCTTCTACGACAGCACGGGCGCGCTGCGCGACATGGTGCAGAACCACGCGCTGCAGCTGCTGTGCGCGCTGGCGATGGAGCCGCCGATCAACGCGCATGCGGACGCCATCCGCGACGAGAAGCTCAAGGTGCTGCGCTCGCTCAAGCCCTGGACGCCGCAGGCGCTCGGGCCGGATGTGATACGCGGCCAGTACATGTCCGGAAAGATGGGCGGCGAGATCGTGCCGGGCTATCGGGACGAGCCGGGGGTGAACCCCCAAAGCATGACCGAAACCTTCGTCGCGCTGCGCGCCGAGATCGCCAACTGGCGCTGGGCCGGCGTGCCGTTCTACATTCGCACCGGCAAGCGGCTGGCCGCGCGCGATGCGCGCATCGTGGTGAACTTCCGTCCGGCCCCGCACGCGATCTTCCATTCTCCCCTGGGCGCGGCCAACCGCCTCATCATCCACCTGCAGCCCAAGGACGGGCTGGAGCTGCACCTGCTCGCGCAGGGCCAGGACAACCGCCAGGCCCGAAGCGCGCAGTCGCTCACTCCCGTTCACCTGGACCTGGATTTCGACAAGCGCTTCGGCTCCGAGCGCGTGGGCGCGTACGAGCGGCTGCTGCTGGACGTGATCGACGGCCGGCTCAACCTGTTCGTGCGCAGCGACGAGCAGGAAGAGGCCTGGCGTTGGGTCGAGCCGATCATGGAGTCCTGGCGCAACGACCCCTCCGGGCCCCGGCCGTACGCCGCCGGCACGTGGGGCCCGAGCGCCGCCAGCGCGATGATCGCGCGCGACGGCCACTGCTGGAACGAGGAATGTTGAATGACCCCCACGCTTTTCACTTCGTGTAGTTCGCCGCGCCCCGAGGGGGCTTTGCGGCCCAGGGGCGGCCCGTCGGCGGCACGGCCATGCTAGACCGCATCAAGGCTTCGCTGCCGTCGCTCGCGCCGGCTGAACAACGCGTGGGCAAGCTGGTGCTGAGCGATCCGCGCGCTTTCGCCAACCTGCCCGTGAGCGAGCTGGCGGACCGCGCCCACGTGAGCAAGCCCACGGTCGTCCGTTTCTGCCGCAGCATCGGCTACGACGGGCTGTCGGACTTCAAGCTCAAGCTGGCCGGCAGCGTGAGCGAAGGCGTGCCTTTCATCCATCGCAGCGTGGACGTGGACGACAAGACGAGCGACGTGCTGGTGAAGGTCATCGACAACACGGTCGCGGCTTTCCTGAAGTACCGCAACGATGCGTCGACATTCGCCATCGAAAAGGCGGTGGAAGCGCTCGCGGCGACGTACAAGACCGGACGGCGCATCGAGTTCTACGGCGTCGGCAACTCCGGCATCGTCGCGCAGGACGCGCAGCACAAGTTCTTCCGCCTCGGTGTCAACACGATCGCCTACAGCGACGGCCACATGCAGGTGATGAGCGCCTCGCTGCTGGGGCCGGGCGATTGCGTGGTGGTGATTTCCAACTCGGGCCGCACGCGCGACCTGATGGACGCCTGCGACATCGCGCGCAAGAACGGCGCGACGACCATCGTGATGACGGCCACGGGGTCACCCCTGGCGTCGGCGGGCAACATCCACCTCGCGGCCGACCACCCGGAAGGCTACGACCGCTACAGCCCCATGGTGTCGCGCCTGCTGCACCTCGTGATCATCGACGTGCTGGCCACCGCCGTGGCACTTCGCATCGGGCCGCGGCTGCAACCGCTGCTGCGTGAGATGAAGAACAACCTCAGGAACAAACGCTACGCGTGACGGGTTGTCATGCCGGACTCCCCCTAGATCCGCCCTTCCTCCACCGCGTGGCATGCGATGCGGATGCCCTGGATCTCCAGCAGCGCGGGCCGCTCGGCCTTGCAGCGCTCGTTGGCATGAGGGCAACGCGGGTGGAACGCGCAACCCGTCGGCGGGTTGAGCGGATTGGGCACTTCGCCCTGCACCGGGGTGCGCGAGCGGCCGATGTCGTGCATCTTCGGGATCGCGTCCAGCAGCATGCGCGTGTACGGGTGGCGCGGGTTGCCGAACAGCTGGCGCTTGCCCGACAGCTCCACCAGCCGGCCCAGGTACATCACGCCGACCTGGTCGCTCACATGGCGCACGACGGCGAGGTTGTGCGAGATGAAGAGGTAGGTGAGGCCGCGCTGGCGCTGCAGGTCCTTCATGATGTTGAGCACCTGCGCCTGCACGCTCACGTCCAGCGCGGACGTCGGCTCGTCGCACACCAGGAACTCGGGCTCGGTGGCCAGGGCCCGCGCGATCGAGACACGCTGGCGCTGACCGCCCGAGAACTGGTGCGGGAACTTCACCATGTCCAGCGGCGAAAGGCCGACCGAGTCCAGCAGCTCGCCCACCTTGTCCTTGAGCTTCGCGGCGTCGGTGATGATGGCGTGTTCCTTCAGCGGCTCGCCCACGATGTCTTCCACGGTCCAGCGCGGGTTCAGGCTGGCATACGGGTCCTGGAAGATCATCTGGATGCGCCGGCGCAGCTGCCGGCCCTGCGGCGACTTGAACGTGGCGTGGGCGTCCTGGCCGTCGAAAGTCAGGCCGCCGCGGGTGGGCTCGTACAGCCCCACCAGCAGGCGCGCCACCGTGCTCTTGCCGCAGCCCGACTCGCCGACCAGCGCCAGGGTCTGGCCCTTCTCGATATCGAAGCTCACGCCATCGACGGCGTGCAGCAGTTGCCGCGGCCGGTGTTCGATCACGCGGTTGAGCCAGGGCACCGAGACGTCGAAGGTCTTGGCCAGGTCGTGCGCTTGCACCAGCGGGGCGCTCATCGCGGCGCCCCGGCATGCGCGTCGTGCAGCCAGCAAGCCGCGCGCGTCGCGCCGGCTTCGAGCAGGCCCGGCCGTTCGGCAGTGCAGCGCGCGAACGCCCTGGGACAGCGCGGGTTGTAGGCGCAGCCCGGCGGGATGGCGTTCAGCCGCGGCATCGCGCCGTCGATCTGGTGCAGGCGCTCTCGCTCGACGGTGATGTCGGGAATCGCGGCCATCAGTCCCATGCTGTACGGGTGGGCCGGCTGGTTGATCACATCGTGCACGGGCCCGATCTCGGCAATGCGGCCGGCGTACATCACGGCGACGCGGTCGCAGGTCTCGGCGATGACGCCCATGTCGTGGGTGATCAGCATCACGGCGGCGCCGCGATCCTTGCAGACGCGCTTGAGCAGCTGGATGATCTGGGCCTGGATCGACACGTCCAGCGCGGTGGTCGGCTCGTCGGCGACGATCAGCTTGGGCTCGGCGGCCAGGGCCAGCGCAATGACCACGCGCTGGCGCATGCCGCCGGAGAACTGGTGCGGGTAGTGGTCGATGCGCTCGGCGGCTGCCGGGATGCCGGTGTCCTCCAGCAGGCCGACGGCGCGCTTGCGGGCCTCGGCGCCGTCCACCGGCAGGTGCGCCTGGATCGTCTCGGTGAGCTGCCGGCCGACGGTGTAGAGCGGATTGAGCGAAGTCAGCGGGTCCTGGAAGATCGCGCCGATCTTGCGCCCGCGGATATGCCGCATCTGCTCGTGCGACAGGTTGTCGATGCGCTGGCCCTCCAGCATGATCTGCCCCGATGCGACGCGGCCGGGCGGCTCGAGCAGCCCGATGATCGATGCGCCGGTGAGCGACTTGCCGGCGCCCGACTCACCGACCACGCCGAGGATTTCGCCGGGCGCGATCTCGAAGCTGATGTCGTCCAGCGCGCGCAGCGTGCCGCGGCGATGGGGGAATTCGACGACGAGGTTCTGGACCTGGAGCAGGGACACTAGCGCAGTCTCGGGTTGAGCGCGTCGCGCAGCCAGTCGCCCAGCAGGTTCACGGACAGCGCGATCAGCACCAGCATCGTCCCGGGGAACACCGTGATCCACCAGTTGCCGGAGAAGAGGAATTTGTTGCCCACCTGGATCAGCGTCCCCAGCGAAGGCGAGTTGGGCGGGGCGCCCACACCCAGGAACGAAAGCGTCGCTTCGGTGATGATGGCGGTCGCCACCTGGATCGTTGCGAGCACCATGACCGGCCCGAGGATGTTGGGCAGCACATGGCTGCGCATGATGCGCAGCGGCGCGACGCCCGTGACCCGCGCGGCCTGGACGTACTCACGGCTGCGCTCGACCAGGGTCGAGCCGCGCACGGTGCGCGCGTACTGGACCCAGCCGCCGCCGCCGGCCAGCGAGATCGACAGGATCAGCACGCCGAAGACCACGATCTCGCTGGCATTGGGGAACATCGCGCGCCCGACGCCGGCGATGAGGAGCGCGACGAGGATCGCCGGGAACGACAGGATGACATCGCAGACACGCATGATGAACGCATCGACCTTGCCGCCGACGAAGCCGGCGAGCAGGCCCAGGCTCACGCCGATCAGCACGGACAGCACGACGGAGGCGATGCCTACCAGCAGCGAGATGCGGGCGCCGTACATCAGCGCCGAGAGGATGTCCCGGCCCTGGTCGTCCGTGCCCAGCAGGTACTTGGCGCTGCCGCCTTCCACCCAGGCGGGCGGCAGGAACGAGTCGCCCAGCTCCAGCGTCGCCAGGTTGAACGGCTCATGCGGCGCGACGATGTTCGCGAAGATCGCGCTGAACACGCAGGCGAACGCCACCAGCGCGGCGGCTACCGCGACCGGCGACGTCCGGAAGCTGTGCCCGATGTCGCTGTGCCAGGCCCTCTGGAACCAGTTGTCCGTGCCACCCGTCATCACTTGACCGTGATGTACTTCCAGGGCATGCCGTTATCGGGCCATTGCACCAGCTCGATGTTCTTCTTGGCGCCCCAGTTCAGGGCCTGCTGGTGCAGGGGAATGTGGCCGATGTCGTCCTGGTGGATCTTGATGGCCTCGCGGATCATCTCGTTGCGCTTCTTCTGGTCGGTCTCGGAGCCGATCTTGTCGGTGAGTTCGTCGACCTTCGGGTTGCTGTACGAGCCGAGGTTGAACTGCCCGCGGCCGCCCTCGCCCGGCGAGGACATGATGGGGTACAGCACGTTGTGCGCATCCACGGTGCTCGACGTCCAGCCCAGCATGTAGAAGCTGGTGTCGCGGCGCAGGATCTTCGGGAAGTACGTGCCCTTGGTCTCCACCTCCAGCTTGACCTTGACACCCACGCGCGCCAGGTTGGCCGCCGCCGCCTGGCAGATCGCGCCGTCGTTGACGTAGCGGTCGTTCGGACAGTTCAGCGTCACTTCGAAACCTTGCGGGTAGCCCGCCTCGGCCAGCAGCTTCTTGGACGCTTCGGGATCGTGGGGCAGGCGCTTGGCGAGATCGGGCGCGAAGCCGTTGACTTGTGCGGGGAACATCTGTGCGATCGGGCTGGACGCACCGCGCATGACCGAGCGCTTGATGCCCTCGATGTCGATGGCCTGGTAGAACGCCTGGCGCACGCGCTTGTCCTTGAAGGGGTTCTTGCCCTTGACGCTGGAAAATTGCAGCTCGTCGCGCTTCTGGTCCATGCCGAAGAAAATGACGCGCAGCTCGGGGCCCTGCAGCACCTTGAGGTTGGGCGCTGCCTTGATCCGGTCCACATCCTGCACCGGCACCGGCTCCATCACGTCGATCTCTCCGGACACCAGCGCGGCCACACGGGTGGCATCGTTGCCGATCACGTTGAAGATGACCTCGTCGACGTTGCCCTCGACCTTGCCCCAGTAATTGCCGTTGCGCACGAAAGTCGTGCGGACATTGGGCTGGCGCTCGCGCACACGGTACGGGCCGGTGCCGTTGGCGCGGAACGACGCCGCGTTTTCGATGCCCTTGCGGCGGTCCACCGGCTTGGTGGCGTTGTTGGTCTCGCACCACTTCTTGCTCATGATATTGAAGTGCGTGAAGAGCTCGGGCAGGATCGGGAACGGGGTGTTCGTCACGACGTCGATGGAGTGATCGTTGATCTTCTTGATCTCCTTGATCACGCCGACGTAGGACTTCATGTCGGAGCCCTCGCCCTTCGCGCGCTCGTAGCTGAAGATGACGTCGTCGGCGGTGAACGGCGTGCCGTCATGGAATTGCACGCCCTTGCGCAGGTCGAAGTGCCAGACCGTGGGAGCGGTCTGCTTCCAGGCCGTGGCGAGCTGCGGCTCGATCTTGTACGTCTTGCCGCGCGTGGTCAGCGACTCGTACACGTTCTCGTTCACGGTGATCTGCAGGGATTCGTTCAGCGAATGCGGGTCCAGCGAGAGCGCGTCCCCCTGATTGGCGATCTTCAGCGTGGCGGCGCCCGCGGCGAAGCTGGTCGCGCCAAGGGCGGCGGCCAGGGCCGCCGAAAGCAGGGTGGGGTTGAATTTCATCAGGGGCTCCTCTTGAAGTACAGGGTTGTCGGTGGTGTCACGGGGAAATCGGCATGGACTGCTCGATCAGGCCGGCGTGCAGGGCCGAGCCGAGCGGCAGGATGTCGTCGTTGAAGTCGTAGCGGCCGTTGTGCAGGAAGCAGCTGCCTTCCCCGCCCTGCCCGAGGCGCATGTACGCGCCGGGCTTGGTCTGCAGCATGAAGGAGAAATCCTCCGCGCCCATGCTCGGCTCCATGTCGCGCACGACATTCTCGGCGCCGACGATGCTTTCCGCGACGTTGCCGGCGAAGACGGCTTCATCGGTCGAATTGATGGTGGCGGGATACACGCGCTCGTATTCCACGGTGGCGGTCGCGCCGAAGCCCAGGGCCACGGCACTGCACAGCTCGCCCAGCCGGTGCTCGATCTGCGCCTGCACGGCGGAGCTGAAGGCGCGCACAGTGCCGACGATGGTCGCCTTGCCGGGGATGACGCTCATCGCGTGCAGGTCGCCGGCCTGGATCGCGCACAGGCTGATCACGGCGCTGTCGATCGGCCGGACGGTGCGCGAGACGATGCTCTGCACGGCGGTGATGATGTGCGCCGCCACCAGCACCGGATCGATCGCCAGGTAAGCGTGGGCGCCATGGCCGCCTCGTCCAGTCACCTCGATGGTGACGCGGTCGGCCGCTGCCATCATGGGCCCCGGGTTGAGGCCGACCGTGCCGGGCTTCATGGCAGGCCAGTTGTGCATCGCATAGATCGCCTCGACCGGAAAGCGCTGGAACAGGCCCTCCTCGATCATCTGCCTGGCACCGGCGAATCCCTCCTCGCCGGGTTGAAACACCAGCACCGCGGTGCCGTCGAAGTTGCGCGTCTCGGCAAGGTAGCGCGCGGCGCCCACCAGCATGGCGGTATGGCCATCATGGCCGCAGCCGTGCATCACGCCGTTCTTCGAGGATTTCCAGGCGAAATCGTTCTGCTCGACCATGGTGAGCGCGTCCATGTCCGCACGCAGGCCCACCATCCGGCCGCTGCCTGTTCGCCGGCCCTTGATGACGGCCACCACGCCGGTCTTGCCGATGCCGGTGTGGATCTCATCCACGCCGCACACCTTCAGCGCTTCCGTCACCCGCCCCGCCGTGTACACCTCCTCGAAACCGAGTTCCGGGTGCGCGTGCAGGTCCCGCCGCAGCGCCGTGAGGTCGGGCAGGAACTGCGCGATGTGGGCGAATGCGCGGCCGTTGGCCTTGAGGCGGGGCGCCAGCATCAATGGGCCCCCGCATTGGCCACGCGCAGGCGCGGGTCGACCGCGAAATACAGCATGTCGACCACCAGGTTGATGATGACGAAAATCAGGGCGATCAGGCACAGGTACGCGGCCATGACGGGGATGTCCGCGAAAGTCACCGCCTGGATGAACAGCAGCCCCATGCCGGGCCACTGGAACACCGTCTCCGTGATGATGGAGAAGGCGATCAGCGTGCCCAGTTGCAGGCCGATGATGGTCATCACCGGTACCAGCGTGTTCTTGAGCGCGTGGCCGAAATGGATGGCACGGTCCGGCAGGCCGCGCGCGCGCGCGAACTTGATGTAGTCGGTGCGCAGCACCTCGAGCATCTCCGCGCGCACCAGCCGCATGATCAGCGTCAGCTGGAAGATGGCGAGCGTGATGCCCGGCAGGATGATGTGGTGCCAGCCGTCCACCGTGAGCAGTCCGGTACTCCACCAGCCCAGCGACACGACCTCGCCGCGGCCGAAGCTCGGGAACCAGCCCAGCAGCACGGCAAACACCAGGATGAGCAGGATGCCGATGAGGAACGTGGGCAGCGACACGCCCAGCAGCGAGACTGTAAGGAACACCTGGCTCATGAACGAGCCGCGCCGCAGCGCCGCGTAGACGCCCATCGGGATGCCGACGACGACCGCGACGATGGCCGCCACCAGCGCGAGCTCCAGCGTGGCCGGAAACCGCTCGCCGATCAGGCGAGAGACTTTCGCGCCCTGGCGCAGGCTCAGGCCGAATTCGCCTTGCGCCGCGTTGCCCAGGAAGTGCCAGAACTGCACGAAAAAGGGCTGGTCCAGCCCCAGGTCGGCGCGCAGCTGCGCGATCTGGTCCGGCTTGGCATCCTGCCCCAGCAGGAAAACCACCGGGTCGCCGACGTACTGGAACAGCATGAAGGCGATGAACGCGACTGCGACCATCACGATCACAGCCTGGAACAGGCGGCGCAGAACGAAAGCAAGCATCTCTTGGGGGCGGGAGGGAGTGGCGATGCTAGCAGAGCAAGGGGCGGGCCGACACAGGGGTTTCCTTCGGGCCTAAAGAATCGGGCCCGCCGCTGGCGGGTGCGGCAACACGCGCTGCGTTCAGTTTTTCGCGGTGGCGCGGTGGAGCCGCACCGGGCCGTACCACGCCTGCGACGTGCTGCGCGTGTTGTCGCTGTCGCTCATGATCCCGATCCCTACGAGGGCGCCTGGCGCCTCGCCGAAGGCGCGCCGGTAGTCGGCCCGGATGTCCCGCTCATAGTCGAGCCACTGGTCCAGGTTGCGGGTGCCGGATTCGACCACCATGGTGCGCACCCGCGTCGTGCGCGGGCTGTCGATCACGGTGCCGGGCTCACGCCGGTTGCACCACACGTACATCAGGGTCGCGTACGGCATTTCCTCGCCGGTCACGGTTCGAACGAGTTCGGCCATCATGGCGTCGCGGGGGGAAAAGCGGGCGCGGTCGCCCTCGAAGAACAGGACGATGCGCACGGGGGAGTCGTCCGCCTCGCGGGACGCAAGGTCGGCCCCCTCGATGAGTTGCGGCACCTTCCACGAGAAGCGTACCCCTGCGAGGTCTGCAGGCTCGATACGCACCTTGCTGCGCAGCATGCTGGCCGATGACGCGGCCAGGACCGCCATCGCATCGCGGCCATCCTTGCGGGCATAGCGAAAGCGTGTTTCCGTCTTGCCCGGGAACGGCATGTGATGCCACCCCCGCGCGGCGGTGCGGGCGGCCGCCGGCCGCGCAGAGCTGGATTGAACAGCCCAGGGATTGTCCGCGATGCCGGGCGCGTGCTCGACCGGCACGGTCGAACAGCCCGCCAGCAAACAGGCGGCGGCGAGCCACGCAGCCCCGCTCCAGCAGTGCCTCATCAAATCGGTCCCCAACGTCCTTGCTTGTAGTGACGGCATTATGCAGTCTCGCGCAGGGGGGCCGCTGCGGGTTTCCAGCTGCCCGGGGCAAGAAAAAAGCCGCCCGAAGGCGGCTTTTCAAGTTTCTTCATTCGAGGCTGGCCCAAGGGCCAGCCCGAAGATCAGAAGCTGTGACGGACACCGAAGTCGTAGCCAGTCGACTTGTCGTTGGCAGCGGTGGTTGCACCGTTCAGAGCTTGCGTGGAACCGCCGTCGTTCTTCACGTGAGCGAACGTAGCGTACAGGGCGGTGCGCTTCGACAGGTTGTGCACGTAGCCCAGAGCCAGCTTCCTGGCCTTCGAACCCGTGTCGAACTTGTAGGTCGAGACGGCAGCGCGGATTTCGCCGGCGCCGACCGGCACCAGGGCGCCGATCAGGCCGCCCTTGCCTTCGAGTTCGACGATCGATTCGCGGGTGTCGCGGCTGTATTCGCCCATCAGCTTGGCCATGCCGAAGTCCCACTGGCCGCCGATGTTGATGGACTTGACGTCGCCGGTGGTGGCGGTCGTGGCGTACTTGGTGCGGGCAACAGCCAAGGCAACGTTGAACGGGCCATTGGCGAAGCCGAAGCGGGCAGCCAGACCGGTGCCGTCGTCTTCCGTCGCGGCGCCGTTCTTGTTGTTCTCGCCCATGTAGTACTGGGCCTGGCCGTAGAAGCCGCCCAGGTTACCCGGCAGGAAGTAGCCGATGCTGTTCGAGGAACGGACGTTGATCGGGCCGGTGATGGCCGAATTCGAGTTCAGGACTTGGGTGGTGCCCACGCCATTGGTGCCGAACGGGTCGAACACCGTCAGGTTCCAGAATTGCGGGTTGTAGTCACGACCCAGGCGCAGTTCACCCCAGCCGCCGGCCAGGCTCACCGTCGAACGACGATTGAACGTCAGGCCTTGACCGCCGCCGATGCCTGCAACAGCGCCGCCGGTGGTTTGGTTGTTGGTGTTGGTAGCAGCACCGGTACCGTTGTCATTGTTGACACCGGCTTCCAGCCAGAACGAGGCCGACATGCCGCCGCCCAGGTCTTCCGTGCCACGGAAGCCCAGACGCGAGCTGTTGTAGCCCGAGTTGGTCAGCTGCGTCTTGTCCGTAAGGGAGCCTTTGCCGAAAGCAACGGTGGCGTCAACGATACCGAACAGCGTGACGGAAGATTGGGCAGAGGCGGCGCCGGCAGCAGCCAGAACAGCCAGAGCAATCAGGGACTTTTTCATGCAAGTTTCTCCAAGGTTAAACATAGGGCTCCGGTGCGAAGGGGTCACGTGATGCAGGCAATCTTGTGCTCCCGCCGGATCCCCGGGCCAACCTCCTTTTGGGAAGTTGTCGTTATTGCACCAGAGGGGCTCTTCTTTCGCAAAGTATTTAGCCTACCGGGGATGGAATCGTTGCACCCTGACAACACAAATCCATTGCTCAGTGGACCTCACGCAACACCGGTCGCCCACGTTTCGGATCGCAAAAAATCGAGGGCAAACCCTTGCCCGCAAGAGGGCGGACGGCGCGGCCGCCCTGGACCCTTAAACTAGGCCCCATGGACCGATTTCTAGGCGCCGCCGACAGCGCCCTCAAGACCCTGTTTGCCAAGCCGCGGGCCCTTCGCGCATGCCCCCTGGTGCCCGCCGACGAAACACGGCTCGCCTCGGCCGACCGGCGGCACTCGGCCGCGTTGATGCGCGTCAACCATGTCGGCGAGGTATGCGCCCAGGCGCTCTACACCGCCCAGGCCCTGGCCACGCGCGACCCCGGCCTGCGGCGGCATTTCGAGAAAGCGGCGTCGGAAGAGACCGACCACCTGGCCTGGACGGCCGAACGCCTCGCCGAGCTCGATTCCCGCCCTTCGCTGCTCAACCCCCTCTGGTACGCAGGCGCGTTCGGCCTCGGGCTCGTCGCGGGTCGGCTGGGCGACAGCATCAGTCTCGGCTTCGTCGTCGAGACGGAAAAGCAGGTGGAAGCGCACCTGCAAAGCCACCTGGACCGGCTGCCCACGGGCGACCATGCATCGCGCGCGATCGTGGTGCAGATGAAGGAAGACGAAGCCGTGCACGCCGCGCAGGCACTGCAGGCGGGAGGCGTCGAGCTGCCGCCGCCCGCCAAGGCCTTGATGCGCGCTGCCGCGAAGGTCATGACGACCACCGCGCACTACATCTGATACGACGGGTCAACGTCAGATACGACGGGTCAACGCGGTCCTGCGGACACGCGTCCTTGAGTCCCCTTTGGCGGTTCAGGCCGCCAGCAACTCGAAACTGGTCGTGATCTCCGCCGTCTTGCCCAGCATGATGGTGGCGGAGCAGTACTTCTCGTGGCTCATGGCGATCGCGCGCTCCACGGCCGCTGCCGGCAGGTCGCGCCCCGTCACGGTGAAATGCATGTGGATCTTCGTGAACACCTTCGGGTCCGCCGGCGCGCGCTCGGAAGTGAGCTTCACGGAACAGCCCCGCACATCGTGGCGGCCCCGCTTGAGGATCAGCACGACGTCGTAGGCCGTACAGCCCCCGGTGCCGGCCAGGACGGTCTCCATGGGCCGCGGCGCGAGGTTCTGGCCCCCGTTCTCCGGCTTCGCGGCGTCGGGCGCGCCATCCATCACCAGGACGTGGCCAGTGCCGGTTTCAGCGATGAAGCCCATTCCCGAACGTGCTCCCGTGTTTCCCGTCCAACTCACCGTGCATTCCATCGTTTTTCACCCCATCAAAGGCGCTTGCCTCGAATAAATTCCGCTAATGCGGCGCTGTTTGTCTCACCTTGAGACAGATGAGCGTGCTGCAACGCAACAAAGTTCGGGCTATACTGATTTCGCAGCATAACCAATCGGTGATGCCCCTCTTGTCTCCTCCACCTCCTCCTATGGTGGATTCAGCCCCCAGGCCGCAAGGTCCGGGGGCTTTTTTCCGCCTGTGACCCGCCGCTTATGATGCTTTTGTCATGAAAAAGCACCTCACACCCGCCGATTACCTCAAGAAGATCCTCACGGCCCGGGTGTACGACGTGGCGGTGGAGTCGCCGCTGGAGCCCGCGAAGAGCCTGAGCCGGCGCCTGCACAACAAGGTGCTGCTCAAGCGCGAGGACCAGCAGGCGGTGTTCAGCTTCAAGCTGCGGGGCGCCTACAACAAGATGGCGCACCTGACGCCCGAGCAGCTCAAGCGTGGCGTGATCTGCGCCTCGGCCGGGAACCATGCCCAGGGCGTCGCCATGGCGGCGCACCGCATGGGCGCACGCGCCGTGATCGTCATGCCGACCACCACACCGCAACTGAAGATCGACGGCGTGAAGACGCTCGGCGGCGAGGTCGTCTTGCATGGCGACAGCTATTCCGACGCCTACGTCCGTGCGCTGGAGCTGGAACAGCAACAGGGCCTGACGTTCGTGCACCCGTTCGACGATCCGGACGTGATCGCCGGCCAGGGCACCATCGCGATGGAGATCCTGCGGCAGCACCAGGGACCGCTCGACGCGGTGTTCGTCGCGATCGGCGGCGGCGGCCTCGTGTCCGGAGTCGCCAATTACATCAAGGCCGTGCGCCCGGAGATCAAGGTCATCGGCGTGCAGATGAACGATTCGGACGCGATGTCGCGCTCGGTCGCCGCCAACAAGCGCATCACGCTGGCGGACGTGGGCCTCTTCTCCGACGGCACCGCCGTGAAACTGGTCGGCGAGGAAACCTTCCGTGTGGCGCGCGACCTGGTGGATGAATTCATGACGGTGGACACCGACGCCGTCTGCGCCGCGATCAAGGACGTCTTCATCGACACGCGCAGCATCGTCGAGCCCGCCGGCGCGCTCGCGGTGGCCGCGATCAAGCAGTACGTAGCCCAGAAGAAGACGCGCGGCGAAACCTACGCGGCCATCCTCTGCGGCGCCAACATGAACTTCGACCGCCTGCGCTTCGTCGCCGAGCGGGCCGAGGTGGGCGAGGAGCGCGAGGCCCTGTTCGCCGTGACCATCCCCGAGGAACGCGGCAGCTTCAGGCGCTTTTGCGAGCTGATCGGGACGCTGCCGGGCGGCCCGCGCAACGTGACCGAATTCAACTACCGCATCAGCGACGCGGCGCAGGCCCATGTCTTCGTGGGCCTCACCACGCACGGCAAGGGCGAATCCGGGAAGATCGCCGCCAACTTCAGCCGCCATGGCTTCGACGCACTGGACCTCACGCACGATGACCTGGCGAAGGAACACATCCGTCACATGGTGGGCGGCCGCTCGTCGCTGGCGCTGGACGAACGGCTGCTGCGCTTCGTGTTCCCCGAGCGGCCGGGCGCCCTCATGAAATTCCTTTCGTACATGAGACCCGGCTGGAACATCACCCTGTTCCACTACCGCAACCAGGGCGCCGACTACGGCCGCATCCTGGTGGGGCTGCAGGTGCCCAAAACCGACAACAGGGCCTTCAAGGAATTCCTCGAGTCGCTGGGATACCCTTACGTCGAGGAAACCGGCAACCCTGTCTACCGGTTGTTTCTGCAGACCTAGCATGTTGGACGGCCACCCCGCGGCAAGCGGGAGATGGCGCCACCTGCCGCGCGTCCCGGACTAACATCGGCGCATGAGCTTCCTGCGCCAATATCTCCTTGCAGTCCAGTCCTTCACCCGCCTGCCGGTGACGGGCACGCTCGCGCAATGGGCCGGCTCCGGCCCCGAGACGGCGCGCGCGAGTGCCGCGCATTACCCGGGCGTCGGCTGGCTGGTCGGCTTCGTGGCCTGCGCCGTTTTTGCGTTGCTGGCGACGGCGCTCGGTGACACGCCGTTTGCGCCCCTGGCTGCGGCCGTGGGATGCATCGCGGCCGCGCTGATGCTCACCGGGGGCGCGCATGAGACCGGGCTGGCACGCACGGCCGATGCGATGGGTGTCGCCGCGCCTGCCGCGCCGGCGCCCGGGATCGTCAGGGACCCGCGCATCCGCGGCGATGGCGTTCTGGCGCTCGCGCTCGCGCTGCTGGCCAAGGTGTCGCTGCTCGCAGTGCTGGCCGCGCAGTCGCCTGCCGCGGTGCTGGGAGCCCTGATCGCCGCCCATGTGTTGTCGCGGTTCTGGCCTCTGCTGCTGGCGAGCACGCTGCCATCGCTGGGCGATGCGGGCACAACCGGCGTCAGGCCGCTGTCGGCCCGCCTCGACCCGCGCGGGCTGGGCATCGCAGCGGCGTGGTCGGTGCTGGCGCTCGCGATCGCCTGGCTTGCCGAGGGCGTCGCCTTCGCGGTCCTGGCGCTGGCCGCGGGCGGCCTCGCGCTGCTGTGGATGAGGCGGCTCTTCGCGCGGCGCCTCCGGGGCTTCACCGACGACGCGCTGGGGGCGACGCAGCAGGCCTGCGAAATCGCCACCTACCTCGGCGCGGCCGTCGGCCTGCGCGTCGGCTAGGGCACCTCAGGCGCGACCGATCCAGCGCTGCCGTCCCGCCAGCCGCGCGACATCGCGCCAGTTCGAGCATTCGGCCACTACACGCGGCCACACGCGAAGGAGCACCTCGCATTCGGCCAGCGTGTCCGCGGCGGCCTGGTGCCGCACGGCGCAGTGGATGCCGAAGTAACCCATCCACTCGTCGAGCGAACGCGCTCCCACGCCTTCATGGGTGACGGCGCACAGGTGTTCGATGTCCAGCCACGGCGGCGACCAGGCGCCGCCCAGCTCGGGCCGGGCGTAGCGCTGGATCAGCGCCCGGTCGAAGGCGGCGTGAAAGGCCAGCAGCGGGGAAGTCCCGGCATAGGCCTGCAGTGCGCGCAACGCCTCGCCCGCCGGGACGCCCTCGCGCTGGCGCTGCGCGCCGATCCCATGAAGGAGGATGTTGTCCACCGCGGACGCCTCCTGCTGGCGCAACACGACCTCGAAACTGTCCGCCGGCACGATGGCCAGTCGCTTTGCCGCCCAATCCACGCGCACCGCGATCGCCGCGATCGCCAGCAGCCGGTCGCGCGCCGGATCCAGTCCGCTGGTTTCCACGTCCAGCACCACCCAGCGGGTCTCGTCGACCTCGCGGCGCCTGCCGAGCCAGTCGGGCCAGTCGAGCCGGGCCATGCTAGCGCTCGTAGTCCAGGTGCATGCGCTGCTGCAGCGAGCGGGCGACGCGGAAGGACTCCTTCAGGATCCGCCGGTCGATGTCATTGAGGCTGGCCACCGCGACGCGGTTCGGTTCCTCCAGCGGCGATTGCGCCTGCAGCTGCACCTGCAGCCTGAGCATCTGCATGAACTCGAATCCGCCCACCCATGCCTCGTACTCCGACGGCTGCAGCCCCATGCGCGCGCCCGCGTCTTCGAGCCGCTCGCGCGTGGAGGTTGCAGCGCTGCCGTGCGCCAGGCTGTAGAGCCGGGCCGCATCCACGAAGATCGCCGTGCCCTGCAGCTTGAGATCGACCGTGCCGCGGTCGTCCACGTCGACGCCTCCGAGCCAGTTCAGGGGCGCGGCCCGCGACAGCGCGTTCTGCGCCATCTGCTTGAGGAAGCGCGGAGTGCGCCGCGCCGCCTCCAGTACCTCGGCATGCAAGTGCTGCGCGAGTTCGGTGTAGCCCGCGAGCCCCCGCAGGTCGAAATAGATGCTGGCGTTGAGCAGGTCCTGCGGGGCGCCGTGGTCGATCCAGTCCGCGAATCGACCACGCCACTCGCGCAGTGTCAGGCAGCACCCCGGCTCGCCGGCCATGATGCCGCCCCGGCACAGCGGATAGCCGCACGCGTCGAGCGCCAGGTTGACGTCGTGCGCAAAGACGAGAATCTTTTCGCGCTGCGCGTCGGTCGTGCCATCGGGCAGGATCAGGGCGTTGTCCTGGTCGGTCGCGATCGTCTGCTCGCTGCGGCCTTCCGACCCCAGCGCGAGCCAGCACAGGCTCGCGAGGTCGACGCCGTGCTCCGCGGACTTGAGTTCCAGCAGGCGCTGCGTCAGCACGTCGTTCAGGTGGCTGATCAGCGAGGTGAGCTGGCGCGCCTGGACGCCCTGGCTGAGCAGGCTGCGCGCGAGGCGCCGGATGTCCAGCGCCACCAGCTTCAGCGTGCCCACGTCGCGTGCGGCCCGGATCGACGTGCTGACCTGCTTGAGCGACAGGCGTTGCATCGCGAACAGGTCGCGCTCGGACACCAGCCCGATCGCGACGCCGTCGCGCGTCACCGGCACATGGCGCACGCCATGCCGCGACATCAGCAGCGCGGCATCGTGCGCCGTGTCGGTTGCCGTCAGCGAGTGCACCGGATGCACCATCACCTTGCCGATCGGCGTGTCCAGCGGCACTTCGGCCAGCGCAATGCGCCCGATCACGTCGTAGCGCGTCAGGATGCCCAGGGCCCGCCCCTGCGCGTCGACCACGAGGATGGAGCCGGTGCGCTTCTCGTGCATGCGCGCCAGCGCCTCGCGCAGCGGCGTGTCGGGGCTGCAGCTCACCGGCGGGCGCGACACCAGGTTGCCCAGCGGCGTCTCGAGCGACTGCTCCGCCAGCGTCTGCGACGAGTACGCGACCTGCAGCGCGCGGCGCGACAGCTCGAGGAAGCCGGCAATGCGCCGTCGCAGGAAATCGGAGAACACCGGGCTGGCCTCGGCCAGCTCACGCATGGCTTCGACCGACATTGCCAGCACGAAGGTGTCGGAGACGGCGCTGTACGTGGCCGTCACCGCGCGCCGCGCGACGGCCGCGCCGACCGGGAACATGTCGCCGGCCTCGTACTGGAATGCGCCGCCGACGTCCGCCAGCCCGCGCACGCCGGTCACCGAGCCCTGGCGGATGAAGAAGACGTGCCGCACCTCGCCGTCCGGGGGCTCGACCAGCACTTCGCCGGGCGCGAAGTAGCGCTGCTCGCAATGCGTAAGGAAGAAATCGATCGCCGCCGGCTCCATCTGGGCAAAAGGCGGATGGCGTGTGAGCTCCTGGCGGAAATTGGCCAGCAGGCTCGGCGACGGCACCTGCGCGGCGGCGGCCGGCGCGGGGGCGGTCGGGTGGGACGCCATGGCTACTTGCGCACCGCCGGCAGTTCGAGCGTGAGCACCGGCGGCCCGTCCTGGCTGGCCGCGATCGTCGCGCGACGCGCTTCGACAGACTGGAGGATCAGGCCCTCGTCGATGGCCGCGCCCACCCGGAACGGCTTGGCCGGGCGGCCATCCACGGCGATCAGGGCGGCCCCGCCGTGCGAGCGGTTGGCCACAACGCCCAGCAGCGCGAAGCGGCTCGAAAGGCTGGCGACCGGCGCTGCCGCCGCGGCAGCCGGGCTGGCGCCAAGCAGGCGCGCGATCGCCGCCGGGTCCGCCGGCGCGGCCGCGCGCAGGGCGGGGGCGGCCGCGACGGGCCCGCCGGAAGGCGTGGTGAACTTGAGGCCCCAGTAAACGGCACTGGCCGCCACCAACGCCCACAATACGAAGGTCGCGCCGGCCACGGTCCACCTGGACTGCAAATTGCTCACCATGCGGCGATTATCATTGAACCGAATCGCACTCCCCCACAACCAGATGAACTCCCTCCCCCTTCGCCTGCGCGCCGCCGTCCAGGCCGGCTTCACCCTCATCGAGCTGATGGTGGTGCTGGTCATCATCGGGGTGCTCGCGGCCCTGATCGTGCCCAACGTGCTGGACCGTGCCGATGACGCCCGCGTTACGGCCGCCCGCACGGACGTGAACAACCTGATGCAGGCACTCAAGCTCTACAAGCTGGACAACCAGCGCTACCCCACCACCGAGCAGGGCTTGCAGGCGCTGGTCGCCAAGCCGGCGGCGGGCCCGGTTCCCCCGAACTGGAAGCCCTACATCGAAAAGCTGCCGCAGGATCCCTGGCGCAACGCCTACCAGTACCTCAACCCCGGCGTGAAGGGCGAAATCGACGTCATGTCCTTCGGCGCCGACGGCCAGCCCGGCGGGGAGGGCAAGAATGCGGACGTCGGCTCGTGGCAATGAGATGGGGGCGCGTTCGCCTGGGGGCCGCCCGGCAGCGAACCTAGCCCGGACGCCGGAACGGGGATTCACCCTTCTGGAGTTGCTCGTCGTGGTGGCGATCATCGCCATCGCGTCGGCGGGCGTGAGCTTCGCCCTGCGCGACTCGCAGGCCACACAGCTGGAACGCGAGGCACAACGCCTCGCCGCGCTGCTCGAGTCCGCCCGTGCGCAGTCGCGCAGCAGCGGGGTGCCGGTGCGCTGGTATCCCACCGCCGGGGGCTTCAGGTTCGACGGCGTGCCGCCCAATGCCCTGCCCGAAAGCTGGCTCTCCGACACGACACAGGTCGTCGGCACGGCGACGCTGCAGCTCGGTCCCGAGCCGATCATCGGCAAGCAGGCGGTCGTGCTGGCCTCCACCGGCGCGCCCGAGCGGACCTTGCGCATTGCAACGGATGGGCTTCGACCGTTCGCCGTGACTGCCGGGGACGCGCAATGAGGCGATCGCGCCTCGGCTTCACCCTGATCGAGGTGCTGGTGGCGCTGGGCATCGTCGCCATCGCCCTGGCCGCGGGCCTGCGAGCGACCAGCGCGTTGACCAACAACGCGCTGCGGCAATCCAGCGTGCTGCTGGCCCATCTTTGCGCCGAGAACGAACTCGTGAAGATCCGCCTGGCCCGGCAGATGCCGGGCGTCGGCGAGACCAGCATCAGCTGCGAGCAGGCGGGCCGCACCTTCGACGTCAGGATCTCGGTCCTGCCCACGCCCAACCCGAGTTTCCACCGGGTGGATGCCCAGGTCTTCGACGAGGGTGCGCCGGTGCTGCGGCTCTCGACAGTGGTCGGGAGGTATTGATGAGCCGCCGACCGGCCAGCCGCGGCTTCACGCTGGTGGAACTGCTGGTGGCGCTGTTCGCCCTTGCCCTGCTCGCGATCATGAGCTGGCGCGGCCTGGACGGCATGGTGCGCGCCCAGGCCCAGACGGAGGCCCGTGCCGACGAGGCACTGACCCTGCAGGTGGGCCTGGCGCAATGGGCAGCCGACCTGGACGCCCTGGTGCAGTTGCCGCAAGCCACGGCGATCGAATGGAACGGCCGCGTGCTGCGCATGACCCGCCGCAGTACCGGGGCGCCCACGGACGGCTTGCTGGTGGTCGGGTGGACCCGCCGCATCATCAACGGCCAGGGTACCTGGCTGCGCTGGCAGTCGCCCCAGGTCTTCACGCGAGGCGAACTGGATGCGGCCTGGCAACAGGCCGACATCTGGTCGGCCAATCCCGGCGACGAACAGACGCGGCGCGAAGTCACGATCGTGCCGCTGCAGGAGTGGCAGATCTTCTTCTTCCGCGAGGACGCGTGGACCAATCCCCTGTCCAGCGACATCACGGCGCCGCAGGGCCCGCCCCCCGTGGCGGGCAGGACGGCCCGGGTGATTCCCGACGGCGTGCGACTGGTGCTGACCCTGCCGCCGGGAACCTCGATCAACGGCACGCTCACGCGCGACTGGGTGCGACCGACACTCGGGGGCAGCAAGTGATGACGCGCGCGGCCCGCAACGCAGGCGCGGCGCTGCTCGCGGCGATGCTCACGGTCGCCCTGGTGGCGACCTTCGCTGCGGCGGCGCTGTGGCAGCAATGGCGCAGCACCGAGGTGGAGGCGGCCGAGCGGGCCCGCGTGCAATCGTCCTGGGTGCTGACCGGTGCGCTCGACTGGGCGCGGCTGCTCCTGCGCGAGGACGGACGCTCCGGCGGGCCCGACCACCTGGGGGAGCCATGGGCCGTTCCGCTGCAGGAGGCGCGCCTGTCGAGCTTCCTCGCGGCCGACCGTAATGTCACGGCCGACACCGGGCCGGAAGTGCTGGAGGCATTCCTGTCCGGGCAGATCGTGGACATGCAATCCTTGCTCAACGTCAATACGCTGGTCGACGACACCGGCAGGATATCGGACACCGACGTGCGCAGCTTCCAGCGCCTGTTCGAACTGCTGGGCCTGCCCCCGGCCCAACTGGACCTGCTGATCGAGAACATGCGCTTCGCCGCCGACACCAGCGCCAACAACCGCTCCGGCCCCATGGCGGCCCTGCTGCCGCAACGGGTGGAGGAGCTGGCATGGCTCGGCCTGCCGCTGGCATCGGTCGCCGCGCTGCAGCCGTACATCGCGGTGCTGCCGGCACGGCAGGGCACGCCGGTCAACCTCAATACCGCCTCGGCGGAGGTGATCTTCGCCGCCGTGGATGGGCTGAGCATGGCCGATGCACAGCGCCTCGTCGCCGCCCGTGAACAGGCGCCGTTCCGCTCCGTGACGGCGGCCAAGGACGCCATCGGTGCGCCCGACGCCATGTTCGCGGCAGGGCAGGTGAACGTCGCCATCGCCTCGGGCTTCTTCGAGGTGCGCTCGCGGCTGAGGCTGGACCAGCTGGTGGTGGAGGAGCGCTCGCTCGTACAGCGCAGCGGCATCGACGTGAGGACGCTGCAGCGCGAGCGCGGCATTGCCGATCCCACTGCGTCGTCGCAAGCCGCGAGGCGCTGAGGCCCGCAGGCAGCCGCACCTTTCTACAATGCCCTATCCATGAGCGCACTCATCGTCAACCTCCCGCCGCACCCCGCCAGCGCCCAGGCGGAATTCGAATACGCGCTGACGCTCGATGGCGCCAGCCTCGAAAGCCACGGAACGGTGCAGGCAGCACTGCTGCCGGCCCCCGCGCGCGCCGGCGCCGAAGTGGTGGCCGTGGTGCCGGCGGGAATGCTCTCGTGGCATCGCGTGGAATTGCCCAAGGGTACGTCGCCGGGCTCGCCCCGCCTGCGTGCGGTGCTGGAAGGACTGCTGGAAGACCAGTTGCTGGACGAACCGGAGTCGCTGCACTTCGCGCTGCAGCCGCATGTGCGCCCGGCGGCGCCCCTGTGGGTCGCCGTGTGCGACCGGGCGTGGCTGCGCAGCGCGCTTCAGGTGCTGGACGAAGCCGGCCGGCCGGCCACGCGCATCGTCCCGGAGTTCGCGCCCGAGGGCGAGACCGTGCTGTACGCGCTGGGAGATCCGCAGCAGCAGCCGCTGCTCGTGGCCGCGGGCAGCGAGGGGGTCGCCGTGCTGCCGCTGGCGTCGCAGTCGCTGGCGCTGCTGCCGGCGCTGCCGCAGGACGTCCCTTGCATCGCCGAGCCGCTCGTGGCCGAACTCGCGCAACAGGTGTTGCAGCGCCCGCCGGGCCTGCAGCAGGCGCCGCAACGCTGGCTGCAGGCGGCGCAGTCCGATTGGGACCTTGCGCAATTCGAATTCTCCAGCTCGGGCCGGACCCGGGCGCTCAAGAGACTCGGAACGGCCTGGGCCGACGTGCTGGCGGCCCCGCAGTGGCGCCCTGCGCGCTGGGGCGCCGTGCTGCTCGTGGTGCTGAACGTGGTGGGCCTGAACGCCTGGGCGTGGCGCGAGAGCTCCGCGTTGCAGGACAAGCGCGAGGACGTGCGCAAGACGCTCACCCAGACCTTTCCGCAGGTGAAGGTGGTGGTGGACGCACCCGTGCAGATGGAACGCGAAGTGGCGGCCCTTCGGCAGCTCACGGGCGCGACCTCCGGGCGCGATTTGGAGGCCATGCTGGGCGCGCTCAGCGGCGCTTCGCCGCCGCAGCGGCCCGTCAGCGCCCTGGAGTTCGCCAACGGCGAGCTGCGGCTGAAGGGCCTGGCCTATTCGGCCGACGAGGCCCGCAACGTCGCCGCCGTGCTCAAGGGCCAGGGCCTGTCGGCCGTCCTGCAGGGCGAAACGCTGCTGATCACCCAGGGAGGCGCGCCATGAACATGGAGATGCTCAGGGCCCGCTGGGAAGGATTGCGCCCGCGCGAACAAGCCATGGTCGCCGCGGCGGCCGCGGCCGTGGCCGCGGCGCTGGTGTGGCTGGTGGCCCTGGGGCCGGCCGTGTCGACGCTGCGCGGCGCCGAGGAACAGCGGCGCGCGCTCGACACCCAGCTGCAGCACATGCGCTCGCTCCAGGTGCAGGCGCAGGCTCTGCAATCGCAGCCAAAGCTGGGCTACGACGAGGCGCTGCGCCTGCTCGAGCAATCCGTGCGGCAGAGACTGGGCGCGACGGCGCGGATGGTGGTCGTCGGCGAACGCGTGAACATCACCCTCACGGGCACGGCCCCGGATGCGCTGGCCCAGTGGCTGACGCAGGCGCGCGTCAATGCCCGCGCGCTGCCGAGCGAAGCGCGCCTCTACCGCAATCCCGGCGGTCTGTGGGAAGGCACCCTGGT
Organism: Ramlibacter sp.; assembly: GCA_030695945.1. GTDB lineage: Bacteria > Pseudomonadota > Gammaproteobacteria > Burkholderiales > Burkholderiaceae_C > Ramlibacter. Next base: position 187,644 of record JAUYOG010000053.1, read on the forward strand.
GCTCACCCTGCCGCCACGCTGACGGCCGCGCACGACCACGTGGCCCGCGCAGCACCCACTCACGTACCCCGTGCCCCCTGGGCATGGGCCTTCGGCGGCATGGCGGTGGGCGTGGCGGCAGCCATGCTGCAATTCGCTCCCGCGCGCTGGCTGGCCGGCCCCCTGGAGCGCGCGACCGGCGGCCACCTCGTGCTCAGCGAGCCGCGCGGCACGATCTGGAACGGATCCGCCCAGCTCATGCTGGCCGGCGGCGCCGGCAGCACGGACGCGGTCGCGTTGCCGACGCGCGTGGATTGGCGCCTGTCGCCGCGCTGGGATGGCCTGCTCGCGCAGGTCGAGTCGGCCTGCTGCACGAGCCGGCCCATCGCCGTACGGATACGGCCGCGCTGGGGTGGGACGCGGCTGGCGGTCGGCGACTCCCGCACGCAATGGCCGGCTTCGATGCTGGCCGGGCTGGGAACCCCTTGGAACACGTTGCAATTCGACGGCGCCCTGGACCTGAAGACCGAAGAGCTTTCAGTAGAATGGGTGCAGGGCCGGCTGGCGATCGCCGGGCGGGCCGACCTCACGGCGCAACGGTTGTCGTCGCGCCTGTCAACCTTGAGGCCCATGGGCAGCTACCGCATCACCGTTCTCGGCGGCGCCACGCCGACCCTGCAACTGGCCACGCTGGAAGGGAGCCTGCAGCTCGCGGGCAGCGGCCAATGGGTGGGATCGCGGCTGCATTTCTCGGGCGTCGCCAGCGCCGCGCCGGAGCGCGAGAGCGCGCTGTCGAACCTGCTGAATATCATCGGGCGGCGAAGCGGTCCGCGCTCCATCATCACCATAGGCTGAAATGAAACTTCCCTTCGCACACTTCGTTCGCTGGCGGCTCGCGGTTCTCGGCGTCGCCTGCGCACTGGTGGCGGCGATCCCCGCCGTGTCCGTGGCGCAGCGCTCCAATGAACCGGTCACGCTGAACTTCGTGAACGCGGAAATCGAGGCCGTGGCGCGCACCATGGCGGCGATCAGCGGGCGAAACATCGTGGTCGATCCGCGTGTCAAGGGCACGATCACGCTCAGCACCGAGCGGCCGGTGTCACCCACCTCCGCATTCAACCAGTTCGTGGCGACGCTGCGGCTGTCGGGCTTTACCGTGGTGGAATCCGGCGGGCTGCTCAAGGTGGTGCCCGAGGCGGACGCCAAGCTGCAGGGCGGCGCCGTCTCCGTGGGCACGCCGGCGACCGGCACCCAGATCGTCACGCAGATCTTCCGCCTGAACTACGAATCGGCGGGCAACCTCGTGCCGATCCTGCGGCCGCTGATCAGCCCGAACAACACCATCAACGTCAATCCCGGCAACAACTCGCTGGTGATCACCGACTACGCCGACAACCTGCAGCGCCTGGCGCGCATCATCGCGGCGCTGGACATCTCCAATGCGACCGATGTCGAGGTGATCCCGCTGCAACATGCGCTGGCGGCCGACCTGGCGCCCATCGTCCAGCGCCTGGCCGAGTCCGGCGGCGCCGCGGCGCCCGCGGGGCCGGCCGGCCAGGGCGTCTCGGACACGTCGTTCCGCACGACGGTGATCCCCGAAAACCGCAGCAACAGCCTGATCGTGCGCGCGGCGAACCCGGCGCGGCTGAACCTGGTGCGGTCGCTGGTGCAAAAGCTCGACCAGCCCAGCTCGCAGAGCGCCACCGGGAACATCTACGTCGTCTACCTGAAGAACGCGGACGCGACCAAACTGGCGGTGACTTTGCGCGCTGCGCTCGCCGCCACATCGCCGACGGGCGCAGGAGGCGGTGGCGGCGGCGCGCCGGCACCGGCCCCGACCCCGATGGCGGCCGGCGCCAGCCCGGCCACCACGCCGACGCAGCCTTCGGCGCAGCCCTCCACCGGCGGCCAGATCCAGGCCGACCCGGCCACCAACGCGCTGATCATCACCGCCGCCGAGCCGCAGTACCGGCAGATCCGCGCCGTCATCGAGCGGCTCGATGCGCGCCGCGCGCAGGTGTACGTGGAGAGCCTGATCGCCGAGGTCAACGCCGACAAGGCAGCGGAATTCGGCATCCAGTGGCAAAGCCCGACCGGCAACAAGGGCGACAAGAACATCGGCGTCCTGGGCACCAACTTCAGCATTGGCGGCACCAACATCATCGACCTCGCGACCAAAGCCGCGACCGGCGCCGTGCTGCCGGCCACGGGCATCAACCTCGGCCTGGTGCGCAACATCAGCGGCACTTACGTGCTCAGCATGCTCGCGCGCTTCCTGGAGTCCAACGGCGACGGCAACATCCTGTCGACGCCGAACCTGCTGACGCTGGACAACGAGGAAGCCAAGATCGTCATCGGCCAGAACGTGCCTTTCGTCACCGGCCAGTACACCAACGCCAACACCGGCACGGGCGGATCGGTCAACCCCTTCCAGACGATCGAGCGCAAGGACGTCGGCCTGACGCTGCGGGTGCGGCCGCAGATCAGCGAGAGCGGCACGGTGAAGATGCAGATATTCCAGGAAGTCTCCAGCGTCCAGGCATCCTCGATCAACTCGGCCACGGGCCTCATCACCAACAAGCGTTCGATCGAGTCGAGCATCCTGGTGGAAGACGGCGCGATCGTCGTGCTGGGCGGGTTGCTGCAGGACGAATATTCTGGCAACCAGGAGAAGGTGCCGGTGCTCGGCGACGTGCCGGTGTTCGGCAACCTGTTCAAGAGCGAAACCCGGAGCCGCCGCAAGACCAACCTCATGGTGTTCCTGCGGCCCGTGGTGATCCGCGACGCCGCCGACAGCGACGCCCTGTCGCTGGACCGCTACGACCTCATGCGCGGCAAGCAGGAGGTCGCCCAGCCGCCCTCCAGCATCGTGGTGCCGGTCAACAACGGGCCGGTGCTGCCGCCAGCGCGGCGCCCGGAGCAGCCGGGCGCTGCGCCCGCAACTGCTGCGCCCGTGGCGCCTGCGAGGGCCACGCCCGCTCCCCTGGGTCAGTAGGGCCGGTCCCGATGCGCTACCCGCTGCCCTACGCGTTCGCGCGCGGCAACCAGCTGCTGCTGGAAGACGACGGCTCGCAGCTCGTGCTGTGGCATGCGGCGGCGCCGGCCAGCCGCGCGCTGACGGAGGTGGTGCGCAAGTACGGCGTTCGTTCGCTGCAGGTGCTGGACCCCGCGGCGCTCGCGCAACGCATCAGCTCCGCCTATGCCCAGGGCGAGTCGAGCGCGGCCACCGTGGTCAGCGAAGTGCAAAACGATGCCGACCTCTCGCGCATGATGCAGGAGCTGCCGGCGGTCGAAGACCTGCTGGAAACCAGCGACGACGCGCCGATCATCCGGATGCTCAACGCGCTGCTCACCCAGGCGGCGCGCGATGGCGCCAGCGACATCCACATCGAACCGTACGAGCGCCATTCCAGCGTGCGCTTTCGCGTGGACGGCACACTGCGCGAAGTGGTGCAGCCCAATCGCGCGCTGCACGCGGCGCTGATCTCGCGCCTGAAGATCATGGCCGAACTGGACATCGCCGAGAAGCGCCTGCCGCAGGATGGCCGCATCTCGCTGCGCATCGGCACGCGAGCTGTGGACGTTCGCGTCTCCACGCTGCCCAGCGCGCATGGCGAGCGCGCCGTGTTGCGCCTGCTGGACAAGAGCGAGAGCAAGCTGAGCCTGGAATCCGTCGGCATGACCGGGGACGTGCTCAGCCGCTTCCTGGAACTCATCACCCAGCCCCACGGCATCATCCTGGTCACCGGGCCGACCGGCTCCGGCAAGACCACCACGCTGTACGCGGCGCTGCAGCGGCTGGACGCCGGCAGCAGCAACATCATGACGGTGGAAGACCCGATCGAATACGAGTTGCCCGGCATCGGCCAGACCCAGGTCAACGCCAAGATCGACCTCGACTTCGCGAAAGCGCTGCGCGCCATCCTGCGGCAGGACCCGGACATCATCATGATCGGCGAGATCCGCGATTTCGAGACGGCGCAGATCGCGATCCAGGCCTCGCTCACCGGCCACCTCGTGCTGGCCACGCTGCACACCAACGACGCCGCCAGCGCCGTGACGCGACTCACCGACATGGGCGTCGAGCCCTTCCTGCTCAGCTCCTCGCTGCTGGGCGTGCTGGCGCAGCGCCTGGTGCGCAAGCTGTGCCCGGTGTGCCGGGGCCCGGGCTGCGCGGAGTGCGGGCAGACCGGCTACCAGGGACGCACGGGCATCTTCGAGCTGATGGTGGCCAACGACTCCATCCGCGCGCAGATCCACAACCGTACCTCCGAAGCCCAGATCCGCGAAGCAGCGCTGAAGGCGGGCATGACCCTAATGCGCGATGACGGCGAGCGGCTGGTGCGCGAAGGCGTCACCTCGCGCGAAGAACTGGTGCGCGTGACGCGCGAATAGGAAGCTGTCGGAAGCCTCGGCGTGGCAGCGCGCTCAGACCCGCTCGGGCGCGTGGGGCATGCCCGGCAGTTCCACCGGCACGATGGGGCGGCCGCTCTCGTCCCCCGGCGGCGGCGCCTTCGGCTTCGGGTCACCGGGCTGAGGGTCCGGGTTGATCAGCGGTGGTGTCGGCTCGGGCGTGGGGACTTCAGGTTCCGGGCACATGGGTTCAGCCCCTCTGCTTGTCCAGGCCCTTGACGCCGTCGGCGATGCCCGGGCCGCTGTCGATCACGGGATCGGCCTCCTCGTCCTCGATGTCGGCGGCCATCCGTTCGGGATGGTCGGGCAACGCGGGTCGTTGGGCTATGTCGCGCGCCCGCTTGTCATCGGCCGCGGGCGATCCACCCGCGTTGGGTCGGGGTTCGGGGATTTTCTGGTTGGCGAAGCGATGCGTCATCGCATCGCCAAGGGGGGTCGGGTCATCGGGTGGCACGGGCAACTCCTGCTTGCAGCCATGATGGCCGGGGCTCGCAAGCGCGTCGATGGCCACGGTCCCGACTTCGTGTCGGAGAAGAACTACACGGGCCCGCGGACATAATGCCGTGTTGTAGAGATGGAGCACCTATGTCAGCTGCCGAGAGAATCCGTCTGAAGTTGGCATGGCTGCGCGCAATCGGGTTCAGGGGCGTGAGAGCGCTGGCACGGCAGAAACTGTTCGGCCACGAGTCGAGCTTCTATGCGCGGAACGCGCAGCTTTTTGCCGGCACGGGGCTGGAGGTCGGGGGCCCGAGCGGCCTTTTCGCGGTCGAAGGCTACGCCCCGGTCTATGCGCACGCAGGCCGGCTCGACAACGTGAACTTCGCCCACCAGACGCGTTGGGAAGGTGTCATCCATGCGGGCGACAGCTTCACCTTTCGCGCGGGCTGCGCGCCCGGCACGCAGTACCTGCGGGAAGCGACGGACCTGCAGGCTATCGGGGACGGCACGTACGACTTCCTGATTTCCTCGCACATGCTGGAGCACTGCGCCAACCCCATGAAGGCGTTGCGCGAGTGGCAGCGGGTGATGCGGCCGGACGGCACCCTGATCCTCGTCCTGCCGCACAAGGACGGCACCTTCGACTGGCGGCGCCCGGTCACACCGTTGCGCCACATGATCGAGGACGATGAGCGCGATGTCGGAGAAGACGACAGGACGCATTTCGACGAAGTCCTGCGATTGCACGACCTGAAGCGCGACATCTTCCAGCCGTCGGCCGAGGCCTTTCGCACCTGGGTGGAAGGCAACACCGTCAACCGCGGCCTGCACCACCACGTGTTCGACTCGCATTCGGCGGCCCGGCTGGTCGACCATGCCGGCTTCGAGATCCTGTGCGTGGAGCCCGCGGAGACCGAGAGCATCTTCGTCTTTGCCCGCAAGCCCCAGCGCGGGCACGTACCGCGCAACGAGGATTTCACGAGCCTGCGAGCGCCCTTCCTGAAGGCCTCCCCGTTCCCCTCGGATCGCAGACGCGCAAGGTCGGGGGGCAACGAAGAATCCCCAGCGCGGTAATCCGCCTGCGGCCTCGGGGGGCGAACCAACGACCTATCGCGTTGCAGCTGCACCGCGCACTGAACGCCACACAGCCGTGTTTGGCTGTAGAGTGCAAGCGGAGCCCCCTGTCATGGATCATCGCCTCGGCCCCGTCGCAAGGCACGCGTGCATACGCTCGGCCTTGATGTTCGCTTGCCTGCTTGCGGTACAGGCCGCGGTCGCCGGCCCGCCTGACCCGGCGGAACATCCTGAGTTCGATGCGCCGGCACTCGCGGCCGCGCGGCCCGATGTCTCGCGGGGCATGCCATCGGGGCTCAGCGACCGTCTCCCTGACCTTCGGCTGCGCAACACCCTGGTCATCGGGTCGGGCGCGACGCTCATTGCCGCCTACGGCCTGTCCAAGTGGTGGCAGGCCGGCTTTGGGGGCGGTTTCAAGACGGCCAACGAAGGGTGGTTCGGCCGGAACACGGAGTTTGGCGGCGCCGACAAGCTCGGCCATATGTACTTCAACTACGGCACCGTACGACTGCTGACGCCCCTCTTCGAAGCGGCGGGCAATAGCCACGGGGCCTCAGTGACGCTGGCGGCATGGACGGCGTTGGGAATCTTCACGGGGGTCGAGGTGGCGGACGGATTCTCACGCAGGTGGAAATTCAGCCCGCAGGATGCGGCGATGAACGTGGCCGGCATCGCGCTGGGCGTGGTGCTCGAGACCCATCCAGAGCTCGACGAGATTTTTGATTTTCGCGTCGCCTATCGCCCCTCGAAAGATTCCAGCTTCAATCCGTTCGGCGACTACTCGGGCCAGAAGTATCTGCTGGTGGTCAAGGCGGACGGCTTCGCGCCGTTGCGCAAGAACCGGCTCCTGCGCTACCTGGAAGTCGCTGTCGGGTACGGGGCGCGGGGGTTCGATGCCGGCGGCGAGCGCCGCCGTGACATCTATGTCGGTCTGAGCCTCAACCTGTCGCGCCTGCTGGCTGATGGATATTACGAGGGCCGCATGCATTCGACTCCATTTCAGCGCGGGACCGATCGCCTCTTCGAACTGGTTCAGTTCCCGGCCATCGGCTATGCGCGGCGGAGCCTGGATTAGGACGTTCCGGCGCCCGTAGCGTCCTCCTGCAGGCCGGGACGACGGAACTGTTCAAGCGCATCAATCAATCGTGCCCTGCTCAACAACAGATACACCTGCACCCAATTTGGAGGTTTGCATGCCTCACCGGTCGACGCGCATCGCTTAGAGTGAGGCGCTCGATTCGGCAACTTTTGGAGAGTCATATGGGACGGCCTGAGGACACGCCTGTAGCGCAACTGAGTGAACAGTCAATGGAAGCCGTCCTCGCCGCGGGCGGCATCTCGGATGAGTCAGCCCAAATTCACGTTCACGAGGAAATGAACCACCTGTGCATCACACTCGTCGGCACCGCCACCGCGGAGGGACTTCACGGGTTCGTCATGTTTTGTGAGATGGCCGGGTAACCAGGATCCCGCAGCGGGGCGATGTCTCGGATCGCGTTCGACAAGAATCGAACAAACACGCGGGAGGATCAACGCCGGTGTTGTCCAATCCGGCGCTTCAACCATGGCAGACGAATAAAAAGCTCCAAGCATTGATGCGCCTGGAGCTTCAGTTGCCACGAAATCCTGGTTGATTCCGTTGGAAAGTATTCTGGTGGCCTGGGGCGGAATCGAACCACCGACACGCGGATTTTCAATCTTCCTGCAAACTCCTCGCGCAGCAGCGACTTAGCTCATCATCGATCTACAAACGAGCCCCGATCACAACTTCAACCCTCCACTGAAACGATCTTCGAGCGCAGCCATTTGTAGAAGACAGGCAACGTGCGGCAACAGGGTCAGGGCCGAGTCCGCCATCAAGCCGATAGGACTGACTGCCGCCGCGCAGGCGTGGATCGCCTTTCACGCAAGCGCAACTCCGCTTACAGTAGGCTAAAGTCTAGGACAAACCATGGTCATGCGCCCCTTCTTGGATCACATGCGCGAGAACGCCGACTATCCTGAGCTAGCAAAGGCATACGGCGATGCCATGCTTGAATGGCAAGCTCTGGAGGAGGGCCTCTACATGGTCTTCTTCCTACTATCCGGTTAAGAACTTCCGGAATGGCCTCTGCCCTCTTCTACGCCTACCCGGGCTACCAAGGGAGGCTCAAAGCCATAAGGTCAGCGGCTGCAATTGTTCTCTCGGAAGAGCCCGAGCTTCTCAAGGAGTGCAGCGATATTGCAAGCGAGTTTGCGAGCCTCGCCGACAGCCGCGCGCACTTGGCTCACGGGGCGCTGCGGGAAGAATGGAATTGGGTAACGGGTGGCGGTGTTTGCCGAAAGGCCGTGATCGGGAAGAACAACTCGCAAGCGCTTCTAAGAAGAGGCGAGCAGTGGGACGCGGAACGCATTCGCGCCGAGCAGCGCAAATATGCCGCCTTAGGCGATAAGTTCTTGCCCTTTCTTGAGCGACTTGCCCCTTTCGCTAAGAAGTGGAGCGATGAAGCGGGGGCGTAATACCACACTTGCCTTTGTCGGAGTCGGCCCGCCCCGGTTAATCCAGGGCTGCGAAGAGTTGTCCACGGCGGCGGGCGGCGCTTGCGACGAACCGACCGACGCGGTGGGCAACTCGGGGCGGGGCACTGCGTACCCCTTTGCGTCTACACTTAGCGCATGGCCAAGAAGCCGCGTATCCCTATTGCTGAACCGCTATCGCCCGAGAAGGCCAAAGAGCTGATGGACATGCTCGATCGCGCCATCGACAACTATGGCGGCGAGAAGATCACCGACACGGGCAACATCGACGAGCTGGAGCAGGCTCTAGGGATGTACGTCCTGGCGCGGCATGTCGGCTGGAAACCCCTCGTGCTGATGCACAACAAACGTACGTTGCGAAAGTACGAGGAAATTGTCGGCATGCCAATTCGTGACCTGGTACCCGAGGAGGGACCGGCAGCCACGCGATCGGTAGGGTATCGGTTTGCGAAGACATTGAGCAATTTCTGGAAGGCCGTTTCAGGGGAGAGCCAAGTCCCTGATCGTCGCAAAATCACAAACGGGTAATCAATACCCTTGACAGGGTATCCGACACCCCTCAGTATCGAGGGGTATGCAATACCCGTTTTCCTCGTCTACACCCTCGGACGGCTCGCCGCCCGGGGGGCACCCGCTCTGCGGGGGGCTCCGGGCGGCGCAGCCGCCCGGGGGGCTTGTCCCATCTAAAACAAGTGGCCTAGACCACCTAGAAATCGGATTCGATTCAGAGTCAGTCCAGAAGCGCCGAATCGGCAGGCTAAGGCGGACAGTCTGGGCCTGCGGAAACCTCCAACGACTCACAGCTCCACGGGGTTTCCGGGAAAACGTCTGGTTTGTCACGCTCACCTACGCTGGCATCCACGACTGGCGCCCTAATCACCTCTCCCGCTGCCTCAAGGCGGTCCGCAAGTGGTGCAAGAAGCGCTCGGTCGGTTTCCGTTACGTGTGGGTTGCCGAGCTTCAGAAGCGCGGGGCCATGCACTACCACCTGGCGGTGTGGCTCCCCAAGAGCATCCAGCTACCCAAGTTCGACAAGCAGGGCTGGTGGCCGCACGGCATGACCCAGCGCGTTATCGCAAAAAACCCGGTCGGGTACTTGATGAAGTACCTCTCCAAGGTCGGACCCATCCAAGCATTTCCGAAGGGAGCGCGCATTCATGGCTATGGCGGACTTACCCAACAGGCCCGGGGCATCTGCACTTGGCTCAATCTCCCCTGCTGGTGCAAGCAGCGATTTGGGGTCGGAGAGCTCCAAACGGTCGCCAAGCGTCGTGTGGTGCGCAGCACGGGAGAAATTCTTGAGCCCATGTACACGCGAATTGTTCGACCTGCCGGCATGCGCCTGTATCCCAATGGCCCGATTCCTGAGCGCTGGGCAGACGGACCCTACTCAACTCTTGCAAGTGCTGCGAGGGCTCAATGATGGAACGTACAACGCCTTCGCCGCTGTTCCTGGCCCCTGATGAAGTCGAGACGCTTACCGGCTTCAGGACGCCCATGCGTCAAGTTGACTGGCTGCGCACCAAGGGCTGGCGCTTTGAATTGAGCGGAAGCCGCAGGCCCGTCATCGCCCGACGCTACGCCGAAAAAATGCTTGGGTGCGGTGGCGAGGATGAACAACGACCGCGCCCCAACTTCGGCGCACTTCTGAGGCCGGTCTAATGGGCCGCAAGCGTCAAGGCAACTTCGACGACCCTCCCCGCTTTCACAAGAAGGGGAAGGTCTGGTACCACGTCACCGGGTCAATGCCCCGTGTTTGGACCAAGCTCTCCCGCGATCGCGCGGAGGCGCTTCGCATGTGGGCACAACGCGAGGGCGTCAGGGAAGACGACTCCACCAAGCTTTTCTCGGTCATCGTGAAGCGATATGTCCGTGAGGTCTATCCGACCAAGGCTGTCCGCACGCGTGCCGACAACGACAAGGAGATGGTTCACCTCCTACGCGTCTTCGGGCACATGCCCATCGATGCGATCATGCCCATGCACATCCGCGAGTACATGGACATTCGCGGCCAAGTCGCCCAGGTGCGCGCGAACCGTGAGAAGGCGCTCTTCTCGCATGTGTTCAACAAGGCGCGGGAATGGGGCTACACAGCTTTGCAGAACCCTTGCCAAGGGGTGAGAGGCTTCAAGGAGAAGGGGCGCACCAGATACGTCACAGACGCGGAGTTCGAAAAGGTCAGGCGCCACGCCCACTACACGGTGGTCGACGCTATGGACTTGGCGCTGTTGACCGGCCAGCGGCCAGCCGATGTGATCAAGCTGCGTTGTAGCGACATTCGAAACGGCGCGTTGTGCGTCACGCAGAACAAGACCGGCGCTCGCCTTGAGATCGAGATTAGCGGTGAACTGGCGCAAGTGATCGCGCGCATCAGCGAGAGGCCGCGGCGAGTCATCAGCCCGTTTCTAATTCAGAACGAAAACGGCCAGCCGCTGACGCAGTTGGCGCTGCGCTCGCGGTTCGATAAGGCGCGGAAGCTTGCCGGGGTAAGCTTTCAGTTCCGCGACATTCGCGCCAAAGCTGCGACCGATACAGGCGACCTGGCGCACTCACAGAAGCTGCTCGCACACAAGAACCGGGACATGACGGAGCATTACGTTCGTGCTCGAGCCGGAGACAGAGTTAAGCCGCTTCGGTAGCAGTAGCTCACCTCACGCTAGCCCTTGGCGCAATACGCATTTAGGCCCATGCGACCTACAGTAAATAGGAGCAAGGTAGCGGCTGGCGCGATGAGAGTACCGGCAGTGCCAAGGGTAGTGCCAATAGCACTTGACATTGCGCTAATCAACATAGCTTTCGATATCGGCACCTCAGCGAGGATCGCCTTCTTCTCATCGCTATACGCGCCATCGTCACAGATAAACTTGTGACACTCAGCCTTGAACCGATCCCAAAACGGCTTCGGGTCAGTTATCTGTCCTCCGAAAGAAGCGATGTTCGCGGAGCCTATGGTAGTGAGCCATTTCTCTGCTACCGCTTCCGCGTCATCGCTGGCGAGAAACTTCTCTAATGTCTGCCTTTGATACGGCTTGAGCTCCGCAAGCCACTGCTCAATTGGTGCGTCGGGGATAGTGAGCCCAGCCATTACAGCATCTCCCACAAATGCCCTGCGCTAATGCAGTGCGTTGTCTGGTGAAGTTCATAGGGGTCGATATCGCCCAAACGAATTCCAGTAGGCCCCGGAACCCAGGCGCCTGCCAGAATTCCAACAATTGCGTTGTTCCTCGGATCAACAGCCGGCGACCCCGATTGCCCCGGGCGAGCCTGCGCGTTGATGACGGCATGCTTCGACGGAATGCCGTGCGTCTCTTGTAAGACCTTGGCGCCGACTTCTACTGATTGGAAAGTGAAAGCGCGCCTGCCGTGAACGCAGTGCGGATACCCGTAGATGTCGAGTCTAGATGCGACGCGAATCTCATCGACGTTGCCGCGCATGGGCAACGGCCCATTCCATCCGAAACCTGGAACTTGGATGATGGCTAGGTCCCGCGTCGGGTCGATCTCAGCCACAGTCGCCGGTAGATATTGCACCTGCTTGTCAGCAAGGTTTTGGAACTGCCCTGGCGGAAGCCCCTTGGACGGGATCACGATCAAGTTCGTCTGTTGATTCCCGATCACATGATGCGTGGTCGCCACTTTCCCGTCGTGTGAGATGAGGAATCCGGTTCCGAGCATCTGCACACTGTCCGGGCCCAACCGCCCGATCACGACCGTCAATTGACTAAATATTTCGAGCGCTGCCATCTTCTCGCCTCCTCTTTGGGCGTCAGCCGTTACGGAATTGTAGAAAGCGGCCCCGAATTGTAGAAACGCCCCGGTACCGTGCTGGGCTGCCGAGGCGCATGAAAACTGGTGGCCTGGGGCGGAATCGAACCACCGACACGCGGATTTTCAATCCGCTGCTCTACCAACTGAGCTACCGGGCCAGAGCCGACGATTATATATCAGCCGCCGCGCTTACCCCGGGAGAGGTCCACGCCGAGCTGCTTGAGCTTGCGGTAAAGGTGGGTGCGCTCCAGGCCCGTCTTTTCGGCCACGCGCGTCATCGATCCGCCCTCCTTGGCCAGGTGAAACTCGAAGTAGCACTTCTCGAAGTCATCCCGCGCGTCGCGCAACGGCTTGTCCAGCTCGAACAGCTGCCGGGCCTGCGGCCCCATTTCGACGGCAGGCGGCAGGCTTTGTCCGCCGGTCATCGCCGCCTCGACAGTGAGCTCGGCCACTGGCGCCGGCGATACGCCGGCGATGCCGGGCTTGCGCGGGCTTGCGCCGTTGCCGCGCGTGAGGCCCGCCTCCACGGCCTTGAGCAGCTTCTGCATGGTGATCGGTTTTTCCAGGAACGACTGCGCGCCGATCTTGGTGGCCTCCACCGCGGTTTCGATGGTGGCGTGCCCACTCATCATGATGACCGGCATGCTGAGCAGGCCGGTCGTGGACCACTCCTTGAGCAGCGTGACGCCGTCGGTGTCCGGCATCCAGATGTCCAGCAGGACGAGATCGGGGCGGGAGCGCCCGCGCGCGGCGCGAGCCTGCGCCGCGTTTTCAGCGAGTTCGACGTTGTGCCCCTCGTCGTTGAGGATTTCCGAGAGCAGGTCGCGTATGCCCAGTTCGTCGTCGACCACCAGTATGTTTGCCATTTCTTTCCTGAAAACCGTCTCGTCACTTACCGAGGCCGAGCGCCGCCGGGCCGGGGGCTGTTGTTATGCCGCAACTGCGAATGATAGCGATACTTGGGCCCCCGCAACGACGCCGTTTTCGATTCGGTTTTTCAGATCGACACGGGCTCCGTGTTCGTCGGCGATCTTCTTGACCACGGCGAGGCCGAGACCCGTCCCCTTGGCCTTGGTCGTGACATAGGGCTCGAAGGCGCGCTTGAGGATGTGGTCGGGGAAACCGCTGCCGGTGTCCTGCACGATCAGGCGCGCGCGGCGCGACGTTTCGTTCCACTGGGTCTTGATGACGACCTCGCGAAGGGTCGCCCCCTCGGTCGCGTCCTGCGCGTTCTGCAGCAGGTTGTGGATGACCTGTCGCAGTTGCTGCGAATCGCCCATGACCTTCGGGCAATCGGGCTCGAGCTCCATGCGCACGGGCACATGCGCCGACGCATCGCCGCGCTCGCCGCCCTCGCGCGCATAGAGCTGCAGCACGTCGGCCACCAGCGCATTGAGGTCCACCGGCTTGAGCTCGGCGGCGGGCAGGCGGGCGTAGTCGCGGAACTCGTTGACCAGCCGCTTCATCGCGTCCACCTGGTCCACGATGGTCTGCACGGACTTTGTGACGATGGCCTGCTCCGCCTGGCCGACCTTGCCGGCGAGCTTCATCTCCAGCCGCTCGGCGGAGAGCTGGATCGGCGTCAGCGGGTTCTTGATTTCATGCGCGAGGCGCCGGGCTACTTCGCCCCAGGCCTGGGCGCGCTGCGCGGAAACGATCTCGGAGATGTCGTCGAACACCAGCAGCCGCGCGCCCTTGCCGGGAGCATCGGTGGGCATCTCGGCGCCACGCGCCACCAGCGTCAGCGCGTTCTGCGGCGAGCCCGGCTGCGCCGCGTCGAGCTCGAACGACTGCTGCCAGTGGTCCAGCCCGTGCTGTTTGCGCTCGTTCATGTACTCGTCGAACTGCTGCTGCACCGCGTTGCCGAAGGATTCCAGGCCCGCCACGCTGGCCAGCGGCTGGCCCTGGTACACGGCCAGGGGCACCCGCAGGATGCGCGTCGCCCCGGGGTTGGACGACTGGATGTTGCCCTTCTCGTCCAGCACGATCACGCCGGCCGTGAGGTTGTCCAGGATGGTCTGCAGGTTGGCGCGGGCGGCGTTGACCTGGCCCATGCTGCGCTCCACCGCGGCACGCGCGTCGGCCAGCTGCTGCGTCATCTGGGCGAACGACCGCGTCAGGCCGCCGAGTTCGTCCTTGCCCTGCAGCGCCGGCTTGGGCGAGAGATCGCCGGCGGCCACTTCGCGCACGCCGGCCGCCAGCAGCAGAAGCGGCCGCGCCAGCTGGTTGCCCAGGATGATGGCCAGCAATACCGCCCCGAACACGGCCAGGAAGAGGCTCAAGGTCAAGGTGCCGATGTACATGCGGCGCAGGCCCTCGCGCGCCAGGGCGCGCTCCTGGTACTCGCGGTTGGCCTCCTGCACCGCGATCGCATTCGCGACCAGCGTCGGGGGCAGCATCTGGGTGGCCTGGAGGATGCGCGGCTCGCCGAGCACGCCCACGCTCGACTGGGACACCACCGCCATGGCCCGGACGCGCGCGTTGCTGACGGCGTTCGGCGCAGGGTCATCCAACCCCTCGATCACGGCCAGCGACCGCTGCGCCCGCACGTTACGCAGCTGCTGCGGCGTCGGGCGCTCGGGGTTGAGCTGGAAGCGTGACTGGCCGGCACTGGCGATGAGCTGCCCGGTGCCGCTCCACAAGGTCACGTCGTTGGCAGGTAGTTGCTCGCGCAACCGTTCCAGCGCGATCGGCGCGGAGGCGTCCGGTGTGTCCGCGAGCTGCACGGCGGCCGCGCGCGTCTTGCTGGCGAGGTCACTTGCCAGCGTGTCCAGGGTCGCACGGCCGAGGTTCAGCCCCGCGTCAAGCGCCCCCTCCACCTTGACGTCGAACCAGCTCTCGATCGAGCGGGAGACGAACTGGTAGGAGACGACGTAGATCAGCATGCCCGGCAGGAAGCCCACCAGCGCGAAGATCGCGGCCAGCTTGACCAGCAGGCGGCTGCCAAACTTGCCGCGCCGCAGCCGCGAGACCAGGCGCACGCCGACCCAGACGATCACCAGCAGCAGCACCGCCGCCACGACCATGTTGATGATGAACAGGCGCCCGTAGTTGCGCTCGTAGAGCTCGCGGTTGCCCGTGGCTTGCGTCAGCAGGAACATGAGCACGATGCCGATCGCGGCGATCACCGCGACCGCGACGCCCACGGCCCAGCGGAACGCCGAGGAGCTGCGCAGCGGGAAGCGGGACGAGCGCTCGCCCGGGGTTTCGGTGCTCACCGCCCGCTCTCGACGGTCAGACGCTGGTTGCGCATGACCGCAATGTTCCAGTCCGCATGGCCCACGGCGCCGATCTGGAACGGGCGCGGCAGCTGCGACACGTCCAGCCGGAAGCGGAAGTCGACGTTGTAGCGGGCATCGGGATCGAGTTCGGCGGATTCGGCGATTTTCCAGTGCGAGATGTGCTGCACGGCGGCCATCGCCTCCTCGCGTGTGTCGAACGTCTGCCCGAGCGCCAGCCCTGAGTTGCCGATCGGGGTCGGCGACACGACCAGCCTCCAGCGCCGGGTGAGCGGCTGGTAGGACAGGCGCATGTGGCGCGCGGCGATCGACACCTGTTTGTCGTACCAGTACCAGCGATCGCGGAAAACGACCGCCTCGGCCACGAAGAACATGGGGATGCCCTTGGCCAGCGCGTCGTCGATGACGGCGGGCATCTCGAACTTGACGTTGGCCGACAGCAGCACGCCGTCTTCGATGCGTTCGACCCGAAGCTGGGTGATCTCCGTGGACGGCGCCGGTGCTTGCGCCAGCGCCGCCGCCGTCAAGGCAACCAGGCACCAGGCCGGCAGCAGGCGCATCACGCGAACGAAATTCTCACGCAGGCGCAGGCCCTGCGCGTTTTTCCAGCAACGCGTAAAAAAATCCGTCGTGATCACCTTCCAGATTGTCCGGGACGGCATCGTCCTTTGCCCCGCTTTGGGGCAGTAAATGGCCGGGGGCGGGCCGCAAAGCTGCCTCTGTGTTGTGCGCAAGAAACGTTTGGACCTGGGCCTCGCCCTCGGCCCGGAACACCGAACACGTGCAGTACAGGAGGCGGCCGCCGGGCTTGAGCAGCGGCCACAGGACGTCCAGCAGGCGCGCCTGGACCGACGCCAGCTGTGCGATGTCGCTCTCGCGGCGCAGCCAGCGCACGTCGGGGTGCCGGCGCACGATGCCCGATGCCGTGCAGGGTGCGTCCAGCAGGATCGCGTCGAAAGGCTCGCCATCCCACCATCCGGAAGGCTGGCGCGCGTCGCCCGCAACCACCTGCGCCTGCAGCCCTTCCCGTTGCAGGTTCTCGCGAATGCGCTGGCACCGCAGGGGGTCGATGTCCAGCGCGATGACGTGTGCATCGGCCAGCTCCAGGATGTGGGCCGTCTTGCCGCCGGGCGCGGCGCAGGCATCGAGGACGCGCAGCGGGGTGCCGCGGCTCCATTCATTCAACAGCAAGGGCGCGGCCAGCTGCGCAGCCGCATCCTGCACGGACACGACCCCGTCGTTGAAACCCGGCACGTCGTGCACGGGCCGCGGGCGCTCCAGCACGACGCCGTACTCGCCCACCGCCGAGGCCGCGATGCCGGCGGCGTGCAGCTCGCCCAGATACTGCGCCTGGGTGGACCGGCGCCGGTTGACGCGCAAGGTCATGGGCGCCTGCCGGTTGTTGGCCTCCAGGATGCGCTCCCACCGCGCCGGATGGTCTTGCTTCAGCCGTTCGATCCACCATCGGGGATGGTTCCAGCGCGCCTCCGGATTCGCGTCGGTGGCGGCGACCAGGGCTGCGCGCTCGCGCAGGAAACGGCGCAGGCAGGCATTGATGAAACTGGCCTGGGCCCTGGCTCCCGCGCTGCGCTTGGCCGCCTCCACCGCCTGGTCCACCAGCGTGAAGACCTCGTAGGGCGCATCGTCTTCACGCCAGCACAGCGCCAGCGCGGTGCACAGCAAGGCGTCGGCTGGCCCGGGCGGCGGCCGGCTCGCGAGCACCCGTCGCAGCGCTTCGGCGCGCCCGAGCTGGCGCAGGGCCTGGAAAGCCAATGCCTGGGCTCCCGGGCGCAAGGATCCTTCGACATCGGCCAGGGCGGCGGTGCCGGACTGGCCGCCACGTACGGCGGCCACCGCGCCGGCGGCCGCCTGGAGCAGCCGCCACAGGGGAATCGGCGCGGACGCCCCACCGGCCGAGGTTCGATCGCTGGCGGCTGCAGCCATGGAGGTGTGTCAGCCTGCAACGGCGGCGGCCGATGGGCGAACGCCCCGGCCGGGCCTGAAACCGAACAGCCACGCGAGCAGCACCGCGGGGAACTGGGCAATCGCGTCGTTATAGCGGCCCACCGCCTGGTCGAAGTGCTCGATGGCGGAATGGGTCTGCATGACGAGCTGCGCGCGCCGTGCCGTCAGCGTTTCCGGCAGGCGGGGGCCGGCCAGGTCATGGGCATCGTCGCGCTCGGCGCGCTCCCAGGCCATCGTGAACACGTCCTGGGCGGCGCTGAGCGCTGCAATGCCTTGCGGCTCCAGCGGTCGGGCGCGCGCCACGGCGAGCGAGGCTGCGAACTGCGCGGCCGCGCCGTGCAGGCCCGACCAGAAGCCCGGATCGCCGTCCAGCGGCGCGGGCTGCGTCGCCTCCGGCGGCGGCAGGCACTCGCGCACCAGCGCGACCTGCTTGGCAAGCTCGCCCTCCAGCGCCGCGAACGCCGTGTTGGCTTCCGCCCGCAGGCGCATCAAGCGGTTGTACGCACCCACGCCCCAGAACAGCAGGACCGCGGCAACGCTCCACAGAACGACGGAGGAAGGCATGGCCTCGCGCTAACCCAAAAAAAATGCCCAGCCCCGGAATGGGCTGGGCATCGAGTTTACGGTGAAACCGCGATCACTCGGTGGCTGCGCCTTCGCTCGCTTCGGGCGCCGTGGCGCCTTCGGTCGCGCTGGCAAGTTCGGCAGCTTCCGACTCGGCGATGGCGCGGCGCTCGGCCTCGTCCATCTGATCCTTCGCCTTGCGTGCCTGGTGGTAGGCCATGCCGGTACCCGCTGGGATCAGGCGGCCGACGATGACGTTTTCCTTCAGGCCGCGCAGCTCGTCGCGCTTGCCCATGATCGCCGCTTCGGTCAGCACGCGCGTGGTTTCCTGGAAGGAAGCCGCGGAGATGAACGAATCGGTCGACAGCGAGGCCTTGGTGATGCCCAGCAGCAGGTTGCTCCAGGTCGGCGGGATCTTGCCGTCGTTGCGCAGTGCGTCGCAGGTGTCCAGGATTTCCGAACGCTCGACCTGTTCGCCCGAGATGTAGCTCGAGTCGCCGACGTTCTCGATCACGACCCGGCGCAGCATCTGGCGAACGATCACCTCGATGTGCTTGTCGTTGATCTTCACGCCCTGCAGGCGGTAGACGTCCTGCACTTCGTCGACGATGTAGCGCGCCAGCTCCTCGGCGCCCAGCAGGCGCAGGATGTCCTGCGGGTCGGCCGGCCCGTCCACCACGGATTCGCCCTTGTTGACCACCTGGCCTTCGTGCACCAGGATGTTCTTCTCCTTGGGCACGAGCTCTTCCCAGACCTTGCCGTCCGAGTCGGTGATCTGCATGCGGATCTTGCCCTTGGTTTCCTTGCCGAACGACACGGTGCCGGTCATCTCGGCCAGCACGCCCTTGTCCTTGGGCGAGCGCGCCTCGAACAGCTCGGCCACGCGCGGCAAGCCGCCCGTGATGTCGCGGGTCTTCTGGCCTTCGATCGGGATGCGCGCCAGCACTTCGCCGCCGCCCACGTCCTGGCCGTCGCGCACCTGGATCAGCGCACCGACCGGGAAGCCGATCGTCACCGAGTGATCGGTGCCGGGGATCTTCACCTCGTTGCCGGACGCGTCGATCAGCTTGACCTGCGGGCGGATCAGCTTGGCCGAGCGCTTCGGGTCGAACTTGATGACGACGAGCGTCGACAGGCCGGTGACCTCGTCGACCTGCTTGGCGACCGTGAGGCCCTCCTCGACGTTCTCGAACTTCACCTTGCCGGCGAACTCGGTAATGATCGGTCGGGTCAGCGGATCCCAGTTGGCCAGTACCTTGCCGGCCTTGATCTGCTCGTCGGCCTTCACCGCCAGGATGGCGCCGTACGGCACCTTGTGGCGCTCGCGCTCGCGGCCGTGCTCGTCGTGGATGATGATCTCGCCGGAACGCGCGATCACGACCAGCTCGTTCTTGCTGTTGGTCACGTAGCGCATCGTGCTGTTGAAGCCGATCACGCCGTT
The DNA here is from genome assembly GCA_030695945.1 of Ramlibacter sp. GTDB lineage: Bacteria > Pseudomonadota > Gammaproteobacteria > Burkholderiales > Burkholderiaceae_C > Ramlibacter. The sequence goes on from JAUYOG010000053.1 coordinate 207,042, forward strand.
GGACTTGGCTTCCACGCTGGATGCGATGGCGGCACGGGAGGCGGCGCCGCCGATGTGGAACGTCCGCATCGTCAGCTGCGTGCCTGGCTCGCCGATCGACTGGGCCGCGATGACGCCGACCGCTTCGCCGACGTTGACCAGGCCGCCGCGGCCGAGGTCGCGGCCGTAGCACTTGGCGCAGATGCCGAAACGGGTGGAGCAAGTGAGCGCGGTGCGCACCTTGACTTCGTCCACGCCCGCCGCCTCGAGCTCCTCGATCTTGTCCTCGTCGAGCATGGAGGCCGCCGGGGCGATCACGGCACGGGTCTCGGGGTGCACCACGTCATCGGCCGCAACGCGGCCCAGGATACGGTCGCGCAGCGACTCGATCACTTCGCCGCCTTCGACGATGGCGCGCATCAGCGAGCCGTCCGCGGTTCCGCAATCCTCTTCGATCACGACCAGGTCCTGCGTCACGTCGACCAGGCGGCGCGTGAGGTAGCCCGAGTTCGCGGTCTTCAGCGCCGTGTCCGCGAGACCCTTCCGGGCGCCGTGGGTGGAGATGAAGTACTGCAGCACGTTCAGGCCTTCACGGAAGTTGGCCGTGATGGGCGTCTCGATGATCGAGCCGTCCGGCTTGGCCATCAGGCCCCGCATGCCCGCCAGCTGGCGGATCTGCGCGGCCGAACCGCGGGCGCCGGAGTCGGCCATCATGTAGATGGAGTTGAACGACTCCTGGTCCACCTCGTTGCCGTGGCGGTCGATGACCTTTTCCTTGGCGAGCTGGGCCATCATGACCTTGGACACTTCGTCGCCGGCCTTGCCCCAGATGTCCACCACCTTGTTGTAGCGCTCACCGGCGGTGACCAGGCCCGAGGTGTACTGCTGCTCGATCTCCTTCACTTCCTTCTCGGCGCGCGCGATGATGTCGGCCTTCTGCGGCGGCACCAGCATGTCGTCCACGGCGATCGAGATGCCCGCCTTGGTCGCCAGGCGGAAGCCGTTTTGCAGCAGCTTGTCGGCGAAGACCACGGTCTCCTTCAGGCCGCACTTGCGGAACGAAGCGTTGATCAGCTTGGAGATTTCCTTCTTCTTCAGCGCCTTGTTCAGGTTGGAGAAGGGCAGCCCCTTGGGCAGGATCTCGGACAGCAGCGCACGGCCCACGGTCGTCTCGACGATGGAGGTCGACGGCACGAACTCGTTGGAGTCCTTGTCGCGGTTCCACTCCGTCAGGCGCACGTTGACCTTGGCCGTCAGCTCGACCTGGTTGGCGTCGAGCGCGCGTTGCACTTCGCCGATGTCGGCAAAGATCATGCCTTCACCCCTGGCGTTGGTGCGTTCGCGCGTCGTGTAATACAGGCCCAGCACCACGTCCTGCGACGGGACGATGGACGGCTCGCCGTTGGCCGGGAACAGCACGTTGTTGGACGCCAGCATCAGCGTGCGGGCTTCCATCTGGGCCTCGACCGACAGCGGCACGTGGACGGCCATCTGGTCGCCGTCGAAGTCGGCGTTGAAGGCCGCGCAAACGAGCGGGTGCAGCTGGATCGCCTTGCCTTCGATCAGGATCGGCTCGAAGGCCTGGATGCCCAGGCGGTGCAGCGTCGGCGCGCGGTTCAGCATCACCGGGTGCTCCTTGATCACTTCCTCAAGGATGTCCCACACCACCGGCGTGCCCGATTCCACTTCCTTCTTCGCCGCCTTGATGGTGGTGGCGATGCCCATGGCTTCCAGGCGCGAGAAGATGAACGGCTTGAACAGCTCGAGCGCCATCAGCTTGGGCAGGCCGCACTGGTGCAGCTTGAGCGTCGGGCCCACGGTGATGACCGAGCGGCCCGAGTAGTCGACGCGCTTGCCCAGCAGGTTCTGGCGGAAGCGGCCGCTCTTGCCCTTGATCATGTCGGCCAGCGACTTCAGGGCGCGCTTGTTGGCGCCCGTCATGGCCTTGCCGCGGCGGCCGTTGTCCAGCAAGCTGTCCACGGCTTCCTGCAGCATCCGCTTTTCGTTGCGCGCGATGATCTCGGGGGCCTTGAGCTCCAGCAGGCGGCGCAGGCGGGAGTTGCGGTTGATGACGCGGCGGTACAGGTCGTTCAGGTCGGAGGTCGCGAAGCGGCCGCCGTCCAGCGGCACCAGCGGACGCAGGTCCGGCGGCAGCACGGGCAGCACGTCCATCACCATCCACTGGGGCTTGATGCCGGACTTCTTGAAGGCTTCCAGCACCTTCAGGCGCTTGGCGTTCTTCTTGACCTTCACTTCGGAGCCGGTCAGGTCGCCGCGCAGCTTCTCGATCTCGATGTCGATGTCGATGCCTTCGAGGAGATCCTTGATGCCTTCGGCGCCCATCTTGGCGACGTACTCGTCGCCGTATTCCTTGCGCTTGGCCTCGTAGTCGTCCTCGGACATGATGCTGAACTTCTTCAGCGGGGTCATGCCGGGGTCGGTCACCACGTAGGCTTCGAAGTACAGCACGCGCTCGATGTCGCGCAGCGTCATGTCCAGCACCAGGCCCAGGCGCGACGGCAGGGACTTCAGGAACCAGATGTGGGCGCAGGGCGCGGCCAGGTCGATGTGGCCCATGCGCTCGCGGCGCACCTTGGTCTGCGTGACTTCAACGCCGCATTTCTCGCAGATGACGCCGCGGTGCTTCAGGCGCTTGTACTTGCCGCACAGGCACTCGTAGTCCTTGATGGGGCCGAAAATCTTGGCGCAGAACAGGCCGTCGCGCTCGGGCTTGAAGGTGCGGTAGTTGATGGTTTCCGGCTTCTTGACTTCGCCGAAGGACCACGAACGGATCTTCTCGGGCGACGCCATGCCGATGCGGATGGCATCGAAATGCTCGTCCGGCGTGAACTGCTTGAACAGGTCGAGTAGTGATTTCATGAATGTGACCTTCCTGATTAGCTACGTTCGAGTTCCATGTCGATGCCCAAGGAACGGATTTCCTTGACCAGGACATTGAACGATTCCGGCATGCCGGCGTCGATGGCGTGCTCGCCCTTGACGATGGACTCGTACACCTTGGTGCGGCCCTGCACGTCGTCGGACTTGACGGTGAGCATTTCCTGCAGCGTGTAGGCCGCGCCGTACGCCTCCAGCGCCCACACTTCCATTTCGCCGAAGCGCTGGCCGCCGAACTGGGCCTTGCCGCCCAGCGGCTGCTGCGTGACCAGGCTGTACGGGCCGGTCGAGCGCGCGTGCATCTTGTCGTCCACCAGGTGGTGCAGCTTGAGCCCGTGCATGTAGCCGACGGTGACCGGCCGCTCGAACTGGTCGCCCGTGCGGCCGTCGTACAGCTGCGCCTGGGTGCGGGTTGCGGTCAGGCCCTTGAGCTCGGCGACGTCGTCCGGGTAGGCCAGTTTGAGCATGGCGCGGATCTCGTCTTCCGAGGCACCATC
>JAUYOG010000054.1 GCA_030695945.1 Ramlibacter sp.
CAGTCTCTCCCACGGGCACGCACTGGCGCCAAGGGGTAAGCGGTCACGCTGCATGTACCGATCCGAACAACCACCAATTTACTCGGTTCCGGGGCGCAAGTCGGCAGCGGCATGCGCTGCATCAGTCTCTCCCAGAGGCAGGGGGAGTGAAATCGAAAAACTCTCACTCTCTCAGACCAAAAAGCGTTGCGCCAGCAGCGCCCAGTAGGCCGCGCCCACGGGCAGGTTGGCGTCGTTGAAGTCGTAGCCGGGGTTGTGCACCATGCAGGCGCCGGCGCTGTCGCCATCGCCGTTGCCTATGAACAGATAACTGCCGGGCACGCGCTCCAGCATGAAGGCGAAGTCTTCACTGCCAGACACGGCCGGGCCCTGCAGGGTCACGCGTTCGGCGCCGACCAGCTCCAGCGCCACCTCGCGGGCAAAGGCGGTTTCGTCGGGCGTGTTGACCAGTACCGCATAGCCGGGCCGCCAGTCAATCTGCGCCTGCACCTCGAAGCTTTCGGCCTGCGCGGTGATCAGCGCCTTGATGCGCTGCTCCAGCTTGCTGCGCACCTCGCGATCGAGCGAACGCACGCTGAGCTCCAGCGTCGCGCTTTGCGGGATCACGTTGTTGGCCTTGCCGGCGTGCAGCGCGCCGACGGTGACCACCGCCATCTGCAGCGGGTCGATGTTGCGCGACACCACGGTCTGCAGCGCCATCACGATGCTCGCCGCCGCCACGACGGGGTCGGCCGCGCGGTGCGGCATGGCGCCATGGCCACCGATGCCGGTCAGCGTGACTGTGGCGTAGTCCGACGAGGCCATGGCCGCGCCTTCGCGCAGTACCAGCCGGCCCTGCGGTATGCCGGGCATGTTGTGCATGGCGAAGACCGCATCGCAGGGGTACTTTTCGAACAGGCCGTCGTCCATCATGCGCAGCGCGCCGCCACCGCCTTCTTCGGCCGGCTGGAAGATCAGGTTCAGGGTGCCGGAAAAGCGCCCGTGCTCGGCCAGGTGCTGTGCGGCGGCCAGCAGCATGGCGGTATGGCCGTCGTGGCCGCAGGCGTGCATCACGCCCGCATGGCAACTGGCGTGCGGCAGGCCGGTGGCCTCGTGGATGGGCAGGGCGTCCATGTCGGCGCGCAGCCCGAGCCGGCGCCGGCCGTCGCCGCGCACCAGCCGGCCGACCAGGCCGGTGCCGCCCAGGCCGCGCTCGACCGCGTAGCCCCAGCCTTGCAGCTTGCCGGCCACCAGCGCCGAGGTGCGGTGCTCGTCGAAGGCCAGTTCAGGGTGGCGGTGGATGTCGCGCCGCAGGCCGATGAACTCGTCGGCCTGCGCGTGCAGTTCCTCAAGCAAGGGGCTCATGGACTGGCCTCACTGCGGCTGCAGATTGATCGACTTGGCGATGCTGCGGTAGCGCGCGGTCTCGGCCTCGAAGAACTTGGCCGATTCGGCCAGCGACATGGGTGGCGATACCTGCGCCGCTTGCGCCTCCAGTTGCGTGCGCACGGAGGGATCGTGCAGCGTCGCGCCTATTGCCTTGTGCAGCCGCTGCACCACGTTTTCCGGCGTGCTCTTGGGCACCATCAGGCCGCTCCAGATCTTGTACGAAAAGTTCTTCAGCTCCTTGCCTTCGCTGGCGGTTGGCACGTTCTTCAGCAGTTCGGAGCGCTGCGCGCCCAGCTGGCCTATCACCTTGAGCCGGCCCTGCTCGGCCAGCGCGCCCATGCCGGCGCTGTACACCAGCACGGCGAAGTCGACCTGGCCGCCGCCGATGTCCTGCAGCAGCGGCGCATTGCCCTTGTACGGCGCATGCGTCAGCTTGATGCCGGCGAGCTGCTGCACGTTCTCGAGGATCAGGTGGTACAGCGAGCCTATACCCACGCTACCGTAGGTCAGCGGCTTGTCGCCCGACTTGCGCGCCAGCGCGATCAATTCGTCAACGCTGTTGGCCGGCAGGTCCTTGCGCGCGACGAACACCATCACCGACTCGGCCACCGGATGCACCAGGCGGAAGTCCTCGGCCTTGAGTTTGACGGCCGCGTTGGCCAGCGGCGACAGAATCACCTCGTTCGGCGAGCCCTGGAACAAGTAGTAGCCGTCGGCGGGCGCCGCCAGCACCTTCTGCGCGGCCAGCGCGCCGGCGACGCCGCCCAGGTTTTCCACGATCACCTGCTGGCCCAGCTCCTTGCCCAGCGGCACGGTGAAGATGCGCGCGATCGCATCGGATGGCCCGCCCGCCGGGTAGGGCACCATCAGGTTGACCGGCTTGGTCGGGTAGGTTTGGGCGAGGGCGCCGCCGGTGGCCAGCAGCAGACCTGCCAGCAGGGCGCCGAATTTCTTGAATGCGTTCACGGGATGTCTCCTTGGAATGAGTGCAGGGGGATGCACTTCAGGATGCTAGACCTCCCGAATTAATGTGTCCAATGCATTATTTTTGTGATTAGTATTCGTATTACTCATTAAATGGGCCTGCACCATGAACCTCCAACACCTCGAACACCTGCTCGCCGTGGCCGAGACCGGCTCTTTCAGCCGCGCCGCCGAGCAGCAGCATCTGACGCAGTCGGCCCTGAGCCGCAGCATCCAGACCCTGGAAGGCGACCTGGGCGCGCGCCTGATCGACCGCACGGGCAAGCGCAACGAGCTCACGCCGCTGGGCCAGGCCGTCGCCGTGCGCGCCCGGCGCATGGTGTTCGAGGCGGCCGAGCTGCGCCGCAGTGCCGAGCTGCTCAAGCAAGGCGATCTGGGCGCCATCCGCATCGGCCTGGGTTCGGGGCCGGGCGTGATGCTGATGACGCCGTTTCTCGTCTACATGGCCCAGCACCATCCGGGCGTGCAGGTCAGCGTGTCGCCGGGCGCGACGGAGTTGCAGCTGATGCTGCTGCGCCAGCGCACGCTTGACGCGCTGGTGATCGACGTTCGCCGCATCGCGCCGGCACCCGACCTGGCCATCGAGAACCTGACCGAACTACGCGCAGGCTTTGTCTGCCGCAGCGGCCACCCCTTGCTGCAGGCCGGCAGGCCGGTGTCTTTTGACGAGATGCTGCGCTACCCCCTGGCCTCGACGCCGCTCAGCGCGGAAGTGGCGCATAGGCTGGTCAACCGCTTCGGGCCGCGGGCCGACCCGCAGCAGGCCGTGAGCCTGCGTTGCGACGACATCACGAGCCTGATCGAAACGGTCAAGGCCTCGGACGCGATCTACCAGGGCATCGTGGCGGCTGCACGTGCCGGCATCGAGGCGGGACAGCTGGCCGAACTGGCGACCGAGCCGCCGTTGGCCATTGGCGCGCGCTTTGCGTTCGTCACGCTGGCCGGGCGCACCGAGGCGCCGTCGATGGGTTTGTTCCGCCAGTTTGTGGCTGAGCGGCTGCGCGACTGAGAGAGTGAGAGTTTTTCGATTTCACTTCCTCTCCCTCTGGGAGAGACTGATGCAGCGCATGCCGCTGCCGACTTGCGCCCCGGAACCGAGTAAATTGGTGGTTGTTCGGATCGGTACATGCAGCGTGACCGCTTACCCCTTGGCGCCAGTGCGTGCCCGTGGGAGAGA
>JAUYOG010000060.1 GCA_030695945.1 Ramlibacter sp.
GACCGGAGCCACGCCCCGCACCGCTGTCCGCACCGCATCGCGTCCGAGATCGCCGAGCTGCTGTGCACCGCGCGACGCCGGCATCCGGATTGGGGGCCCGGCAAGCTGCTCGACTGGCTCGCCCCGCGGCATCCCGAGATCGCCAACGACACGTGGCCCGCGGTCAGCACGGCGGGCGACCTGCTCGCCCGGGCGGGCCTGGTCAAGAAGCGCCGGCGCCGTCGGCCCCATCAGCATCCCGGCGTCGTCCCGCCGACCACCGACGCCCCGAACGATCTCTGGACCGCCGATTTCAAAGGACAGTTCCCGACGCGCGACGGCGTGTGGTGCTACCCCCTCACGATCGGCGATCAGCATACCCGCTACCTGCTCGCCTGCCAGGGGCTGCCGAACGTCAAGGGCCGAGGCGCCCGCCCGGTCTTCGAGCGTACCTTCCGGGAATTCGGCCTGCCGCGCGCGATGCGGACCGACAACGGTGTCCCCTTCGCCTCGTGTGGCATCCATGGCCTCTCGCAGCTCAACGTCTGGTGGATGCGGCTCGGCATCCAGCATCAGCGCATTCATCCCGCCTCGCCCCAGGAGAACGGGGCGCACGAACGCATGCACCGAACCCTCAAAGCCGGGGCCTGCCGGCCCCCGCGCGCCAATCTCGCCTCCCAGCAGCGCGCCTTCAATCGCTTTCGAACGCTGTACAACGACGAGCGGCCGCACGAGTTTCTGGGCGGACGGACGCCCAGCTCACGCTACAGCGCCTCACCGCGCCCCTTTCCCGAGCACCTGCCGCCGCTCGAGTACCCCGGCCACTTCGTGGTCAAGCGGGTGACCAACGCCGGCACGTTTCGCCTCAAGCACAAGCTGCTCTTCATCGCGAATGCCCTGAAGCAGTACCACATCGGCCTTGAAGAAACCGACGATGGGATCTGGTCGATCTACTTCGGGACGGTGCTCCTGGCCAAGGTCGACGAACGCGACATGATCATCCGGGATTGACCCTTGCTAACCTCCCC
>JAUYOG010000062.1 GCA_030695945.1 Ramlibacter sp.
GACCGCGCTATGGATGAGCCGGCACAACGTGCGCATGCCGATCTACGCCATGACGCCCAACCTCTCGACCCAGCGCCGCATGACGCTCTACCGCAACGTGCGCCCGTTGCTGATGGACACCAGCGCCGACCGCGACACCGCGCTGGCCGACGCCGAGGCCCACCTGAAGAAGCGCGGCATCGTGCAGGTCGGCGACGTGTACGCCATCACCGTGGGCGAGCCCATGGGCCAGGCCGGCGGCACCAACACGCTCAAGATCTGCCGGGCCCTCTGAGGCGAAGCCCGGCAGCCATCCCATCAGTCGATGCGGACCGACACGCCCGTCACGAACATCGCGTCGGCCTTCTTGAGACGGGTCCCGGGGTCGCTGTCGTAGCGGTAGCTCAGGCCGGCCGACAGGTTGACGGTCTGCGTCATCGCAACCGTCAGGCCGGTGTCCAGCACCGCGCGGTACTTGCCCGAATCGCGCAAGTCCGGATACAGCGTGAACTTCTGGCGCAGGCTGGTGGTGTCGGTCAACCTGTGGCTGGACTCCTCCGACAACACCAGCTCCAGTCGGCCGTACCTGTCGCGCATCGCGCCAGCGATATCGGTCGCCGTGACGTAGCGGTCGTACGAATAGCCCAGACCGGCAGACACGTCGAAATAGCCACGCTCCTCGCGCCAGACGTGACGCCCCACGCCGCTGGCCAGCGAATACCGGCTCGCGATGTTGGCGAGTTTGTCGCGCAGCGTCTCACCCGAGCCGAAGCCGAACCAGTCGGGTGCGATGTCGCGGTTGTACTGGGTGCGCAGACCGTAGCGCTCGGTGGTGGCCACGCCGGCGTTGCGCGCGTGGTCGGCCTTGGCGCCCCACGTCCACTTGTCATCGCTGGTCTGGCGGGCGCCCTCGGCCGCCAGGTTCAGCGAGCCGGCCCGGTTGTTGCCCGACGAGACGTTGGCGCCCGCCGTCAGCAGGTAGCGCCACTGGCCATCGGGCTTGAGCGTGACCTGGGCCTGCGAGAGGGCCGGCGCGAGCAGGGCTGCGGCGGCCGTCAGCGTCACGATCAGGGTGCGACAGGGCATGGTGGGTTCTTTCTCTCAGGCGGGATTCCTGTTCTCTCCCTGAGGGACTCCCTGTTGCAGTGCCGCAGTTCCCGCGGTTTTGTGACGATTGGTGTCAGGGCGGCGCGGGCCGCCGGGTGCCGGGCGGGTTCAAGGGGCCATTTCAGGCGGGCTCCCGTCTGGTCCGCCGCGTCAAGGCCGTGTGAAATGACACAAGACCAGGACTTCGACGCTGCAGGTCGAAAGTTAAAATGCCCGATTACATACCGGTTACCAACTGCTTAAGGGGATTCTCATGGCGCTCGTTTCCATGCGCGAACTGCTCGACCACGCCGCCGCCAACGGCTACGGCATTCCGGCTTTCAACGTCAACAACCTCGAACAGGTGCAGGCCGTCATGGCCGCGGCGCACGAAACCGGCGCGCCGGTGATCCTGCAGGCCAGCGCCGGCGCGCGCAAGTACGCGGGTGAGCCCTTCATCAAGCACCTGATCCAGGCCGCCGTCGAGATGTACCCGCACATCCCGCTGGTGATGCACCAAGACCACGGCCAGAGCCCCGACGTGTGCCAGGGCGCGATCAACCTGGGCTTCAGCTCGGTGATGATGGACGGCAGCCTGGAAGGCGACGGCAAGACCATCGCCAGCTACGAATACAACGTGGACGTCACGAAGAAGGTGGTGGACATGGCCCACCGGATGGGCGTCACCGTCGAGGGCGAGCTCGGCTGTCTGGGCAGCCTGGAAACCATGAAGGGCGACAAGGAAGATGGCCACGGCACCGACGCGACCATGACGCGCGAACAGCTGCTGACCGACCCCGAGCAAGCCGCCGACTTCGTCAAGCGCACCCAGCTCGACGCGCTGGCCATCGCCATCGGCACCAGCCATGGCGCCTACAAGTTCACCCGCAAGCCCACCGGCGACATCCTCGCGATCGACCGCATCCAGGAAATCAACCGCCGCCTGCCCAACACCCACCTGGTGATGCACGGCTCCAGCAGCGTGCCGCAGGACCTGCTGGCGATCATCAACCAGTACGGCGGCAAGATGAAGGAAACCTACGGCGTGCCGGTGGAGGAAATCCAGAAGGCCATCCAGTTCGGTGTGCGCAAGATAAACATCGACACCGACAT
>JAUYOG010000070.1 GCA_030695945.1 Ramlibacter sp.
ATCGACTCATAGGCTTTCGATCGCCCGGGCACGTCGTCGGATTTGATGGTCAAAATTTCCTGGAGCATGTGCGCCGCGCCGTAGGCCTCGAGCGCCCAGACTTCCATCTCGCCGAAGCGCTGGCCGCCGAACTGCGCCTTGCCGCCGAGGGGCTGCTGCGTGACCAGGCTGTAGGGACCGGTCGAGCGCGCGTGCATCTTGTCGTCCACCAGGTGGTGCAGCTTGAGCACGTGCATGTAGCCGACGGTGACCGGCCGCTCGAACTGGTCGCCCGTGCGGCCGTCGTACAGCATCGCCTGCGTGCGCGTGGCCGTCAGGCCCTTGACCTTGGCCACTTCTTCCGGGTAGGCCAGCTTCAGCATGCCGCGGATTTCCTCTTCCGAGGCGCCGTCGAACACCGGCGTCGCGAAAGGCACGCCCTTCGAGAGGTTCCCGGCCATCTCCAGCACGTCCTCATCGGCGAGCTTGGCGAGGTCTTCCTTGCGGCCCGAGGTGTTGTACAGCTGGTCGAGGAACTTGCGCAGTTCGGCCTGCTTGGCCTCGGCCTGCAGCATGTCGCCGATACGGTTGCCAATGCCCTTGGCGGCCCAGCCGAGGTGCACTTCCAGCACCTGGCCGACGTTCATGCGCGAGGGCACGCCCAGCGGGTTGAGCACGATGTCGCACGGCGTGCCGTCGGCCATGTAGGGCATGTCCTCGACCGGAACGATCTTGGACACGACACCCTTGTTGCCGTGGCGGCCGGCCATCTTGTCGCCGGGCTGCAGGCGGCGCTTGACGGCCAGGTAGACCTTGACCATCTTGAGCACGCCGGCCGGCAGTTCGTCGCCCTGCGTCAGCTTCTTGCGCTTCTCCTCGAAGGCCAGGTCGAAGCTGTGGCGCGTCTGCTCCAGCGAGTTCTTGATCGACTCGAGCTGCGTGGCGATCTCGTCGTCCGCCGGGCGGATGTCGAACCAATGGAACTTCTCGACGGAGGCGAGGTACGCCTTGTCGATCTTGGTGCCTTTGGCGAGCTTCTGCGGGCCGCCGTTGGCGACCTTGCCGTTCAGCAGCTTCTCGATCCGGTCGAACGCGTCGGCTTCCACGATGCGCAGCTGATCGTTCAGGTCGAGGCGGAAGCGCTTGAGCTCGTCGTCGATGATCTGCTGGGCGCGCTTGTCGCGCTGGATGCCTTCACGGGTGAAGACCTGCACGTCGATGACGGTGCCTTGCGAGCCCTGGTCCACGCGCAGCGAGGTGTCCTTCACGTCGGAAGCCTTCTCGCCGAAGATCGCGCGCAGCAGCTTTTCTTCCGGCGTCAGCGTCGTCTCGCCCTTCGGCGTCACTTTGCCGACCAGCGTGTCGCCGGGCTGCACTTCAGCGCCGACGTAGATGATGCCGGACTCGTCCAGGCGATTCAATTGCTGTTCGCTCAGGTTGGGAATATCGCGGGTGATTTCCTCGGCTCCGAGCTTGGTGTCGCGGGCCATCACCACCAGCTCCTCGATGTGGATCGAGGTGTAGCGGTCTTCGGCGACGACGCGCTCGCTGATCAGGATCGAGTCCTCGAAGTTGTAGCCGTTCCAGGGCATGAACGCGACCAGCATGTTCTGGCCCAGCGCGAGTTCGCCCAGGTCCGTCGACGCACCGTCGGCCACCACGTCGCCCTTGGCGATCTTGTCGCCGCGCTTGACGATGGGGCGCTGGTGGATGTTGGTGTTCTGGTTGGAACGCTGGTACTTGATCAGGTTGTAGATGTCCACGCCGACTTCGCCGGCCTGGGCTTCCGCGTCGTTCACGCGCACCACGATGCGGGTGGCATCGACGTAGTCGACCACGCCGCCGCGGTTGGCGGTGACCACGGTGCCGGAGTCGATCGCGGAGACGCGCTCGATGCCGGTGCCGACGAAGGCCTTCTCGGGACGCAGCACGGGCACGGCCTGGCGCTGCATGTTGGCGCCCATCAGTGCGCGGTTCGCGTCGTCGTGCTCCAGGAACGGCACGAGCGAGGCGGCGACCGACACGATCTGGGCCGGCGACACGTCCATGTACTGGATGCGGTCGGCGCCGATCAGCACGGATTCGCCGGCCTGGCGCGCGGAGACCAGGTCCTCGGTCAGCTTGCCTTCCTTGTCCAGCACCGCGTTGGCCTGGGCGATGACGTACTTGCCTTCCTCGATGGCCGACAGGTAATCGATCTGCATCGTCACCTTGCTGTCGATCACCCGGCGGTACGGCGTCTCGATGAAGCCGTATTCGTTCAGGCGGGCATACAGGGCCAGCGAGTTGATCAGGCCGATGTTCGGGCCTTCCGGCGTTTCGATCGGGCACACGCGGCCGTAGTGGGTGACGTGCACGTCGCGCACTTCGAAGCCGGCGCGCTCGCGGGTCAAACCGCCCGGGCCGAGGGCCGAGACGCGGCGCTTGTGCGTGATCTCGGACAGCGGGTTGGTCTGGTCCATGAACTGCGACAGCTGCGACGCGCCGAAGAATTCCTTCAGGGCCGCGGAAATCGGCTTGGAATTGATCAGGTCGTGCGGCATCAGCGGCTCTTGCTCGGCCTGGCCGAGGCGTTCCTTCACGGCCTTCTCGATCCGGGCCAGGCCGGTGCGGTACTGGTTTTCCGCCAGTTCGCCGACGCAACGCACGCGGCGGTTGCCCAGGTGGTCGATGTCGTCGACTTCGCCGCGGCCGTTGCGCAGGTCCACCAGGATCTTGACCACGGCCAGGATGTCCTCGTTGGTCAGCACCATCGGACCGGTCGACTCGTTGCGGCCGACCTTGGCGTTGAACTTCATGCGGCCCACGCGCGACAGGTCGTACGTGTCCGGGTTGTAGAACAGCCGCTGGAACAGGGCCTGCACGGCGTCTTCCGTCGGCGGCTCGCCGGGGCGCATCATGCGGTAGATGGCCACACGGGCGGCGAATTCGTCCACGGTCTCGTCGATGCGCAGGGTCTGCGACATGTACGCGCCCTGGTCGAGTTCGTTCGTGTAGATGACCTGCAGCTCCTGCACGCCGGCCGTGCGCAGCTTCTTCAGCAGCGCTTCGGTCAGCTCGTCATTGGCCTTGGCGATGATCTCGCCGGTGTCGGCGTCGACGATGTTGCGGGCGACCACGCGGCCGATCAGGTAGTCCTCGGGGACGCTGATGTGGGTGGTGCCGGACTGCTCCAGGTCACGCGTGTGGCGGACCGTCACGCGCTTGTCCTTGGCGACGACGACCTTGCCCGACTTGTCGGTGATGTCGAAACGCGCGACTTCGCCGCGCAGGCGCTCGGGAACGAATTCCATCTGCGCGCCGCTGTCCATCAGGCGGAAGTTGTCGTTGACGAAGAAGTTCGCCAGGATCGACTCGGGCGTCAGGCCGATGGCCTTCAGCAGGATCGTGACGGGCATCTTGCGGCGGCGGTCGACGCGGAAGTACAGGATGTCCTTCGGGTCGAATTCGAAGTCGAGCCAGGAACCGCGGTACGGGATGATCCGGGCCGAGAACAGCAGCTTGCCCGAACTGTGGGTCTTGCCCTTGTCGTGCTCGAAGAACACGCCGGGCGAGCGGTGCAGCTGCGAGACGATCACGCGCTCGGTGCCGTTGATGATGAACGAGCCCTTGTCGGTCATGAGCGGCACTTCGCCCATGTAGACCTCCTGCTCCTTCACTTCCTTCACGACCTTCGATTGCGGCGTCGAGGATTCACGGTCATAAATGATCAGCTGGACCTTGGCGCGCACGGCCGAGGCGTAGGTCAGGCCGCGGGTTTGGCACTCGCGCACGTCGAACGCGGGCTTGGCCAGGTTGTACTCGAGGAACTTCATCTCGACGAAGCCGTTGTGCGAGACGATGGGGAAAGCGGCGTCGAACGCGGCCTGCAGACCTTCGATGGTCCGTTTCTGCGGCGCGGCATCGGCCTGGAGGAACGCGGTGTACGCGTCCTTTTGCATTTGCAGAAGGTAGGGAATTTCCAGCACACTGTCGCGGCTGCCGAAGCTTTTGCGGATACGCTTGCGTTCGGTGTAGGAATATGTGGACGTCTGGGCCATGAGCTCTCCGGGCTAACTCTTGCGCAACTGTCACCCGGGTCTCGAGGCGTCGAGGCCGGGCAGCTTGGTGGGTTGGCCACTACCAACCATGGCGGACAGCGATGCATTGCACATCGCCCGAACCAAGGCATCTTCTGCAGTCGGGGTCAGAAGACACTCGAAAAAACTGGGGAACCTAGTATTGGACCAGTCTTTGCGGGTGCGTTCTTCACGCATCCATATAAGCACTAAAGGCTGGAGGCCCTTTCGGGTCGCTCCAGCCTCGGGCCGAGATCGAATTACTTGAGTTCGACCTTGGCGCCTGCGTCTTCCAGCTTCTTCTTGGCGGCGTCGGCGTCGGCCTTGTTCATGCCTTCCTTCACGGCCTTGGGGGCGCCGTCGACCAGGTCCTTGGCTTCCTTGAGGCCCAGGCCCGTGATTTCGCGCACGGCCTTGATGACGGAGACCTTCTGGGCGCCGGCTTCCAGCAGCATGACGTTGAACTCGGTCTTCTCCTCGGCCACCGCGGCGGCGGCACCGCCACCGGCGGCCGCGGGCGCGGCCATCGCGGCGGCGCTCACGCCGAACTTCTCTTCGATGGCTTTCACCAGGTCGTTGAGTTCCATGACCGTCATGCCGTCCAGCGCGGTCAGAAATGCGTCTTTATCGAATGCCATTTTTGATTCCTAAATAAGTTGGGTTGACTGCCGGGCATCAAGCCGCGGCCGCTTCGGAAACCACTTCGGGGGCCGCTTCGGCTCCGCCGCCTTTTTTCGCCGCCAGCGCACCGAGCACCACGGCGGTGCGCGACATCGGCGACATCAACAGGCCACAAAGCTGGGCCAGCAGCACTTCCTTGGAGGGAATGCTCGCCAGCGCCTTCACGCCGTTGACGTCCAGCGACTTGCCGCCGTAGGCGCCACCGCGAATGACCAGCTTGTCGTTGGTCCTCGCGAAGTCGGCCACCACCTTGGCGGCAGCCGTTGCGTCCACGGAGAAGCCGTAGATCAGCGGGCCGGTCATCTGGTCGCCGACAACTTCAAACGCGCTACCCGCGACAGCACGGCGCGCCAGGGTGTTCTTCAGAACACTCAGGGTGACGCCCTTGCTGCGCGCATCGTTGCGCAGTTTGGTCATGTCAGCGACCGTGATGCCGCGGTATTCCGCCATCACCAGCGTTTGAGCTTTAGCGGCGAGGCCGGTCACCTGCTCGATGACCGCTTCTTTCTCACTGCGATTCAGACTCAAGGTCTACTCCTTCAAAGTGCCGTCGGGTCCGGGAGACCTTTCGGCACGCCTAGTTGCAGCGACCAACTGTTTTCAGAAATCTCTCAATTCCATCTTCAGCGGGATCGCCATCTGCGTTGGCACCATTAAGGGCAAGTTCCCCTGCCCGCCAACGGTCTTGGATGGCCCGGCGGCTCTTGCGAACCCCCGGCCCACCACACCCGGCGGCGCCTTCCCGCGCCGCCAGGAATCTCTCGCGCTTACGCCGAGATGGTTTGCGTGTCCACTCGGACACCCAGACCCATCGTCGACGAAACCGCCACTTTCCTCAGGTACACGCCCTTGCTCGTTGCCGGCTTGGACTTGTTCAAGGCTTCGATCAGGGCGACCAGGTTGCCTTGCAGCTTGTCCGAGTCGAACGAGCGGCGGCCGATGGTCGCGTGGATGATGCCGGCCTTGTCGGCACGGTACTGCACCTGGCCCGCCTTGGCGTTCTTCACCGCGGTGGCCACGTCGGGCGTCACGGTGCCGACCTTCGGGTTCGGCATCAGGCCGCGCGGGCCCAGGATCTGGCCCAGCGTACCCACGACACGCATCGCGTCGGGGGCGGCAATGACCACGTCGAACGGCATGTCGCCGGCCTTCACGCGGGCAGCCAGGTCGTCCATGCCGACGATGTCGGCGCCGGCGGCCTTGGCTTCCTCGGCCTTGGCACCCTGGGCGAACACGGCCACGCGCTTGGTCTTGCCGGTGCCGTTGGGCATCACGACAGCGCCGCGCACCACCTGGTCCGACTTCTTCGGATCGATGCCCAGTTGCACGGCCACGTCGATGGATTCATCGAACTTGGCGGTGGCAGCGTCCTTCACGAGCGCGAGGGCTTCGGTGAACGCATACAGCTTGGTGGTATCGACCTTGCCCTGCAGGGCTTTTTGTTTCTTCGTGAGCTTTGCCATGATCAGAGGCCCTCCACCGTGATGCCCATGGAGCGGGCCGAGCCGGCCAGCGTCCGGATGGCGGCGTCCACGCTCGCGGCGTTCATGTCCTTCAGCTTGGTCTTGGCGATCTCTTCGAGCTGGGCCCGGGTGATCTTGCCGACCTTGTTGCTGTGCGGGGTCGCCGACCCCTTTTCCAGCTTGACGGCCTTCTTGATCAGGACCGTCGCAGGCGGGGTCTTGATGATGAAGGTGAAGCTCTTGTCCGCGTAAGCGGTGATCACCACGGGCAGCGGCAGGCCCGGCTCGACGCCCTGGGTCTGGGCGTTGAACGCCTTGCAGAACTCCATGATGTTCAGGCCGCGCTGGCCCAGCGCCGGGCCGATCGGCGGCGAGGGATTGGCCTTGCCTGCTGGCACTTGCAGCTTGACAAAACCGACGATTTTCTTCGCCATGGTTTTTACTCCTTGCGGGTGATAACGCTTCGGCTCAAGGCCGGAAGCTCCCCGGGGTTAACGACTCGCTCTCTTCAACCTTGCGCGGAGTCGGTGCGCGCAGGGCGTTCGTCAGGTCTTTTCGACCTGGCTGAATTCAAGCTCGACCGGGGTTGCGCGGCCGAAGATGGTGACGGACACCCGCACCTTGTTCTTTTCGTAATTGACTTCCTCGACCGTGCCGTTGAAGTCGGTGAACGGGCCGTCCTTGACGCGCACGTACTCGCCCACGACGAATTCGACCTTGTGGCGGGGCTTCTCGGTGCCCTCTTCCATCTGGCCCAGGATCTTGGCGACCTCGTCTTCCGAGATCGGGGCCGGGCGATTTTTCGCGCCGCCGACGAAACCGGTGACCTTGTTGGTGTGCTTCACCAGGTGCCAGGTGTCGTCGTTCATGATCATCTGGACCAGCACGTAGCCGGGGTAGAAGCGCCGCTCGGACGTCTTCTTCTGGCCGTTCTTGATCTCGACCACTTCCTCGGTGGGCACCAGGATCTCGCCGAACATGTCCTGCATGCCGGCGCGGTTGATGCGCTCGCGGATGTTGCGCTCGACGGCCTTTTCCATGCCCGAGTAGGCATGGACCACGTACCAGTGCATGTCCGGATGGACGGGCTTGGCCGGCACGGCCGGCTGCGAATCGGCGGACGGGGCGTCGGCAGCGGTATCGGTGATGTCGCTCATTACTTCTTCCACCCCAAAATCAGGTCGTAGAACACCCACTCGAGGGTCTTGTCGGTCAGCCACAGGAACAGGGCCATGACGGCGCAGAAAGCGATGACGTAAGCCGTCATCTGGATGCTTTCCTTGCGGGTGGGCCACACCACCTTCTTGACTTCCTTCCAGGAGTCGCGGCCGAAGGCCACGAATTCCTTGCCGGGCTCGGAGGTCATGAACACCACGAACGCGGCGGCAAGCCCCACCAGCAACGCGCCCCACTGCGCCACCTGGCCCTGCTTGCCCAGCAGGTAGAAGCCCGCCAGCGCCGCGATCACGAGGGCGACGGCAGCTCCCAGCTTGGCTTTGTCGGCGCCGGTACTGACGGTTTCAACTTGAGAAGTGGCCATTTGCGGCGTTTTCCTGCTTCAATTCACTGCGTCTTTTGAGACGCCAAACCCGCCGGGTAGGCGGGTTGTCTTTTCTGGCCCGCCTTTGCGGGGCGGACCCGGGTGCCACTCAGGTGGCAGGGGCAGTAGGAATCGAACCTACAACCTTCGGTTTTGGAGACCGACGCTCTGCCAATTGAGCTATACCCCTATGTCCTTTTGACTTTTTCAACGTCCCCGCTTCGCGGGGCCGTCCTTATTCCAGGATCTTTGCGACGACGCCCGAGCCGACGGTCTTGCCGCCTTCGCGGATGGCAAAGCGCAGGCCTTCTTCCATGGCGATCGGGGCGATCAGCTTGACGGTGATGCTGACGTTGTCGCCGGGCATGACCATCTCCTTGTCCTTG
>JAUYOG010000073.1 GCA_030695945.1 Ramlibacter sp.
CGCGTCGGAGCCGACCATTCAGGTCCGGCTCGAAGATTGGGCGGAGACGCCGCTTCGCGGGCTGCTCGAGGAGCCAGCCCTTCACGAAGCCGTCGATCGCGCCACGGTGGGGCTGCAGCTTGCCGCAGTCCAGCAGCGTCGCGATGTGTTGGGGCGCGATGCGCGCGTACGGCAGGCGCTCTGTGATGAGGGGCTGCCGGAGCGGAAGAAAGAAGTCCGCTGTCGTGCACCAGCGGTGCGCCCTCTCGGCGGCGTCCTCGAGCGGAGTGCCTCGCGCCCAGCCCAAGACGACGGGCCAGCGGATCAGCCCCACGGGCTTGACGTGCAGCGGCCACGTCGACGGGTCGTCACCCTCGTCGCGTGCCGGCGGGATGCCCAGCTCCTCCGCGTCAGGCGCCTTGCGCCTGAAGAACGTCGGCGGCGGCTTGATGCGGCGGCCCTTGTCGCCGTTGCGCCCCGACCACAGGCCCATCTTCGGCGGGTCGACGCCGGTCTGCGCTGCGGCGCCCCCGATGGGTTGATGGGCCCGTCGCTGCTCGCGCGCTGCTGCTCGCTCGTCGCGCGACGGGGCAACATACGGCTCGCGTTCCTTTCGCTGCTGCCGTTGCTGCTTTTGAAGTTGTTGATGTTGTTGCTGTTGTTGTTGCTGCTGCTGTGTAGCTGGTGGCATCTCTGGCGCGCGCAGTCCCGCAAGTGCTGGTTTGACTGGCGGTGCTGGTTTGACTGGCGGTGCTGGTTTGGTTGGTGGCGGAGCGGTTGGCTTCGCTGGTGCTTGTGCCGCTGGCGCGTTGATGGCGCGGGCTCGCTCCAGCGCCGCTGCAGCCGCCGTCGCCGACGCCACGCCCCAGCCCAAGTACCGCAGGAGAGTATCCTGGCGCTTGTGCCCGCTCAGCAGCCGCAGGTTCTCGTCGGCGACGCCACGCCGCGCCGACAGCAGCGCCTGGTCGCGCGTCGTCCACATTGGCTCGCCCGGCTTCGCGGCGGCGGCGTACGCGACAAGGTCCTTCGCCGTGGCCGCCGGCAGCACCGAGTGCACGCTGTACGGCCCCCAGAAAGCCGCACCCTTCCCGAACCGGAAGGTCGCCACCGCCAGCCGCCCCGTTGGCGACTCCGCGCCGAAGACGACGTCGTTCGGCCGCAGCTGCCGAATGTCGCCGATGCGCCCAGCGAACGCCCACGCGACCTGCAGCAGGAGACGCGCGGACGGGAGAACGACGACCGGACCGGAAGATGCGTCGACGCCGCAAAGCTGGCGGAAGATGGCGGGAGACATCTCCTCCGAGATGCTCGTTCGCACGCTGATGCGCGCGTTCTGCTGCGCGCGCCGCATCGCCGCCGAGTACGCGGGGTCACCGCGGATGTCGACGCCCTGCAGCTCCGTGCTGTAGAGCGGCAGCGACACCAATGCGGCGGCGGCGGACGAGAGTGCGCTGGCCGTCGTCGACCACGCCCAGTCGCGCGCGTGCGCCATGCGCATCACCA
>JAUYOG010000011.1 GCA_030695945.1 Ramlibacter sp.
AGCCATCTGCCGCAAGAAGGTAACCGCAGCTTTCGATGGTGGGCGGCTGACGTCGGACGGCGGGGTGCTGTTGCTGGCCCAGGCGGAGCGCCGGATGGGCATTGCCGGGCGTCTGGCCAGCTGCATTGCCGACCCCCGGGACCAGAGCCGGGTCGTCCATGGTCTGGGCGACATCCTGCAGGCACGGATGCTGGCGATCGCCTGCGGCTATGAGGATGCCGACGACCTCGATACGCTGCGCCACGATCCCGGCTTCAAGCTGGCGGCGGGCAAGCTGCCCGGCGCGGCTGTCGGCCTCGCCAGCCAACCGACGATGAGCCGCTGGGAGAACGCACCGACGACGCGCGAACTGGTGAGGATGATGGGCGTCATGGTCGAGATCTACTGCGCCAGCTATCCCGCCCCGCCCGCAGCGGTGACGCTCGACATCGACGAGACGGTCGACTTCGTCCACGGCGGCCAGCAACTGTCGTTCTGGAATGGTCACTACGGGACACGCTGCTTCCTGCCGATCCACGTTTACGACACCGTGACAGGGCGACCGGTGGCGATGCTGCTGCGCGCCGGTAAAACGCCGTCGGGGGCCGAGATGGCCGGCCATGTGCGCCGCCTGATCGGGCGCATCCGGCGCCATTGGCCCAGGACCCGGATCACGCTGCGCGGCGACGGCCATTATGGCCGGCCCGAGATCATGACGTGGTGCGAGACCAACAAGGTCGATTATGTGTTCGGCCTTCCCGGCAACCGGACGCTGCACGCCGATCCTGCCATTGTCGGCGTGGCCGATGCGGTCTGCGTCGACCGCGCCACAAGGGGATGGCCGGCCCTGCGCCGCTATGCCGAGACCCGCTATGCGGCAAAGAGCTGGGGCACGACGGGCCGGCGCGTTGTGGCGCGCATCGAGGCCAGCACCATGGGGCTTGATATCCGCTATGTCGTCACCTCGCTCCAGACTGGCTCGGCCGAGCGGATCTACGACACGCTCTACTGCGCCCGCGGCCAGGCCGAGAACCTCATCAAGATGCACAAGGCCCAGCTGAACAGCGACCGCACCTCGTGCCGTTCCGCCAATGCCAACCAGATGCGGCTGATCCTCCACACCGCCGCCTACTGGCTGATGTGGACCGTGCGCCAGGCGCTACCAGAAACCGCCGTCCTCAGGACTGCCGAGTTCGCCACCATCCGCCTGCGGCTGATCAAGGTCGCGGCCCGGGTCATCGAAACTGCCAGCCGTGTCCGCATCGCCTTCGCCTCGGCCTGTCCCGATGCCGACATCTTCCGGCATATCGCCCGCGCCCTCAAACCCGCGCCGACCTGACCGGCGCGGCAGTGCCGCAGATCGATCCACCCCGTCCAAAAACCCCGCAAACCTCTCGGCCGAACACGATGAAACAGGCGTAACGGACCAGCTCGTGCGCGCAAAACCGCACACCGCCGCCGTGTCCGATCACGCCATCACGCAGCGGCCCGGTGAATAAGAGAGGTTAG
>JAUYOG010000016.1 GCA_030695945.1 Ramlibacter sp.
CAGAAGGTGAAGACTGGCAAGGTGATCGCAAATCAGTGCGACGGGAAGTGACGCGCCACCTGCATCACTCGCGCTTTGTTTCGTCTTTCCGTATTTCGACTTTACATTCGACACGGGGCGTCGAATGACAATCGCTGGACGTTTTTCGCCGAATCGTGTTGGTTCCCTTGATCTCTCTGCAAAGTTCAAAGGAAAGAGCACATGTTTCCTGCAGGAATGACGCCGCACCCCGCACTACCTACCTACCTCACTACCTACCTACCTACCTCAGGTAGTCCACCTCGACTACCTACCTCACTACCCACCTGCACCTACCTGGTAGGTGCACAACCCAGGCAACCTTACCTAAGGTAAGAGCACAACCCAGTTGCGGCCGTCGGTGCTCGCGCCGCCGCGCCGGTGACGCTCGCTGCATTCGTCGCGTCGGTGCGCGTCGCTGCGTGCGCTCCGCGGCGCTGCGGCGTTGCGGTTTGGTTTGCTGACGCCGCGTGCTGCATCGCGGTCGTCGCGTCGATGCGCGTGGCTGCGGTCGTCGCGTCCGTGTGCGTCGTTGCGTCCGTGTGCGTCGTTGCGGTCGTCGCGTCCGTGTGCGTCGTTGCGGTCGCGTTCGCCGTGGCGACTGCGTTGCGTGCGCGCTTCGTGCGCCCGTGTGCGCGCCCCTGCCGCGTGCGGCTCGTACGCTCGCTGCGTCACTCCGGCGCTTGGCTGCCTCCGCCCGCCCGTTGCGTTGCGCTGCGCTGCGTGATTCGCTGTGTCGTGTTCTGTGTGTTTGCGTGGTGGCTGTGTGGCCTTTGGTGCTGTTGCGTGTGGTGGCTGTGTGGCCTTTGGTGCGTTTGTGCGCTGGTTCTTGCTCGTCGCCGTGTTGTGCGGCGTCGTGCTGGTGGCCGTTGTGGGCCGAGGTGCTTGTTGAGCGAGGTTTCGATTTACGCCCTGGCGCTCACCAGGGCAAATCAGTTTTCCGACTCCTCGGCTTCGCCGCCGCGCGCGCCGCGACCCCCGCCGCGACGGCGCGGGCCCTGCTGCACGAAGCCGCCGCGGCTGGCACCGTGACTGCCGCGGCCTTGGGGGGCGCCGTTGTTGCTGGCGCGCGGTGCCCGTTGCGACAGCGCGGCGTCGATCTGCCCAAGCCGCCGCGTGAGGTCGCCCTGCAGCTGCTCAAGCTGGCGCCGTAGCGCGATGACCTCGACCTCCGCGGGCCCAAGGTCCACCGCGTAGCCGCCCGCGTGGGACACCACTGGCGCCATGTAACCGCCGCCCGCCGGATCCGCCCGCCGAAAGACCGACGGCACAACGTCCCGACCCCCGGCGCCGCCGGACGGAGCCGCAGTCTCGCGCAGCAGCGTCCGGTTGAGAGGCGTCAGCCTCTCGTGCGGGGGGAAAAGCGGCCAAGCGAGGTCCTGCACGCGCGCGCCAAACCCCGCGACGAAGAACTCGTCGTGCCGGGCAAGCGTGCGCCAGTTGTGCGCGCGCAGCCGCTGCAGGCCCTCGCGCCGCAGAAGGACGGCCGAGAAGAACCGCCGATCCGCCGAGGACCCGAAGAGCGCGTACCCAAGTACAAGCGCATCTTCCGCGACCAGCCGCCCAGCAACCGCCTCCGCGACGTACGCCGCGCGCCGGGCTTCCCGCGGCTCGCGCGACAGAAGCTCGTGCTCCCGCCTCGCCGCGCGGAGGTGCGCGCGCCAGGGCTCCCGCGCAATCTCGGCCGCCTCTTCGTCGCGGTCCGCGCGGGTCCGCAAAAGTTCGACCACCGCAGCGCTGACACCAACGCCGCTGCCGTGCATGCTTGCGCCGCCGCCGCCGCGTGCGGCGCCCCTGTGCGAACGGACCTCCGAGGGGGCGGGCGCGACGCTTTCGTCGCTGGACGTGTCGTCGGGGATCGCCGCGCGCGCCGCCGCTGCTTCGGCTATCGTTGCGCGCGCTGCTGCCGTCGGCGCCGTTGCCGCCGCCGCTGCCGATGCCGTTGTCGCCGCCGCCGCCGATGCGTCTGACATTCGCAAAAAGAGGAGGTGGTTGAGGTGAACTTCTCGTGTGGAGAGCCCTTTAAACACGAGAGGTCGCGTGAAAGAGCGCAAGCGGAGCAGCAGGCAGAGAGGAGGAAGCAAGCAGAGAGCAGAGCAGGAAGTAACAGAGGAG
>JAUYOG010000031.1 GCA_030695945.1 Ramlibacter sp.
TTCCGTGTCGGTGGCCCTGGTGGTGGCGGCGTCGACGTTGATGGGCACGACCGTTGCGGCAACGTACGTGTTGAGCGCGAGCTGCGTCGCGCGGTTCGCAGGCAGGAGACGCTTCATCCTGCTGAAGATCCGCTCGACAGCGGCTTCTGTCGGGCAGAGCGCAGCAACGGTGCACGCAATCGTGCCGATGCGCGGGAACACGTCACAACAGCGAAGCCTCAACAGCCCGAGCCATCGCAGCATGTTCGCCGCGTTGTCAGTGCACACGGCCGCGACGGCGATCTTGTTCTGCAGCATCTCCTTCACGGTCTCGCCCACAACGCGGCTCAGTCCAGTGGCGTCCGTGAGGCCGTGGAGCTCGTCACCTTCCACAGGGATGCCACGAAGCATGATGGACTCGTCCTCAACCGCCAACGACACGACGATGTACTTCTGATGCACCGTTCCGCCGTCCACCAGCAGCGTCCCCACCTTGCCCGCGCAACGTTGCAGCTTCTCACATCGCAGGCGAGCGCACAGCTGCTCGGTGTGCCTCTTCAGCGTGTCGGCATCGAGGATCGACATGTGCCACGCCAAGCGCAGGTACGACAGCTCGCAGTGGGAGAAAGGCAGGTATCCTTGCGCGAAAGCAAGGACCTGCACTTCCTTGACGTCGAAGCGTCCCTGCTTGAGCTGCTGCTGCTCCTGCGGGCGGCCGGTCGGCTCGGTGACACCGTGCTCCGAGAGAAGGTGGTGCTTCTGGTTCGTCGCGTTGCGCTTCTGCAGGATGGGCTTGCCATCGGCGCCGTACCAGTTGCACGTCGTGCCGTCGGCCCTCTCCTTCGTCTTGCACGTGACGCCGCGCACCGAGTCGTCGAAATACTTGTGCCACCACATTTTTCCTTGCGATTTTGTGCGTTTGTGTGAGCTGCGTCCTTCCGAGCCCATATCGATGGAATCGATCGATATGGAGCAAGCCGTCGACATCGTATCGATACCATATTGGACGTCGATATATCGATATGGGGTCATATCGATTATCGATGCCCCGATCGGCATATTCGGTGACCTTTTTTTTTTGCGGTTGTTTGAGTGTCGCGGCATTGCCAAAGGCACAAAAGCTTTTGAAAACGGATGACCGGAAGCGAAAGACTGAAAGGGAAATAGGAGGCTACTAGGATGAGACTCTGTCTCCTGTTTCTGTAACAGCAAGGCCCACAAAGGAAAGGAATAGTTCCGAACCTTGTGAACCCACCCACCCACCTTCAACCATGTCTCGTGCGCGTTCGACGATCCTCACAACAGATGAGGACGAGATTGTCGGGACAGAGCTGGCCGACTACGAGGCCGGGCTGGCGCAGCGCGAGGGGCACACGGTGTCGGTGACGCCGAGCGCGACGGGCAGCGCAAGCAGTCGGTTGGCCGCGTCGAGGTCGACAATGAGGACCGTGTCGCACTCCGGTTGACGCAGGGCGCGGCGGCCGGAAGCGTGGTACCCTTCCCGAATCGGGGGGTCCGCTACTTCGCCATAAGCCTGATGTCGGGGCCGACTGCGTTGCTGCCGGTGGCCGCGGTGGGGCCGTCGCCGGTGCCAGCCCCCATGGCGGCGTCCGGCCCCAGCGTATCGGTCGCACGCCGCGGCGAGTCGCTCGACCGGCGTACGGGCGAGCTTCAGGCCCGCGCGGCGCAGTTGGACCGACGGGACCTGTCGACCCGCGAGCGCGAGACAGATGCGGCGGCGCGCGAGGCGCGACTCTCTGCGTGGGACGGTGACGTTCGCCGCCGGGAGCGGGATGTCGAAGGGGAGCGGATCGGCCTCGCGGTGGAGCGTGAGCGACTCGACGCGGAGGTGGCCATCGCGAGTGCGGCGCATTCGGTCGCGCACCGCGACCTCGAGGCTGCACGACAGGCGGTGACAGACGCCGGGGCTGGAGTGCAGCAGCAGCTGACGGACGCGGTCGCACGCATGGAGCGCCGCGAGGCCGCAGCGCGCGGGGCCGTCGAAGATGCGGTGGCACAGACTGCTGCGGCGGCCGCCCACCGGGAGCGCGCTGCCGAAGAGCGTTTCGCAAGCGTGGAGGCGAAGCTTGACCGGCTGGCGACGCTGCTGGACCGCCGCGTCGACCCACCGGCGCGAAGCCGCCGCCGCGCTACGTTCGTCGACGACGATGACGAGTGGAGCGGCGACGAGGATGAAGGCCGCAGCACCGGCGACGACGAGCCGAGTCGCGGCGGCCGACGTCGCCCGCCGACCGAGCCCGACAGTGAGCGCTCGTGTCGGGAGTCGCTGCGTTTCTGGGCGACGGCATCGCGTGGCATTCTCGTTGACGAGCGTGAGACGGTGCCGGCGACCGCGGTCGCGATGACTGCCGCCGAGTTCGCGGACGCGTGGCGTGTTCGGCTGGCGTTGCCCCCCGGTGCGCGAGACCACCTGGAGAGTGTTGTGCGCGAACATCTGGTCGCGTTGCGGGCAGCGCACAAGGCAGCGGCGATGGCAACATCGGCGGGCGCATGTGCCCGGGTGCAGCACGCGTCGCTTGCGTCGCTTGCGGCCGTGATCCGGCTGGCGTTGCGCCAGCAGCTGAAGACGGCGCACGTGGATCGAGCGGCGCACGACGCGTTCTCCGCCGCGCTCCGGCAGCAGGAGGCCGACGCGCGGGCGGGGAAGCTGTTTCGCTCCCCGGATGAGGCCCTCCGGACGGCGCTGTCTGGGACGCGCGGCACGCGACGCGACGGTGCGTGGGGGCGTGGGGGGCCGAGCCGGAGCGGCGGTCTCCCGGGGAACAGCTCCGCGAGGCAGGGGCGGAAGTAGGCCTGGTCCTGGAACCCCGTCCCTGCGCTGGGGGGACGTTAAAGATACCCGCGCCGGAGGTGGAGGAGGAAGACCTCGACAGGGCGGTGATCGAGGTGCGGAAGATGAGGAGAGTCGGAGGGAGAGTAGCACGGCGGCGGGGGCCGCGGGTCGACTGGGACCACGAGCTGGACGAGGAGGAGCATGGGGCGGATCCGTGGGCGTTGTTGGGGGTTGGCGCGCGCGCGACGCGGCGGCGCCACCTGCAGTTGTGGCGGGAGGTTGCGGGGGGCGGCGGACCGGCGTTGACGCTGCAGCGTTTGTTGTGCCGCTTCCGCGCAGTCGTGGCGGAGCGGGGTTGGGCGCCGTCGACGCAGCGCACGAACCTCGGGCTGTTGTTGGGCGCGGCGCGGGCGCGGCGGCACCCGGTGGCGCTGGACGTGGGGTGGCGCGCGGTGATGCGCGCGGCGGACATGACGGCGGCGGCGCAGGACGTCGCGTGGCCGGAGCTGCTGACGGGCTCCGAAATGGAGGAGGCGATCGCCGCAGCGGCGACGCAGCAAGCGGCGGTCGCGCTGACGGTGTGTTGGGTCGGGGCGCTGCGGGTCGGCGACGCGATGCGCATCCGCACCTCGGGCGTGCTGCCGCACCCGCAGGTTGGCCCGGACGCGGTGGCAGTGCTCCTGCAGGGCGGCAAGACGACCGCGCGGGAACCGCGTGCCGTGTACCTGCGCCTCGGTCGCTGGGCGGCGGGGTTCGGCGCGTATTGGCGCCGGCGCCAGTCGACGGGGAAGCCGACCCTGTTCGACCCCGAAGTGGCGGACGACATCCGCACGGCGCTGCAGCAGGTCCGGCCGGAGGCGTCGCTGCGGAGCGTCCGCGCGTCGCGGGTGATGCGCCTCTCCCTGTCGGGTGCGCCGCCGGAGGACATTCGCCGGCTGACGCACCACGCATCGGAGGCAATGCTCCGGCGGTACCAGCGCTTCGGGCTGGCGGACGCGGCGGCGATGGCGGCGGTGTACCGTCTGCCGCAGTAGCGCGGCGCGAGCGGCGCTGGGCGCAGTGGGCGTCGGGGGCGCGGGGGCAGCGGCAGGGGGTGCACGGGGCGACGATCTGGGGAGAACGCCCCGCGACGAAGACGCCGCCCCTACACTCGCGGCGGATGGGGCTGGTCCGGTTGGGTAGGTTGGCGGAGCTGGACAGGGTTGCGGCGGCGGAGATCGAGGGTTGGTTGGCGCAGCGGCCGCCGCCGATGCCGGAGGGCACTGTGGTGCCGGAGTCGCGGGTGTCGCGCGCCGACCTTGCGCAGCTGCAGCGCGACGGCATCGTGGAGCCGTGTGTGCGTCCGCTGGGTGGCGCGAAGTTGGCCACGGTGCTGGAGAAGGTCGGCACGCCGAAGGAGCGTCGGAGGGTGGTCCTCGACACCCTTTGGTTCAACCTGCACGTGGCGCCGCCGCCGGTGTCGTTTCGTCCGCTGCGCGAGCTGTTGGTGGTGGCGGCGGAGGCGGAGTGGGCGGCGACAGTAGACGCAGAAAAAGCGTTCTACCAGGTCGAGCTGCCGCAGGACGTGCGGCCTTTCTGCGCGTTTCGGGTCGGGTCGGGGTGGTGGCAGCCGTGCCGCCTCCCGATGGGGATGACGACGGCCCCTGCGGTGATGCAGCGGCTGCTGCAGGCGGTGACGGGGCTGGGCCTGCAGGGCGACGACGTCGTTGCCGACGTGTACGTCGACAACGTCGCGTTGTTCGGTCCCGCGCAGGGCGTCGAGGCGGCGCTGCGTCGTTGGCGGTCGGTGGCCGAAAAGGTCAACCTGACCATCGGGGAGGAACAAGCCCCCGGAGGCACGATCACGCACCGAGGCGTGGAGTTTGTGCTGCGGCGAACGGCCAAGCTGGGCGACAAGTTCGCTGCGAAGCTGCGAGCGCGGATCGGTTAGGCGATGACCCACCGCATCGAAGTGCGCCACATGCGCGCCCGCGACGAGAACACGCGTGTGCCATTGGCGACCTCGCTGCTGCGACGGCGCGCGAAGCAGATCGCCCAGAAATGAGCCGCCAGCGGCAGCCGCTCCGCCCGGGATGCAAAAACCAGCAAACCGAACAGCGACAACAGGTCGAGCACGGTCGCGTCGCCGTCCTCCGCAAGCACTGCAATAGCGCGCGCGTGTAGTTTTTCGGCAAACGAACTGGTGAGGCGGGTTGTCGCGGCCTTGTAGTCGCACTCCAGCCCGAGGAACGTGCCGCGCTGGTGCGCCTCGTTGATGGTCGGCTCCGGCTTGACGGTGGCGCCTGCTTTGGCGCACACCGCTTGGAACGCTGCGAATGATCTCGCGACTGCGTCGCGGTTTCCGGTCCAACGAATGTTGTCGATGTACCGATCGACCCGCACTTCGGCAGGTGACGCACGCGACGAGCGCCGTGCGAGGGAGGATAGAATTCCGTTGCTAGACTTGAGACAGAACAAGAAATGCACGATGTGAACACCTCATGAGCAAGTTGCTAGACTTGAGACAGAACAAGAAATGCACGATGTGAACACCTCATGAGCAAGTTGCTAGACTTGAGACAGAACAAGAAATGCACGATGTGAACACCT
>JAUYOG010000036.1 GCA_030695945.1 Ramlibacter sp.
CATGCGACTGTTCGGAAGAACGACCGGCCGGCGCGCCCATGCCACGAGACGGCATGAACCAGGTTCGCAACGGGCTACGCCGGCCGCAGGATCATCCACGATCCTCGCCACAACATACAGGTTCGACGGACGGTCGCCTTCGGCGGCTGCTCACCATGGAGTTCTTTGCGCGGGTGGGCGGATCGTGATTCCCTTGCGATGAGATTCGGCGAGGGAGAGGATCGATGCCGCGCAAGCAGGTTGGTCAGCTGGGGTTCGAGGACGGGCTGGTGGCGAAGCGGCGGGGGCGTCAGCGGGACGATCTCGAGGCGATCCTGGGCCTGATCGACTGGGCGGGGATCGAGGCGGTTTTGTCGCCTGTGATGTCGACCGCGCGCAAGGGCGAGCCGAGCTGGCCGGTGCTGATCCTGTTCAAGGCTTTGCTGCTGCAGCGCTGGCATGACCTGTCGGACGAGGCGCTGGAGGCCAACCTGTTCGACCGGCTGTCATTCCAGCGGTTCTGCGGTCTGTCGCTGGGAGACGATGTGCCGGATCATTCGACGATCTGGCGGTTCCGCGAGAAGCTGGCCAGGGCCGGCCTGATCGAGCCCCTGTTCGCCGAGCTGCAGCGCCAGCTGGAAGGACGCGGCGTCCTGGTGAAGCAAGGCACGCTGATCGACGCGACGCTGATCCAGGCGGCGGCGCGGCGGCCGAAGGTTGCGGAAGGCAAGACCAGCCCCAACGACCCCGACGCCCGGTTCGGGGTCAACAATGAGCGTCGGCGCTATGAGTTCGGCTACAAGGGCCATATCGCCATGGACGAAGGCTCGGCCCTGGTGCGCGCGCAGAGGCTCACCCCGGCCAACATCCAGGAGATCGATGTCGCGACCGCCCTGGTTGCGGGCGACGAGGGACAAGTCCTCGCCGACCGCGGCTATGACGGAGCGCGGCTGCGCGATCATCTGGCGGCGCGCGGGATCGCCAACGGGGTCATGCAGCGCGGCCAGAAGGGCCGGCCGCTTGTCCCCGAGGAGATCGCCCGCAACCACGCCCTCGCCCCGCGCCGGCGCAAGGTCGAGGCGGTGTTCGGGACCGTGAAGCGGATCTACCGGATGAGCCGGATGCGCTACTTCAACCTGCGACGCTGCGCACTCGCCTTCGGCCTGGCGCTGTTCGCCTACAACCTCAGGCGGCTCGACAGGATCACTGCGTCCTGAGGCGGTAAAACCGCCGCCGCCGACGCCCGCCAAAGCGTCAAACCGCCTCGCACGAGAGCGCAAAAGCTCTCCGCTCCCGCCTGGCCCCCAGCGCCCCTCTCAACA
>JAUYOG010000041.1 GCA_030695945.1 Ramlibacter sp.
CATGCCCATCCAGTGGCCGGTGCGGTGCATGTAGAACTGGCGGTAGGCGCCCGATTCCAGCACGTCGTCGACCTTGCCGTGTTTGGCTTTGGGCAGCAGGCCGGTGTCGAGCATGCCTTCGACCAGCACCCGCGTCGCGGCTTCGTGCGGGTCCAGAAAGCGTTTGCCCGGCTTGGTGACCTGCACCGCCGCCTCCTGCGCGGCCTGCACGATGTCATGTCGCCGGCGCGGTAGTGCAGGATGCAGGCGTTGGCGCCGCCCTCGCTGTTGCCGGACCAGATCCAGTAGAGCCCGAATGCCGGTCCGGCCGGCAGAGGCGGATTCCAGGAGCCAGGAGCCAGGAACGACCACGGCCAGGTGGGTGGCGCCAGACATCGACCAGGGTTCCGTATGGCTTCCGTACTGATTCAAAAACCCATATCGATAGATCACGAAATACGATTGGATGTGGATCGCTGCCCTTCGTATGCTTCGTCACCACTTCAAAACATGGTGGCACTGGAGACAAGCATGGCAGTTGAAAAGGCCCGTATCGGGTTCATAGGCTTAGGCATCATGGGCACGGCGATGACCCTGCGCCTGCTCGAACGGGGCTGGCCGGTCACGGTCTGGAACCTGGAACCCGAGCGGGTGCTGCCCCTGGTTGCGGCCGGCGCCGTGAGCGCGCCTTCACCGGCGGCCGTCACCGCGGCCAGCGACATGGTGATCCTGTGCGTGCTGCATACCGAGGCGGTGCGCAGCTGCGTCTTCGGGGCGCAGGGCATCGCCCAGACGGCGGCGGCCGACAAGACCCTGATCGACCATTCCACCATCGACCCCGCGGCCACGCGCAGCATGGCGCAGCAACTACAGGGCGAGACCGGCATGCGCTGGGTCGATGCCCCGGTGAGCGGCGGCCCGCTGCAATCGCGTGCCGGCACGCTG
This sequence comes from Ramlibacter sp., assembly GCA_030695945.1. Taxonomy (GTDB): domain Bacteria; phylum Pseudomonadota; class Gammaproteobacteria; order Burkholderiales; family Burkholderiaceae_C; genus Ramlibacter. The sequence continues at coordinate 925 of JAUYOG010000041.1, forward strand.
ACGGTGATGGCCGGCGGCGAAGCCAGCGACATCGAGTCCATCCGCGCCGTGATGGCCGACCTGGCCGCCAACTTCACCCACATCGGCCCGAGCGGCGCGGGCCAGACCGCCAAGATGATCAACCAGCTGATTGTCGGCAGCGGTTATGTGGTGCTGGCCGAGGCCCTGACCCTGGCCGAAGCGGCCGGCATCAACGCGCAGGCGCTGCCGCAGTGCCTGGCCGGCGGCCATGCCGACAGCAGCCTTCTGAAGCAGCTCTATCCGCAGATGCAGGCGCGCGCGTTTGAGCCACCGCGCAGTTATGCCCGACAACTGCTGAAGGACCTGAAGGCCGTCAAAGAGTACGCGCACGCGCTCCAGCTCAGCCTGCCCATGCTCGAGGCCGCGACACGGCGCTACACCGACTATGTTGAGCAGGGCAACGGCATGAAGGACACGGCCTCCATCGTCAACTCGTACCGGCCTGCGGCCTGAACCTGCCGGCGACAACATGACTTACAAATTCGACTTCGCCGCCGTGCTGGCCCAGTGGCCGCTGTTCCTGCATGGCGCCTGGCTCACGATCCAGCTCGCGGTGATCGCCACGCTGCTGGGTTTCCTGATCGGCACGCTGTGCGCTTTCGGCCGCGGCAGCCGCAACGGCTGGATCGCGCAGGCCTGCAGCATCTACGTGGAGACCATCCGCAACACGCCCTTGCTGGTGCAGATTTTCATCGTCTACTTCGGGCTGTCCAGCCTGGGGCTCAAGGTGCCGGCTTACGTGGCGGCGATTGCGGCGCTGGTCATCAACATCGGCGCCTACACCACCGAGATCATGCGCGCCGGCATCGACTCCATCCACAAGGGGCAGATCGAGGCCGCCGAGTGCCTGGCGCTGTCCAGGCTGCAGGTCTACTGGCACGTGATCCTGCGCCCTGCCATGGAGCGGGTCTACCCGGCGCTGACCAGCCAGTTTGTGCTGCTGATGCTGGCCTCGTCCATCACGTCGCAAATCTCCGCGGAGGAGCTGACGGCGATTGCCAACCGTGTCCAGTCCGACACCTACCGCTCCTTCGAGACCTACATCGTGGTGGCCGTGTTTTACCTGATGCTGTCGCTGCTGATGCGCCTCGGTTTCTGGGCCATCGGCCAGGCCGTTTTCACTCGACGCCGCCGGCTCGGCACCACCATGTGAGCGCGGGCTGAAACCATGAACAACGAATTCAACCTCAACCATCTTTACTTCCTGATGCAGGGCGTGGGCTGGACCGTCATCCTGTCGCTGATGGCCTTCGCCGGCGGCGGCCTGCTGGGCTTTGGCGTCGCGCTGGCACGCATTTCGCGCAGCCGCACGCTGCGCTGGCTGGCGCTCGCTTATGTGCAGCTGGTGCAGGGCACGCCGCTGCTGATCCTGATGTTCCTGTCGTATTTCGGCCTGAGCATCATGGGCCTGAGCCTGCCCGCGATCGTGGCCGCCGGGCTCTCGATGACCATATACGTCAGCGCCTACATCGGCGAGATCTGGCGCGGCTGCATCGAAGCGGTTCCCAAAACCCAGTGGGAAGCCGCCGAATGCCTGGCGCTGACCCGCACCCAGCGGCTGTTCATGGTGATCCTGCCGCAGGCGCTGCGCATCGCCACGCCGCCCACCGTGGGCTTCATGGTGCAGATCGTCAAAAACACCTCGCTCGCCTCGGTCGTCGGCTTCGTCGAGCTGGCGCGCGCCGGCCAGATCATCAACAACTCGCTGTTCGAGCCCTTTGTGGTCTACATGCTGGTCGCCGGCCTGTACTTTTTGCTGTGCTTCCCGCTGTCGTGGTGGGCCCGGAAACTCGAAAACAGATTGCTCGCTGGCCGCAAGCCCGAGCCGGAACTGAAGAAAGGAATCGGCAATGTCCAATATTGTGAATCTTGAAAACGTGCACAAGAGCTTCGGCAGCCTGAACGTACTCAAGGGGGTGTCGTTCCAGGTGAAAAAAGGCCAGGTGGTGGCCATCATCGGCCGCAGCGGCTCCGGCAAAAGCACGGCGCTGCGCTGCATCAACCGGCTCGAAGTCATTGACAGCGGCCTGATCGAAGTCTGTGGCCGCCGCGTCAGCGACCCGCTCATCGACCTGCGCGGCCTGCGCCGCGACGTCGGCATCGTGTTCCAGAGCTACAACCTGTTTCCCCATCTCACGGTGCAGGAGAACATCACGCTGGCGCCGCGTGCTGCCAAGGGCAAAAGCCGGGCCGAGGCGCTGGAGCTCGCCCGCATCGTGCTGCGCCAGGTCGGCCTGGCGGACAAGGCGCAGGCCTATCCCGAGCAGCTCTCGGGCGGCCAGCAGCAGCGCGTGGCGATTGCCCGTTCGCTGGCGATGGAGCCGCAGGTCATGCTGTTCGACGAGGTCACCTCGGCGCTCGACCCGCAGCTGACGGGCGAAGTGCTCAAGGTCATCGAGGAGCTGGCCGCCGGCGGCATGACCATGGTGCTGGTGACCCACGAAATGGCGTTTGCCCGCAAGGTGGCTGACGTCGTGATCTTCATGCATGAAGGCCGGATCTGGGAAACCGGAACCGGCGACATGCTGCTCAACCCGCAGACCGCCGAACTGCAGCAATTTGTCGACAACGGCTTGTAACCCCAAAGGAAACCTCACCATGAAACTGATCTCCATCATCTCCCGCAGCACTATCGTGGCCGCCCTGGCGCTGGCCGGCCTGGCCGCCCATGCGGACACGCTGGACAACATCCGCGCGGCGAAGAAAATCCGCATTTCGATCGACGTGGCCAATCCGCCGTCGGGCATGACCGACAGCGCCATGCGCCCGACCGGCTCCGATGTGGATGTGGCTACGCTGCTGGCCAAGGATCTGGGCGTCGCGCTGGAAATCGTGCCGACGACCGGCGCCACCCGCATTCCCAACCTGCAGACCAACAAGGCCGACCTGGTGATCTCGACGCTGGCCTTCACGCCGGAGCGGGCCAAGGTGATCGACTATTCGATTCCCTATGCCGGCCAGGTGTCGCTGGTGGGCGGCGTCAAGGGCATCAACGTCAAGAGCATGGCCGACCTGGCGGGCAAATCGGTCGCGGTCAACCGCAGCACCACGCAGGACGCCGACCTGACGGCCAACGCCAAGGGCGCGACCATCGTGCGCTACGACGACGATGCCGCCGTGATCACCGCCGCGGTGACCGGCCAGGCCGACCTCGTCGCAACCTCGGGCGCGCTGTTTCAGACCATGGTCAACAAGGCACCGGCACGCCAGCTGGAGCCCAAGTTTGTGCTGCGCACCTTCGACCTCGGCGTGGGCATGCGCAAGGAGGAGCCCAAGCTGATGGCCTGGGTCAACGACTGGGTGCGCACCAACATGAAAAACGGCAAGCTCAACGAGATCTTCAAGAAATACCACGGCGCCGATATTCCCGAGAGCGTCGTCAGCCAGGCCAAATAAACCGGTTCAGCCCAATCCACGCCACCCATGCGCCTGCTCCAGTTCCTGCGGCCCGACGGCCAGCGCGCCGTCGGCCTGGTCGAAGCACCTGATACGGTCCGCGTGCTGGACGGCTGCGACAGCACCTACGCGCTGGTAGCGCAGGCGCTGGCCGAGCGCGCGCCGCTGGCGCGCCTGGTCAAAAAACGGGCTTCGGGCGAGCGGGTCGACTACGACGGGCTGGTGGAGCGGCAGGCCGTGCTGGTGCCGTTCGACCACTCGGACCCGGCCCATATGCTGGTCAGCAGCTCGGGCCTGACGCACCTGGGCAGCGAACGCACACGCGACCACCTGCGGCGCGCGCTGCACGCCGGCCAGACCACGCTCAGCGATTCATTGCGTCTGTTCAAGCTGGGCCTGGAAGCCGGGCGTCCCCATGGCGATGGCCCGCCGGGCGTCGCCCCCGAATGGCACTTCAAGGGCAGTGGCCATTCGGTGGTCCATCCCTACCAGGATTTCCCGGTCGCGGCCTTCGCCGAAGACGCGAGCGAAGAGCCCGAACTGGCCGGCCTGTACCTGATCGGCCCTGACCGCATGCCGCGCCGCGTCGGTTTTGCCCTCGCCAACGAGCTGTCCGATCATGTCACCGAGCGCAGCAACAGCGGCCTGGTGTCGCACGCCAAGCTGGGCGGCAGCTCTTTCGGCCCGGAGCTGTTGCTGGATGAATTGCCGCCGAGCATCACCGGCCTGTCGCGCATTGTCCGCAAGGGCCGCTCGCGTTGGGAAAAACCCTTTTTTACCGGGGAGGACAACATGTCGCACTCCATCGGCAACATCGAGTTCCACCATTTCAAGTACGACCAGTTCCTGGTGCCGGGCGACGTACACGTGCACTACTTCGGCACTGCCACGCTGTCGTTTGCCGAGGGCATCAAGGTCGATGCCGCCTGCCGCTTCGAGATTTCGGCGCCACCGTTCGGCCGGGCGCTGGTCAACGGCATTCGCCGCGTCAACAACGCTTTTCGCTACGGCAGCATGAAAGCTGCCTGACCTTCAGGACCTGATATGACCGAACCGCTGGGTTTTCCCATCATCGATGCCCACCATCACTTCTGGGATCCCGTCCTGAACTACTACCCCTGGCTGTGCGACAGCGACCGTCCGCCGCACCGCTATGGCGATCACCAGTCGATCGCCCGCCCCTACCTGCCGGCTGACTACCTCCGGGATACGGCGGCGTTCAGGCTGGCCGGCAGTGTCTACATCGAGGCCGACTGGGATCCGCGCGACCCCATCGGCGAGATGCGCTACATCGCGGGCCTGCGCCAGCAAAGCGGCTGGCCCACGGTGACGGTCGGCAAAGCCTGGCTGGACCAGCCCGATGCGCAGCACACGCTGGAGCAACTGGCCGCCTTCGGGTTTGTGCGCGGCATTCGCCACAAGCCGCGCGCCAACGAATCGCCAGCCGACACGGCAGCGGGTGGCATGGCCGACCCCGCGTGGCGGCACAACTATGGCCTGCTGGCGCGGCATGGCCTTCATTTCGAGCTGCAAACACCCTTTTGGCATTTGCACGAGGCCGCAGCCCTGGCGCGGGACTTTCCGGACACCCCCCTCATCATCAACCACACGGGCATGCCCTCGGACCGCAGCAGCGAAGGGCTCGCAGCCTGGCGAGAGGCCATGCGGTGCGTGGCGCAGTTCCCCAACGTTTTTGTCAAACTCAGCGGCATCGGTCTGGCCGGGCGGCGCTGGTCGGTGGAAGCCAACCGCCCGGTGGTTCGCGACACCATCGAGATCTTCGGTGCCGACCGCTGCATGTTCGGCAGCAACTTTCCGGTGGACAGCCTGTGCGCCTCGTTCGAGGACATCTTCCGCGGCTTCGCGGCGATCGTCGCCGACCTCGCGCCGCACGAGCAGCGCCAGCTGTTCCACGACAACGCGCTGCGCCTCTACGACATGCGCCGCTGAACGGGCCGCGCCCCGCGCGGCCCCGTCATTGCGGAACTAGATTCCCAGCAGGTTGCGCCGCACGCGCAGCAGGTGGTCGCGGGTTCGCGCGGTGGCGGTGGCCAGGTCGCGGTCCTGGAACGCTGCGACCAGTTCCCTGTGCTCGCGCTGGTACTCGGCGCGGCGCTCCGGCGTGACGCTCTTGCGTTTGAGCATTCCCCACTCGCCTTGCTCGCGCGCCTCGCTCATGAGGCGGAACACGTTGGTGACGAAGGTGTTGTGGGCGGCTTCCGCGATGACCTCGTGCAGCATGCCGTCCCAGTGCTCGAACTCCTCCAGCGAGGCGGCGGCCTCGGCCTTGTCGCAGCACGCTTCCATGCGCTCGAAATCGGCCGACGTCGCGTTGCGGATCACCATCTCCACGATCGACGGCTCCAGCGCCAGCCGGGCCTCCATCAATTCCGCCGGGCTGGTGGCCTGGGCGGGGCCGCCCTTCGCCATGCGGGTCAGCGCGCTGTTGACGCCATCGGTGACATAGGTTCCGCTGCCGACGGTCTGCGTGATGAGCTGCGCGTCCTTCAGTTGCGCCAGCACGCGTCGCACCGTGGAACGGCCGATGCCGAACTGGTCGCACAGCTCGCGCTCGGTGGGAATGCGGTGCCCGGCCCGCCATGTGCCGGACTTCAGGTTCTTGACGATGGTTTCCCGCAACTGGGCTGCACTGTCCATGAAAGGCTCCGGGTGGTTGGAAGGACTCAGCCTGCATCGTACCAAATCAAACCAATTGCGTGAATACACGTCAGGTTTTGTCGGTTATTGAGTTGAATATCGAGTTAAACTAGAATAAAACCAAATCAACCCAATAAGTACCAATTGGTGCTTTCACTTTTACTGGAGATTTCATGAAGATCGGACGCGCCACCTGGGCCGGCAAGACCCGCCTTGCCTTGATTGACGAGCAGAAGCAGGAGGTCCTGTTCATCGAGGGCGGCCTCGCTTCCCATCTCAACCCCGTTCTTGCCGTGATCGAGCAGGGCCTGACGGCGAACGACCTGAAGTCCGCCGCCACCGACCGTGCGCCGCTGGCCGAAGTCAAGTTCCTGCCGCCGCTGTCGGCCTTCGTGCGCAACGTCATCGCGGTGGGCAAGAACTACCACGACCATGCGATGGAGTTCGACAAGAGCGGTTTCAACGCGACCAGCGGCGCTTCGGCCATCCCGGCGTTTCCGCAGATCTTCACCAAGGCGACCACGACGCTGGCCGGCCCCAACGACGCCATCCGCTTCGACAGCAAGCACACCTCGTCGGTCGACTACGAAGGCGAGCTCGGCGTGGTCATCGGCGCGACATGCCGCAACGTCTCGAAGGCCGACGCCTTGAGCAAGGTGTTCGGCTTCGTCGCGCTGAACGACGTCACCGCCCGCGACCTGCAGAAGAACCATGCGCAGTGGTTCCTGGGCAAGTCGCTCGACGGCTTCTGCCCGCTCGGCCCGTGGATCGCCACGCAGGACGACGCGCCGATCGATTCGCTGCGCGTGCAGACCTGGGTCAACGGCGAACTGCGCCAGGACGCGCATATTTCGCAGCTGATCTTCGACGTGGCGACCCTGGTCGAAACCCTGTCGCGCGCCATGACGCTGCAGCCCGGCGACATCATCGCCACCGGCACGCCCGTCGGCGTCGGCATCGGCTTCACCCCCCCCAAATTCCTTCGCCATGGCGACCAGGTCCGCGTCGCCGTGACCGGCCTGGGTGAACTCATCAACCGTGTGGAGACCCTGTAAATGATCGACCGTCGTAACGTACTTCAATTCCTGGCCTCTTCGGCCGTGCCGTGCCTGCTGTCTGCCCCCGCGTGGGCGCAGGGTGACTTCCCGACCCGGCCCCTGACCATGACGGTCCCATTCCCGCCCGGCGGCGTGGCCGACACCGTGGGCCGGCCCGTCGCCGAAGCCATGAGCCGCGCGCTCAAGCAATCCGTGATCGTCGAAAACAGGGGCGGCGCGGGCGGTGGCATCGGCATGGGGCAGGTGGCCAAGGCCAAGCCCGATGGCTACACCATGCTCATGTCGCTGTCGTCCCTCGTGGTGCTTCCCGAAGCGGACAAGGTGCTGCAGCGCACGCCGATGTACACGCTGGACCAGCTCAAGCCGATCGCGCGCTTCACGGCAGACCCCACCGTGCTCATCGTGCGCGCCGACAGCCCGTGGAAGACCTACAAGGACTTCATCACCGCCGTCAAGGCCAAGCCGGGCAGCGTCACGTTCGGCTCGTCGGGCAACTACGGCACCATGCACGTGCCGATGGAGCAGCTCAAGGCCGCCACCAACAGCTTCATGCTGCATGTGCCCTACACGGGCGCGGGCCCGGCGGTGCTGGCCGTTCTCATGGGGCAGGTCGACGCGATTTCGACCGGTCCCTCGAGCGTCATGCAGCACATTCGCGCCGGCACGCTGCGTGCCCTGGCGCATTGGGGCGACACCAAGCTCGCGGCGCTGCCCGACGTGCCGAGCTTCAAGGAGCTGGGCGTGCCGATCTCCTACTCGCAGTGGTCGGGCCTCTTCGTGCCCGCCGCCACGCCCGAGCCGGTGGTGACGCGCCTGCGCCAGGCGGCGAAGTTCGCCGCCGAGGACCCGCGTGCGATCCAGTCGCTGGCCTCGGCGGGCAGCTATTTCCAGTACCAGGACAAGCCCGAGTTCGAGCACTTCGTGCAAGCCGACGCCCGCCAGATGGCGGCGCTGGTGCAGCGCATCGGGCGCGTCGAGTAACGCGTTAGCTAGCGCGCGATCTGCCGTTCCAGCATGCTGTCGCGCAGCGCATGCAAAAAGCCCTTCACTGCCCGCGACAGGTCTTTTTTCTTGCGCGTGATGATGCCCAGGTTGGCCATGGACATCGGCAGTTCCACCGGCAGGATCGCGACCAGCCCATAGTTCGCATAATGCTGTGCCACGTCCAGCGGCACGACCGAGATCATGTCGCTGGCTTCCAGCAGCGAGGTAGTGGCGAGGATGGACGAGGTCTCGACGATGTCGGGCGGCGCCGACAGGCTGGCGTGTTGCAGCGCCTGCTCGACACGGCGCCGCATCGGGCTGCCCAGCGGATGCAGGATCCAGGTCTGCGCGACCAGGTCGGCCAGCGTCACCTTGGCGAGGCCAAACAGCGGATGGCCCGGCCGGGCCACCACACTCATCGGCTCACCCTCCAGTTGCTCGATCTCCAGATCCTCGTCATAGAACTGGTCCGGCAGGCGCCCCAGCACCACGTCGAGGTCGCCGCGCAG
>JAUYOG010000047.1 GCA_030695945.1 Ramlibacter sp.
ATGCGTCCGATTGCACCATGCTCGCCGCACCATGCCGCGTTGCTCCGCCTTGTGGGCAGTAGCCCACTGCGTTGTCACGCCTTGCCTGGCACGCCGATCACGGCGCACTCGGACGCATCCAACTGCCGCTTCTAGGTTGAATTGAAAGCATTGCCATGGTTACCGACCTTGCCCCCTCCTGGCTGATCCGCAGCGCGCCGGTGGCGGCGGCACAGGCCGCCGGCCGCCCGCTCGTGGCGCTGGAATCCACCATCATCGCCCACGGCATGCCCTACCCGGAGAACGTTCGCACCGCGCGCGAAGTGGAGGCCTTGATCCGCGACCTGGGGGCCGAGCCCGCGACCATCGCGCTGATCGGCGGGCGCATCCGCATCGGCCTGTCGGACGACGAACTGGAGCTGCTGGGCCGCTCCGACCAGGCACACAAGGTCAGCCGCCGCGACCTGCCGGCCGTGCTGGCCGGCGGCGGACTCGGCGCCACCACGGTGGCCGGCACGATGATCTGTGCCGCGCTGGCCGGCATCGAGGTCTTCGTCACCGGCGGCATTGGCGGCGTGCACCGCGGCGCGCCGGAGACCTTTGACATCTCGGCCGACCTGCAGGAACTGGCGAAGACCTCGGTGGCGGTGGTATGTGCCGGTGCAAAGTCCATTCTCGACATAGCGCTCACGCTGGAATACCTGGAAACGCATGGCGTGCCGGTGCTCAGTTGCGAGCAGGACAACTTCGCCGCGTTTTACACGCGCGACAGTGGCTTTCGCGCGGACTTCAGGCTGGACGACGCGGCGGCGCAGGCACGCTTCATCCGCACCAAGTGGGATTTGGGCCTTGCGGGCGGCGTGGTCCTGAGCACGCCAGTGCCGCAGGCCGCGGCGATGGCCCGCGAGGAGATCGACGCGCTGACCGAGCAGGCGCTCGCCGAGGCCAAGGCGCAAGGCATCACCGGCAAGGCCGTGACGCCCTTTCTGCTGGCCCGCATCAAGGCGCTGACCGGTGGCCGCAGCCTGGCGACCAACATCGCACTCGTGAAACACAACGCCGAGGTGGGGGCCAGGCTGGCGCTGGCGCTGGCACGGGCGGAGCGTGGGGCAGGGCATGGGGTGGGCGCAGCGTAGCCGCCCGAACGTCCGCTCTCCACCAAACTTCGTGTCAGTGTCGACCCAGACCCGCCGTCGAGCGCTGTGGATTCGACCGCCAAACGCAGACGCTCAAGGTCGCTGTCGCGGGCGAAGCCGGGGCTGCATGTTCAACGCCGAAACTATCCCTGGCCGCGCGCGCCAGCGCCCGGAAAGTTGCATGCGCGGCGCGGCATCAGCAGGGCGGTGTAGCCTATGGTCATGGATTCCCTGATTACCGCCTCCGCGCGCGCGCTGGCCGCCGGCGACGCGCTCGGCGCCCTCAAGCGGGTCGCCCTGCGCGACGACCCGCCGGCGCTGGCCCTGCGCGGCATCGCCATGGCCCAGCTCGGCGAACACCCGCGCGCCCGCGAACTCCTTCGGCGCGCTGCCCGTGGCTTCGGTGCCCACGAGGAGCTGGCGCGCGCCCGCTGCGTGGTTGCGGAGGCCGAGGTGGCGCTGGCCATGCGCGACCTCGGCGGCTCGCCGCGCTCGCTGGCGGCGGCCTCGGCCACGCTCGAGGCGCATGCCGATCGCGCCAATGCGCTGCAGGGGCGGCTCATCGCAGCGCGCCGGCTCTTGCTGCTCGGTCGCCTCGGCGAGGCGGCGGCCGCGCTGGCGCGGCTCGATGCGCACGGCCTGCCGCCGTCGCTGGTGGCGGTGGCCGAGTTGACGACGGCCGAGCTTGCGTTGCGCGCGCTGCACGTCGGCGAGGCGCGGATGGCGCTGGCACGTGCGCACGCGGCGGCCGATCGCGCGCAGGTACCGGCGCTCCTGGCCGAGGTGGCGGAGGCGCGGGCCGCGCTCGACAGGCCCGCCGCCCGGCGCCTCGCCGCCGATGGCGAGCAGGCGCTGCGCCTCGACGAGGTTTCGGCGCTGCTGGCCTCGGATGCGCTGGTGGTTGATGCCTGCCGGCACGGGCTTGGCGCCGGCGCCGCGTGGCGGCCGCTGGCGCGCCGGCCGGTGCTGTTCGCGTTGGCCCGCGCGCTGGCCGAGGCATGGCCTGGCGCTGCCGATCGGGAGGCCTTGATCGCGTGCGTGTTCCGCACCCGGCGTCCCGACGAGACGCACAGGGCGCGCCTCAGGGTCGAGATCGGCCGCCTGCGCGCGCTCGTCAAAACGCTGGCGACCATCGAGGCCACCGAGCGGGGCTTCATCTTGAGGCCGCTAGCCGGGCGCGACGTCGCCGTGCTGGCGCCGCCCATTGACGGCGACCAGGCCTCGCTGGTGGCGCTGCTCTCGGACGGCGCGGCCTGGTCGACCTCGGCCCTGGCGCTGGCCCTGGGGGCGAGCCAGCGTACCGTGCAGCGCGCGCTCGCCGACCTCGAAGCCGCCGGGCGGGCGCGCTCCATCGGGCGGGCACGGGCACAGCGCTGGCTGGCGCCGCCGCTGGCGGGATTCACGACGATCTTGTTACTCCCCGCTGCGCTGCCGATTGGATAGAGTTGTCTCCACGGCGCCGATTCACGGTGCGTCACAAGGAGCAACGATGACCCGCAAGACCCTGAACGACAAACCCGAAGCCAAGGCGCGCCCCGCCGAGATCGTGCGCGAATACGGCCCCTTCCCCGGCGTCAATGACATTGCCGGCGTCACCCACGACGGCCAGCGTGTCTGGGCCGCCACAGGCGCCAGGCTGATTGCCTTCGACCCCGCCAGCGGCGAACAGACGCGCACGCTGGAGTGCGCGGGCGACGCCGGCACCGCCTTCGACGGCAAGCACCTCTACCAGATCGCCGAGACGCGCATCGACAAGATCGACCCGGCCACCGGCAAGGTGGTGGCGTCCATCCCGGCGCCCGGCAGCGGCAGCGACTCGGGCCTGACCTGGGCGGAGGGCAGCCTGTGGGTGGGCCAGTACCGCGACCGCAGGATTCACCAGGTTGACCCGAAGACAGGGGCCATACAGCGCACGATTGAATCCAACCGCTTCGTCACCGGCGTGACCTGGGTGGACGGCGAGCTGTGGCACGGCACCTGGGAAGGCGACGACAGCGAAATCCGCCGGATCGACCCCAAGAGCGGCGCCGTGATCGAGCGGCTGGAGATGCCGCATGGCGTCGGCGTCAGCGGCATGGAGTCCGACGGCGCGGACCTCTTTTATTGCGGCGGCGGAAAGAGCGGAAAAGTTCGCGCCGTGCGGCGGCCCAAGGCAGCCAGGCCGTGAGGCCGGCCCCGCCACGTCACACCTGACCAACCCATCCATGCAAGGAGCAAAACCATGAAGCTGTACTACATCCCGTCCGCCTGTTCGTTTTCGCCGCACATTGTGGCCAGTGAGCTTGGCCTGTCCATTGACCTCGTGAAGGTCGACGCGGCCAACAAACGCACCGAGCATGGCGAAGACTTTCTTGCCGTCAACCCCAAGGGCCTGGTGCCCGCCCTCCAGTTGGACGACGGCACCGTGCTGACGGAAGGCCCTGCTGTCGTGCAATACCTCGCCGACCTGAAGCCTGACGCACAGCTGGCGCCCGCCAACGGCAGCATGGCGCGCTATCGCCTGCAGGAAATGCTGGGATACATCAATTCAGAGCTGCACCAGAGTTACATGCCGCTGTTCAACCCGGCCAGCAGCGATGAGGTTCGCAGCGGACGCATGGCCTATCTGAAAAAGCAGTACAGCCTGATAGAAGCCGCGCTCGGCCGCACGCCATTCCTGCTGGGCGACCGTTTCACGGTGACCGATGCATATCTGTTTGTGGTCACGCGCTGGGCGGAATTCGTCAAGCTTGACCTGTCGGCCTTCCCCAACCTGCTGGCGTTCCAGGCGCGCATCGCTGCCCGGCCTGCCGTGCAGGCGGCGATGCGCCGTGAACAACCGGCAAGCGCCTGAGCGCAAACCGGCCTGCCACCCCCTACTCATCCAGGAGAACACCATGACCGAAACATCCACCATGAACCACTCCGTCGTGTCCAGAGACAAATGGCTGGCCGAGCGCAAGACGCTGCTGGCGCAAGAGAAGGAGCTGACGCGCCTGCGCGACCGGATCGCCAGCGAGCGCCGCGCCCTGCCCTGGGTTCACATCGAGAAGAACTATGTTTTCGACACGCCCGAAGGAAAGCGTTCGCTCGCCGACTTGTTTGAAGGCCGCAGCCAGCTGATGGTGCAGCACTTCATGTTCGGCCCCGGCTGGGAGCAGGGCTGCCCCAGCTGCTCCTTCATGGCCGACCACACCGCCGGCATGCAGATCCACCTTGAGCACCGCGACGTCACGTTCGTGGCCGTCTCGCGCGCAACGCTGCCCGAGATTGAACGCTTTCGCCGGCGCATGGGCTGGCAGTTCAGCTGGGTTTCCTCGAACGGCAACGACTTCAACTACGACTTCCATGTGAGCTTCAAGCCGGAAGAGCGTGTCAACGGCACCGTCCACTACAACTACGGCATGGTAGAATTCCCGGCCGAGGAAGCGCCCGGCATCAGCCTGTTCTACAAGGACGACGCGGGCGAGGTCTTCCACACCTACTCGACCTACGGGCGCGGTGTGGAGGTGATGATGGGCACCTACAACATGCTGGACCTCACGCCCAAGGGCCGCGACGAGCACGACGGGTTCTACAAGATGGATTGGGTGCGCCACCATGACCGCTACGAGCCGGCGCCGGTCGCCAAGCCGGCTACGGTGGCCGATTCGTGTTGCCATGCGAACGCCTGAGAGAGTGAGCGTTTTTCGATTTCACTCCCTCTCCCTGTGGGAGAGGGCGGGGGTGAGGGCCGGCGAGTGGCCACAACACTGGAGCACAGCCCCTCACCCCAACCCTCTCCCCAAAGGGGCGAGGGAGGAAATGCC
>JAUYOG010000063.1 GCA_030695945.1 Ramlibacter sp.
GCTACGGTGTTCGGCAACGGTGCTTCGCACCTTTAGCCGAATCCCCTGCGCCGGGCGACCCCGCGACCCGCGCGAAACAACTCGCCTGCGCTGCGCTCCGGCTCCAACAGGTTTCGCGAGCATGAGACGAGGGGCCGCGGGGTCACACGCCGCAGGCGCCTGTGCTTGATTCGCGCCGCAGCCCGCCCACGCACAGCGTTGCAACCACCGTGGGGGCCCGCCGCCGCTGGCACGCCACCCCTCCACTGCAACGCCGCGCATGGCTGGGCCGCGGCGCGAATCAAGCACAGACGCCCGCGGTGGACGGTCTTGCGGCCCCATCGTTTCATGCTCGCGGCATCTGTTTGAACGGAGCGCAGCGCAGTGAGTTATGCCGCGCGGGCCGCAAGACCGTTCAGCGCGGGGAATCCGGCACAGGTGCGAAGCACCGCCGCCGGACGTCGTAGCCATCGCGCCGCGGCCCAGCCGTGCGCGGCGTTGCCGCGAGGTGGCCGCGCGCCTGCAAGCCCCGCAGGCTTGTCCTACGTCACTTCCGATTCGGAAGGAAAAACCCGTTATTCGTGCCGTTGCCGCCGTGCCCGGGCAGGCGATTCACGCCGGCGGCAGCTCGGTCGGGCCTAGACTTTCCGTATCAACGGAGACAGCCTCATGGACGCCACGACACCCACCGCCACCCAGGAATTCATTGGGAAGGAAGCCCGATTCGGCGCCCGCAACTACCAGCCGGTGCCGGTGGTCGTCGACCACGCGCGCGACTGCCTCGTCTGGGACGTCGAGGGCCGCGAATACATCGACATGATGAGTGCGTATTCGGCCGTCAGCCATGGTCACCTGCACCCGCGCGTGGTCGCGGCCGCGCAGCGCCAGCTCCAGCGTGTGGCGGTCACCTCCCGCGCCTACCACGGGACCACGCTGGGCCCCTTCCTCGAGAAGCTGTGCAAGCTGGCCGGATTCGACCGGGCGCTGCCGATGAATACGGGTGCAGAAGCGGTGGAGACCGCCATCAAGTGCGCGCGCCGCTGGGGCTACCGCGCCAAGGGCATCGCCGACGGCCAGGCGCAGATCCTGGTGGCCCGCGGCAATTTCCACGGCCGCACCAGCACGATCATCGGCTTCTCCAGCGAGCCCGAGTACCGCGCCGGCTTCGGGCCCTTTGCGCCCGGCTTCGAGCATTTCGACTTCGGCGACATGGCCAGCGTGCGCGCGGCCACGAACGCCAGCACCTGCGCCGTGCTGGTCGAGCCGATCCAGGGCGAGGCGGGCGTGATCGTGCCGCCGGCGGGCTTCTTCGCGGAACTGCGCGAGTGGTGCACGCGCAACGACATCCTCCTCATCATCGACGAGGTGCAATCCGGGCTGGGCCGCACCGGCCGCTGGTTCGCCTTCGAGCATGAGGGCATCCACCCCGACGCCCTGATCCTGGGCAAGGCGCTGGGCGGCGGGCTGTTGCCGGTCAGCGCGTTCCTCGCGGACGAACGCGTGATGGACGTCTTCAACCCCGGCAGCCACGGCTCGACCTTCGGCGGCAACGCGCTGGCGGCCGCCGTGGGCCTGGAGGCGCTGCAGGTGATCGAGGACGAGCACCTGGTGCAGCGCAGCGCCGACCTCGGCGAGTACCTCAACGAGCGGCTGCAGGAAGTCGCCCGCGAGGCGCGGCCGCTGATCCGCGCGGTGCGCGGGCGCGGCCTCTGGGTGGGCGTCGACGTGGACCCCCGCCATGCCACGGCCCGCGAGCTGGTCGAGCGCCTGGCCGCGCGCGGCGTGCTGTCGAAGGAAACCCACGACACCGTGATCCGCTTCGCGCCGCCCCTGACCATCACGAAGGCGCTGGTCGATCGCGCCGTGGGCATCTTCCGCGACGTCGTCCTTGACAAGCGGCGGGAACTCGCTATTAATTCGATAGCGCCGGCCGAGGCGGCCTGCGCAGAGGCACCTATCGAGGCCACCACCGCGTGAAAGCCCAGGACAGCGCGCCCCAGCTCTTCAGGAGCCCACCCGATTTCTTCGAGTGGCGTCAGCATCAATCCCGGGGTGTGGAACTCGCCATGGGCCACATGGGTTGCGGGTCAAGCCTGCAATGACAGGCTCCCATGCGGCGAGCATTTAGCCCGAGGGGGCCCGGCCCTTGAAGGATGCCGGATCAAGTCCGGCATGACAATTACACTGGGACCTTATGCAGCTCGCCGCCGCCCAACTGACCCAGCACCTGCAAAAGGGGCTGAGGTCGTTGTACACGCTGCACGGCGACGAGCCACTGCTGGTCCAGGAAGCCGCGGACGCGATCCGTGCCGCCGCGCGCGCCCAGGGCTACACCGAGCGCACCGTGCACACGGTGTCGGGCGCCCATTTCGACTGGAGCGAGGTGCTGGCCGCCGGCGGCTCGCTCAGCCTGTTCGCCGACAAGCAGATCGTGGAGATCCGCATCCCCTCCGGCAAACCCGGCAAGGAGGGCAGCCCCGCGCTGCAGCAGATGGCCGAGAGCGCCCAAGGCAACGACAGCACGCTCACGCTGGTCATTCTGCCCAAGCTCGACAAGATGACCAAGGGCGGCGCCTGGTTCTCGGCGCTCGACGCGCACGGCGTCACGCTGCAGGTCGAGCCGGTCGAGCGCGCCGCGCTGCCCCAGTGGATCGCGCAGCGGCTGGCCCGGCAAGGCCAGCGCGTGGTGTCGGGCGACGAGGGCCAGCGCACGCTGCAGTTCTTCGCCGACCGCGTGGAGGGCAACCTGCTGGCCGCCCACCAGGAAATCCAGAAACTGGCCCTGCTGTACCCCGAAGGCGAGCTGGGCTTCGACCAGGTGGAAAGCGCCGTGCTGAACGTGGCGCGCTACGACGTCTTCAAGCTCTCCGAAGCGGTGCTCGCCGGCCAGGCCGGGCGGGTGCAGCGCATGCTGGACGGCCTCAAGGCCGAAGGCGAGGCCGAGGTGCTGGTGCACTACACGCTGTCGGAGGACATCCGGGCGCTCAAGCGCGTGAAGGACGCGATGGCGGCGGGCCGGCCGCTGCCGATGGCGCTGCGCGAGCAACGCGTCTGGGGGCTGAAGGAGCGGCTGTACGAGCGCGTGCTGCCGCGCCTCAGCACCACCGCCCTGGACAACCTGCTGCACTCCGCCCATCTCGTGGACGGTATCGTCAAGGGCCTGAAGGCGCCCGACTGGCCCACGGACGGCTGGCAGGCGCTGCAGCGGCTGGCGTTTTCGCTCTGCCAGGAATGCGCTCCCTCTCCCGCAGGGAGAGGGCAGGGGTGAGGGAGAGGGGATAATTGCGCCCATGAATGCGCTGAACGTTGCTGAATACACGCAGACCCTCGGGGTGCAGGCCCGCCAGGCCTCGGCCGAGATGGCGCGCGCGGATTCGGCCACCCGGATCAAGGCGCTGCGCTCGCTCGCCGCGTTGCTGCGCGCCAACGCCGCGCCGCTGCAGGCCGAAAACGCCAAGGACCTGGAACGCGCCACCGCGGCCGGGCTGTCGGCACCGATGCTGGACCGCCTGAAACTCACGCCGAAAATCATCGAGACGGTGGCGCAAGGCTGCGAGCAGCTGGCCGCCATGCCCGACATCATCGGCGAGGTCATCGGCCTGAAGCAGCAGCCCAGCGGCATCCGCGTCGGCCAGATGCGCGTGCCGATCGGCGTGTTCGGCATGATCTACGAGAGCCGTCCCAACGTGACGATCGAGGCCGCCAGCCTGTCGATCAAGAGCGGCAACGCCTGCATCCTGCGCGGCGGCTCGGAAGCCATCGGATCCAACAAGGCGCTGGCCCGGCTGGTGCAGCAGGCGCTGGCCGAAGCGGGCCTGCCGGCCGAGGCGGTGCAGCTGGTGCAGACCCCCGACCGCGAGGCCGTCGGCCAGCTGATCGCCATGCCGCAGTACGTGGACGTGATCATCCCGCGCGGCGGCAAGGGCCTGATCGAGCGGATCAGCCGCGAAGCGAAGGTGCCCGTGATCAAGCACCTGGACGGCAACTGCCATGTCTATGTCGACGATCCCTGCGACATCGCGATGGCGGTGACGGTGACGGACAACGCCAAGACGCAGAAGTACAGCCCCTGCAACGCGATCGAGGGCCTGCTGGTCGCGCGCGCCGTGGCGAAGGACTTCCTGCCGAAGATCGGCGCGGTCTTCGCGGTTAAGGGCGTGGAGATGCGGTGCGATGGCGAGTCCAGGGCGCTCCTGGCCGAGCTCAAGGGTGCGGCCGTGAGCGACGCCACCGAGCAGGACTGGTACGAGGAATACCTCGCGCCCGTCATCAGCATCAAGGTGGTGGAAGGCATCGACGAGGCCATCGCCCACATCAACCGGTACAGCAGCCACCACACCGACGCGATCATCACGCGCGACCACATGCACGCGCAGCGCTTCCTGCGCGAGGTGGACTCGGCCAGCGTCATGGTGAATGCCAGCCCGCGTTTCGCCGATGGTTTCGAATTCGGGCTGGGCGCCGAGATCGGCATCAGCACCGACAAGTTCCACGCCCGCGGGCCGGTCGGCATCGAGGGCCTCACGTCGCTGAAGTGGGTGGTGTTCGGCAACGGCGAGATCCGGACTTGATTGCGGGACAGAACTTCAGCTCTGTCCAATTAAGGTAACTTGCGGGACAGATCTTCAGCTCTGTCCCCAACTGATTTTTGAACATGCACGATTTCTGGCGCAGTTGCGGCTACCAGTTGTTGGACCGGACGCCCGAGGGGCACCTCGTGGTCACCGACGGCTTCCTGCGGTTTCTGCTGGACCGGCCCGAGATGGCGCCGGTGCCCGACTCGTGCGCCGGGGAGCTCGCACTGCGCGAGCATCTGCTGCGGGATCCGCGCGCCGACGTCTCGCCGGACCTGCTCGGCGCCGTGACCGACGAAGACGCGAGGGCCAATTACGCCGTGTGGCTGCGCTTTCGCAAGCGGCTGCTGGCACACGGCACGCTGGAAGCCAGTTACGCGGCCGTGTTCCGCGGCGAGGGCGTCGATGTGCCGCCGCTGCTGATCCACCTGCTCACCCAGGTCCTGCTGCGGCATATCCTGGGCGAGGAAGCATCGCCGATGCAGGCGCGGGTGGCCGAAATGCTGTTTCGCCCCCAGCGAATCGCGATCCAGGAGGACGGGCAGGTCATGGCGGCCGATGACGAAACCGTCGAGCGGCATGCCACGGCGGCCAACTTCGGCTCCATCGGCGAGTTGCTCAAACAGGGCGGTGCGCCGCTGCGCGCGGCCGAACTCGACGTGCTGCACGAGACCCGGGCCGACGAGTATTGGCCGCGCGACGAAAGCCACGACTTCGTGGTGAGCCTGAACCACGGGCATCCCGCCCTCGCGGCGCTGTGCCTGGTGTTGGAGCGCTGGGTCGAGCACTTCCTCGGCTGCGCGGTGCGCATCCAGCCCGAGCGCGCGATCGATGACGACAACTGGGTCTGGCACGTCGGCCTGGACGCCCAGGCCAGCGCCTTGCTCAACGATCTGTACCAGGGCAAGGACGCGAGCGAAGAACGGATGCGGCGCCTGTTGTGCCTGTTCCGTTTGGATTTCGTGGAGCCGGCCGTCATGCGGCCCGAGATCGCGGGGCGGCCGGTGTACCTGGCCATGGCCAAGGACGAGTTGGAGTGCCTGAGGCTCAAGCCCCAGAACCTCCTGCTGAACCTGCCGCTGGCGCGATCGGCCTGACCGGCCAGGTCCCTTGCAAATGGGCGCAGCCGCCCTCAAATCCCTACAATTCCTGTCAGATATCCCATAAGAGCAAAGAGCGCCGCATGGTCCCGCACCTCATCACGGCCTTGACCGGCCCCATCAACGAACTCGAGCAGCGCGTCCTGGACTCCATGCCCGCCATCGAGCGCTGGTTCCGCCTGGAATGGATGGAGCACACGCCGCCGTTCTACAGCTCGGTGGACATCCGCAACGCCGGCTTCAAGCTGGCGCCGGTGGACACCAACCTCTATCCCGGTGGCTGGAACAACCTCACGCCCGAGATGCTGCCGCTGGCCGTGCAGTCGGCGATGGCCGCGATCGAGAAGATCTGTCCGGAGGCCAAGAACCTGCTGGTGATCCCGGAGAACCACACCCGCAATACGTTCTACCTGAGCAACCTGGCCCAGTTGAAGCGCATCTTCCACATGGCCGGCCTGAACGTGCGCATCGGCTCCATCAGCCCCGACATCAAGGAGCCGACCTCGATCGACCTGCCGGGCGGCGGATCCGTGCTGCTCGAGCCGGTGGTGCGCAGCAAGCGGCGCCTGGGCCTGAAGGATTTCGATCCCTGCACGATCCTGCTGAACAACGACCTCTCGACGGGCATCCCGGGAATCCTGGAGGACATCCACGAGCAGTACCTGCTGCCGCCGCTGCACGCGGGCTGGTCGATCCGGCGCAAGAGCAACCACTTCAAGAGCTACGAGGAAGTCTCCAAGCGCTTCGGCAAGCTGCTGGGCATCGACCCGTGGTTGATCAACCCGATGTTCAACATGTGCGGCGAGGTGAACTTCGCCGAAGGCACGGGGATGGAGTGCCTGACCACCAACGTGGACGCGCTGCTGACCAAGATCCGCAAGAAGTACAAGGAATACGGCATCAACGAAAAGCCGTTCGTGGTGGTCAAGGCCGACAACGGCACCTACGGCATGGGCATCATGACCGTGCGCGACGTGAAGGACCTGGACGACCTGAACCGCAAGACCAAGAACAAGATGTCGGTCATCAAGGACGGCCAGCCGGTCCAGCAGGTGATCATCCAGGAAGGCGTGCTGACCAACGAGCGCATCAACGATGCCGTGGCCGAGCCGGTCGTGTACATGATGGATCGCTACGTGGTCGGCGGCTTCTACCGCGTCCACGCCGAGCGGGGCATCGACGAAAACCTGAACGCGCCGGGCTCATCGTTCGTGCCATTGGCATTCGCCGAAAGTACGCGCTTACCTCAACCCGGGGAGAAGCCCGGTGCCAGCGCGCCCAATCGCTTCTACATGTATGGCGTGATCGGGCGCTTGGCGATGCTGGCGGCCAGCTATGAGCTCGAAGCGACGGACCCGGACGCCGAAGTCTACGAGTGACTTCGAGCCGCTCGGTCGGGCTCCCCAACTGCGTTGCTGCGCTGCAACATAGCTGTCCGCCCCCGGCCCGCAGGGGCACAATAGCGGTCCCAAAGGTAACGGAACCCCGCTGGCCGACCACACCGGCCCAAGACGGGTGACTCAGTGCAAACCACCAAATCCTCGCTCGCGGCGCTGACCCTGGCCGCCATCGGTGTCGTCTATGGCGACATCGGCACCAGCGTCCTGTACGCCATCAAGGAGGTTTTCGGCTCCGGGCATGTTCCTTTCACCGTCGACAACGTCTACGGCATCCTGTCCATCTTCTTCTGGACGCTCACCGTCATCGTCTCGATCAAGTACGTGGTGCTCGTGCTGCGCGCGGACAACAATGGCGAAGGCGGGCTCATCGCCATGCTGGCCCTGGCATCGCAGGCGGTGAAGGACAAGCCCAAGCTGCGCAGGTTCCTGCTGGGCATCGGGATCTTCGGCGCTTCGCTGTTCTACGGCGACGGCGTCATCACGCCGGCCATCTCGGTGCTGTCGGCGATCGAGGGCATGGAAGTCGTTTCGCCCCGGTTCAAGGACTGGGTGATTCCGCTCACGCTCGTCGTGCTCTTCTGCCTCTTCGCCGTCCAGAAGCGCGGCACGGGCGGCATCGGGCGCTTCTTCGGGCCCGTCACCCTGCTGTGGTTCCTCGTCATCGCGATTCTGGGCGTGTCGCACATCATCCGCCATCCTGAGATCCTGCAGGCGGTGAGTCCCCACCATGCGCTGCGCTTCATGTGGTTCAACCCCGGCACGACCTTCATCATCCTGGGAGCGGTGGTGCTGTGCGTCACAGGCGCCGAAGCCCTCTACGCTGACCTGGGGCACTTCGGCAAGAAACCCATCCGGCTGGCCTGGTTCGGCGTCGCGATGCCGGCGCTCACGCTCAACTACTTCGGCCAGGGCGCGCTGCTGCTGGCACGGCCCGAGGCGGTCAAGAACCCTTTCTACATGATGGCGCCGGACTGGGCGCTGCTGCCCCTGGTGGTCCTGGCCACCGCGGCCACGGTCATCGCCTCGCAGGCCCTCATCACGGGGGCCTTCAGCGTCACGAAGCAGGCCATCCAGCTGGGCTACCTGCCGCGCCTGAACATCCAGCACACCAGCGTGCGCGAGACGGGGCAGATCTACATCCCGTTCGTCAACTGGGGCCTGTTCGTCGCCATCGTGCTGGCCGTCGTGATGTTCCGGTCGTCAAGCAACCTCGCCGCGGCGTACGGCATCGCCGTGACGCTGGACATGCTGATCACCACGACGCTCACTTTCTTCGTCATCCGCTACCGCTGGCACTACCCGCTGGCGTTGTGCGTCGCGGCAACGGGGTGGTTCTTCGTCGTCGACCTGACGTTCTTCGCCTCCAACATGCTCAAGCTGCTGCACGGCGGCTGGTTCCCGCTCGCGATCGGGGGAGCCGTCTTCACGTTGATGATTACCTGGAAGCAGGGCCGCGCGCTGCTGAACGAAAAACTGAAAGCCGATGCGATCGAGCTCAGCAGTTTCCTGGAGGCCGTGTTCGTGAGTCCCCCCACACGGGTTGAAGGAACGGCCGTGTTCCTCACCGCCGAACCGGGCATGGTGCCCAACGCGATGCTGCACAACCTCAAGCACAACAAGGTGCTGCACGAGCACAACCTGTTCGTCACCGTGCAGAACCACGAGGTGCCGTGGATCGGCATGAACAAGCGCGTGGAAATCGAACCGCTGGGCCACGATTGCTGGCAGGTGATCCTCCACTACGGCTTCAAGAACGACCCGGACGTGCCCCGTGCACTCGAACAGATCCGCGCCCGCGGGTGCGAGATCGAGAAGATGAAAACCAGCTACTTCCTTTCGCGCGACACGGTGATCCCCACCATCGGCAGCGGCATGGCGCCCTGGCGCGAGAAGCTGTTCGCGCAGATGCACCACAATGCCAGCGCGGCGGCCGACTTCCTGAGCCTGCCGAACAACTCGGTGGTGGAGCTGGGCTCGAAGATCGAAATCTGACAGGGTGGTCATTGCGGGCTTGACCCGCAATCCATCCCTCGATTTGCCCGGCGCGGCAGGAAGCGGGAATTTGTGCAACAGTACAGGCGCCAAACCGAGTTGCCCATGAACATTCTTTTCGTCGCCGATCCGCTGGAAGTCTTCAAGACCTACAAGGACACGACCTTTTCCATGATGCGCGAGGCGCAGCGGCGCGGCCATCGCGTCGCGGCCTGCGAGCCGCAGGACCTGTCCTGGCGCACCGGCGACGTCGTCCGGGCCCGCGTGCGGGAGATCACGCTGACCGGCTCGCTGGACGAATGGTTCACGGTCGAGCGTGAAGGGCCGCGCGCGCTCAAGGACTTCGACGCCGCGCTGATGCGCAAGGACCCGCCGTTCGACAGCGAGTACTTCTACGCCACCCACCTGCTGGAGCAGGCCGAGCGCGAGGGCGCGCGCGCCTTCAACAAGCCGGCGTCGCTGCGCGACCACCCGGAGAAGCTCGCGATCATGGAGTTCCCGCAGTACATCGGCCCGACGCTGGTGACGCGTGACGCCGAGGACGTGAAGCGCTTCCACGCCGAGCACGAGGAGATCATCCTCAAGCCGCTGGACGGCATGGG
The DNA here is from genome assembly GCA_030695945.1 of Ramlibacter sp. Taxonomy (GTDB): domain Bacteria; phylum Pseudomonadota; class Gammaproteobacteria; order Burkholderiales; family Burkholderiaceae_C; genus Ramlibacter. The sequence continues at coordinate 9,648 of JAUYOG010000063.1, forward strand.
CGGCATGGGCATCTTCCGGGTCGGGGCGGACGGCCTCAACCTGGGCTCGATCATCGAGACGCTGAACCGCCACGGCACGACGACCATCATGGTCCAGCGTTTCCTGCCGGAGATCGCGCAGGGCGACAAGCGCATCCTCATCATCGGCGGCGAGCCCGTGCCCTTCAGCCTGGCCCGCATCCCGCAGGGCAGCGAGATCCGCGGCAACCTGGCCGCCGGCGGCAAGGGCGTCGCCCAGCCGCTGTCGGCGCGTGATTTCGAGATCGCCCGCGGCATCGGCCCGGTGCTGGCGGCGCGGGGCCTGCTGCTGGTGGGGCTGGACGTGATCGGCGACTGCCTGACCGAGATCAACGTGACCAGCCCGACCTGCTTCCAGGAGATCACGCAGCAGGCCGGCTTCGACGTGCCGGCGATGTTCCTGGGTGCGCTCGAAAAGGCGTTGCGCTAGCCCACCAGCCCCGCCACCAGCCGCAGCGAGAGCGCCTCGTCGGCTTGCATGTACCAGTCCTTCTCCATCACGCGCTTCATCAGCGCGTCGGCGGTGAGCGCGCTGCCTTCCACCAGCTGCTCGAAGCCCCGGCGCTCCAGCTGCTGCCCGATCTCCAGCTCGGCCATGAGGTCCTGTGCGACCGACATCGCGGAACGCAGCGCGCCCGAGAGCTGGACGGTGCGTTCCATTCGCCGCTCGTGGATCAGCAGGACCGTGTCGCGCGTCAGGAACCGGTGCGAGGGCGGCACGGCGGCCATCACGGTGATCCCGGCGGAATAGACGTAGGTCTTTCCCAGGAAGAAGACTTCGCGCGCTTCCCGGAGCATGCGCACCTCCTGTGCGAGGCGGCGGGCGGTATCGGCCTCGCCGCCGGAGGTGCTGAGTTCCAGCACGACGGGGCCGCCTCCCTGCAATTGGCCGCACTGGTTGAGGTAGTTCTGCAGCATCTGCTCGTCGATGTTCCCGATCAGGCGGACGTCGGGGGTGAGCGAGGGCAAGGACGATTCGGGGCGGTTGCCGTTGTTCTTTCCCATGGGCATCGAGCGTGGCGCAAAGGCGCCGGCGCGCCAAGGGGGCGTCGCCCGCGCCATGCGGTAGGAAGCGGCCTACCGCCGCCCTTCAGGCCGCGGCTTGGCCGTCCACGAAGACGCGCAGCTCGCCCGGCGTCATCGCCGTCCACTCCTCGTTGGTCGTGAGCGGCGCCGTCACCACCACGGCCACCTTGTCCTGTGGCGTGGTGTTGCGCGCGAAGTCGATGGACAGGTCCTCGTCGGCCAGGTGGGCGTGCGCGAACGGGTGCTTGCGCTCCACGACGAAAAGGTTGGTAGAGCAATGCGCCCACAGCGCCTGCCCGTTGGACAGCATGAAGTTGAAGGTGCCGTGGCTCGCGATGCGAGGGGTGAGCTCGCGCAGCGTCAACGTCAGCTCGTGCACGCTGGGCACGCCGGCGTGGGACTTCGCCATCTCCTGCATCAGCCAGCAGAACGCCCGCTCGCTGTCGGTGGCGCCCACGGCGCGGAAGCTCGCGTGCAGGCGCGGATGGAAATTCTCGAGGTTGCCGTTGTGCGCGAAGACCCAGTAGCGCCCCCACAGCTCGCGCACGAACGGGTGGCAGTTCTCCAGCGCCACGGCGCCCTGCGTGGCCTTGCGGATGTGGGCGATGACGTTGCGGCTCTTGATCGGGTAGCGGCGGATCAGCTCAGCCACGGGGGAATCGCAGGCCGGCTGGTGGTCCACGAAGTGCCGCAGCCCCGCGCCCTCGAAGAAGGCGATGCCCCAGCCGTCGGCGTGGTGGTCTGTGCGCCCGCCACGCTGGGCGAAACCGGTGAAGCTGAACGTCACGTCGGTCGGCGTGTTGCAGTTCATCCCGAGCAGCTGGCACATGCGGCTATTGTGGCGCGTCCGGCGTCGTGGCGGGGTGGGCTTCGCGCAACTGCCACGCCGCCACCAACGCGAGCGCGCACAGCGCCGACAACATCCAGAACACTTCGTTGAACGCCGCCAGCCGCGCCGTGCTGGTCACGGGGTTGGCCAGCGAGTCGCCATGCGCGGCGATGCGCCACTCCAGCATGATGCCGCACAGGCTCACCCCCGCGGCGCCACCGAGCATCCGCAGGAAGTTGATCGCGCTCGACCCCTGGGGGATCAGGCCCTTGTGCAGCGAGCGCATGGAGCCCAGGTTCAGTGACGGCAGGATGAAACCCAGCCCGATGCGCCCGAGGATCGCCCACGCCACCAGCACCCAGATGGGCGTCGCCAGGCCGATCGTCACCATCAGCGCGAAGGAGAGCGCGAGCAGCGCCAGCCCGGTGCTGACGAGCACGCGGGTGGACTGGCGATCGGCGAGCCGGCCCACCAGCGCGATCGTGATGGCGAGGATGAGGCCCGCCGGCAGCAGGATGGTGCCCACGTACGAGGGCGACAGTCCCAGTGCCAGCTGCATGTACACCGGCAGCAGGTAAGTGGAGCCGAAGAGCGCCGTGCCGTAGATGAAGGCCACGACGCTGCCCATCGCGAAGGTGCGGTACCCGAACAGCGCGAGGTCCATCAGCGGCGCGCCGCCGCCCGCCTTCAGGCGCCGTTGCCAGGCGATGAAGGCCACCAGCGCCAGGGCGGCAGCCGCCAGCAGCAGCCCGGCGATGACGCCGCCGACGTGCAGCTGCACCAGGCCGTTGAGCAGGCAGAGCGTGCCGATCGCGCCCAGCAGCAGGCCGCGCCAGTCCAGCGTGCTGCCGCGCTGCGCGATCGCGCCGCCGGGCGCCGTCACCGGCACGAACTTCATGGCGAGCCACAGCGACGCCAGGCAGAACGGGACCACCATGAAGAAGATCGAGCGCCAGCCGAAGAAGTCCACCAGCACGCCGCCGATGCTCGGACCGAGCGCCGGCGCCAGCACGACGCCCATGCCGAACACGCCGCTGGCCCGCCCCTGCTTGTCGGGCTCGAAAGCGTGCAGGATGATGATGGCCGGCACGGGCTGCACCACCCCGGCCGCCAGCCCTTCGGCCACGCGCGCGGCCAGCACCAGGCTGAAATCATTCGAGAACCCGCCGACCAGTCCGCCCGCCATCAGCAGCAGCATGGTTGCGACGTAGGTGCGACGGTAGCCGTAGCGCCCCAGCAGCCACGGCGTGGTGAGCATCGACACCGTCATCGCCACCATGAAGCCGGAGCTCACCCATTGGGCGCGTTCCTGCCCCAGCGCAAAGTGCTGGCTCATGTCGGGAATAGCGACGTTCACGATCGTGGACGACATGATCGACGCCATGGTGCCGACCATGACGGACAGGAGCAGCAGCCATCGGTAGCGCGGGCCGTGGCGCTCGCTCAGGGCGGCCAGGGTGTCGCCGCTGCTCAAGCCGGTCCCGTGAGAGTGGGGGGTGCCATGGGTTTTCCTGAAGTCGTGACTGCGCGGTGAGAGCGATGATAGAAGCCTTCAACGGAGAGCTGCCTTGACCACCGACCTGAACCCCCACGCGCCGCTGGGCGGGCGCCGCAACAAGGTCGTGACCGCCGCCGAAGCCGTGCGGCTGATCCACGACGGCGACACCGTGGCCACCGGCGGCTTCGTGGGCATCGGCTTCGCCGAGGAAGTGGCTGTTGCGCTGGAGGCGCGCTTCCTGGCCACGCAGGCGGAGACCGGCAGCGGCTCGCCGCACGCGCTGACGCTGGTGTACGCCGCGGGCCAGGGCGACGGCAAGCAGCGCGGCCTGAACCACATGGGCCACGCGGGCATGGTCAAGCGTGTCGTCGGCGGCCACTGGGGATTGGTGCCGGCGCTGCAGAAGCTGGCCGTCGCCAACGAAATCGAGGCTTACAACCTGCCCCAGGGTGTGCTGACCCACCTGTTCCGCGACATCGCGGCCGGCAAGCCCGGCACGCTCACGCGCGTCGGGCTGGATACCTTCGTCGATCCGCGCCACGGCGGCGGCCGCATCAACGCGCGCACCACGGAAGAACTGGTGCGCCTGATGGAGATCGACGGGCAGGAGTACCTGTTCTACAAGGCCTTCCCGATCTCGGTCGGCATCATCCGCGCCACCACCGCGGACCCGGACGGCAACCTCACCATGGAGCGCGAGGCGCTGACGCTGGAGGCGCTGGCCATTGCGATGGCGGCGCACAACTCCGGCGGCATCGTCATCGCCCAGGTCGAGCGCATCGCCGAACGTGGCACGCTGCATCCGCGGCAGGTGAAGGTGCCCGGAGTGATGGTCGATGCGGTGGTGGTCGCCACCGACCCGGCCTACCACATGCAGACCTTCATCGAGCAGTACAACCCCGCGTATTCGGGTGAGATCCGCGTCCCGATGGACCAGCTCAAGAAGATGGCGATGGACGAGCGAAAGGTCATCGCCCGGCGCGCGGCGCTGGAACTCAAGGCCAACAGCGTGGTGAACCTGGGCATCGGCATGCCCGAGGGGGTGGCGGCCGTGGCCGCCGAGGAGCGCGTGATCGACCTGGTGACGCTCACCGCCGAGCCGGGCGTGATCGGCGGCATCCCCGCGAGCGGCTTGTCCTTCGGCGCGGCCGTCAACAGCCAGGCAGTGATCGACCAGCCCAACCAGTTCGACTTCTACGACGGCGGTGGCCTCGACCTCGCGGTGCTGGGTCTGGCGCAGGCCGACGCCGAAGGCAACCTCAACGTGAGCAAGTTCGGCACCCGTGTCGCCGGCGCGGGCGGCTTCATCAACATCAGCCAGAACGCCAAGACCGTGGTGTTCGTCGGCACCTTCACCGCCGGCGACCTGTCAGTCAAGATCGAGAACGGCAAGGTCCGCATCGAGAGCGAAGGCACCATGCGCAAATTCGTCAAGCAGGTCGAACACCGCACCTTCAGCGGCCGCGAGGCACGGCGCCGCGGCCAGAAGGTCTGGTATGTCACAGAACGCTGTGTGTTCCGCCTGGACGATGCGGGCGGCCTGGAGCTGGTGGAAATCGCACCCGGCATCGACCTGGACCGCGACGTGCTCGGGCAGATGGACTTCATGCCGTCCATCAGCCCGGAGTTGCGGCTGATGGACGCCGCCATCTTCACCGACGCGCCGATCCGGCTGCGCGACCGGCTGCTGGCCAAGCCGCTGGCACAGCGCTACGAGCTGGACCGCGAGCACCGGATGCTCTTCATCAACTTCGAGGGGCTGCACATCGGCAGCAAGGCGGCCATCGCCGAAGTCGAACGGACCGCGACGCACCTGCTCGAGCCGGTGGTGGGAAGCCCCGAGGAACGTGTCGCGGCAGTGGTGAACTACGACAACTTCACCATCCTGCCCGGCCTGGTGGACGAGTACTCCGCGATGGTCCAGCGCCTGACGGACCGCTTCTACAGCCGCGTCACGCGCTACGGCACGGGCGGCTTCCTGAAGGCCAAGCTCGAAGGCCGGGTGGCGAGTTGAGGCCCGTCATTGCGGGCTCGACCCGCAATCCATCTTCGCGCGCCGACATGGATGCCGGACCAAGTCCGGCATGACAGTCACTCCTTCGCGGCGCAGGCCCGGCAGATGCAGGCCTTGCGCTGGGCGTGCGCGGGGACGCGCGACAGCACTTCGGCGCTGAAATCCACCTGCGTGCACCAGCAGGGCGGCTGCGCGACGCCGGTTTCGCGCGCGACCTCGTTGGCGCACGCGTTGGCCTGCCCGCACAAGGGGCAGCGCGTCGGGTCGATCGCGGGGGATGCGCTTGTCATGACCGGCAGTCTAGCGCGGTGCGCGCTCACGGCAGCCGGATCCGATCGGCCAGATGCTGGTAAACGGCGGCGATGCGGCGCAGGTGGCGCGACTCGGGATGCGCCAGCAGCCACAGCTCGGACTCGCAGCCGGGCAGCGGGTCCGCGAGGGCGACGAGCCGGGGCTCGCCCTCCAACATGAAGTGGGGCAGGATGCCCACGCCCAGGCCGGCCATCACGGCATCCGCGACCGACACGATGCTGTCCACCAGATGCCGCGGCGCGAGCTTGGGAAACCGTTTGCGCCGCCACCGCACCGAGGGGTGCTCGGGCATCGCCTCGTCGGGCGCGATCCAGTCGTGCGCGTCCAGCGCCTGGCGCCGGCGCGCGGCCGGCATGCTGCGCGCGGCGCACGGCACGAAGCGGATCTGCCCCAGGTGCCGGCCCACCAGGTGTTCCGGCGCGCGGGCCGTCGCGCGCAGTGCCAAGTCGGCATCGCGGCGGTTGAGGCTCGCCAGTTCGTTGCCCGCATGCAGTTCCAGCTGCAGCTGCGGGTGCTGCGCCGCCAGGGTCGGCAGGCAGGGCAACACCAGGCCCCGCAGCAGTGAGTCGGTGGTGGTGAGGCGCACACGCCCGGCGACTTCGGCGTTCGCGCCGTGGGCGGCCGCGCGCGCGGCCTCCAGCTCGGCCTCGATGCGCTCGGCGTGGCGCGCGATTTCCAGCATCGCGTCGGACGGCAGGTAGCCCTGGCGCGTGCGCTCGAAGAGGCGCTGGCCCAGGCTCTTCTCGATGCGCTGCACGCCGCGAAACACCGTGGAGGCATCGGCGGCCAAACGCGACGCCGCACCCGCGAGGGTACCGCCGCGCACCAGGGCCAGCAGCAGCTGCAGGTCACCGGCCGTCAGCGCGTATTGCGCTTTTGCAATGGGAAATTTCATGTTTGCCTATTTTCATTGCACCGTTGCAATCCTACATTCGCTTCCTCCCCATTGCCAAGGAACCCCATGAAGCTCTACTACTCTCCCAGCGCCTGCTCGCAGGCCGTCCACATCGCGCTGCGCGAAGCGGGGCTTGACGCCGCCCTCGCCAAGGTGGACCTCGCGAGCCACCGCCTCGAAGGCGGCGGAGACTACTTCGCCGTCAACCCGCGCGGCTACGTCCCGGTGCTGGAACTGCAGGACGGCAGCCGGCATACCGAAGTGGCGGCGCTGCTCCAGTACCTCGGCGACCTCGCGCCCGCGAGCGGCCTGATGCCGAAGTTCGGCACGGCGCAGCGCTTCGAGGTGATCAAGTGGCTCACGTTCGTCTCCAGCGAGATGCACAAGGTGTTCAGCCCCTGGCTGTGGCACAAGGAAACGGCCGACGCCACGCGCAAGGACTGCAAGGACAAGCTGGCGTTGCGCTTCGCCGAGCTCGACCGCGTGTTCGGCGAGCGGCAGTATCTGGCGGGCGGCAGTTTCACGGCCGCCGATGCCTACGCGTTCGTGATCGTCAGCTGGGCGCCGATGCTGGGAATGAGCCTGAAGGCCTATCCGCAGCTGCAGGCGTGGATGGCACGCGTCGCCCAGCGCCCGGCCGTGCGCGCGGCGCTGGTGGCCGAGGGCCTGCTGAAGGACTGAGATGGACCTGACCCTCATCAGCCACCATCTCTGTCCCTACGTGCAGCGCGCCGCGATCATGCTGGCGGAGAAGGGCACGCCCTTCACGCGCCGGTATGTGGACCTGTCGGCCAAGCCCGGCTGGTTCCTGGCGATCTCGCCGCTGGGCAAGACGCCGGTGCTGGTGGCGGACGGCGAGCCGCTGTTCGAGTCGGCCGTGATCTGCGAGTACCTGGACGACACCCTCGCGCCCCGGCTGCACCCGGCCGATGCGCTGCGCCGGGCGCGCGATCGGGGCTGGATGGAGTTCGGCTCGGCCATCCTGAACACGATCGCCGGGTTCTACAACGCGCCCGACGCCCAGGCCCTCGAGGCGCGCCGCGGCGAGCTGCGCGACAGGTTCCGGCAGGTCGAAGACGTGCTGGCCGGCGCCGGGCCGTATTTCGCCGGCGAGCGGTTCGGCATGGTGGACGCGGTGTTCGGCCCGGTCTTCCGCTACTTCGACGTGTTCGAGCAGCTGGGCGAGCCGGGCCCCTTCGCGGGCCTGCCGCGCGTGCAAGCCTGGCGCTTGGCGCTGGCGGGCCGGCCGTCGGTGCAGGCGGCGGTGGCCGGGGACTACGGCGAGCGGCTCACCCGGTTCCTGCGCGACCGGGGTTCGGAACTTTCTCGCCGCATCGCCCAGCGCCTCGGGTAAACCGCAGTGGGCGCGCGGGCGCGGGCCGGTGATCATCCCGCCATCGCGAGGGGGACAGTCATGGATTCGGATTCCATCTTTCAGCTGACGCGGCGCTCGTTCGTCGCGGCCTTCGCCGCGTGGGCAGCCGCCGCTCGCGCCCAGGACGAGGGCAAGGGCTGCGCCGTGATCCTGCTGCACGCCAAGTCATCGGGGCCGCAAAGCCTTGCCGCGCTGGCCAAGAAAATGCAGCCGGCCTGCGCCGGCCGCGCGGTGGAGATGCCGTGGTCGTCCAGGCGCGCGGCGGACAAGGCCGGCGGCGACGCCCTGCGCGAGATCGCCGCACAGGCCAAGGCCCTGCGCTACCAGGGCTACAAGCGCATCGTGGTGCTGGGCCAGGGGCTGGGGGCGAACGCAGCCTTCGCTTACGCGGCCAAAGGCGACGTGGACGCCGTGGTGGCGCTGGGCGGAGACGGCGCAGCGGCGCCTGCCTCGTTCGCCGCGCTGCCCGCCCTCGCGCCGCAGATCGCGCAGCATGTCCCGGTGCTGTGGCTGGTGGGCAGCAACGATCCGCTGCGCGAGCGCGGCGAGGACTTCGCTTTCGCCAAGGCGCCGCCGCACCCGGCGAGCAAGTTCCAGCTGCTCAAGTCCGACCTCGGCAATGCGCCCGAAGCGGCCGCGGGGCCGATCCAGGAGTGGATCAAGGCGCTGGACTGAGTCGCCGCAGCGTGGCGTCATGCGGTTGCCGCAGGGCCGCCAGCGGTGGGCTCAGGCCTGTGCCGCCTTCACCTTCAGCCGCCAGGCGTGCAGCAGCGGCTCGGTGTAGCCGCTCGGTTGCTCCAGCCCCTTGAACACCAGGTCGCACGCGGCCTGGTAAGCGAACGACGTGTCGAAGTGGCCGGCCATCGGCTTGTAGAACGGGTCGCCCGCGTTCTGGCCATCTACGACGGCGGCCATGCGCTGGAAGGTCTCCTGCACCTGCTCCTTGGTCACCACGCCGTGGTGCAGCCAGTTGGCGATGTGCTGGCTGGAAATGCGCAGCGTGGCGCGGTCTTCCATCAGCGCCACGTTGTGGATGTCGGGCACCTTGGAGCAGCCCACGCCCTGGTCGATCCAGCGCACCACGTAGCCCAGGATGCCCTGGGCGTTGTTGTCGATCTCCTGCTGGCGCTCGGCGGCCGTCCACTTGGCCTCGGCCGCCACGGGGATCTGCAGCAGCCCCGCCAGGATGTCCTCGCGCTGCGCGTCGGCGTCGATCTTCTCCATCTCCTTTTGCACGTCGGCCACGTTGACCAGGTGATAGTGCAGCGCATGCAGCGTGGCGGCGGTGGGCGACGGCACCCAGGCGGTGTTGGCGCCGGCTTTCGGATGGCCGAGCTTTTGCTCCAGCATCGCGGCCATCAGGTCGGGCATGGCCCACATGCCCTTGCCGATCTGCGCGCGCCCCCTCAGGCCGCAGCCCAGGCCGACCAGCACGTTGTTCTTCTCGTAGGCCTGGATCCAGGCGCTGGTCTTCATGTCGCCCTTGCGGTACATCGGGCCGGCGTGCATGGCCGTGTGCATCTCGTCGCCGGTGCGGTCCAGGAAGCCGGTGTTGATGAACGCGACGCGCGCCGCCGCGGCCTCGATGCAGGCCTTGAGGTTGACGCTGGTGCGGCGCTCCTCGTCCATGATGCCGAGCTTCACCGTGTTCTCGGGCAGGCCCAGCATCGCCTCGACGCGGCCGAACAGCTCGGACGCGAAAGCCACTTCCTTCGGCCCGTGCATCTTGGGCTTGACGATGTACACCGAGCCGGTGCGCGAGTTCTTGATGCCGGCCTGGCCGCGGCGCTTGAAATCGTGGATCGCGATCGTGGTGGTGATCACCGCGTCCATGATCCCTTCCGGAATTTCCTTGCCGCCGCCGTACAGGATGGCCGGGTTGGTCATCAGGTGGCCGACGTTGCGCACGAACATGAGCGAGCGGCCATGCAGCGTCACCTCGCCGCCGTTGGGGCCCTTGTACACGCGGTCGGGGTTCAGCCCGCGCGTGAACGTCTTGCCGGCTTTGGTCACTTCCTCGGTCAGCGTGCCTTGCAGGATGCCCAGCCAGTTGCTGTACGCCAGCACCTTGTCCTGCGCGTCCACGCAGGCCACCGAGTCCTCGAGGTCCAGGATGGTGGAGAGCGCGGCCTCCATCACCAGGTCGCTGATGCCGGCGGCGTCGGCCTTGCCGATCGGCGTGTTGCGGTCGATCTGGATGTCGACGTGGATGCCGTTGTGGCGCAGCAGCACGGAGGAGGGCGCGGCCGCATCGCCCTGGAAGCCGGCGAATTGCGTGGCGTCCTTCAGCCCCGTGGACGATCCGTTCTTCAGGCTCACGGCCAACTTGCCGCCCTCGACTTTGTAGCCAGTGGCATCGGCATGCGAGCCCGAGGCCAGCGGCGCCGAGTCATCGAGGAACTTGCGCGCGAACGCGATCACCTTGGCGCCGCGCACCGGGTTGTAGCCCTTGCCCTTTTCCGCGCCGTCGGTTTCGGGGATCGCGTCGGTGCCGTAGAGCGCGTCGTAGAGCGAACCCCAGCGCGCGTTCGCAGCATTCAATGCATAGCGTGCGTTCAGGATCGGCACCACCAGCTGCGGGCCGGCTTGCTGCGCCAGCTCGGCGTCCACATTGGCGGTAGTGGCCTTCGCACCCGCGGGCGGCGGCACCAGGTAGCCGATTTGCTCGAGGAAGCCGCGGTAGGCGGCCATGTCGCGGATCGGGCCGGGGTTGGCCTTGTGCCAGGTGTCCAGCTCCGCCTGCAGGCGGTCGCGCTCGGCCAGCAGGGCGATGTTGCGCGGCGCCAGGTCGGCCACGATGGCGTCGAAGCCCTTCCAGAAGGCGGCGCTGTCCACGCCGGTGCCGGGCAGCACCTTCTCTTCGATGAAGCGGTGCAGTTCGGTGGCCACTTGCAGGCCGTGGACGGAGGTGCGGGAGGTCATGGTGGGCTCCAGGGGATATTGAAGTCGGAATTCAGAAGAACGAGAGGACGTCGCGCAGGCTGGCGCCGGTGCGCGTGGGCTGCGTGCCCAGCTCCTCGAACGGCAATTGGTAGCGGTTGACCCACAACGTGCGATAGCCGAACCAGGTGGCGGCCAGTGCATCCCACGCGTTGCAGGAGACGAAGGCGATCTGCTTCGCGTCGAAGCCCGTGGCCGCGAGGCCCAGCGCATAGGCGGCGGGGTGCGTCTTGTACTTGCGCACGCCGTCCACGCTCACCACATGATCGAGCAGCCCATCGAGCCCCGCGCTGCGCACGGCAATGCCCAGCATCTCCGGATCGCCGTTGGACAGGATGCCGGTGACGACGCCCTTGGCCTTCAGCGCCGCCAGCACTTCCTTGTTCTCCGGGAAGGCCGACAGGTGCCGGTACTGGTTCATCAGCTTGTCTTCGCGCTCGGGCGTGAGGTCCAGCGTCAGCTTCTTGCAGGCGTAGCGCAGGCCGGCGCGCGTCAGTTCCCAGAACGGCTTGTAGTGCTCGCCGTCGTTGCTGGTGGTCACCAGCCGCGTGTACTCGATCTGCTTGTCGCGCCACAACACGCCCAGCGCCGCGCCTTGGCCGGGGAACAGCTGCTCCGCGAGCAGGCCGACGCTGTAGACGTCGAAAAGGGTGCCGTAGGCATCGAACAAAACGGCCTTGGGTTTTTCCATGGCAGTACTTTATTTGATACTTCGATCGGCATTAAATATGCGATTGGCGGTTTATACGTGATCGAAATACATGTAATACGCGCCCCGGACGGGGCAGCGAACGCCGCAGTACCACGTTCGACCTCGGCCCCCGGCTTGGCTCCGGGTTTCCACTAATTGGCTAGACCAATTGCTGATCCTACAGTCGAATCGGCTTTTCATTTGGTATAACCAATCTGTCTGGAGACCTGCAATGCGCAAGATCGGATCCCTCCTCCTCGCCTCCGTGCTGGCCTTGGCCACCCACGTGGCGATGGCCAAAACCACCTTCAACCTGTCCACGCCCGACCCCGACACCTCGGAAATCACGCTCGCCGCGAAGAAGTTCGCCGAGATCGTGGCGGCCAAGACCGGCGGCGAAGTGGAAGTCAAGGTGTTCCCCAACGGCCAGTTGTATGGCGCGGATCCTTCGGCCGCCGTGCGCCAGCTGTCCGGCGGTTCGCTCGACATGCTGCTGCTGTCCAGTTCGCTCTACGCCAACTTCAACCCGAAATTCACGGCCATTTCGGTGCCCTACCTTTTCGACGACACGGCGCAGCTGCGCTCCTACCTGTCGGGGCCCCTGGGTAATGAACTGCTGACCGACTTGAACGGCATCGGCATCAAGGGCCTGGTGATGTGGCAACGGCCTTTCCGCCAGATGACCAATTCCAAACGCGCCATCAGCCAGCCGCAGGACATGGCCGGGATGAAGTTCCGTGTGCCGAACAACCCGCTGTGGATGGAGTTCTTCGCCAAGCTCGGCGCCGTGCCTACCCCGATGGCGTTCGGCGAGGTCTACAACGCGCTGCAGCTCAAGGTGGTCGACGGGCAGGAAAACCCGATCAACATTCCGGTGACGGCGAAGTTCTACGAAGTGCAGAAGTTCGCGACGATGTCCAACCACATGGCCGACGGCTGGGTGCTGGCCATCAACCCGGCCAAGTTCGCCGCGCTGACGGACGCGCAAAGGCAGGCGGTACAGGCCGCCGCGGTGGAAGCCGAGGCATGGAAGTACGCCAACGACACGGCGGACATCGACAAGTCCGTTGAATTTCTGCGCGCCAAAGGGATGCAGGTCAACAGCCTGACCCCGGACCAGCAGAAGGCCTTCGTGGCGGTGTCCAAGCAATTGTTCCCGCGCTTCTCGGCGCTCGTGAAGGACCAGGTGTTCTTCGACAAGACGCTGTCGTTCGTCGGCAAGAAGTAACGCTGCGCGATGATGACCCAGGCCATGCAATCGCCGTACACCGAGACGCGCGAGGCTCTCCCGGCGCCCCGCGCGGGTTGGCTTGAGAAACTGACCGATGCGATCTGCGGCCTCGCGGCTGCGGGCACCGTGCTCGTCGTGCTCGCGCAGGTGGTGAGCCGCCTGCTCGGTGCGCCGATTTCCTGGTCCGAGGAGCTGACCCGCGCCCTGTTCATCTGGATGATCTTCATGGGCCTGGCTTCGAGCATGCGCCGGGCCGACGCAGCCCGGGTCACCGTCTTCATGCAGGCGTTGCCGCGCCCCCTTCGCCGGCTGTCGCTGCCGATCTACCTGGTTTGCAGCATCGGCTTCTTCGTCCTGATGGCGTGGATGGGCACCAGGATGGTCAACCAGCAACTGGCCATGAACGAGTCGATCGCAACCCTCGGCTGGCCCAGCTGGGTGATCGGCCTGGTGATCCCGGTGTCGGCCGTCGTCGCCATTCTCTGCACCCTGGCTTCCTTGCGCGACCACCGGGCGGCCATTGCCCTGTCCGGCGACGCCCCTCGAGCATCGGAAACCCCATGAGCATCTCCCTGCTGCTGATCTTCCTGGGGCTTTCGGCGCTCGGCGTGCCGCTGGCGATCGCGCTCGGCCTGGCCGGCGTCGCCAGCATCGCCATCTTCACGGCGACGCCCATCACGCTTCTTTCCGAGAGCATGTTCTCGGCGATGAACTCCTTCCTGCTGGTCGCCGTGCCGCTGTTCCTGCTGGTCGGCCAGCTCATGGAACGTGGCGGCGTCGCCGACCGGATCTTCGATTTCGCGCATGCGCTCGTCGGCTGGCTGCCGGGCGGCATGGGCCACGTGAATGTCGCGTCGTCGGTCGTGTTCGGCGGTATCTCCGGCTCGTCGGTCGCCGATATCGCCTCGCTCGGTGCCGTCGAGATCAACGCCATGGTGAAGCACGGCTACGACAAGGGCTACGCCGTCGGCATGACGTTGACCACCTCGACGCTGTCCTCCATCATCCCGCCGTCGATCCTGATGGTGATCGCGGGCTCCATCGCCAGCCAGTCGATCGGCCTGCTGCTGATCGCGGGGCTGATCCCGGGCCTGTTCATCGCCGCCATGCTGATGGTCTACAACCACATCTACAGCGTGCGCCGGGGCGTCTGCAAGCCGACGCCGTTCCGCTGGGGCCACCTGGGGCGCGCCGGGGTCAGGGCCATCCTGCCCATGCTCACGCCCGTGATCCTGATGGTCGGCATCCTCGACGGCTTCTTCACGCCGACGGAAGCCGCCGCCATCGCGGTGGTCTACACCTTCGGCGTCGCCGCGCTGGTCTATCGCCAGATCGCGTGGAAGGACATCGCGCCGATGCTGATCGAGACCGCGCGCACCAGCGGCAACATCCTCTTCATCGCCGCGACCGCCAAGCTGGCGGCCTGGGTGTTCGCTTACGACGGGCTGCCGGTCAAGGTCGGCGAGCTGCTGGCGTCCGTCACGACCAGCCCCACGCTGATCATGGTGCTGGTGTTCCTCTTCCTGGTGATCGTCGGCATGTTCATGGACGCGATCGCGGCGATGTTCATCCTGATTCCGGTCTTGCTGCCGCCGGCCGTGGCGCTGGGCGTTGACCCCATCCACATGCTGGTCATCATCGTGATCACGCTCACGCTCGGCCTGGTGACCCCGCCGGTCGGTGTCTGCCTGTTCGCCGTCGCCAAGGTGGCGAACATGTCCCTCGAAGAAGTGATCAAGGGCGCCACCGGCCCGGTGTCCGTCCTCGTCCTCGCCATCGTCGCGCTGGTCCTTTTCCCGGTACTCGTCATCGGGCCGTTGCGCCTGTTCGGCATGTACTGATCGTCATTCCCGTCAATTCAAGGAGAAATTCATGTTCCTCGGCAAGCAAGTCCGCCTCAATCGCCTCCTCGGTCCCTCGGGGCGTCTGCTGGCCATCATGCTCGACCACCCGATCACCCGCGGCATGATGCCCGGGCTCGAGGACATCCACGGCATGATGAAGAAGGTTGTGGCCGGCGGCCCCGACGCGGTCACGATCCACAAGGGCATTGCCGAGAAGGTGTTCGCTCCCTACGCCGCGCAGACGTCGTTCATCCTGAAGGCCAGCGCCTACCAGGTCGACTATCACCCCCACTACGACACGCCGGTGGCGGATGTGGAGGAAGCGGTGCGCCTGGGCGCCGATGCCATCTCGGTCGGCTGCATCGTCGGCGGCCCCGAGCAGGCGCAGCAGCTGACCTTCCTGGGCAAGATTTCGAAGGAAGCGGGCTCGATGGGCATGCCGCTGGTCGCGCACATCTATCCCAAGGGCAGCATGATCAAGGACCCGAACGCGGCCAAGGCCGTCGCCTATGCGGCGCGGGTGGGGGCGGAGCTGGGCGTGGACATCATCAAGACGCTGTGGACGGGCTCGGCCGAGAGCTTCCGGCAGGTGGTCGAAGGCTGCCCGGCCATCGTCGCGCTGGCCGGCGGCGAGATGGGCGAGACGCTGGAAGACTACCTGCGCATGACGCGGGAAGCCCTCGACATCGGCCTGGGCGGCGTCACCTACGGCCGCTTCGTCTGGCAGCACCCGCATCCGACGGCGGTGATCAAGTCGCTGCGGGCGCTGATCCACGAAGACGCCTCCGTCGCCGCGGCGCTCAAGGTGTTCGACGACGCCGTCACCGCGGAGAAAGTTGCATGAAAGCAGCCGTCCTGCAAGCGCCGAACCAGTTGCGGCTGGCCGAGATGGCAACGCCCGAGGCGGCGGCCGGCGAGCTGGTATTGCGCGTGCGCGCCGCCACCGTGTGCGGCACAGACCTGCGCATCCTCAGCGGGCGCAAGACCAAGGGCGTGCGGTTTCCGTCGGTGATCGGCCATGAGTTCGCCGGTGACGTGGTCGAGGCCGGCGCGGGCGTCACGCAATTCAAGGTAGGCGACCGCGTCTGCATGGACCCGGTGATTCCCTGCCGCGCCTGCGCCTACTGCAAGAGCGGGCGCGAGAACGTCTGCGTCAACCGGCAGGCGATGGGCTACGAATTCGACGGCGCCTTCGCGGAGTACATCCGGATTCCCGCGATCGCCCTGGCCGCCGGCAACGTCTTCCACATGCCCGAGGGCATGAGCTTCGAGGCGGCGGCGCTGGCCGAGCCGCTGGCCTGCTGCATCAACGGCCAGCGCAACGCGCAAGTCGGCATGGGCGACAGTGTCGTTATCCTGGGCGCCGGCCCGATCGGCCTGATGCACGCCGCGCTGGCCCGGGCGGCCGGGGCACGCCAGGTGATCGTGAGCGAGCCCAATGCCGCACGCCGCCAGGCCGCGGCGGAGCGGGGCGTGAACCACGTCTTCGACCCGACCGGCGGCTCGCTCGCCGATTTCGTGAAGGCCCGCACCGACGGGCTCGGCGCCGACGTGGTGATCCTCGCCATCGGCGTGCCGCAACTGGCGAACGAAGCACTGACCCTGGTGCGCCGCGGCGGCCGCGTGAACCTGTTCGCGGGCTTTTCCGCCGGTGACACGTCCACCATCGACGTCAACCTCATTCACTACGGCGAGATCGTGGTGACGGGCGCGAGCGCGCTCAGCCGGCGCGACTACGAGCTGGCGCTGAACATGCTCGCCTCCGGCCAGATCGATGCCGGCTCGCTGATCACGCACCGGTACGAGGTGGCGGATTCGCTGGCCGCGTTCGACGAGGCCGGCAGCGGACGGGCGCTCAAGGTGGCGATCCACAATGACTGACGTGCTGCTCGGCATCGACGCCGGAACCAGTTCCATCAAGGTCTGCGCCTTCGACGGCGCGGGCAAGCTGCTGGGCAAGGCCCAGCGCTCGGTGCCGGTGATCACGCCGTTCCCCCTGTGGGTCGAGATCGACCTGGAGCGCTACTGGGAGCTGGTGACCGAAGCCATCCGGGAAGTGACAGCCCGGGTGGGTCCCGCCGCGGCGATCGGCCTGTCCACGACCTGCCCGACGACGGTGGTGCTGGACGCGGACGGAACGCCGCTGCGGCCGGGCATCGTCTACCTCGACGGCCGCGCCGACGAACTGGTGCACGAGGTGACGGGCAGCGATGCGGTGGCCTACCAGGGCCGCACGGGCAATCGCGCCAGCCCCTCGACATGCTGGGCCGCCAACCTGCTGTGGCTGCAGCGTCACGAGCCGACCCTTTGGCAGCGCGTGCGCAAGGTCTGCATGCTCAATGGCTTCCTGGGGCTGCGCCTCACGGGCGTGCTGGGGCTCGACCCGACGCAGGCCTCGTATTCGGGGCTGATGGATGTGCGCGCGCCGCGGCCTTGCCTCTCGGCCGACTTGCTGCGCCTGTGGAACGTGGAGCAGGAGCTGGTGCCGCCCCTGCGCTCGGGGGCGGAGCTGCTGGGCGGCATCACCAGTGCCGCGTCGGAGCGCACCGGCCTGGCGTCCGGCACCCCCGTCTCCCTGGGCGTGGCCGACACCGTCGCCGCGGCGTTCGCCATCGGCATGCGCGAGAACGGCGAGGCTTTCGAATCCGTCGGGACCTCGGGCGTGATCACGTTCTGCCTGGACCGGCCCGACTTCGATTCGTGCTTCCTCAACCGCTATCACATCCTGCCGGGCCGCTGGCTGGCCCATGGCGCCATGTCCACGCTGGGCGGGTGCTTCGGCTGGCTGCAAAGCAAGGTCTGGCCGGAGGTGCGTTCGCTGCCGGAACTGGAGCGCATGGCGCAGGAATCGGTCCCCGGCTCGAACGGAGTCGTGTTCCTGCCCTACCTGGCAGGCGAGCGCAGCCCGATCTGGGATGCGGAGGCCAGCGCCGCGTGGATCGGCCTGCGCCTGTCGCACACCCGCGCCGACATGGTGCGTGCGGTGTTCGAGGGCGCCGCGTTCGGCCTGCGCCAGATCCTGCAGCGCGCCGAAGCGCAATGGAACTGGCACCCCGCCAAGCTGGTGGGCGTCGGCGGCGGCGCGCACAGCCGGTTCTGGGCGCAGATCAAGGCCGATGTACTGCAGCTGGAATACGGCATGGCCGAGTTCACGGATGCCAGCGCGCTGGGCGCCGCCCTGCTGGGCGGCATCGCCAGCCGGCGCTACAGCGGCCTGGACGATCCCGCGCTGCCCACCATCCAGGTCGCCTCGCAGTACATCAAGCCGGGCACGCCGGAGCGCCGGGCGTTGTACGATCGCCAGTTTTCCGTGTTCGCGAGCCTCTATCCGCTGTTGGCGCCGTCCATGCACACGTTGGGCGCAAGCACCGCGCCGCGAGAACGGCCATCGCCGTAGATGACAAAGCTGCAACAAGGCGCATTACCCGCATACCATAGCCTCATGAACGACGAGGCTGACGATCTCCTGGCGCGGATCATCGAGATAGCGATGCGGACGAAGGCCGACGCCAGCGGCCGCATCCGGCTGCCGACCGAGCGCGATCTCTCCGAAATCCTGGGCGTGCAGCGTCCCACGGTGCGCGAGCGCCTCACCATGCTCGAAACCATGGGGTTCGTGCAGCGCCGCCAGGGCAGCGGCACCTACCTGGCCCTGCCGAACTCGCAGTTCCTCCAGCTTTATTTCGAGGTAGGCCTGAAGCTGGGCTTCGTCTCCATCGACCAGATGCAAAAGGCGATGGAAATGATTGGCCTGGAGATGGTCAGCAACGCGGCGATCCACGCCGACAGCGCCGACATCGACCTGCTGGAACAGTCCGTCAAGCGCCTAAAGCAGGTCTCCGGCATCCACGAGTTCGTCGACGGCCAGTTCGAGTTCCACGCCGGGCTGGCGCGAGCCTGCCACAACCCCGTCCTCAGCATCCTCATCGACGGCATGGCGCGCGTGATCCGCGCCGTGCTGCTGAACCGGATGCGCGTGCTTTCGATGGTGCAGGGCGCCTTCGACCGCAGCGTCGACGCCCACGACGCCGTGCTGCAGGCGCTGCGCGATCGCGAGCCGGAGATGGCGCGCATCGCGCTGCAGGAGTGCTATGCGCTCTGGCGGCGCGAAGCCTCGAAGATTTCGATGCTGCACCTGGTGGAGTAGGGCGCCGCATGAAACGGCTGGCAAGAGCGCAGGGCGTGCAGATCGTGACGCCGTCGATCGATGTCGTCCGTACCGGACTAAGACTTGCCGCCGCCGGAGTCAGTGCCAGTGCGCCCCCGGCCGCGCTGCGTGCTGCCGGCCTGCTCGTGTTGCGCGCCTTTGCCGCCCTGCTGCTTCGAGGCCTCGTCCAGCTGCGTGGACCCGTGCTTTTCCGAGTTCTGTTCGTTTCCCTGCTTGCTTCCATCGTCGCGGCGCTGGTTGCCGGGGCTCTTGTTGGCTGACATCTGGGAGTACCTTTCAATTGTGTGATGGCCACACGGCGCGGCCTCCCCTCGCTTTTAGACTGGTATTGGCCGTTGCGTCGTCAGGCACTGCCTACTTGCCTGTAGGCACGCAGCCCCACCGTCTTTACGCGCCAGACACACAGTAGCAACGTCTCCAAACGCTGCCCGGATCAAAATCGCAGCCACCATGAGTGCCTCAGCAATCGCCCTGAACCGCTTCGGCCTCGGCGCGCGACCCGACGAGGCCGCGCCCACCGACCCGCAGCGCTGGTTGCTGTCGCAACTCGACAGCTACGATGCACTCCCTGCGCCTTGGAAGTTGATGCCGCGCACGCCCGCCTTGGTGGAGGTTTGGCTCGAGCAGCAGCGCGCGGTGCGGCGGGCGCCGGAGGGCCAGCGCGCCGGCATCCGCGAGGCGTATCTGCGCAAGGGGCGCGACGAGTACGTGGCGGCCGTGGGTGCGCGCGCCAGCAGCGCGCTGCACAACCCCGCGCCGTTCGTGGAACGGCTGGTGCACTTCTGGTCCAACCACTTCGCGGTATCGGTGGACAAGCTGCTGATCGTCGGGCTGGCCGGCGGCTTCGAGGCCGACGCCATCCGCCCGAATGTGATGGGCCGCTTCGAGGACCTGCTGCTGGCCGTCGTCCGCCATCCGGCGATGCTGCTGTACCTGGACCAGGCGCAGTCGATCGGTCCCGGCAGCGCGGCTGCCCAGCGCGCCCAGGAGCGGCAGCAGCGCCCGCGCGGCCTCAATGAAAACCTGGCGCGCGAAATCATGGAGTTGCACACGCTGGGCGTGCGCAGCGGCTACACGCAGCAGGACGTGACCGAGTTCGCGCGTGCCCTGACGGGCTGGACCTTGCCCGGCGACCAGCGCGCTGACACTGCGGCCACGTTCCGGTTCGTGCCTGCGTTGCACGAGCCGGGTGCGCGCACGGTGCTGGGGCGCGGTTATGCCGACGGCGGCGAGCAGCAGGCGCGCGCGATCATCCACGACCTGGCCACCTCGCCCGCGACCGCCCGGCACATCGCCACCAAGTTGGCGCGCCACTTCGTCGCGGACGACCCGCCGCCCGCGCTGGTGCAGCGATTGGCCGATACCTTCGGGCGCACCGGCGGCGACCTGCCCAGCGTCTATCGTGAATTGATCGCGGCGCGCGAGGCATGGCAGCCCACGGCAGCCAAGTTCAAGACGCCTTGGGAGTGGGCCGTCTCGAGCTTGCGGGCCCTCGGGCGGCGTGAGGTGCCCCCGATGCAGGCTACCAACCTGATGAACCAGCTTGGCCAGCCGGTCTGGCGGCCCGGTTCGCCGGCCGGGTATGACGACATCGCCGGCCGGTGGGCCGCGCCCGATGCCTTGCTGCGCCGCGTCGAAGTGGCACAGCGCATCGCTGCGCAGGTGGGCGACGCCGCCATCGACGCGCGGGCGCTTGCGCCGCGCGTGCTGCCCGGCGATGCGTTGAGCTCCGCGACGGCGGGCGCCATTGCACGCGCCGAAAGTGGTGGCACCGCGCTCGCGCTGCTGCTGGTGTCCCCCGAGTTCCTGAGGAGGTAAGCATGGGCCTCGATCGACGCAGCTTCCTGGGCGCCGCCGCGCTGCTTGCCATATCGCGCGTGCTGTTCGCGCAGGCCGCCACCGAGCGGCGCTTCATCTTCATCATCCAGCGCGGCGCGGCCGACGGGCTCGATACCCTCGTGCCCTATGCGGAGCCGGCCTATGCCGGCCTGCGCGGCGCGCTTGCGGTCGATCCCGCCGCGGCTTTGAAGCTGGACGGCACCTTCGCGCTGCATCCCTCGCTGGTGAAGCTTCGCGACCTGTACGCCGCCGGGCACGCCAGCTTCTTCCACGCGGTGGCATCGCCCTACCGCGACCGCTCGCACTTCGACGGCCAGAACGTGCTGGAGACCGGCGGCAGCGCGCCCTACCAGCTCAAGGACGGCTGGATGAACCGGCTGGTCGGCATGCTGCCGCGGGGCGGCAAACAGGCGATCGCCTTTTCGCCCGCCGTGCCGATGGCGATGCGAGGCGCGGTGGAAGTCACGTCTTACGCACCCTCGGCGCTGCCGCAGGCGAACGACGACCTGATGATGCGCGTGGAGCAGCTCTATGCGAACGACATGCAACTGCACGCGCTCTGGTCGTCTGCCCTCGAAGCGCGCGGCATGGCGGGGGACAAGGGGGGAGGCAGCAACCGGCAGGACCCGGCCACGCTGGGCCGGATGGCGGCGGGCTTCCTGGCGCGCGCCGACGGCCCGCGCATCGCGATGATCGAGACCAGCGGCTGGGACACGCACAGTGGGCAGAATGCGCGCCTCGCCAACCAGCTGAAGGGGCTGGACGGTCTGATTGCGGGACTGCACGAGGGACTGGGCGGCGCATGGGGCCAGACGGTGATCCTGGTGGCCACCGAGTTCGGGCGCACCGTGGCGGCCAATGGCACCGGCGGCACGGATCACGGCACCGGCGCCGTGGCCATGCTGGCGGGCGGCGCCGTGCAGGGCGGCCGCATCGTCGCCGACTGGCCGGGGCTCGCGCCCGCGAACCTGCATGAAGGGCGCGACCTCAAGCCGACCCTGGCGCTCGACGCGCTGGTGGCGGCGGCCTGTGCCGAAAGCTTCGCGCTGGAGCCCGACCGGCTCGCGCGCGTGCTGTTCCCGAATGGCCCGCGTGGCAAGGCTTTGCCGCGGCTGCTGCGGGCTTGAACGTGACCCTTGTAGCCTAGATGCGAAGCCATCTGCCGGCAGCAACGCGTTTTTGGACGTGCTGCTTGTATTTGGAGAGCGACATAGGATTCTTGCGGGCGTGACGAACGCGGTTGCAAAACGCGTGAGCCGCGACAATGTTTTCAGGTCCATTGCCACCGCCGGCGCACCTCGCGATGAGATGCTCCGCTGTGCAGGCGAACCTGCGCGGCCACTCACTCGACGGCGCCATGGGGCGACCGCAGTAGTAGCACAACCCGTTTTGTAGAGAGAAGGCGCGTTCGCGCGCGCGTGTCGAAGACTTCATTGGTGGCTCCAGTGAAACGATAAGCCTCGATCTCATCGAGGTGCTTAGCGTTCAGGGGACACAAAATCTCCGAACGCGGCCGGCGGCTTACGCCGAGCGGCAGACCACGAGCTGGTGTGCTTTTAGGTCCGTGACCCTTACGAGTCACCGTTGGGCTCAAATTTAGAAGAAGTGCTGCTTTCCGTCAAGAAGCGCGTTGTTGGCATGCTTGCCAATGGGTGAGCATCCGACGATCATCCGGGGCAATACAAACAGGGGGCGGTGACAGTGGCTGTACTCATTCCGGCGTTGGGCGCGTGCGTATCCCGCATGACGTCCGGCGAAAAGCGGCTGGCCGAGCGCCTGGAGGAAAAGCTCGACGACGACTACCTGCTCTGGTACGACGTGCCTGTCGGGCCGAAGCAGACGCACCCTGATTTCGTCATCATCCATCCGCGCCGCGGTCTGCTGATCCTGGAGACCAAGGACTGGCGGCTCGACACCATCAAGAAGGCCACCAAGCAGTATTGGGAGATTGCGCCCGACCGCCAGACCAAGGTCTTGATGAACCCGCTGGCACAGGCGCGGCACTGCGCGATTCAGGTGGTGAATGCACTTGAGCGAGATTCGCAATTGGTCCAGCCCGATGGCCCGCACCAGGGAAAGCTCGCGTTCCCCTGGGGTCACGGCGTAGTCTTCACTCGCATCCACCGCAAGCAATTCGACTCCGCAGGCTTGGGCGAGGCCATCGAGCCGCACTACGTGATCTGCCAGGACGAGATGACGGAAGCAGTCGATGCGGAGGTATTTCAGCAACGGCTTTGGCAGATGTTCCCGCACGCATTCGGCAAGGTCATGTCCTTGCCCCAGCTCGAGCGCGTGCGCTGGATCATGTTCCCTGAAATTCGCGTGCCCACCCAAACGGGCTTGTTTGGATCGTCTGAAGGCACCGATGACTTGCCGGACATCATGCGCGTGATGGACATCCAGCAGGAGCAGCTAGCCCGAAGCCTGGGCGAGGGCCATCGCGTGATTCATGGCGTGGCCGGCTCAGGCAAGACCATGATCCTCGGGTACCGCGCAGAATTTCTGGCAAAGGCTTCGGCCACCAAGCCGGTGCTGGTGCTTTGCTACAACGAGCCGCTGGCGGTGAAGCTCGAATCGATGTTCGTTGCGAAGGGCCTGACTGATCGCGTGCACGTGCGCCACTTCCACAAGTGGTGCCGCCAGCAACTCAAGACGTTCGGTCAGACGATTCCCGCGCAGGGCCCGAACATGTTCGACCAAATGGTCGACAACGTGATCCGCGGCGTTGAGAGAAACCAGATTCCATCGGGCCAATACCAGGCCGTACTGATCGATGAAGGCCACGACTTCCAGCCTGAGTGGTTCAAGCTCCTGGTCCAGATGGTCGACGCCACCACAAACAGCCTGTTGGTCCTTTACGACCACGCGCAGAGCATCTATGGAAAGTCAAAGGCGCTAAAGTTCAGCTTCCGCAGCGTCGGCATCCAGGCCGCGGGCCGCACCACCATCCTGAAGATCAACTACCGGAACACCAAGCAGATCCTGCAGACGGCCAATCTTGTGGCGGCTGAGTTCCTGACGCCGGAGGCACAGGACGAGGACGGAACGCCCCTGGTCCAGCCGGTGAGTTGCGGACGCGAAGGCCCGGCGCCCCTGATCGTGCGGCTACCCAGCTTGCGAGACGAAGCATTCAAGATCGCGGAACTGTTGGCCAGTGCCCACCAGGAGGGCCATGCCTGGGGCGACATGGCCATCGTCTGCCGGCGGCATGCCGTCATGGAGGAATGCGCGCGCGCCCTCAAGACGAAGGGCTTGCCGCACAGCGTGCGTGTGCGCTCTGGCGATTTCGATCCGTTAGCCAATACCATCAAGATCATGACCATGCACGCCAGCAAGGGCCTGGAGTTTCCCGTGGTGGCGCTGGCCGGCGTGGGGCAGATGCCGGAGGAAGGCGAGGATGTTGCGGACGAGGCGAAGCTGTTTTATGTGGCGGCTACGAGGGCGACGCAAAGGCTTGTGATTGCGGTCAGCGGCGCGGGGAGATTTGGGGAAGCACTTGCTCCGTAGGCCGTACTAAACGGCCGTAACGAGGGGATGCAGGATGAATGGTTGACGAATACAGCTGAGATGCTGGTGGTCATCGGTGTAGTGCTTGCGGATTCCGTGTCGGCGGCGCTCCAGCTTCCTGCCACGATAGGGGGCCGCAACAGGAAGGGCGACCGTTCTAAAGTCCAATATTGATACTGCACGGATCGCGGGTGGACGGCAAGCTCTGCAAACAAACAATTGAACGGGGTGGCAATGCTGACGGAACTGAGACTACAGAATTTTCGATGCTTCGAAGATCACACGATTCCACTGCGCGCCTGCAGTGTCGTTGTTGGCAAGAACAATGCAGGAAAGTCAACGCTCGTGGACGCACTCCGATTGGTTTCGATAGCTTCGTCCAGGTTCTTGACACTTGGCATTCGCAATCCCCCCAATTGGACGGGACGCCCTTTACGCGAAGTTGGTGTCTCTCCCTCTATTGAAGGGATGGAGTTCAACACCGAGAACTTGTTTCACCGATATGGTGCCGGCCCCTCAACAATAACCGCCAAGTTTGAATCAGGTGCCTACCTGAAGATATATGTCGGTGCTGAGGGCGCGATCCACGCGGTCCTGTTTGACCCGACACATCATGTGGCGAAGACCCGGTCGCGAGCAAAGGAAGTCTTGCTCGATCGCGTTGAAATCATGCCGCAGGTGGGACCGTTGGAACGCAACGAAGTCGTACTTGGGCCGGATTATGTGAAGCGCAATTTATCTTCGTCTTTGGCGTCAAAACACTTTCGGAATCAGCTCAACTTGTTCCCAGCCCAAGTCGAGGTGTTCAAGCAAATGGCCGAGGACACTTGGCAGGGTCTACAGGTTCGAGAACTGGGCGGGTACGGCGGTTCGCCTGGCAAGCCGTTGACGCTGCTTGTGCGTAACGATGACTACATCGCCGAAGTGGCCACCATGGGCCATGGTCTTCAGATGTGGCTGCAGACCATGTGGTTTTTGGCGCGAGTGGATCTGGATTCAACAGTGATCCTCGACGAACCTGATGTTTACATGCACCCAGACCTACAACGCCGGCTGATCCGACATCTTAGGCAGCGCCGTCGGCAAATCGTCGTGACGACGCACTCTGTAGAGATCATGTCTGAGGTGGACGCCGAGGACATCTTGATTTTGGATAGAGCCAACTCGATTTCTACCTTCGCGTCTTCATTCGCAGCCGCTCAACAGGTGCTGGATAGCGTGGGGAGCGCGCACAACCTACAACTGGCGCGCCTCTGGCACGCAAAGCGCAGCCTGCTTGTAGAGGGTAACGACTTCCGTCTGCTGTCCGACTTCTTTGATGTGATGTATCCGGACGATGCTGACGGATTGGCCATCGTCCCGTACATGTCAATTGGTGGCTGGAATGGATTTCCATATGCAGTCGGTTCATCGATGCTCCTGCGGAACTCTGTTGGAGATCGCATATCAGTCTACTGTTTACTGGATTCCGACTATCACACGCCTACGCAAAAGGCGGAGCGATTGGCATTGGCCGCTCGCAGTGGTGTCAAGCTCCATATTTGGAGGCGCAAGGAGATTGAGAACTACCTTCTCGTTCCATCTGTTATTCAGCGTGCCATTGATACACGTGCTGGAAGGAGGACAAAGATTCCCAGTGTCAGTGAGATAGAGATCGAGCTTGAGAGAATTGCGCGTAGCCTGTACAACGACGCCTTTGATGCGATATCCAACGAGTTCTTGTTGGACAATCGATCGCTCGGGACGAAGGGGGCGAACAGAGCGGCACGAGATTACATGGGTGAGCGTTGGGTTGATCTAGAGGGCAAGCTAAGTCTGATATCTGGAAAGGCAGCACTGTCCCTGGTTTCGAAGTGGGCTCAGGACGAATTTGGCGTCTCCATGAATCCAGCGCTTCTGGCGCGAACATTTTGGCAATCCGAGATCCCTAAAGAATTGCACGATGTTCTGAGCGCCGTCTACCGGCACCAAGAGTTCTAGCGCATTGGCCTAAACAAGCGATGTCCGAAAAGGACTGCGCGTCCATGGGCAACGCACAGTGTGAAGCGTTTCAGAGGCCATCCCTAAAGCCCAAACACCCTCACTGCATTCCCTGCACGCACCGCCTTCATCTGTGCTTCCGGCAGTTGCTCGGTGTTGGCAAACGCCCCTTTCGTGTCGTGCACCCAATGCGGCCAGTCGGTGCCCAGCATCACATGGTCCTCGCCGACGATCGAGATCAGGTACTTCAGGCTCCTCACGTCGTACGTGATGCTGTCGTAATAGATATGGCGCAGGTAGTCGGTGGGCTTGCGCTTCATCTGCCGGCGTGAGGCCAGTTCCACCTCGTCGCCCTTCTCGAAGCGGCCCACCAGGTAGGGCAGGGTGCCGCCGCCGTGCGAGGCGATCACCTTCATGTTCGGGTACTGGTCGAAGAAGCCCTCGAAGATCATGCGCGTGATGGCCAGCGTGGTGTCCATCATGAAGCCGACGCTCCAGCTCAAATCGAACTTGGTCATGTCCATATAGTCCACGCCAGGCGGGTCGGTGGGGTGCACCAGCACGGGTAGCGCGCGCTTGTCGATCTCGGCCCAGATCGGCGCGAACATCGGGTCGGTCAGGCTCTTGCCCGCCACGTTGGCCAGCACCATCACCCCGGCGGCGCCCTTGGCGCAACTGCGCTCCAGCTCCTCGACGGCGCGCTGCGGGTACTCCCACGGCAACGAGGTGAACCAGCGGATGCGGTCGGGAAAGCGCGCCTGGGCCTCGGCGAAGTTGTCGTTGGCTTCGCGCGCGGCCCGCACGCTCACCTCCTCGCCGCCCCAGTACACGTTGGGGCAGGTCAGCGAGCACACCGAGATGTCGATGCCCGCCTTGTCCATGTGCTCGATGCGCAAATCCCAGTCGAAGTGGCCCTTCTGCGGCAGCACCACCGGCGTGTTGCCGCGGAAGATCTCCTTCTGGCCGTCCGGCCGGGTCTGGATGTTGTACTGGCCGCCCTCCTGTTTCAGCAGTTCGAGCCACTTGGTGGTGAACATGTGGGTGTGGACGTCGATGACGGTCATGGGGAGGGCTCCTGTTGGTACTTTTGGCTCTGCCCGGGTCCGCCCTGATGGCGAGTTGGCATGCCTACCGATAAATTTAACCGCTTCAAGAAGGAGCCGCCATGCAACGCCGCCAATTCACCGCCCTCGCCGCCGCCACCCTCACCGCCCCCGCCGTCGTGGCGCAGGAGCGCACGATGAAGATCTGGATCGGCTTTCCGCCCGGCGGCTCGGCCGACACGATCGCGCGCGTGCTCGCCGAGAAGATGAAGGCCTCGCTCGGTCAGAACGTCGTCGTGGACAACAAGCCCGGCGCGGCGGGCCGGCTCATCCTCGGTGAACTCAAGCGCATGGCGCCCGATGGCCAGAACCTGGTCCTCTCGCCCAGCGGGGCGATGGTGATCGCGCCCTGGCTCTACACGCTCCAGTACGACCCGATCAAGGATTTCACGCCGATCTCGCGCATCGTCACTTTCGATTTCGCGGTGACGGCGGGGCCCGGCGCGCCGGCCGGCGACCTCAAGTCGGTGCTGGCCTGGATGAAGGCCAACCCCGCCAAGGCCAACTACGCCACCTCCGGCGCGGGCACGGTGCCGCACTTCGCGGGCATGCTCCTGAGCCAAGCAGCGGGCGTGCCGCTGACGCACATCGCGTACAAGGGCGGCGCGCCCGCCGCGCAGGACCTGATCGGCGGGCAGGTGCCGCTGATGGTCGATACCGCGTCCGAGACGATCGAGCACCACAAGGCCGGCAAGGTGCGCATCCTCGCGGTGACGGGCGAGGCGCGCAACCGCGCGCTGCCGGACGTGCCGACGTTGAAGGAGCAGGGCATCGCCAGCACGGCCGACGCTTTCTTCGGCCTGTACGGCCCGCCCGGCATGCCGGCCGACCTGGTGGCGCGCATCGACCGCGCGGTGGCCGACGCGCTGAAGGCGCCGGAAATCCAGGAGCGCATCTACGGCTTCGGCTTGGTGCCCAACCACGCGCCCGGCCCGCAGCTGGCCGTCACGCAGGCCGAGCACCTCAAGAAGTGGGAGACGCCGATCAAGGCGTCGGGCTTCAAGGCAGAGTAAAAGGTATGCCGCCCCGGATCAAGTCCGGGGTTCGGCCACTGTCGAGTTGCGCGAACTTGCGGATGCGCATGTCGGGGCGCTTGCGCCCGAATCGACTGGAGCGCGCTTGATCTGGCACAAGCCCGGCTCGACTCCAGGCACGAGCCGCGGCCTATATTTTTAGGTATTCGCCGTTGCCGCCGTGCGCCCATGCCACACCGTCCACCCCTGCGCGAGCCCGACACCCGAGCCCTGCTGGAAGCCGCCCCCGAAGGCGTGTTCGTCGCGGACATGCATGGTCGCTACATCTACGTCAACCAGGCCGGCTGTCGCATGCTCGGCATGGAGACGGGCGAGATCCTGGGCAAGACCATCCTCGAGCTGATCCCCGAGGGCGACGCGATGCGGCTGGAGGCCTCCAAGCGGGCGATGCTCGAGGGCCGTACCCACGTCGAGGAATGGGTGCTGCGCCACAAGGACGGCCACTGGGTGCCGGTGGAGGTCAGCGCGAACATCCTGCCCAACGGCCAGTGGCAGGCCTTCGTGCGCGATATCAGCGCGCGCAAACAGCTGGAGCAGCAGGCGCATGCGAGCGAGCGGACGCTCGCGGGCATCTTCGAACTGCTGCCCGTGGGCGTGTGGATCACGGATCGCGAAGGCATGATCGTGCGCGGCAACGAAGCCGGGCGCAGGATCTGGGGCGGCGCCCGCCACGTCGGGCCGCAGAACTATGGCGTCTACAAGGGCTGGTGGGCCGACAGTGGCGAGCCGATCGCCGCCGACCGGTGGGCGCTGGCCAGGGCGCTGGCGAAAGGCGAGACGTCTGTCGGCGAGCTGGTGCGCATCCAGTGCTTCGACGGTACCTTCAAGACCATCATCAACTCCGCGGCGCCCCTGCACGATGCGCAGGGCCAAATCGCCGGCGCCATCTGCGTCAACGAGGACATCACCGAGCCGTACGAGGCGCAGCACAAGCTCCAGCAGAGCGAGACACTGTTCCGCACCGCATTCGAGCTGCTGCCGGTGGGGCTGTATGTCACCGACAGCCAGGGTCACATTACGCACGGCAACCCGGCGGGCCACCGCATCTGGGAAGGCCTGCGGCACGTGGGCCCGGCGGAATTCGGCGAATACAAGGGCTGGTGGGCCGACACCGGCGAGCCGCTCGCGGCAGGCGATTGGGCCGTCGTCCGCGCGGTGCAGAGCGGCCAGACGTCGCGCAGCGAGTTGATCCGTATCCAGTGCTTCGACGGCACCTTCAAGACAGTGCTGAACTGGGCCGCGCCGATCCGCGGCAAGGGCGGGGAGATCACCGGGGCGGTGGCCGTGAACCAGGACGTGACTGCGCTGGTACGTACGCAGGAGCAGCTGCGTGCGGCCGTCCGGGACCGCGAGCACATCCTGGCCGTGGTGGCGCACGACCTGCGCAACCCGCTGAACAACATCTCGATGCGGGCGGCGCTGCTGGAACAGAAAGCGGCCCGCATGCCCGACGCGCAGGAGTGCGTCGCGGCGGCCGCTTCCATCGTGGAGACGGTTCAGCGCATGGCCGGGCTGGTGGACGACCTGCTGGCCATCTCGGTCGTCCGGTCGGGCGGCACCATGCTCAAGCTGGAGCCGGTGCAGGCTGCTGGATTGCTTTCCATGGCAGCCCAGCAGGCGGCCCCGCTGTTCAATGAAGCCGGGTTGCAGCTGGAGTTGCAGCACGAGAGTGACCTGCCCACGATCCACGTGGACCTGAATCGCATGATGCGGGTGTTCGGCAACCTGCTGGACAACGCCCTCAAGTTCACCGAGCCGGGCGGCAGGGTCGTGCTGCGGGCCGAGCCGGCGCCGGGCGCGGTGCTGTTCAGCATCGCCAACAGCGGCCCGGCTGTGCCGGCCGAGGACCTGGAGCGGCTGTTCCAGCCCTTCTGGCAAGCCGGCCGCGAGGACCGGCGTGGCGCCGGACTGGGCCTGTCGATCTGCCGCTCCATCATCGAGGCGCACGGCGGTACCGTGTGGACCGAATCGGCACCCGGCATGCGGCTGAAGATCCTGTTCCTGCTCCCGCGGGGCCGCCCGCGGACTCCGGTCACTTCGCCCGCGCAGGGACAGGCGATGGGACTCTGATCGCCCCCCGGCGTCGGCGGCCCGCTTCCCTCCGGGGCGGAGTGACAGAATCGGCGGATGAACACACTGCCGCTCGCAGGCATCCGCGTCGTCGAATTCACCCACATGGTCATGGGCCCCACCTGCGGGATGGTGCTCGCGGACCTGGGGGCCGAAGTGATCAAGGTCGAGCCGGTTGCCGGTGACAGCACGCGCCACCTGCTCGGCTCCGGCGCGGGCTTCTTTCCGCTCTTCAACCGCAACAAGAAAAGCATCGCGCTGGACTTGCGGCAGCCCGAGGGCATCGAAGCCGCGCTCAAGCTGATCGCCACCGCCGACATCGTCAGCGAGAACTTCAAGCCCGGCACCATGGCCAAGCTCGGGCTGGACTACGCGGCGCTGAGCAAGCTCGACGAGCGGCTGATCTACGTCAGCCACAAGGGCTTCCTGCCCGGCCCCGACGACCACCGCACCGCGCACGATGAAGTGGTGCAGATGATGGGCGGCCTGGCCTACATGACGGGCCGCCCCGGCGACCCGCTGCGGGCGGGCACCAGCGTCAACGACATCATGGGCGGCATGTTCGGCGCGATCGGCGCGATGGCCGCGCTGATGCAGCGCGCGCAGACGGGCAAGGGGCAGGAGGTGCAGAGCGCCCTGTTCGAGAACAACGTGTTCCTGGTGGCGCAGCACATGATGCAGTTCGCGGTCACCGGCAAGCCGGCCGCGCCGATGCCCGGCCGCATCTCCGCGTGGGCGGTGTACGACGTGTTCACGGTGAAGGACGGCGGGCAGATCTTCCTGGCGGCGGTGAGCGATACGCAGTGGAAGCTGTTCTGCGACGCCTTCGGCTTCGCGGACCTTTACGTCGATCCGCGCCTCAAGACCAACAACGACCGGGTGAACGCCCGCGAGTGGATGCTGCCGATCCTGCGCTCGCGCCTCGCGGGCCACAGCGCGGCCGAGCTCACCGCGGTCTTCGAGAAGAACGGGCTGCCGTTCGCGCCCATCACCAAGCCCGAGGAGCTCTTCGACGACGAGCACCTGAAGCGAACCGGCGGCCTCGCGCCGCTGACGCTGCCCGATGGCCGCGCCGCGACGGTGCCGCTGTTGCCCTTGATGCTCGGCGGGGAGCGGCCCGGCCTGCGGCTGCAGCCACCGAAGCTGGGAGAGCACACGGTCGAGCTGCTGGCCGAGGTGGGCTATCGCGCGGACGCGATCGCCTCGCTCCAGGCGCGCGGGATCGTCGCGTCGCAATAGCGGCCAAAAGCTCCCCGATTACACACTTGCGTGCGCATAATCTGCCGATGTTTGCCCCCGCGCTCCTCACTTCGTGTAGTTCGCTGCCCCCCGAGGGGGTGTCAGCCTCCTTGAGGCGGCTCGGCGGAGGCTGAATGGACAAACTCAAGCAGCTCGAATCCTTCGTTTCGGTGTCCACCCGGGGCAGCCTGACGGCGGCGGCGAAGGCCGAGGGCGTGGCGCCGGCCATCATGGGCCGCCGGCTCGATGCGCTGGAAGAGCGGCTGGGCGTGAAGCTGCTGGTGCGGACCACGCGCCGCATCACGCTCACGCACGAGGGCAGCGCCTTCCTGGAAGATTGCCAGCGCCTGCTGGCCGACCTCGCCAATGCCGAGGCGAGCGTGAGCGCCGGCGGCGTGAAGGCCAGCGGCCACCTGCGCATCACGGCGCCGGCCGGTTTCGGGCGGCGGCACGTCGCGCCACTGGTGCCCAAGTTCCGCGAGCTGCATGCGGACGTGACCATTTCCCTCAACCTCAGCGACCGGGTGGTGGACCTGGCGGGCGAAGGCTTCGACTGCGCGGTGCGCGTGGGGGACCTGCCCGACTCGTCATTGGTGAGCGTGCGCATGGCCGACAACCGGCGCCTGTGCGTCGCCACGCCGGATTACCTCAAGCGGCACGGCACGCCGCAGAACCCGAACGAGCTGGTGAAGTTCGACTGCCTCACGCTGTCGAGCGACGCTTCGCAAACCCGCGGCTGGGCCTTCCGGGTGCCGCGCGCCGAAGGCGACGAGGTCATTCACCTCAAGCCGGGCGGACCGCTCGACTGTTCCGACGGCCAGGTGCTGCACGACTGGTGCCTGGACGGCCGGGGCATCGCCTGGCGCAGCACCTGGGAGGTGGAAAGCGAGATCGCGACCGGCCGCCTGAAGGAAGTGCTGGCAGAATTCGCGGCGCCGCCCAACGGCATCTACGCCGTTTTCCCGCAGCGCAAGCACTTGCCCCTGCGGGTGCGGCTGTGGATCGATTTCCTCAAGCACAACTTCAGCCAGCCCGATTTCTGGAAAGCCTAGGACCCACCCGATGACCCTCGAAGCCATCCTCGCCTACATCCACATCCTCGCCATCCTCACGATGGTGGTGTTCATCTCCAGCGAGGCCGCGATTTGCCGCTCCGAATGGATGAACGCCCGCGTGGTCGAGCGGCTGGTGCGGGTGGACATGATCTACGGCATCGCCGCCGTGCTGGTGCTGGCAAGCGGGCTCGCGCGCACCTACTGGGGCATCAAGGGCGGCGGCTGGTACTGGACCAACTGGCTGCTGCACCTCAAGCTGGGCATGTTCATCGGGGTGGCGCTGATGTCGATCAAGCCCACGCTCATGTTCCGGCGCTGGAACCGCGAGCTCAAGGCCACCGGCGCGCTGCCCGGCGACGCGCAGATCACCGACGCGCGCAAGTGGGTGATGATCCAGGCCCACATCATCGCGATCATCCCGATCGCGGCGGTGTTCCTGGCCCGGGGTTTCGGCAGCAAGGGATAACGCCTGCGGCGGAGGAGATAACAAAGCCCGCCGAAGGCGGGCTTTGTACTTGTGGGCCTTGCGGCCGGCTGCGTCGTCGCTTACGCCGACAGGCAGCTGCTCATGAACTTCTTGCGCTCGTCGCCCTTGAGCTTCTTGTCGCCGGCGTCCTTGTTGCAGCTCTTCATCTTGGCCTGCTGCGCCTTCTGGGCGTCGCTCTGGCCCTTCAGGCAGGAGCTCATGAACGCCTTGCGCTCGTCGCCCTTGAGGTTCTTTTCCTTGGCGTCCTTGTTGCAATCGCCCATCTTGGACTGCTGCTTGGTCATCGCGGGGGCGGAGGCGGGAGCCGCGGCCGCTTTGGCCGGCGCGGCGGCTGAACCCGCTTTCATCGGCGCCCCGGCGTGGCTGGCGGCGAGGGCGCTGCCGACCGACATTGCGAGGCCAAGGGTCATCAGGGCTGCGAACTTCTTCATGCTTTCTCCTGGAGGGTTGGGGGGTCATCCCGCGATGGGGATGCCAGCTTAACGCGGCCGGGGGGTCAACGGCTGACTTTGGGCGGCCCGCGCGGCCCCGCCCCGTAAAATCGCCCGATGCTCCTCGTCAAACAAGAATTGCTCGGCAGCCTGGCTGCGGAGCTGGACAAACTGTCACCCGGCGCGGGCGACAAGGCGGCGTTCGAGTCGCCCAAAGTCGCCGCGCATGGGGACCTGGCTTGCACGGCCGCGATGCAGCTGGCCAAGCCGCTCAAGATGAACCCGCGCCAGGTGGCCGAAAGCCTGCGCGCCAGCCTGCTGGAGGCGCAGCCGTTCCGCCAGTGGGTCGAGGCCATCGAC
Source organism: Ramlibacter sp. (assembly GCA_030695945.1). Taxonomy (GTDB): domain Bacteria; phylum Pseudomonadota; class Gammaproteobacteria; order Burkholderiales; family Burkholderiaceae_C; genus Ramlibacter. Next base: position 43,594 of record JAUYOG010000063.1, read on the forward strand.
ATCGCCGGCCCCGGTTTCCTCAACATCAAGCTCAAGGCCCAGGCCAAGCAGCAGGTCGTGAAGGAAGTGCTGGCCGGCGGCGCGGCGTTCGGCAGCCAGCCTGCCCACGGACAGCACATGATGGTGGAGTTCGTCTCCGCCAACCCCACCGGCCCGCTGCACCTGGGCCATGCGCGCCAGGCCGCGCTGGGAGACGCGATCTGCAACCTGTACCAGACGCAGGGCTGGGACGTGCACCGCGAGTTCTATTACAACGACGCGGGCGTGCAGATCGCCACGCTGGCCACCTGCACGCAGTTGCGCGCCAGGGGTTTCAAGCCGGGCGATCCGGAATGGCCCGAATCGGCCTACAACGGCGAGTACATCGCCGACATCGCGCAGGACTTCCTCGCCAAAAAGACCGTGCGCGCCGACGACCGCGAGTTCACCGCCAGCGGCGACGTGGACGACCTGGACGGCATCCGCCTGTTCGCGGTGGCCTACCTGCGCCACGAGCAGGACCTGGACCTGAAGGCCTTCGAGGTCAAGTTCGACCACTACTTCCTCGAATCGGGCCTGTACACCAGCGGCAAGGTGGACGCGGTGGTGCAGCGCCTGCGCGAGGCCGGCAAGACCTACGAGCACGACGGCGCGCTGTGGCTGAAGTCCACCGAGTACGGCGACGACAAGGACCGCGTCATGCGCAAGGGCGACGGCAGCTACACCTATTTCGTCCCTGACGTCGCGTACCACATCGACAAGTGGGAGCGCGGCTTCACCAAGGTCGTGAACATCCAGGGCACCGACCACCACGGCACGATCGCGCGGGTGCGCGCCGGGCTGCAGGCCGCCAACGTCGGCATCCCGCAGGGCTACCCCGATTACGTGCTGCACACCATGGTGCGGGTGATGCGCGGCGGCGAGGAGGTGAAGATCTCCAAGCGCGCGGGCAGCTACGTCACGCTGCGCGACCTGATCGAGTGGACCAGCAAGGACGCGGTGCGGTTCTTCCTGGCCTCGCGCAAGGCGGATACGGAATACACGTTCGACATCGACCTGGCGGTGGCGAAGAACAACGACAACCCGGTCTATTACGTGCAGTACGCCCACGCCCGCATCTGCTCGGTGCTGGCAGCCTGGGGCGGCGACGCCGCGCGGCTGGCGCAGGCCGACCTCGCGCCGCTGCAAAGCCCGCAGGCGCTGGCCCTGATGCTGCAGCTGGCCAAGTACCCGGAGATGCTGCGCGACGCCGCCGTGGACTTCGCGCCGCACGACGTCACCTTCTACCTGCGCGAGCTGGCGGCCACCTACCACAGCTACTATGATGCCGAGCGCATCCTGGTGGAGGACGAGCCGGTGCGCAACGCGCGACTGGCGCTGGTCGCCGCCACGGCGCAGGTATTGCACAATGGCCTGGCGGTGCTGGGGGTCAGCGCGCCGAGCAAGATGTAAGCCCCCGCGGGCAGGAAACAAAGCAGTGAAACACAGTCAGGCAGGCTCCGTCATCGTCGGCATCATCATCGGGGTGGTGCTGGGCCTGGCCGCGGCCCTCGCCGTTGCCGTCTACGTGACCAAGGTGCCGGTCCCCTTCCTCAACCGCGGCCAGAACCGCACGGCCGAACAGGACGCCGCCGAAGTCCGCAAGAACCGCGACTGGGACCCCAACGCGCCCCTGTACGGCAAGAACCCGGCCAAGCCGCTCGCGCCCGCGCCCGGCGTGATTGCCCCGGCGCCGGCCGTTGCGACGATTCCCGCGCCTGCCGTGACGCCCGGCGCCAGTGCGCCCAAAGCCGCGGCGCGGTCGGCCGACCCGCTGGGCGACCTGGCCGCCGCGCGCTCGCCTGCGGTGGGCAGCGATCCGTTCTTCTATTTCGTGCAGGCCGGCGCCTTCCGCACGCCCGAGGACGCCGAGGCCCAGCGCGCCAAGCTGTCGCTGATGGGCGTCGAGGCCAAGGTGACCGAGCGCGAACAGTCCGGCCGCCAGGTGTTCCGGGTGCGGGTGGGTCCGTTCGACAAGAAGGAAGAGGCCGATCGCAGCAAGGAAAGGCTGGAGGCCAGCGGTGTCGAGACCGCGCTGGTCCGCGTGCAGCGCTAGCCGCAATTCATGGGGCGCCACCGGAACCTTCCGGCTGAGCCGGCCTCTGACCCCATTGCACCAAGGAGTGAACAAACGATGAATCGACGCGAGTTTTCCACAGGCGCCGCCTGCGTCCTGGCCACGGCCGCCCTCGGCCTGCCCGGCATGGCCTGGGCGCAGGGCAAGAAGCCCGAGGACGGGGTGGAGTACGTCACGCTGGACAAGCGCGTCAACACCGACGCGCCGCCCGGCAAGATCGAGGTGATCGAGTTCTTCTGGTACAGCTGCCCGCACTGCAACGCCTTCGAGCCCAGGCTCAATGCCTGGATCCAGCGGTTGCCGGCGGACGTGGTGGTCAGGCGCGTGCCGGTGGCTTTTCGCGACGACTTCGTGCCCCAGCAGCGGCTGTTCTACGCCCTGGAGGCCATGGGCAAGCTGGAGCCGGTGCACAACAAGGTGTTCCAGGCCATCCACAGCGAAAGGGTCCCCCTGCAGCGCGAGGACCAGATCGCCGAATGGGTCGAAAAGCAGGGGCTGGACAAGGCGAAATTCCGGGAGCTGTACAACTCCTTTTCGGTCTCCACCAAGGCCCGGCGCGCCACGCAGCTGCAGGACCAGTTCAAGGTCTCGGGCGTGCCCGCCCTGGGCATCGCCGGCCGCTACTACACGGACGGCGACCTGGCTCGCAACATGGAACGCGCACTGCAGGTCACCGATTACCTGATCGCCGAAGCCCGCAAGTCGCGCTGAGCATTCTTTTCCCCAGAGCCCTAGCAAAAAGCCCGCCCAGCGGGCTTTTTGCGTTTGGCTGGCTACAATGCACAGCAAGATTCATGCCTCTATGAAACATCGCTACGCTTCCCTCCTTTTTTCGCTGGCCCTGGCGCTCTTCGGGGCCGCGGCCCATGCCGAGAGGGCGGACAGGGGCAAACCCATGAACATCGAGGCCGATGCCCTGCGCTACGACGACCTCAAGCAGGTCAGCGTGTTCACCGGCCGGGTGGTGGTGACGAAGGGAACCATCATCATCCGCGGCGCCCGGGTGGACGTGCGGCAGGACGCCGAGGGCTACCAGCACGGCGTGGTGACGGCCGAGCCGGGCAAGCTGGCCTTCTTCCGTCAAAAGCGGGAAGGCGTGGATGAGTTCATCGAGGGCGAAGGCGAAACCATCGAATACGACGGCAAGGCCGACCGCGTGAAGTTCGTCAAGCGCGCCGAGATGCGCCGTTTCCGCGGTGCCAGCCTGGCCGACGAACTGACGGGCAGCCTGATCGTCTACGACAACACGACCGACGTCTTCACCGTCGACGGCGGCCCGGCCAGCCCGGCTGCGGGCGGGCGGGTGCGCGCGGTGCTCTCGCCGAAGCCGGGGGCCTCGGCTGCGGCTGCGGCTGCGGCCGTGCCTGTCGCGCCGGCCCAGCTGCGCCCCAGCAGCAGCACGGATGGAGGCAAGAAGTGAGCGAGGCCGCGCCGGCCTGGCGCAACACCACGCCGCCCCCCGGCCAGAGCCGGCTGCAGGCGCGCCACCTGCAGAAGGCGTACGGCAGCCGCAAGGTGGTCAAGGACGTGTCGCTCGATGTCGCGAAGGGCGAGGTCGTCGGCTTGCTCGGCCCCAACGGCGCGGGCAAGACCACGTCGTTCTACATGATCGTCGGGCTGGTGCGCGCCGATGCGGGCGAGATCTCCATCGACGGCCGCTCGGTCGAGCACATGCCCATCCACCGCCGCTCGCGCCTGGGCCTGTCGTACCTGCCTCAGGAAGCGTCGATCTTCCGCAAGCTCAATGTCGAGGAGAACGTGCGGGCCGTGCTCGAGCTGCAGCGCGACGCCGACGGCAAGCCGCTGTCGCGCGCGGAAATCGACAAGCGCCTCACGGCCCTGCTGCAGGACTTGCGGGTCGACCACCTGCGCGACTCGCCGGCGCTGGCGCTCTCCGGCGGCGAGCGCCGTCGCGTCGAGATCGCCCGCGCCCTGGCCACGCAGCCGCGCTTCATCCTGCTGGACGAACCGTTCGCCGGCATCGACCCGATCGCGGTGATCGAGATCCAGCGGATCATCGGCTTCCTCAAGTCGCGCGGCATCGGCGTGCTGATCACCGACCACAACGTGCGCGAGACGCTGGGCATCTGCGACCACGCCTACATCATCAGCGACGGCAACGTGCTGGCCCAGGGCACGCCTTCCGAGATCGTCAACAACGCCGACGTGCGTCGGGTTTATCTCGGCGAGCACTTCCGGATGTGAGGCTACGGTGGAAGCTGCAGTATTGAGCGCCGCCGGGCCGCCCCAAGGCGCGAAGGCCCCCTCGGGGGGCAGCGCAGCGGCCTTGGCCGCAAGCGTGGGGGCCACATACCCATGAAGCAGGGCTTATCGCTTCGCGTCTCCCAGCACCTGGCGCTGACGCCGCAGCTGCAGCAGTCGATCCGCCTGCTGCAGCTGTCCACGCTCGAGCTCTCGCAGGAGGTCGAGCAGATGCTCGACGACAACCCCTTCCTGGAACTGAACCAGGAGGAGGCCCCGCGCGAGGAATTCGGCCTGGACAAGGAGGACGCGCCGCCGCCGCAGGAAGAGCGCGAAGCCGAGTTCGCGGACTACTCGTCGTCCCCTGCTGCCGACGACACGCGCACCGCCGCCGCGGAGCCCGAGAGCGCCGCGCCCGATGCCGAAGCGCCGAACTGGGAAGGCGACGGCAGCACGGAAGTCATCCCCGACGACGGCGAGTGGGGCGGCGACGCGCCGCCGCGCAAGAACAACCTTTCCGGCGACGAGGAGCTCGATGCCACCGAGCTTGCCCGCGGGCAGGAGTCGCTGCAGGCGCACCTGCACCGGCAGGCGCTGGGCCTGCGGCTGTCCGAGGAGGACAGCTGCGCGCTCAAGTTCCTGATCGAGTCGCTCAACGACGACGGCTACCTGGACGAATCGATCGAGTCGCTGGCGGCCGGCCTCGCGCCGCAGGACCTGGAGCAGCAGGAAGAACTGGTGCACCGCTTCACGATGGCGCTGCGCCTGCTGCACCATCTGGAACCGGTGGGGGTCGGCGCTCGCTCGCTGGCCGAATGCCTGTCGCTGCAGATCAAGGCGATGCAGGAGGGCGGCGACACGACCGCAGCGTGCGCCACGGCGCTGCGCATCTGCGCGCAGCCGATGGAGCTGCTGGCCCGGCGCGACATCAAGCGCCTCGTGCAGCTCACCGGCGACAGCGACGCGAACGTCCGCACGGCCATCGGCCTCATCACGCGGCTCGAGCCTAAGCCCGGGCGGCGCTTCGTGGACGTGGAGCGCAACATCGTGGTGCCCGACGTGCTGGTGACCAAGATCGGCCGCGGCCCCCAGCCGCGCTTTCGCGTCCAGCTCAACCCGGACGTCATGCCCCGGCTGCGGGTGCACGACATCTACGCGGGAGCGCTCAAGTCGCACAAGGGCGAGGGCTACCAGGCGCTGCAGCAGCGGCTGCAGGAGGCGCGCTGGTTCATCAAGAACATCCAGCAGCGCTTCGACACCATCCTGCGCGTGTCCAACGCCATCGTCGAGCGCCAGCGCAACTTCTTCGTGCACGGCGAGCTGGCGATGCGCCCGCTGGTGCTGCGCGAGATCGCCGACGAGCTGGGCCTGCACGAGTCCACCATCAGCCGCGTCACCACGGCCAAGTACATGGCCACGCCTTACGGCACCTTCGAGCTCAAGTACTTCTTCGGCTCGGCCCTGGGCACGGAAACCGGCGGCAACGCGTCGAGCACCGCCGTGCGCGCCCTGATCAAACAGTTCGTCGCCGCCGAGAGCCTGAAAAAGCCGCTGTCGGACAGCCAGATCTCCGACATGCTCAAGGAGCAGGGCATCGAGTGCGCGCGCCGCACGGTGGCCAAATACCGCGAGGCGCTGCGCATCGCGCCCGCCAACCTGCGCAGGTCGCTCTAGGCGCCTGCCCGAGAAAGTCCCCTTGAACCAGCTGCAACTGTTCCTGCCCTGCGCCGCCGGCGTCGAGGGCTTCCTGGCCGACGAGGTGCACCGGTTGACGGGCCTGGCCGGCGACGACCTGCTCACCGGCCGCGGCGGCATCACGCTGCGCGCCTCCTGGCGCGAGGCGATGCGCATCAACCTGCACAGCCGCCTGGCGCAGCGCGTGCTGGTGCAGTTGTCGCACACGCCTTATCGCGCGGAGCAGGACCTGTACGAGGCTGCTGGCGCGGTGGCCTGGGAAATCTGGTTCACCAACAAGGAAACCTTCAAGGTCGAGGTGACGGCGCAGCACAGCCCGCTCAAAAGCCTGAACTTCGCGGGCCTGAAGATCAAGGACGCGGTGGCCGACCGGTTCCGCCACAAGAGCGGGGAGCGGCCCAGCGTCGACACCCAGTGGCCGCACGTGCGCATCTACGCGCACCTGACGAGCGAGCACGCGACGCTCTACATCGACACTTCGGGCGAGCCGCTGTTCAAGCGCGGCTGGCGCGAGGACAAGGGCGAGGCGCCGCTGAAGGAAACGCTGGCCGCTGCGATGATCGCCGCCAGCGGCTGGGATGCCGCGGCACCGCTGTACGACCCGTGCTGCGGCAGCGGCACGATCGCCATCGAAGCGGCGCAAGTCGCCTGCAACATCGCGCCCGGGCAATTGCGCCGCTTCGGCTTCGAGCGGCTGCTGCCGTACCAGGCCCACGTGTGGAAGGCCTTGTGGGAGGAAGCGAAGGCGCAGCAGCGGCCGCCGACGGCGCCCGTGTTCGGCAGCGACGTGGCCTTCCGCATGGTCGATTTCGCGCAGCGCAACGCCGAGCGCGCGGGCGTGGCCGATGCCATCCAGTTTCGTGGCGGGGATGCGCTGCAGCGCATGCCGCCCTCCGATACGCCGGGCGTGATGCTGGTGAACCCGCCCTACGGCGAGCGGATCGAGACCGCGGGCGTGGCCGGCCGCAGCCAGGGCGGGCGCGAGCGCGCCGAGACCGAGGACGGCGGCGACTTCTTCACCCAGCTGGCCGCGCACTGGAAGAGGAACTATCCGGGCTGGACCGCGTGGGTGCTCACGCCCGACCTCAAGCTGCCTTCGCGCATGCGTTTGAAGGAATCGCGGCGGGTGCCGATGTGGAACGGCCCGATCGAGTGCCGGTTGTTCCGCTTCGACATGGTCCGGGGATCGGCGAGGAAAGATGCCAACACTGGTTCTTGACACCAACATCGTGCTGGACCTGTTCGTCTTTTCGGACGTGCGTACGCGCGCGCTGCACGAGCACCTGGAGCAGGGCCGCGCGGAGTGGCTTTCCACGGCACCGATGCGCGACGAACTCGAACGCGTCCTGGCCTATGCGCACATCGAGTCCCGGCTGTATTTCTATCGATTGCAGGCGGGCGACGTGCTCGCGCGCTTCGACCGGCACGCGCGCATCGTCGACGTGCCCGGCAAGGCGCCCGTGACCTGCAAGGATCCCGACGACCAGAAGTTCATCGACCTCGCCGTGGCGCATCGCTGCATGCTGCTGAGCAAGGACGCCGCAGTGCTGGCGATGACGAAGCGGCTGGCGCAGTTTGAAGTGATCGCTGCGCCGGTGATGCCGGCCTAGGCGAAGAACGCGCGCAGCGCCTGCGCCGTTTCCTGGTGCAGCTCCTCGGGGATGAAGTGCCCGGCCGGCAGGCATTCGCCTTCTACCCGCCCGGCGCATTGCGCCTGCCAGAGCTCGACGGGCTTGAACAATTTCTCGACGACGCCGTTGCGGCCCCATAGCACCAGCATGTCGCGCGCCACCTTCTCACCGCGGGCGCGGCTTTCACGGTCGTGGTCGAGGTCGATGCCGGCGCTGGCACGGTAGTCCTCGCAGGCTGCGTGGATGGACTCCGCGCGGCAGAAGCACCGTTCGTATTCGGCCAGCGCCTGCGGCTCGATGTAGCCGAGCCCGGTGGCGCCCCACCCGCCCAGCTTGACGTGCAGGTATTGGCGGGCGTTCGGGCCGATCATGAACTCGGGCAGCGGCGACGGCTGGATCAGGTGGAACCAGTGGTAGTAGTAGCGCGCGAACGCCATGTCGGTTGCGTTGTACATGTCCAGCGTCGGCGCGATGTCGATCACGCACAGCTTGCGCACGCGCTGGGGATGGTCCAGCGCCATGCGGTGCGCGACCCGCCCGCCGCGGTCATGGCCGCACAGTTGGAAGTGCCCCGCGCCCAGCGTCACCATCAGCTGCACCATGTCCTCGCCCATCGCGCGCTTGCTGTAGTTGCTGTGGTCGGCCAGGCCCGGCGCCTTGGCCGAATCGCCGTAACCGCGCAGGTCGGGCATGATCAGGAAGTAATCGTCCTTCAGGTGCTGTGCGACGCGATGCCAGATCGCATGGGTCTGCGGGAAGCCGTGCAACAGCAGCAAGGCAGGCTTGTCGCGCTGTCCGCCGAAGCGCGCGAAGATTTCGGTGCCGTTCAGCGTGAAGCGGCCCTGCTCGAACCCCTCGAACCAGGCGCCGGCACTCACTTCGGAGCCTTCGCCAGGAACCGTTCCAGGTTCGCGCCCGCCTGGCCGCGCACCTTGCCGCGCAGCATCGGTGTCCAGCCCAGCAGCACGCCCGGCGCGCCGAGCGCTTGGCGCGACCAGCGCCAGAAGTCGAAGCGGTCCTGGTGGCGCACGATCTGGCCGGCGGGGTTGAACTCGAATTGCGCGTCGATGCTGTTGTCGACGATGCGGCCGGTGGCGCTGAAGCGGTAATGCGCGTCCCAGTGGGCTCGCCCGCCCGCCGCGTCGGCCTGCACGTCGCGGTACTGGAGCTTCCACACGTCGGCGCCCCTGGCCCGCGTGGCGTCGCACAGCATGCGCCACATGCCGGCCACCTCGCGCTTGCCGCGCAGCGAGAAGACCTCGTCGTCGAACGCAACGTCGTCCGCGTAGCACCGGGCCATGGTGTCGGGATCGAGCCGCGCGAAGGCGCCGTAGAACGTCTCGAGGGTCTGCTGGTTCGGGTGCATCTTGTCTTCCGGGGATCAATGGAGGGCTTTGGGAACTGCAGCCGCGAGGAAATCGTACACCGCCCGGATGCGCCGGCTGGTGCGGATCTCGCGGTGGACGGTCAGCCAGATCGGCAGCGGCGGGATCCTGAGGCTCGGCAGGAGGGGCACCAGCTGGGTATCGAGGCGCGCCAGGTAGTCGGCGACGAAGCCCACGCCCAGTCCCGCGCGGACGGCCTCCCAGTAGGCGACGAGGTCGTCAGTGCGGAAGGCGAAGGCCTCGCGTCGCACCGGCAAGCCGGCCGCTGCGAAGCCCCGCACCACCGCCTCGTCCTTGTCGTGGCCGATCAGCTCGTGCGCCAGCAGGTCCGCCGGCTCGCGCGGCGTGCCGCGCCGTCGCAGGTAGTCGCGGTGGGCATAGGTGCCGAGCGTGACCTTGGCGATGCGCTTCGCGACCAGCGAGGCCTGTTGGGGCTGCACCATTCGCAGCGCGATGTCGGCCTCCCGCCGCAACAGGTTGCTCACCTGGTTGCTGGCGACCAGTTCCACCTGCACCTCGGGCAGGGCCAGCCGCATCTGCGCCAGCACCGGCGGCATCACGAAGCAGGCCACGGGCTGGCTGGCGGTGATGCGGACGGTGCCGGAAACCCCTTCGTCGCCGCGAGGCACGCTGCGGGCCACCTGGTAGGCCGCTTCCTCCATGGCGCGCGCGGAGTCGGCCAGGCGCAGCGCGGCTTCGGTGGGCAGCAGGCCGCGCCCGGTGCGCTCGAACAGCACCGTGCCCAGCTGGCTTTCCAGTTCCGCGATGTGGCGCCCCAGCGTCGGCTGCGTAGACCCCAGCGCCCGGGCAGCGCCCAGCAGGCTGCCGTGGTCCAGCGCGGCGAGGAAGGAGCGGACCAGGCCCCAGTCGAAGTTGTTATTCATCAATGAATAGCTGGTATGGACAGTTAAGCAATTGTGGAATATCGCCGGCGTTTCCACAATGGCCTATCGCAACCGATCCACAGCACGCCATGCCAAGTCCTTCGCTCCCCCCCATGGACCGGCGCCGGTTCATCCGCGTCGCCGGCGGCGGCGTCATTGCTGCTGCCGCATCGCTGCCGCTCGCCGGCTGTTCCGACACGTACCCGTCCGAGGCGGTGCAAGCGTGGCAGGGACCGGCTCCCGGCGAAAGTGACGTGCGCCGCTGGGTCCTGGCGTACGCGATCCTCGCGCCGCATTCGCACAACCTGCAGTCCTGGCTGGTGGACCTGGGTGTGCCCGGCGAGATCATGCTGTATTGCGACCTCCAGCGGCTGCTGCCCGAGACCGACCCGTTCTCGCGCCAGATCATGATGAGCCACGGCACCTTCCTGGAGCTGCTGGACCTCGCGGCCCGGCGCCGGGGAATGCGCGCGGAGATCGAGCTGTTCCCGCAGGGCGAATTCGGGCCGCGCCAGCTGGACAAGCGGCCGGTCGCGCGGGTTCGCCTTTCGCAAGACGCCGGCATCCGCCCGGACCCGCTGTTCGACCAGGTCCTGCGGCGCCGCACCAACCGCGAAGCGTACGAGCCGCGCGAGCCGTCGGCCGAGGCCCTGCGCGCGATCGCCGCCAGCGTCGCGGCGCACCGCGTGCGCGCCGGCTTCACCGCGGGAGGCGGGAGCGCTTTGCGCCAGCACCGGGCCATCGCCAGCGAGGCGTGGCGCATCGAACTGGAGACGCCGCGCACCATCCTCGAGTCGTACAACGTGCTGCGGGTTGGTCCGCGCGAGATCGCGCAGCACCGTGACGGCCTGTCGATCAACGCGCCTCTGGTGCGCGCGCTCACGGCGCTGGGGCTGTTCGACCGCAGCAAGGCCCCGGCGCCCGGCGACGCCGCCATCGCGGGGCAGGTCAAGGACTTCAACGCGAAGATCGCCGCGACGCCCGCTTTTTTCTGGCTGGTGACGCAGGGCAACGATCGCCGCACACAAGTCGACGCTGGACGCGCTTATGCGCGCGCGCAGCTCGCGGCGACGGCGCAGGGCCTGTCGATGCAGCCGCTGTCGCAAGCGCTGCAGGAGTACCCCGAGCAGGCCGGGACTTACGCCGCGATCCACGCGTTGCTCGAGGCGCCCCCGCCCGCCCACACCGTGCAGATGTGGGCCCGCGTCGGTTATGCGCCGCCGGTGCAGCCGGCGCCGCGGCGCGGCGTCGATGCGCACATCGTGCGCGCCTGACGGGGCGCCTCAGGCGAGCAGCTGCAGCAGGCGCTCGAGCGCGTATTGCACCGTCGCGGCGCGGACGGCGGCGCGGTCGCCGTCGAAGCGCCTGGTCTCGCTGCTCAAGACGCCGTCGACCATGAAGCCGAACCACACGGTGCCCACGGGCTTGTCCTTGCTGCCGCCGGTGGGGCCGGCAACGCCGGTGACGGCCACGCTGACCCGAGCCCGCGAATGGCGTACCGCGCCGAAGGCCATGGCGCGCGCCACCAACTCGCTCACGGCGCCGTTCGCCTCGATGAGCGCGGGGTCGACGCCCAGCATCTCGGCCTTGGCCTCGTTCGAATAGGTGACGTAGCCGCGCTCGAACCAGTTGCTCGAGCCCGAGAGATCGGTGCAAGCGGCCGCGATCATGCCGCCGGTGCAGCTCTCGGCGGTGGCCAGCATCCAGCCCTTGTCCAGCAGCCGGGCGGCCAGTTCGCTCACAGTGTTCACCATGACCTCCATGCGGCGATCACCAGCAGCGTGCAGAACGCAGCCACCAGGTCGTCGAAGATGATGCCGAAGCCGCCGCGCCAGCCGAACCCGTGGAACCGGTTGTCGGCCCAGCCGACCGGGCCCGGCTTGGCGGCGTCGAAGAATCGAAAGAGCAGGAACGCGGCCAGCTGGCCCCAGAACCCCGTCGGCATGACCAGCCACAGCACGATCCAGAATGCGATCACCTCGTCCCAGACGATGCTGCCGGGATCGAGCACGCGCATGTTGGCGGCGGTGACGGTGCAGGCCCACCAGCCGATCGCGAAGGAGGCGGCGATCACCCCGCCGATGGCGGCGGCGTCCAGCCAGTTCTGCAGCGCGATGTAGGCGGCCCAGGCCCACAAGGTGCCCGCGGTGCCGGGCGCCACCGGCGACAGGCCCGAGCCGAAACCGAGCGCGACGATGTGCGCCGGGTGCGCAAACATGAAGCGCACCGTGGGCCGCGCCGTCGGCGGCCGAAACGGGACGTCTAGGGGAGTGGTCATCGCGCGGTGCCGAACCATTCGGCCCAGTAATCGATGCAGGCCTTGATCTTGGGCAGCCGGTGGCGGCCGCCCGCGGTCACCGCATACACGGCCACCGGCCGCGGGTCGACGAATTTTTCCAGCACGGGCACCAAGTGCCTGCGCGCCACGAGCGCGTCGCCCACGAGCGTGGCCAGCCGCCCGATGCCCAGGCCCTGCAGCACCATCGTCGCCGCCATGTTGGTGTCGTTGGTGCGCCACTGCCCCTCGGCCGTGTCGTCGAACTGGAGATCCCGCATGCGGCAATGGTAACCATGCACTGCCCGCCCGCTTTGCATGCCGTGCAACACCCATTTGCGGGCCATGCGGTTTCCGGGACGGGCGGCTTTTCCTACAGTCGCTTCACCCCAACGACGACCGAAAGGAAGCCATCATGCACGCCGATACCGACCGCCTTGCCGAGCTGGCGCAGGCCCTGGCGGCGATCATGGCGGAACTGCTGGGCAAGCGGCCCGCCGTCACCGCCGTCATGATCGAGGACCTGCCCGCGGCGCAGTGGTACGTGGGCGGCCTGGACGTGCAGCGCCCGGCGGCGATTACGGTGGCAGGACGCAACTCGAACGCAAGCAGGAGCGCGAAGCCGTTGCAGCGTGATGCTAGGGCCCCGGGTAGCAGGAGCCATGCTGCTTGCGAAAGGTGCGCGGCTCGAGCGGCGCAGCGTCGACCCACAGCCCGCGCCGCTCGCTGCGGGCGGCCTGCTGCTCCTTCGCGTAGGGGCCGGCATGGCGCCGGAACCCCGACGACCAGGCCCAGCCGTCCGCCACGAGCCAGGACCCCACGTCCTGACCCTTGACGCTGACGCGCGCCAGCGTCCGCTCGTACTTGTCCTGCGCGCGCACATCGATCTCGACCGGCCGGTGCAACAAGCGCGCCGCCAGCGCGTCGCGCGCCTGGACGCCGAAGGCCTGGCAGATTTCCGGCGCATCGATGCCTTGCAGCCGCACCTGCAGGGCCGCCCCGGCGCCGGCCGGACGCACCCAGATCGTGTCGCCGTCGGTGACGTGCGTGACTCGGCCCTTGAGGGTGCGCGCGTCGGCCCACCCGCTGACTACCAGTAGCAGAAGGGCCAGTACGGGGGCAACCGCGGAACCGGCTTTGCCGGGCCGCTGGTTGCGCCCCCTTGAGGGGGAGGCGCCGAAGGCGCTTCGGGGGGGAGCCTTCACCTCAGGCGAAGTGATCGAAGGAGCCGTAGCGGCGCTGCAGCGGCTGGCCCGCGGCGTCCACCAGCCGCAGGCCGGCCGCGGCCTCGATGCTGCCGATGCGGGTCACGGGCGTGCCGGCCTGCCGCGCTGCCTCCTGGACAGCGCCGCGGCTCGAAGCCGGCGCGGTGAAAAGCAGCTCGTAGTCGTCGCCCCCGGCCAGCGCGTATTCGAGCCGCCGGTCTTCGTCCAGCGCGGCGGCGCACACCGGATCCATCAACCCGGCCGCCGTGGCGGTGTCGATGCGGGCGCCGACGCCGGAGCCGCGCAGGATGTGGCCGAGGTCGCCCAGCAGCCCGTCGCTCACGTCGATGGCCGCCGTGGCCACGCCGCGCAGCGCCTCGCCGAGCGCGACGCGCGGGGCCGGCTCCTCCATTCGGGCGCGGGCCCGCTGGAACGCCTCGACCGGCAGCGACACCGAGCCGCGGAATGCCTCCAGCGCGAGCCGTGCCTCGCCCAGGGTGCCGCTCGCGTAGATGTCGTCGCCGGCACGCGCGCCCGAGCGCAGCAGGGCCTGCCCGGTCGGCACTTCGCCGAACACCGTGATGCAGATCGTGAGGGGCCCGCGCGTGGTGTCCCCGCCCACCAGCTCGCATGCGTATTCGTCGGCGAGTGCGAGCAGGCCGCGCGAGAAGGGCTCGAGCCAGGCTTCGTCGGCCTGCGGCATCGACAAGGCGAGCGTGAACGCGAGCGGGCGCGCGCCACAGGCGGCCAGGTCGCTCAGGTTGACGGCCAGCGCCTTGTGGCCCAGCCGGGAAGGCTCGACGGTGGACAGGAAATGCCGGCCCTCGACGAGCATGTCCGACGACACCGCCAGCTGCATGCCGGCAGCCGGCGCCAGCAGCGCGCAGTCGTCGCCGATGCCCAGCGCGTTGCGCGTGACGGGGCGCTTGAAGTACTTGTCGATCAGGTCGAATTCACCCATGGGGATGAATTGTCGCCGCTATCGTCAGGCGTGCCCCCGGAACCGCAGCGCACCTTGGCGCACCACCTCCGCCAGCAGCCGCTCGCGCAACTGCCGCTCGCGCAGCCAGCGCGCGTCGTTGGTGCCCAGCTCCGCGTCCTCGCTGAGCAGTTGCACGCCGTGGCTGGCGCCTACGCGGCGGGCGTGGTCGCCGATCTGCCTCAAGGTGTGCATGATGTGGTCGCGCAGCGGCATGTGCTGGCCCGTCACCGGGTCCACGTACACCGCCTCCAGCCCGAAGCGGCAGGCCTGGAAGCGGTTGTAGGTGTAGACCATGTAGTCGTCTTCCTGTGGCATGAACGGCTGCTCGTGCAGGAACCACGAGGCCAGCGACTGCACGAAGCCGGCCAGCGCCGCCGCGCGCGCGACCGTGAGCGGCGTGTCGAACACGCGGATCTCGATGGTGCCGTACTCGGGCTTCGGGCGGATGTCCCAGTAGAAGTCCTTCATGCTCTTGACCACGCCGGTGCGGGTCGTCTTCTCGAAGAACTTCGCGAACTCGTCCCAGCTCAGGGTGAAGGGCGCGCGGCCCGACATCGGGAACGCGAACACCGAGTTCAGGCGCGCCGAGTCGAACTGGGTGTCCTGGCCTTGCACGAACGGCGACGAGGCCGACAGCGCGATGAAGTGCGGGATGTAGCGCGACATGCGGTGCAGCATCAGGAGCGCGGCGTCCGGGTCGGGGCAGCCGACGTGCACGTGCTGGCCGAAGATCGTGAACTGCTTGGAGAGGTAGCCGTACAGCTCCGACAGCTCGCGAAAGCGCGGCTTGTCGTAGATGCGGCGCTCGTGCCATTGCTGGAACGGGTGGGTGCCGCCGCCCACGATCGCGATGTTCAGCTTGTCGGCGCATTTCACCAGTGCGTCGCGGATCTCCGACAGTTCGGACAGCACCTGCGCGGACGACTGGCATACGCCCGTGGAGATCTCGATCATGCTGGAAGTCATCTCCGGCACGACCGACCCCGGCAGCTTGTAGCGCGACATGAGGCGCAGCATCTCGTCGGAGTACGGCGCGAGGTCGTAGTCGTGCGTGTTGACCAGCTGCAACTCGAGCTCCACGCCCAGCGACAGCGCGGCCGATTTCTGGAACGGCTCCAGGCTGTGCGGCGCCGGGGGCGGGCTGGCGGTTTCGATTGCCTTATCCACGCAGTTCTCCCGTGGCCGTGTTCTGCAGGCCCTCGGAGGGTGAAGGCCGCGAGCTTTCGCCGGCCCGGTAGATGGCGAAGGTGGCGATGATCGCGCCCACCACTTCCATCAGCAGGATGGCCGGCAGCGCGATGCCGGCGATCTTCGGCCCGAGCGTGAGCGACGAGGCGACGAACTGCTGCACCAGCAGCAACGCGACCGACGACATCGGCGACATGGCGCAGCCGGTCCAGAAGGCCTGGCGCCAGCTGGTGCCGCTGCGCCAGTTGGCGGCCCCGACGCCGACCACCTTGGCGGCCCCCCGTGCCAGCACCAGCGCCGCGACCAGGCTGGCAACGGCGGGGTTCCAGTCGGCCTTGGCCGCCACCACCGACACCAGGACGAACGTCAGCATCAGCAGCAGCGAGGCCGCCGTGCCGAGCTGGCGCGGCCAGGCCCAGGGCCGCGGGTTGAGCTGCTTGAGCAGCATGCCGCCGAGCAGCGCGGCCAGCGGGGCCGAGCCGCCGAAATGCGCGGCGAGCGCGGTGGCGGCGGCGATCAGCGTGATGAGCAGCATCGACGTGTTCTCGCTGGTCGGGCTCATCACCCGCAGCGCCATGCGCAGGGCCAGCGCGAGCGCGGCGCCGACGACGAACGAGATGCCCAGCACCACGGCGACCGGGTACAGCGTCTCGCTGAGCTCGGTGTGCGGGCGGTGCATCACGCCCGCGCGCGCGCTCACCAGCGTCAGCGCATAGAGCGCACTGAGCGTGGACAACACCATCGCGCGTTCGGTGACGGGGCCGGATGCGCGGGTGTCCATCGCCACGCGGCTGAACACGGCGGGGGAAGCGACCATCGCGATGAGGCCGACCGCCTCGGCGACGGTCGATTGCACGCCCATCCAGCGCATGGCGTAGTACACGGCCAGCGCGGTGAGCGTGGATTCGAGCAGGCTTTGCAGCAGCACCATCGGGTTGTGCCGGAACCAGCGCAGGGCGATCCGACCGCCGGACTCGAAGAGCACGACGGACACGCCCAGCTCCAGCAGGAACAGGGCCGTCCCCTGCAGGGGCCAGGCCGCGCCGGAAAAGCCGGCCAGGCCGGCCAGCGCGCCGGTCAAGGAATAGCCGACGACCTTGGGCAGGCCGGTGAAGCGTTGCAGCAGGTGGCCCGCCGCCGCGGCGGCGGCGAGCAGGATGGACCACTGCACCGTCGGCAGGCCGGCCGAGGGCCTGAGCCATTCGGCCCAGATGGCCATGATTTCGTTCATGTGCGGTTCCCCCGGCGCGGACTGTAACCCTGGCTGAGCCGTGGACCCTGTAGGACGGCGCGCCGACGGTAACGAATGGTCAACGGCTCAGTGCAGGACGCGGCTGGCGCCATCGTCGAGCGTGAAGGCGGGAACCTCGACTTCGAAGCGCTCGCCGTCCTCGGCGACGCAGAAGTAGCTGCCGTGCATGGTGCCCGAGGGCGTGCGCAGGCGGCAGCCGCTCGTGTACTGAAAGGCCTCGCCCGGCTTGAGCAGCGGCTGGTGGCCGACGACGCCCAGGCCCTTGACCTCCTCGAGTTCGCCCGCGGCGTTGGCGATGATCCAGTGGCGCGAGATGAGCTGCGCCGGCACTTCGCCGGTGTTGGTGATGGTGATCGTGTAGGCGAAGCTGTACAAGTCCTGCGCCGGCGCGGATTGCTCGGGCAGGAACTGCGGCTCGACGTCGATGCGGAACTGGTACTTGGCCATGGCGGCCATCGTACCCCGTTCGGCGATTTGCGAGAATGATGGGATGAGCAGCACCCATCGCATCGCCCCCTCGATCCTGTCGGCCGACTTCACCCGCCTGGGCGAGGAGGTCAGGAACGTCATCGCCGCCGGCGCGGACTGGATCCACTTCGACGTGATGGACAACCATTACGTGCCCAACCTGACCTTCGGGCCGATGATCTGTTCGGCGCTCAAGCCCCATGCGGTGACCGCGGCCGGGGCGCCGGTGCCGGTGGACGTGCACCTGATGGTGCAGCCGGTCGACGCGCTGGCGCAGGCGTTCGCGCAGGCCGGCGCCGATTACATCAGCTTCCACCCCGACGCCACCGCGCATGTGCACCGCAGCGTCCAGGCGATCAAGGCCGCCGGCTGCAAGGCCGGGCTGGTGTTCAACCCGGCCGCGTCCCTGGACGTGCTGGACTGGATGATCGACGACATCGACCTCGTCCTCATCATGAGCGTGAACCCCGGCTTCGGCGGGCAGGGCTTCATCGAGTCGGCGCTGCGCAAGATCGAGGACGCGCGCCGGCGCATCGACGCGTGCGGCAAGGACATCCGGCTCGAGGTCGACGGCGGCATCAAGGCCGACAACATCGCGCGTGTCGCCGCGGCGGGCGCGGACACGTTCGTCGCCGGCAGCGCGATCTTCGGCAAGCCCGACTACAAGGGCGTCATCGAGGCCATGCGCAGCGCACTCAGGGGCTGAATTTCTTCAGCGGGTCGTCCGCACCTTCGCGCACCCGGTCGTAGACCTCGTCCAGGACCGGCCCCTTGTCGGTATCGACCAGGCCGCGTTCGATGTCTTCACTCGCCGCCTGGCCCACGCTGCGGGCCGACGGGTCGGAGGCGCCCTGGCTGTCGGCGGACTCGTCGCGTTCATGCGGCGCGCGCGGCGCGCGTTCCTGCCTGTCGCCCTGGGCGGGAAGCGTATTGCCCTGGCGCTCTTGCCCCTTGGGCTTGTCGTCGCGAGGGCGGCTGGGCATTCGGTTGTGCATGAGGTTACTTTCGTCGCTTCGTCGGCCCATTGTGGCCTTGGGCGGCGTGGCCCGGCGGTAGGACGTGCCGGGGCGTCCCTGTAGGAAGGGGGCACTGCGGAGTCGGCAGCCTGTCGGAGCCGTCCTACCCCCGATGCGAACATTGGCCGACAACCGCTCCTGCCGACCAACTACGAATGGTTGCGCATGAGCTTCGTAAGCTGAGGCTTGTCTGGAAAAGCCCGCCCGACTAGGAGAAACGCCCATGGACCTGTTCGCCGGATTGCCCGAATGGCTGGTGTGGTGCGCCGCCGGCGCGGCCGGCGCTTTCGCGCTGGCCACCCTGGCCAGCATCCTCGACACGGCGCTGGACCTGGACGCGGGCTGAACGGCCGCAGCGCGGACAAGGCGCCCCGTGGCGGGCGCCTTTCGCGTTCTTGAACAACAACAACCATCTCGCCACAGGAGTAATTCATCAATGGCCCAGTCCAAGCAGGAGGCGCAGCGCAAGTCCAAGGTGGGCGAAGGCGCTGCCGCGAAAGCGAAGCAGCTGGAGTCGTTCAGCCAGGGGCCCGAGAGCCTGCTCACCACCAACCAGGGCGTGGCGATCCCCGACAACCACAACTCGCTGAGGGCCGGCGTGCGCGGCCCGTCGCTGCTGGAAGACTTCATCCTGCGCGAGAAGATCACGCACTTCGACCACGAGCGCATTCCCGAGCGCGTGGTCCACGCGCGCGGCGCCGGCGCGCACGGGTATTTCGAGCTGACGAAATCGCTGGTCGAGTACACCCGTGCCGACTTCCTGCAGGAAGCCGGCACGCGCACCCCGGTGTTCGTGCGCTTTTCCACCGTCGCCGGCTCGCGCGGGTCGTCCGACACGGTGCGCGACGTGCGCGGCTTCGCGGTGAAGTTCTACACGCGAGAGGGCAATTACGACCTGGTGGGCAACAACATCCCCGTTTTCTTCGTGCAGGACGCGATGAAGTTCCCGGACCTCGTGCATGCCGTCAAGCCCGAGCCGCACCACGAAATGCCGCAGGCCGCCAGCGCGCACGACACCTTCTGGGACTTCACCTCGCTGATGCCCGAGACCACCCACATGCTGATGTGGATCATGTCCGACCGCGCCATCCCGCGCAGCTTCCGGATGATGGAGGGGTTCGGTGTGCACACCTTCCGCCTGATCAACGCCAAGGGCGTGTCGCACTTCGTCAAGTTCCACTGGAAGCCGCGGCTGGGCAAGCATGCGCTGGTGTGGGACGAGGCGCAGAAGATCGCCGGCAAGGACCCGGATTTCCACCGGCGCGACCTGTGGGAGGCGATCGCCAAGGGCAACTTCCCGGAGTGGGAGCTGGGCGTGCAGATCGTCTCCGAGGAAAAAGCCCAGGCCCTGGGCTTCGACCTGCTGGATGCGACCAAGCTGATCCCCGAGGAAATGGTGCCGGTGCTCACCGTAGGCAAGCTGGTGCTGAACCGCAACCCCGAGAACTTCTTCGCGGAGACCGAGCAGGTGGCCTTCCACCCCGGCCATGTCGTGCCGGGCATCGACTTCAGCAACGATCCGCTGCTGCAGGGGCGGCTCTTCTCGTACACCGACACGCAGCTGTCCCGCCTGGGCGGGCCCAACTTCCACGAGCTGCCGATCAACAAGGGCGTCTGCCCGTTCCACAACTTCCAGCGCGACGGCATGCACCGGATGCTGGTGAACAAGGGGCAGGTGGCGTACGAGCCCAACTCGCTGGCCACCGGCGCGGAGTTTCGCGTGGACGGCGGCCAGCAGGGTTTCCAGAGCTTCACCGAAGCGACCGAGCCGCCGAAGATCCGGCGGCGCAGCCCGAGCTTCGACGACCACTTCAGCCATGCGACGCTGTTCTGGAACAGCCAGAGCCCGGCCGAGAAGGAGCACATCATCGCGGCCTTCCAGTTCGAGCTGTCCAAGGTGGAGGTGCCGGCGATCCGCCAGCGCGTGGTGGACAACCTCGCCCACGTCGACGCGAAACTGGCGCGCAAGGTGGCCGAGCCGCTGGGCATCGCCGTGCCGGATGCCAAGGCGGCCGCCGGGCGCGCGGGCTTTCGCGACGTGCGCGGCAAGCTGCCGCTGGAGGCGGCGCCTTCGCTCAGCATGGAGAGCAACCCGCCGGCCAACGGCGCGGCCCTCGCCACGCGCAAGGTCGCGGTGCTGGTCGCCAACGGGGTCGAGATGGGGGCGTTGCGGGTGATCCAGGCCGCCCTGCACGACATGGGCGCCACCACCCGCATCGTCGCGGCCCACCTGGGTTTCGTGGCCACCTCGTCGGGCCAGCAGCTGGCGGTGGACCACACTTTCGCCAACATGCCCTCGGTCATGTTCGACGCCGTGCTCGTGCCCGGCGGCGCCGGCAGCGCGCAGGCGCTGATGCTGAACGGCGACGCGGTGCATTTCGTGCTGGAGGCGTACAAGCACTGCAAGAGCCTGTGCGTGATCGGCGAGGGCGCGCAGCTGCTGCGCACGCTCGGCATCGGCGCGGGCGAGGGCGGGCCGGCGGTGGCGGGCGTGGTGATCGGCAAGAACGATCCTCCGGGGCGCACGCAGCTGGCGCAGGAGTTCCTGGCCGCGATCGCGAGGCACCGGCACTGGATGCGGCCCAACGTGGACGCCGTCCCGGCCTGAATAAAGGGCGCCGCGGCGCCCTTTATGTTGTTTAACTGCGGCATGCGGCCGCCCGCGCTAAGTCCGGCAGCGGACAAAGGCGCACAATCGCCCTACGAATGGCCCCTGACCACCGAACCACCCAGAACCACCTGCTCGCGGCCCTTCCGACGGCCGAATACGAGCGCCTCGCGCCCGACCTCGAGCTGGTGCCCATGAAGCTGGGTGAGGTGCTGTGCGAGTCGGGCGGGCGGATGCAGTATGTCTACTTTCCGACCACCTGCATCATTTCGCTGCTGTACGTGCTGGAGGACGGCTCGTCCGCGGAAATCGCGGTGGTGGGCAACGAGGGCATCCTGGGCATCTCGCTGTTCATGGGCGGCGACACGACGCCCAGCCGCGCCGTGGTGCGCAGCGCCGGCCACGCTTATCGGCTGAAGGCCCACCTTCTCCAGCAGGAGTTCAGCCGCGCCGGGCCGGTGCTGCGCCTGCTGCTGCGCTATACGCAGGCGCTCATCACGCAGATGACCCAGACAGCGGTGTGCAACCGTCACCATTCGGTCGAACAGCAACTGTGCCGCGCGCTGCTCCTGAGCCTGGACCGGCTCTCCGGCAGTTCGCTCACGATGACGCAGGAGCTGATCGCCAACATGCTGGGCGTGCGCCGCGAGGGCGTGACGGAGGCGGCCGGCAACCTGCAGCGGGCCGGGCTGATCCGCTACAGCCGCGGCCACATCGACGTGCTGGACCGGCCCGGCCTGGAGAAGGCCGTGTGCGAGTGCTACCGGGTCGTGAAGGTGGAGTTCGACCGCCTGCTGTCGGACATCCCGCGCGGCGATCCGTACCTGCCGGTAGGTTCGCTCTCCCGCTAGCAGGTTCGGGTGCGGGCGATGGCCCGTCGCTATGTTTCCTGGCGCACAGACGGGCCTGATCGCAGGCCCTACTGTCGGCTGATCTTTACGGGAATCAGCATGCCAGAAGCACGAAACGAGACAGTCCTCGCCGAAGACGAGGTCGCGAGGGCGGCGCGCGGCAGCGCCGACGCCCATCGCCTGCTCAAGGCCGGCGCCTTGCAGAACGCCATCCTGACCAGCGCCAATTTCTCGATCATCGCGACCGACGAAAAGGGCATCATCCAGCTGTTCAACGTGGGCGCCGAGCGCATGCTGGGCTACCAGGCGGTGGAAGTCGTCAACAAGATCAGCCCCAGCGACATCCACGACCCGCAGGAAGTGCGCGCGCGCGCCCAGGCATTGACCGAGGAACTCGGCACCGTCATCACGCCGGGCTTCGAGGCCCTGGCGTACAAGGCCTCGCGCGAGATCGAGGACATCTACGAGCTGACCTACATGCGCAAGGACGGCAGCCGCTTCCCGGCGATCGTCTCCATCACCGCGCTGCGCGACGATTACGGCGCCCTCATCGGCTACCTCCTGATCGGCACCGACAACTCGGTGCGCAAGCGGGTCGAGTCCGAGCTGAAGGAGGCCATGGCCGCCGCGGAGAAGGCCAACCACGCCAAATCGGATTTCCTCTCCAGCATGAGCCACGAGCTGCGCACGCCGCTCAACGCCATCCTGGGGTTCGCCCAGCTGCTCGAGTCGGGCGCCCCATCGCCGACGCCGACGCAGAAGCGCAACATCGAGCAGATCCTCAAGGCCGGCTGGTACCTGCTGGAGCTGATCAACGAGGTGCTGGACTTGGCCCTCATCGAGTCGGGCAAGCTGACGCTGTCCAACGAGCCGGTGTCGCTGGCCGAGGTGATGGTCGAATGCCGGGCGATGATCGAGCCGCAGGCACGCCAGCGCGGCATCGGCATGACCTTCAGCCGCTTCGACATCCCGCGCTTCATCAACGCTGACCGCACGCGCGTGAAGCAGGTGCTGATCAACCTCCTGTTCAACGCCATCAAGTACAACCGCCCGCAAGGCGCGGTGTCGGTGGAATGCACGCTGGTCGCACCGAACTCGATCCGCATCTCCGTGCGTGACACCGGGATCGGCCTGGCGCCGGAGCAGCTGGCGCAGCTGTTCCAGCCGTTCAACCGGCTCGGCAAGGAAGCCACCGCGGAAGAAGGCACCGGCATCGGCCTGGTCGTCACCAAGCGGCTGGTGGAGCTGATGGGCGGCCACATCGGCGCGACGAGCAGCGTCGGCGAGGGCAGCGTGTTCTGGGTCGAGTTCGAGCTGTCGGCGCCGCCGCAGCCGCTGGCCCTGGAAGAAGACCATGTCAGCGCCAGCCGGCCGCTGAGCGCCGAAGGCGCGCCGCAGCGAACGCTGCTCTACGTCGAGGACAACCCGGCGAACCTGGAACTGGTGGAGCAGCTGGTGGCGCGGCGGCCCGACCTGCGGCTGCTGAGCGCGGCCGACGGCAGCCTGGGGATCGAGTACGCGCGGGCCTGCCTGCCGGAGGTGATCCTGATGGACATCAACCTGCCGGGCCTGTCCGGCATCGAGGCCATGAAGATCCTGCGCGCCGACCCGGCCACCGCCCACATCCCGATCATCGCGCTCAGCGCCAACGCCGTGCCGCGCGATATCCAGAAGGCCCTGGAGGCGGGCTTCTTCAACTACATCACCAAGCCCCTCGTGGTCGGCCAGTTCATGGAGGCGCTGGATGCGGCGCTGGCCGTCGCGAAGAAGGCGAAGGCAGGGGAGCTCGTGCCGTCATGATGATCGATGGTTCCGCGATCCTCGCCGCGCGCATCCTGATCGTCGACGACCAGCCCGCCAATGTGGCGCTGCTGGAGCAGGCGCTCGGCGAGGCGGGGTACACGGGCGTGGCCTCGACCACGGACCCGCGCGACGTGTGCGAGCTGCATCGCGAGCACGACTACGACCTGATCCTGCTGGACCTGCAGATGCCGGGTATGGACGGCTTCGAGGTGATGGAGTGCCTCAAGTGCAATGCGCCCGACGGCTGGCTGCCGGTGCTGGTCATCACGGCGGAGCCCGGGCACAAGGTGCGCGCCCTGAAGGCCGGCGCGCGGGATTTCATCAGCAAGCCCTTCGACCTGGTCGAGGTCAAGACCCGCATCCACAACATGCTGGAAGCCAGGCTGCTGTACCGGCGGCTGGAAAACACCAACAAGGTGCTGGAGCAGGACGTGCGGGACCGCACCGCCGAGCTGCGCCAGAGCGAGGAGCGCTACCGCAGCCTGACCGAGCTGGCCTGCGACTGGTACTGGGAGCAGGACGAGAACGGCAATTTCACCCGGATGTCGGGGCCGGTGCTCGAGATGCTCGGGCTGTGGGGCGACAGCCTCGCCGCGCAGGAAGACGCCGCCCGGCTCACCGGCTGGAACGAAGGCGAGCGTGCCGTGCTGCGCGCCGCCATCGCCGCGCGCGAGCCTTTCCTGGATTTCGTCTTCAGCCGCGTCAATGCGGACGGTTCGGTGCAGAAGTACCAGGTGAGCGGCGAGCCGATGTTCGGCCCGGCGTGCCGCTTCCTCGGGTATCGCGGCATCGGCCAGGAAATCATCGCGCGCGAACAGGCACTTGCCTCCCCCCATGCGCCGTTTGTAGGCCCCGGCTTACGCAATGACGGGACGCCCTAAGCGCGCCAGCGAACAGAGCTGCGGGCGCCGAAGCGCTATCTTCAATGGTTCTCGCTGTGTCCACACGTCTGTCCAGGTGAGCGGTTCCCTTTCAATCAATCAACTGGAATTCAAATGAAAAAACTCACACTCGCCCTGTCCATGGTGGCCATGGCCATTTCCCTCGCCGCCTGCCAGCGTGAAGTCACGCCGGCCGTCGTCGCGGTGCCGGTTGCCGTCCCCGGCCCGGCGGGCGCCACCGGTGCGACCGGCAATACCGGCAGCACCGGCACCGCGGGCTCGACCGGCGCCACGGGCGACACCGGCAGCAAGGGCACCACCGGCAGCACCGGCGCAATGGGCAACACGGGCGACACCGGTGCAACCGGCAGCACCGGCAATACTGGCGATACCGGTGCCACCGGCCAGCGTGGCAAGACGGGCGACACGCTCGTGATCGTGCCCGCGCCGACCACACGCTGAACCTGGGAGAGCACATGAGCGACGCACCCTTCTTTCACGAGAGTTCCGGCACCGTCCGGTTCTGGGTGGCGGTCGACGGCAAGCTGCTCGGTGCCAGCGTCGGCCGCGAAGCGCTGCACCATCGTTACCGGCCCACCGCCCAGGGCGAGGACCCGGTGGAAACCTTCCTGGCGAACGCGGCCGATATCGAAGCCGCGGTGCGCCGGCGGCTCGCGCAAGGCTCGCGCGAGCCGGTGATGTTGCGCGAGTACGACCTGCGCGTCCTGGGCGCGCAAGGCGCCGCCTGAGTCCGCGCCTGCCGTGGCGCCGGCCCCCGGCCGCGCCCTGGAACGATTCCGCGCCCGTGCGCCAGGAGCTGTTCGGGGCCGAACGGCTGGAGCTGCACGCGCAATCGCTGGCCGCGGCCCAACCCGTCACCGCCACCCCGCCTGCCGTCCTGCCGCTGCACCGGCGCCTCGATGACAACGCGCGCGTACTGCTCGCGGCCTATCGGGCCAGCGCGGCCGAACTGGAAGGCGGGCGCGGCGTCGTGCCGGCCGCCGAATGGCTGCTTGACAACTACCACCTGGTCGAGGCGCAGATCCGCGAGATCCGCGACGACCTGCCGCCGGGCTACTACCGCCAGCTGCCGAAACTGGCCGAAGGGCCGTTCGCGGGCTATCCGCGCGTGTTCGGCCTGGCCTGGGCTTTCGTCGCCCACACGGACAGCCATTTCGATCCCGTCGTGCTGCAACGCTTCGTGGCCGCCTACCAGCGCGTGCAGCCGCTCACGATCGGCGAGCTGTGGGCCGTCGCCATCACCTTGCGCATCGTCCTCATCGAGAACCTGCGGCGCCTGGCCGACCAGATCAGCGCCGGGCGCAGCGCCCGCACCGACGCGCAATCGCTCGCCAACCGTCTGCTCGCCTCGGGCAACGCGCACTCGGCGCTGGAGTCGGACATCGCCTCGCGGGCGCCGGGCCCGCTGTCCGAACTCTTCGCCGCGCAGCTCGCCAAGCGTCTGAGGGACCAGGATCCGCGCACCACGCCGGCCCTGGGCTGGCTGGCCGAGCGGCTGGCGCTGCAGGGCACGACCGTGGACGAGGTGGTGGAGCATGCGCACCAGCGCCAGGGCGCGTCCAACGTGACGGTGCGCAACGTCATCACCAGCATGCGCCTGATTTCCGACATCGACTGGGCGCAGCTGTTCGAAAGCGTGAGCCTGGTGGACGCGCGCCTGAGAGGCGGCACGGCGTTCGCGGGCATGGACTTCCCCACGCGCAACCTCTATCGCAGCGCCATCGAACAGCTCGCCCGCGGCGCGCCGCTGTCGGAGCTGGCGATCGCGGCCTTCGTGGTCGACACCTGCCGCCATGCCGAGCCCGGGCGCATCGCCGACCCCGGCTACCACCTGATCGCCGAGGGACGGCCCGCCCTGGAGGCCGCGATCGGCTTCAAGCCGCCGCTGCAGCTGGCCATCACGCGCTTCAACATCCGCCTCGGGATGGCGGGCTACGTCGGCGCCATCCTCATGCTCGCCGCGCTCCTCATGGCGGTGTCGCTGTGGGCCGTCTGGACGCCGGCGGCGGCGGGGCTGCTGGCCCTGCTCGCGCTGGCTGCGTTCGTCCCGGCGACCGATGCGGCGACGGCGCTCGTCAACCGGACGGTCGCCTGGGGTTTCGGCGCCGTGGCCCTGCCTGGGCTGGCCCTGCAGGGCGGCGTTCCGGCCGCGCTTCGCACGCTGGTCGCGGTGCCGACCCTGCTGACCAGCGAGGCCGACCTGCTGGAGCAGATCGAGCGGCTGGAAGTGCACCATCTCTCGGGCATCGGCGGCGAGCTGTTGTTCGCGCTGTTGGCCGATGGCGTCGATGCGGACCAGAAGACCCGCGAGGGCGATTCGCACCTCGTGGCGGTCGCGGCCGAGGCCATCGCGCAATTGAATCGCCGCCACGGCCCGGGCCCCGCGGGCGGACCGCGCTTTTTCTTCCTGCACCGCCGGCGCATGTTCAACGCCGGTGAAGCCAGGTGGATGGGCTGGGAGCGCAAGCGCGGCAAGCTGCACGAGCTCAACCGGCTGCTGCGCGGCGCGACCGACACGTCGTTCGAGCCGGCCGCGCGCGGCGAGGCGCAGCTTCCGCCGGACGTGCGCTATGTCATCACGCTGGATGCCGACACGAGGCTGCCCCGCGATGCCGCGGCGCGCCTCATCGGCAAGATGGCGCATCCGCTGAACCGGCCGCGGTTTTGCGACAAGCTCCAGCGGGTGGTGGGCGGCTACGGCATCCTGCAGCCGCGCGTGACGCCTTCGCTGCCGGTCGGGCGCGAAGGCTCTTTCTACCAGCGCCTCTTCTCCGCGCCGGGCGGCATCGACCCCTACGCGGCGGCCGCGTCCGACGTGTACCAGGACCTGTTCGGCGAAGGCTCGTACACCGGCAAGGGCATCTACGACGTGGATGCATTCGAGGCCGCGCTGGCCGGCCGCGTGCCGCCCAACACGCTCCTGTCCCACGACCTGTTCGAAGGCATCTTCGCGCGCGCGGGCCTGGCTTCGGACATCGAGGTCGTCGAGGAATTCCCGGCCCGCTACGACGTGGCCGGCAAGCGCCAGCACCGCTGGACGCGCGGCGACTGGCAGCTGCTGCCATGGATCCTGCGGCACGCCACCGTGAGCCAGGCGGTGGGCGCCGTCGGGCTGGGCAAGATGCTGGACAACCTCCGGCGCTCGCTGCAGGCGCCCGCGCTGCTGGCGACACTCGGCCTGGCGTGGCTGCTGCCGATGCCCTCGGCGCTGGTGGCGGTGTTGCTGGTCATCGCGGCGCTGGCCATCCCGGCCTTCCTGCCGCCGCTGTTCGCGCTCGTCCCACGGCGCCGTGGCATCCACCTGGCTCGGCACGCCCGCCTGGTGGGGGCGGACCTGCGCGTGGCCGCGCTCCAGACCTTCTTTTCCCTCGCCTTCCTGGCCGACCAGGCCTGGCGCATGCTGGACGCGATCGCCCGCACGCTGGCGCGGCTGGGCGTCACGCGCCGCCACTTGCTCGAATGGACCACCGCCGCGCAATCGGCCCGCGCGCCGCGGCTGGACCTGCAGGGCTTCTACCGGCAGATGGCCGGCGGGGTGGTGCTGGGGCTGGCGATGGGCGCCGCCGCGGTCCTGTTCTCGCCCGCGTCGTGGCCCCTGGCCCTGCCGTTCGTGCTGTTGTGGCTGGCCGCGCCCGCCCTGGCGCTGTGGGCCAGCCGCTCCCCAGTGGCGGCGCAGCGCCGCGCGCTGTCCGCGCCCGAGGAGGCCGAACTGCGCCTGATCGCGCGGCGCACCTGGCGCTTCTTCGAGACCTTCGTCACGCCGGCCGACAACATGCTGCCGCCCGACAACTTCCAGGAGAACCCCCGACCGGCCATCGCGCACCGCACTTCGCCCACCAACATCGGGCTCTATCTGCTCTCGGCGGTCGCGGCGCGCGACTTCGGCTGGGCCGGAACGCTGGAGACCGCGGAGCGGCTGGAGGCGACGTTCGCGTCCCTGCAGAAGCTGGCGCGCTTCAAGGGGCACTTCCACAACTGGTACGGCACGCTTGACCTGCAGCCGCTCGCGCCGGCCTATGTGTCGTCGGTCGACAGCGGCAACCTCGCCGGGCACCTCATCGCCGTGGCCAATGCCTGCGAGGAGTGGATAGCCGCGCCCCAGGCCGCGCAGGCGCGCAACGGTGTCCTGGACCACCTGCAACTCGCGCGCCAGGCCATGGCCTCCCTGCCCGCCGCCAGCGGCGAGGAAGGGCGCCAGGTCGAGGAGATCCTGGACGAGATCGATGCCGGGATGAACGGCCGGGGCGGCAGTGCCATGCCCGCAGTCCTGAAGCGGCTGGCCGACAAGGCTGCGAAGTCCGCGCGCGGCCTGCTGCCGGCCGCCGGGGACGAAACCGGCTCCGACGTGATGTTCTGGCTCGAAGGCGCGAGTCGCGCCCTGTACGAACACGGCCGCGACCGGGCGCAGCTGGCCGAGGCCCCGCTGCAGCTCGGCGCGCGCCTGAAGCTCATCGCGCACGAGGCGCGCGAGATGGCGCTGGCGATGGACTTCGCGTTCCTCATGGATCCCGAACGCAAGCTGCTGTCGATCGGCTATTCGCTGGCCGACAACCGCCTCGACGCGGGCTGCTATGACCTGCTCGCCTCCGAGGCGCGGCTGGCCAGCCTCTTCGCCATCGCCAAGGGCGACGCGACGACCAAGCACTGGTTCCGCCTGGGCCGCACGGCCACGCCGATGGGCAACTCCTCGGCGCTGATCTCCTGGTCGGGCTCGATGTTCGAGTACCTCATGCCGTCGCTCGTGATGCGCGCGCCCGCGGGCAGCCTGCTGGAGCAGACCAACCGGGTGGTGGTGCAGCGCCAGCAATCGTATGCCGGCGCGATGGACATCCCCTGGGGCGTTTCCGAGTCCGCGTACAACGCGCGCGACATGGAGTTCACCTACCAGTACTCCAACTTCGGCGTGCCGGGCCTGGGCCTGAAGCGCGGGCTGGCCGACAACGTCGTGATCGCGCCCTACGCCACGGGCCTGGCCGCGATGGTCGATCCGGCCGGTGCGCTGCGCAACTTCGCGCACCTCGCCGGGATGGGCGCGGCCGGACGTTACGGCTTCTACGAGGCGCTCGACTTCACGCCCGCACGGCTGCCGGACGACGCGGGCGTCGCCGTGGTGCGCTGCTTCATGGCCCATCACCAGGGCATGACCGTCGTCGCGATCGCCAACGCGCTGCAGGAAGGCACCATGCGCGAGCGCTTCCACCGCGAGCCGATGATCCAGGCCTGCGAGTTGCTGCTGCAGGAGCGCATGCCGCGTGACGTGGCGCTGGCCCATCCGCGCGCGGAGGAGGTAAAGGCTTCGCCCGCGCGGCCGGCGGCGCCGTCATCCGCGGTGCGGCGCCTGCGCGGGCCGGGCCACGGCGCGCCGGTCACTCACCTGCTGTCCAACGGGCGCTATGCCGTGATGCTCACCGGCTCGGGCGCGGGCTACAGCCGCTGGCGCGACATCGCTGTCACCCGCTGGCGCGAGGATGCGACCTGCGATGACTGGGGCTCGTTCGTCTTCCTGCGCGATACCGGGAGCGGCGCCGTGTGGTCGCCGAGCGCGCAGCCCCGGGCGGGCGGCGCCGGCGGTTGCGACGTGGTGTTCGGCGAGGACCATGCCGAATTCATCCGCGCCGGCGGCACGCTGGCCACCGCCATGGAGGTGCTGGTGTCGGGCGAGGACGACGGCGAGGTGCGGCGCGTGTCGCTCGTCAACAGCGGCAGAAGCGTGCGCGAGATCGAGCTCACTTCCTATGCCGAGCTGGTGCTCGCGACGGCCGCCGGGGACAACGCGCACCCCGCGTTCTCCAAACTGTTCGTGCAGACCGAGTTCCTGCCGGAGTTCGGCGCGCTGCTCGCGAGCCGCCGGCCGCGCTCGCACGGGGAAGCGCCGCTGTGGGCCGCGCACTTCGCCGTGGTGGAAGGCGAGGTCACGGCGGAGATCCAGTACGAATCGGACCGCGCGCGCTTCCTCGGGCGTGGCGGCAGCGCGGGCAACGCCGCGGCGATGCAGGGCGACGCCCCGTTGTCCAACACGGCTGGCACCGTGCTCGACCCGGTGTTCTCGCTGCGCCAGCGGGTGCGCATCGCGCCGGGCAAGTCGGC
Organism: Ramlibacter sp.; assembly: GCA_030695945.1. Classification (GTDB taxonomy): domain Bacteria; phylum Pseudomonadota; class Gammaproteobacteria; order Burkholderiales; family Burkholderiaceae_C; genus Ramlibacter. The sequence continues at coordinate 74,123 of JAUYOG010000063.1, forward strand.
GCGCGTGGCGTTCTGGACGCTGGTCGCGCCGTCCCGCGCCGAGCTGCTGCGCCTGGTCGACAAGCACCACGACCGCAATGCCTTCGACCGCGCCAAGACGCTGGCGTGGACGCAGGCCCAGGTGCAGCTGCGCCACATCGGCGTGAAGGCCGAGGAGGCGGCGGATTTCCAGCGGCTGGCCGCGCCCATCCTGTATGCCGACCCGGGTTTTCGCGCGTCCTCGGAGGCGATCGTGCGCGGTGGCGGGCCGCAGTCGGGCCTCTGGGCCCATTCGATCTCGGGCGACCTGCCGATCGTGCTGCTGCGCATCGACGAGGTCGAGGACATCGCGCAGGTGCGCCAGCTGCTGCGCGCGCACGAGTACTGGCGGATGAAGCAGCTCGCGGTCGACCTCGTGATCGTGAACGAGCGCGCCGCCTCATATGTGCAGGACCTGCAGATCGCCATCGACACGGCGGTGCGCAGCAGCCAGGCCATGCCGCACCTCGGCGCAGAGCTGGCGCAGGGTTCGGTGTACGCGCTGCGCGCCGACCTGATGAGCGTGGAAGCGCGGGCCTTGCTCCAGTCCGTGGCGCGGGTCGCGCTGGTCGCGCGGCGCGGGACGATCGCGGACCAGCTGGCCCTGGTGCAGCGCGAGCTGGCGCCGCTGCCGCCCGCGCAGCGCAGCGGCCTCGCGGCGAACGATCGCGGCGAAGACCTGCCCATGCCCCGCAACCTGGAGTTCTTCAACGGCCGGGGCGGCTTCGACCGGGACGGCACCGAATACGTCACGGTGCTCGACGCGGGCGTGACGACGCCCGCGCCGTGGATCAACGTGGTCGCCAATGCGGGCTTCGGCTTCCAGGTGTCGGCCGAGGGCAGCGGCTACACCTGGGCGGGCAACAGCCGCGAGAACCAGCTCACGCCCTGGTCGAACGACCCCGTGCGCGACCCGGCGGGCGAGGCGCTGTATGTCCGCGACGAGGAAAGCGGCGATGTGTGGACGGCCACGGCGCAGCCGATGCGCGACGCCGGCAACTACATCGCGCGCCACGGCCACGGCTACAGCCTGTTCGAGCACGAGGCCCACGGCATCGGGCTCGAGCTGCTGCAGTATGTTCCCACCGTCGACCCCGTGAAGATCTCGCGGCTCACGCTGCGCAACCGCTCGATCCTGCCGCGGCGCCTGTCGGTCACCGCGTACACCGAGTGGGTGCTGGGCGCCTCGCGCGGCGCCTGCGGCCCGTTCGTCTGCACGGAGGTCGATGCTGCCACCGGCGCACTGCTGGCCTGCAATGCCTGGAGCACCGCGTTCCCCGGGCGCGTTGCCTTCGCGGACATGGCCGGCACGCATACATCGTTCACGGCCGACCGCCGCGAGTTCCTGGGTCGCCATGGCGGGGTGGGCGCGCCCGCGGCGCTGACCCGCTGGTCCCCGCTGTCCGGCGCCTGCGGCGCGGGGCTGGACCCGTGCGCGGCCTTGCAGCGGGTCGTGGAGCTCGCGCCCGGGCAAAGCACCGAGGTGGTGTTCTTCCTGGGGCAGGCCGAGTCGGCGGACGGCGCGCGCGAGCTGGTGGCCCGCTGGCGCGGGGCCGACCTCGACGCGGCGTTCGACGATGTGCGGGCCCAGTGGCGAGGGTTGCTCGGCGCGGTGCAGGTGAAGACGCCCGACCGCGCCATGGACATCATGCTCAACGGCTGGCTGCTGTACCAGACGATCGCCTGCCGCATCCGTGCACGCTCGGCGTTCTACCAGGCGAGCGGCGCGTACGGCTTTCGCGACCAGCTGCAGGATGGGATGGCGCTCTCGCTGGCGCTGCCGCAGGAAACGCGCACCCACCTCCTGCGCGCGGCAGGCCGTCAATTCGAGGCGGGGGACGTCCAGCACTGGTGGCTGCCGCACTCGGGGCAGGGCGTGCGCACGCGGATTTCGGACGATCGCGTCTGGCTGGCCTATGCGGCCGCGACTTATGTGGCCCGCTCCGGCGACGAAGCCGTGCTCGATGAACTGGTGCCCTTCCTCGACGGCCCGCCGCTGGCGGCCGGCGAGCACGACGCCTTCTTCCAGCCGATGGCGGCGGACCGGCCCGCGTCGCTCTTCGAACATTGCGCGCGCGGGCTGGACCAGTGCCTCACGCTCACCGGCCGCCTGGGCTTGCCGCTGATGGGCACCGGCGACTGGAACGACGGCATGAACCGCGTGGGCGAGGGCGGGCAGGGCGAAAGCGTGTGGCTGGGCTGGCTGCTGCTGGCGGCGATCGATCGCTTCGCGCCACTGGCCGACAGCCGGGACCCGGGGCGCGCCGCCCGCTGGCGCGCCCATGCGGCGCCGCTGCGCGAGGCGCTGGAGCGCGAAGCCTGGGACGGCGCGTGGTACCGGCGCGCGACCTACGACGACGGCAGCTGGCTGGGCGCGAAGGACAGCGGCGAGTGCGCCATCGATTCCATCGCGCAGTCATGGGCCGTGCTGTCGGGCGCCGCCGATCCGGGGCGGGCGGCGACCGCGATGGCATCGCTGCACGAACAACTGGTGCGCGCGGGCGACGGCCTGGCGCTGCTTTTCACGCCGCCGTTCGACAAGACGACGCGCGACCCGGGATACATCAAGGGCTACCCGCCCGGCATCCGCGAGAACGGCGGCCAGTACAGCCACGCCGCGATGTGGGCCGTCCTGGCATTCGCGAAGATGGGGGATGGCGGCAAGGCGGTGGAACTCTTCTCACTGCTCAACCCGATCAACCACGCCCGCACGCCGGCCGAAGCCGAGCGTTACCGGGTCGAGCCTTATGTCGTGGCGGCCGACGTGTATTCGGTCGCGCCCCATGTGGGCCGCGGCGGCTGGTCCTGGTACACCGGGGCCGCCGGCTGGATGTACCAGGCCGGCATCGAAGGCATCCTGGGCATCCGGCGCGAAGGCGCGTTCCTGGTCTTGAAGCCCTGCATTCCGGCGGATTGGCCCGGCTTCGAGGCGACACTGGACGTGCAAGGGTCCCGCTTCGAGGTCAAGGTCGTTTCAGGCGCTGCCACCCACCTCGCCACGCTCGATGGAGCCGATCTGGGCGTGCTGAACGGTTCGGTACGACTGGCCCTGGACGGTGCGGCGCACCTTGTCCGCCTCAATTTGTAAGCAATGTGAATAAGTACGCTACCGAACAGACGCGCCCTCAACCGGGGCGCAATCTCGAGCCTCATCGAAAGAGGTGTCCCGTGCAAGATGGTTGGATGGCAGAGGTTGCCGCGCAGTGCCCGAGCCGCCCGGCTGGAAGGGGCGACGCGCCGTGAACGTCGTACGGTCCATCCACGGTGACGGCCCCGATGCGCAAGGCATCGCCGACGGGGCCGTGGCGGTTTGGACCGCGATCGACGCGGCCTTGTCCCCCGTCATCGGTGCGCGCGGCAATGCCGCGCTCTACAAACGCAGCCTCCACCTGGCGCGCGCGCAGCATCCGTGGCTGGCCGCCGCATTCGAAGGCGCCGTGCAGCCGGGGGACTATAGCGCGCTGCGCTCGGCCCTGGCGCAGCAGACCGCGGCGAACGCGTCGCAGGCCCACGACGCACTCCTTCGAATATTCCATGACCTGCTGGCCGACCTGATCGGCCGATCCCTCACCCGGCGCCTGTTGCAGGCGGCCTGGTCACCCAATTCATACGGCAACGCCGTGCAGGACGATTCGCCATGAACACCATCGACAGAGCCACGATCAAACGGCTGCCCACGGGCGTGCCGGGGCTGGACGAGGTGCTGGGCGGCGGGCTGCCCGAGTTCTCGTTCAACGTCATCGCCGGCCCGCCGGGCTGCGGCAAGACCACGTTGTCGCACCAGATGATGTTCGCGCTGGCGACGCCCGAGCGGCCCGCGCTGTATTTCACCGTGCTGGGCGAGCCGCCGCTGAAGATGCTGCGCTACCAGCAGCAGTTCGAGTTCTTCGACGCCGCCAAGGTCAAGGACTGCGTCCACTTCGTCAACCTGTCGGAGGAGACGGCGACGGGCGACCTGAAGAACGTGCTGGCTCGCATCGTCGCTGAAGTGGAGCGCCACAGCCCGGCCCTGGTGTTCGTCGATTCCTTCCGCTCGGTCGTGCTGGCGCAGGACAGCCCCAAGTCGTTCATCAGCCTGCAGGAGTTCGTGCAGCAGCTGGGCATGATGATGACGAGCTGGCAGGCCACCACCTTCCTGATCGGCGAGTACTTCACCGATAACGATCCCAACCCCGTGTTCACCGTGGCCGATGGGCTGGTCTGGCTGCGCCAGAGCACCCAGGGTAATTCGGTGGTGCGCAAGATGGAGATCATGAAGATGCGCGGCCAGGCGACGCTGCCGGGGCTGCACACTTTCCGCATCGACGGCAACGGCATCCGCGTGTTCGCGCCGCCGGTCATGGCCGATGCGCACGCCGCCGCGATGGCGCGGCCGGACGGGCGCAGGCTGAGGATGGGCGTGCCCGGCCTGGACGACATGATGGGCGGCGGGCTGCCGCGCGGCTATTCGCTGCTGGTGGCCGGCCCTACGGGCGCGGGCAAGAGCATCCTGGCCTCGGCCTTCCTGGCCGAGGGCGCGCGCAACGGCGAGAGCGGCGTGATCGCGGCCTTCGAGCAGCGCCCCAACCGCTCGCGCGGCCCCTTCATGGCCGAGCTGATCGCCAGCGGCCGGGTGGGCGTCATCGACGCGCGCGCACCGGGCCTCTCGGTGGACGAGATCGCGACCTTGTTGATCGCCGAGGTGCGACGGCTGAACGCGAGCCGCGTGGTGATCGATTCCCTTTCGGGCTTCGAGCTCGCGCTGGCACCGACCTTCCGTGACGACTTCCGCGAGTCGCTCTCGCGCATGGTGGTGGCCCTGTCCAGCACCGGCGCCACGGTGCTGATGACGTCGGAGCTGGAGGACCGATACGACGACCTGCGCTTCTCGCCGTACGGCACCGCTTTCCTCACCGACGCGATCATCGTGCAGCGCTACATCGAGGTGGACAGCCGCCTGCTGCGCATCATGGCCGTGGCCAAGGTGCGCGACAGCGCCCATTCCAACGAGCTGCGCCTGTTCAGCATCGACGACAAGGGCATTCGCATCGGCGAGATGCTGCCCGACTATGAAGGACTGCTGGGCGGCCGCCCCACCCAGCGGGTGCCGGCGCCCCGGTCGCCATGAACCGCACATCGGACGACCAGAAAGTCGCGATCGCCACACGCACGCTCGCGCTGCTGAACCAGCAGGCGGACTCGGTGCGGGCCGAGCTCACGGTGCTGCGGCAGGACCTGGCGCGGGTGCATCGCGAACTGTCCGGTGTCCCGTCCGCGCAGTTGCTGGAGGCCAACGAGCAGCTGGTGCTGGCGGCGCTGCGCGCCCAGAGCATCGCCGATTCGGCCCGGCATCGTCTGGGTGAGTTGACGCGCGCCGGCCTGGGGGCCGCCTTCCCCGCGCTGTCCGCGTCAGGCGAAATGGCCCGTGCCGAATACCAGACCCGCGTCGCCGACCTGCGCGAGGCCAACGAGCAGTTGCTGGTGGCGGCGCTGAGCTCGCAGGAGATGGAGGCGGATGCCGAACTGGCGCACAGCAAGCAGATCAAGTTCCTGGCGATGGCCGCCCACGAATTGCGCAACCCGCTGCTGCCGTTGCGGCTGGCCGCGCAGATGATGACCCGCGCGCACAGCGACGACCAACTGCTCCTCAAGCTGCAGGCCACCATCAACGGTCAGGTCTCGCACATGGCCCGGCTGATCGGCGACCTGCTCGACGGATCGCGCATCAGCACCGGAAAGTTCCGCCTCGAGCGTTCGAGAGTCGATCTCTGCGGCATCCTCGAAGTCGCGATCCAGACCGGCCAGCCCGCCATCGACGTGCGGCGCCACCGGTTCAGGCGGATCGGGGCGTCCGGACCGCTCACCGTGCACGCCGACCCGGTGCGGCTGGTCCAGGTGTTCAGCAACCTGCTGGAAAACGCCGCCAAGTACACGCCCGAGGATGGCGAAATCACGCTGGAGGCGCAGGTGCTGGGCGAGTCGGTGGAAATCACCATCACGGACAACGGCATCGGCATCACGCCGCAGGCGCTGCCCCACATCTTCGACCTCTTCGTGCAGGACGAGCACGCGGCGGCCCACAACCAGGGCGGGCTGGGCATCGGACTGGCCGTCGTGCGCGAACTTGTCGAGGCGCACGGCGGCACCGTCGTCGCCGCCAGCGCCGGCCGCGGACTGGGCAGCAGGTTCACGGTGACGCTGCCGCTCGCCCCCCCCTCGTAAAGTCGTCTCAGGCAGCTGCCGGCCGCCAGGCCGGCAGGGCGCGTACGTCCGCCGCGTCGTGCGCGTAGCAAGAGCATGACGCGGCCTCCAGCCCCTCATGGTCGAGGATGGTGATGTGGCCGCGGCTGTACTCGATGAGGTGGCGGCGCTGGAACGACGAGGCCGCGTCGCTGATCCCCACGCGGCGCACGCCGAGCATGGTGGACAGGAACTCCTGCGTCATCCTGAAGTCGGACGATTCCATCCGGTCCCGCGTCATCAGCAGCCAGCGCGCCAGCCGCGCCTCCAGCAGGTGGAAGCGGTTGCAGCCCGCGGTCCGCGCGATCTCCCCGATCAAGGTATTGGCATAGCGCCGCAACACGTTCTGCAGCGGCGCATGGTCGCGCAGCGCGGTGCGCAAGGCCGCCTTCGTCACCCGCAATGCCGTGCCCCCGCCCTGGACGACGGCGCGAACGGGCGACAGGTCGGCGCCGAGCACGAGCGACACGCCAACGACACCCTCCCGGCCCACCAGCGCGACTTCGAGCGCCAGCTGGTCCTCCACAACGACGATCAGGGATACGAGGCAGGTGAGCGGGAAGTAGACGTGGCGCAGGGGCTGGCCGGGCTCGTGGAGCACGTCGCCCAGCACCAGCGTGACCGGAGCCAGGACCGGCAGGACGTCGCGCAATGCTGCGCGCGGCAGCGCCGCCAGCAACTTGTTGGAAATGGGGGGCATGGTCCATGCTGCGCCCGCGGCGACGCCGCGTATGTGCGGTAGCACACATGCGCAGTCCCCAACGGCAAAGCGGCCCGTGAGGGCCGCCTTGTTCATGCCGCCGGGGCCAGCTTACTGGCGCGGGAGGCCGTCACGGTTCACGGCAATCGTCGTGCCGGGAGGGGCCGTCATCTGGATCTGGTGGTCCTGGCCGCGGAAGTTGTAGGTCACGTCCCAGTAGGCGGGCGTGCCGCTGGTGGTGCTCTCGCAGCGGCGCACGTCACGGCTGCCGTATTGCGTGGTGTTGTCGCGGCCCACGTTGGAGCCGATGACGCCGCCGGCGACCGCGCCGCCCACGGTCGCGATGTCCTTGCCCGAGCCGCCGCCGACCTGGTGGCCCAGGACGCCGCCGATCAGGGCGCCTGCAATCGCGCCGCCCACGTTGCGGTTGCCGTTCGGCTCGGACACCTGCTGGCGCTCGACCCAGCAGCGTTCCGTCGCGGCACCCATCACCGCGCGCACCTGCGTCACGGGCGCTTCGAACACGCGCTCGTTGTAGCGGCGGCGGTACTGGTAATCAGCGGCCGCGACCGGCTCGGGCTGGTTCTCGTACTGGCGGCGATTGTCCGCCGGACGCACCGACGAGATGCTGTTTTGCATGCCCAGGGCCTGCAGCGAGTCGTAGCTGCCACGGCGCAGGACGACGCAGCGGCCCTCGAAGCGCGCATGCTCGCAGACTTCCCAGCGGCCGCGATCGACGACGACCGATGACGCGCGGTCATTGAAACCGGTGCGGTCGAAGTTGGCGACCTGCGCGCTGGTCGAGAAGGCGCGGCCCCGATAGCCCTCGCCTTCGTAGAAGGTGACCTGCGCCATGGCATGCGTCGTGAGGACGAGCGCGGACACGGCCAGCGCGGATTTCAGATGTCGATTCATGGAATCTCCAGTGAGGATTGTTCCTGGCCCGTCATGCGCACGAGGCGCTCACCCACAGGAAAAAAGGGAAGAAGGCACCAGGTGAAGCGAGCGGCGGGGATGCCGCGCGGATGATCTGGAAACGGGCCTTGGACTGCACGGTGCGCGCATATCGATGAGCCGTCTGTTCGATCGCGCACATAGCTCATCAAGCGACTTTGTCCTACATCCGCGCAGCCTCATGGGTACGGCAACGCACAGACCCTGCACTCAGCCGCGGGCAACCTGCATGGGTTGACGCCGTCATCCCGCCCAGTGAGTCTCTCGCCGGGCAGCCCCCGAGATACCTGGAGATTCCACATGAACAAATTCACCCGCGTTTCCGTGCTGTTCGCCGCCGTCGCGCTGACGGCGCTGGCCGGCTGCTCCTCGACCGCCCGCCACGAAAGCACCGGCCAGTACATCGACGACACCGCCATCACCACCTCGGTGAAGGCCGCGATCTTCAAGGAGCCGACGCTCAAGTCGGCCGAGATCAATGTCGAGACCTTCAAGGGCCGCGTGCAGCTCAGCGGCTTCGTCAGCAGCAAGGCGAACATCGACCGCGCCGTTCAGGTCGCGCAAGGCGTCAATGGCGTCACCTCCGTCGGCAACGACATGAGGCTCAAGTGAGCGCCGCCATCAAGGCCGGCATCGTCGTGGCCGCCATGCTGGTGCTGGGCGGGTGCGCCGGCATGTCGAACCGCGACCAGAACATCGTCGGGGGCGCCGCGATCGGTGGCGTCGCCGGTGCCGTGCTGACGGGCGGCAGCCCGCTGGGCACTGTCGGTGGCGCCGCCGTGGGCGGTGTGATCGGCAACGAGGTGAGCAAGGACCGTCGCTGACGCGATCGCGGCGCCATCGGCCGCGAGGCCCCTGGCGCTGCACCCCAAGGAGAAATCATCATGACAAACTTTTCGCATTCAATGACGATGGCGCTGGGCGCCATCGCCCTGTTGGCCGCCGGTGCCGCCGGCGCCGCGTCGCCGATGTCCGAAGCGCAGGCGCGCTACCAGAAGGAGCGGGCCGCCTGCATGAACGGCACGTCCAACCAGGACCGCGCCACCTGCCTGAAGGAAGCCGGCGCCGCGCTGGGTGAAGCCAAGCGGGGCGCACTGGGCGCCTCGGGCGACGGCAGCCTCGCCCGCAACCAGATGATGCGTTGCGACGCGCTGCCTGCGCAGGATCGCGAGGACTGCACCATGCGCATGAAGCACGGCACCATGAGCGGCAGCGCCCAGCAAGGCGGCATCCTGCGCGAGATCGAGCGCCCGGTGCCCACGCGCTGAGCACGACCCACTCCAACGAATCACGCCATGAACCTCTATCCCGTCGCCGCGGCCCTTGTGTTCTGCTCAGTTGCCACGGCCAGCGTGCCCGACGCCTGGCTGCGCGATGCGCAGGAGCCGCCAGCCGAAGCGGCAGCGGTGCCGGCCGCGGCGGAAGAAGCCGCGCCCCGGGCGCGGGTCCGATGCACCACGTGCGGCGTGGTGGAAGCGATCCGGCGCATTGAACACGGCGGCGGCGTGCCCGCCAGTTTCGAATTCACGGTCCGGCTGCGTGACGGGTCGACCCGCACCAGCAATACCGCCAGCGCCGCCGGTTGGCGCAGCGGCGACCGGATCATGCTCATCGGCGGCGCCGCGGCGACGCCCGTCTCCCAACTCTAGGAAGCACCATGCTCTACACCATTGCCCTCATTCTCGTGATCCTGTGGCTGCTCGGAATGGTCACTTCGGTGAGCGCCGGCGGATTGATCCACATCCTGCTCGTCATCGCCATCGTGGTCGTCCTGTTGCGCGTCATCAGCGGCCGCAAGGTTCTCTAGCCGCGGCGCGGGCCGCGAACGATGCGTCAGAATTTGCCTTTCAAGGCAAATCCGATGCATTCGTTCCAATCGCCCGATCCCGGCTTCCAGGCCGCCATCATCGATCTCGACGGCACGATGGTCGACACGCTCGGCGACTTCGCCGTGGCCCTCAACCGCATGCTGGAGGAACTCTCGCTGCCGCTCATCGAGCCGTCGGCGATCGAGCGGATGGTGGGCAAGGGGTCCGAGCACCTGATCCGCTCCGTCCTGGCGCACGTCGGTGCGCCGCCGACGTCCTACGAGCGGGCTTGGGCCTCTTACCAGCAGCACTACCTCGCCATCAACGGCCACTATTCGACCGTCTATCCGGGGGTGGTGGAGGGGTTGCGGGCGTTGCGCGATGCGGGCTTGAAGCTCGCATGCCTGACCAACAAGCCCACCGACTTCGCGAGGCCGCTGCTGGAGGCCAAGGGCCTCATGGAATTCTTCGAGGTGGTGTTCGGCGGCGACCTGTTCGAGCGCAAGAAGCCCGATCCGCTGCCGCTCGTCAAAACCTGCGAGGCGCTGGGTTCAGCGCCCGCGCGCACGCTGGTGGTCGGCGATTCGAGCAATGACGCGCGTGCGGCGCGCGCCGCCGGTTGCCCGGTGATCCTCGTCACCTACGGCTACAACCATGGCGAGCCGGTGCGCCGCGTGGACGCGGACGGCTACGCCGATTCGCTCGCCGAGGCGGCGGCCATGCTCAGCTGATCAGGCCGGCCTGCCCAGCAGCGCATCCTTGAGTTTCCAGTCGGCGGGGTTGGGCCCCAGCCAGATGCGCAGCAGCGCGTTGAAGAACTCGGGCTCCTTGAAGGGCTCGCCCTGCTGCACGCCCTTGACCGTGATCACGGTGCCGGTGCCCGGCACCCAATCGATCATGAAGTTTTCGCCGGGGTTGAGCTTCTTGTGGTCCGAGAAGATCTGGCTCATGCGCATCACGCCGGGAATCAATTTGGAGAATGCCGCCTTGTCCATGTTGTCTTCGATGCCGCGGGAGAACAACTTGCCGAGTTCATTGGTGTCGATCTCGCGCAGCATGGTGATGTTCAAGCGCTTGGCGCCGGGCATGGCCAGCACCTGGTCGGGCGTGTCCGCTTTCTTCGGCAGGTACAGGCCCGCCGCATAAACCTTGAACACGGCCTTGTAGCGCACGCCCGCGCCGTTGAGTTGCGCCTTGGTGCCGCGCACATCCGTGGATTCGTCGAATTTCACGCCCGACACGGTCACCTGCGAGAAGGCATTGGCGGCCAGGAGCAGCGCGCCCAGCGCCAGTCCCCATTGATTCAGCATCTTCATCTTGGAACTCCAAAAAAGAACGATCGTGCGATTTTCGGATTCTCGCGTACGGCGGCAGACGGTCCAATAGGGTTTTCGCGCGTAACCGTATGTTTCTTGACCAGGGTCAGCTGCCCGCGGCGGCTTTGCTACACTTCGGGCCATGTTCATCCACCGCACCGATGTGGCAGGTCTGAGGGGCCAGGGAGCCTGGCCCTGGCGGAAGCCTGAATTCGTGCGTTCCTGATTGCACGGGGCAGCCCGTGCCCCCGCGCCTCGATCCCCTGGGGCACCATCTTGAATCGAAGCGGCACCCTGCCGCGGAGCTTGTGGAGGCTCACCCTTGATCACCGAACTCGAATTCAAAAGCCTTGGCGTTGCGGGCTACAACCGCATCCCGCTGATCGCCGAGGCGTTCGCGGACCTCGAAACGCCGTTGTCCCTGTACCTGAAGCTGGCCCACGCCCGTGACGGCGGCAAGCACAGCTTCCTGCTCGAATCCGTCGTGGGTGGCGAGCGGTTCGGCCGCTACAGCTTCATCGGCCTGCCGGCGCGCACGCTGTTGCGCTGCAGCGGCTTCGGCGCCGACGCCCTCACGGAAGTCGTCACCCATGGGCAAGTCGTCGAAGCCGCCCGCGGCAACCCGCTGGACTTCATCGGCGAGTACCAGAAGCGCTTCAAGGTGGCGCTGCGGCCCGGCCTGCCGCGTTTTTGCGGCGGCCTGGCCGGCTACTTCGGCTATGACACGGTGCGCTACATCGAGAAGAAGCTGGAAAAAAGCTGCCCGCCCGACAGCCTGGGCTGCCCGGACATCCTGCTGCTGCAGTGCGAGGAGCTGGCCGTCATCGACAACCTGTCGGGCAAGCTGTACCTGATCGTGTATGCCGACCCGGGCCAGCCCGAGGCGTTTGCCAACGGCAAGAAGCGGCTGCGCGAGCTGCGCGAGCAGCTCAAGTACTCGGTGAGCGCGCCGGTCATCAGGCAGACCCAGACCTTCCCGGCCGAACGCGATTTCGCCAAGGCCGACTACCTGAAGGCCGTGGAGCGAGCCAAGGAGCTGATCGAAGCCGGCGACTTCATGCAGGTGCAAGTGGGCCAGCGCATCAAGAAGCGGTATACCGAGTCGCCGCTGTCGCTGTACCGGGCGCTGCGCTCGCTCAATCCCAGCCCCTACATGTACTACTACCACTTCGGGGACTTCCACGTGGTGGGTGCGTCGCCGGAGATCCTGGTGCGCCAGGAGCAGACGCCCGAAGGCCAGAAGGTCACGATCCGGCCGCTCGCCGGCACCCGCCCGCGTGCCTCCACGCCCGAGGCCGACAAGGCCGTGGAGCAGGAGCTGATCAACGACCCGAAGGAGCGCGCCGAGCACGTCATGCTGATCGACCTGGCGCGCAACGATATCGGCCGCATCGCGAAGACCGGCACGGTGAAGGTTACGGAAGCGTTCGCGGTCGAGCGCTACAGCCACGTGATGCACATCGTCAGCAACGTCGAGGGGATCCTGAACGACGGGATGACCAGCATCGACGTGCTGAAGGCCACCTTCCCCGCCGGCACGCTCACCGGCGCGCCCAAGGTGCACGCGATGGAAATGATCGACCAGCTCGAGCCCACCAAGCGCGGCCTCTACGGCGGCGCCTGTGGCTACCTGAGCTACGCCGGGGACATGGACGTCGCGATCGCGATCCGCACCGGGATCATCAAGGACCAGATGCTGTACGTGCAGGCCGCGGCCGGCGTGGTCGCCGACTCCGTGCCCGAGCTGGAGTGGAAGGAGACCGAGGCCAAGGCCCGCGCCTTGCTCCGCGCCTCCGAGCTGGTCGAGGAGGGTCTCGAATGAGCGCCGCCGGACCGCTCCAAGGCGCGAAGGCCCCCTCGGGGGGCAGCGCAGTACACGAAGTGACAAGCGTGGGGGTCACATGCGTCTCCTCATGATCGACAACTACGACAGCTTCACCTACAACCTGGTGCAGTATTTCGGCGAGCTGGGCGCGCAGGTGGAAGTCTTTCGAAACGACGAGATCACGGTGGAAGGCATTGCCGAGCGCGCGCCCGATCGCCTCGTGGTGTCGCCCGGACCCTGTTCGCCGGCCGAGGCGGGCATTTCGGTCGAGGCAATCCGCCACTTCGCCGGCAAGCTGCCGATCCTCGGCGTGTGCCTGGGCCACCAGTCGATCGGCGCCGCGTTCGGCGGCAGGATCGTCCGCGCCCGCCAGCTCATGCATGGAAAGACCAGTGTGATCACCACGAGCCGCGAGGGCGTCTTCGCCGGCCTGCCCGAGAAATTCACCGTCAACCGCTATCACTCGCTGGCGATCGAGAAATCCTCGTGCCCGGCCGAGCTGGCCGTGACGGCCTGGACCGACGATGGTGAAATCATGGGTGTGCGGCACAAGGAACTGGCCATCGAGGGCGTGCAGTTCCATCCCGAATCCATCCTGACCGAGCATGGGCATGCCATGCTCAAGAATTTCCTGGAGGACAACCGATGACCAAGAGCGTGGACTTGCGCAGCGATACGGTGACCCAACCAACGGCGGGCATGCGCGCCGCGATGGCGAGCGCGCCGCTGGGCGACGACGTCTTCGGCGACGACCCGAGCGTCAACGCGCTTCAGGACAAGATCGCCGGGCTGCTCGGCTTCGAGGCGGCGCTGTTCGTGCCGACCGGCACCCAAAGCAACCTCTGCGGCATCCTGTCGCACTGCCAGCGCGGCGACGAATACATCGTCGGCCAGATGCAGCATTGCTATCGCTGGGAAGGCGGTGGCGCCGCGGTGTTCGGCAGCGTGCAGCCCCAGCCACTGAACCACCAGCCGGACGGCACCCTGGCGCTGGCCGAGATCGAGGCGTCGATCAAGCCCGATGATCCGCACTTCGCGCGCACGCGGCTGCTGGCTCTCGAGAACACGCTGGGCGGCAAGCTGCTCCCCTTCAGTTACATCCAGCAGGCGACGGCGTTGGCGAAGAGCAAGGGATTGGCGCGGCACCTGGACGGCGCGCGCCTGTTCAACGCCGCTGTCGCGCAAGCCGCCGCGGCCGGCGGCGAAGCACGCGCCGAGGCAAGGCGCATCGCCCAATGCTTCGACTCCGTGTCCGTGTGTTTCAGCAAGGGGCTCGGCGCGCCGGTCGGATCGGCGTTGTGCGGCTCACGCGAATTCATCGCGCGGGCGCGGCGTGTGCGAAAGATGGCCGGTGGCGCGATGCGCCAGGCCGGGATGCTCGCCGCCGCCGCCTCTTATGCGCTGGACCACCATGTCGAGCGCCTGGCCGAGGACCACGCCCTGGCGCAGCGCCTCGCGCAAGGGCTGGCGGGCATCGACGGGCTGCAGGTCGAGGCGCCGCAGACCAACATCATGTTCGTGGACCTGACCGGTCCCGCCCGCGAGCAATCGGACGCGCTGCTCAAGCATCTGGCGGGGCAGGGCGTGCTCGCGACGGGGCTCTACCGGCTGCGTTTCGCCACGCACCTGGATGTGGATGCAGAAGGCATCGACCGGGCCATCGCGGCCATCCGGCAGTTTTTCGGAAAGTGAAGCGGCCATGCCGGATGCCCAGCACCTGTTGCTCTTCATCGCCGCGGGCTGGCTGCTGAACCTCACGCCCGGCCCCGACGTCCTGTACATTGTCACCAACTCGCTGCGCTCGGGCGCCAAGGCGGGCATCGTCGCCGGCCTGGGCATCACGGCGGGCTGCTTCGTGCACATCTTCGCGGCCGCTCTCGGAGTGAGCGCGTTGATTGCGACGTCGGCCGCGGCATTCACGGTGCTCAAGTACATCGGGGCGGGCTACCTGCTCTGGATAGGAGTCAAGTTGCTCTTTGCCAAGGCGCCCCCCGCAGGGTGGGCACCTGTGCCCACCGCAGACGCTGAAAAGTGGGCACGGGCGCCCACCTTGCGCGCAGTATTCACCGGCGGCTTCCTGACCAACGTCCTCAACCCGAAGGTCGCGATCTTCTTCCTCGCGTTCGTGCCGCAGTTCATCGCCCCGGACACGGACAACAAGGCGCTCGCGTTCGTGTTGCTCGGGATCATCTTCAACCTGAACGCCATTCCCGTGAATTCCGGCTGGGCGCTGGCGGCCGCCTGGATGGCGCGCCGGGGCGCCGTGCAGAAAGGCATGCACTGGCTGGACCGCGCGGCCGCCTGCATGTTCATCGGCTTCGGCCTGAAGCTGGCTTTGTCCGACAATCCCACCGCCCGATAGAGGAGGCCAAAGTGCCCATCACCCCCCAGGAAGCGCTGCAGCGCACCATTGAACACCGCGAAATCTTCCACGACGAGATGCTGAGGGTCGTGCGCATGATCATGAGCGGCGAACTGTCGCCCGTGATGATGGCGGCGCTGATCACCGGCCTGCGCGTCAAGAAGGAAACCATCGGCGAGATCACCGCGGCAGCGCAGGTGATGCGCGAGTTTTCGACCAAGGTCAACGTGCCCGACAAGACGCACCTCGTCGACATCGTGGGCACGGGCGGCGACGGCTCGCACACGTTCAACATCTCGACCTGCTCGATGTTCGTGGCCGCCGCGGCCGGTGCCAAGGTCAGCAAGCACGGCGGGCGCAGCGTCTCGAGCAAGAGCGGCAGTGCCGATGTGCTGGAAAGCCTGGGCGCCAACATCCACCTGTCTCCCGAGGCGATTGCCCGGTGCATCGAGGAAGTCGGCATCGGCTTCATGTTCGCGCCCAACCACCACCCGGCGATGAAGAACGTGGCGCCGGTGCGCAAGGAGCTGGGCGTTCGCACCATCTTCAACATCCTGGGGCCGCTCACCAATCCCGCCAGCGCACCCAACATCCTGATGGGCGTGTTCCACCCTGATCTCGTCGGCATCCAGGTGCGCGCGCTGCAGCGCTTGGGCGCCGAGCATGCGGTCGTCGTCTATGGGCGCGACGGCATGGATGAGGTGAGCCTGGGTGCCGCGACCATGGTCGGCGAGCTCAAGAACGGCGAAATCTCGGAATACGAGATCCATCCCGAGGACTTCGGCCTGGCGATGGCCAGCAACCGCACACTCAAGGTGGACACGCCCGAGCAGTCGCGGCAAATGCTGGTCGGCGTCTTGGACAACCAGCCCGGCGCGGCCCGTGACATCGTGATCCTCAACGCCGGCGCGGCCCTGTACGCGGCCAACGTCACCGATTCGATCAAGGCGGGGATCGACAGGGCCCGCACGGCGATCGAAACCGGCGCGGCCCGGGCCAAGCTCGGGCAGCTGGTCGAACTCACCAAAACCCTTGGCGCCTGACACCATGTCCGACATCCTGAACAAGATCGTCGCCGTCAAGCGCGAGGAGATCGCCGCGGCGCAAGCGCGTGTGCCCTTCGCCGCCATGCGGTCTGACGCGGAAAGCCGAGTGCTGACGCGCGACTTCGAGGGTGCGCTCAGGCGCAAGATCGCAGCCGGACAAAGCGCGGTGATCGCCGAGATCAAGAAGGCCAGCCCGAGCAAGGGCGTGCTGCGCGCGGATTTCATCCCGGCGGACATTGCCCAGAGCTACGCCGAAGGCGACGGCAAGACCAGTGCCGCCTGCCTGTCGGTGCTCACGGACCGGCAGTTTTTCCAGGGGCAGGTGGATTACCTGAAGCAGGCGCGGGCCTCGTGCGGCCTGCCGGTGCTGCGCAAGGACTTCATGGTCGATCCCTACCAGGTGTACGAATCGCGGGCAATGGGCGCCGACTGCGTCCTGCTCATCGCGGCCTGCCTGGACGACGCCCGCATGGCGGAGCTGGAGGCGATCGCGCGGTCGCTGGACATGGCCGTGCTGGTGGAAGTGCACGACAAGCCCGAGCTGGAGCGGGCGCTGAAGCTCAAGACGCCGCTGGTGGGCATCAACAACCGCGACCTGCGCACGTTCGAAGTCTCGCTGGAGACCACGCTGGGCATGCTCGCGGACGTGCCCGGCGACCGGCTCGTCGTGACCGAGTCGGGCATCGCCACCCGGGCCGATGTGCAGAAGATGCGCGATGCGGGCGTGAATGCTTTCCTGGTGGGGGAGGCATTCATGCGTGCCGACGACCCGGGCCTGGCGTTGGCACAGCTGTTCGGCGGCTGACCAGCCTGGGCGGTGTCACGCATGTCTACCCCAGAGCCATTGCAGGCCAGCCTCGGGCCGGGCGCCGCCGAGCCTGACCGCCTGCTGCGCTGGGAGCCGGAAAACTGGCCCGTGGCACCGGGCTGGCAGCGTCCCGTCAGCGCCTTCCTGGGCAGCACGGCGGGGCTGCAGCTGGCTTCGTTCATCCGCGAACGGCTGGCCGCGGGCGCCACGATCTACCCGCCGCGTCCGTTTCGCGCGCTGGAACTGACGCCCCTGCACAGCGTGCGGGCGGTCATCCTGGGGCAGGACCCGTACCACGGCCCTGGGCAGGCCGAGGGCCTGGCTTTTTCCGTGCGCCCGGGCATCAAGCTCCCCCCGTCGCTGCGTAACATCTTCAAGGAGCTGCGCTCCGGTCCGGATGAGGCATTGCCCGGCCATGGGTCACTGGTCGATTGGGCGCGCCGGGGGGTGCTCTTGCTCAACACCAGCCTCACGGTCGAGGACGGCTTGCCGGGCAGCCATGCCCGCAGGGGGTGGGAAGTGCTCACCGATGCCTTGCTGGCGGAGGTCGCGGCCAGTGCTTCGCCCTGCGTCTACATGTTGTGGGGGGCGCACGCCCAGGCCAAGGCCGGGCTGATCGAGGAGGCGGCGTCGAGGCACGGCCGGGAAGCGCTCGTCCTGCGGGCGAATCACCCTTCGCCCCTCTCGGCCAGCCGGCCGCCCGCGCCCTTCCTGGGCTGTGGCCACTTCGCCGTGGCGCGGGACTGGCTCACCGCGCGGGGTTTCCCGGGCGTGTTCTGACGAATCCCGGGGTGGAAAGCCCCGCCGGCGGATGACCTGGCGGGAGAAATCGTGCTATATTTCGAGGTTCGGTGCGACACGTTTTCGTCGCTCGTAGCAGGCCTTGTGCCTGCATTCAAGAGGTGTTGGTCTGCGCTTGCGCTGCCAATTCCATCGGGTGCAAGACCCGATCTATCAAAGTGCGCTTGATTCTGGCAACAGAAACAAGTCTGACGGAAGCTCCGAGGTTCGCCTTGGAAGGACCGTGAGGTGCACTCGCCCCAGTTCGCTGGCGGCTACGATAGTCTCAGAGCTCAACTCTGATTCGCCTTGTCACACATTTAGCGAGCCATCGCCGAATGACCGTGACCTCACGTACGACCGTGAGTAGCCTACGGAGGCATGCATCGCCGGTAACGGTCGTGTGTGAAGCCCTCCTGACAATGTACCCCCGCGTGAGCGGCGGCGCGGCTCCGCGAGGTGCTGTGTCGGAAACTGCCAGCAGAAGGCGGTGGAGGGGCTAGGCTAGTTCCGCATGGGTAAGGTAACTGAACTACTGTTTGAATCCGGGTAAGAAATGAGTGGCCAAATCTGCTGATAGGCCATAACCAAAAGGTACGCTGGCTGGCTGCACTTGTCGAATCTGAGTGCACGTCGTCAATATGCCGCTCCGGAAGAGGTAGACCCTAAACGGACATCACCGCGTGAGCGGTTCTGGTGAAACAGGGAACGTGGTAAGCCCCACTATCCGCCCACGCACGTCAGTGCGAGGGCAGGGAAGCCGCAAGGCGACCTGGTGGGTGAGGGGGTATGGGATTGTGGAAAAAGCGAATGGTTGCCTGTAGCGGGTGACATAGGGGTTCCAGATTTGCCCCAACGCGAAAGCGTGCTGACTTCCACGCGGTGCAATCGTCGCTAGACGGCTGCAAACGTTCATGAACGCCCTGAAGGGATGCACTATCCCTTCAGGGAGACGTGCGTCCTCGAGGGATTAACTTCCAAGAGGAACAGCATGAGAACAATCATCAGCAATGATGATTCTGCGTCTTCTCGCGAACCGCAAGACTGGCACGCCATTGATTGGCGGCTGGTCGAGCGCAACGTGCGAACGACGCAGAAGCGCATAGCGAAGGCTACGCAGGAACGCGATTGGCGCAGGGTGAAAGCCCTGCAAAGGTCGCTGACCCACTCGTTCTCCGCCAGGGCACTGGCGGTACGGCGAGTGACAGAAAACCAAGGCAAGCAAACGGCAGGGGTCGATCGCGAGCTCTGGGACACGCCTGACCTGAAATGGAAGGCTGTTGGTAAGTTGAAGCAGCAAAGAGGATATAGACCGATGCCGTTGCGGCGGGTTTATATCCCCAAGTCGAACGGGAAGGAGCGCCCACTGGGTATTCCGACGATGTTCGACCGGGCCATGCAGGCACTCCACCTGCTTGGTCTTGAGCCCGTGGCCGAATCCACGAGCGATCCGAACTCCTATGGGTTTCGGAGAAATCGCTCGACGGCGGACGCCATGAGCCAGGTATTCGTTTGCATGTCCCAGAAGGCCTCGGCCCAATGGGCACTGGAAGCGGATATCCAAGGCTGCTTCGACCACATCAACCATGACTGGCTGGTGACTCACGTTCGAATGAACACGACGATCCTGAAAAGATGGTTGAAGGCGGGAGTGGTCCACAAGGGCCAGCTGACACCAACCGATGAGGGCACGCCACAGGGCGGCATCATCTCGCCGACTTTGGCGAATGTGACCTTGAACGGGCTGGAGTTGGAACTGCTTGCGCACCTCGGTGCCAAGTTGGGAAAAACGAATGCCGGGAAGCTCAAGATCAATGTGGTCCGGTACGCCGACGACTTCATCGTGACGGGGGCCTCGAAAGAGATCCTCGAAACCGAAGTCCGGCCGTGGATAGAAGCATTCCTCGCACAACGAGGTCTGCGACTGTCACCGGAAAAGACGCGAGTCACCCACATTGACGATGGGTTTGACTTCCTGGGGTGGAATTTCCGCAAGTACCGCGGAACTCTGCTCATCAAGCCGAGCCGGAAGAACGCGAAAGCGTTCTACGACAAGGTGGCGGAAGTCATCAAGAGTCACTTGATGGTGAAGCAGGTTGACCTGATAGAGAAGCTGAATCCAATCCTTCGGGGTTGGGCTCAGTACCACCAACCGGTGGTCGCGAAAGAAACGTTCAGCAAGTTGGATTCGCTGATTCATTGGCGGCTAACGCGCTGGGCGCGGCGACGGCACCCGAAGAAAAGTCCGACCTGGTGCTTCCAGAAGTATTGGAAGCATTTGGACGACCGATCTGAGTTCGCCGCCGCGCGACCCACGGACGACGGAGCATGGCAATCGGTTCGGCTGAATCTGCTCGCAGATACGGCCATCACCCGGCACATGAAGGTCAAGGGAGACTACAACCCCTTTGATCCGAAATGGGAGCTGTATGGAGAGGAGCTGCGCGGAAAACGGATGCTGCAAAGCATCGGCTACCGTAAGGCGCTGACTCAGCTGTACAAATCTCAGTCGGGGAACTGCGTGGCATGCGGTACGGCCATAACCCGGGAAACCGGGTGGCACGACCACCATATCGTCCGGAAAGTGGACGGCGGGTCTGACCTGCTGTCCAACCGGGTGCTCATGCACCCGGTCTGTCACGGGCAGTTACACGTCAAACGGTTGACTGTGGCAAAGCCGGCCCCGCAAGGGGTTTAGGAAGCCAGGTTCCAGCGAAACCAAAACACCATATAATGGCAGGCTAGCTTGAATTTGGATGAGTTGTGCTTGAGCCGGATGCGGTGAAAGTCGCAAGTCCGGTTCTGAGGGGGGAGTAGGTCAGCAATGGCCTATTCCTACCCTACCCGGAGGGGTGCCCGAGTGGCTAAAGGGGGCAGACTGTAAATCTGTTGGCTTACGCCTACGATGGTTCGAATCCATCCTCCTCCACCAGGCTCCATTTTCGCGATGGAGTCGGCGGCGAATGTGAATGTGAAGTGCGGTTTGTGTAGAGCTTGTGGAAAGCCTGCGGCGGAAGGTTGAAGTCCACCCGATGCGGGAGTAGTTCAATGGTAGAACCCTAGCCTTCCAAGCTAATGACGCGGGTTCGATTCCCGTCTCCCGCTCCACAACCGGTTTTGCGCGGCGAAGGATTTCGCCCTTGTGGCTCAGTGGTAGAGCACTCCCTTGGTAAGGGAGAGGTCGCGGGTCCGATTCCCGCCAAGGGCACCATGGTTAGTGGGTGCATGCGCATGCTGCACCACGGTTGAGTTGTTGATTGGCTTTTACTTTTTCGGAGTCGAAAAAATGGCAAAAGGAAAATTCGAGCGGACCAAGCCGCACATCAACGTTGGCACGATTGGTCACGTGGACCACGGCAAGACCACGTTGACGGCTGCGATCACCTCGGTGCTGGCGGCGAAGTTCGGCGGCGAGGCCAAGGCCT
>JAUYOG010000009.1 GCA_030695945.1 Ramlibacter sp.
CGGCACTCCCACCTTCGGCCTGGCCCTGAACCTCGAGCGCGACTCCGTCGGCTCCGTGATTTTGGGCGAGTACGAGCACATCTCCGAAGGCGACACCGTCAAGTGCACGGGCCGCATCCTGGAAGTGCCGGTCGGCCCCGATCTGATCGGCCGCGTGGTCAACGCCCTGGGCCAGCCGATCGACGGCAAGGGCCCGGTCAACGCCAAGATGACCGACGTGATCGTAAAGGTCGCCCCGGGCGTGATCGCCCGCCAGTCGGTGAGCCAGCCGATGCAGACCGGCCTGAAGGCCATCGACTCGATGGTGCCGATCGGCCGCGGCCAGCGCGAACTGATCATTGGCGACCGCCAGACCGGCAAGTCCGCGGTGGCCGTCGACGCGATCATCAACCAGAAGGGTCAGAACATGACCTGCGTGTACGTCGCGATCGGCCAGAAGGCGTCCACGATCAAGAACATCGTGCGCGCCCTCGAACAAGCCGGTGCGATGGAGTTCACCATCGTCGTGGCCGCGTCGGCGTCCGAGTCGGCCGCCATGCAGTACGTCTCGGCGTACTCGGGCTGCACGATGGGCGAATACTTCCGCGACCGCGGCCAGGACGCGCTGATCGTCTATGACGACCTGTCCAAGCAGGCCGTCGCCTACCGCCAGGTCTCGCTGCTGCTTCGCCGCCCGCCGGGCCGCGAAGCCTACCCCGGCGACGTGTTCTACCTCCACTCGCGCCTGCTCGAGCGCGCCGCGCGCGTCAACGAGAAGTACGTCGAGGACTTCACCAAGGGTGAAGTCAAGGGCAAGACCGGCTCGCTCACCGCGCTGCCGATCATCGAGACGCAGGCTGGCGACGTGTCCGCGTTCGTGCCGACCAACGTGATCTCGATCACCGACGGCCAGATCTTCCTGGAAACCAGCCTGTTCAATGCCGGTGTCCGCCCCGCCATCAACGCCGGTATCTCGGTGTCGCGGGTCGGCGGCGCCGCCCAGACCAAGCTGATCAAGAACCTTTCCGGCGGTATCCGTACCGACCTCGCGCAGTACCGCGAGCTGGCCGCGTTCGCGCAGTTCGCCTCGGACCTGGACGAAGCTACCCGCAAGCAGCTGGACCGCGGCGCCCGCGTGACCGAACTGCTCAAGCAGCCGCAGTACAGCCCGCTGCCCATCAGCCTGATGGCGGCTTCGCTGTTCGCGGTGAACAAGGGCTTCCTGGACGACGTCGAGATCAAGAAGGTGCTGCCGTTCGAGCACGGACTGCACGCTTTCCTGAAGGACAAGTACGGGGCGCTGCTGTCCAAGCTGGAGGCCGACAAGGCCATGGACAAGGATGCCGAGGCCGAATTGAACACCGCCATCGGCGCGTTCAAGAAGTCCTTTGCCTGACCTCCGGACCCCGACTTTCCAGGAGCTGATATGGCAGTAGGCAAGGAAATACGCGGCAAGATCAAATCGGTGGAGAACACCAAGAAGATCACCAAGGCCATGGAAATGGTGGCCGCGTCCAAGATGCGCAAGGCGCAGGAACGCATGCGCCATGCCCGGCCTTACAGCGACAAGGTCCGCAACATCGCGGCCAACCTCGGCAAGGCCAACCCCGAGTACACCCACCCCTTCATGAAGCGCAACGACGCCAAGGCGGCGGGCTTCATCGTGGTGACCACGGACAAGGGCCTGTGCGGCGGCATGAACACCAACGTGCTGCGCGCGGTGACTTCCAAGCTGCGCGAGTTCCAGGCGGCCGGCATCACCCCGCAGACCGTGGCCATCGGCAACAAGGGCTTCGGCTTCCTGAACCGCATCGGCGCGCAGGTGGTCTCGCACGTCACCCAGCTGGGCGACACGCCGCACCTGGACAAGCTGATCGGCCCCGTCAAGGTTCTGCTGGACGCCTATGCCCAGGGCAAGGTGAGCGCGGTGTACCTGTCGTACACCAAGTTCATCAACACGATGCGCCAGGAGCCCGTGGTGGAGCAGTTGCTGCCCCTGACGTCCGAAACTCTCAAGGCGGACGAGGGCGAGCATGGCTGGGACTACATTTACGAGCCCGACGCGCAGAGCGTCATCGACGAGCTGCTGGTGCGCTACGTCGAGGCACTGGTGTACCAGGCCGTGGCCGAGAACATGGCGTCCGAGCAGTCGGCCCGCATGGTGGCCATGAAGGCCGCGACCGACAACGCCGGCAACGTGATTGCCGAGCTCAAGCTGGTCTACAACAAGACGCGCCAGGCGGCGATCACGAAAGAACTTTCGGAGATCGTGGCCGGAGCGGCCGCCGTCTAACAGATTAATTTTTGGAGCAACACATGGCTCAAGCACAAGCTACGCAAGGCAAGATTGTTCAATGTATCGGCGCCGTCGTGGACGTCGAATTCCCGCGCGACCGCATGCCCAAGGTCTATGACGCGTTGAAGATGGAAGGCACAGCCCTCACGCTGGAAGTGCAGCAGCAGCTGGGCGACGGCATCGTCCGCACCATTGCGCTGGGCTCTTCCGACGGCCTGCGCCGCGGCAACATGGTCTACAACACCGACAAGCCGATCACGGTGCCGGTGGGCAAAGCCACGCTGGGCCGCATCATGGACGTGCTGGGC
Organism: Ramlibacter sp.; assembly: GCA_030695945.1. Taxonomy (GTDB): domain Bacteria; phylum Pseudomonadota; class Gammaproteobacteria; order Burkholderiales; family Burkholderiaceae_C; genus Ramlibacter. The sequence continues at coordinate 2,584 of JAUYOG010000009.1, forward strand.
AACCCGATCGACGAGCGCGGCCCCGTGGATTCGACGCTCATGGCGTCGATCCACCGCAAGGCCCCGGCCTATGACGAGCTGTCGCCCTCGCAGGAACTGCTGGAAACCGGCATCAAGGTGATCGACCTGATCTGCCCGTTCGCCAAGGGCGGCAAGGTGGGCCTGTTCGGCGGCGCCGGCGTGGGCAAGACCGTGAACATGATGGAGTTGATCAACAACATCGCCAAGGCGCACTCGGGCCTGTCGGTGTTCGCCGGCGTGGGCGAGCGTACCCGCGAAGGCAACGACTTCTATCACGAGATGGCTGAATCCGGCGTCGTCAAGCTCGACAACCTGGCCGAGTCCAAGGTGTCGATGGTGTACGGCCAGATGAACGAGCCCCCGGGCAACCGCCTGCGCGTGGCGCTGACGGGCCTGACCATCGCCGAGTCGTTCCGCGACGAAGGCCGCGACGTGCTGTTCTTCGTTGACAACATCTACCGCTTCACGCTGGCCGGCACCGAAGTGTCCGCGCTGCTGGGCCGGATGCCTTCCGCCGTGGGCTACCAGCCGACGCTGGCCGAAGAAATGGGCCGCCTGCAGGAGCGGATCACCTCCACCAAGGTGGGCTCGATCACTTCCATCCAGGCCGTGTACGTGCCGGCCGACGACCTGACCGATCCGTCGCCCGCCACCACCTTCGCCCACCTGGACTCCACCGTGGTGCTGTCACGCGACATCGCGTCGCTGGGCATCTACCCGGCCGTGGACCCGCTGGACTCCACCAGCCGCCAGCTCGACCCGCTGGTCGTCGGCGAAGACCACTACAACACTGCCCGCGCCGTGCAGAACACGCTGCAGCGCTACAAGGAGCTGCGCGACATCATCGCGATTCTCGGCATGGACGAACTGGCACCGGAAGACAAGCTGGCCGTGGCCCGCGCCCGCAAGATCCAGCGCTTCCTGTCGCAGCCGTTCCACGTGGCCGAAGTGTTCACCGGCTCGCCCGGCAAGTACGTGCCGCTGTCGGAAACCATCCGCGGCTTCAAGATGATCACCGCCGGCGAGTGCGACCACCTGCCCGAGCAGGCGTTCTACATGGTCGGCACAATCGACGAAGCCTTTGAAAAGGCCAAGAAGGTCTAACCCGTCATGAACACCATCCATGTCGATGTCGTGAGCGCCGAGGAGTCGATCTTCTCGGGCGAGGCGCGCTTCGTCGCCTTGCCTGGCGAAGCCGGCGAATTGGGTATCTACCCGCGCCACACGCCGCTGATCACCCGCATCAAGCCCGGCTCGGTGCGCATCGAGAAGGCCGACGGCACCGAGGAATTCGTCTTCGTCGCCGGCGGCGTGCTCGAAGTGCAGCCCAACTGCGTCACCGTGCTGTCCGACACCGCGATCCGCGGCAAGGACCTCGATGAGGAAAAGGCCAACGAAGCCAAGAAGGCCGCCGAGGAAGCGCTCAAGAACGCCAAGAGCGACATCGACCTGGCCAAGGCCCAGTCGGAGCTCGCCGTCATGGCCGCGCAGATCGCCGCGCTGCGCAAGTACCGGCAAAAGAAATAAATATGTTTGCGGGACAGATCTTCAGCTCTGTCCCCAACTCGCCAGGTTTGAAATAAGAACGCGCTAAAAACCAGCGCACTCGCAGCCCCGGTTGAAAGACCGGGGCTGTTTTTTTGGTGAGCGGTCAGCCCAGCACGGGCTCGTCGGGCAGCTCGTTGGCGTTAGCGGCGCCTTCGGCGGCGGGGAAGTGCCTGACCAGCAGCGCGGAGACTTCCTCCAGCGTCTGCGTCAACCCGTCCTCGAAGCGGCCGTCGTGCAGGGCCGAGCCCAGGCGGGCGACGATGGCGCGCCACTCCTCGGGCGGGACATGCCGCGCCAGCCCGCGGTCCGCGACGATCTCGATGGCGTGCTCGGCCAGCAGCAGGTAGATCAGCACCCCATTGTTGTCTTCGGTGTCCCAGACGCGCAGCTTGCCGAAGAGGGCCACCGCGCGCTCGCGCGGCGTCGCGCTTCGCCACAGGTAGCTCATGGGCAGGCCGGCTTCGACAAAGATGCGCACTTCGCCCGTGTGGCGCTTCTCGCTGGCCGCGATGCGGCGGGTGAGCTGTTCCAACAGGTCGGGTGGAACAGCCTTGCGCGTGTCGGACTCGTCCAGCCAGCGATGCCGCAGCATGCGCGCGATGAATCCGCCCTGATGCCGGTCTCTTGCCATCACCAGTCTCCCGACGCGCCGCCGCCGCCAAAATCCCCGCCGCCGCCGGAGCCGCCCCAGCCGCCGCCACCACCGCCCCAGCTGCCACCGCCGCCGGCGCCCCAGCCGCCCGTGCCACCGATCCACGGCCCGCCGCCGAAACCGCCCCGCCGGCCGGTGGGCAGGCCCGGGGCCGCGCCCGACAGCATCGAGAAGAGCAGGGCGACGAACGCGGCAATGCCCGCAATCACCAGGCTCGAGGTGACCAGCAGTGCGATCGTGCCGACGCCCGCACCGGTGACCAGTGCGCCGAGCTTGCGCCCCATCACCCGGCGCAGGACGCCGCCGATGACCGGAACCGCGATGAACAGGAAGATGGCGAGGTCCATCCAGTCGAAGCCCTGGCCGCCGCCGCGCGCGTCCGGCTGCTTCGGCGCCGGCAAGGCTTCGCCCGTGATGCGCGCCATGAGCTGGTCGGCGGCCGCGTGCAGGCCGGCCGCGAAGTCGCCCTTGCGGAAGTTCGGCGTGATCGCGTCGTCGATGATGCCCTTGGCCGCCAGGTCGGGGATGGCGCCTTCCAGCGTCTTGGCGACCTCGATGCGCACCTTGCGGTCGTCCTTGGCCACCACCAGCAGCACGCCGTCGCCGACATCCTTGCGCCCGATCTTCCACTCGTTGCCGACGCGGTTGGCGTAACTGGCGATGTCCTCCGGCTGCGTCGTCGCCACGATCAGCATCGCGATCTGCGTGCCCTTGCCCTGCTCGAAGGCCATGAGCTTGTCTTCGAGACCCTTCTGCTGGATGGCGTCGAGCGTGCCGGTCTGGTCCACCACGTGGGCCGTCAGCGCCGGGACGGGCAGGAGGTTCTGCCCGAAGGCCAGTGCCGACCACAGCAGCGCCGCCAGAAACAGAAGGAGGTTCTTCACTGCCCAGTCATCCCAGGCTTGACCCGGGATCCATCGTGGCGCGCGAATGAACCGTGGATTGCGGCTCGAGGCCGCAATGACAGGCATCTCTCTACTTCTTCGTACCGAAGTCCACTGATGGCGGCACGGAGATCTGTGCTTCGTTCTGCACCGAGAAGACCGGCTTCGGGTCGTAGTTGAAGACCATCGCCGTCAGGTTGGTGGGGAAGCTGCGCGCCAGCACGTTGTACTGCTGCACCGCCTGGATGTAGCGGTTGCGTGCGACGGTGATGCGGTTCTCCGTGCCTTCCAGCTGCACGCGCAGTTCCCGGAAGCTCTGGTTGGCCTTCAGGTCCGGGTAGCGCTCCACCGTCACCATCAGCCGGCTCAGCGCGCTGGAGAGCTCGCCTTGCGCCTGCTGGAACTTGGCGAATGCCTCCGGGTTGTTGAGCGTCTCGGGCGTGACCTGCATCGAGGTGGCCTTGGCCCGGGCCTCGACCACACGGGTGAGCGTCTCCTGCTCGAAGTTGGCCTCGCCCTTGACGGTGGCCACGAGGTTGGGCACCAGGTCGGCGCGCCGCTGGTACTGGTTGAGCACTTCGCTCCAGGCGGACTTGGTCTGCTCGTCCAGCTTCTGGAAATCGTTGTAGCCGCAGCCGGAAAGGGAGAGGGCCGCGAGGATGACAAGGAGCCAGCGTTTCATGGTTGTTGTTCCTTCTCGTGAATGAGGCAACGGTAGCATAGATGGGATGCATTCCGGTCCGATTCAAGTGCTGCAGGCGGCGAACCGGCCGGGGTTGACGGCGCGCAAACCGCGGCTGCTGATCGCCGGGGCGACCGGCCCGCTCGGCAATGAGGTCCTGCGCCGCCTGGTGGGGCTGCAGCAGTTCGACCGCACCCAGGTGCTGGCGCGCGAGCCGATCACGGATGGGCTGCGCGGCGTGGCCACCGTTCTTGTCGAATCCGATGACCCGCGGGATTGGCCGCCTTGCGCCGCCCACACGGGCGTCATCCTGTTCGATCCGCCGCGCCTTTACCACGAGCGCGAACGGGCGCTGTGGACGCCGCGTCCCGAGCAATTGCCGCAGCTGGCCGCCTGGATGCGCCGCAGCGGCGTGGCGACGCTGGCGGTGGTCCTGCCGCACGCCCAGGGGCGGCTGCCCGAGGCCCTCAAGCGCGGGCTGGCGAGCCTGGACGAGCAGGCCGTCGCGGCACTGGGTTTCGAGCGCCTCCTCATCGTCCGGTCGGCGCAAAAACCGGGGATGGCGAGAGCGCCGGGATTCCTGCCCGCCGTCGCCCTGTGGATGCTGTCCATCTTCAAGTACATGGTGCCCAGCAGTGAGCAGCCGGTGCGGGCCGTGAAAGTCGCCGAATTCGTGGCGATGGCGCTGGCGCTGGCGCCGCCCGGCATCCACATCGCGGCCCCCGAAATCGTCTGGCGTGCCGCGCAGGGCGACCTGCGCGGCACGCTTTCGCAGTGGCTGCACCCTTGAATCCACGGCAGAATCGGCAGACCCACCCATGCACAAGACCAGACTCCAGGCCGCCAATCTCGAAGGCAATGCCGACGACGTCGAAGCCGCCTTCTACGAAGCGCTGCAGAACGGCGACATCGACAAACTGATGGCTTGCTGGGCCGACGAGGACGACATCGTTTGCATCCACCCCGGCGGTCCGCGCGTCGTCGGCGCCGTCGCGATCCGCGCGACGTTCGAAGCGATGTTCGGCAACGGCAGCATCCGCGCCTGGCCGCAGCAGGCCCGCAAGACGCAGGCGGTCGCGGCCGCGGTGCACAACGTGCTCGAACGCGTCGAAGTGCTCGGCCCCGACGGGCCGGCGCAGGCCTGGGTCATCGCCACCAACGTCTATCACAAGACCGCGCAGGGCTGGCGCATGGTCGCGCACCACGCCAGCCCCGGCACCAGCAGCGAGATCCAGGAAGTCTCGGGCACACCGCAGGTGCTGCATTGACAGCAGCCGGTGCAGTGAAGGCAGGTGGCGCCCATTGAATTACCGGGCCCCCTGGTGGTTGCCGGGCGGCAACCTGCAGACCATCTGGCCGGCCCTCTACGCGCGGCGGGTGTTCGGCGAGCACCCGCAGTACCGGCGCGAGCGCTGGGCCACGCCGGATGGCGACTTCCTCGACGTCGATTGGCTGGAAGACAAGGCTCCCACGCTGCAGCCGGACCGGCGTCCCCTCCTCGTGCTCTTCCATGGCCTCGAAGGCTCGTCCCGTAGCCACTACGCCGAGGCCTTCGCCGACTTCGCCGCCGAGCACGGCCTCGCCTTTGCAGTGCCGCATTTCCGCGGCTGCGGCGGTGAGCTCAACCTTGGGCCGCGCGCGTATCACTCGGGCGATTTCGAGGAAATCGCGTGGATCCTGTCGCGGCTGCGCGCGCATCACACCGGCCCCCTGCTCGTCGTCGGCGTGTCGCTGGGCGGCAATGCATTGATGCGGTGGGCCGGCGAGGCCGGCGACGAGGCAGGCCGACTGGTGGACGCCGTGGCCTCGGTGTCTTCGCCGATCGACCTCGCGGCCGGCTCGCGGGCGATCGGGCGCGGCTTCAACCGCCTCGTGTACACGACCATGTTCCTGCGCAGCATGAAGCCCAAGGCGCTCGCCAAGCTGAAGCAGCACCCCGGCCTGTTCGACGAGTCACGGCTCACGGCCGCCCGCGACCTCTATGAGTTCGACGACATCTTCACCGCGCCGCTGCACGGCTTTCGCAACGCGGACGACTATTACGCACGGGCGTCGGCCAAGCCGCACCTGCACCGCATCCGCATCCCGGCCCTGGTGCTCAATGCGTTGAACGATCCTTTCGTTCCTGCGTCCAGCCTGCCCACGCCGGGAGAGATTGGCCCGTTCGTCACGTTGTGGCAGCCCCGCGAGGGCGGCCATGTCGGGTTCCCCGACGGCGGCCTGCCCGGCCACGTGCGCACGATGCCGGACGAGGTCGGCCGCTGGCTCATGAACAGCGCCCGGTGACGCGCAGGCGACAACGCGGCACGGCACCGAGCTGCGTGCGGGACAGCGCGCGCGGGTTTTTACTGTTGGTCCGGGGGGGTGCGGGGGGGATAAACGGCCCTACCGACCAGGTACCCCCAACCCGCAATGACATTGCCATCCTCCGCCGCCTTGCTGGAAGTCTCCGGCGTCACAGTGCGTTTCGGGGGCATCACGGCGCTGGACCAGGTGTCGTTCTCCGTCATGCCCGCCACCATTGCGGGCCTGATCGGCCCCAATGGCGCCGGCAAGACCACGCTCTTCAACTGCCTGTCGCGCCTGTACACCTTCAGCGAGGGCACGATCCTGTTCGAGGGCCGCTCTCTCACGGACAGCCCGCCGCACCGCATCGCCGCGCTCGGCATCGGACGCACTTTCCAGAATCTCGCGCTGTTCCGCACGATGAGCGTGTGGCACAACGTGATGCTGGGCGGGCATTGCCGCAGTTCGAGCGGCTTCCTGTCCAACGCGTTGCGCCTGCCGCATGTGCAACGTGAAGAGGAAGGGCTCGCAGCGCGCGCCGCGCAGTCGATCGACATGCTCGACCTCGGCGCCGTGGCGCAGACGCCGGTGGCCGACTTGCCGTTCGGCACGCAAAAACGCGTGGAGCTGGCGCGCGCGCTGATGAGCCAGCCCAAGCTGCTGTTGCTCGATGAGCCGGCGGGCGGCCTGAACCATGAAGAGGTCGATGGCCTGCGCCAGCTGCTGCGGCGGATCCAAAGCGAGTTGAAGCTCACCATCCTGCTGGTGGAGCACCACATGAACCTGGTGATGCGCGTGTCCGACCAGGTGGTCGCGCTCGACTTCGGCCGCAAGATCGCCGACGGCACGCCGGCCGAAGTGCAGAGCAATCCGGATGTGATCCGCGCCTATCTCGGGGTTGAAGCATGAGCGATGCGATCCTCCAGGTGCGAGGGCTGCACGCGCAGTACGGCAATACCAAGGTGCTGCACGGCCTCGATTTCGACGTGCGCCAGGGCGGCATCACCACCATCCTGGGCGCCAACGGCGCCGGCAAGACGACCACGCTGCGCGCGATGTGCGGCATGGTGAAGACCCAGGGCGAGATCCTGCTGGCCGGCGACCGCATCGACGGCAAGGCAACCGAGAACATCGTCCGCATGGGCGTGGCGCACGTGCCCGATGGTCGCGGCACCTTCCTCAATTTCACCGTCGAGGAAAACCTGCGCATGGGCGCCTACACCCGCCGCGACCGCGCCCAGGTGCAGGCCGACTACGAGCGCATCTACAACTACTTTCCGCGGCTGCGCGAGCGCCGGCGCCAGCAGGCCGGCACGCTGTCCGGCGGCGAACAGCAGATGCTCGCCGTCTCGCGCGCGCTGATGCTCAAGCCGCGCCTGCTGCTGCTGGACGAGCCTTCGTTCGGCCTGGCACCCCTGATCGTGCAGGAGCTGTTCGAGATCTTCCGCACCATCAACGCGGCCGACGGCATCAGCATGCTGCTGGTCGAGCAGAACGCCGCGTTGGCGCTGAAGCTGGCCGACCATGCCTACCTGCTGGAGACCGGGCGCGTCGTCATCTCCGGCACGGCCGAATCGATCCGCAATGACGAGTCGGTACGTCGCTCGTACCTGGGTTACTGAATAGGGCCGCGCCGCATGGACCTGCTCATCCACCAAATCCTCTCGGGCCTGGCCACCGGCGGCATCTATGCCAGCGTTGCGCTGGCCTTGGTGATGATCTACCAGGCCACCCACCTGGTGAACTTCGCCCAGGGCGAAATGGCGATGTTCGCGACCTACCTCGCCTGGTCGCTGATGCAGGCCGGCGTGCCTTACTGGGGCGCCTTCTTCATCACGGTGGCGGCGGCGTTCGTCGGCGGCGTGATCCTGGAGCGCGTCGTGATCCAGCCGGTGGAGAGCGCCCCGATCCTGTCGGTGGTGATCGTCTTCATCGGCCTGCTGGTGATCTTCAACAGCGTCGCGGGCTGGATCTACTCGTACACGATCAAGCCGTTCCCGAGCCCGTTCCCGGCGCAGCCGCTGTTCGGCAATTCCTACGTGAGCTCGCACGAGCTCGGCACCACGACGGTCACGCTCGTCGTGCTGCTGCTGGTCTTCGTCTTCTTCCGCTTCACGCCGCTCGGCCTCGCGATGCGCGCGGCGGCCCAGAATCCGGTGTCCAGCCGGCTGGTCGGCGTGCGGGTGGGCTGGATGCTCGCGCTGGGATGGGGCCTGGCCTCGGCCATCGGCGCCGTCGCGGGAATCATGGTCGCCCCCGTCGTGTTCCTCGAGCCGAACATGATGGGCGGCATCCTGCTCTACGCATTCGCCGGGGCCCTGCTGGGCGGCATCGACAGCGCGCCGGGCGCGGTGCTGGGCGGCTTCATCGTGGGTGTGCTGGAAAACGTCGTGGGCCTGTACCTCGGCTCGGACGTGAAGCTCACTGTCGCCCTGGTCATCATCGTCGGCGTGCTGGTGGTGAAGCCTTCGGGTCTGTTCGGCAAAGTTCACGTGGCGAGGGTTTGACATGAACCACCCCCGAGGCGCCTCCGGCGCCTCCCCCTCAAGGGGGCACCACCAGCGGCCCGGCGAAGCCGGTTCCGCGGTGGTTCCCGCACTGCGTCCGGCCCTGGGCCGACGCCAGGTCATCGGCCTGGCCGTCCTGCTGGTGCTGGCCTGCGCCCTGCCTTTCGTCGTGGGCAACTACCGCGTGTTCCAGGCCACGCTGACGCTGGCCTATGCAATCGCGCTGCTCGGGTTGAACATGCTGACGGGCTACAACGGGCAGATCTCGCTGGGCCATGGCGCCTTCTACGCCATCGGCGCGTACACGGCCGCGATCCTGATGGAGAAGGCGGGCTTTCCGTACTGGGCCACCATCCCGGTCGCGGGGCTGGTGTGCCTGGTGGCGGGCTTCCTGTTCGGGCTGCCGGCGCTGCGGCTGGAAGGCCTGTACCTCGCGCTCGCCACCTTCGCGCTGGGCGTCGCGATGCCGCAGATCCTCAAGCACAAGAGCCTGGAGCACTGGACCGGCGGTGCGATGGGTGTCGTCATCGTCAAGCCCGACGCGCCGGCGGGGCTGCCGCTGTCGCAGGACCAGTGGCTCTATTTCTTCACCCTGGCCTGGGCGGTGCTGCTGTTCTGGGCCGCGTGGAACCTGCTGCGCGGGCGCGTGGGGCGTGCGCTGGTCGCCATCCGGGACCAACCCATCGCCGCGCAGGCGATGGGCGTGAACACGGCGATGTACAAGTCGCTCACCTTCGGCGTCTCGGCGTTCTACACCGGCGTCGCCGGCGCGCTCGCCGCGATCTCCGTGCAGTTCGCGTCGCCCGATTCGTTCTCCATCTTCCTGTCGCTCACGCTGGTGATCGGCGTGGTCGTCGGCGGGCTGGCGTCGATCTCGGGTGCGCTTTACGGCGCGCTGTTCATCCAGTTCGTGCCGAACGTCGCCGACGAGCTGTCCAAGGCGGCGCCGTGGGCGATCTACGGCATTTTCCTGATCGGTTTCATGTACCTCATGCCGTCGGGCGTGGCCGGCCTGATCCAGGTCATCCGCCGGCGTTTTCCCAGGAAGTAGCGCGCCGCATGGCCGCGATGTGCAAGTGTGATGACTCGAAAGGAAGCAAGATGAGATCCGTCCAATTTCCGAAATCGCTCTGGCTGGCCGCATCGCTCGCCCTGGGCTGCGCGCTGGCCACGGGCAACGCGGCCGCGCAGTCCGCACCCAAGGAGATCAAGCTCGGGCAGACCATGCCCTACAGCGGACCGGCCTCGGCGTACGGCACCATCGGCAAGGTGCACACGGCCTACTTCAAGAAGATCAACGACGAGGGCGGCATCAACGGCCGCAAGATCAACCTGGTGTCGCTGGACGACGGCTACAGCCCGCCCAAGGCGGTGGAGCAGGTGCGCAAGCTGGTGGAGCAGGAAGACGTGCTGGCGCTGTTCCAGACGCTGGGTACCCCCAGCAATTCGGCGATCCACAAGTATGTGAACGCCAAGAAGGTCCCGCATCTTTTCGTGGCTACCGGCGCGACCAAGTGGAACGATCCCAAGAGCTATCCCTGGACTTTCGGCTTCAACCTGAGCTACCAGACCGAAGGCGAGATCTACGGGCGCTACCTGCTGAAGAACAAGCCGAACGCGAAGGTCGCGATCCTCTACCAGAACGACGACTACGGCAAGGACCTGCTGGCGGGCGTCAAGAAGGCGCTGTCCGGGCCGAACGCCAAGATGATCGTCGCCGAGGCCACCTACGAGGTGACGGACCCGACGGTCGATTCGCAGATCCTCACGCTCAAGGCCTCGGGGGCGGACACCTTCATCAACATCACGACGCCGAAGTTCGCCGCCCAGGCGATCCGCAAGGTCGCCGATTCCGGATGGAAGCCCCTGCACTTGCTGAACAACGTGGGCGCCTCGGTCGGCTCGGTGCTGACACCGGCCGGCCTGGACAAGTCGATCGACCTGGTCACGGTGCAGTACTACAAGGATGCGACCGACCCGCAGTGGAAGGACGATCCGGCCATGCTCGAGTGGCGCGCCTTCATGGCCCGCTACTACCGTGAAGGCAACGTCGAGGATGCCAGCAACATCTACGGCTACATCACCGCACAGCTGATGGTCCAGGTGCTCAAGCAGTGCGGCAACGACCTGTCGCGGGAGAACATCAAGAAGCAGGCCGAGAACGTGAAGAACTTCAAGCAGGCACTGCTGCTGCCGGGCATCACCATGAACACCGGCCCGACCGACCATGCGCCGATCGAGCAGGCGCAGCTGTCGAAGTTCAACGGCAAGCAGTGGGTGCTGTTCGGGGAAGTGCTGGGCGGGGCCCAGTGACGCGCATGCCTCAGCGGCTTGCCGCCGGGGCGGTCGCGGACGCCGGCCGGGCTGCAACGCCCGAGGCCGGCACCGCGGTCGGAACGGTCGCGGCCACCGGCACCGCCGCCACGGCGGCCGATGCGGCCGAGGCCGCCGGCGCCGCCGGCGCAATGACGCCCGGCGTCGTCCAGGGCACTTCGGCCACGGGGCGCTGCTTGCCGATGGGCGTGGTGGCCTTGCCCAGCTTGACGGCGGCGATGTCTTCCTCGCTGGGGTACAGGCCGAGCAGCCAGTAGTCGATGGCGCGCCGCGCGATCGGTGCGGAGTTCTGCGCGCCGAAGCCGGCGTTTTCCACGATCATCGCCACGGCGATCTTCGGGTCGTCCGCGGGCGCGTAGGCGATGAACAGCGCATGGTCGCGATGCCGCTCGTCGATCTGGGAGGCGTTGTATTTCTCGCCCTGCTTGATGGCGATCACCTGCGCCGTCCCCGTCTTGCCGCCGCTGGTGTAGGGCGCCTTGAGGAACGACCGGGCCGAGGTGCCCTCGAGGTTCACGCCCACCAGCGCATTGCGGATGATGGCGATATTCTCCGGCTTGGCGACGCGCTCCCCGATCGTCTGGTGCACCGCCGTGGCCGCAGCCGCATGCGTCTGTACGTCCAGCACCTTCTGCACCAGGTGGGGCTTCATCTTCACGCCATTGTTGGCCACCGTGCCGGTCGCCAGCGCCAACTGCAGCATGGTGAAGTTGTTGTAACCCTGGCCGATGCCCAGCGAGATCGTCTCGCCCGCATACCATTTCTGCTGTTCGGGCTTGCGGTACGCCGCGCGTTTCCAGCGGGTGGACGGCAGCAGTCCCCGCGATTCACCCTGGATGTCGATGCCCGTCAACTCCCCGAAGCCGTAGCGGCCGAGCATGTCGTGCATCAGGTCCACGCCCATGTCGTTGGCCAGCACGTAGTAGTAGGTGTCGCAGGAATGCACGATCGACTTGTACATGTCCACGACGCCGTGGCCGCCCTCCTTGTCATCCCGGAAGCGGTGGCCGCCGAACATGAAGAAGCCCGGGTCCGAGATCGCCTGCTGCGGCGTGCGCTTGCCGGTCTCCAGCGCGGCCAGCGCCATGAAGGGCTTGTAGGTCGAGCCGGGCGCGTAGGTGCCCCGCAGCGCGCGGTTGAGCAGCGGCTTGTCCAGGGATTCGTTGAGCGCCACCCAGTTCTCGGTGTCTATGCCGTCCACGAACAGGTTGGGGTCGAACGTCGGCTTGCTGACGAAAGCCAGCACCTCGCCGGTTTTCGGGTCCAGGGCCACCATGGCGCCGCGGCGGTCGCCGTACAGGTCCTCGACGAGTTTCTGCAACTTGATGTCGATGGACATCACCACCGTGTTGCCGGGTGTCGCCGGGTTGCTGGCCAGCTTGCGCACGGCCCGCCCGCCGGCCGAGGTCTCGACCTGCTCCACCCCCGTGATGCCATGCAGCTGGTCCTCGTAGCTCTGTTCGATGCCCAGCTTGCCGATGTATTCCGTGCCCCGGTAGTTGGCCTGCTTGTCCTCGGGCCAGTCCTCCATCAGCTTCTTCTCGGACTGGTTCACCCGCCCGATGTAGCCGATCACGTGGCTGGCCAGTTCGCCGTACGGGTAGCTGCGGAACAGCCGTGCCTTGATGTCGACGCCCGGGAAGCGGTAGCTCTGGGCGGCGAAGCGCGCCACCTCCTCGTCGGTGAGGCGGGTGCGGATGGGCAGCGACTCGAAGCTCTTGGATTCCTCCAGCAGCTTCTTGAACCGGCGCTTGTCGCGCGGCTGGATCTCGATCACCTGCGACAGCGCCTCGATCGTCTTGTCCAGGCTGGCCGTGAGGCGCGACGGCATGATCTCCAGCGTGTAGGCCGAGTAGTTGGTGGCCAGCACGATGCCGTTGCGGTCCAGGATCAGGCCCCGGTTGGGGACGACGGGCACGATCGAGGTGCGGTTGCTCTCGGCCTGCTCGCTCAGGTCGGCGTGCCGCGCCACCTGCAGGTACACCAGCCGGCTGGCCAGCAGGAGGAAAGCCACCAGCACGACGATGCTGGCGATGAAGACGCGCACGCGAAAACGGGAGAGATCGGCTTCGACGTTGCGCAGTTCGGTCATTGCTGCAGGGCTTGCATGGCGGGGGTGGAGAGGGTGCGACTCGGCGGCGCGCGTAAAGTTCTACAGCGGGCGGTTGGCGTCGGGGTCGGGCGCGCGCCGCTGGGGCGCCAGCAGCAGCACGCTGACCACCGGCCACAGCGCCGCCTCGACCAGCGGCGCCAGCAGGATCGTCAACCCGGGGAAAATGCCGCCCGCCAGCATGCGCACGGCCAGCTCGATCGCGTGGGCGGCGACGAACAGCGGCAGCACCTGCACGGCCTGCGACGGCACGCTGAACCACAGCAGCCGCCTGTGGATGGTGATCGCGAAAAAGCTCAGCGCCGTGTACGCCAGCGCGTGCTGCCCCAGCAGCGCCGCCTGGTGCACGTCCATCGCCAGCCCGAAGAAGAAGGCGGCCCCAATGCCCACGCGCAGCGGCTGGTGCACGCTCCAGAACACCATCACGAGGGCCAGCACGTCGGGCATCCAGGGCACGCGGCCCAGCGGCAGCATGTTGACGACCGCCGCGAGCAGCAGGCTGCCCCAGATGAAGAGCGGGTTCGCGGGCAGCAGCAGCTGCTGCCCCGGGCGCATGATCATTTCAGCGGCCTCATTTCAGACTCCGCCGACCCGCCCCAAGGAGGCTGACGCCCCCTCGGGGGGCAGCAACTAGACGAAGTGAGGCGCGCGGGGGGCTTCATCTCTTGGATCCCTTCCTCACCGGGGCGGCGTCTTCGGGCTCCGGGCGGGGCGGCACGTTGGCGGCGCCGGCCTTGAGCACCATCACGTGCCGGGCGCCGTCCACCAGCGCCTGGGGCGAGCACGTGATCCGCGCGAAGCCGGAATCGGCGCGGCGCTCCACCTTGTCCACGCGCGCCACGGGCAGGCCGGGCGGGTACACGCCGTCCACGCCGCTGGTCGTGAGCAGGTCGCCGGGCTTCACATCTGCGTTGCCCGCCATGAAACGCAGCTCCAGCGAGCCGGGCGAGGCCGGGTCGCCATAGGCCACGCTGCGCGCGCCGGTGCGCACGTTCATCACGGGGATGGCTTGGTCCCGGTCCGTCACCAGCGTCACCTCGCTGATCAGGGGATGCACGCGCGTGACCTGTCCCAGCACGCCGGACTCGTCGATCACGGGCGAGCCGGCTTCGATGCCCTGGGCCAGGCCCTTGTCGATGATCACCTTGCGGGTGTACGGATCGGCCGCGTCATAGAGCACCTCCGCGGCGTCGCCGGGGGTCGTGACGCGCTCGCGCAGCGCCAGCAGCTTGCGCAGGCGGTCGTTTTCCAGCGCCAGTTGCTCGACTTGGTTGGCGCGTTGCGATTGCAGGGCCAGCTTGGCTCGCGCCGCTGCCTCTGAAGACTGGGCGCTGGCCAGGGATTCGAAGTACTGGCCGCCATATCGGAACAGGAACACCGGGCGCATCGCCAGCCACTGCACGGGGTACAGCACGGTGGCCACCACCGAGCGCACCGGCTGGCCGACGCGAAACCGCGTGTCGGCCACCATCAGGAACACCGCGAGGGCGCTGAACACCATGAGCTTGGACAGGGCGGAGGGGCCCTGCTTGAAGAAGGGCGGCGGGTTCCTGTCCAGCGTACCGAGCGGCATCGCTGTATCCGAAGATTATTCGCTGGTGAAGATCGAGCCGAGGCGTTCCATGCGCTCCAGCGCGATGCCGCAGCCGCGCACCACGCAGGTCAGCGGGTCTTCGGCCACCAGCACGGGCAGGCCCGTTTCCTCCGCCAGCAGGCGGTCGAGGTCGCGCAGCAGCGCGCCGCCGCCGGTGAGCATCATGCCGCGCTCGGCGATGTCGGCGCCGAGTTCCGGCGGGGTGCTCTCCAGCGCGTTTTTCACGGCCGACACGATGTTGTTCAGCGGGTCGGTCAGCGCTTCCAGGATTTCGTTGGAGGAGATGGTGAAGCTGCGCGGCACGCCCTCGGAGAGGTTGCGGCCCTTCACTTCGATTTCCTTGACCTCGCTGCCGGGGAAGGCCGAGCCGATGTTCTTCTTGATCATCTCCGCGGTGGGCTCGCCGATCAGCATCCCGTAGTTGCGGCGGATGTAGCTGATGATGGCTTCGTCGAACTTGTCGCCGCCCACGCGCACGCTGCCCTTGTAGACCATGCCGCCCAGGGAGATGACGCCGACTTCGGTGGTGCCGCCGCCGATGTCGACGACCATCGAGCCGGACGCTTCGGACACCGGCAAGCCGGCGCCGATCGCGGCGGCCATCGGTTCCTCGATCAGGTACACCTCGCGTGCGCCGGCGCCCAGGGCCGACTCGCGGATCGCGCGGCGCTCCACCTGGGTCGAGCCGCAGGGCACGCAGATGATGATGCGCGGCGAGGGCCGCATGATGGACCGGGGGTGGACCATCTTGATGAACTGCTTGAGCATCTGCTCGGTGACGGTGAAGTCGGCGATCACGCCGTCCTTCATCGGGCGGATGGCCTCGATGTTTCCGGGGACCTTGCCCAGCATCGCCTTGGCCTCGTGGCCGACGGCCTGGATGGTTTTCTTGCCCTGGGGCCCGCCTTCGTGGCGGATCGCCACCACGGACGGTTCGTCGAGGACGATGCCCTTGTCGCGCACGAAGATCAGGGTGTTGGCCGTGCCCAGGTCGATCGCCAGGTCGGTCGAGAAATAGCTTCGGAAAGCTCCGAACATCAGGAAGTCTCGTTTCTTCTGCGAAAAAGGAGCCGCATACGCGGCAAAAAGGCCGCTTTCGCGACCGTTGCACTAAAGGCGGGATAATACCCGATCCCCTGTGAATAACTGGCCCTTCCCGGGCCAAATTGTCGCGTTTACACCTGTTTTTCCCGCCATGGCATTGACCCCCCAAGACATCGCCCGGATCGCCAACCTCGCCCGGTTGGAACTGAACCCCTCCGAGAGCGAGCGCATGCTGACCCAGATCAATGGTTTCTTCGACATCGTGGAAAAGATGCGGGCTGTGGATACCTCCGGCGTCGAGCCGCTGGCGCACCCGGTGGCCGCCATCCAGGACGTTGCCCTGCGCCTGCGCGAGGACGTCGCCAGCGAGCCGGACGGCCGGGAGGCGAACCAGCGCAGCGCGCCGGCGGTGGAACGGGGCCTGTTTCTCGTGCCGAAGGTGATCGAATGAGCCAGTTGCACGATCTGACAGTGGCCCAACTGGCCGCCAGGCTGGCCTCGAAGGATGTCTCCGCCGTCGAAACCGCCAGGCATTTCCTGGCACGCGCCAGGGCGCACGAATCGCTGGGCGCCTACCTGGCCACCGACGAAGACGTAACACTTTCCCAGGCGCGGGCCGCCGACGAGCGCATCGCGACCGCCGACAAGGCCGCCCTGTTGGGCGTGCCCATGGCGCACAAGGACATCTTCGTCACCAAGGACTTTGCCAGCACTGCCGGCTCGAAGATGCTGGAAGGCTACCGCTCGCCCTTCGACGCCACGGTCGTGTGCAAGCTCGCCGCGGCCGGCGTCGTCACGCTGGGCAAGCTCAATTGCGACGAGTTCGCGATGGGCTCCTCCAACGAAAACTCCGCCTTCCACCCCGTGAAGAACCCCTGGGATACGTCGCGCATCCCGGGCGGCTCGTCGGGCGGCAGCGCGGTGGCCGTGGCAGCACGCCTCGCACCCGCCGCGACGGGCACCGACACCGGCGGCTCGATCCGCCAGCCGGCGTCGTTCTGCGGCATCACGGGCATCAAGCCGACCTATGGCCGCGCATCGCGCTACGGCATGATCGCGTTCGCCTCCAGCCTCGACCAGGCCGGGCCGATGGCGCGCACCGCCGAGGACTGCGCGCTGCTGCTCTCGGCCATGTGCGGCCCGGACCCGGACCGCGATTCGACCTCGCTCGACGTGCCGGCCGAGGACTTCACGAAATCGCTGGATGCATCGATCGAAGGCCTGCGCATCGGCGTGCCGAAGGAGTTCTTCGGCGAGGGACTGTCGAACGATGTCCGTTCCACGATCGACGCCGCGCTCAAGGAATACGAAAAGCTCGGCGCGAAACTGGTCGAGGTCTCGCTGCCGCGCACCGAGCTCGCGATCCCCGTCTACTACATCATCGCGCCGGCGGAAGCGTCGTCCAACCTGTCGCGCTTCGACGGCGTGAAGTTCGGGCATCGCGCAAAGCAGTACGGCGACCTGCTGGAGATGTACAGGAAGACGCGAGCCGAGGGCTTTGGCGACGAAGTCAAGCGCCGCATCATGATCGGCACCTACGTGCTCTCGCACGGCTACTACGACGCCTACTACCTGCAGGCGCAGAAGATCCGCCGCATGATCGCCGACGACTTCCAGCAGGCTTTCCGGCAGTGCGATGTCATCGCAGGCCCGGTCGCGCCGACGGTGGCGTGGAAGCTCGGCGAGCACGGCAACGATCCGCTGGCCGACTACCTGGCCGACGTCTTCACGCTGCCGGGTTCGCTCGCGGGCCTGCCGGGCATGAGCATCCCCTGCGGATTCGGCGCCGGCCACATGCCCGTGGGATTGCAGCTGCTTGGCAACTACTTCGCCGAGGCCAAGCTGCTGAACGCCGCGCATCGCTTCCAGCAGGCCACCGATTTCCATCTCCGCAAGCCGGAGGGTTATTGAAATGACTGCGAAACTCATTCAGGGTTACGAGGTCGTGATCGGCTTCGAAACGCACGCACAGCTGTCCACGCAATCGAAGATCTTCAGCCGCGCACCCACGGCGTTCGGCGCCGAACCGAACACCCAGGCCTGCCCGGTGGACCTCGCTTTGCCTGGAACGCTGCCGGTGATGAACAAGGGCGCCGTCGAGCGCGCCATCGAGTTCGGCCTCGCGGTGAACGCGACGATAGCGCCGCGCAGCATCTTCGCGCGCAAGAACTACTTCTACCCGGACCTGCCCAAGGGCTACCAGATCAGCCAGTACGAGATCCCGGTGGTGCAGGGCGGCGTCGTGGAGTTCTACCTCGAGACCGGCAAAGGCGCCGACGCGGCGCGGGAGAAGAAGTCCGTGCGCCTGGTGCGCGCGCACCTCGAGGAAGACGCCGGCAAGTCGCTGCACGAGGATTTCGTCGGCCAGTCGGGCATCGACCTGAATCGCGCCGGCACCCCGCTGCTGGAGATCGTGACGGAGCCGGACATGCGCTCGTCCGACGAGGCGGTGGCGTATGCGAAGGAACTGCACAAGATCGTCACGTGGATCGGCATCTGCGACGGCAACATGCAGGAAGGCAGCTTCCGGTGTGACGCCAACGTGTCGGTGCGCAAGCCCGGCGGGCCGCTCGGCACGCGCCGCGAGATCAAGAACCTGAACAGTTTCAAGTTCATGCAGCAGGCGATCGATTTCGAGATCCGCTGGCAGATCGAGGAGATCGAGGACGGCCGCGCGATCCAGCAGGCCACGGTGCTGTTCGACCCGGACACCGGCGAGACGCGCGCCATGCGCACCAAGGAAGACGCCGCCGATTACCGCTACTTCCCGGATCCGGACCTGCCGCCGCTGGTGGTCGCGCCCGAATGGGTCGAGCGCGTGCGCTCCGAGATGGCGGAGCTGCCGCGGGTGATGGCCGCGCGCTTCGTCAGGGACTACGGCCTGCCGGAGTACGACGCCACGACCCTCACGCAGAGCAAGGCGATGGCGGCCTATTTCGAGGAGGCCGCGAAGGCCAGCGGCCAGCCCAAGCTGGCGAGCAACTGGATCATGGGCGAGCTGTCGCGGCGCATCAATGCGGGGGAGATCACGATCGACCGGGCGCCTGTTGGCCCTGACAAGCTGGCGACGCTGATCGGCCGGATCAACGACGGCACCATTTCCAACAACGCGGCCCGGCAGGTGTTCGACGCGCTGTGGGGCGGCGAGGGCACGGAGGTGGACGCCATCATCGACGCCCAGGGCCTGCGGCAAATGAACGATGCCGGCGCACTGGAAAAGATCATCGACGAGGTGATCGCCGCCAACCCCGACAACGTCGCGCAGTTCAAGGCGGGCAAGGACAAGGCGTTCAACGCGCTGGTCGGCCAGGCGATGAAGGCCAGCAAGGGCAAGGCCAATCCCGCGCAGGTCAACGAGCTGCTGAAGAAGAAGTTGGGCTAGGGGCCCGTGCCGCTGCCGCGGCGGGCGCCCCCCGCTGCGCCCACAGCGCCTTGAGCTTGGCCAGCTCCTCGTCGAAGCGCGCGTTGATGCGCTTTTTCTCGTTGTCCTGGTTGGCGATGAAGCGCTCCTGCGCTTCCGTGTGGTGCTGGTTTTCCTCGACCTGGCGTTTCAGCTGGGCCGGCACCTTGGACGGGTCGCCCTTGTAGAACTCCAGTTCGACGCTCAGCTTCTTTCGCTGCGCCGCCAGGTCGCCGGTGTTCTTGCGGGCCGCGGCGATGGCGTTGTCCGCAAGCACCAGCGCGGTGGCGCGCTCCTTGTCATGGGCCGCCCTGTCCGGGTAGCGCGTGAGCAGCGCGAGTTCACGCTTCTTTTCCTCGGCCAGTCGGCTGCGTTCCTCGGCCGCCTTGCGCGCCTTCTCCTCCTCGGCGGCGCGCTCCTGGGCGGTGAGCACGGGGCCGATCTTGCGCTTGACGGTGCCGCTCGGGGTGAGCTCCCTCTGCTCGCGGTCGATGCATTCGGGGATGGGCCTGTCGGCCGTCAGGCGGCGGCCCTTGGCGTCCACGCAGGTGTAGATGGCCTGTGCGCAGGCTGGCGCGAGCAATCCGCCCCACATCAAACCCGCAGCGATGTTCCGTCCCAACGAACCCGGCACGTTGCGTCCTTATTCGACCCCGTAGCGGCGCCGGTATTCGAGCACCTGCTCATGGTGCGCACCCAGGCTGTCGCCACTGTGTTGTTCGAGATACTGGAGCAAATCGGCAAGCCGCGCAATCGCGCATACCTTGAGCCCCAGCTGGTCGCGGACGTACTGCACGGCGCTGTGGTCGACGTCCCGCCCGCCTTCGGTGGCCTTCTCCTGCCGGTCCAGGGCGATCGCCACCGCATGAGGCGTGGCGCCCGCGGCCTGGATGATCGCGATCGATTCGCGCGCCGCCGTCCCCGCCGACATCACGTCGTCCACGATCAGCACCTTGCCCTTGACAGGGGCGCCGACCAGCATCCCGCCCTCGCCATGGTCCTTGGCTTCCTTGCGGTTGTAAGCGTACGGCACGTTTCGCCCCAGGCGCGCCAGTTCGATCGCGACGGCGGCCGCCAGGGGGATGCCCTTGTACGCCGGCCCGAAGATCATGTCGAACTCGATGCCCGAAGCCAGGATGCGTTGTGCATAGAATTGCGCGAGCCGCCCGAGCTTGGCGCCGTCGTCGAACAGGCCGGCGTTGAAGAAGTACGGCGACATGCGGCCCGCCTTGGTCTTGAACCGGCCGAAGCGCAGCACGCCCGAATCCACCGAGAACTGCACGAAATCCTGGGCCAGCCTGTCCTGGTCCGCCTCTTTGACCGTCATGGGGAAATCCTTGTTCCGTCTCACCAGCCTCAACTTGAACGGCATCCGCTCGGCCGCAACGAAGGGCGTGGAAGCCTGGGTTGCAAAAACCAAGCCGGATTGTATTTGCCTGCAGGAGGTGAAGGCCCAGGCCGCCGACGTGCAGGGGCGGTTCGAGGAAATGGCGGGCCTGAAGGGGCACTTCCATTTCGCCGAGAAAAAGGGTTACTCCGGCGTCGCGGCGTACACCCGGCATGCTCCCAGCGACGTCGTGATCGGCTACGGCTCGCCCGAGTTCGACGCCGAGGGGCGTTACGTGGAACTGCGCTTCGACACGCCCCGGCGCAAGTTCTCGCTGATCAGCTGCTATTTCCCGAGCGGATCCTCCGGCGAGGAGCGGCAACGGGCCAAGTTCCGCTTCCTCGCGGAGCTCGACCCCCACCTGTCGCGCCTGAAGGGCGATCGCGAGTTCATCCTGTGCGGCGACGTGAACATCGCCCACAAGGAGCAGGACCTGAAGAACTGGCGCAGCAACCGCCAGAACAGCGGCTTCCTGCCCGAAGAGCGGGCGTGGATGACAAAGTTGTTGGACCAAACGGGCCTGGTGGACGTGTACCGCCACCTGAAGCCCGACACCACCGAGGAGTGCTACACGTGGTGGAGCAACCGCGGCCAGGCCTACATGAACAACGTGGGTTGGCGGCTGGACTACCACCTCGCGACGCCCGAGGTCGCCCGGCTGGCGCGCAGGGAATCGATCTACAAGACGGAGAAGTTCTCCGACCATGCGCCGATCACGGTGGAGTACGAGATGACGCTCTGACGGGGCGTGACAAATTGAACACTAGCCCCTACAACTTGCGCAGCACGAACGGATAGGGCCGCGGCGGGTCCTTCTCTTCCTGCCAGGTGCCGCGGATCACGCGGCCACACGAGCCTTCGGCGACTTCGCCGGTCCACACCCCGCTGATGTGGGTGCCGTCGGCCGACTCCTCCATCATGAATTCGCCCGCGTCCAGCTCGCCCGCGAGCAGCGACCGCTCGCCGTTGCGGTTGATCATGCCGCTGACGCGGCCCTCATCCTCCGGATGGCGTTCCATCAGCACGGTGGCTCCGCGCGGCAGCCCCTCGAACTCGGCGCGCCACAGGCCCAGGAGATGCCGCTGCGTGACTTCCGCGCCTTTCGGGCAATCCGCTCCCGCGCCGCCCCCTTGGGCGTGCGCCAAGGCGCAGCCCGCCGCCAGCGCCGCCGACAGCAGCGCGTGCCGAGCCTTCATGGCGCGCCCGCTGCCGCGGCGGCAGCGGCCGTGTCGATGGCCTTCTTCGCGAACTCGGCGCGCAGCGCCTTGAGCTTCTCGCGCGGGTCTTCCTTGATGGTGGCCTGCGCGAGCGCCATCTCGGCGATGAAGCGGCTGGGCTGCGCGGTGATCATCTCGCGCCCCTTCTTTCGTTTCTTCGTCCAGCTCACCGCCAGCGAGCGCTGGGCGCGGGTGATGCCCACGTACATCAGGCGCCGCTCTTCCTGCAGCCGCTGCAGGAGGCCTTCGCTCATCGGCCCGTCGGCCCGGCCGGTCGGGTTGTCGTCATCGCCCAGCTTGAAAGGCAGCAGCCCCTCGGTCACGCCCACCAACATCACGTGCGGCCACTCCAGGCCTTTGGCCGCGTGCAGGGTCGAGAGCGTGACCACGTTCTGGTCCTGCTCGCGCTCGTTGATCGTGGAGAGCAGGGCGATGGTCTGAGCCACCTCGAGCAAACTTTTCCTTTCCGACTCCAGCGTCACGCCGGCGGTGTCGTCGATGATGCCGCCGCAGCGCTGAGACATCCAGTCGCAGAACTCCAGCACGTTGGTCCAGCGCGCAGCCGCCACCCGCTCGTTGTCCTCGCCGTCGTACAGGTGCTTCTCGTAGCCGATCTCCTTGAGCCACTCCAGCATGAACGCGCGCGCATCCCCGGCGCCATGGGTGTGGCGGGCGCGGAACTCCAGGTCGTTCACGTAGCGGCCGAATTCGTGCAGGCTGCCCACGGCCTTGGCCGGCAGCACGGCGCCGAGGGAGGAGGAGAACAGCGCCGCGAACAGGCTCTGACGGTACTTGCTCGCGAACGTGCCCAGGTTCTGCAGCGTGGTGTGGCCGATACCGCGTTTGGGCGTGGTGATGGCGCGCAGGAATGCCGGGTCGTCGTCGTTGTTGATCCAGAGGCGAAACCACGCGCACAGGTCCTTGATTTCGGCGCGGTCGAAGAAGCTCTGGCCGCCCGACACCTTGTAGGGGATCTGGGCCTTGCGCAGCTGCTGCTCGAACACCCGGGCCTGGTGGTTGGCGCGGTAGAGCACCGCGAAATCCTTCCAGTCCTGGCTCAAGCCGTTGGCGCGGGTGGACTGGATGCGCGCCACCACGCGCTCGGCCTCGTGCTCCTCGTTGTCGCAATCCACCACGCGCACCGGCTCGCCTTCGCCGAGCTCGGAGAACAGCGTCTTGGGAAACAGCTTGGGGTTGGGCCCGATCACGTTGTTGGCCGCGCGCAGGATCGCACTCGTGGACCGGTAGTTCTGTTCCAGCTTCACCACCTTCAGCTGGGGGAAGTCCAGCGGCAGGCGCTTGAGGTTGTCCAGCGTCGCGCCGCGCCAGCCGTAGATCGACTGGTCGTCGTCGCCCACCGCGGTGAAGCGGCCCTTGCTGCCCACCAGCAGCTTCAGCACCTCGTACTGGGTGGCGTTGGTGTCCTGGTATTCGTCCACCAGCACGTGGCCCAGCTGCGCCTGCCACTTCTCGCGCACCTGCGCGTGTTGCTGCAGGAGCTTCAGGGGCAGGCCGATCAGGTCGTCGAAGTCCACGCTCTGGTAGGCGGCGAGGCGCTCCTCGTAGCGGCCCATGATGCGCGCGGTGATCTTCTCGTTGTCGTCCTTGGCCTGCGCCTCGGCCTGCGCCGCGTTCAGGCCCATGTTCTTCCACAGGCTGATCGCCCATTGCCACTGGCGCGCGGTGGCCGCGTCGGTGGTGCCGCCGGCGTCCTTCAGGATGCCCGTCACGTCGTCGCTGTCGAGGATGGAGAACTGGGGCTTGAGGCCCAGCGCCGCGCCGTCCTGGCGCAGCATGCGCACGCCCAGCGCGTGGAAGGTGCAGACCAGCACATCCCTCGCGTCGCGGCCGATCAGGCTCTTGGCGCGCTCGCGCATTTCCGCGGCCGCCTTGTTCGTGAAGGTGATGGCGGCAATGCGCTTCGCCTCGAGTCCCGCCTGGATGAGCCGCGCGATCTTGTGCGTGATCACGCGCGTCTTGCCCGATCCCGCGCCCGCCAGGACGAGGCACGGCCCATGCATGTAATTGACAGCTTCTTGCTGCGCGAGGTTCAGGCCTGCGGACATCGGGAAAGGGACGAGGGGGAGTACTGCGGGAGGGAAGCCGGGGATCATACCGGGACGGCTTCGGCCGGCCCGCCAATGCGCCCACGCGCGAAGTCCCATTCCACCCGCAAGCGGCCGGCGTGTCCCGGGTCGTCGAGCGCCGCCGCCAGGTCGCCCAGCGCCGCATCCAGCGGCCGGGCGCCCGGCACCCGGCCCCAGGCAATGCGCAGCCGTGCCTTGCGCGGCTCGATGCCCAGGGCGACGATGCGAAGCGCGCGCGAAAACAACGTCGTGGCCAGCGCGTCCACGTCGGACTGCTCCAGCCTGAGCGGGCCGCGCAGCGCCAGTTCATGGTGCGACCAGCGACCGGCCTGGATGCCCGGTCGCACGGCCGCGGCCATCAACATGTGCACGAAGCGCTCCACGGCCACCGCATCCAGCGACAGCAAGGTGGGCGAGCCCGGGGCCAGCGCCTCCAGCCTCAGCAGCATGAGCAGGGAGCCGGCGCCCGTGGCCCGCGGCACGCGAGACAGGCGCTGGACCATCTCGCGGCGGGTTTCACCCACGGCTTCGTCCTGGGCCACTTCGGCCAGGCTTTGCCGCACCATCAGGTGTTGCCGCTCCAGCAGGTGCAGGCCATACAGGTTGAAAGGCAGCTCGAGCACTGCACCCACCGGCATCGCCAGCAGGATCCAGGGCGAGAAGGGCACGATGCCGGAAATCCCGAGGGTCGTCGCGCCGACGCCCACCACCACGGGGGTGAAGCCCACCAGCAGCCAGGCCGCGGGGCGGTTGTGCGTGCGCCAGGCCAGCCACAGGCTGCACAGGCCCAGCACCATCGCCGCGAGCGCCGTGACATGGCTCGTCACCTGGTGCACGGGCAGGCTGAACGCCAGCCCTGCCACACCGGCCACGACGCTGGCCCAGCCGGCGGCACGCAGCATCTTCGCGAAACGGGGGACGCGCACGTCGAGTGCGAACACGCGCTCGGCGAGCATCAACGCGAATCCCGATGCCAGGCAGGCCAGCAGCGCAGAAGCCTCGCCGCGCAGGTTCGCGAGCAGCGGCCACAGCCACGATTCGCCGAAGCCGATGATGAACATGGCCGCCGACGTGGTCGTCAACCCGAGCAACCCGTACAGGCCCCATGCCGCGCTGCGCACCCGAAGCGCCCGTGCGAATGCATAGGCGCTGGACAGCAGCGCCACCGACAGGCACAGGCCGATGGCCACGACGAAGTTGCGGGCGATGTCCTTGCCCTGGGCCAGCGGCTGCAGCAGGAATTCGCCCCGCATCGGAATCGTCCCCGCCAGGCGCAGGTAGACCCGCTGGCCGAGCGCCTCCGGCGGCAACTCCAGCGAGGCCGGAAAGCGCGTGCCCTGCCGACGGCTCGCCGGCACATCGCGGCCGGCCCACGCGACCGGCGTGCCGGCACCGGGCAGGTACACCTGCGCCGAGCGGACCGACGGTTGCGTCAGTTCCAGCAGCGCCGGCTGCCCACCGGGCGCGGGCGGCAAGTCCAGGGCATACCAGACCGGCTGGCGGGCAGGCACGCGGAATTCAGGCTGGCCCGGGCGCGCCGGCGTGGCATCGAGCGCGGCCTGGGCCTGCGCGGGGCCGTCGGCGCCGGGTGGAGGCGTCCATTCGCGCACGGCGGCGATCGAAAGGGCGGGCGATGCGGCCCCGGCGCTACCGCCCGGCATCGCGAAAGCCAGCAACAGCAAAGCCACCCAGGACACATGACGCATGGGCGGCCATTGTAGGGAGGCGACAATACGCCGTGCTCGAAGTCCTGCTGGTCACCTTCCCCTTCTTCGCCCTGGTCCTGGCCGGCTACGTCGCAGCCCGCAAGCGCATGCTGCCGCTCGATGCCATTCCGGGCCTCAACACCTTCGTCCTGTACTTCGCGCTGCCCTGCATGCTGTACCGCTTCGGTGCCAGCACGCCGGTGTCGCAGCTGCTGGATGCGGCGGCGGCCTCGGTGTGGGTGTTGTGCGCCCTCGCGTCGGTCGCATTCGTGGTCTGGGCCAGCCGCAACTCGCGCATCGGCTGGAACGATGCGTCCTTCGGCGCGCTGGTGGCCGCGTTCCCCAACACCGGCTTCATGGGCGTGCCGCTGCTGGTCGCGCTGCTCGGCGCGCAGGCCGCCGGGCCGGCCATCCTCACGATCCTGATCGACCTGGTGATCACCAGCTCGCTGTGCATCGCGCTGTCCCGCCTGGACGGCGCGGACGTCCACGGCGCCGAGGTCGCGGCGATGAAGGCGCTCAAGGGCATGGCGCTCAACCCCATGCCGTGGTCGATCCTGCTGGGTGCGGCGGCATCGGCACTGAGCTTCGAACCGGTGAAGCCGCTGGCGCAGACGATCAACCTGCTGGCCGACTCCGCCTCGCCTGTCGCGCTGTTCACGATCGGCGCGGTGCTCTCGCGCTCGCAATACATCGCCGCCATGGAAGAACACGCCCCCATGCCCTGGCGGGATTTCGTGCCGGTCGCCTTGTTCAAGCTGCTTGCGCATCCGCTGCTGGTGTGGGGCGCGGGCAGCATCGCCATCGCCTTGGGCTTGCCGCTGGACCGCTTTGCGCTGACGGTGATGGTGCTGGTGGCTGCGCTGCCGTCGGCCAGCAATGTGGCGCTGTTGGCCGAGCGTTTCGGCGCCGACACCGGCCGCATCGCGCGCATCATCCTGCTCACGACGGCGGCGGCGTTCCTGACGTTCTCGGCGGCGGTGGCGCTATTGCATTGACAGGCACGTGCCGCTAGCGTGGCGCCAATGCCTCAGGCGGCCTGGGCAGTTGCAGCGTCATCCACCTTTGTCACGGCATCCACTGCTTCAAGCGGAAGGCCTAGGCGCAGGAAGTCATCGGCAGGTATCACCACCACCAAGGCCGCGACCCGCGGCGAGAGCGTCAATGCACGCGTCACCTGGTACACGCTCCCGAACGGCATGGGCCATGTCTCACCGGAGGCCGACAATGTTTCCTCGCCATTCGTCAGCACCGCAGCGACGCCACCGGACCGCAGCGACTGCCAACGCGCCGTAGCGGCTCGAAAGGCGTTCCCTCCGCCCACGAACACCTCGACCGGGATCCGCCCGTCGCCTTGCATCAAGCCGTCCAGGAAGGCCGGTATATGCCGCCGCGATATCTCGGCCCCGCCCAGCAGGGGTGCGAAGTTCACCTCGTTGATGATCGCCCCGTTCTCATGCCAGGGCCGGCTGATATCCGGGCTGATGATGTCGATTCCGGCAACATCCAGTCCGAACAAGGCCGATGCGGCCAGCGCCACCCTGAGGTTCTCGGGATGGATGCGCTGTGTCACCTCCTCATCCACGCCGCCCCACTCGGTCGATTCGATCCTGCGCAACGGCACCCTCGTGCCCTCGCCTGGTACGGAAGACGCCGTCAATCCTGCTGCGGCCATGGCGGCCAGTGCCATCGGGTCCAGCGGCCTGATGGCCGAGCGAGTCCATGGCGGCAGGCGCTGCTGCACATCGAACTCCTGGGCCACCAGTTCGGCAACGGTCTGTCGGCCATTGCCCGTCACCGACATCGGCATGCGCTTGACCGCATAGAGCAGTTGGCCGTCCCTGACGAACAGGCGGTGGCAAACACCTTCCACCTGCTGTTCAATGATGGCCTGCTTGGCCTTGGAGTGACGCAAGGCCTCGTCGAAGGCCACCTGCAGACGCTGATCGTCGGCCACGTCGACGGCGACGCCTTCGCCGCGGTCGCGGTCGATCGGCTTGACGACCACCGGCCAGCCGATGCGCCGGGCAGCACGGCAGGCGGCGTCATAGGTTGCCGCAACGGCGTGCACTGCGGCGGGCAGGCCTGCCGACCGCAGCAAGCCCCCGGTGGCCACCTTGTCCTGCGCCAGCTTGGCGCCCATCGCCGAATCCAGCACCGTGGTGCTGCGATCGATGCGCCGGGCCCGCGCACCCCAGCCCAGCTGGAATACGCCAAGGCCAAGATGCCGAAACGGAACCCCTTTGGCATGCGCCGCCTGAAGCACCGGCATGCTGGACTTGCCGGTCAACAGCATGCGCGACAGCGGCGCGACGATCGGTTCTTCGATGAGGGTGTAGAAGTCCTTCAGGTTTTCGTCGTTCAATTCATGCTCGTTCGCCCATGCCCCGAGCCTGAAGGCCGCATTGATGGCCGTCTCGTAAGCCGCGCGCGGCAGATGATCGATCCGGGCCAGCGCCACCTGGCCTTGCCAGCCCTTGCTTGCGCCGCCCATGGGCTCGATCGATTTGATTTCGGGCGGGTCAAAAACGGGGATGCGGGCGGCCTGCAGCAGTGCCCGCGCCAGCAGCAGGCAGCGCGACAGCCAGGGCCATGCCCTGCTTGAACCGGCCCCGACCGGCCCGGACAAAGGAGCCGGCTCTTTCGTTGCGGCCAGGTCGATTTGCAGCGCCCCGGCGAGCCAGGCATCGAGCCGTCTCAGGTCCACCTGTTCCGGAACGTCAAACGCAATCCTGAAGGGCCGCTGCATTTGCCTTGCCGGCGGCGCTGTCGTCACGCCGGATGCCACCACCTCGGGTCGGCCGGCAGCCGCCGGCCGATCGAGCCGCATGGCAATGGAAGCCTTCAGCGCCTCGCGATCCGGCTTGCCGCGGTCGTTGCGCGGAATGCGGTCGAGCATCACCACCTGATGCAGGGCGTGCGCACCCAGGCGCTCCCGCGCGAACGACAGCAGCGCCTGCGCATCAACGCGCGCGCCCTCGACCAGTGTCACGGCGCAGACCGGAATGTCCTGGTGGACCGCATGCTTCAGCGGCATGGCCGCCGCCTCCCAGACGGCAGGGTGCGCCGTCAGCACCTGCTCGATCTCGGCCGGGTAGATGTTGATGCCGTTGACGATCATCATGTCGTCGCTGCGGCCAAGGTGAATCAATTGGCCGTCCGGCGTCATCTGGCCCAGGTCGCCGGGATAGAACCAGCCATTTCTGAACGCCCTGGCCGTGGCAAGCTCGTCGTCGAGGTAGCCAGCGATCATCGTCGGACTCTGGATGCGAACTTGGCCAGGCTGCCCGGCAGGCACTGGCGCGTCTTGCTCATCGACAACTTCCAGCCGGAAGCCGCCCTGCGGCCGCCCCACCGTTCCAGGCACCTGGTAGACGTCCGGCCATTCGGTTGCGCACAGCGTGCCGCTCTCGTTCGTCCCGTAGAGCACGCAGAGCCGCGAGCACAGCCTCTCGCGGATGCGCTGGCGCAGGTTGGCCGAGACGGTCGAGCCGATCAGCATCAGGGCGGTGAGCGACTCCATGGCGGCTTCGGGGCCCACGGGCAGCGACTGGAGCAGCTTTTCGGCATGCATCACGGTGCCATAGAGGGCCGTCACCTTGAACCCGTCGATCAGTTCCGCGACGCCCCGGCGATTCTTGTCGCACAGGACAAAGGGCGTTCCCTTGGTGAGCGCTTCCAGGTAACGCATCTTGGTGGTGTAGAAGTCGAGCGGGATGAGCGATGCAAAGACATCGCTTGCGGCATAGGGAAACAAATCCTGGCCGGTTTTCATGCGCGCCCACTGCTGGCGGTGCGTGATCGGCAGGAGCTTGGCACGGCCGGTCGAGCCCGACCCGTTCACGATGATCCACGGCGCTGCCGGGTCCTCATCTTTCCAGCCGGGGTCTGGCGCCGTGTCGTGCAAACGCCCATCCTCCGTGCCAAGGGGGATCGTCAAGATTCCGCTGTATTGCAGGCCCGCCATGTCGGTTGCCAGGTGCCGCGCCTCCACCTGTTCCAGCAGTTGCCGGCGTTTCACGGGCGGCGTGCTCAGTGGCAGGCTGAACACCGTGGCCCCGATCCTGGCGCTGGCCATCATGCAGCAGAACAGCTCCAGCTCGTTGTCAAAGGTGTGCGCCAGCAGATCCCCGCGGCCCACGCCGCAGCGGTGCAAATGGCCGGCAAACTGCCAGACCCGGGCGTCCAGCTCCTCGAATGTCAGCTTGCGGTCTTGCAGGATGATGGCCGGGGCCGGGCCGAGCGCCGCGGCCTGGCTTTCCAGCATGTCACTGATGTTCATGGGTCAAGCGCGGGCCGCGGAGCAAAAGGCCCTGCCCGGTTCGGCAGGCAGGGCTCTCGCAGCCAAGCGACCAGCGTGATCAGCCTAGATTTTCAGTAAACACGTAACCGCCGCCATTGAAGAAATTATCGGCGCTGAGCGAGCTCAGGTCATGCACACCCACCAGCTTGATGAGCATGTCTTCGCCGGCATCGTAGCCGTAGTCGCCCGGCTTGTTCATGAACACGTAGGTGTCGGCCCCATCGGTGGCGACGAAGATTTCCCTCCAACCGCTGAGTACGCTTTCGGCTTCCGCCTTGACTTCGGTGAAGCTGGAAAACGCCGTGGTGTGATACGCCAAATCGACGTACCAGTCCATCTGGAGCGCGGAGAAGTCGATGACGTCCCCGCTCGAGCCCCACGTAAAGTCGTAGATATCGTCCATCTCGAGCTCGACCGAATCGGAGAACGACTTGTACACGAAGGTGTCCTGCCCTGCGTCGCCGATCATGTCGTCGGCGCCCCCTGCACCTTCGATGCGGTTGTTGCCGCCGTCGCCAGAGAACGTGTCAATGAAGTTGGATCCGATAAGGTTCTCGATCGAGCTCAAGGTGTCGCCTGCGGCATCGCCGCCGCTCCCGGCGAATACCGAATTGAGGTGGATGGTGACCGCTGCGGCGCTGCCGGCGTAGCTTGCCGTGTCGAGGCCGGCGCCGCCGTTGAGCTGGTCGGCGCCGTCCCGGCCTTCGAGGACGTTGTCGTTCGAATCGCCAGTCAGTGTGTCGGCGAACGCGGATCCGGCCAGGTTGTCGATATTCGCGAAGGTGTCGCCCTCGGCGTCACCGCCCGTCGCGGTGTTCAAGCCAAGGTCAACCGCCACGGCTGCACTGCCGGCGTAGCTTGCCGTATCCGATCCCCCGGCCCAGCCCCCGTCGAGGCTGTCTGCGCCTGCGCCGCCTTCGAAGACACTGTCATCGCCATTGCCGGTCAGCGCGTCCGCGAATGCACTGCCGATGACCCTGTCGAACCCGTTGTAGTTCACGTCCAGGCTCACGGTGACACCGGAGGTCGCCGACGATGCGTCAACCGTGTCAAAGGTGTTGATGAAGTTGCCGAACGGGTCCCGGCCGCCCTCGTCATAGGTCCAACCATCGTTCGCGTCGTACACGACGGTGTCATTGCCCGCTCCGGTCATGATCCGGTCGACGCCTGCGCCGCCATCGATCCAGTCATCACCCTGGCCGTAGAAAAAGTACTGGCCGTATATCAACGTGCCGTCAATGATGTAGTTGTCCTGGTCGTCGCCGAACAGGACGTCGTCGTAGGACGTTCCGAGCAAGCTCCCAATGTTGGCGTAGCTATCGCCTGCGGCATCGCCGGTATTGAGGCTCGGGTCGGCCAGGCTGACCGTGAGACCTACGGCGCTTCCCGCATAACTGGCAATATCCGGGACTCCTTCACCGGCGCCACCTCCGTCGAGCTGGTCGGCGCCCGCGCCGCCCTCCAGGTAGTTGGTGTTTGCATCGCCGGTCAAGACGTCGCCAAACTGCGTTCCCAGCACCACCTCGATATTCGACAACTGGTCGCCCTCGGCATCGCCACCGCTGCCTGTGCCCGTCCCCAGATTCACCGTCACGGCGGCGGAACTGCCCGCGTAGCTGGCTGTATCGCCCAAGTGCATTGATCCACCGCCATTGATGAGGTCAGCGCCGGCACCGCCTTCGATGACGTTGTCAAAGTCACTGCCCGTCAGTCCATCGCCGCCCGCGCTGCCGATGAGGTTATCAAAGCCGCGGTATTGGTAATAAGACAAGTCGATCCCCACCGGGCCGGCGGCTGTCGATGCGTCGATCGTGTCGATACCGCCGGCATAAGGTCCGCTACCTTCAGACTCATCGAAATATTCATACACCTCGTCGGCGGGGTCGTAAACCCAGGTGTCGTTGCCAGAGCCGGGATGGATGTAGTCGTAACCGACGCCGCCGTCGATGACATCGCCGCCGTCATTGCCGTAGATGGTCTGGCGATTGCTGTCGCCTTTGATGACGTCATCGAAGCGGCTGCCGTCCACGGTTTCGAAGTTGCGGTAGGTCGTGGCCGTCAGGTCGAGATTCATCCCGACCGGAGAATCCTCGCCACTGATCGCGTCCCAGTCAAAACCACCATCGACCGATGTGTCGCTGGGGTCGTACACCACAAAGTCATTGCCGCCCCCCGCGTCGATGGTGTCGTTGCCAGCGCCGCCGTCAAAACGATTGTCGGAGTTGTCACCCGTCAGTACGTCGTTGAAATTGCTGCCGATGACGTCTTCGAAGTTGGAGTAAATATCCCGGTTGGAGCTCAGGTCGATCGTGACGCCTTTGCCGGACCGCACGTTGGTTGCCGCGGCCGAGGACGCATCGATCGTGTCGCGTCCACCGTCGCCCTCCACGCGGATATCGGTGGCGTCATAGACCACCCGGTCGCTGCCGGCGCCGGCGTCGATGATGTCCCGGCCCGCGCCGCCATCAATGAAGTCCTCGCCCCCACCGCCGTACAGGGCGTCGGCGCCTGATCCCCCCAGCAATTCGGTGTGGCCCGAGGGGTACTGGGTCATGCTGCCGACAAGCCGCGCATCGATCAGGTCGTTGCCGTCACCGCCTTCGATATGGTTGAAGTAGCCGGTGCTGCCGTAGATGGTGTCGTTGCCGGTATCCCCATACAAATAGGCGTAGTGGACGCTCCCTCTTGCGTCAATCAGGTCGTCTGCGGCGCCGGCATGGATGTCCCAGAAGTACGGGTCTTCACCCGTGCCCAGTATCGGGTAAATCGTTTCGGTAATAGTGGAAGCCGATTTCCCTTTGCCCGTGACGAAGGTGGCATCGCCATCGGAATCGCGCAGTACGAACGTGTTTTTGGTAGCGTAGTCCATTTTTACTTCCTTCAAAGTTGGGGTCGTTGGCCGTTCGCTCAACGCTGTGTCAACCCGTTGCCCTTGCGGGGCAGTTCGGTCATTGGGCGGATGCTGCGACCCTTCAAACTTAGGACGCCTCCAGGGGTGCAACACGCCCGAAAGCTACTGTTCTTGGCCGTAGCTTTCTCTGGCTGTTGGGCGCTTTCTCTCGAGAGAGCGTGATGCGACTGCTGCAGGGTCTGCGAGTCTGTCGGCCTAGCAAGCCAGACGTTCGATCAGGCCGGCCTCCACCGCATAGGCAAGCAGTCCATTGCGGTTGGGAACATCGAACTTCTGGTAGATCGAGGTCAGGTGGTTCCGCAAGGTGCTTTCGCCGATGTGGAGTTTCAAGGCAATGGCCTTGCCCGACTCGCCGCCGTGGTGCACGACGGCGGCGAGGACTTTTCGCTCCCTTTCAGTGAGCAGGGCCAGCGGGGCACTGGGCCGGTCATGGGCACCGGCACCCAGGTAGGCCTTTTCGGTGACCAGGCGCTCGGTGGTCGCGCGATCGAGCCAGAGTTGCCCCTCATGAACCTTCTCCAGCGCCCGCAACAACAATCCGGGCGTGGTGAGGCGATCAATCACGCCGCGGGCGCCCAGGGCCGCAGCCCTGCCTGGCAAACTGCCATCGTCCTGACCTGTCAGAAACAGAATCCTGGCGCCGCATTGGGCTTTTATTTCTTCAATCAGGACAGGGATATGACCCCGGCCGTCGTCAACATCGAGCAGGACAACCTGCGCTGCCGCAGTGACCAGCGTCGACCCGGCTTCCTCTGGCGACGCCGCCGACCCGACCAGCGCGAAGCGGTCAGGCCGTGATGCGATCACCGCGACAAGACCTTCCAGCAAGAGGCAATTGCTGCTGATCAGGAATACGCGAATCAGCAATCAAGCTCTCCGTTTTCCAAAGTTGGCCCGCAGTCTGGACGGGGACCTCTGTAATTTATGGGACGAAGAGTGGGCGGTGACTTTGAGGCGGCTCAAAGTTCTGTGAGAAGGCGAGCCGGGCAAAGCCGAGTTCACGCCGACGAACCGACTGCTTGCGCTACGGGGTCGGCGGAAAACTCGCCGGTAAGCACCGCGGGGGGTACTACCAATGCATTCGCGATGTCGTCAGTCGCACCGATGCGGCAGTGGCGCTACTGAAGTGAGGCGCCCGCGGCTGGTTCGCCGGCCGCGATCATCTGCACGAAACGCTCCGTCAACACGGCCACGTCGCGGTAGAAAGCCGTTTGCGCGCCGTCCTTCACGGCCTGCGTGAACGGCACGATCCACGCGCCCAGGTGCTGCGCGAGAAATCGCCGCTGCAGGCGGGTGAGGTCTCGCAACCCGTCGGCATCGCCGGCGCGCTGCGCTTCGTGACGGCGGAAGAGGGTGAGGTAGAGGAACTCCAGCTCCACCGCCACGTGGTCCGGCAATTCGTGGAAGGCCTCGTCGATGTCGAAGCCGACCTTCTGGTAGAGGGCCTGCACCGCCATCGTCGAGTCCTGCATCAGCCGGGTCTCGCCGCCGAGCCAGAAGCTGCCGTTCGGCCGCGCCAGCGGCTCGATCGGCCCGAGGAAGAGGCGCGTGTAATCGACCAGCAGTGTTTCCAGGTCCTGCGCCGCGAAATGTTCCCCGAGCGGGGCCGCCAGCGCGGCCAACTCAGGGTCGACCCGCTTCGCCGCCGTGACCATCGCGTCGAACAATCCCTCTTCAACGAACTCGGGCCCGGGCTCGTAGTAGCAGGCCGCGATGAAGCGGCACAGGTCCTCGCGGGCCACGGACGGGTCGAGTTCGAGTTCGGCCATCATGCCCGCGCGCTGTACTTGCCGATGTAGTGCACGTTCGGCTTCGTGCCCTTCTCCTCGAGCAAGCGGAACGACTTCTGGGTCTTGAGCAACTGCGAGATCTGGCTCTTCGGGTCGTCCTGGTCGCCGAAGATGCGCGCCTGCGTCGGGCACACCTCCACACAGGCCGGCTGCAGGCCGTTGAGCGTGCGGTGGTAGCAGAACGTGCACTTCTCGACGACGCCGTCCTTGCGGATCGGCTGCAGGTCGCCGCCGGTCCACTGGCTCATGGCCGGCACCGGTGCACCGGCCTTGGCCGCGGTTTCCGCGCCCGAGGCCGTGCAGCCGGGGATGAGGGACGTCGTGTCGGTCCATTGCGGCTGCGTCTTCTCGTCGTCGAAGTTGAAGCTGATGACGCTGTAGCTGCCGCCGTCCAGGCTGGACAGGCCCAGCTTCTCGCTGCTGTAGGGGCAGGCTTCCTGGCAGGCCTGGCAGCCGATGCACTTCTCCGGGTCGTGCATCGTGATGCCCTCGGGCGTCTTGTACATGGCCTTGTGCGGGCTCGGCTTGGCCTTGCACGCCTTGACGCACGGCGCGTCGGTGCAGTGGTTGCACATCACCGGCATCACCGTGTGTTGCACGTTCGGGAACTTGCCTTCCGTCTTGATGAGGAAATCGCCCCAGTTGTAGCTCTGCTCGCCGCCGCGCGTGCGGGTGTTGTTCTCCGCCTTGCAGGCGAAGGCGCAGGCCCCGCAACCGACGCACCGAGAGAGGTCGATGACCATTCCGAGTCTTGTCATGAATATTGCTCCAATGTCCTGTGATCGGTTTCAAGCCTTCTGGATGCGCACGCCGGTGAACCCGCCGTTGCGCGCCGTGGCGCCGCTCAATCGATCGTAGTCATCGACCAGGATCTCGTTGTTGTTGCCGCCGTGGGGGGTTGCCTTGGCGTAGTTCTTCGACGCTACGCGGCCGTAGGCCCAGTGCCCCTGGCCGTAGCATTTCGCCACCGTGCCGGGCCGCACGCCCTCCCACAGCTTGAGCTCGGTGGTGATCGCGCCCGCGGGCGAGGAGATCTTCACCATGTCGCCGGTCTTCAGGCCCAGCTTCGCGCCGTCGGCGGGGTTCATCTTGACCACGTCGTTCCAGGAGACGTCGCCCGGGTCCACCTTCTTGAATTCCTGGTACCACGTGAGGTTCTGCGACCGGCCCTCGCGGTTCAGGCGCGACTTGTAGTCCACGAAGGTGAACGGGTAGTCCTGCACCGAGCCATGGCGCTTGGGCGCCTCGTAGTGCGGCACGAAGGCCAACTCCCCGCGCGCCAGGTAGCCGCTCACCGCCAGGATGTCGTCCGGCGTCGTCTCGAATTTCTTCGCGTGCTCCAGCAGGCCCTTCTTGAGCGTCTCGCTGTAGAACTCGAACTTCTTCGAGACCGTGGCGAACTTGCCGCCCCAGCCTTTCTTGAGCGTGTAGCGCGGCCCGCTGAACATGCCCTTTTTCTTGAACTCAGCCCAGCCCTTGATGGGCGCGTCGCCCTTCAGCGGCTCCTTCGCAGCCCAGACCGGCGCGCTCGTCATCTTGGTTGCGGTCTCGGCGAACTCGAGCGCGGTGCTCGGCGACTTGCCGGTTTCGGGATCCTTGAACTCCTTCGAGTAGTAGTCGAACAGGTTGGGGAAACCCCTGGACTTGAGCTTCTCGGCCAGCAGCCACATCACCTCGGTCTCTTCCTGCTTCACGTCCCAGATCCGCTTGACGGTGGGCTGCTGGATCGCCGCGTAGCCGTAACCGTTCGCCATGTTCGTGACGATCGACCATCCCTCCGCCGAGTTGAAGGTCGAGGGCAGCACGATGTCCGCGAATTGCGTCATCTCCGACGCGTTGGTCACCAGGTGCACGAAGAAGGGCACCTTGGCCATCACCTTGTCCCAGCGGTCCGCGCCGGTGCAGGAGAAGTTGAAGTTGCTCCACGACGAGATGAACACCTTGGCGGCGCCGGGGTCCTTCAGCATGCCGTTGGCGACGTTGTTGGTCACCACGCCGCTGCCGGGCTTGCCGCCCATCATCGCGGGCATGTCCTTGGCGCCTCGCCCGTCCAGCTTCTTTTGCTTGCTGCCGGTCTTCGCGACTTCGTCCACGTAGGCATCCATGGCCGGGAACTTGGCCAGCGGCGGGCCGCTCGGGCTTTGCCAGACGCCCCCTTCGACGTCGACGGAGCCGAGCAGGCCATTGAGCGCATACACGGCCATCGCCGCGTACGTGCCGCGCGGGCTCATGGCCACGCCCGGGCCCATCCATACCACCGTCTTCGGCGCGGCCTTGCCCATCGCGCGCGCCACGCGCACGATCTGCGCGGCGGGAATGCCGCATTCCTTCTCGGCCCAGGCCGGCGTGCGGTCCTTGAGCTCGAGGTTCCACCACTTGACGAGACCATTCGTTTCCTTCTCCACGAATGCGGCTTCATCGACGGGCTTGCCGGCGGCGAACAGGTTGCGGCCTTCCTTGAAGTCGCCGACGAACTCCCTGTTCCACAGGCCTTCGACCAGCAGCACGTGCGCAATGGCGCCGGCCAGCGCGCCGTCGGTGCCGGGGATCACCGGCAGCCACTCGTGCGCCTTGGCGCCGACATTCGAGAGGCGCGGGTCGATGGCGATCACGGTGCCGCGCGCCACGATCTCGTGGAAACGGCGCATCGCGTTCGGCACCATGCGGTTGGAGGCCAGCGGGTCCGTGCCCCAGAGGACCAGGCAGTTGGTCTTCTCGAGGTCGTAGTCGCGGTAGCCGAAGAAGCCCTGCGTGAGGCCCGGTCCCATCTTCTCGGCCTCGGCGCAGATCGCGCTGTGCGAGAAGTAGTTGGGTGTGCCGAAGACCTTCGGCAAAGTGCCATAGAGCAGTTCGGTGGATGTGGGCGAGTAGCGCCCGCGCATGTAGACCAGCTTGTGCGTCTCGCCCGCCTTGCGCAGCTCGATCATCCTGTCGGCGACGGTGTTCATCGCTTCGTCCCACGAGATGGGCACGAACTTCGGATCGACGCCGCGGCCCTTGACGGGGTTGGTGCGCTTCATCGGGCCCTTGATGCGGTCCGGGTCGTACATCTGCTGGGGGATCATGTGGCCACGCGGGCACACATAACCGTGGTTCGACTTGGAGAGCTGGTTGCCACGAACGCGCACCGCGCGGCCGTTCTGCGTGAAGATCTCGATGGCGCACCATTGCGTGCAGCCCTGGCACGTGCTGGCCACCCAGTCACCCTGCGCGGCCTTGCTCGGCTTGGCGCTGTACGGGACGAGGGCGCTGTGCAGCGGTTCGCGCGGGAACATCGTCGCGCA
The DNA here is from genome assembly GCA_030695945.1 of Ramlibacter sp. Classification (GTDB taxonomy): domain Bacteria; phylum Pseudomonadota; class Gammaproteobacteria; order Burkholderiales; family Burkholderiaceae_C; genus Ramlibacter. The sequence goes on from JAUYOG010000009.1 coordinate 40,331, forward strand.
ACCGGTCACGGCCCAGCCCGCCGAAACGCCCGATGCCATGATGAAGGTTCTTCTCGTCAGCCTCATGCGTGCTCCTGGTGTGGATTCGACTCGTTGGGAATGCCAAGGACTGTGCGCGCGGCAAAGCTGGAAATCCTTGACTGCGATCAACCTTGACGCCGTCATGGGCAAACTCCTACGGCCCTCCCGGGACGTCGCGCGGAACGCGCAAACGACACTGCCCCATCGTCTCGCGACGATGGGGCAGGCCAGGTGATCAGCGGCCCGCGCGGGGCCGTCCGGATTGTTTACTTGAACACGAGGTACAACGGGTCGTCACCGGTCGCGTGACGGACCTGCGCGTTGTCGAAGGCCGCGAAGCCGAAGCCGTACTTGGCCTTCAGGTCGGCGAACTGCACGTCGAACTTGCTGCCGGTGACGAGCTTGCGGCTCACCACGGCGGTGCGCACGCCGTTGCTCCAGGTTTCGACGATCTTCACGTCGGCGCGGTCGCCCTTGAGGCCGTTCATGAAGAACGAGGCCACTTCGTCGCCCGCCTTGAAGTTGTCCGCGAACGGCACTTCCGTGCCCTTCTTGATGCCGTACGTGCCGCCCGCATTGGCGGGCTTGGCGTCCGGGTTCATGAATTCGGGCTTGCCGTTGACCAGCTTGATCGGCGTGTAGTCGCCTTGCGCGTCCTCGTTCTTGCGTCCGGCGTTCGGCACCTTCTGCGCGTCATAGCGGGTGTCGTCGACATACTGGTCGTCCACGAAGCCGACGGGCACCGTGCGCTGGCCCTTGACGTGCCAGATGTCGCCCAGCTGGCCGGGGCCGGGAGTGTACTTGTTGCCGTAGGGCTTGCCCTGGCCCAGGTGGCAGGTGGCGGCGCAACCCTGCTCGTCGAAACCCTTGATGGAGTTGTTGATGTTCCAGAGCAGGGCCCACTTGTCCTCGTAGAACATGTTGTCGTCGCCGCCCTTGTTGGCCGGGTCCTTCAGCTGCTTCCAGCTGCCGTCGGCCTGTTTCTGGTAGGGGCCGCGGCGCACGGAATTGGTCGGGTCCTTGTACTGAACCAGCATGTACAGCGTGTCGGCGGTATAGGCCGCCTTGATCGTGCCGGTGGTCTTGCCGGTGCCGCCGAAGTTGGCGCCGTCGTTCACCTCGACGTTCAGCCCCTGGGCTTTGGCCCACACCGGGTCGGCAGCCAGCGCCGCCGGGTTCACGGCAGTTGCCTTCACCGCGGCCAGCGTGTTCGGGGCCACCTTCTCCTGGACCACCGAGTTGCAGCCCGTCAAGGCGAGCGCAGCGAAAGCGGCGGCCGTCAGCGTCAGGTTCAGTCTTGATTTCATCATCTTCTCTCCGTTGCTAATACACATCCGGCGGAGCGTCCCATTGGAACAAACCAGTCAGCCACCGGCCCGATTCAATTGGGCGCGCGATACTTTGGGCCACACTTGATGAAGGTCAAGCAGGAAAAGCTATAAGAAAACTCCTACGGGATGCATGAGTCCGAAAGCGGCCAGACGTGCGTGGCCGGGCGCGCGACCATCGCGACTCCACCCCTACCAGGAGCCGAGATGGACACATCGACCACGAAGGACATCGTCATCGACGCATGGAAGGCGTTCGCCACGCGCGATCCCGCGCGCATCGAGGCGGTCTTCACCGAGGACGCCCAGTGGCACGCCCCACCGGGCAACGCCACGGCGCTCGCGCTGGGACACACCGAACACGTCCTGGACCGCAACACGATCGTGCGCTTCCTGTCGCGCGAGTTGGCCACGCTCTTCGTGGCCGACGTGAAATCGACACCGCGCTGCCTCGTGGCGGAAGGACCCATCGCCGTGCTGGAGACGCGCTTCCAGGGGACGCTGGCCAATGGCCGGCCCTACGACAACGAATACTGCTTCGTCATCGAGGTCAAGGACGGGCGCATTCGCCGGATGCGGGAGTACATGGACACCCAGCGGGGTTTTCGGTGCATCTTCGGGGAACGAAACGAACCGCGAGTCCTTGCGGCGTGACGGTGATCTCGCCCGGCTCGAACCCCATCGTGGTGGCCAGGGCCAAGTCCTGCGCGCGAAGCGTGTGCAGCACGACTTCCACCAGCGCCTGCTCGGACAGCTGCCTCAGGTAGGCGTCGAGCAGGCGGGCGCCGTCGCGGCCGAGTCCTTCCATGCGAACGGCGTTGACACGGATCCGGTGGGCGCGGATCGACTGGTCCGAGCGTTCGTAGCGCAACGCGAAGTCCACGTCGACGCTGCCCGCATACCGGCGCCGCAACGCCGGGCCGGCGGCCTCGACGGGCAGTTCGGTGGCGAGGCGGTTGAGTTCCGGCAACAAGCGCACGAACGGTGCCCTCATCTCCACCTCCAGCAATCCTGCCACCGGGTAGCGCAGCGGAAAGCGTTGCTCCAGCACGCGTTGGAGCTGCTGCGCCGAAACGGTATAGCTGGGTTGGGCGAAGCCCGGGAGTGCGACGCTGCAAGCGGCGGTGGCGAGAGCCAGCCGCACCGCGGCGGCGACGAGCGATCTGCGGTTCATCCCGCCATTGTGTGCCGCATGTCACAGGAACGAGCGGCACTAGTTCAATGTTGCAATTGCGACGGCCGCGGTAGATTGCCATGCATGCCCAGCAGTAACTTCCTGCGCAGCCGCTGGCTGCTCTACCTCATCATGGCCATCACTCTGGGGTGCGCGTCGCCCGCGATCGGTCGCCTGTTCGATTTCGCCGAGCCCGCGGCGCGCCATGGCCTGCTGTACTGGTGGTTCATGGGCATCCCGGTCGAGGTCGACCTGCTGGTCTGGCCAGCGGAGGAGTACCAGTACCTGCTGTTGGCCAGCGTGTTCTCGCTCCAGTACCTCCTGGTGTTCGCCGCTGGCGCACTGCTCGTTCTCCTCATGCAGCGCCGCGCCGCCAAAAAGCGGAGGCAGCCCTTTGCCCAGCCTCCGGAGCAGCAGCGTGCCTTCGAGACGGCCGCCGCCGTCTACAACACGCGGGACGGCTGGTAGCAGCCGGCGTCCTGCCCGCGGGACGCTAGGCGTTGCCGGGCGCGGTCTCAGCTTGCGACACGATCGCGATGCCGCGCAACTGGCCGGCTTGCGGCCCGGCAACCGGGCGCGGGTACACCGCCGGGTCGAAGCGGTGCAGCAGCTCTGCTTCGCGCACCCGGGCCAGCGCCACGTTGGCCAGCTTCACGTGCCCAAAGCCGCGTATCGCCAGCGGCAGGGCGGCGATATCGGTTGCGAGCGCCAGGCGCTTCGCGTCGAGCGCAGGCAGCAGTGAGCGGATACGCTCCATGTAGGCGGCCACGAGTTCCCGCTCCATCCGACGCTCGCGCGTTTTGCCGAAGACGTCGAAAGGGGTTCCCCGCAGCGCACGGCCGTGCGCCAGCAACTTCATGGCACGGTAGAGCCAGCCCCCGAGCCGGATCTTGCGCGGCGCCTGGCCGTTGCGCGCGCGGCTGAGGAAGGGCGGCGCCATATAGAACTCGAGCCCGAAATCGCCTTCGAACTGCTGGCGCAGGCTCTTTTCGAAATGGCCGTCTGTGTACAGGCGCGCCACTTCATACTCGTCCTTGTACGCCATCAGCTTGAGCAGGCTGCGCGCGACGGTGCGCGTCAACGGCAGCGCGGGGTCGGCCCCGATCTGCGCCTCGCGCGCCCGCACGAGCGCGACGAACTCCGCATAGCGGTTGGCATACGCGGCGTCCTGGTAGGTGCTGAGGTGCGCGACGCCGCGCGCGAGCAGGGCTTCCAGGGGCTCGGCCGGCGCGGCGTCCAGGCTGTCGCCCTGCACCAGTTGCCGCAAGGCGTCGGGCGCCGCCGCTTCGAGCCGGCCCAGCGAGAACGCCAGCTGGTTGGTCTCCACGGCCACGCCGTTGAGCTCGATGGCCCGCAGCATCGCCGCCAGGCCCACCGGCAGCAACCCGCGCTGCCAGGCGTAACCCAGCGCCAGCATGTTGGCCAGGATGGAATCGCCGAGCAGCGCTTCGGCCAGGCCCTGCGCGTCCAGCGTTTCGACGCGGTCCTCGCCCGCCGCGAAGCGCAGCTTCTCGAGCAGCTCGGGGATCTTCAGTTGCGCGTCCGGGTTGTGCAACGACTCGGCCACCGGCATCTCGTGCGTGTTGGCGAGCACGCGCGTGCGGCCATGGCGCACCGTCTGCAGGGCCTCGGCCGAGGCGCCGACCACGGCGTCGCAGGCGATGATCGCGTCGGCCTGCTGGGTGTCGATGCGCACCTGGTTCAGCCGCGAGGGCACGTCGGCCAGCCGTACGAACGCCAGCACGCTGCCGCCCTTTTGGGCGAAGCCCATGAAGTCCAGGACGCTGGCCGACTTGCCTTCCAGGTGCGCGGCCATCGCGGTGAGCGCACCGACGGTGACGATGCCCGTGCCGCCGACGCCGGTGAAGAGCAGGTCGTACGGCCCTGTCCACGTGTGTGGCGCGGGCTGCGGCAGGGAATCCACCAGGTGCGCCACTTCCCCGCCGCGCCGCGTCAGCGCGCCGGCCTTCTTGCGCGGCTGCCCGCCGAGCACGCCGACGAAACTGGGGCAGAAACCCTTGGCGCAGGAGTAGTCCTTGTTGCAGGCGCTCTGGTCGATCCGCCGCTTGCGCCCCAGCGGCGTTTCCAGCGGGAGCACCGCCACGCAGTTGGATTGCACCGAGCAGTCGCCGCAGCCTTCGCACACCTGCTCGTTGATGAAGAGGCGCCGCGCCGGCTCTTCCAGCTCACCCTTCTTGCGCCGCCGCCGCTTCTCCGCGGCGCAGGTCTGCTCGTAGATCAGCACGGTGACGCCCGGCATCTCGCGCAGGCGGCGCTGCACCGCGTCGAGCTCGCCGCGGTCGTGGAATTCGGTGCCCGCCGGGAAGCGGTCGCTGATGGCGTCGTACTTGCCGATGTCGTCGGAGACGACAACCACCTTGCGCACGCCTTCCGCTTCCACCTGGCGCGCGATGCCGTCCACGCTGATGATGCCGTCCACCGGCTGGCCGCCCGTCATCGCGACCGCGTCGTTGAAGAGGATCTTGTAGGTGAGGGTGGCGCGGGCCGCGACCGCCTGCCGGATGGCGAGGTAGCCCGAGTGGTAGTAGGTACCGTCGCCGAGGTTCTGGAAGACGTGCGGGACCTGGGTGAACATCGCGTGCGACACCCAGTCCACGCCTTCGCCGCCCATCTGGATCAGGCCTTCGGTGTCGCGGTCCATCCAGCTGGCCATGAAGTGGCAGCCGATGCCGGCCTGGGCGTGCGAGCCTTCCGGCACCCTGGTGCTGGTGTTGTGGGGGCAGCCGGCGCAGAAGTAGGGCAGCCGCTTGACGCTGTCGCTGGCGTTCGACAGCAGCTCGGGCGGCGTGAAGTCGCGCACCAGGTGCCGGCGGTCCAGGTCGGGGAAGTGGGCGGCCAGCCAGTTGGCGACGATCTCGATCAGGCGGGACGGCCGCAGCTCGCCCGTGTCGGGAATCAGCTGCGCGCCCATCGCATCGCGCTTGCCGATGATCACCGGGCGGCGCGGCGCGTTGTAGAACATGTCGCGCAGCTGCGTTTCGACGACCGGGCCCTTCTCCTCGATCACCAGCACCTCGCGCAGCCCGCGCATGAACTCGCCCATGCGCACCGGCTCGACCGGGTACGTAAGGCCGAGCTTGCAGATGCGCACGCCGTGCCGGGCCAGCGCTTCGGGCGAGATGTCCAGCCGCCGCAGCACTTCCATGAAGTCGTAGTGCGCCTTTCCGGCGGTGATGATGCCCGCGGCCGCGTGGGGGCCGTCCACGATCGTGCGGTCGATACTGTTGACGCGCGCGAAGGCCCGCACCGCGTCGAGCTTGGCATGCAGCCGCTGCTCGATCACCAGCGAGGGCAGGTCGGGCCAGCGGTAATGCAGACCGCCGGGCGGCGGCTGGTGGCCCGTCACCTGGGCGATGGTCGCCGCGTCCTGCCATACGGCGACGCGCGAGTTGGTGAGGTCCAGGTCGATCGTGCCGCTGCTCTCCACCACTTCCGACAGAGCGGTGAAGCCGACCCAGTTGCCCGAGTAGCGCGACAGGGCCCAGCCGTACAGGCCGAACTCCAGGTACTCGGCGACGTTGGCCGGCGACACGATGGGCGCGTGCCACGACTGGAAGGCCTGGTCGCTCTGGTGCGGCATGGACGAAGAAACGCAGCCGTGGTCGTCGCCGGCCACCATCAGCACGCCGCCGTGCGGCGAGGCGCCGTAGGCATTGCCGTGCTTCAGCGCATCGCCGGCCCGATCCACGCCCGGGCCCTTGCCATACCAGAGTGCGAACACGCCTTCGCAGGTGCGCTGCGGGTCCGATTCGACCCGCTGGGTGCCCAGCACCGCCGTGGCGGCCAGTTCCTCGTTGATGGCGGGCAGGAAGCGGAGACCTTGTTCCTCGAACTTCTTGCCTGCTTGCCACACGGCCTTGTCCACCATGCCCAGCGGCGAGCCCCGGTAGCCGCTGATGAAGCCCTTTGTGCGCAGCCCCGCGGCCGCGTCGCGCTGGCGCTGCATCAGCATCAGGCGCACCAGCGCTTGCGTTCCGGTCAGGAACACCTGGCCGTCACGGGCCCAGAGGGCATCGGACAGCTGGTAATCGGGGCGCAGGAGAGTCTCGGACATGGAGCCAGAGCCTAGGCCGTGATGCGGAGAATTTGCTTCTTTTCTTCTCCGATTCCACAATGAAAGGAGAAAACTGTTCTACGAACGCGGGAGACCAGAGAATGGAAGAGCTGGATCGGCAGGACGTGGTGCTGCTCAACGAACTGCAGCGCGACTCGCACCAGACAGTGCAGCAGCTGGCCGAGCGCGTGGGGCTGTCGAGCACGCCGTGCTGGAAGCGCATCAAGGAGATGGAAGGCAGCGGCGTGATCCGCGGCTACACCGCGATCATCGACCGGGAGAAGGTGGGGCTGGCGCTGTGCGTCATCGCCGAGCTGAACCTCACGCGCCACAACCAGGAGGTGGTGGCGCAATTCGAGCAGGAGGTGGCCGACTGCCCGCACATCGTCGGCTGCTATGCGACGACGGGCCAGGCCGATTACGTGATCAAGGTCCTCATGCCCGACATCAAGGCTTACGAACGTTTCCTGCACGAAACCGTTTTCAAGCTGCCCGGCGTGACGCACGTGCGCTCCAGCGTCGTGCTCAAGGAAGTGAAGGCCGAAATGCGCCTGCCGATCGAGCCGCCGGGCAAGCCGGCACGCGCCAAGGCGCGCCGGGGCTAGGAGTGCGCGCGGCAGGGGCGGCCGAGGGGGCGCTCTGTGGAGCGAATGTCCCCGCTCCCTTGCTGGCTGAGGCTTGGCCGTCGCAGCGAAATCAAGGCGGAGGTAGCGGGCGCAGCCCGTGACGGGGGACATTCGCGGAGGCGGCCAGGCCTCGTCCCGGTCCGGACAGGAGCAGAGATCAGATGGAGAAGCCGCGGTCGTCCAGACTGCTACTTAGGGCGCTTGGGGATATCGAGCCCGCGCGCGACGGCCGGCCGCGCGAGGAACGCCGCCAGTACGCGCGTGACATTGGCGTACTGCGAGATCTCCACCAGGTCGCCGGCGCCGTAGTGGCCGATGAGGTTGCGCACCAAGGGGAACGTGGCGATGTCCGCGATGGTGTACTCGTCGCCCATCAGCCACGCGCGGCCCGCCAGCCGCTCGTCCAGGACCTGGAGGAGCCGCTTCGACTCGGCAACGTAGCGGTCACGCGGCCGCTTGTCCTCGTACTCGCGGCCCGCGAACCTGTGGAAGAAGCCAACCTGCCCGAACATCGGCCCGACCCCGCTCACCTGGAACATGAGCCACTGGATGGCCTCGTAGCGCGCCGCCGGGTCGGCGGGCAGGAGCTTGCCCGTCTTCTCGGCAAGGTAGAGCAGGATCGCGCCCGATTCGAACAGCGCCAGCGGTTGGCCCGACGGCCCGTCGGGGTCCAGGATGGCGGGGATCTTGTCGTAGGGGTTGAGCGAGTGAAATTCCGGCGAGTGTTGCTCCTGCGCGTCGAAACTCACCCGATGCACCTCGTACGGCAGCCCCGTTTCCTCGAGCAGGATGGACACCTTGACGCCGTTGGGCGTCGCGAGCGAATAGAGTTGCAGGCGGTCCCGGTGCTGCGGGGGCCATTTGCGCGTGATGGGGAAAGCGGATAGGTCGGTCATGCGTCCTCGATGGCGAACCCGGCAATATAGGTGGGTCTGCGCGACTACATGGATGAGCTGGGCCAAGCCCCCACGCCGCCGGGGCTTCTTCGTATACTGGGTCATGCAGATTGCCTTCCATTCCGCCGAGGTCCTTGCCGGCCCCAGCCCCGGTTCCGACCCCATTCGCGCGGCCCATGACTGTGCACTTCGCATGATCGAAGACGACACCGCATTGCACGACATTCTTGCGCACCTCGCCAGCACCGTCGAGGTGGTCTCGCAGGGCAGCACCGTCGCCTCCATCCTGCTGCTCGACGATGAGGGCCTGCTGCGCAACGGGGCCTCGCCGAGCCTGCCGCCCGACTACCTGGCGGCGATCGACCGCCTGAAGCCCGACGCGAACCTCGGCACCTGCGCCGCGGCAGCGGCGACGGGCGAAGCCGTCTTCACCCCCAGCTTCTACGACGACTGCCGCTGGGCCGAGCTGCGGCACCTGCCGCTCGCGCTCGGGTTTCTCGGAGCGTGGAGCATGCCGATCAAGGCCGCGGATGGCCGTGTGCTGGGGACCTTCGGCACCTACTTTCGCGAGCATCGCTGGCCCACGGCGAAGGAGCGCGAAGCCGTGGCGCTGCTGGCCTCGGCCGCCGCGCTGGCGATAGAGGCATCACGCTGCGATGCGGGAGCGGCGCGCGCGGTCGGCGAACCCTAGCCCGACAGCCAGCCCGCAGGCGAGCAGCAGGAGCGACACGGTCGCCGTCATCACCCACCGTTGTAGGCCCGCGATCGCGTCGCGCTCCACGAGCGTTACGACCGTCCAACCGGAGAGCGCGGACTTCTGCGTGGCGACTTCCATGCGGCCGCGACTCGCGAAGTCGCCGCTCAACTCTCCGGGCGACACCGGCGGCATGGACGCCGAGGCGGCGCGCGGCTCGGTGGCGGGACCGGCATCGTAGGTCGTGGTGATGACGAACGAGTAGCGGTCGAGCAGCACGGCCTGCATGCCGGGCGGCATCCGCGAGCGCAGCATGGATTGCCAGTTCGGCGGCTCGATGGCGGCGGCGATCACGTACTTCACCTCGCCACCGCGGAACACCGGCACGTAGATCGGCGTGAGCATGCGCTGCGCAACGACGCCCATCGCCAGGTCGGCGACGACCGGCTCGCGCTTGTAGACGGCCTGCAGGGCGAGCTCCGGGCGATTCAGGGGTGGCAGCGGGCTGCCGAAGGGCAGCCGCACGTTCACCAGCTGCTCGCCGCCGGTGCCGACCAGCTGCAGGTTGTTCCACCGGGGATCGGCGCGCACGGTGCGGCTCGCCAGTTCGTGGAAGCCCCGCAGGTCGCCGCGCTGCAAGGTGCCGGACATCGCCAGCACTTTCAGCGCCGCCACCGAGCGCTCGAGTTCGGCATCGACCTCGGCGGCCAGCTGCTCCGCCTTGTGCCGCAGCGCGTCGTGCGTGCTGGCGCGCTGCTGCGCCGCCGACCCATAGAGGATGCCCGCCGCCAGCACGATGGCCGGCGCGACCACGCACAGCACCACCGCGAGCGGATACCTTGCGGACGGGGGTGAAACAGCAGGCGTCGGCAACATCGAGGCAGGAGAGTTTGACAGAGATGGGCACGCGCGTGGTGGGCCGCGACATGGATTTCATGGATGAGCACGAAGGCCGCCGCCCAGCGGATAGACTGCGCAACGCGCACGCGCCGCGCACCTCCATGCACTTCACCGCCACCGTCCACCACGGACCCGACTACCTGCTCGTCAAAGGCTCCGGCCCCGCGCTGCTCACCGACCTGTGCGGCTTCATGGACCTGGTCGCCACCGTGGCCGGCAAGGGCCGATACCGCCGTGCGGTGCTGGACCTGCTGGGCGTGGAAATCGCGCTGACGTTCACCGAGCACCTGCAGCTGGGCGCCCATGCGGCCGAACACCTGCGCGACCTGGAGCGCGTCGCCTCCATCGTCTCGGTGCAGAACCGAAAGGGCACGAGCGAGAAGGCGGCCCAGAAGCTGGGGCTGCAGCTGCGCACCTTCACGTCGCTTGCCGAAGGGCTGCGGTGGATCGGGGAGGAGCCGGTCAATCCAGCGTCTGGCGGTAACGCTTGAGCGCCACGATGCCGGCCACCGCCATGAAGGCGAGCATGGGCCACAGCTCCGACACCAGCAGGTCGGCCGTGTTCCCTTTGAGCATGATGCCGCGCACGATGCGCAGGAAATGCGTGAGCGGCAGCACCTCGCCGAGCCATTGCGCCCATTGCGGCATCGCGCGGAACGGGAACATGAACCCCGACAGCAGGATGCTGGGCAGGAAGAAGAAGAACGTCATCTGCATCGCCTGCAGCTGGTTGCGTGCCAGCGTGGAGAAGGTGAAGCCCACGCCGAGGTTGGCCACGATGAAGACGCCGATCATCGCCATCAGCAGCGGGAAGCTGCCCGCCAGCGGCACCTCGAACAGCAGCCACGCGGCCGCCAGGATCACGCCGAGCTGCACGTAGCCGATCACGACGTAGGGCAGGATCTTGCCCGCCATCACTTCGGCTGGCAGCACCGGCGTCGCGAGCAGGTTTTCCATGGTGCCGCGCTCGCGCTCGCGCGTCATCGCGAGCGAAGTGAGCATCACCATCGTCATCGTGAGGATGGTGCCGACCAGGCCCGGCACGATGTTGTAGCGCGACAGGCCTTCCGGGTTGTAGCGTCGGTGCACGATCACGTCATACGGCGCGGGCGTCGCCTGGAGCCGTTGCAGCGGCCCGGTGAGGTCGCGCTGCAGCGCCTGGGCCGCCGCCGCGTTCAGCGCGGCGAGCGCGTTGCCCGACGCGGACGGGTCCGTGGCATCCACCGCCACCAGCAGCGCCGGCTTCTCGCCGCGCACCAGGCTGCGCATGAAGTGCGGGGGAATGATGACGAGGAACTGCACCTTGCCGGATTCCAGCAGCTGTTCCGCCTGCGCCTCGCTGGTACCCTGGTGCACGATCCTGAAGTAGCCGGTGTTCTGCAGGTTGGCGACGATGCTGCCCGCGATGGGGCTGGCATCGGCCGCCACCAGCGCGGTGGGCAGGCCCTTCGGGTCGGTGTTGATCGCGTAGCCGAACAGCACGAGCTGCAGGATCGGTATGCCCACGGCCATGCCGAAGGTGAGCCGGTCGCGCATCATCTGCTGGAACTCCTTGATGAACACGGCCGCCATGCGCGCAAACGAAAAGACCTTCATGCGCGCAGCCCCTTTCCCGGCGCCGCAAAATTGTCCTGCGCGCGGTCGATCAGCTTGACGAAGACTTCCTCCAGCGTCGAGCCCGCCGGCAGCCCGGCCTGCTCCACGATCTGGCTTTCGGTGCCTTGCGCCAGCACCTTGCCGTAGGCGATGTACACGAGCTCGTGGCAGCGCGCGGCCTCGTCCATGTAGTGCGTCGACACCAGCACCGTGATGCCTTCGTCGGCGAGCTGGTGGATCTGGTCCCAGAATTCGCGTCGCGCCTTCGGGTCGACGCCGGCCGTCGGCTCGTCCAGCAGCAACAGGCGCGGCTTGTGGATGAGGCAGCCCGCCAGCGCGAGGCGCTGCTTCCAGCCGCCCGAGAGCGCGCCCGCGAGCTGGCCTTGCCGCTCGGTGAGCCGCAGCCGCTCGAGCGCCTCATCCACCGCGTGCGCACGGTCGGGGATTTCGAACAGGCGCGCGATGAAATCCAGGTTCTCCCGGATCGACAGGTCCTCGTACCAGCCGAATTTTTGCGTCATGTAGCCGGCCTGGCGCTTGATGTCGCGCGCCTGCCGGATCACGTCCAGCCCGAGGCAGGTGCCTTCGCCCGCATCGGGCCGCAGCAGCCCGCACAGCATCCGTATCGTCGTCGTCTTGCCGCTGCCGTTGGGCCCCAGGAAGCCGCAGATGCGGCCCTCGTGCACCTGCAGGTCCACGTTGTCGACCACCGCGCGGCCGCCATACCGCTTGGTGAGGCCGCGCACGTCGATGGCGAAGCCGGTCATGGCTTGGGCTTCTCGGGCGGTGCGGCCCGGGGGCGCACGCCCAGCGGCTGGCCGGGCCGCAGTCGCGTCGCGTCGGCCGGCGCCGGTTGCGCCTCGGCCATGAACACCAGCTTGCTGCGCTGGGAGTTCGAATAGATCACCGGTGGCGTGTACTCGGGGCGCGTGGCGATGTGCGTCACGCGCGCGGCGACCGGTGCGCCGCAGCCGTCGCACTCCAGCAGCACGTCCTGGCCGAGCGCCACGGAAGGCAGCTGCGCTTCGGGCACGTAGAAGCGGGCCTTGAGGTTGCCCGGCGGCAGCAGCGCAACCACCGGCTGGCCCGCCGCCACGAACTCGCCGGGGCGAAAGAAGGTATCGGCCACCTGCGCGTCGGCCGGCGCGGACTGCTCCTTTTGCTGATGGCGCCACACGCTTTGCTTGAGCACCTGCCGCGCGGCCTCCACTTGCGCGTCGGCCGCCGCCCGCTCGTCGGCACGCGCCGGCAGTTGCGCGACCTGCACCGCCGACGACAGCTCGCGCACCCGTGCCTGGGCCTGCGCCAGCGTGGCTTGCGCCTCGTCGAGTTGCGCCCGCGAAATGAAGCCCTTGGCGACCAGTTCGCGCTTTCGCGCCAGGTCGTGCCGCGCCAGTTCGGCCTGCGCGCGCGCCTGGGAGAGCTGCGCCTGGTTGACCGCCACTTCCGGCTCGCGCTTGCCCTTGTCGGTGTTCTCGGCCTGGTAGCGGGCCGCTTCCAGGCGGGCGCCGGCCTCCTCGCGCGCGGCCTTCTCCGCTTCGGACTCCAGCGTGAACAGGGGATTGCCGCGCGAAACCTGCTGGCCGGCCTGCACGTGCAGGACGCTCAGGGTGCCCGCGAGCGGCGAGGCGACATACACGTAATCGGCTTGCGCGTAGCCGGACCACGCGGCGTCCTGCCTGCCGCCGCAACCCGCCGCCACGGACAAGGCGGCCGCGGCCGCGAACCATCGCATGCTGTTCATCATTTCTTGTTCCCTCCGGCGGCCAGGGCCTTGAGCGCCAGTTCGATGCGCTGGCGGATGGCCTTGTCGCTCATGACCTGCACGTGCAGCGAATCGCCCAGCACCCCGGGCGCGACACCCAGCGAGCGGATGCCGGGCGCAACCAGCAGGGGCATCGCGACGGCGCTCATGACGAAGATGAAGCGCTGCAGCGGCGGCACCCGGGCGAGCGTCCCTTCCTTCTGCGCCTGGGCCATCAGGTCCAGCAGCACCCGCAGGTGGCGCGGCGCGTTGGTGCGCATGAATTGCACGGCGACGGGTTCGCCCGCGGCAGCGTCCGAGATCACGCGGCTCAGCACGTCCGCGTGATCGCGCACGAAGCTCGCGAGGAAGAACAACGCCGCGCGCAGCCGCTCCAGGGGCGGTCCGTTCTGCTGCGCGCTGCTGCTCAACCGCGCGAACATCTCCTCGTACCAGCCATCCAGCAGGCGCGTGAGGAACGCGTCTTTCGTCTTGAAGTGGTAGTGGAACATGCCGAGGTTCACGCCCGCGTGCTCGGTGAGCGCACGCACCGAGAGCCGCGCCGCGCCGCGCTCGGCATAGAGCTGGCGGCCGCTTTGCAGCAGCGCCTGCTCGATGTTGCGGCTGGGACGGGCCATGCCGCATTATTAGACAACTGACTAGTTATTGGCAAACCGGCGCCCGCGCCTACGCGGCTCGGACGATTCCTACCTGGTGTCGGCGCCCATGAGCGGTGCGAATCGGACGGCGCCGAGTGCCCGATTGGGCATGGGCCGATGTCGCGGGCCGGGGCTGGCGACCATAGTGGAATCAAGACGGCCCACCCGCCGCAGGAGTTTGAAATGATCGAATCCGCATCCGCCCCTTACGAACTGCGCTTCCAGTCCCTCTTCGACAGCGGGCGCGGCTTCGCATTTCCCTGCGACCCGAACGGGCTGGTCGACCTGGACCAGCTGAGCGATCGCGCCCGCAACAACTACCTCTACGCGCGCGCCATGGTCGGGCGCGAGCTGACCGTTCCGGCCGTGCGCCGCGGCGATATGCACTGACGCGTCGGCCGGGCGCCGGCCGTTTGTGAGAAGTGCGCCATTCTGTGACGCGGGCAACCGCGGCGAGCCGCGCCGCTTTATGGTTGACCCATGGACAACGACTGGCGGCAGGTGGGATTCTTCGCGGCGGGGTTGGCGATCGGCGCCGTGGCGTCCGCGATGATCGTGCTTGGGCCCTACTCGCCGGTGGGCCGCAACAAGGTGCAAGCCCAGCCTGGCCCGTCCCAGCCCATCGCCGCTGCGTTCCGCGGCAGCGAATGCCCGATGGAGCCCGCCGCCACCATCGCGGGCGCCAAGGACGGGCGCTACCGGATGCCGGCCGACCTGTCAGGCTACGCGGCCACCGACCCGAATGTCTTCATCGTCATGGGCACCGAGGCCGCGGCGACCGGCCGTCCCCACGACGCCGAGATCGCTTACCTGATGGCCTGCCGCGTCGCGGACCGGTTCCAGGGCGCGGGCTCCGCCGCGGCGGCCGATGCCCGGTACGAACTGGCCAGGCACTACGGCACGTTGGCCAACGCGGCGGACAAGGGTGCGCCAAACTGTGGCGACCTCCTGCTTCGGGCGGAGACGATGTACTCGGACAGCCTGCAGCTCTACCGCGCGAGCTACGGTCCCGACCACGAGCGGTCGCGCCTGGCGGCGCAGGGCCTGGCCGGCGTGCGGCAAACCTTGACGGCCCAGGCGGGCGTCCCGCCCGGGGCGCCGCCCTCGGCGGCACCTGCCGTCTCCGCCGACGCGGGGGCGCCTCGACAGGACGCGCCGGTGATGCGATCCGAGTTGCCGACGGGCGCGTCGGCGCCTGGGGTGTCCGCCAAGCCTCAGGCCCGCGCTGCGCCGCCGGACAAGCCCGCCCAGCGCCCGCTCCAGAAGAAGGTGGCGGCCAGGCAGGCGCCGCAGAGTCCCGCCTGCGCGGCTGCGCGCACGACGGCCGAGAGATTGATCTGCTCCGACGCCGAGCTGGCGCGCCTCGACCGCGAGGTCGGCTACCTGCAGGCGCGCGCGCGCAACGCCTGGAAGTACGAGACCGAGTGGCGGCGCCGGGAGTCGCAGTGCCGCGACCGCGCGTGCCTGATGCAGCTGATGGCGGCCAAGCGCAGCCAGCTGATGGCGGAGATCAATAGCGCTTAGTCAGCGCTTGAAGCGCATGAGATGAAGCGATAGCGCGATCGGCACGCCGACCAGCAGCGCATGCGATACGAACCCCTGGAGCAGCACCCACGGCGTGTAGCCGACCTTGAAGGGAACGGCCGACAGCGGCAGCACGACGAAATTCATCACCAGGTAGACCAGCACGCCGAACAGCGACCCCGCCGCAAGGTAATGGCGCTGGACGAGGGGCGAGCGCCGGGCGACGGCGAAATATACGGCGGCAGCGGCGAACGTGATCCCCAGGTGGAGCGCGAGGCCAAGCGCCGCCGTCAGCACCCCGCCCTTGTAGGCCGGCGCGCCGAGCAGCCCGCTGGCCACCGAGTGGAGCACGCGCATGGGCGTGCCGCCGCGCGCGGCCGCGAGCGCGAAGGCGTAGACGATGTCGAGCACGCCGGCCGCGAGGCCGCCGGCCAGCAGCGCGACCAGCGCGGATCGCAGGGGCTCGCCGGGACGCGTCATGCGCCGGTCAGGCCCGCGGCGGCCCGGGCGCGGCGCGACGCCTGCGCCAGCTCCCGCAAGACGCCCTCGGTCTGTTCCCAACCGATGCAGCCGTCGGTGATGGACACGCCCGGCTCCAGGGGGACGCCGGGGCGCAAGTCCTGGCGCCCCGGGCGCAGATGGCTTTCGATCATCAGGCCCAGGATGCGTCTCTCGCCCGCGGCGATCCGGCCTGCGAGCTCGCGCGCGACTTCCACCTGGCGCTCGTACTTCTTGGCCGAATTGGCGTGCGAGCAGTCGATCATCACGCGCTCGCAGACGCCGGCCTTGTGCAGCGCCGCGCAAGCGGCGTCGATGTCGGCCGGCGCATAGTTCGGCCCGCGCGAGCCGCCGCGCAGGATGATGTGGCAGTCCTCGTTGCCGGTGGTCTCGAAGATCGCCACCTGCCCCATCTTGGTCATGCCCATGAAGGCGTGCGGCGAGCGGCAGGCGACGAGCGCGTCGGCGGCCATCTGCACGCCGCCGTCGGTGCCGTTCTTGAAGCCGACCGCGCAGCTCAGGCCCGATGCCAGCTGTCGATGGCTCGGGCTCTCCGTCGTGCGCGCGCCGATCGCGCCCCAGCTGACCAGGTCGGCGATGTACTGGGGACTCAGCAGGTCGAGGAATTCGGTCGCGGCGGGCACGCCCATTTCCGTGATCGCCAGCAGGAGCTCGCGCGCACGCCGCAGCCCCTCGTTGATGCGGAAGCTGCCGTCCAGGCGCGGGTCGTTGATGAAGCCCTTCCAGCCGACGGTGGTGCGCGGTTTCTCGAAGTACACGCGCATCACCAGCAGCAGGTCGTCCTCCAGCTCGGCGGCGAGGGCGCGCAGCCGCCGCGCATATTCCAGCGCCTGCTCGCTGTCGTGGATGGAGCAGGGGCCGACCACCACCAGCAGGCGCGGATCCTCGCCGCGCAGGATGGCGGCCACCTGCCGGCGGCTGTCCTCGACGAAGCGCTGCATCGCTTCGCTTTCGGGCAGCTCGTACTGCAGCAGGGCCGGCGAGATGAGCGGGCGGACGTCGCTGATGCGCACGTCCTCCACCCGGGTCGCGAGGGGCGTTTCCTCGTTGGGCTCGACGTAGCGCGCCTGCGTGCTGTCTTTCATGTCCGGTACCGTGTGTCCTGCGTTGCTGGACCGATTATCGGCTGCGCAGCCGGGCGGCTGATCGCCGGCCAGCTGCGCTACCTAGGCGCGGCGCGGCACCGCCCGGCGCAGCACGGCCCGGTACAACCCCCGCACCATCAGCAGGGCGGCCATGGCCTCCACCGCCGTGAGCACGAAGGCGGCGACCGGGTTGCCCTGGGCCTGGCGGCGCCGGAACTTGGCGAACATGCGGTCACGCGCGATCTCGATGCTGTCGTAGAACGCGGGCACCACCAGCAGCGTGAGGACGGTTGACGTGATGGTGCCGCCGATGATGGCGATGGCGAGCGGCCGGTAGAAGTCGCCGCCTTCGCCCAGGCCGATCGCCACCGGCAGCATCCCCGCGATCAGGGCGAACGTCGTCATCAGGATCGGGCGCAGGCGCGAGCGGCCGGCGGCCATCAGCGCGTCCTCGCGGTCCATGCCCTCGGCCTCGCGCTTGCGCGCCGCGTCCAGCAGCAGGATGGCGTTCTTGGCCACCAGGCCCATCAGCATGATGATGCCGATGAAGCTCATCAAGTTGAGGGTGGAGCGCGTCGCCAGCAGCGCCAGCACCACGCCGATCAGCGACAGCGGCAGCGACAGCATCACGGACATCGGCGCGGTGAAGGAGCCGAACTGCACCACCAGGATCAGGTACATCAGGCCCACGCCCATCACCAGCGCGGTGCCCATCGCGCCGAACACTTCCTTCTGGTCCTTGCCCGCGCCGCCGAGTTCCACGCCGTAGCCCGGGGGGAACTCCATCCGCTGCGCGAGCTTGATCGCGTCCTGTGTCACGTCGCCGGAGGCGCGGCCTTGCGCGTTGGCCGAGACCGCGATCATCCGCTTGCCGCCCAGGTGCTGGATCTGCGCCGGGCCCTCGCCCATCGTGATGGTGGCGATCTGGTTCAGCGGCACCACCATGTTGCTGTTGGCCACCGCGATCGGCAGCCGTTCGATGTTCTCGGCGTCGACGCGGTCGCGCGGGTCGAGCCGCACCGCGACGTCGCGCGACTCGCCGGTCGGGTCCACCCAGTCGCCCACTTCGACGCCGGCGAACGCCACGCGCAGCGCCTGCGCCGCGTCGTTGACGGAGATGCCCAGCGAATTGGCCAGCCCCCGGTTGAGCTCGATCTTCAGTTCGTCCTTGGGGCTTTGCTCGGACAGGCCCACGTCCACCGCGCCGGGCACCTGGCGCAGCCGCTCCATGTAGGCATTGGTGATGGCCAGCAGCTGGCGCGCGTCCTGCCCATAGAACTGGATCTGCACCGGCTTGCGGGTGCCGTTGTTCAGGTCGTCCATCACGACATACTCGGCGCCCACCAGCTGCGCCATCAGCCGGCGCAGGTCGACGGCGATGGCGGAGGCCTTGCGGTCGCGCTCGGTGGTCCTGCCCAGGTCCACGTACACCCGGCCCCCGCCCGCGTTCACCACGCTGTTGGTGGCCTTCGCCTCCGGCAGCGTGCGCGCCAGCTCCGCGGCCTTCTCGACCTTCAGGCGCGTGTACTCCAGGCTGGCCGACGAGGGCGTGCGCACTTCGACGGCGATCATGCCGGCGTCCTGCACCGGCAGGAAGCTCGAGCCGCCGAAGGCCGCGTGCAACCCGATGGCGCCGGCGAAACTGCCCACCGCGGCCAGCGTCATCCAGCGGCGGTGGTGCAAGGCCCAGGCAATGACGTTGCCGTAGCGGTCGGCTTGGTGGTCGAACCAGGTGTTGAAACGGGCGAGATGGAGGCCGACGCCGGTGCGCTCGCGCCGGTGGTGGCCAACCGGGTCGCCCCAGTAGGCGGAGAGCATCGGGTCGAGCGTGAACGAGATGAACAGGCTGACCAGCACCGAGCAGGCCACCGTGAGCGCGAACGGCCGGAACCACTCGCCCGCCACGCCCGGCATGAACGCGACGGGGATGAAGATGGCGATGATCGAGAACGTCGTCGCCGCCACGGCCAGGCCGATCTCCGCCGTGCCCTTGCTGGCGGCGGTGAGCCGGTCGGCGCCCCGCTCCATGTGGCGCACGATGTTCTCCCGCACCACGATCGCATCGTCGATCAGCACGCCGATCGCCAGCGACAGGCCCAGCAGCGTCATCAGGTTGAGCGTGAAGCCGCACAGCCACACGGCGATGAAGGCGGTGATCGCCGACGTGGGCAGGCTCAGCGCCGTGATCAGCGTGGAGCGCCATGAGTTGAGGAACACGTACACCACGAAGATCGTGAGCATGGCGCCCAGCGTCAGCGCGTGGATCACGTTGTTCAGGTTGTCCTGCGCGTCGACGCCGCCGTCGCGCGTGACCTCCAGGCGCGTGCCTTGCGGCAGCTCCTTGTTGATCTCCGCCACCAGCTTGCGCGCCTTCGCAGCCACGCTCACCGTGCTGGCGTCGCGCGCGCGGGTGACGGAGATGCTGACGTTCGGGTGCGCGCTGCGCACGCTGAAGCTGGAGAGCTCGGCGAAGCCGTCCACTGTGCTGGCCAGCTGGCCCAGCCGCACGATCTCGTCGCCGCGGCGTTTGACGATGATCTGCGCGAATTCGGCCGGCGACTCGATGCGGCCGACCAGGCGAATGCTCTGGTCGCGCAGCGGCCCGGACACCTTGCCCACGGGGGCCGTGGTGTTCTGCTCGCGCAGGGCCGCCACCACCTCGGCGACCGAGACGTTGTACTCGCGCAGCCGGTCGGCCCGCAGCAGCACGCTCAGCTCGCGCTTGAGCGAGCCCGTCACGGTCACGATGGCCGCGCCGTCGATGCCGCGGAACTTGTCCGCCAGCACGTCCTCGGCCAGGCGCGAGATGGCGGCGTGACTCTGCGAGGTGGACGACAGCGCGATGTCCATGATCGGGAACGAGCCCGGGTCGCGCCGGCGGATCGCCGGCTCGCGCATCTCGACCGGCAGCTTGTAGCGCACCGTGGAAATCGCGTTGCGCACCTCCTCCGCCGCCTCGATCATGTTCTTGTTGAAATTGAAGATGACGATGATCGACGCGTTGCTGTCCTTGGCGGTGGAGCGGATCTCGTACACGCCCGAGATGCTTTGCAGCGACTTCTCGATGCGGTTGATGATCTCGCGCTCCACCGTCTCCGGCGCCGCGCCGGGGTAGGGGATCTCGACCGAGAGCACCGGCTGCTCGACGTCCGGGATCTCGTTGACGCGCAGCTTGCCCAGCGCGAGCAGGCCCAGGCACATCAGGCCCAGGATGACGACCACGGTCGCGACCGGGCGCTTGATGCTGAAGTCGGAGAGGAACATGGCTCAGCGCACCTGAACGGGGCTGCTGGCCGCGGCCGACGCGGTGGCGGCCACGGCCGGGGTCGTCGCCTGCACCACCTGGCCATCCTTGAGCGTGGCGATCGGGTGGCGCAACAGCCGGTCGCCGTCGGCCAGCCCGGCCAGCACCACGTAGTCGCCGCGGCGCGGGTCGCGCTCGCCCACCGTCAACGCCACCTTCTGCAGCGCGTTGCCGTTCACGCGCCAGGCCCAGGCCTTGTCGCCTTCGCGCACCAGCGCTGAAGCCGGGATCACCAGCGCGGTGGCGCTCGCCGCCTCCACGCGCCCTTCGGCGTACAGCCCGGCCAGGCGTGCCGGCGCCTCGCCGGCGATGTCCACCAGCACTTCCACCTGGCGGGTGGTCGGGTTGGCCGTGGGGCTCACCAGGCGGATGCGCCCGGCGAAGTCCTGGTTGCCATAGCCGTTGACGCGGAAGCTCACGGCCTGCCCGGCGCGCACGGACTGGATCGCGTCGGACGACACCAGGCCTTCGAAGCGCAGGCTGCGCGGGTCCATCACCTTCACCAGCTCCTTGCCGATCTGCGCCGTGTCGCCGGCAGAGGCCTTGCGCTCGCTCACGATGCCGTCGAAGGGGGCGCGCACTTCGGTGCGCTGCAATTGCTGGCGTGCCTGCACCACGCGGGCCTTGGCTGCCGACAGGTCGCTTTGCGTCGAGTTCCGGCGGATCTCCGCGTCCTCCAGCTGCTGCGCCGTGACCATGCCGGAGGCACGCAAGGTGTTCAGGCGCTGTAGCTGGCGCTGGGCCTGGTCGAAGGCCTGGCCGGCGGCACGCTCCGCTTCCTGCGCGGAAACCAGGCTGTCGCGGATCGACGTGTCGTCCAGCCGCACCAGCAGGTCGCCGCGCTTGACCGGCTGGCCGCTTTCCTTGAGGACCGCCAGCACGACGGCCGACACCTCGGCGCGCAGGTCGGCCCGCCGGTCGGGCTGGATGGTGCCTGTGATGAGCGGCCCGGTCGCAACCGACGAGGGCTTGAGGGCGATGACATCCTCCGGCGCGACCAGGAGGGTGGGCGGCGCCGACGAGGCGGCCTTCGCCTCCGCGTTTGCGCCGCCGCGGTTGCAGCCGGCGAGGGCGAGGGCCATCGAGATCGCCAAAATGATGTGGGACAACGGCACGTGGCCTCCGGGTTCTTATAAGGAGAGAACCCGGGATTATCCGTAAAGCGAACCTTTTGGCTATGGCCGTGCGACGAACTGCAGCAGGGCGCGACAGGACGCGAAAAAGGCGCGCCGGGCGACGAGCCGTTGCCTGGTGGACAATGTTTCGCAATGGAACCTCTGCGCTTCAACGTCCGACTGGTGGAAACATTTTCCGAGCCTGCCTTCTCGCAACTGCAGCGCCTGGTCTTTGCCGACGTGCAACGCGAGTCCGATGAACTCGACGCGCTGTTGCGCGCCGAGGCTGCTGCCGAGGCAATATCCGTGACGCATCCGCCCATGCATCGCCTTGGCGCCTACATCGGCGAGGAGCTGGTGGGCTGGTCCAACGGCTGGATGGAGCGGGGCCGGGTGTTCTACATGGCCAACAGTGGCGTTGCCGCGGCGCATCGCCGCAAGGGCGTCTACACGGCATTGCTGTCGGCGGTTCGCGATCATGCGTCGTCGCAAGGGGTCGTCACCCTGCGCTCGCAGCACTCCGTCCTCAACAACGCAGTGATCATCGCCAAGCTGCGCTTCGGCTTCCACATCTGCGGGCTGTCGCAATCGGCGCAGATGGGAACGCTCGTCGAACTGGTCCATCACCTGTCGCAACCGCGCCGGGAGATATTCCGCGGCCGGGCCATTCCGTTCGTGGCCCGGCCGTCGTAGCCGCTCAGTCCTGGCCGGCCGGCTCGCCGAAGTAGGGCACTCCCGCCTTCAGCTCCTCGTAGACCAGGTAATCGGTGGGCTCCATTCCCAGCGCGCTGTAGGTTCGCTGGGCGGCGGCATTGTCCTTCTCGACGTAGAGCCGGAACCCGCAGATGCCCGGATCGGCGCGCGCCATGTCGCGCACGAAATCGTAGAGCGCGCGGTACACGCCCTGGCGGCGCGCGGCGGGCACGATGTATACGCTCTGGATCCACCAGAACAGGCCGTTGCGCCAGTCGCTCCACTCATTGGTGACCATCAGGCTGCCGACAACGCCGCTGCCCGCTTGTTCCGCGACCACGTAAAAGCCCAGCGACGGGTCGCCCAGCAGGCGCTGCACGCCAGGGTTCACGCGCTCGGGCAGCAGCGCCTTGCCTTCGGTTTCCAGCGCCATGGCGCTGTTGAAGCGGGCGATCGCGGCGGCATCGCGCGGTTCGGCTTTGCGGATGGTGAGGGCTTGCGTCATTCTTTTTTCCAGTAGCTGTAGGTCCAGGCGGTCTCGAAGCCGGCGCGGCGGTATAGCGCCAGCGCGGGCGCGTTGCTCGCTTCCACCTGCAGGAAGAAGCGTTCGATGCCGCGCGATCGTGCCTCGCGGGCCAAGGTGGCCAGCACGCGGCCGGCGAGGCCGCGGCCGCGGCAGGCCAGCGCGGTGCGCATGCCGTGCACGCTGGCCCAGCCATGGCTGAAGCCGCCCATGCCCGCTGCCACCGTGGCCTCGCCCTCGCGGATGCTCGCGAACAGCGCACCCGGTGCGCGGCTCAACGTGGCGACGCGGCTCGCGCCGTCCACGGGGTCGAAGCCTTCCCCGACGAACACCGCCGCCCACGCCGTATCGGGCCGCGCTGCGGTCTGCGCGAAAGGGCCCTGCGACACGTTCATCACGCTGGCGGCAGCCGCGGTCTGCACATGCGTGGGCTTGCCGGCCTCGTAGCCGCGGGCTTGCAGCCGTTCGGCGAACGCGTCGAAGGCCGGGATGTTCGGCAACCGCCACATCACGGGCAGCCCGCGCGCGGCGTAGCGTGCTTCGATGTCGTCGAGCACGGCCGCATCGGCCGCATCATGCGCCAGCGGCACCGCGCTGCGGGCCCGGCCGACCGTGCCGGTGTCGAAGGGCAGCAGCCAGCCGGCGATCTCCTCCTGCGCCTGCGGCGATACGGCTGCGACGGTGGCGCGCTCGATGGCTTCGATGTCCTGGGCTGTCATGGCGCGCTCGCCGCGCGCTGCTGCGCCGCGGGGAACAGCTTGCCGCGCAGCAGCTGGATCGCCTGGCCGCGGCGCTGGCTGTCCTGGGACACGGTCGAAGTGATCGCAACCACCATCTCGAGCGGCGGATAGACCCAGACCAGCTGGCCGCCATAGCCGCTGGCCATGAAGGTCGGGCGGGCGGCGTTGGATGGCACGATCCACCACATGTAGCCGTAAGGCATGGACACCGGCGGGCCGCCGTTGTTTTGCGGGCGGGTGGCTGCCAGCGCGTAGGCCTCGGGGATCAGCGGCTTGCCGGCCCAGGCGCCCTTTTGCAGGTAGAGCTGCCCCAGCCTGGCCATGTCCGCCGTGCGCATGTGGAAGCCGCGCTGGTACGAGGGCTCCTGCAGGCCCAGGGGCCCCACGATCTCCTGGCGCGCGTAGTCGGCCAGGGGCATGCCGGCCGCCTTTTCCAGCACGGCAACCACCATGGGGATGAGCGCGTTGTCGTAGGCGAATTTTTCGCCGGGCGCGGTGCGCAGCGGCCGCGCCCAGGCCTCGGCGGGGCGCCCGGCCGATGCCGTG
Organism: Ramlibacter sp.; assembly: GCA_030695945.1. Taxonomy (GTDB): domain Bacteria; phylum Pseudomonadota; class Gammaproteobacteria; order Burkholderiales; family Burkholderiaceae_C; genus Ramlibacter. The sequence goes on from JAUYOG010000009.1 coordinate 64,093, forward strand.
CCGGTGGGGTCGTTGACTTCGAACCCGGCGGTCATGGTGACGAGGTGCCGCACCTTGATGGCCGCGGCGCGCGGATCGCCGTTCAAGGCGGCCCACTCGGGCACGAGGTCCACGACCGGCTGGTCGAGCGATGCGATGCGGCCTTGCCCGATCGCAATGCCGACCAGGGACGTGAGCGCGCTCTTGGCCACCGACTGCGCGTCGCGCAGCTTGTCCGGGGTGCCGTCGCGGTAGAACTCATGGACCACGCGGCCCCTCAGCACGACGACGACGCTTTGTACATCGGGCAGGCTGTCGGTGATGGCCGGGTTGACCCCGTTGAACGCGGCGGCGTCCAGGGCCTGTTCCGCCGCGGACGGGGCGCGCCACTCAGTGTCGGCCCGCGCGGGTGCCGAGGCCAGGAACAGTCCCACCGCCGCAGCGCAAATAAACCGCTTCATGGAATTTCCCCGTCGAGACGAGGACTCATCCTACTACCAGGTGTCGATGAATGCACCGGAGGGCGGCGCGCCGCGCGTGGCGGATGCCAGCCCGCGCGCGAGCCACGCACGCGTTTGCGCCGGGTCGATCACTGCGTCGATCTCCAGCGTGGCCGCCATGTTCATGGCCTGGCCGTTCTCGTACTGCCTGGCCACGAGCTTCCCGTACAGCGCGTCGCGCTCGGCGCCGGGCGCGGCGGCCTCCAGCTCCTTGCGGTAGCCCAGCTTCACCGCGCCTTCCAGGCCCATCGCGCCGAACTCGCCGGTCGGCCACGAGACGATGAAGTCCGGCTCGTGGAAACCGCCGGCCGTCATCGCCATCGCGCCCAGGCCATAGCCCTTGCGCAGCACGACGCTGAAGTACGGCACGGCCAGGTGCGCCGCGGCCACGAACATCCGGCTGACGTGGCGCACCTGCGCTTTCTCCTCGATGGCGGGGCCCACCATGAAGCCCGGCGTGTCCACCAGGCTGACCAGCGGCAAGCCATGCGCGTTGCACAGCTGCATGAAGCGGGCGGCCTTGTCGGCGGCGTCGGCATCGATCGCGCCGCCCAGGTGCAGCGGGTTGTTGGCCAGCATGCCGACCGGGCGGCCCTCGATGCGCGCGAGCGCCGTGTGGAGCCCCAGGCCGAACCCGGTGCGCAGCTCCAGCAGCGAGCCGGCGTCCGCGATGCCGGCCATCGCGGCGCGTGTGTCGTAAACGCGCAGGCGGTTTTCCGGGACGACGTCGCGCAGGGCCGCGACGTCGGGCGCGGCGAAGGACGCCACCGTGCCCTGGAAATAGCCAAGGTACCGGCGCGCCACGGCGACCGCTTGGGCCTCGTCGTCCACCAGCACGTCGATCACGCCGTTGCCGTGCTGCACCTCGCTCGGGCCGATCTGCTCGGGCGCGTACACGCCCAGCCCGCCGCCTTCCACCATCGCCGGGCCGCCCATGCCGATGTTGCTGGCGCGGGTGGCGATGATCACGTCGCTGCACCCCAGCAGCGCCGCGTTGCCGGCGAAGCAGCGGCCCGCCACGATGCCGATCACGGGCACCCGGCCGTTCAGGCGCGCGTAGCTCGCGAACGTGCCGACGTGCAGGCCCGCCACCACCGGCATGTCGGTGTCGCCCGGCCGGCCGCCGCCGCCTTCGGCGAACAGCACCACCGGCAGCCGGTTCTTCAGCGCGATGCCCAGCATGCGGTCGGTCTTCTGGTGGTTGCGCATGCCCTGCGTGCCGGCCAGCACGGTGGCGTCGTAGGCCATCACCACGGCGCGTGAGCGCTCGGGGCCGAACAGTTCGGCGTTGATGCTGCCGATGCCCGTCACCATGCCGTCGGCCGGCGTGTTGCGCACCAGGTCGTCCTCGCTGCGCCGGCGGCGCTGCGCCGCCACGGCCAGCGCGCCGTACTCGGTGAAGGAGCCGGCATCGCAGAGGTCGGCGACGTTCTCGCGTGCGGTGCGCAGGCCCAGCTTGTGGCGGCGCGCCATGGCGTCGGGCCGCGCGGCGTCGTCCACGAAGGCATGGCGGTCGATGACGCGCTGCAGGTCGGCGCGATGGGCCGCGCGGCCGCCTGCCGGGGCGGACGGGGCGGGCTGCACGGCAGGTTCGGCCGCTCCCACCGCGCCGGCCTGCGTCACCATCAACAGCGCGCCCTTGTCGACGGTCTCGCCGGCCGCGAAAAACAGCTCGCGCACCTGGCCGGACACGCCGGCCCGCACCTCATGCTCCATCTTCATGGCTTCCAGGATCACCACGACGTCGCCGGCGCGCACCGTGTCGCCGGGGCGGACCTGCCATTGCACGAGCTGGGCCGAAAGGGGAGAGCGGAGTTCGGTCATCGGGCGATTGTGGAACAGCCGCTGGCGCGCGGGGCGTCAACCCGGCGACAATCCGTGGGTTTGGAGAAGAAGGGGCATCCATGACGCGACTCCTCGGAACCATCGCTGCCGAAGGCTTCACCAGCGCCATCCAGGAGGACGAGGACGGCCGGGTGCACTTCATGGCCGACGCCGACATCGACGCCGACGGCGCCAACGGCCAGCACGGCGCGATGCCCGCGTACAAGGCGGACGATACGGGCTCCGAGTTCCTGGCCAATGGCGGCATGGCGATCGTGGGCGGCCGCGTGATCTGCGCCAAGCCCTGGGCCCGCAGCATCGTCATCCTCGGCGCGGACAACCAGCCGCGCGTCTTCCCCGGCGGGGTGATCGCGTCGATGACGTGGTACCGCCATCCGGGCAAGGCCGCGGACGATCCGGCGGCATATGTGGATTCGGAGACCGTGCCCTACATCGTGGTGCCGCCGCTGGTCGTGCAGCGCACCACCGGCATCGTGCGCGGCTGCAAGGCGCGCGCCTCGTTCAACGGGCGCAGCGTCGATTGCGTCGTCGCCGACCGCGGCCCCACCAAGAAAGCGGGCGAGCTGAGCATTGCCGCGGCCCGGGCGCTCGGCATTCCGCCCAGCCCGCGCAACGGCGGCATCTCCATTCCCGAGGTGCTGTACGAGCTGTGGCCCGACCTTGCCGCGCCGGGCTATGTGCTGCAGCCGGCCTGACGGGGATAATCGCCGCATGACATCCTTCGTCCCGCTGATCGAAACTTTCCGCGGCGGCACGCTCGAGTGCACGCATTTCGGCGCCGTCGCCGTCGCCGACACGAACGGGCGCGTCGTAGCCCATGCGGGCGACGCGCACTGGCTCTCCTTCACCCGCTCCACGCTCAAGGCCCTGCAGGCGCTGCCCTTCGTCGGCGCCGGCGGCCCGCAGCTGTTCGGCTTCACGCGCGAGAACGTCGCCATGATGTGCGCCAGCCACAGCGGCGAGCCGATGCACGTGGCGCAGGTGCAGGGCATGCTGGACAAGGCGGGCCTGACGTACCAGACGCTGCAATGCGGCTGCCACGTGCCCTATTACGCCGAGGCCGGCGTCGCGCCCGCGCCGGCGCCGGGCACCTACGACGAGCGCCACAACAACTGCAGCGGCAAGCACGCGGGCTTCCTGGCGTCCTGCGTGCAGCAGGGCTGGCCGGTGGCCAATTACCTCGCGCCCGGCCATCCGCTGCAGCAGGCGATCCGGCGGGACGTCGCACGGGCGGTGGGCCTCGCACCCGAGGACCTGAAGATCGGCGTCGACGGCTGCTCCGCCCCCAACTATGCAATGCCGCTGTCGCATCTCGCCCGCGGATATGCGCGCCTCGCCACGGGGCTGGCCGACCCGGAATTCGGCGAGAGCTTCGCGCAGCTATCCGATGCGATGACGGCGCACCCTGACCTGGTGTCCGGCACCAACCGCGCCGACCAGGCCTTCATGCGCGCCGGCCGGGGCGACTGGGTGGTGAAAGCCGGCGCCGACGGTGTGCAGGCCTTCGCCAGCCGCAGCCGGGGCCAGGCTTTCGCCCTGAAGGTGTCGGACGGCAACAAGGTGGCCGTCATCGCGGCGACGGTGGCCGTGCTCGACCAGCTCGGCTGGCTCGACGCCCGCCAGCGCGACGAACTGAGGCCGTGGCGCTCCGAGGCAATCGCCAACATCCGTGGCACGCAGGTGGGCGAGCGCAAGAGCGCGTTCCAGTTGAAGGTGTCCTAGGTCGTCGTCCTCCGCTTCCTGAACAAGCCCTCGCGGTGACCTCGCGGCAACGCCGCGCACGGCTGGGCCGCGGCGCGATGGCTACGACGTCCGGCTGCGGTGCTTCGCACCTATGCCGGATTCCCCGCGCTGGACGGTCTTGCGGCCCGCGCGGCATAACTCACTGCGCTGCGCTCCGTTCAAACAGATGCCGCGAGCATGAAACGATGGGCCGCAAGACCGTCCACCGCGGGCGTCTGTGCTTGATTCGCGCCGCGGCCCAGCCGTGCGCGGCGTTGCAGTGA
>JAUYOG010000014.1 GCA_030695945.1 Ramlibacter sp.
GCGCGAAAAAAGAGTGCTGGGAGCTGTGTGGCGGGTCTGCCTTGAGAGCTGTCACCTTTTCAGGTGAGGAATCGAGAGCAGGACGAGTCTATCGCGAGAGCTACAGAACAGCACAAGGAGAGAGGTGGTAGGCGGGTCGTAGCAAGCTCCAACGATTATCGTGGGCCGTTGCTACCTTCCTTAAAGAGAGCTGCAAACGAGCAGTTTGCGTGGGGTCCAGCGTACCACGACAGAGCTGATCGCACATCTTCTCTTGCATCGTTCCCCCGCAAACTCAATACATCAATGGCTCGAGTCAGCCCCCACTCCGCAAGCATTTGCCACCCCATCCATCGCATTCGTTGCTTCCTGTTTCTCCGCGGTACAGGATCGAAAAGAAAAAGACTGGAACACAAACGAGGGGGGAAACTCCTCTCGCACACCTCCTCCTCCCTACTCACACCATATGTGCGGGCCTGTCGATCGCGGCGTACGGGTGATGGCATCCGGCGAGCGACGGGAAGACCAGCGCGACGGAGCGCACGTCGATCGCCGTGGCGGGTGTCGGGTCGCGCGACGGCCCGTCGGCGATGTTGCACTCGCCGGGCACGTAGAACACCTCCGTCTCGAGGTGTGGGCCGTGCATCGCCCGAAACGCCTCGTTGAGGGCGTGGGCGAGCGAGAAGCCGCCGAACCCGCTGCACCAGCGCCGCTGCCCGCGCGCCATTGCGTCGTGGTCGGTAACGACCGCGATGCGAGCCGCCGTCGCCGCCGAGATGCCGACGCCTAGTGCCTCCCGCAACCACCCGAAGACGCGCGAGACGGCCCGGGGCTCTGCCGTCGCGCTGTGCTGCAGCTGCGCCGGCCATGTCTGCCGAAGCTGCAATACCGAGTGGTCCGCCGTGCGTTGCACCACCGCGCCCCACCCTGTCGCCGAGGCGTCGACGACGATGACAAAGTCGTAGTCGTCATTGTTGTAGGTGGGCGGGCGGAGAACGGGCAGCGGCACGGGTGTGTTGCGCAGCAGCAGCGCCACCAGGCCATCGATCTCGGCGCGCACGGCGGGCGACACGAAGCGCAGCGGCCCGTCCCACCCCTCGTGCTGCAGCGCGTCGCTGCAGATGCGCGAGTACGCGCGCAGGAGAGTATGGTGGTCGGCGAGGCGCTCGCCGACGGTGTGTGCGAGGAAGAAGACGAGGCCGACGAGCGCCGCGAAGTTGCGCACGGAGAAAGCGCCGCCAGCGGCAAATAGCGCATGCGCGGCGGCGAGCTTCTGCAAGTTCGCTTCGCTGTTGGCGACGCGCTCCCCGGCGACATACTGCTCGCCAAGAAAAAGCAGCGGCCGAGTCGGGTCCGCCGGCGGCCCGTCGTTGAGCGCGGCGCCGACGGCGCGCACGCGGCTGAGGAAGATGCGGGCGGCGTCGTCGTAGGCGCGGCGACTGCGTGCTGCGATGCGGACGTTGTCGATCATTGTGTGAACGACAACGTCGGCCATCGACAGCAGAGGCAGTACCAGCAGCCAGGTGACCGTCTGCGCGACGCCGGGAGCGAAGCGCGCCCCCATCGGCAGCCGCGACAGCGCGAAAAGGGAGCAGCCGTCGACGCCATCGCGCACACGCAGCACGAAGAACCGCCGGACCCCCTCCCCCAGACCAAACTGGTCAAACCACGCCGAGAAGTCGAACTCCGCAGAGAACGGCATTCCGCGCATGGCCGCCTGCCGCTCGCGACGCGACGGATACTGCAGCGTCGGCAGCGCGTCGGCCGCGCAGGTGCGGTTCGAGCTCGGCTCGAAGATGGGCCGCAGCCGCATCTTCGCCGGCTGCGGCAGCAACCACCCCGACGACCAGCCGGCGACGGGCCCGAAGTGCGGCTGCAGCTTCCCCGCCGCGAGGAGCGTGCGCACGTGCGCTGCAGAAAGGCGCGCGAAGGGAATGCGGTGCTCGTCGACAGGTCCGGGCGACGCACCGAGGAAGCGCGGAGAGACACACCACTCGCGCGCGCGGGCAACGTCCGCCTCCAGCGCGGTCCCGCGGGCCAGCTGCAGGATCGGCGCCCAGTCGAGGGGTCGCACGTCCTTTACGTGCAGAGGCCAGTTGTTGGTGTCGGCGGGCGCGGGAGCGAGACCGAGATCGCGGCTCGACGGCGGCGACAGCGGAAGGAAAGGCGGCGGACGCGCGATGCGGCGACCCTTCACGCCGCAGAAGCCAGACCACGTGCCCATCTTGGCCGGGTCGATCTCAGCCGGCGCGGCGCCGCCGACGATCGGGCCGACGTCCTGCGCGGCCTGCCGCGCCGACGACGAATGCACGCCCCACCCGAGGTAGCGGAGGAGGGTGTCGCGGCGCTTGTGGCCGCTGCGCAGCTGCAGCGCGGCGTCGTCGACCCCGAGCGACGCCAGGTGCACCAGCGCGCCGCGCCGAACGGAGCGCAGGCCGAACCCCGCAGACTTCAGCGCGGCGGCCGCGGCCGCCTGGTCGCGCGGCGCAAACATTGCGTTGCCGCCGGCCAGCACACTCGTCTCGCGCAGCCGGCGCGCAACATCCAGCGACACCTGCGCGTGCACGGTGTACGGGCCCCAGAAGGCGGCCCCCTTCCCGAAGCGAAAGGTCACAGCGGCGTCGGCGGCGACGGCGGACGAAGAGGAGCGCGACACAAGCACGTCGGTGCCGCAGACCTGC
>JAUYOG010000020.1 GCA_030695945.1 Ramlibacter sp.
GACATCACGGTGGACTTCTCGGGCAACACGGCGAAGATCACCGGCGTGGTATCGGGTGACAAGATCGATTACAAGACCGACGGCTTGCACAACCGCGTGCTGATCGACAACGCCGGAAACGATGACGCAAACCTCAACGCAGCCTTCGACATCGGCGGGTTCAGCCTGATCAGCTCCACCACCGTGCCCAACCCGTTCCAGGCGCTGGCGTTCCAGGACGACGGGCCGAGCGTGACCGTGGCGGCGACCAACGAAAGCGCGGTGCTGCTGACCACGCAGGACGCGCAGACCGACGGCGACCCGACGGACACCGACACGGACGTGACCACCGCGGACTTCAGCAGCGTGTTCAGCAAGACGCCGGCGTACGGCGCCGACGGCGCGGGCACCACCGTCATGAGCTACGCGCTGAGCCTGTACGGCGCCGACGGCGATGCCTCGGGCATGAGCAGCGGCGGCGCGTCCATCAAGCTCTACAGCGTGTCCGGGGTGATCGTGGGCTCCACGGCGGCGAGCGCTGCCGACATCACCGCGGGCAACACGATCTTCTCCATCGGGGTGGCCGCCTCCACCGGCGTGGTGACCCTGACGCAGTACGCGGCCATCGACCACCCGATCGCCAGTGACCCGACACCCACGGCCACACCCTTCGATGACCAGCTGGCCACCCTGGCGGCCAACCTGGTGAAGCTGACCGGCACGGCCGTGACCACCGACTTCGACGGCGACACCGCCACGGACAACAAGGTCGTCGACCTGGGCGGCAACGTGCGCTTCGCCGACGACGGGCCGAGCGCCGGCATCGCGCTGGGCACCAGCGAGGTGATCGTCGACGAGACGGCTGGCAACCAGGACGACGACGTGGCCGCTTCCACCACCTTCGACAAGGAAGGCGACGGCAGCCCGGTGGCACTGAGCGCGCTGTTTGCCATCACCGGTGCGCAGACCGATACCAACCTGCCGCAGTACGCCGTCAGCAGCGGTGCCGTTGTGGCGTCCAGCGCCGGCAGCGTCGGCGGCGCGGATGGCCTGAAGTCGACGGTGTTCTCGCTGGCGATCGTGGGTGGCGACGGCACGGATTCGCTGCTGGACACCACTGACGGCAAGGACATCAAGCTGTTCAAGGAAGGTGACCTGATCGTCGGGCGCTACGACACGGCCAACGGCACCGTGGACGGAACCGACCCGGCAGCCTTTGCGATCGCGATCGACCAGACCGGCAAGGTGGCGGTGGCGCAGTACGTGTCGCTCAAGCACACCACACCCGGCAACGGCACCACGCCGGCCGGCTCGTATGACGAGCGCATCGACCTCACCGGCCTGGTCAATGGCGTCGTGACCGTCACCGACAACGACGACGACACCGCGTCCACTTCGACGGCGATCGGCGACAAGATCAACTTCGACGACGACGGGCCGAGCGTGGGTTTCGGCAACCTGATCGGCACCGGTACCGCCAACCCGCAGTACGGCTACTGGACACGCGATGCGGGAACCGATGGCCTGGGTGCTGCAGCGCTCGATATCGCGGTGACCGGCTTCACGCTGGTGCGGCCCGACAGCACCACCACGACCGGGACGTTCAGCGACCCCCTGACCGAGTCATTGGACGGCAGCGGCAACTATGTCTTCACCGGCTCGTTGACGGGGGACTTCGACAACAACGCCGGCACGCCGAACCAGACCGTCGGCTTCACGCTGACGGCGTTCACCAACGGCACTTACCAGCTTGACCTGGCCTCGGGCTTTGCTTCCAGCACGACCACCGTTTCGACGATCGATGGACTGACGGCCGGCGGCCCTGACCCGGTGCAAACCTTGACACCGGGCGCGGGCCTGCATCCACCGGCACCGCTGAACGACAAGCAGATCGTCTTTTTCAACGTGCTGGCAACGGATACGGAGTCCCAGATCGAGAGCTTGGTCGGCGGAACACCGGACCTGACCGAGGCGCAGATCGAAGGCGACGCCACGCTCACGGCCTTGCTGGGCACCGAGGCGATGAACGTCAGCACCTCCGGCATCGGTGTGGGCAACAACAACCTGAACGGCAACGACACGTCGTCGAGCGGGCTGGACGAGAGTTTTGTCGTCAATCCCGAATTCGATGTCACCAAGGTGAAGGTGTTTATCGACAACTCGGTCTCGGGCTACACGCCGGCGACCGAGAGCCTGTACTACACCATCTACTACACAGACGGCACGACCTCGGGTGCACCGGTCAAGGTGCTCGCCGGTGACCTGGTCGCGGGGGCCAAGGCCAATGACCCGGTTCACTTCGTGGCGCAGGCGAGCGGCGGCAAGATCATCGATGCGGTCCAGCTGACCATGGACTCGGGCACGATCAAGGTGCCCTACATCGAGTTCGTCACCGAGACCGCCAGCCTGGCCAGTGATGTGCAGCTGGCCTTCCTGGCCACGCTGACCGACGGCGACAGTGATACGGCCACCAGCGCGTTCGCTGCCAACCTCATTGCCAATGAGCTGGCCGGCAGCTTCGACTTCGTGTTGACGGGAACAAGCAGCGCCGATGCGTTCAACATCGACCTGCCCGATGCGAAGGACGCCTACCAGGTCAACAGCTTCACCGTGGGCGCCGACAAGCTGGTGCTGCT
>JAUYOG010000038.1 GCA_030695945.1 Ramlibacter sp.
TGAAGACCAGCGCTTTGCTCAGCGTGAGGTTCTCGATCTTGAGATTGTTGACGATGTCCGCACCCGAGGTGTTGGTGATGCGGAGCGTCGGACGCGTGCGGATGTTGCCAGATGGCGTCACCGTCCACGTCGTCGGTGAGATGGTGACCGTCTGGCTGTTGGAGTTGAGCGCTACCGACTGCAGAAACGGCAGCTCGGCGAGGAAGCTCAGGTCGTAGCGCGCCGCCAGCATTGCCGAGCCTGGCACGAAGTCGTCGCCATAGCTCGTCAATTGGCAGTCCAGGAAGCGATCATCGAAGAGCGTCAGCTTATCCCGCGTCTTGAAGAGCGCGGCCTTGAGGGTGTCAAACTCCGTGCGCAGCAGCGTGTTCGAGCTCTTGAGGATCTTCCCGGTGAGCGTGACCTCTGTCGGGCCCAGCGGCGCGATGTCCGCCCGCACCCCGTCGCGCTTGGGGATGACGATCTGCTTCACGCGCGGACGCTGGCGGATCGCGTACTTCTCGACGGTCGTCCCGAAGTCGTAGGTCCCGAACTTCACCGCGACGGCCATCAGCGCTGCACTCCAGCCGGCATCATCTGGCGGATGTCGATGATGCGACCGATCTTCCGCGCGAGCATCGTGGCGAACTCATCGATGTTCTCGGCGCTGTTGAGCAGCGCCTTGTCGACCTGCACGCTCACGTTCACAACCGTCTGGCCGAAGCCGCCCGCCTGATCGAGCGGGACCACCGCCTCCGGGCCCGCCTCGCCGATCAGCGCAAACGTCGGCTCGGTCACGATGCCGCCGTGCTGCATCTTCGTCAGCCCGCCGCCGGCAGCACCCGCGAAGACTTTCACAGCGCCAGCCGTCACACCGAGCGCGCCGCCGATGGCGATGGGCGCCTGGATGGCCGCGGCCCCGAGCGTGGCAATTGTTGCCAGCACCGCCGCCGGTAGCCAAGCGTTGGCAATCGTACCCGCCGTGGTCGCAATGAACGCACTGAAGATCAACGAGAAGGCTTTCGCGACGAGCAGTTGGGCCACGTACTCGGCGACGAACTCGACGATCGCACGGATGATGAGCTTGCCAAATTCCTTGAAGGCCTCGCTCGCACTCTTGGTGCCGAGGATGATGTCGCTGATCGCCGTCCCGAGACCGTCGGCGATCGTCTTGGCGGAGACCTGCACGAAGTTGGAGACGAAGTTGCGCATGCTCCCGAAGCCCGCACCCCACTTCTGTTTCAGGCTCTCGAGGAAGGCGATGAGCCCGTCGCCGAAGCCCTGTACGGTCTGGTGCATCGCGTCAAACTGGACGCGCATGTCCTGCGCCATCTGCGCGAAGGCCGCCGACCAGATGATCTGCGCCTCCTGCGCTTGGCCGGTGATGCCCTCGAGGAGCTGCGGCGGCAGCCCTCCGCCACCACCACCGGCGCCCGCGCCACCTCCGCCGCCGCCACCGACAGGGACCTGATCGACGAGCCCCGCCGCCGGGCCACCGCCAGCCAGCGCGGTGGACACGTTGTTAACGGAGTCGCCCAGCGCGACGAGGCTCCCCTTCGCGAGCTGGTCGACCTCCTCACGGATCGCGTGGATCTGGTCTTTGAAGGGGAGAAGGGCGAGCCCGAGCGGCCCGAAGGCCAGCGGCACCTTCTCCGCGATGAAGAGCAGCGCGTCGAGGATGTGCACAATCGCTGCGGCGATGGCCTGCGCGGCGAACTGAAAGCCCGCGACGAGGCTGTCGATGACCATCCCGAGCGCCTGCGCCCCACCTTCGGTGGTGAGCATGGCGGCGACCAGGAGCCCCAGGACCACGATGAGCGGCCCCAGCTCGACGGCGAAGCTGACGACCAAGGGGATGATGAACTGGAAGAACTTCACGAGCTGCGGCCAGAACGTGAGGATCGGGGCTAGTGCTAGCGCCAGCAGCCCTAGCGCTACCGTCGTTTCCACAATCGTCGCCGTCAGCTTCGGGTGCGCTTTGGCGAAGTGGTCCACCGCCTTCATGGCCTCGGTGAGCCGCTTGAGCACGTCCGTCAGCCCGGGAAGCAGGACGTTGCCGATCGTCTCTCCGAGGTCGTTCACGATGTGCTTGAACTGGAGCAGCCGTCCGGTAAACGTCGTGGCCTGCGCCTCGGCCGTGCCGAAGAGGCTCAGCCCTTTCGCCATAATCGCCTGGAAGCGCTCCTGCTGCGTGGCGTTCGCATCGAACTGCACGCCGAATCGCCCCAGGCTGTCGGCTGAGCCGTCGATCGCCAGCGCCACGCGCCGCGCCGCCGCCTCCAGGTCGATGTTCAACGCCGCCGCGAAGCCGACCGTCGCCTTCGTCGCCTCCTGCAGCGCGGGCCCCCCGAGGTGGCCGAAGTTCACGAGCAGCGCCTGCATGCGCGTGATGGCGTCATCGCTGAAGACCGTGGTGCGCTGCAGGGCTGAGGCAAAGTCGAGCTGGCTCGTGAGCGCCGCCTCGGTGAAGGTGTGGGTGTTGCGCATGGCGGCCGCCAGCGACTCGGTCGCCTGCTGCTGGTCAGCCGCGGCCTTGACGGTGAGGCTAATCGCCCCGGCGATCGCGGCACCGGCGACGGCCAGGCCCGTCCCGATGTGCTTGAGGGACGTGTTGAGCGCGTCGCTCTCCTTCTTGATGCCCGCGAGCACCTGCGACGCCGCATCGACGCCTTCGATGATGACCCGGATCCGTTCCGCCATGCCCTCACCAGAGTCCGCTAAAGTCGATCACGCCCATGGCCTTCTGCTGCTTCGCCTTGCTCAGCATCCGACTGCGCCGGGCGTTGCCCTCCTCGAGCAGCGCCGTGACCTGCGGGATCGTGAGCTCGCCGACCTCGGCGAAGCTGACGCCCAACCGCATCAGGTCGAGCCAGAGCCCGGCCCAGTTGAAGCCGCGGTCGCTCCGTTGACCGCTGCCACTTTTGGGGCGAGCCCCGAGATCGTCATGATGTGCTCCAGCGCGTCCCGCAGCTTCGGCGTGTCGGTCACGTCGAAGAGATCCGCGACCCCATCCGCCGTCAGCTCCTTCGCGTTCGGATCCCGCCGCAGCGACAGCCACAGGATGAAGCACAGCACCTCGATGTCCTGCAGCTTGAGGCGCGTCTCGTCGCTGTCCCACCGCGACGTCGGCCCGAGCTTCGTCTGCAGCCTCGTGATGTCCGAGAGCTTCAGCGGGAACAGCTTGAACGCGCGGCCGTCCGACGCCTTCAGTTCGCCCTGCGCCTCGCCCAGCATGACCTGGAGTGTGCTCATCGTGCCCCTCCGTCCGTCGCCTGCGCCGTCGCCTCGGCCGGAAACAACTCGTCGTACTTCTGGAAGTCGTTCCCGAAGTACCGCGAGAACTGCGCCGCCTTGCGCGGCTGCTCCTTCGTGCCGAGCACATAGAAGAGCACCGGCTTCCGACCCCGGGCCAGGCTGAATGAGAAGTCGCACTCGATGAGCTGTGGCATGACCTTCCCGTTGAGCCTGACCACGGTGTGCTCGAAGCCCCCGTCCGTTTCGATCTCCACTTTCATCCTGCTCCTGCCTGTTGTTGCGACCGCGCCGTTAGATCGGGCTGGCGGTCAGGTTGGTCAGCGTCAGCTTGAGCTCGTTGTTGGTCGCGTCGCGGAAGGCGCGGAACTGGATCTCGACCGTGATGCGCCCCTCATCATCGACCGAGACCGGGTAGTCCATGATCTGCGAGACGTTGCACTCGAGGAGACACGTGTACTTCTGCGTGAGCACCCCGATGCTAGGCCCGGTGAAGGTGACCTTGAGGATGCGGTTGGTGCCGTTGCGGAAGTCTGTGTACTGGCTGGTGCTGTCGAACTCGGCGACGAAGCTGCCCGTGATCTCGATCTTGCCGGAGCGCAGCGGCTCCGATCGCAGCCGCGTACCGATGAAGCGCCGGTCCGCATCCAGCTTGTTGTCCAGCTTGATGCTGAACTGCTGGACGTTGAGTTGTACCGCATTCCAGAGCAGGACCGCCTGAGGAGCAGAGAAGCGGTTGACGCTGGTGAACGTCGGGCTCGTCGCCGACGCGGTGGTGACGTCCTCACCGAGGATGTCCGCTACGATGCGCAGCAGCTCGGTCGGTCCGCCAACGGAGCACTCCATCGCGTTGACCTTGCAGCCCTCGTAGATAAAGGCCGTCACATCCCGGTTGACCTCGATCGTCATGCCCGTCGGCAGCGCGTCGACGATCGTGAAGATGTGCTGCCACACGGTGGGATCCGTTCCCGCGTTGGGCTGTGAGCTCGCCACCGAGCCGAAGGCGTGCTTGAAGAACTTTTCGGCCCCGTCATACGGCACCTCGAAGGTCAGCGAGCCTTCGACCGACACCGCTCCCTGCTGCACCTCGATGTCGCCGCGCACCCCGATGTCCTTGACGCCCTGCACGAGGATCTTCTCCTCCTTGACCGCGAGTCCGTCGCCGCCGGTCACCAGCTCGAGGAACTTCGTGCGGGCGACCGGGGTGCCCCACGTCGACTCATCTGCGAATCCGATGTAGCTCTTATGCCCCAGTCCAATCGCCATTGTGCGTTACCTCCTGGTGATCGCGACCACGTCAAAGGTGATCGCCGTCGCGAACAACCACACGTTCAAGCCCCCAACCAGCTCATCCTCGAGCGGCTCCCACTCGATGCTTGAGGGCAGGCTGCGGATGATCTGCCCGTTCGATAGCGCGAGCGCGTTGAGGTCGATGTTGTCGATCAGCAGCTCCGCAATCTTCAGTGTTTCCTTCACCTTGTTCTCGACGACCTTCTCCGTCGTGGCGAACTGCCGGAGGTAGACCAGCCGGTGCTTATAGACGACCTCATACTCCTGCCCCATCGCCCGGAAGCTGAGCTCGTTCGTCGGGCTCGGCTTGACGAAGAGGGCCGGCAGCTCCACCGTCACACTGTCCTTGCCCGCATAGAAGCCCAGGTCGCCCTTGGCGATCGTCACCAGACCGAGCCCGATCGGTGGGGCTGGACTGAGGCTCGTGTCGATCAGGCTCATCAGCCGATCCAGAATCTCGTTGGTATGCAGCCGCTGCGCCATCAGGGTGCCTCTAAGCTCGCCTTGACCTCGCGGCCGAAGAGTGCGCGCAGCCGCGACCGGTTGCTCTCCAGCGCCCGCTCCATGTAGTGCTTGCCCCTCACCGTGATGCTCTTGGTGAGCGCGAAGAGCGGCCGGATGCCGCCGCCGTGTCGCTGCATGATGAGCAGTGATCCGCTGCGGCTCCGGATCACGAAGGTGTTCGGAAACGTGCGCGGCCCGCCTCGCGTGCGGCCGGTCGGCGTCTTGGCCGCGTCAAGCGGCACGGCCAGGTACTGCGCATGGACTGGCCGGATCACCCCGCCAAGCTCTTGAATCCTGGCGTAGATGACGTCGCTGCCAACGATGCCGAAGCTCGCCCCTAACACGCGGCTCTCCTCGACGCGCCCGCGGATCGAGCGCCGCAGCCGGCCGCTCACGTGCGGAGCGTTGAGCACGGCATCCGCGCGCACGATCGCGACGCCTTCCTTGAGCGCGTTGACGACGCCGTGGTGCACGCGGGCCTCGCTCTGCTCCAGCATCCTGAGAAAGCGCTCCGCCCCCTGCACCGTGATCCGAAAGCCCACGCCTGCCATCAGTCGTTCTTCGCCTCGAGGATCGCCTCAATGTGATGCCCGAAGAAGTTGCTCACCTCATGGACGACGTACGTCTGCCCGCTCGTCTCCTCGGTGATGAGGTCATTCGCCCTGACGTCCAGCCGGTTCGTGAAAAGCCGGTGCGTCGCGCTTGGGATGCGGCCAAGCACCGTCTCCTGCAGCCGCCCGCTCAGCGGCTCGATGCGTGTCCGGATCCCGGTCGCCTGCAGCGTCTCGGTCACGATCGGTTGTTTCGTCCCACTCGCGTAGGAGTGCACCGGCCGCGTCAGTGTGACCGCCTGGATCAGCACCGAGCCCGGCAGTGTCCCGTAGGCCATCAGCTCACCCGCGTCCTCCGGTAGCCCTCGAGGACGCCCTTGATCTCGCTGGGCAGCTCCTCATCGCCGTAGTCGACGCGGTAGCTGCCAATCGCCAGGCTCCTGACGCCCTGGTTCTCCTTGTTGCGAAAGCGATCGGCGACCAGCTCCACCACCGCCTGCTGCAGATCGTCCGGGATATCCGTGTAGCCGGCGTCGTAGGTCACGTTGACATTCTGGATCCCAGCCGAGAACACCAGCCCGTCGAGTCGGATGATGCCGGTGTTCTTGTAGAGCACGAAGTCCGCTGCGGCGATCTGCGTGCTGGCGCCGAAGACGCGATCCGGGTCGTCGTACAGACCGGCGACGCTGATGATCGGCCACTGGCGCACGACGAGCGTGTCCGTCCCATCCCCGTCGTACGGCTCCGTGTGCGTGGCCTTCGCGAACGTCCGGTCGCAGTAGTGCTCGACCCACGCGCTGATCCGACTGATGAGATCCTGCAGCAGCACGTCCGCCGCCGTGTCGGTGTTGGCGATATCGAGGTAGGTCTTGACGCGCTCGATCTTCACGAGGTTCGCCATGACTCAGCTTTTCGTGCAGTAGTGCCGCAGCTGCGTATCCGCCGGCGAGGTGAGCTGCTTCGCCGAGCGGATCCGCAGCGTCTCACGACGCTTCTCGTCGTCTTCACGTTCCTGTCTGATGCGTCTCGCCCTGTGTCCCGGTCGTCTCATGCGATGTCTCCGGCGCTGGGAAGGTTGCGGCCGTGCTGGCTGGTGGTGCGGCCTGGAAGAGGTCCGGGTAGCTGGCGCACAGCCGCTCCAGCTCCTCCTCGTCCAGCTCGACGCGGCCAGCGTGGTAGTCCTTGCCGTCGACGTTGCAGTCTCTCAGGCAGTCTCCGATCACCATGGGTTCCTCCTCACGGTGAAGAGCGGCGAAGGACACCACGAGCGCGGTACCCTCCGCCGCCCTCACGCGACCTCCGATTACGAGAAGTTCCGACCTTGTGCCGTGTGCGTTTCAGCCGTCCCGAGGACGCGCTGGAAGTCTCCCCTCCAGGTCACGACCGCGATCAGCTGATCTGTTTCGATGTCCTCCTTGGTCTTGATGGTCGGCGCCCGCCGCACCCCGCGGATCCACGCTCGGCGATTCGCGAGCACAAGGTTCGAGAGGGTGTTGGGTCCGACCGAGGTGTTGACGCCCGTTGCGGCGACGTCATCCCGCATGTGCTCCGAGACCACCACCGGGATCCCATCAAGGGAGGCGAGCTGCCCAGTCACGATCGTGGCCAGCGGGCCATACTTCTCGACCGTGATGACTTCGGCCAGGCCGAGCATCTTGATGAGCCCCTTCACCGATACGATCCAGGCCAGATCCCGCGGATCGGCCCCATACTTCCCGAGGCTGCCCCGCAGCGCCCTGAGGTTCGGGGTCGTGAAGGTAGCCAGGTCCGTGGTCAGCGAGTTCGCCTGCGCGTGCTTGCGTAGTCCGACCCAGGTTTTCTCGGCCAGATCCGCGCTCCCACCGTTGGTATCGTTGTCCATGTGGGTGCCGGAGTTGTCGCCGTTGAGGTAGGCCGTCTCGAGCCCGTAGGCCAAGCCTTCGATGATCTCATCGCGCAGAAACGGCGCCATGGCGATGATGCTGTCCTCATCGAGTTCCAAGGACCAGAGCACCCGTACCCCGAGCTTTTGCGCATCCAAGGTCACTTGGCGCGTGCCCGGCGTCTTGGCCGTTGCCTTGGAGGAGGAGTCCGCCGTCGACTCACTGAGCTTCACGGCGTTCTGCCGCGCGAAGGCGCGAGCCGGTAGCTTGAAGGGATCCGTCGGCATGTTGATTTCGGGGAAGAGTTGTCCGACCGCTGCCGCGATCCGCACGCGGTCGATCAAGTCCCGGCTGAAGCCCGTCGGAATAAACTCAAGCCCCTCCGCGGTCGTGGCCGAATCGAGCGCCTTGCTCAATTGGCTGTAGTGATCCTTCCAGTCCGCCCAACCCTTCGTCTTGGGCTTCTCGATCCGGCTCTGGATGACACTCGCCACCTTCTCCTCGGTGTCTAGCTCGACATTGCGGCCCGCACTCAACATCGCGGTGATGACGGCGTAGTCATTGAGCTTGGCCAACTCCTCCACATCCGGCGTGAACAGCGGGTTCGTCGGGACGGGTGCTGACCACGCATGCGGCGGCACATACTTCGGGCTGATGCCGTGTACCGCAAACTTCACGCTCATATCCCGTCCTCGAGTGCCCAGATCGAATTGTCCCCGGCGCTGTGGCGTTCGGGCATCCGCGATCGCTTTCGAGATTTCGCCCTGCACCAGCGCCGCGAGTGTGTCCTGGCTCGTCCCCTTCTCCACCTGTTCCTTCAAGTCATGCACGAGCTTCGTCAGCTCTGCGAGTCCGTCCATCGTGCTGCTCCTCCTTGGTCCGTGTCCCGCGGCGCTCAGTGCACCGCGTGCTGCACCGCGTCTTTCACGGCGCGACTGATCGCGCCATCCCGCTCGGCCAACCGCTGGCTGAGCGCCTGTACTTCCTGTTTCAACACCTCGAGTTCCGCCTGCTTCGCCTCGTCCTCCCCGGTCTCGATCGTCACCTGCAGTCCGTAGGCCTCCGCCATCGCGAGATGGTGTCGTTGCATCGCCTTCCGCTCGTCCTCGGCCATCGTCTCTGCTGCGGCCTTGGCCTGCGCGACCTCAGCTTGGCGTCGCTCTTCGAATGTCGGCTCCTTCACCGGCGGATCGGTCAGGTCGGACTGCGGCAGGTAGATTTTGATGGGGCTCACCGTGTCCGGCGACCAGACCTTTTCGATCTTCGTCGCCTCATCCGACGTCAGCAGTCCCTTCTGCGTCGCGAGGTGCAACGCCTCTGGGTTGCTCGGCACCGGCACCGAGGAGATCTCGAGCAGTTCTTGGCGTTTGAACTCAAAGCCGATCAGCCGACCGTCGCCACCATGCCGTTCCGTGGCCTCCAGCGGGCGGAAGCCGACGCTCTCCGCGCCGACGCCTGCGAGGTGCATCTTCAGCGCAAGCCGTGCGAGCTCGAACTCTTCCGCCATGAAGAAGTCCACGTCGTTGATGAGCCGACCCCCTTGCTGTTCGATCTTGACCGTCTTGCCGATCGCAGGCAGGTCCTGACGCATGTTGTGCGCCCAGAGGTGGACGGGGTTCTCCAGGAAGTTCTTCAGCTCCCAGCCGGCTACACGGATGATGTCGCCGTCCCGATCCTCGACCTCGGAGGAGGCGATGAAGCGCAGCACCCGAGAGTCCTTCCCGCCAAGCTGCTTGACGTCCACGGCCATCGGCATGCGGAGCAGCGGTGCGGTCACCCCGCCGCGCATGATGATGTGGCCGGCTTCGTAGGCTCGCCAGAGTCCCGCCTCGTTCGGTTTGCGATACAGCATTGCTTCCTCCTTCTTGGCGCTCATCGCACCACTTCAAGTACCACGCATCGACAGTTGACCACTTCCTCTGCTGCACCGGCTTGGTCCCCTGGATACAGCAGCCCGTTCGCGAACGGGGCCATGAGGCTGACTGGCGCACCGCCCTGCGCCGGATCCGTCGAGCGATCCAGCTGCTGGTGGGATGCGCGAACATGGCCGTCCCGGGCGCTCAACCACTGCTTGCCTCGCACGACCCCGCTCTGCGCCATCCCTTCCAGCTGACCGAAGTTCGCCGCCCCCACCATCTCGGTCTGCGCGATGCGCAGGCTGCGCACCTGTTGCGCGTTGTCGAAGACGGCGTTGATGCGATCGGCGATCTGCGTGACCCCTTCGCCGAGCCGCTCACCGGCCAACAGCGCCTGCCGAATCTCCTCGCGCATGCCCTCGGTCGTGTTCTTCTTGAACTTGAAGACCTGCGTGGTCAGAAACTCCACCACCCGCGGATCCTTTAGGTTGAAGTCGAAATCCGCGCCGAGAGTGGCCAGCACGCGACTCCCCCGCCGCTGAATCGCCGCCAGCATGTTGCGCCGGCCCAGCTGTTCCAGCTCACGC
>JAUYOG010000057.1 GCA_030695945.1 Ramlibacter sp.
GGCCCGCGCGGCATAACTCACTGCGCTGCGCTCCGTTCAAACAGATGCCGCGAGCATGAAACGATGGGCCGCAAGACCGTCCACCGCGGGCGTCTGTGCTTGATTCGCGCCGCGGCCCAGCCGTGCGCGGCGTTGCAGTGAGAGCGTGGCGTGCCCACGCACAGCTTTGCTCGCGAGGTCCAGGAGCGCACTACGGTGATCCACGCCGATTCGGTGCCTTCGAACCTGCGGGACACCACACTAGCCGATCGCCTGCATCGCGCTGAAATCCGGCATCGCCGCGCTGGCGTAGCCGGGACAAGCCAGCGACCCGATCTCGATCCGCCCCGCGCGGATCTTCAGCCGCACCGCGCCGTGGCTGCGCTCGTACATATCGGGATGCGCCGCGAGGAAGGCATCCTGCTCGGCCGGCGGCTGCGCGGCCATCCCGTCGACGTAATGGTGCCCGTTGCGCTCGACGTGCTCGATGCCCAGCAGGTTCACCAGCGCCAGGTCCTGCTGCACCGACAGGCCCGCCTGTGTCGTCAGGTCTTCCGCCGACATGAAGTACCGCGTCGCGCCGCCTTCGCGGTTCCACGCCGCGCAGCGCGTTGCGTTGAGGACCGACTTGTACAGGCCCTTGCAGGTCTTGGACGAAACGCCCGCGTAGCCGCGCTCGCGCGCGGCGACGAAGGTGTCCAGCTCGCCGTCCGACTCGTCGATGATGACGGGCTTGCCCAGGTCGGCCTTGCGCAGGTCCTCATCGAGCGCCAGCTTGCGCGCGATGGGCTGCTCGATGAAGACGATGGAGTCCCACAGCCGCGCCAGCGCCGGCCGGCGGCGGATGCCGTCCACGAGGTGCGCGACGCCCTGCGCATCCTCGTACTGTTCGTTGCCGTCGAGCGAGGCGAAGTACGGCTCGGCCGTCCGGTCCAGCACCGCGGCGATCGCCTGCAGTCGCGCGAGGTCGGCATCCACCTGCCCGCTCACCTTGAGCTTGAAGTGGCGGTGGCCGTAAGCGCGGATGACTTCCTCCAGCGTTTCCGGAAGGCCGTCGTCCACGCGCTGAGCGAGGTCGGCCGCGGTGATCGCGTCGAGCAGGCCGACAGTGTGGCGCGCGGCGATGGCGGGCCGCGGCGACTGCCCCGCGAGGAAGTGCTCGATGTCCAGCCCGTTGAATTCCGGGCGCGCGGCGCCGATGCCCGGCAGGTTCGCCGTCATCGCCTGGTAGAACGAAACCCCCTGCACGCGGCAAAGCGCATCGAGCACCGCGCGATCCACTAACGCCGGCCCATAGCTGGTCAGCAAGGGGTTGAAGCCGCGTGCGGCTGCCGCAGCCATGTGGGCGTCATGGTTGCGCGCGAAATGGCCGAAGGCGCTCGCGGGCACCGCACCCGCCAGGTAAGCCTCGCGCGCGAGCCGCAGCACGTCGCGCAGCTGGTCGAAGTTGTCCTCGTTGGACAGCGCCAGGTTCTTGTCGAACCACTTGGGCGCCATCATCTCGGCGGCTGCGCCCCACCCGCTGCGCCCGTCGGCGAACTCGATGCGCGCACGCACGAACGCCTGCGGGCATTCGGTAAGCGTCACCACGCCGAAGCGGAACGGCAGCCGCAGCACGACCGGCCGCTCGTACAGCTCGACCTCGCGGACGACGAAGCGTGGCGCTTCAGCCATGCCCGTCCAGTCCTTCCATGATGCCCTTGAGGTAGCCGATGGAATGTGCCGCGCAGCCGGGCCCGTCCGGCACGTAGTCGAAGGGCTCGACCGCCACGATGCCTTCGTAGTGGCCCATTGCCTGCATCTGCAACAGGGCGCGCATGATCGGCGCGAAGCGCATCTCGCCCTGGCCGGGTCCGCGCCGGTTGGGGTCGTTCACCTGCACATGCGCGATGTGGCCGGTGGGCATCCATTGCGCCATCAGCGAGTCGACGGGCTGGGCCTCCGACTGGCCGGCGGCGCTGCAATCGATCATGGTCTTCAGGCCGGGCGAGGCGATTGCGTCCACGATGGCGGCGGCTTCGGCCACGGTGTTGATCAGGTCGGTCTCGCGCGCGGCCAGCGGCTCGATGCAATACGCGAGGCTGCGGTCGCGCGCCGCCACCGCGACCTGAGCGAAGCAATCGCGCGCGCGTTCCAGCGCCGCTTCGCGCGACGTGCCGGGCTGCACCGAGCGTTGCTTCGGCGAGCCGTGCACCAGGTAATGCCCGCCCATCAGGGCGCACAGCTCGACCAGCCGGAGCATCACGGCGACCGTGCGGTCGCGAACGGCCTTGTCCGCGCTCACGATCGACAGGCCGGCAGGCGCCACCAGCAGCCAGTGCAGGCCGAAGATCCGCATGCCATGGTCCTGCGCGATGCGCTCGAACTGCATCGCCTGCGCGTCGGTGATCCGCATCGGATCCTCGGCCAGCGTGAACGGCGCCACCTCCAGGCCGTCGTAGCCGAGCTTCGCCGCCAGCGCGCATTGCTCGTCGAACGACAGCGGCTGCAGCACCTCGTTGCAGAGGGCGAACTTCATGTGGCCTCCAGGTGCGCCTTGCGCATGAAGAGCCTGCGCACCGGCGGGATCCGCAGGAGGAGGATCAGCGCCATCAGGCCGAACAGCGCAGCCGAGATCGGCCGGGTGAAGAACGGCGTGAGGTCGCCGTCGGAGAGCACCAGCCCGCGCCGGAAGTTCTTCTCCAGCAGGTCGCCCAGCACGATGCCCAGCACCAGCGGCGCCATGGGGTAGCCGTACTTGCGCAGGGCGAAGCCCAGCACGCCGAAGGCCACCATCACCCAGATGTCGAACAGGCGCGAGGCCAGGGCGAAGGTGCCGATCGTGCACAGCACCAGGATGATGGGCACGATGATCGTGGTCGGCACGCGCAGCACCTGGACCAGGAACTTGGTGAGCGTCAGGCCATAGATCAGGATGCCGATGGTGGCCAGCATCATCATGGCCACGATGTCGTACACGAACTGCGGCGATTCGATCATGATCATCGGCCCCGGCTTGACGCCGTGGATCAGCATCGCGGCCATCAGCACGGCGGCGGGCGCCGAGCCCGGGATCTGCAGCGTCAGCACCGGGATGATCGCGCCGGGCACGCAGGCGTTGTCGCCGGTCTCGGCGGCCATGAGGCCCTCCACCGAGCCCTTGCCGAATTTCTCCCTCTCCTTGCTCGCGCGCTTGGCGGCGGCATAGGACGACCAGGCGGCGACGTCCTCGCCGACGCCCGGCACGATGCCGATGAAGGTGCCGATCACGCCCGAGCGCAGGATGGTGCGCCAGTACTGGAACACGTCGCGCAGCTTGGGGATCACGGAATCCAGCGCGTTGATCTTGACGGGCGGCCGCCGCTCCTGCATGGCCACCAGGATTTCCGCGAAGCCGAAGGCGCCGACCAGCGCGGGCACCAGCGAGATGCCGCCGGCCAGGTCGCGGTTGCCGAAGTTGAAGCGCTCGAAGGCGTGGATGCCGTCCTGCCCGATGGTGGCGATGAACAGCCCCGCGAAGCCCGCGATCCAGCCCTTGAGCGCATCGCCGCCGGTGAGCGTGGCGGAGATGATCACGCCGAACACCGCCAGCCAGAAGAACTCGTACGCGCCGAACTTCAGCGCCACCTCGCCCAGCAGCGGCGTGAAGAGGGCGAGGAAGAACATGCCGATCAAGGTGCCCAGCACGGAACCGCTGGTGGCGATGCCCATCGCGCGCCCGGCCATGCCCTGCCGTGCCAGCGCGTAGCCATCCAGGCACGACGCGGCGGATGCGGGCGTGCCCGGGATGTTGAGCAGGATGGCGCTGCGGCTGCCGCCATAGATCGCGCCCACGTAGGTGCAGATCAGGACGAGCAGCGCCTGGGCCGAGGGCAGCTTGAGCGTCAGCGTGGTCATCAGCGCCACGCCCATCGTCGCGGTGAGGCCGGGCAGCGCGCCGATCACGACCCCCACCAGCGTCGAGGCCAGCACGAAGAAGATCGACTCCACCGTCATGAAGCCGGCCAGCGAATGCCCGAAGGCGATCAAACCTTGGAACATCAGGGAAGCCGCACGTAGAAGACTTCCTGGAACGACAGCGAGATCACCGCGCTGGCAATGACGCCGCAGGCCAGGGCCAGCAGGGCCTGGCGCGCGGTGCTGCGCCCCAGCACGGTCTGCCGCTCACGGTCGAAGAAAAAGATGAAGAGGGTGACGAAGGCGCCGGTTACCAGCCAGAACGGCAGCCCGTGGCCGACCAGCAGCAGCGAGTAAGCCAGCATGGCCGCGAAGACCAGCCCGATGCGGACGGTGCTTTCGCGCGGCTTCGATGCAGCGAGTGGCCGCAGCGCGCCGCGCTTGACGGCGCGCAGCGCCAGCATCAACCCCAGGAGCAACACGGCCGCGCCCAGCAATCCGGGCACGAGACCCGGCGCCTCGTACTTGTTGATGTGCAGGTTCTCCAGCCGGTCCATTCGCCACGAGCCGATGGCGACGGCGCCGCCGAAGGCCATCCACAGCAGCGCCGACACGAGGTCGGCGCGCGGGGAAACCTCCCCTTCCGGGGGCGATTCGATGCTCACGGGCGCGGCCGCGTTACGGCTTGGGGATGCCCACCGTGTCCGGCGACACCTTGGTCTTGCCGGTGGAGTGCAGCAGCCATGCGTTGGCCTGGATCGCGGGCATCGCGGCCGCCAGCGCGGCGTCGCCGGCGACCGGCGCGAACAGCGCGCCGCGATTGACGGCGTAAGCCTTGATGGCCGCATTGTTGGCGATGTTCTCGGCCCAGATCTTCTGCACCGTGGCGACTACGTCGGCCGGCACGCCCTTGGGAATGAAGATGCCGAAGTAGTTGGCCGCCGACTTGAACCCCGGGATGGTCTTGCTGATCGGCTCGATCGTGCCGTAGCCCTCGATCTCCAGCGCGCGGTCCGACACGGTGGCGAGCGGACGGATGCGTTTGCCGCGGATCATCTCGGCCTGCTCCACGGCCAGCTGGGTGGTGAGGTCGGTCTCGCCGGACACGGTGGCGACGACGGCCGGGTTGCCGCCGTCGTAGGTGACGTGGCGGTACTTGACGCCGGTGGCGCGCGAGATCGCCTCCATCGCGTTGTGGCCGCCGGAGGTGACGCCAGCTGTCGCCACCTTGATCTCGCCCGGCTTGGCCTTCATGGCGTCGAGCAGCTGGCCCATGTTCTGGTAGGGCGTCTGCGCGCCGACGCCGACCACGGCGATGTTGGCCACCGAGAGGAACAGGTGCCAGTCCTTCGCCGGCACGTCCAGCATGCCCAGGGCCTGGTAGGCGCCCAGGTCCTGGGCGGCACCGGCGGCCCAGGTGTAGCCGTCCTTGGGCGCTTCCCATGCGTTCTTGGTGCCGATCGAGCCCGAGGCGCCGGGCTGATTGACGATGATGATCTTCTGGCCCAGCACTTTCTCCAGCTCCGCGGCCGTCACACGCGTGATCTGGTCGGTGGAGCCCCCGGCGGCCCACGGGACGATCAGGTTGACCGGCTTCGTGGGCTTCCACTGCTGGGCCATCGCGGGCCCCGTGAAGGCCAATGCCGCGATCGCGGCGGACACGGCTTGGAGGAAGTGGCGTTTTTGCATGGTCTCTCCGGGTGGGTTAATTCACTAACCAGTTAATTGGGTCGACTCTACGGTCTGGTGCGGCGGCTGTCAATGCAGGATGCCCTAGGCGGCCAGCCAGCGCTCCCGGTGCTGTGCGACGAATTCGTCATCCATCAGGTGCGGGTAATCCGCCTGCACGCGGCTGAGCTCGTCGGCCTGGCCGCGGCCGAGGCCCTCGTTCGCGTCCAGGCACCACGTGCCTTGCAGCAGGCCTTGCCGGCGCAGCACTTCGTGGCAGCCGGCGATGCAGCCGTGGAAGTCATGCGCCACGTCGAAGAGGGCGCCGTTGCAGTCGGTGACCTGCGCGTCCAGCGCCAGCAGTTCCGGGGTGACGCTGCCGCTCGCGACGGCGGCATGGATGCGGTCCAGCAACTCCACTGCACGCTGGGTCCACACGCTCCAGTGGCCGAGCAGCCCGCCCTTGATGCGCACCGTCACCACCTGGCCGTCGCGCATGAGGGTGAAGGGCGCCAGCAGGTCCAGCACGATGTGGTCGTCGTTGCCGGTATAGAGCGTCACGCGCTCCTCGGCCTTCGCCGCGACCACGCCGCGGATCACGTCCAGCGTGCGGTAGCGGTTGAACGGCGCCATCTTGATCGCGACGACGTTGTCGATCCGCGCGAAGCGGCTCCAGAACGTGGCCGGCAGGTGGATGCCACCGACGGCCGGCTGCAAATAGAAGCCCACCAGCGGCATCGCTTGCGCCACGAGCTCGCAATGCGCGACCAGCTCGTCCTCGCTCGCGCCCTTCATGGCGGCGAGGCTGAGCAAGGCCGCGTGGTAGCCGAATCCGCGCGCGATCTCCGCCTCGCGCACCGCCTGCTCGGTGCGGCCCGCCAGGCCGGCCACCATGAACAGTGGCCGCCGCCCGCCGATCGGCTCCCATTCGCGCGCGGTCTGCATCGCGAGTTCGAGCACCGGTTGGTACAGGCCCACGTCGCGGATCGCGAACTGGGTGGAATGAACGCCCACGGCAACGCCGCCGGCTCCGGCATCGAGGTAATAGCGTGTCATCGCGCGCTGGCGGCGGGCGTCGAGCTTGCGGTCGGCATCGAGCGCGAGCAGGTGCGCGGGAATCACGGCGCCGCGCCGCAGCACGGCGAGGGAGTCTTGTGGGATGTCAGTCCAGTGCATGTTGAGCGCTCTCTAGCGAACCTGCGCAGGCCCGATGTGCAGGCGGCGGGCCGTGGACGACGGGTGGCCGACTCCGCGAATGTCCCCCGTCGCGGGCGCGCCCGCTCCTCCTCCTTGATTTCGCTGCGTCGGCCACCCGCCATCCACGGCCCTTGGGTGCGGCGTTGGATCGCTCGACGGCTCGCACGCCCCGGTGGTGGACGGATCAGGGAGGCGGGGCGCTCTACGCAGCGAAATAAAGGAGGAGGAAGCGGGCGAACGCCCGCGCCGGGGGACATTCGCGGAGTAGAGTGCCCCGCCTCCCTGATCCCGCGCGCGACGGGGCACACTAGTACTTCCCATCACGCGCCTCGTAGTGGGTCGGCTTGCCCAGGCTGTCGCCGCCGCTTTGCACCCACTCGGCCGTCCAGTCCAGCATGCGGTCGAGCGTGACCTGGGGCGGGCCGAACAGCTTGAAAGCTTCCCTGCAATCGACGAGCCACGCCGTCGGCGCCTCCTGCCCGGCGAGCACGGGCTCGATGCCCAACCTGCGGCCCAGCCCCAGCGCGACCGCGCGAATGCTGATCTTGGGCCCGCTGATGTTCAGCGGCGACGTCGGCGTGTCGCAATGCGCCAGCGCGCGCAGCGACCAGTCGTTGGCCTCGCCCTGCCAGATGATGTTGGCGTGGCCCATCGCGAGGTCGATGGGTTCGCGGTTCAGCACTTTCTGCGCGACGTCGTGCAGCACGCCGTAGCGCATGTCGATCGCGTACGACAGGCGCAGCAGCCGCCCCGGCGTGCCGTACTGGTGGGAGAAATGCTGGAACATGCGCTCGCGCGCGACGCAGGAGTTGGCGTACTCGCCCGACGGCGCGGTGGGCGGCATGTCTTCGGTCGCGCCGTTGCCGGCCGTGGCGACGAACGGATAGACGCAAGCGGTGGAGAAGGCGACGATGCGCGACGCATTGAAGCGCTCGGCCACCAGCGCGGGCACATGCGCGTTCATCGCCCAGGTCAGCCATTCGCTGCCCGTGCTGCCGAACTTGCGGCCGGCCATGTAGACGATGTTGGGCGCATCTGGCAGCCGCGCCAGCGCGTCGCGCGAGAGCAGGTCGGCTTCGATGCACTCGATGCCGTGCCGCTCCAGCTCCCCCCGCAATCCCGCTTGCGAGAAGCGCGCCACGCCGATCACGCGGCGCCCGGGGGCGGCCCGATTTGCCATGCGCGCGAGCGTGGGGCCCATCTTGCCGCCGACGCCCAGCACCATGATGTCGCCGGGCACGCGCTCGAGGTCGCGCACCAGGGCTTCGGAAGGTTGCGTCATCACCTCTTCCAGGTGGGCGACGCCCTCGAATCGATCGGGAAGTGTCATCGCCAAGGACTTTAACCAGCTGGTGAAATCCCGCAACGCCCGGGAACCCGTAAAACAAAAAGCTTGACGCACCGCAAACGGCGGGCTCCTACGGCCGATTCGGCGGTGTCCGACCGGCGGCGCCGCGGCCGGGCCTTAAGTTGGCGCATGGCCCGAGACCGCACCCACCCAGGCTCTTCCATTGAGGACGACAAGGAGCCCGGGCAGGAAACCCCTTCGTCGCCGAACCGCGGCTTCGTGCAGGTGCGGGGCGCGCGCGAGCACAACCTCAAGGACGTGGACGTCGACGTGCCGCGCGATGCACTCGTGGTGTTCAGCGGGGTGTCTGGCTCGGGCAAGTCGTCGCTCGCGTTCGGCACGCTGTATGCCGAGGCGCAGCGGCGGTACCTCGAATCGGTGTCGCCGTACGCGCGGCGGCTGATCGACCAGGCCGGCGTGCCCGACGTCGATTCGATCGAGGGCCTGCCGCCCGCGGTGGCCCTGCAGCAGCAGCGCGGCACCCCCAGCGCGAGATCTTCGGTGGGGAGCGTCACCACGATCTCCAGCCTGCTGCGCATGCTGTACTCCCGCGCCGGCAGCTATCCGCCGAAGCAGCCGATGCTGTACGCGGAGGACTTCTCGCCCAACACACCACAGGGCGCCTGCCCACGTTGCCACGGGCTCGGGCGCGTGTACGAGGTGACGGAACGATCGATGGTGCCCGACGACTCGCTGTCCATCCGCGAGCGCGCCATCGCCGCCTGGCCGCCGGCCTGGCATGGGCAAAACCTGCGCGACATCCTGGTGACGCTCGGCTACGACGTGGACAAGCCCTGGCGCGACCTGCCGAAGAAGGACCGCGACTGGATCCTCTTCACCGACGACACGCCCACGGTCCCGGTGTACGCCGGCTTCACGCCGAAGGAAACGCGGGCCGCGCTGCGCAGCAGGATGGAGCCCAGCTATATGGGCACCTTTACCGGCGCGCGCAATTACGTGCTTCACACCTTCGCCACCACGCAGAGCGCCCTCATGAAAAAGCGGGTGTCGCGCTTCATGACGGCCAGCATGTGCCCGCAATGCGAAGGCAAGCGGCTCAAGCGCGAGGCGCTGTCGGTGACGTTCATGGGCCTGGACATCGGGGAACTGTCACGGCTGCCGCTGTCGCAGGTGGCCGCGCTGCTGCAACCGGCGGCGCAAGGCAAGCTGCAGGCGGACCGGCGCGACCGCGCCGTCCTGAGCCGCCAAGACGCGCGCAAGGCGGTCGACGAGCGGGTGGCCCATGGCGGCTCCGCGCATGCCGCGGCACCCGACGTGCGGCGCACGCACAACCTCTCCGATGAAAAGCGGGTGGCCGCGCAGCGGCTCGCGCACGACCTGCTCGGCCGCGTCGCCACGCTGGAGCGTCTCGGGCTGGGATACCTCTCGCTGGAGCGCAGCACGCCCACGCTGTCGCCGGGGGAACTGCAGCGCCTGCGCCTGGCGACGCAGCTGGGCTCGCACCTCTTCGGCGTCGTGTACGTGCTGGACGAACCCTCGGCGGGGCTGCACCCCGCGGACGGAGAGGCCTTGCTCGATGCCTTGCAGCGGCTCAAGGCCTCGGGCAATACGCTGTTCGTGGTCGAGCACGACCTCGCCGTGATGCGGCGCGCCGACTGGCTGGTGGACGTGGGGCCGGATGCGGGCGAGAAGGGCGGGCGTGTCCTCTACAGCGGGCCGCCCGAAGGGCTGCGCAAGGTGGCGCAGTCGCACACGCGCTCCTACCTGTTCGGCGATACGGCGCCGCACGCGCGCGCGCAGCGCCGGCCGCAGGGGTGGCTGCGCCTGGAGAACGTCACGCGCAACAACCTGCGGGGTCTCGACGTGGCGTTCCCCCTCGGCTGCTTCACGGTGGTCACGGGCGTGTCGGGCTCGGGCAAGTCCAGCCTGGTGAGCCAGGCGCTGATCGACCTCGTGTCGTCGCACCTGGGCAGCCCGGCGCCCGCCGACCGCGACGACGAGCCGGAGAGCCTGGACAGCGCCGACCCTGGTGCGCCGACCAGCGGCCACATCGCCGAAGGCGCGAGCCGCATCGGCCGGCTGGTGCAGGTGGACCAGAAGCCGATCGGGCGCACGCCGCGCTCCAACCTCGCCACCTACACGGGCCTCTTCGACGCTGTGCGCAAGTTGTTCGCGGCCACGCCGATGGCCAGGCGCCGCCGCTACGACGCTGGGCGTTTTTCGTTCAACATGCCGAAGGGCCGCTGCGCGACCTGCGAAGGCGAGGGCTTCGTCTCGGTCGAGCTGCTGTTCATGCCCAGCGTGTACGCGCCGTGCCCGCAATGCCATGGCGCGCGCTACAACGCGCAGACGCTCGAGGTCATGTGGCAGGGCCGGACGATCGCCCAGGTGCTGGGCATGACGGTGGACGAGGCGGCCGCGTTCTTCGGCGACGAGCCGCAGGTGGCGCGGCCGTTGCGCGTGCTGCAGGACATCGGCCTGGGCTACCTGCGCCTGGGCCAGCCGGCCACGGAACTGTCCGGCGGCGAGGCCCAGCGCATCAAGCTCGCCACCGAGTTGCAGCGGACGCAGCGCGGTGACGCGCTCTATGTCCTGGACGAGCCGACCACCGGCCTGCACCCGGGCGACGTGGACCGGCTGATGCGCCAGCTCGACGGGCTGGTCGCCGCCGGCAACACCGTGATCGTGGTGGAGCACGAGATGCGCGTGGCCGCGCAAGCCGATTGGGTGATCGACATCGGTCCGGGAGCGGGCGGCGAGGGCGGCCGCGTGGTCGCCCAGGGCTCGCCACGCGAAGTCGCGGCGTCGAAGCAAAGCCGCACCGCGCCCTACCTGGCGCAGTGCCTGGCAGGGGCTACAGCTTGACGCCGAACGCCTTGCCGACCGCCTCCAGCGCTGCGGGGCTGTCCCATGCCTGGGCCCCGTAATACTTGGCGAGCACGCGGCCGCGGGCATCGACGAGCAGGGTGAGTGGCAGCCGCTCGGCGCCAAGCATGTGCTCCAGCACCAGCCGGCCGTCGATGAAGTTGTCGAAGGACGTGCCAGTTACCTTGACGAACAGCGTGGCGCGGTCGATGTAGTCGTCGGTCGAGATGCCGATCACGTTGAAGCGCGTCCCGCCGCGCCGGGCGAGCCGCTGCAACGAGGGCATCTCCTCGCGGCAGGGGCCGCACCAGCTGGCCCAGACGTTGATGATGAGCGGCTTGCCCCGGTAATCCGACAGCATCCGCGACGGCCCCGCGATGCCGCGCATCGGCACGTCGCGCAGCACGGAGCCGACCTCGACCTCGCCGGGGGTCTTGGCCAAGGCCGGCTGCAACGCAAGGCACAGGCAGACGAGGAGGGGCAGCAGGAGGAATTTCATTCGCCGCCCGAGGATGCCACGGCGCGGGCGCGCGCACTTGCGAAACCTCAAGCGCCTCCGGGATGGCGCGGTTTGCATGACAATCCGCCATGAATCAGTGCAACAGCAAGGAGCCCGCGCGTTGAAAACCGTCAGTTTGATCGGTGCCCCGACCGACGTCGGCGCGAGCGTTCGCGGCGCCGGCATGGGGCCGGACGCGCTGCGCGTGGCGGGCCTGTTCGAGGCGCTGCGCTCCCACAAGCTCAACGTGATCGATCACGGCAACCTCGCCGGGCCACCCACGCCCTGGACGGCGCCGGCGGACGGTGTGCGCCACCTGGAGGAAGTGGTGGCCTGGAACCGCTCGGTATTCGACCGCGTCGCCGCCGTGCTCGCGGCCGGCCAGGTGCCGCTGCTCATGGGCGGCGACCATTGCCTGGCGATCGGCTCGATCAGCGCGGTGGCGCGGCACTGCCGCTATTCGAAGAAGCACCTGCGGGTGATCTGGCTGGACGCGCACACCGACGTCAACAACGAAACCATCAGCCCCTCGGGCAACGTGCATGGCATGCCGGTGTCCTGCCTGCTCGGGCGCGGCCCCAAAGCGTTGGTCGGCTGGAGCGGACAGCACGCGGCGATCTCGCCCGAGGACATCGACTTCATCGGCATCCGCAGCGTGGACGCCGACGAAAAGGAAGCGATCCGCCAGCTCGGGCTGCAGGTGTTCGACATGCGGCACATCGACGAGCACGGCATGCGCAACACGATGATCGAGGCGCTGCACGACGTCGACGACGACACGCACCTGCACGTGAGCTTCGACCTCGATTGCCTGGACCCCGCCGACGCGCCCGGCGTCGGTACCGGCGTGCGCGGCGGGCCGACCTATCGCGAGCTGCAGCTGTGCATGGAGATGATCGCCGACACCGGGCGGCTCGGCTCGCTCGACGTGGTCGAGATCAACCCCGCGCTGGACGTACGCAACCGTACTGCTGAGCTGGCAGTTGAGTTCGTGCAGAGCCTGTTCGGCGCGTCGACGTTGGCACGCTAGGGTTATCCCCCTAACGGGCCCACGGCTGGTCCTGCCCCGCTCATAATGCGGGTCGTTCCGGATAGCCCGTCACCGATGGCTCTCGAACGTCGAGAGAGAGAGTGAACCGTGGCACAGAAAGACGCGGGGATGGCCGCCATCCTCAAGGGTAACGAGACCGCCATCCTGCGTGAATGGGTCAAGCAGCAGCTGGCCCACGGCGGCGCCCGGGGCCAGGGCGAGGCTGAAACCGAAACGCAATCGCGCGAATTCCTCAATACGTTCTCCTCGGCCGTCCAGCACAGCTACGACGAGAACCTGGCCGGCGAGCGCTGGGACGACGTTCGAAGCGCGCTCGGCGCGCTCTCGAAGGAGCGGGCGATCGCCGGCTCCTCGCCGTCGCAGACCGCCACCTTCGTCTTCTCGCTGAAAAAGCCGCTGTTCGACGCGCTGCGCCGGACTTACTCCGACGACGCGCGGCGCCTGAACGAGGAAACCTGGCTGGCTTCCAGCGTCATCGACAAGCTGGGCCTGGTCACCATGGAGGCCTACCAGAAGGGGCGCGAGCAGGTCATCAGCCGGCAGCAGCAGGAGTTGCTGGACCTGTCCACCCCCGTGATCAAGCTGTGGGACGGCATCGTCGCCGTGCCGCTGATCGGCACGCTCGACAGCGAGCGCACGCAGGTCGTCATGGAGAGCTTGCTGGAGGCCATCGTCGAGAACGAAGCCACGGTGGCCATCATCGACATCACGGGCGTGCCGACGGTGGACACGCTGGTCGCGCAGCACCTGCTCAAGGCCGTGGCGGCCGCGCGGCTGATGGGCGCCGACTGCATCATCAGCGGCATCCGTCCGCAGATCGCCCAGACCATCGTCCACCTCGGCGTGGACCTGGGCGACGTGATCACGAAGGCGACGCTGGCGGATGCGCTTCGCGTCGCCCTGGCCAGGCGTGAACTGACGGTGACGGCCGCGCCGCGGCGTGCCGCATAAAGGTCGCGATCTTGGACCAGATTCCCATCCTCAAGCTGGGCAACGTGCTGCTGGTGACGATCCAGGTCGAGCTGCACGACCAGCTCGCCATGACGCTGCAGGACGACCTGACGCACAGGCTGTCGAAAACGCGCGCCCGGGGCGTGCTGATCGACATCTCCGCGCTGGAGATCGTAGATTCCTTCATCGGCCGCTCGCTGGCGCACATCGCCGGAATCGCGCGGGTGATGGACGCCACCACGGTGCTGGTGGGCATGCGGCCCGCCGTGGCCATCACGCTGGTCGAACTCGGGATGTCGCTGACCGGCATCCGCACGGCCCTGAACGTCGAAAAGGGAATGCAACTCCTGCGCGAATCCATGGATGAGCAGGAGAGCTTCCATCAATGAGTTAAAAAGCGCCGTCTACCCCGTCCGCAGCGCCGAACAGCTGAGCCTCGCGCGTCGGGCGGTGCTGGACTGGGCGACGCGGCTGGAGTTCAGCCTGGTCGACCGCACCAAGTTCGTCACGGCAGCCAGCGAACTGGCGCGCAACACCTGGGTGCACGGCAAGGGCGGCGAGATGACGATGTCCCAGCTCGAACGCGACGGCCTTACCGGGCTCCGGCTGGTCTTCGCCGACAACGGCCCCGGCATCGAGAACATCGGGCAGGCCCTCACCGATGGCTTCAGCAGCGCCGGCAGCATGGGCAAGGGCCTGGGCGGCGCCAAGCGGCTGGTCAACGAATTCGACATCCGGTCGGCGCCGGGCCGGGGAACGACCGTGACGGTGATCCAGTGGAAACGACGCTAGAGGTCCATGAGCCCAGCCAGGTCGCCGAAGTCAGGCGCCTGGTGGCGGACGCCGGCGCGCGTTCGGGATTCGGCGCGCCGGACCTCGGCCGGGCCGCCCTCGTGGCCACGGAGGTCGCGACCAACCTGGTGAAGTACGGCAAGCACGGCACGGTGACGGTGAGCACGTTCGTCGAAGGCGCCACGGCCGGCGTCGAACTGGTGGCGGCCGACCGCGGCCCCGGTTTTGCCGATTTCCAGGCCTCGGCGCGCGACGGCCACTCCACTGGCGGCAGCCTGGGCATCGGGCTCGGCGCCATCCTGCGCGCGTCGGACGCGTTCGACGTCTACAGCCTCGAGGGGCAGGGCTCGGCGTTCTTCTCCCGGATCGCCCGGGGCGGGGCGCTGGCGCCGGCCGACGGGCTGGTCGTGGCCGGTCGCTCCATGCCCAAGCGCGGCCAGGTAGAGTGCGGGGATGGCTGGGCCTTCGCGCGGGCCGGGCGCTGGCAACGGCTGTGCGTCGTCGACGGGCTGGGCCACGGTCCGCTGGCCGCGTCCGCGTCGAAGCAGGCGATCGAGATCTTCTGCGCCGCCGGCGAGCGCGACTCGCCCGCCGACATCATCCGGCTGGCCCACCAGAAACTCAAATACACGCGGGGGGTGGTGATGGGCGTGATCGCGATCGATGCGAAGGAACACAAGGCCTGCTTCTCCGGCGTGGGCAACATCGCCGGCATCCTGCATGCGGGCGGGCAGGTGCATCACCTGCTGTCCATCGACGGCGTCGTCGGCTACAACATGCGGGCCGCACGCGACCAGGCGTTGCCCTGGGCGGCCGACGGCGCCGTGATCATGGCCAGCGACGGCCTGTCCACGCGCTGGAACCTGGCGCGCTACCCCGGGCTGCTCGCACGGCACCCGGCCCTGGTCGCCGCGGTGCTGTACCGCGACTTCGCGCGCGACAACGACGACGCCACCATCGCGGTGGCCATGGAGCGGCGATGAACCATCCCATACTGACCACGCGCATCACCGCGCAGGGACTCGTGCCGCTGCGAACCCGTGCCCGGCAGGTCGGCGAGCTGTTCGGGCTGGACAAGATGCAGTGCACCCGCTTCATCACGGCGCTCTCCGAGATCGCGCGCAATGCGGTGCAATACGCGGGCGGCGGGACCGTGACGTTCATGCTCGATACCGGAACCGCCGCGCAACCCGTGCAGCGGCTCCTGGGGCAGGTCGCGGACAAGGGGCCCGGCATCGCAGACCTGGAGGGCGTGCTGCAGGGCCGCCTGAACGCGCGGCTGCAGGTGCCGCTGGGCATCGTCGGCTCCCGGCGGCTGGTCGACAGCCTCGATTTCGAGCAACCGGCTGCAGGCGGAACCGTGGCGACGCTGGCGATGGCGCTCAATCGCCATGCGCCCCGGCTCTCGCCTGCCGACGTATCGCGGCTGGTCGAGACCCTGGCGCGGCGCAAGCCCGAAACCCCGCTGGAGGAACTCGAGCAGCAGAACCGCGAGATGATGGATACGCTCCAGGAATTGCGCAGCCA
Source organism: Ramlibacter sp. (assembly GCA_030695945.1). Lineage (GTDB taxonomy): Bacteria > Pseudomonadota > Gammaproteobacteria > Burkholderiales > Burkholderiaceae_C > Ramlibacter. The sequence continues at coordinate 15,715 of JAUYOG010000057.1, forward strand.
GCAAGAGGAGCTCAAGCGCGCCGACGAGCGCAAGAACCAGTTCCTGGCCACGCTCGCGCACGAGTTGCGCAATCCCCTGGGGACGCTGCACATGACGCTGGAGATCATGCGGCGCCATGAATACATGCCGGCGAGCCAGCTCGCGGAGCGGCGGGAGGTGATGGCGCGGCAGACCGAGCAGCTGACGCGCCTCGTCGACGACCTGCTGGACGTGTCGAGAATCAGCCTGGGAAAGGTAGAACTGGACCGGCGGGAGGCCGATGTGAACGAACTGGTCCGCCAGTCGCTGGAGATGACGCAGGGCGCGATCCAGGGCAAGGGTCACGCCGTGAGTTTCCGGCCGTTCGAAGTCGCCCTGCCGGTGAGCGTCGACGTGACGCGCCTCAAACAAGTCCTGTGCAACCTGATCCATAATGCGGCCCGCTACACGCCGGCTGGCGGCGCCATCGAAATTCGCGTGCGGCGCGAGGAAGCGTTCGCCATCGTCGACGTGGTGGACAACGGCATCGGGATTCCGGCCGATGCATTGCCCGTCGTGTTCGGCCTGTTCGTGCAAGGCGGCAACGCCCCCGATGAGCAGCGAGGCGGCCTGGGCGTCGGGCTGACGCTGGTGAAGCGTCTGGTCGAGGCGCATGGAGGCAGCGTCCGGGCCGACAGTGCCGGGTCGGGCCAGGGCAGCCACTTCACGGTGAGCCTGCCATTGGCGGGCGGCGCCAACGCGCTGCCCGGGTGAGCGGCTAGGCCTCGTCCGGATCCAGGTCGGCCGGGTTCGAATCCGAATCCAGGTCGGTCAGCGTATCGGCGCCGTCGTCCGCGACGACCTCGCCGTCCTGCATGTTCACGACGCGGTCGGGCAGGATGTCGCCGCCCTCGCGGCCTTCGCCGGGCGTGACGGAGCCGCGCTCGCCTGTGCCTGCCGCGTCGCTGTCCGCGTGAATTTCCGCCGTGCCCATGGCGTCGCTGCCGGAATCCGAGCTGTCGCTCGGGCCCAGCAGTTCGGAGTCACGGCCGCTCGGCTGTGTGGGGGCGGTTTCGGCGCCCAGGATGCTGCTGTAGGCCATCGCGCATGTCCTTCGGAAGTTGAGGTTGCAGACAGTCTCCGGCCTTGCGCGCGAGCACGGCGTCGGAAGCGCGAGCGCTGTGCTGTGGGACTGCGCCTGCCTGGCTGTGTCGCCTGCCGAAGCCCCGCGAGAACCCGCACAACGCCGGCGTGAAGGCGGCCCACCCAGCTCCCGGAAGGGGAATTCGGCAGCGCATAATCCATCGTCCCGCTGCGAAGGACAGGATGACTGACGCAAAACCCGACCATCCGGTGCAAGCGCGGCCGAGCTCATCGACCGAGCCATCGGCGGAGGAGCTGAAGGCCAGCAACGAAGAGCTGCAGGCGATGAACGAGGAGCTGCGCTTGGCCACCGAGCAGCTGGAGACCAGCCGCGAGCAGCTGCAGTCGATCAATGAGGAGCTGACGCGGGTCAACCACGAGCTCAAGGGCAAGGTCGATGAGCTGGGGCACGCCAACAGCGACATGCAGAACCTGATGGACGCGACCGCGATCGCCACCGTCTTCCTCGACCGCGAGCTGCGCATCACGCGCTACACGCCTTCGGCCGTCAGCCTGTTCAACCTGATCGCGAGCGATCTCGGGCGGCCGCTGGCCGACCTGGCGACGCGGCTGGACTACCCGGAGCTGGGCGGGGACGCGACGCGGGTGCTCGACAGGCTCGTGCCGATCGAGTGTGAGGTGGGCCGCCCCGACGGCAAGTGGTTCCTCTCGCGCCTGCTGCCCTATCGCACGCTGGAGGACCAGATCGCCGGTGTCGTCGTCTCATTCATCGACATCACCGCGCAGAAGCAGGCCGCCGCGCAACTTCGCAGCAGCGAGGAACGGCTGCGGCTGGTGGTGGAGAACGCGACGGAATACGCAATCTTCTCGACCGATCTGGAGCGCCGCATCACGATCTGGAACAGCGGCGCGCAAAGGCTGCTCGGTTATGCGGAGGGCGAGGCGATCGGCCGCCTCGCCGACATGATCTTCACGGCGGAGGACCGGGACGCGCGTGCGCCCGAACTCGAAACGGACACCGCCCTGGCGCACGGGCGTGCGAGCGACGATCGCTGGCACCAGCGCAAGGACGGCAGCCGTTTCTGGGCGAGCGGCGCCATGATGCTGATGCGCGATACGCTGGGACAGGCGGTGGGGTTCGTGAAGATCCTGCGCGACCAGACGGCCGAGCGCGAGGCGCAGGAGGCGCTTGAGCGCAGCCAGGCCGACTTGCTGCGCGCGCTGGCCGAGAACGAAAAGGCGCGCGCCGAGCTGCAGGCTGCCGATGCCGCCAAGGACCGGTTCCTGGCGGTGCTTTCGCACGAGCTGCGCAACCCGCTGGCGTCGATCGATGCCGCCGCGGCCCTGCTGATCGAAGCCGGTGTTCCCGTCAAGGACAAGGACGCCGCGGCGCAGGTGGTGAAGCGCCAGGCCGGCTCGATGAAGGTGCTGCTGGACGAACTGCTCGACGTGTCGCGCCTGAAGCTCGGCCGGCTGGAGCTGCGCCGCGAGCGGGTGACGCTGGCGCGCATGGTCGAGGCGGCGCTGGAGGCGACGAGGCCGCTGCTCGACGCCGCCGGCCATGCCCTGCAGGTGGACCTGCCGGACTACCCGATCGAGCTCGAAGCGGACCCGCAGCGGCTTGTGCAGGTGCTGTCGAACCTGCTGACGAACGCGATCAAGTACACCCAGTCCCACGGGGCGATCACCGTGAAGGCGCGGCTGGAGGGCGCCAACGCGGTGATCACTGTCTCGGACAACGGCGTGGGAATGGAGCCCGCGCAGATGGCGCGCATGTTCGATATGTTCATGCAGGCCCGGCTCGGGGCGGACAGCAGCCAGGGCGGGTTGGGCATCGGACTGGCGCTGGTGCGCAACATCGTCGAACTGCATGGCGGCCGGGTGGAGGCATCATCGCCCGGCCTGGGCAAGGGCAGCGACTTCCGCGTGATCCTTCCCGCGCAGCGGGGCACCGTCCGCGAGGCCGATGCGGCGGCGCCGCCGGCCGCGGCCGCCAATGGGTCGCCCAACGGCGCGGGCCGGGGCGACAAGCGTGGGCTGATCCTCATCGCCGACGACAACGTCGACGCCGGCTGGGGCATCGCGCGGCTGCTCGAGATCGCGGGCTTCGCCACGATCCGGGTGCGCGGCGGGAGCGAGGCCGTCAAGGAGACGCGCCGGCAGAAGCCCGATGTCGGCATCATCGACATCGGCATGCCGGACCTGAGCGGCCACGAAGTCGCGCGCCAGATCCGCGAAACCGAGTGGGGCAAGCACATGGTGCTGATCGCCGCCACCGGCTGGGGGCAGGAGTCGGACGCGCGCGCGGCGCTCGAGTCCGGCTTCGACGCCCACATGATCAAGCCGGTGGACCTGCGCAAGCTCAGCGCCCTCGTCGACGAGTTGCTGGCGCGCCAGCGGGGCTGACCCTTCGCGGATGTGGCGCAGCGCCCGGTGGCTCAGGCCTTCACGGCGGAACGCGTCCATGCCACGAGCCCTGCGTGGGCCGGCGAGGCGGCCGGTTGCGCCGGCATCTTGGCTTGGGCCGCGGGGCGGCGCGTGCCGGCCTTGACCTCCTTCAACCCGCGCCGCGCTGCAGCGGGGGGCGGGTTGGCGATCGCGGGCGCCGGCCGGGCGAGGTTGTCCAGGATGGCGCAATGGGCCCGGTGATCGCCGTTGCACTGCGCCACGAGCTGCCGCAGCGTGGAGCGCATCTGGTCGATCTCGCGCTGGCGCTCCTCGAGTTCGGCCAGTTGCCGCACGGCGACTTCCTTCACCTCGCGGCTTTCCCGGCCGTCGTCGCGCCAGAGGGCGAGCAGCGATTCGATCTGCCGGGTCGAAAAGCCCAGCCCGCGCGATTGGCGGATGAAGCGCAGCATGGCCACTTCGCGCTCGCCATAGAGCCGGTAGCCCGCCTCGGTTCGGTCGGGCGCGGGGATCAGCGCCAGCGTCTCGTAGTGCCGGATCATCTTGGGCGTGACGCCCGCGGCGGCGGCGGCTTCGCCGATGTTCATGGGTTGCATGGGCAGCTCCTGTGGGATGGACGCGAGTTTCAACCTTGACACCATGGGAGAGTCAAGCGTCCGTTGACGGCAGGGCCCAGCTGACGCGGTGTTGCAGTGGAAAGTTTGGCGGGATGCGTCCTACAACAGCCTTCTGCAGGCGCCCACTTCACTGCAATTTGCGGCTGTCACCAAATGGGCACCAATGTCGGCGCGGTGCCGGCATCACACCAACAGGAGTAGAGCATGGCATCCAATCAAGGAAATCAGGGCAGCAATCAAGGCGGCAACCAGGGCGGCAGCGGCAAGGGCGGCAACCAGGGGGGTAACCAATCCGGTAACCAGGGCGGCAGCAGCAACCGCGGATTCGCATCGATGGACCCGGACAAACAGCGCGAGATCGCCAGCGAAGGCGGCAAGGCTGCCCACGAGAGCGGCAACGCGCATGAATTCACCTCCGAGGAAGCACGCGAGGCCGGGCGCAAGGGCGGCCAGGCGAGCGGCGGCGGCAACCGCGGCGGCAGCTCCGGTAGCTCGGAAGGCGGGTCCGAGGGCGACCAGGAAAGCCGAGGCGGCAACCGGGGCGGCCAAGGGGGCAACCAGGGCGGACAGGGCGGGCAGGGCGGAAGCCGCTGATCCTCTGTCGCCGCAAAAAAGGGGCGCATGCGCCCCTTTTTGCGTTCACCTCACCGTGAAGGGCCCGCCGGACGCAGGACGGAGCTCAGGAAGCCGGTACCATTGGCGGGGCGCACGCCCACCGGCGCTGCTCCCAGCAACCCGAGCCAAAAGCTCCAACCCTTCTTCATCGACATGAAATCGATTTCGATCCCCTCCATCGGCGCTGTCCTCCTGCTCGCCGCCATCGCGCTCCAGCCGGCGCAAGCGCAGACCAAGCAGGACAAGGTTGTCACGCGCGACGAGCTTCGCACCTGCATGAATTCCGAAGTCACGCTCGCCACGCGCCGCAAGGAGCTGGAAGCGCGCGGCAAAGTCAACGGCGAGGAAGCCGCGTCGATCCGCGCCGAGGCCGAGCAGCTGAAGGCCGAGCAGGAGAAGATCGTCGCGGACAGCGCCCCGATGGACCGGTTCAACCGCAAGGTCAAGGCCCACAACGAGCGCATCCTGGCCGCGCGGACCCAGGCGGACGCGTTCAAGGGGGAGCTGGAGACGTTGAACAAGTCGCTGGTCGCGCACAACGAGCGCTGCGGCGGCATCTCCTTCCGCCCGGAAGACAAGGAAGCGATCCTGAAGGAACGCGAGGCGGCGAAGAACTAGGGTCGCCGGCCCTCGCCGCGGGTGGCCCCGGCGCTCAGTGCAGCTCCGTCGGTTCCACCGCCGGCGCGGCGAGTTCCCGGCCGACCATGGCGCGGGCATACAGGTAGTTGTTGCGGGCGTTTTCGCTCAGCCCGTCCAGGTCCACCCGCCCGTTGCCGTCGCAAGGAAAGGCGTACCCCCGCCCGTTGTCGAAGAGCGACCGGAAACAGAGCCGGAACGCCCCGGGGGCCATTCGTCGCGCGTCCATCATGTACATCTCCGGCCGCGGGGATCCGCGGTCCTGCCCCTTCAACGGCGCGCAGGACGGCGACGATGACGCGCCATTGCAAAGGATGGGTGAAGACTGTGACGCAATTCGCGCCGGCCGGCTTTCAGTGTGAACCGTCGTGCGCCCCCTCCACGTCGAACGGCTTGTACACCGCGGCGTCGGCCGGGCCGGTCACCTCGAGCGCACCCGCCAGGCCCTTGCCGACGCGCGACAGGGCATGGTCCACCAGCAGGTACTGGCCGGGGTAGTTCAGCTTGAAGTCCACGATGGTGGCGCCGCCGGGGGCGACCAGCGTGGTCTGCACATCCGTTTTCACCGCCTTGAGCGAGCCTTCGCTGTACACCTTGTCGAAGATCTCGCCGATGACGTGGAACGCCGAGACCTTGTTGGGGCCTCCGACGCCGAAATACACGCGCACCGTCTCGCCGACCTTCGCCGTCATCTTGTGCTCCTTGGTGAGCGCGCCCACCGAGCCGTTGAACGTGTAGAAGGTCGGGCGCTCGTCCTCGGCGCGCTCGTGGCTGAAGCCATGGTGGCCCTTGGTGCCCTTGGCGTGCGAGGTGTACAGGTCGCCCTGCATCACGTAGAACTCCTTGTCTACTTTGGCCAGGCCGCGCGGCGGCTCGACCAGGATCAGGCCGTACATTCCGGCGGAGATGTGGTGCGCCACCGACGGTGTTGCGCAGTGGTACACGTACAGGCCGGGGTTGAGCGCCTTGAAGCTCACCGTCTTCGACTGGCCGGGTGCGACCTGCGTGTGCGCGCCGCCGCCGTGGCCGCCCGTGACCGCGTGCAGGTCGATCGAGTGCACGGCCTTGCTGCCCTTGTTGTTGGACAGGGTCAGCTCGATCGTGTCGCCCTGCTTCACGCGCAGCATCGGGCCGGGCACCTTCTTGTTGAAGGTCCAGTAGGTGAACGTGGTGCCGTCGTCGAGCTTGCCGTCGAGCTCGACGGTTTCGATGTGGTACTTCACCAGCTGCGGGGCGCGAGCGCCCAGTGGCTTGGGCACCAGGTTCGGGTCCATGGAAATGCTCACGGCCGTGGCCGAGGCGGGGGCCGGGCCGGCGGCCGCGGGTGCCGCCGCGGCGCCCATCACGGCCGTGGCTGCCGCCGGGCTCGGCCTGGCGGCCATCGAATCCGCGGGGCCCGTCACCTCCAGCACGCCCTCCATGCCGATCGCGCGGTGGCCGGGGATCGAGCAGTAGTAGGTGAACTTGCCGGACTGCGTGACCTGGAAGGTCAGCACGGTGGGCCCGGTGCCGGCGCTGAAATTCTTCGACTTCACGTCGAGGTCGGGGATCACCAGGTCGTGCTCGGCGCCTTCGCCGCTGGCGAGGGTGAGTTCGACCGTATCGCCCACGTTCGCGTGCAGCACCGGGTTCACGGCGCCTTGCGCGTCGATGTACACCATCTTGCCGCCGGACATGCCGGTCTTGAGCGCGATCTTGCGCAGGGCCTGCGACTTGGCGGCAGGCGCCTTGGAAACCGCGGACGGCCTGGCCGGGGCCGCCGACGTCATGGCCGTCGCGCCGATGGACGCGAGGGCCAGCGGGCCTGCGGAAAGCAGGGCAATGATGGCAAGCGGGATGGGGGCGAGGACTCGGTCGAACATTCTTTGAAAACTCCTGATAGTCAATGACATGACTGTCGCAGTCTTCGCGCCGGCCGACCATCGGCGGGGGACGATTCAGGCCCTCGGACGGGGCCCGAACGTGCGCTGGGTTGAATCCGAGAAATCTAGGACGATTCCGAGCGCGTGGCGTGGCTCAGATGCGCTTGAGGGCGGAAGCATCGCGGCGCCCGACGACTTGAACGGCCGGAAGCGTGACGTGGGTCTGGCTGCGCGAGAACGCTTCGGTCGCCGTTTGCACGGCCTGGTGGCTCGCCTGTTCCGCGCCGATCCAGGCGATGGCCATCACGGCAGCGACCGCGACGGCGGTGACGACGCGCGAAGCGGCCGAAACCGGGGTTTGCGGGGCGGTGGAATGGCCGGTGGCGGTGGTGTTCATGTTGTCCTCCAGGGGAGCCGGTGTGTTTCGATGGGTGGACTGTAGGCAACCGGCCCCGCCGCTTCCAGCGGAAAGCGACGGACTGCAGGCAGGCGCGACGAACTGCCGGAAAGCGGGGGGTAATCGGCGCCGGACCGTCGCCGGATGTTGATGCGCGTCATCGCGCCCGCCGCGCCCCGGGACAACACTGGGGGTGCATGCCCGCACCTGCAGTACCCCTTGCGTTCCGCGGCGCGGCCGAGTTGCGGCCGGATCCGCTGCGGCGCGCCCTGCTGGGCGTCCCGTCCGTTGTCGCGCTGACCCTCGCCGGCGGCTGCGCCTCGGTTCCCCCCGAGCTGCCCAAGCAGGTAGCACCGTTCTCGACGGCGCGCGAGCTCGGCGGGCTGCCGCGCGGCTGGGAAGAAGTCGTGATGCGGCGCGACCTGCCGCTCACCGACTATCGCCTGGCCGAGCTCGACGGCCGCCGCGTGCTGAGGGCAAGCGGGCGCGGCGCTTCCGGGTTGCGCTGCCGCCTGCACGTTGATCCGCAGGCTGTCCCGTGGATGCGCTGGTCCTGGCGTACGCGCGAGGTGCCGCCGGGCATGAACGTGCAGCGCGGCGCGACAGACGATTCACCGGCCCGCACGGTCGTCGCATTCCACGGCGAGGAGTCGCTGCTGTCCCTGCGTGACCGCGCCGTCTTCGAGCTGGTGCACCTGATCACCGGGCAACGCCTGCCGTACGCCACGCTCATGTACGTGTGGGACGCGCAGCTGCCCGTGGGCACCGTGGTGAACTATGCGCGCACCAGCCGCATCCGCTACCTCGTCGTCGAGAGCGGGCGCCAGCGGGCTGGGCGCTGGCTGTGGTACGAGCGCAACCTGGTGGAGGATTTCCGGCGGGTGTTCGGCGAGGAACCCGGCTGGGTGGACAGCGTCGGCTTGATGACCGACGGCGACGACCTGAAGGTGGCCGTGGAGACCTGGTACGGGGACATCCGCCTGGAGGCGCGCCCGTAGAATGCACGCCCGGTGCGCAGGGCGTCGGGCGGGCCCGTGCGTCAGCGGCAGCCGCAGTGGCCGGCGCAGCGCTTCGTCCTCACACAGTCGATGGGTGTGAGGCACGGCATGTCTTCGTTCCGCTCGCCCTTGAGCAACCGGGCGGCCAGGCTGCCGGCCATCGGAGCGGCTTGGGCGTCCATGCCGGTGCCGCGCCGCTGCGCACGCGCGAACATGCGCAGCCGCGAAGGGTCCAGCCATGCCGCCAGGGCGAGAAGTGAGAGGACGCCGACGAAAAGGATGATGTAGTACATGAGGTCCACCGGAGAGGATGCCCACGCAGTGTGTTGCGGCAACCCCCGCGCAGGCCTTGACGGCCGTCATGGGCGACCGGAAATACCCCCTCGGTGAATGGGTATTTGAGCTAGATCATGTCTCCATCTCCAGATTCGCTTGCCTCGCCCGCCGTTGCCAGCTCTCGCGCGGTGAGCCACAGGCGCAGGTCGAACTCGAGCTGGTGGTAGTCCGGCTCCATGTGCAGGCACAACGAATGGAAAGCCTTGCCGTGTTCGCGCTCCTTCAAGTGCGCCAGCTCGTGGACGACGATCATGCGCAGGAAGTCCGCCGGTGCCTCCTTGAACAGCGTGGCGATGCGGATCTCCCGCTTGGCCTTGAGCCGGCTGCCCTGGACGCGCGAGACGCTCGTGTGGGTGCCCAGGACGTTCTTCAAGACGTGCAGCTTCGGGTCCCAGGCCACTTTGGCCAGCGGCGGCGCGCTCTTCATGTGGCGGGCTTTGAGCTCGTTCACGTAGTCGTACAGCGCACGCTCGGTGCGCACGCCATGTGGCTCGGGGTGACGGCGCGCCAACGCCGGGGCCAGCCTCCCGGCCAGGATCGCCTCCCGCACCTGCGCCAGCACTTCGAGCGGGTAGCCGTGCAGATAGGGCAGGGGGAGTTCTCCGGCCGGGCGTGATGATGCGGACATCGGGCCGATTTTCCCATGCGAGATGACGGCGCCTGGTCTTTACCGGCGCGAAACACCAGTGCGTTTTGTGTTCAGGCCCGGTTCACGGACGCGGCCGCACCATGCAAGCACCTAACCCAAGGAGCTTCCATGACACGTCCCTTTTCCACCAAGTCCCTCGTTGCTTCCGCCGTCGTGCTGGGCGCGGTCGTGGCCGGCTCCGCCGCCCACGCACGCACCGACGTGACGCTGGTCGTCGACCTGAACTCGCCGCACCGCTACGCGCAGCCGGCGCCCGTGTTCGTGCAGCACCAGCAGGTTCCGCTGCAGGGCCGCACGATCTATACCCAGCCGCAGACCGTGCAGTTCGGCCATGGCGGTGACCGCTTCGACCGTTACGGCCGCCGCGGCCCGCTGGGGGATGCCGATCGCGATGGCATCCCGAACCGGTTCGACCGCGACTCGCGCTTCTACGATGCGCGCGCCACGTGGCGCCATGCCCAGTGGGGCGACTTCGACCGTGACGGCGTGGTGAACCAGTTCGACCGCGCCCCGCGAAACCCGCGTCGTCACTGATCGGTGCCACGTGCGGTCCCGGCCGGAAGCGGTTTCTTACGATCGGTGGCAGACTGAGTCACCCGGACAACGACAATTGCCCGAGACGTCAAGACACCCTCAGCGCCGGGAGAACCAAGTGAACAGCAAGAACACGATTTGCCTTTGGTATGACGGCACCGCCCTGGAAGCCGCGCAGTTCTACGCGGCTACCTTTCCGGACAGCGCCGTGGGGACCGTCCTGCGTGCGCCCGGCGACTATCCCTCCGGCAGGCAAGGCGATGTCCTGACGGTCGAGTTCACCGTCATGGGCATTCCCTGCCTCGGCCTGAACGGCGGCCCGGAGTTCAAACACAACGAGGCCTTCTCGTTCCAGGTGGCCACCGACGACCAGGCCGAAACCGATCGCCTGTGGAACGCGATCGTGGGCAACGGCGGGCAGGAGAGCGCCTGCGGCTGGTGCAAGGACAAGTGGGGCCTGTCGTGGCAGATCACGCCCCGGGCCCTCACGGAAGCGATCAACGATCCTGATCGGTCGGCCGCCAAGCGCGCCTTCGAAGCGATGATGGAGATGGGAAAGATCGACATCACCGCCATCGAGGCGGCACGAAAGGGCTAAGGGCCGTGGCAGGAGACTGAGAGCGGCATGGGCCAGGCCCCCGAGTTGTTGCGCCGCTTGCTGCGGGCCAAGGACCGGATGGACGCCGCTTCGCACGAGGCCTGGCCGGTGGAGCGGCTGGCGCAGGTGAGCAGCGTCTCCGCGGCCCATTTCGCGCGATCCTTCAAGCAGGCTTTCGGCGTTCCGCCGCACCGGTACCTTCTCACGCGGCGCATCGAGCGGGCCACGGCGCTCCTGCGCGACAGCGACCTGCCGATCATCGAGATCGCCCTGCAGACCGGGTGGGAGAGCCTGGGAACGTTCGGGCGCACCTTCCGCGACATCACCGGCGAGAGCCCGCGCGCCATCCGGGAGCGCGCACGGGCCGAGGCGCGTGAGCTCGACCGGGTACCCGCCTGCGTCCTCGGCGCCGCAGACCGGCCCGGCCTCACGACAGCAGTTTCGGAGAAGCGCCGCCGCATGGCGGGCGGTACAAACGGGTCCCAACAAAAGGAGATCCCATGAGCCAAGGTGTGGAAGTGGTCGGTTTGTACGTGCGAGATCAGGACGAAGCGCTCGCGTTCTATATCGGCAAGCTCGGCTTTCGCGTCCACACGGACGTGCGCAACGGTGACTACCGCTGGCTGACGGTGCAGCATCCGGACCAGCCGATGTTCCAGCTCGGCCTGTTCACGCCCGGCCCGCCGGTGCTGGACGAGGCGACGGCGCAGGCGCTGCGCGCGATCGTGGCCAAGGGCGCGATGCCGCCGCTCGTGCTGGCCGTGGACGACTGCCGCGCCGCCTACAACCGGCTGCACGCGCTCGGCGTGGAATTCACGCAGGAGCCCATTGACCGCTACGGCAACGTGGACGCCGGCTTTCGCGACCCGTCGGGCAACGGCTGGAAGATAATCCAGGCGGGGCGCCGTCCGGGGGGCGCCCATTGAAGCGGATGTCCGCTTCCGGCCAAGCGAAAACGGCGAGCTTTCGCCCGCCGTTCATTCCTGCATGTCGAACCTCGCGGCTCACATCCGGGGTTCGCCTCGCGCGTTCACGATCACCCGGTTGTTCGCCGGCGGCGCGGCCATCTGCACCGTGCGGGGTGAGCCGCGGAAGTTGTACGTCACTTCGTAGTGAGCAGGCGCGCCCTGCACGTTGGTGCAACGCTGCACGTCACGCGGCGCAGGCCCGACCTGGTAACCGAGGATGCCTGCGATGAGCGCGGCGCCCGGATCCGCCGGGGCCGGAGCCGCCTGGCGCTCCACCCAGCAACGCTGGCTCGGCGGGCCCATGATGGCGCGCACGGAAGTCACCGGCACCTCCGTCGTCCGCTCGTTGGCGCGGCGGCGGAACTGGTAGTCTTCGCCAGCCGCCGCTTGCGGCTCGTTGTCGTACCTGCGTTTTTCATTCGCCCGGCGGATCGAGGAGATGTTCGCTTCGAGCCCGGTGCCTCGCAGGTTGGGGTAATTGCCCCGGCGCAAGACGGCACAACGGCCTTCGAAGCGCGGCTGCTCGCAAACTTCCCAACGGCCGCGCTCCACCACGATCGAACTCGCCTTGTCGCCGAGCCCGCGACGGTCCAGGTTGCGCATATCCTTGTCGATCACCACGGAGCGGCCGCGATAACCTTCGCCTTCATACAGGACGATCTGGGCCATGGCTTGCGAGCCGAGGACCAGCGTGCACACGGCGATAGCCGTTTTGGTCAGCATTCTCATTGTGTCTCCGAGTTGCGCCCGCCGATGGCGGACTCACTCCAGCATCGCCAAGGCGCAAGGCAAGGCATGTAGTCCCCTGCCGCTGAGCTATGTCGGTGATCATCCCTGAAATCCGCTTTCGGGCAGTGCCGCGGGCTGAAAAATTCAGCTTCTGCGAGACATGGGTAGTTAGACTGGGCGCGTATGCGCGCTCAACCGGCGCTACGCAGTCCACAAGCGTCACCACGGCGGATTCCAGGAGACCTCGCATGAATCACCCAAGGCTTCTCGCCGTCATGTCGTTCGCCGTTCTTCTTGGCGCTTGCGGGGGCGGAGGAGGTGGCCCAACGGACAACTCGCCCCCGACCATCGCCAACACCGCGCCGGTCGCGAGCGCCGGTGCGGCCCAAAGCGTCACCATCGATGCCGTCGTGACGCTCGATGGCAGCAAGAGTTCGGATGTGGACGGCGATGCCCTGAGATATGCCTGGACGCTCACTGCCAGGCCGGCCGGGAGCACCGTGGCCCTCGCCAACGCGACCTCTGCGAAGGCAACTTTCACCGCCGATGTGGCGGGCGTCTATACCGCCGCGCTGGTGGTCAACGATGGCAAGCCCAATGGCTCGAGTGCATCGACTGTCAGCATCACGGCAGTCGCGGTCAATGTGGTCGGCCCCGGGCAATTCATGAACGCGGTTCAGCTGAAGACGATCACCGCGGCCGAGGTCACGTCTGCGCTGGCGCTCGCCGGAGACGCGGCGTTTGTTGCCAGTCCACGCTACGCCGTGCAGGCGTACCGCCTGACCTACCTGACCGTGGATGGCGAGGGCCGGCAGATAGCGGCCTCCGGTCTGGTTGCCATACCGCAAAAGCCGGCCAACGCCCTCAGTCCGGTATTGAGCTACCAACACGCCACCATCAAGCGCCAGGCCGATGCACCCAGCAGCCTGGCGGATGTCGGAGCTCCGCCGGTGGTGCTGGCTTCCCTGGGCTACATCGTGCTGGCGGCGGATTACGTCGGTTACGGCGTATCGGCGGCGGCTCCTCACCCTTACTTGCTGTCGGCTCCCTCCGCGTCCGCGGTGATCGACTTCCTGACCGCGGCAAAGTACTGGCGGCAAACGCAGCATGTGCCTGATAACAAGCAGCTCTTCCTGACAGGCTACTCGGAAGGCGGCTATGTGACGATGGCAGCCCATCGAGCGCTTCAAGCGGGCACGTCGATGCATCGCAATGAGCTTGTCCGTGTCATTGCGGGCGCCGGCCCGTACAACGTCGGAGCGACCATGGACCAGCTGCTCGCGATCTTGCGCCGGGATTATTTTCCGCTGGGCCAGTTGCTGAACCCAGGGTTCCTGAAATACCTGAGCGATGCGGATCGGCAGAATGCGCGCGATCTGCTGATGTGGCTGTCGTTGGGAGCCGATGCCGAGGTCGTCTTCATGCCGACGGTCATCGACAACTATCTGGCGGACGATCGGGCAGCCATTGAAGCCTTCAGCGATGTGTTCGACTGGGCCCCGCAGATTCCGGTGGATATCTTTCACGGCCGTGACGACCTCACCGTGCCATATCTGAGCGCCAGCAGTACCTTGCAGGCCATGCGGGCCCGAGGCGCCGCCGATCTGGTCACGCTGACGGACTGCATCGCCGAGCCGGCCGGGCACTCGCAATGCGTGTTGCCGTACTGGCGGTTTGTGCTGGATCAGTTCGCCAAGGCCGCCAGGGATCTTTGATTCACGCCTGGTCAACGGCTGGGCAGCCGACCCCAGCTCCGGGATCACTCCTGCCGAGCCGGCTGTGCCGCAATGTCACAAACAGATCGGCGCCGCGCGCCGGGCTGGCCTACAGTGGCGCTTTCAGCACCATGGAGAATGCCAAATGCCGATTCGTACTGCATCATTGACCAGGAAGATCTCAGCCAACGGGCAAGCGCTGCACCGCGCGATGATGAGCCGAAGGGAAGCTGGTGCAGCGGACAGCGCGCCGTCCGAAGCCGAGTCCGCCCTGATCGAGGAGCGCCGACAGCTCAAGGAAGCGCGGGGCAAGCGCAAGGAGGAGGCGCTGCAGCCCAGGCCGAGCGCGCTCGACCGGCTTGTGCGAACGCATCATCCCCAGGCCAAGGACAAGCCGAAAGCCCGGGAAGAAGCGCACGGCGCCCATGAAACCAAGAAGCCCAAGCCGCGCAGCACGCGCGCCCAGAAGCAGGCGGAGAAGGCGGCGGCGTTGGACGCCGCGCGCAGGTCGCCGAAGAAGCCGGCGAAGTGACCCAGGCCTCAAGGCGGCAGCGGCCTCAACGGCCTGGCGCGACGAGCGGCCAGCCGCGGCGAACCCACTCCGACATGCCCCCTTGGACGTAGCGCACATGCGCGAATCCGCGTTGGCGCAACGCTCGCGCGGTGGCGCTGGAGCGGTTCTGGGTGTTGCAGATGAGGAGCACCGGCCGCCGTGGGTCGGTGGGGATTTCGGCCAAGCGGGCAGCCAGCTGCCGCATCGGCAGCAGTTGCGCGCCCCGGGCCACGCCGGAGGCGTGCTCGGCGGGCTCGCGGATGTCGATCAGCACCGCGCGCCCAGCCTCGTGTTCGGCCCGCGCCATCGCCAGGTCCACGAATTCCGGCTCGTCGGCCGCTGCCACGCGGGTTGCCACCAGCACGCCGCAAGCGAAGAGCACCCCCAGCGTGTAACGGCGATCGCAGTCGGTAAGGTTTTTCATCTCGGCATTTCGATAGTCTGGTGCGTTGGCGTCCCGCGTTCATTTTCCTACGGCGGGGGCGCCTGCCTCAACACATACCGGTGCCGGGCTGGGTGCCTGAGGAAAGCCGCTCGACAGGTGGCGGCGGCCGCGCCGCCACCGATCGAGTTTACAGCCAGCGCGTGTCCGGATTGCGCGTCTCGAAATCCTTGATTTGTCGCTCGGCCTCGTCGCGCGCGACACCATGCCGCTCCTGGATCTTCCCCGCCAACTGGTCACGGCGGCCGCTGATCACATCGAGGTCGTCATCAGTCAGTTTTCCCCACTGCTCCTTCACCTTGCCCTTGAATTGTTTCCAGTTGCCTTCCATACGGTCTTCGTTCATCTCATGGCTCCTTGTGCGCCGCGGGGTGCGGCTTCAATGGATGAAAGTAGATCGACGAATGCCGGCCTTCCGTCAGTGGTCACCTGCACGACCCGTAGGACGGTTCGCACGCCGGGCCCCCGTCGCCGACGCGCTTGCCATGAAGCAAAGCACCAGCCATGCGCAACCCTCGGCCGCTGCCGCGAGTACGTCGCTCAGGTGGTGCACGCCCAGGTAAACGCGGGACAAGGCTGTCAAGCAAACCATGCCGATGGCCATGACGACGGTCGCCGCTTTCCACGGCAAGGTCGGCCGGTGGGTGAAAACCAGCACGGTGAAGAAACCCCACCACACCGTAGCGCCCGCGGTGTGACCGCTCGGGAAACTGTAGGTGTGCAGCGTGAGCAAGGGGTCGTCCCACACAGGCCGTGCGCGTTGAAACAGTTGCTTGACCAAAACGTTGAGCAGCAGGCCGCCCCCGACGCTCGATACGAGCAAGGGAACCCAGGCCACCTGACGCCGCCGGACCAACACCGCGGCTGCGGTCGCGGCCATCAGGACGATGCCGGCGTTGCTGTGCAGGTGGGTAAGGGCAAGCATCAGCTGCGTGAAGGCTGGCTGCAATCGCACCTGCAACCAGCTGCTGACCTCCGCGTCGGCCCGCGTGATGGGGCCCTGGTGCACGAGGTCGATCGCCAGTGTCGCGAACAGTCCGAGTGCCAAAGCCAGCAGCAGGACTCCCAGGGCGGCGCGCAACCGGGGCGGGGATGGTCGATAGCGCATCAGTTGCCACCGGAGGTGCGGGGGGAGAGGGCCATGGGGGAAACGGGTTGCATCTCGCAAAGTCTATGGCTTTGCGCCCGCTTCCGGCGCCGTTGTCGAGATACAGTGTGCCGTGGCCACGTTCATGGATCTTTCCCGCCTGCGCCAACTCGCCGTCGACGCCATGCGTTCGCGCGGCCTGCTGCCCGCCTTCGCGCCGGCCGCGCTGCAGGAGGCCGAGGCGGCGCGGCACACAGAACACGAACGTCCCGGCGACGTCCGCGACCTGCGCCACCTCGCCTGGTTCTCCATCGACAACGACGACACGCGCGATCTCGACCAGCTGAGCGTGGCCGAGCCCCTGGCCGGGGGTGCGTCCCGGCTGCTGGTTGCGGTGGCCGATGTGGACGGTAAGGTGCGTCCGGGTGGCGCGGTGGATGGCCACGCGAGCGTCAACACGACGTCCGTGTACACCGCCGCGGGGGTGTTCCCGATGCTGCCGGAAGTGCTGTCCACCGACCTCACCTCGCTGCATGAGGGGCAGGAACGCCTGGCGGTGATCGTGGAGATGGAGGTGCAGCCCGATGGCAGCGTCACGACTTCGCAGCTGTACCGCGCGGCGGTGCTCAACCGCGCCAAGCTGACCTATGAGCGGGTCTCGCAATGGCTGGGCGGGGACGCCGCATCACTGCCGCAACTGGCGCAGGTGCCGGGCCTGGAAGCGCAGCTCCGCCTGCATGACACACTGGCCGCGCAGTTGCGGCGATGGCGCCATGAGCGCGGTGCGCTCAACGTCACCACCGTCTCCGCGCGCCCGGTGTTCCAGGACGGCCAGCTGGTGGACCTGCGCGCGGACGAGAAGAACCGCGCCAAGGACCTGATCGCCGACCTGATGATCGCGGCCAACGGCGCGACGGCACGCTTCCTCGCTCGCCAGGGCTTTCCGTCGCTGCGCCGCTTCCTGCAATCGCCCCGCCGCTGGGACCGCATCGAGGCGCTGGCGGCAGGCTGCGGCGTCACTTTGCCGACCGAGCCGGATGCGGTGGCGCTCGACCGCTTCCTGACCGGTCGCCGCCAGGCGGACCCGCAGGGGTTTGCCGACTTGTCGCTGCGCATCGTGAAGATGCTCGGCCCGGGCGAATACGTGGCGGCGGCGCCCGGTGCGACGAACCTCGGGCATTTCGGCCTGGCGGTGAGCGACTACGCGCATTCGACGGCGCCGAACCGGCGGTTCCCCGACCTCGTGACCCAACGCCTGCTCAAGGCGGCACTCGCCGGGGAGCCGCCGGCCTATGCTTTCGAAGCGCTGGTGGAGATCGCGCGCCACTGCACGCTGCAGGAGGACAACGCCAATCGTGTGGAGCGGCACGTCATGAAAGCCGCCGCGGGCTGGCTGATGCAGGGCCGCATCGGCGAGACCTTCGCCGCCATCGTCACGGGGGCCGCGCCCAAGGGGACGTTCGTTCGCACGGCTCGCCCGCTCCTGGAAGGCCGGCTCGTGCGCGGTTTCGAGGGCGCGGACGTCGGTGACGCCGTGCAGGTGCGGCTGCTCGCTGTCGACCCGGAGCAGGGATTCATCGATTTCGAGCGCGAGTGAATCCCTGGGCAACGTCGCATCGCTGTCCGGCCGCAGTCCGGCGATACTCCGCGCATGAACAAGCCCATGAGCCGCGCGGAGGTCGCGCCCGAGCAGACCTGGAACCTCGATGATCTCTTCGTCAATCGCGCCGCGTGGCTTGCGGAGCTGGCGGAGATCGAAAAGGCGCTGGAAACCGTGACTGCCTACCAGGGCCGCCTGGGCGAGGGCTCGGGCAAGCTGCTGGCCTGCCTCGACGCGCGCGACACGCTGATGGCGCGGATGCAGAAGGCGTCCATCTTCGCCAGCCTGCGCAATGCCGAGGACGGTGGGGATCCGGCGCGCCAGTCGGACCTGGCGTACGCCGCCGGCGTTTCGGCGCGCGTGGAAGCCGCGATGAAGTTCGTCGACACGGAGATCCTCGCGTTGCCGGCCGGAACCGTGCAGCGCTTCCTCGCGGAGCAGCCGGCGCTGGCGGTGCATCGCACCGACCTGGACGACCTGGCCAGCCTGAAGCCGCACATGCTGTCGGCAGAGACCGAGCGCGTGCTCGCCAGCCTGGGCGAGGTGCTGGAAGCCCCCTTCATGATCTTCCAGCGCGGCAAGGCCAGCGACATGCAATTCGCGCCATTCACGGCCGGCGGGCGCGAGCAGCCGAACTCGTTCAACCTGTACGAGTGGACGTACGAAGGGGCCGCCAGCGCCGAGGTGCGGCGCGCCGCCTGGGGCTCGTTCTGCAAGGGACTGGCGCCGTACCAGAACACCTTTGCCGCGACCTTCGCGACCGAGGTCACCAAGAACATCGTGATGGCCAAGGCGCGCGGGTACAGCAGCGCAGAGCATTTCCTGCTGCACCAGCACAAGGTGCCTTTCGAGCTGTACACGAACATCCTCGACACCATCCAGGCAGAACTCGCGCCGCACATGCGGCGCTATGCGCGCCTGCGCCAGCGCGTGCTCGGCCTGGACCAGCTGCTGTATTGCGATGTGAAGGCACCCCTCGATCCGGACTACGCGCCCCACATCACGTTCGAATCGGCCGGCGACCTGATCCTGCAGGCCGTCGCGCCCATGGGGGCGGAGTACGTGGAGCTCCTGCGCACCGCGTTCCAGCAGCGCTGGATCGACCGGGCGGGCAACAGCGGCAAGTCGTCCGGCGCGTTCTGCGCGTCGCCGTACGGCGCGCACCCGTTCATCCTGATGACGTGGACGGACTCCATGCGCGATGCGTTCATTCTCGCGCATGAGCTGGGTCATGCGGGCCACTTCCTCACCGCGCAGCGTCACCAGCGCTACGTCAACACACGCCCCGCGATGCCGTTCGTGGAGGCGCCGTCGATCATGAATGAGGTGCTGCTGGCACGGAGGATCCTCGAGGGCGAGGCAGACGCGCGGATGCGCCGCTGGGTGCTGATGCAGGTGCTGGGAACCTACCACCACAACTTCGTCACGCACCTGCTGGAAGCTGAGCTGCAGCGCCAGGTGTACGCCCACGCCGAAGCCGGCCAGGCAGTGACGGCCGCGCTTCTGAACGAGCGGAAGGCGGCCATCCTGAAGGCGTTCTGGGGCGATACCGTTTCCATCGACGAGGACGCGGCGATGACCTGGATGCGCCAGCCGCACTACTACTTCGGCCTGTACCCGTACACGTACTCGGTAGGCCTGGTCGCTGCGACGGCGCTGGCGGAGAGGGCGCGCGCCGAGGGCGACGGCGTGTTCGCCGGCTGGCTGGGTGTGCTGCGCGCCGGCGGCACCCTCGAGCCGCTGGGACTGATGCAGCAGGTTGGCATCGACTTGTCCTCGCCGATTCCGGTCCGCGATGCGGTCGCCTACGTCGGGCGAATGATCGAGGAGCTCGAGGCGAGCTTCTGACGAACCCGCGCCTCGTCGGGCGCCACAGCTGCGCCGGAAGGCGGAGCGCCGGCATAATTTGGGGCCCCGCGCAGGCCCACACACTCTTCAGGAGAACTCATGTTTGACCACGTCAAATTCGGAGTCAGCGACTATGCGGCGAGCAAGGCGTTCTTCCTCAAGGCACTCGAACCGCTCGGCGTAACTGTTGTCACGGAGTGGCCGCCGGACGGGGTCGAGCTCAGCCAGCCCAACGGTAAAGCTTCCTTGTGCCTGTATCAAAGTCCGGAGAAGCCGGCGCATCTTCATCTGGCATTCATGGCCGGGAGTCGCCAGCAAGTCGAAGCGTTCCATCGCGCGGCCTTGGCGGCGGGTGGCAAAGACAATGGTGCGCCGGGCCTGCGCCCGCATTACCACGCGAACTACTATGCGGCTTTCGTCATTGGTCCGGACGGGCACAACATCGAAGCGGTTTGCCACGAACCCGAGGCCTGAGCCCTTCATCGAGGGGGCTTCCAAAGTGGGCTTCGTCTAGCGGCCATGACACCCACGGGGAAGTCATTGACTGGAGTTCACATCTAGAGCGATACTCTATTCGATGGGAAAAGCTGACAGGGTTGTGATCGTCGGTGGCGGACTGGCCGGGCTCGCCGCGGGGATCGAGCTGCTGGGGCGGGGAAAGGAAGTCACCCTGTTCGAGGCAGGCGCGCGTCCCGGTGGATGCTGCACCACCACGTGGATGGGCGGGTACGGGTTCAATGACGGAGCGATGTATGTCGCGCTGCCTGAGCTGCTGGATGCCGCGTTCGAACAGCTGGGCATGGATCGACAGGCCCTGCTGCCGCTGCGGCAGATCAGGTCGCTGCAGACTTCCCGTATCGACGATGGCGGCGCGGTGGCATTCGGTGCGGGTGGCCGGGTGACTTTCACCCCGGCGGCATTCGGCGCCGATCCGACTGGCGCCCAGGTCGACGTCGCCCGATTGGTCGAGCGCTGGCAACCCCTGCTCGATCTGCTCGTGAAGGAAGTGATCGTCCGGCCTTTCTCCCTGGCCACATTGCTGCGAAAAGGCTGGCGCGAGTTGCCCAAGCTGCGCGGAACCGTTGCCGACGAACTCGAGCGCATGGTCCGCGATCCCGCGGTGCGCTCGGCGTTGGGCGCGGTCACGCTCTACACCGGGCTCGCGCCGCAGCGGACACCGGTGATGCAGATCATCGGCCTGATCGCCATGCTCGCGGACAGGTTCTACCTGCCGGAAGGCGGCATGGGGCGGATCCCTGACGTGCTCGCTTCCCGCTTCGAAAGCCTCGGCGGCAAGCTTCATGCGAACTCGCGAGTGCAGCGCATCCTCGTGGAGAACGGCCGCGCGCGCGGCGTCCTCACTGCCGGCGCAGACGTCAAGGCGGACGCCGTGCTGTCGACGGTTTCCGGCATGGGCACCTGCCTGCACCTTCTCGATCCGCAAGTCGTGCCTTCTTCCCTGCGGCGCAAGGCGAGGAACGCGCCCCTGTCGCAAAAGGCGCTGTCGATCCAGCTTGGGCTGCGCACGAAAATCGATACCGACAGCCACTTCATGGCCCGGCTCCCGCGCATGGAAGACCTGGACGCGCTCCTGCGGCCGGCCGCCGGCCCGGCGCGCTGGCTTTGTTATGCCGTCCCCACCGTGACGATGCCGGAGCTGGCTGAACACGGCGGCAGCATCATCGAGTGCTATCCGGGCATAGACCAGGCCGTTGCTGCACAGGAGTGGACGGTGGACAGGGCCAGGGGGATCGCCGACGGGGTCATCGAGCTCCTGTCACGCTGGCATTCCCTGGATATCGCCGAGATCCGTGTCCGCAGTCCGCGAGAGTTCCAGGCAGACCTGGGTCTGTACGCAGGCGCCATCTACGGCCTCTCCCCGGCCGCGAGTGCGATGGCCCATTTCCCGCACAAAACGTCCATCGAAGGATTGTTCCTTGCCGGCCAGACGACTTATCCGGGGTATGGGGTGGCGCTCGCGATGCTGAGTGGCATCTTCGCCGCACGCGCCATCCAGTAGCACGAATTGGCAACGAGGGACAACCATGCACCCAGTTTTTTTGCGTCTCGGAATGACGCTTCCCATTCTCCAGGCACCCATCGGCTCCATGGCGTCGCCGGAACTTGCGGCGGCGGTTTGCGAAGCCGGTGGACTGGGCCAGTTGTCCTTCACCTGGAAGAACGCCGGGCAACAGGAAAGCGACATGGAAAAGATGCGGCTCCTCACCAAGAGGAACTGGGGAGCCAACTTCGTGCTGGATTTCCCGGTCGAAGAGCAGCTCGCGCGGGCGCTGGACCGTGGCGTGGGCCTGGTCTCGTTCTTCTGGGGTGACGGCTCGGAACATCTGCCATCGATCACGTTGGCCGGCGCCGTGTCGGCCCAGGTGGTCGGCACGGTGGACGAAGCGAGACGGGCCGCGGATGCCGGGTTCGACATCGTCGTCGCCCAAGGCGCGGAGGCGGGCGGGCATGTGCGCGGCACCATGGGAACGCTCGCGCTGGTGCCGCAGGTTGTCGACGCCGTCAGCCCGCTTCCCGTCGTCGCGGCGGGAGGCATCGCCGACCGTCGCGGAGTGGCGGCGGCATTCGCACTGGGTGCGGCAGGGGTGTGGGTCGGAACCCGGTTCCTTGCCGCGCGAGAGGCGGACGTGCACCCCGTGTATCGAGACGAAGTCCTGCGCGCCACGGGCGACCGCGCGATCCGGTGCGAGGCATTCGACATCGGCTGGCCCGCGGCGCCGCATCGGGTCCTGGTCAACAGCACGGTGCGCGCCTGGACGAATGCGGGCCGGCCACGGGCACCGCACCGCCCGGGCGAGGCACAGCAGGTCGCCCTCCGGCCGGACGGTTCTGGCATCAGCCGCTACCACTTCGCCGCGCCGCACAGCGGCATGTCCGGTGACGTCGAGGCCATGGCGCTCTACGCGGGCGAAGGTGTCGGCCTGGTGCGCGAGGTGGAGCCGGCCGCGACGATCGTCGCCGACCTCGCGCGTGGCATCCCGGAGCTGGCCGGGTAGCTGCATCCCCGCCCATCCGCAAAGGATGGGTTCGCCGCAGGCGTTACAGTCCCTTTCTTTGGGACGCCCAGCCTGCGATGAAACTGACGCTGTACACGGATTACACCCTGCGGGTGATGATCTACCTTGCCTTGATCCACGACGACCAGGGCGCTGCCACCATCGAGGAAATTGCGCGTGCTTACGACATTTCGCGCAACCACCTCATGAAGATCGTGCATGAACTGAGCACCCACGGCTTCATCGTGACCCAGCGCGGCCGCTCGGGCGGGGCGCGGCTCGCGCGCCAACCGTCGGAGATCACGGTGGGTTCCATCGTCCGCATGGCGGAGAAGGATTTTGCGGTCGTGTCCTGCCATGACCTGGCTTTGGACCATGGCTGCGCGGTCTTCGATGTCTGCAATGTGCGGCATGGGTTCGAGCGGGCCACGGCGGCGTTCCTTGCAGAGCTCGATGCGATGACCCTGGACCAGGCGATCCGGCGCCCGGCCGATGCCCGGGCGGGCGCGACCGCCCGGGTGTTCAGGATTCCGGTGCCCGACCCGTCGAAACCTGGGCGTCCCGCTCCGGCCGCAGCGCGTCGCTCCGCTCGCCCTCGCGCGAACTAGGCGCCTGCACAAGGCCTGCATCGGCCGGCAATGTCCAGCCACGATCGGCAACCCAGTACAGGCCGGCAACGAAGACCGCCCCGCCCACCACGTTGCCGATGGTGACGAAGAACAGGTTGTAGATCGCCATGTGGATCGTCTGCAGGTCGCCGCCACGGCCGATCACCGCAAGGCTGAGCAGCGTCATGTTGGCCACGCTGTGCTCGTAACCGCTGGCGATGAAGGCCAGCAGGCACCAGAAGATGACGACGCACTTCGCGACGTCCCCCGTCACCCGCCCGGACATCCACAGTGCCAGGCACACCAGCCAGTTGCACAAGATGCTCTTGGCGAGCAGGCTGCCCGGGGGCGACTGCATCTTGGCCTCCGCGACGGTGTACAGCAGCGAATCCGCGGCGGACAGCAAACCGTTGGAGCCGCCACCGGCGAACAGGGCCGCGACCGTGATGGCGCCGGCCAGGTTGCCCAACCAGCAGGCCGCAGATGCGGAGCCCGCCTGCCACAGGTTCACGCGGCGTGCCAGCAGGCCGAGCGTCATGTACATCGTGTAGCCCGTGAAGAGCTCGGCGCCGGCAATGACCACGAGGATCAGCGCAATCGCGAAAGTCAGGCCCATGGCCAGCTTCTGGACCGGCGCGGGCACCGACGCGCCCACGCTCAGGATGAGCGCCACGGCCAGCCCCACATAGGCGCCGCCGGCGAACGCACCTGCGTAGAAGGCGGACGGCATTTCCCGCAGCAGCTGGATCTTCTTGCGTGCCAGCCGTATGAAGTCGTCGACGGTGTGTTGGTACATCTCAGTGTTCCGTTGCGGCACGCGGGCCGCGAAGCCGCGGCCCGAAGAGGGCCAGCGCGGCAAGGTTCGCGGCGTAGGGCACGCCGAGCAACAGCAGCGCTGTCCCGACCCGGTACTGGTCGTCCAGGAGGTACTGGCTGCACAGCCGCTGCGGCGTGTCGAGATACAGCCAGCCGAGCCTCCAGCAGGTGGAAAGTGCCTCGACATGGATGACGCCGCGCGCCACCGGGCCCAACTCCGGCCAGCCCAGGCCGAGCGGCACACCGGCCGCTGCGAACAGGCTGGCCAGCTTCACCGCATCGACCACGGGGCTCGCAACCGCTTCGTCGAGCAGGCGCGGGATCATCCACAACATCAGGGTCCCGCCCGCGGTTGCCACGAGCGGCCATCGAAAAGCCCTGCCGAGCGCACGCACCCGGTTGCTGGCACGCCGCCAATGGGTCCCGACCAGAAAGCCGGCGGTCACCAGGACGGGGATCTGCACCAGCATGTGGGACAGCATGGCGGACTCGAGCCACGCCGCGGAGCCGGGTGCGCACACCGCCCCGGCGCACAGCAGCCCGATGCGGTCCAGCCGGACCGGCCGCGGCTCAACGCGCGGCGAGGGCGAAGGTTTCGGCGCCATTCAGGTCCTCCAGGTCCACGATCCTCGCGACGCGGCACTGGCGGTCGACCAGGTGAAACGCTGCGTTGTGTTCGAACCCCCCTTGGCCGTCGGCAACGACGACCACGCCAAGTTGACGCAGGAGCAGCTCGAGCTCGCGCGCCGAGACCGGCGCCAGCGCCCGCCACGAACTGGGTTCGGGCTCGCTGCGGCGCTTGAAGTCAGAAAGCTGCAGCGGCGTGTCGTAGGCTGGATCGATGGACAGCGAGAGCACTGAAGCATGCACGCCGGCATTCGCCAGGCGCCGTGCGAGCTGCGACGACAGCGCGCCGGCCGCCTTGCACACCGTCGGGCAGCGCGTGTAGACGAAGTCGATGACCAGGGGTGCCCCGCACAGGTCCTTCAGTCGCCCAGCGTGGCCCCGCTCATCCAGGTAAGCGACGTCGGGCAGCGCAACGGGCGCATGCTCGATCCGCAGCCTGCGCCAGGCCTCTGACGTGAACGCGCGGCCCCCTTCGGTGAGAGCCACCGCCAGCGCGCCGAACCCCGCAACGATTGCCGCGAGCAGCAGCGATGGCGCCGCCGCTTCAAGCCTGCGCCACATGGGCCGGCCTCGCCATCCGGATGAGCACGGTCGCCACCAGCAGCACGGTGCAGAGCACGAGGCCGATCGCCGCGATGGTTGCCACCTGGTCGCCCGCGACCCACTGCGGCCAGTGCTCGGCCCAGCGCCGCGGCACGCTCGACCATCCCTGGGCCAGGAAGGCCGCGCCGAAGACCGCACCCGCCACGAGATAGAGGGCGACGAGCCCGCGCCCTCGGCCTGCCGTGCCGGACGGTTCGCCGGCAAAGAAATGCAGGCAGAAGCCGATCACCATGGGCAACAGTCCCAGGAGCAGGTAGAGGTGGAAGTGGCCGGGCACCCACATGGTGTTGTGCATCACCTTGTTGACCACGATGGTCCCGTCGACGATGGCCGGAATGACGCCGGCCGACCAGCCGTAGATGGCGAGCATCAGCCACAGCGCCGGCGCTTTCCATCGAATGCCCGAGCGATGCACGAGCATCAATGCGCCGTAGGCAGTGACCAGCAGCACCGGGATCCCGCTGAGATAGGAAACGATCTGTCCCAGTACGAGCAGCGGCGCGGGCATCACGCCATCGAGCAGCAGGTGGTGCGGGTAGACCGCCATCACGAAGACGGTGGCTGCGGCCCAGGCTGCATAGAACGGGCGGCTCGCTTTCCAGGGGCGCCCTGCATAGAGCGGCAGCAACTCGTACACGGCGATGACCGACATGTAGATCGTCGCGTTGATGAACACGTGACCGAAGAAGTAGATCAGGTTCTTCGCCAACAGCGCGTTGATGGCAAAGGCCGGGACGTAGAGATTCACGAGCGTCACGACCAGAACCACCGCCCCGGTGAGGATGCCGACCGTGTTGACGATCACGGACATCGAGCTGGCCACCACGACCGGGGGGTGTGCCGTGTCGATCCGGCCGCTGATCAACTGGTCGACGCCGAGGCCGGCCCACAGGCTGCCGTACGTCCGTGTGATGGCCAGGCCGCTGTCCAGGCAGAACAGCAGGAAGCCGACACCGATCAGGAGCAGCCCGCCGATGAAGCCGGCCGCGGCATGCGGGCTCCACACGCCCATCGACATGGCGGGCAGCGGCCAGAGGAAGGTCCATCCGCCCGCGTAGCCGCCCACGAGGATCGCTGCGAGGATCATCGCCACACCGAGCAGGAACAGGATGAAGTTGGCCCACAGGATGCCCTCGCTCAGGCGGACCTGCCGGGAGAGGAAGTGCCACATGATCGCGGCGCCTGCCAGGCCGGCCAGGCCCACCATGCCGGCTCCATGCAGGGTCATGAGCTGGTAGAAACGGTCCAGGGGAACGGGTAACCACCCGGCCTGCGCCGCACGCATCGCCAGCCCGGCCAGCATCATGAGCACCAGCAGCACCAGCGAAGTGGCGAGGTAGGCCCGCACCCCGGGGTGCACATGGCTCGCCCCCGCGGGCGAAACGGGTCTGTCAAGCGCCATCGGCGTGGCGTCGGTTCCGGTTCCGGTGTCGGTGTCCAGCACGACTGTGTTCATATCTCGTTTCCTTACTTCGACGCGGCGGCGCCGGTTACGGCGACATCGATGTGCGCCACCATGGCGTGGTGCGCGAGGCCGCAATACTCCATGCACAGGATCTGGTACTTGCCCGGCCTGTCGAACTGGTGGCGGACCTTGTTGGTAAATCCCGGCATGACCTGCATCTGCGCCACCAGCCTGTTGTCGGGGTCATACAGCCCGAAGCCGTGGCTGACGTCGCTGGTGGTGAGCGTGAACTCCACGACGTCGCCCACGGCGGCCTGTTGTCCGGAAAGCTCCCACGCCCACTGCCTGGCCTTGACATCGATCTTTCGCGTGATCGCGCTCGCGTGGGCGTCGTGCGGCCACGGAAAGAGGGTCGCCGCCGCAATCGCTGCCCCGGCCACAAGGGCAGCGAGGAACAGGATGTGCCGCAGACGATAGGCCGCGTGCGTTGCGGCCTCGGAGCGCAACGGGCCGCCGGAGGTGTACATGACCCAGGCGAAGCCGGCGGTGAGCACGGCCAGTGCGCCGGCGGTGATCTGCAATGCGATGCTTTGCACGAATACTCCTTTCTATGTGTTGATCTATATAAATGTACCATCGGTACATCTTTGATTTCGATCAACCGGAGATCGCCAGTGGACATTCGAAAGACCAAGCCGCACACCTGGCTGTGCCGTGCAAGCCCTGTAAGCTCGTTGCATATTTGAATCTTGATGGAAGCAAGCCCATGCGTTTTGATGAGAAATCCGTAGATTGCGCCAACAACCCCTTACGCGGGCGCCGGGCCTTCCTGGCTGGCGCCCTGTTGCCCGTGCTGGCCGGCTGCCGAAGCACCCCGCAGTTCGTTGACGCCGCCGGCCGTCCCCTGGAAGGCAGCCTGGCCGCCATGGAGCGCGTGGTGATCAATGGCGTGGAGCAGAGTGTCTGGCTGCGGGGCCGCAGCGTGCGCAATCCCATCCTGCTCATCCTGCACGGGGGCCCGGGCGCCAGCGAATCAGCGTTGTTGCGCCACTTCAACACCGACCTGGAACAGGATTACCTCGTGTGCTACTGGGAGCAACGCGGCACCGGGCGGTCGTGGCGCCCCCAGCTCGATGCCGCCAGCATGAGCATTGCGCAGATCCTCGACGACCTTGATCGGCTGGTCGACCTGCTGCTGCGCAGGTTCGGGGAGGACAAGGTGGTGTTGCTCGGGCACTCCTGGGGCACCGTACTGGGCGTGCTCTATTCGCAGCGGCATCCCGCGAAGGTCGCGCGCTACATTGGCGTGGCGCAGGTCGTGAACGTCGTTGCCGCGCAGGAAGCCGAGCTGGCATTTGCGCTCGAACAGGCGCGCCAGCGCCGGGACGATCGGGCCATTACCGCGCTGGCCGGGTTGGGCAATCCTCCGTTCGGCGTCGATGCCGCACTGGAGCTGGAGGGTTGGACCGCAAGGTTCGGCGGGCTCTTCGCCGGCGGCCTGGACAAGGGCGACCTGATCATGGCGGCGTTGCGTGCCAGCGAGGCGAACCTGCTCGACCTCGCGCTCTTCGGGCTGGGCAACCGCTTTTCCCTGCGCGCCCTGTGGCGTGAGTACCTGCAGGTCGCGCTGGACAAGACCGTCCCACGCCTGGGCGTTCCGGTGTTGCTCGTCCTCGGCAGGCACGACCGCCATGTCTCTTCCGAGCTTGCCGCGCGCTGGTTCGCGTCGTTGCAGGCGCCCGGCAAGCGCCTTGTTTGGTTCGAGCAATCGGGTCACAACCCGCCGTTCGAGGAACCGGCGCGATTCAACGCCTTGTTGCGGGAAGTGGCGCGTCATGGAGCGGGGTGAGGGGAGGCCACAGGCCCTGTTCGAATCCGCTCAGGCCGGATGCCGATACCGATCAACCGGGCAGGCAGCCGCCGCAACATCGGGAAACGATCGAGGAGCTTCAACTGCAGGGGCAGATCGTCCGGCGTCCCCAGCCCGGCCAACACGGGCGCCAGCACGCCGTCCTGCAGGGCTCTCTGGAAACGCTGCGTCACTCGCGCGGGCCACTGCCGCCGACGCTGCACGGCGGCGAGATGCTCCCCGGTGAGTTGGTCGTCCAGGAGCGGGCGGGCGAGCAGGTTGGCGGCGGCGACGGCATCCTGGATGGCCAGGTTGATCCCCACGCCTCCGATGGGCGACATGGCGTGCGCGGCATCGCCGATGCAGAGGAAACCGTCGCGATACCACTGGGGCATATGACTGAGCTGGACGCTCAGCAACTTGACATCGTCCCAGCCGGTAAGCGTTCCGATCCTGTCGGACAGGAAGGTGGCCGCCGCCGCCACGCGCTGGCGGAAGGCGTCGATGCCTTGCTCCTTGAGGGACTGGAGCGCGCCCTTGGGGATGACGTACGCGCACTGCCAGTAGTCGCCACGGTTCAGCGTGACGACCATCGTGCCGCGGCGAATGACTCCGCCGGTTTCCGCGCGGTCCCGCGCGTGATCGCGCGGCAGCCTGAACCACAGCACGTCGATCGGCGCCCCGAGGTCGTCGCTGCCCAGCCCGGCGCTTCCCCGCAACGTCGTGTGGCGTCCGTCCGCCGCGACGACCAACGGGGCCGTCACCGTGAAGACGCCGTCCGGCCCTTCGGCCTCGACCCCGACGATCCGCTGCCGGTCCTCCAGCACGCGACGCGCCTTCGTTCCCATCATCAGCGAAAAGTTGGGCAGGTCTCGCGCCTGCGCGGCGATGAAGTCGAGGAAATCCCACTGCGGGACGAGGACGAGGAACTGCCGTGCGGCCGCCACGTGCCGGAAATCGGCGATGGTGACGACGCGGCCATAGACGTCCGCCGTCAGCTGCGCCACCTCCTGGTGCGGAAGCCGCAGAAACGCTTCGAGCAGGCCCAGGTCATCGAGCAAAGTGAGGGTGGAGGGATGGATGGTGTCGCCGCGGAAGTCCCGCAGGAAGTCGGCGTGCTTCTCGAGCACCACGACTTCGACACCGGCGCGGGCGAGCAGGTAGCCCAGCATCAATCCGGCCGGCCCGCCCCCCGCAATGCAGCATTGGGTCATGAAGTTATGCATCGTTGTCAGGCATGGCGACGATCCTGTCGCGGTCATTGCAGTGCCGGACCTGCGTAACAACAGCCGGGCGTGGGTCGTCCCCAGTGAGCAGCGCGAGGGCGGTGCCCCGGTCCGTCACGCCCCGCCGCAGCTCCACGGCTGTGTCGTGATACACGGGGCCCTTCATCCACACGTCGACCCGCCGCGGGCTTCCCATGTCGTGGAGGCCGGACCGGGCAAGGCTGTGTCCCACCACACGCAGCGGGTGGAAGAAGGCGCGGCGAAATCCCATCAGGCGAGCGTACGGGCTCCACATGTGCACCGGGTTGTAGTCCCCCGTCAGCGCGCCGAAGCGCCATGACGCGCCGGAGCGCATCAGCCAGGCCGCGACGGATTCCGTCGCCGGCGGCGGCGGAAATGCGGAGACGTTGCGGTCCTGAGCGCAGGGGAACCCGCGTACGTAGAAGGTGTTCAGGCTCTCGGCGACGAGTGTGCCCGCGACGAGGGTCCGGGTATGCAGGTCGACCTCGAGCCCCTTCGGGAGACCGCGATGCGCGTGCACGCGGCATTCGAATGCGAGGGGGACATCCGCGGCGACGGTTACCAGATCCAGGAGCTGATTGCGCACCTGCAGCACACGCCAGATCGCGAAGGGTGATTTCCGGTGGGCCAGCAGCGACATCTGCAGCCGGAAGGACGTGGCGTGGACGAAGAGCGGCGGGAGCCGGCCCGGGGCCGTGGGCAGGCCGCAGAGGCGCGTGAAGTCCTCGATGTCGCGCGCCGGTGTGCGATTGGCTTGCCAGCTCGCGGACAGCGCGGGAATCGGCCGCAACGCCCCGTTGGGCCACGCGGGACAGAAGGTGCCGGCCATGTACTGTGCCGCATGTGGCCGGCTGGCGTATTGGATGTGATGTGACATTGGACAAGCGCAGGGACGGCAGGTATAGAGTTATACTCTAGAGAATTGCTCCACACCGCGGCGACCCTGCGGGACGTAGGGTAAAGTCTGCTGCCATGGACCCGCTATCGACACAGGCAAGACTCCTGAACGCGGCAACGCAGGTGTTTCTCGAGCACGGGTTCGCGGCGTCGTCGATGGACATGGTGCGGCAGCGCGCCGGCGTCAGCAACGGAAGCCTCTATCACCACTTCCCCACGAAGGCCAGGCTGGCGGACGTGCTGTATGCGTATACCCTTCGTGACTTCCACAGCGCCCTGCTGCCCTCCATCGGGGAGCGGACGGCCGCCGAGGCCGGAGTGCGGGGCATGGTTCGCGCCTATGTCAACTGGGTCGTCGCCCATCCCGATCGCGCCCGGCTGTTGCATGAGTTGCGCAGGGGCGGCCACCTGTCGGAGGAGGGGGAATGGACGAAGGAGCGCGAAGACAATTTCCGCGTGCTGAGCGAGTGGGTGTCGCAAAGGGTCGCGGAGGGGCAGATGCGCAAGATGCCGTTCGCCCTCTGGGTCGCCCTCGTGTTCGCGCCGGCCATATCGCTGACCGCTCACTGGGTCAAGCAGCCCAGCCCGAGTGTGGCGCCGGCCACCCGCGGCGCTCTCGAGCGCGCCGCCTGGCTTTCCGTCTCGCCCGACGAATAGCCGTCAGCGCCTGACGCTCGCGCCCGCCATGGCCGCGGCAAGTTCCGGTTGGCCGCGGTCCCGCAGGGCATGCACGGCGCCCTCCAGGTCGCGGGCGGCGCGGTTCTGTCCAAGCTTTCGTTTTCCTTCCAGGCGTGAGACCTCCACTTCGATGCCGACGATCAGCTTCAGCATGTCCTCGAGGTAGTCCGCCGGCGCGTCGCCCATTTTCCAGGGACGCGGTTCGCCAGCCTCATGCGTTCGAGTAAGGCGGGCCACCACACCCCGCACGAATTTCGGCTCATCGATGATGCGCAGCTTGCCGTGGGCGTGGACGACCTCGTAGTTCCATGTGGGCACGTGACGGTGGGTTTCGTGCTTGCTGGGGTACCAGCTCGGCGAAATGTAGCCATGGGGACCCCGAAAGATGACCAGCACCTGCGAATCGTTCGCAACTTCCGTCCACAAGGGGTTGGCGCGCGCGATGTGGCCCTGCAGCGTACCGCACGCGCCCCTCTCCGCATCCAGTTCGAAGGGAATGTGATTGGCATCCAACGCCCCGCCCGCTTGCGTGACGAGGGTGCCGAGGGGGAAGTCATGCACGATCCGCCGGAGTTCCTCCTCGCGGCGTTCGGCAAAATGTTCGGGCAGGTACATGGTGTGGGTTCCGGATGGGCGAAAGGCTTCGAGTGTCCCCCGCATGTGGCATGATGAAAACAGCCACTTCCCGATGATTTTTCCGGGCCAGTTTGCGAAGGTATCGCCATGGACGACCAACTCCGACGGGGTCGAGGGCGTGCCCTGTACGAAGAGATCAGGGCCCGTGTGCTCGATGGGACATACGGTGCGGGGGCGCGCCTGCCTTCGACGCGCGCGTGCGCGGAGGAAAGGGGCCTGTCCAGGACGACCGTCAGCGCTGTCCATGAGCAACTTGCCGCCGAGGGTTTCATCGAGACACGTCGCGGCGCCAGCAGCCGCGTCGCGGCGGGGGCCATGTCCGCCACGGAGGTGCGACGCGGCGGCCGCGGCGATCGACAGAATCCTTCCCAGGCACGCCTCTCGGCGTTCGGTGAACGCGCCAGGAACCTGGCGCTTCCCGGCGCGCCTGCGCCCGCCGGGCACATCGACTTCAGGTACGGCGCGCTCGCCGGCGCGGACTTCCCGACCCTCGCCTGGATGAAGGCGTCGCGCTGCGTGGAGCGGGAGCGCCCGCCCAGGCTGGAGTATTCCGATCCTCGAGGCGACCCAGGTCTGCGTCGAGCCCTGCATGCCTACTTGGCACGCGCGAGGGGCATTTCGTGCCATCCGGACCAGCTGGTGATCGTCAACGGTTCGCAGCAGGCGCTGGATCTGTGCGCACGGGTTCTGCTCGATCCCGGCGACCTGGCCATCGTGGAGAACCCGGGTTACCGGATGGCCCACCACGTATTCGGTGCCGTGGGGGCGCGGCTGCTCGGCATCCCCGTCGACCAGTGGGGCCTCAAGACCGGGCTATTGGCTCGCGTGCGGAACGCAGCCTTGGCGTATGTGACGCCCACGCACCAGTTTCCGCTGGGTGCTTTTCTCCCGATGCCCCGGCGCCAGGCGCTCCTGAACTGGGCCGCGCAGACCGGGGCATGGGTGCTGGAGGACGATTACGACAGCGAGTACCGCTACTCGGTGCGTCCCGAGCCTACCCTGCAGTCACTGGACGCCCGGGGTACCGTCATCTACATCGGGACCTTTTCGAAGACCTTGTCCCCTGTACTGAGGCTCGGCTACATGATCGTGCCGCCGCAGCTTATCCACTCCATTGCAGCCGCCAAGCAGCTCGCGGACCGGCATGCCGCTTCGCATGCGCAGCGCACGCTGGCGTTGTTGCTGGAGGATGGTTCCTACGAGCGGCATCTGCGCCGCATCCGCCGCCTGCAGGAGGCCAGGCGCACCGCGCTGCTGGAAGCCCTGGAGGGTCATTTGCGGGGGCGCGTGACGGTCGCAGGGGCGTCCAGCGGACTTCACCTGGTGACCTGGATTCACGATGTCCCCGGCGACCGCGAAGCCGAGCTGGTGGCCGAGGCGGAGCGTGAGCGGGTGCGGGTGTACCCGTTGGGGCCGCTCTACCTTCCGCGGCGGGGAGCCGACATCGGCAGGAAAAGCGCCGGCCTTGTCCTCGGATACGCGTTGCTGAACCCGGAGCGGATCGAATCCGGAGTCCGGCGACTCGCGGCATCCATCCGCCGGGTGACAGCCCGGTCATGAAGAGCTGATCCAGCCTGTCACAAGTCCCGCAGGTGTTTCGTCTAAGCTGGACCAGAGCCCCAGCCGCCATGCCCCACGATCCCGCCCCAACCGTCCAGTTCCACGGCCTGCGTCCTCGCCTCTTCGGCATCGCCTACCGCATGCTGGGCGTGCGTGCGGACGCCGAGGACGTGCTGCAGGATGCCTGGCTGCGCTGGCGCGACGCCGACCACGCGGCCATGCAATCCGCCGAGGCATGGCTGGTGACGGTGGTCACGCGGCTGGCGATCGACCGCCTGAGGGCGGCTCGCAGCGAACGCGAGGCCTACACCGGGTCCTGGCTGCCCGAGCCTATCGTGCAGGTGGAAGAGCGCACGCCCGAGACGGCCGCGGAGCTGGCCAGCGACCTGTCCGTGGCCTTCCTGCACCTGCTGGAGCGGCTGGGCCCCGAGGAGCGTGCGGCTTTCCTGCTGCGCCAGGTGTTCGACTACGACTACCGCGAAATCGCCGAGATGCTGGACAAGCGCGAATCCGCCGTGCGCCAGCTGGTTCACCGCGCCGGCGAGCGGGTGCGGCAGGAGCGGCCCCGCTTCGAGGTGCCGGCGGAGACGCATCGGCGCCTGCTGGAGAAGTTCGTCATTGCGGCGCAGAGCGGGCAGCGCGCCGCCATTCGCGCGCTGCTGGCCGATGACGTGCAGGCCATCGGCGATGGCGGCGGCCAGGTGCCGTCGGTGGCCGGCGGCATGCACGGGGGCGAGCGCGTCACGAACCTGTACTGGGCACATGCGCTTCGCTATGGGCCGCGCCTTCGCTACCGCCTCGCCATGGTCAACGCCGAGCCGGGGCTCCTGCGCTACATCGACGGCCGGCTGGAATCGGTCAACGCGGTGGTGATCGACGGCGAGCGCATCGTGGCGATCTACGCCATCCGCAATCCGGACAAGCTGGTGAACGTCTCGGCCTGACGCATCCGCCGGCCTTGGTCCTGTCACAAGGCGGCGCGCCGGCGCGTCTGGGAAGCGAGGAGCGTTCAACCCACGCTCCTTTCCCATCGACGAACCCACAGGAGCCTTTCCATGTCGCCTCGCCTCAACTATCACGCCCTCGCCCCCCAATCCGCCAAGGCCCTCGCCCAGTTTTCCCAGACGGCCGGCGGCGCGCTCGACAAGCGCCTGAAGGAGCTCGTCAACCTGCGCATCAGCCAGATCAACGGCTGCGCGTTCTGCATCGACATGCACTGGGCGGACCTGGTCAAGCAGGGCATGGAGCCGCGGCAGCTCAATGCGCTGGCCGGCTGGCGGGAGGCGCGACGGTTCTTCGACGACAGGCATCGTGCGGCGCTGCAATGGGCGGAAGCCGTGAATGCGATTCCGCACCGCGCGCCGGGCGATGCCGATTTCGAGGAAGTCAAGCGCCACTTCAGCGATGCCGAAATCGCGGAGCTGACCTTCTCGGTGGCTGCCATTCGCGCGTGGAACGCGCTGAATGCGAGTTTCCACATGCCCGTGCCGGAGCAGCCTTACGTCGCGGGTTGAAGCAGCCGGTCCGCACACGACATCCGAAGGAGCGCCGCGGTGCTGCTCCGGAGGGATCGCGTTGCCTGAGGCACGCCGCCGTATGCCCAGCCCCAGGCCACGACGAATGCCCGGCCTTTCAGCGGCTTCTTCGTGCCGCGGCTTCCGGTGCGCTGGCGGCAGCCAATGCCGCGCCCCCGCGCTCAATGGCCCCACCACGCAAACCGCCTTTGTCCGGCAGGGGCTGCTGCAATGGCATCGTTCGGTTTTCCACGAACGGAGTGCAGCATGGACCCCGAAGTCTTCAACGCCAGCCTGCGGAAGTTCCTCAGGACGGTGGGCGTGAGTTCCCAGCGCGAGATCGAGCAGGCCGTGGCGGCCCTGGCCCAGGCCGGCGCCATCGCGGGCACGGAGACGTTTCCCGCGACGATGACACTGGACGTCCCCGGGCTGAAGCTTCACATCACCTTTGCCGAGGATGTGAAGCTCCAGTAGATCTAGTTTCCGGCGATGGTGTATTCCCCGGCGGCGGTCCACTTGATGGTGGCGTCGAGGAACACGGTCTTGAGCTCGGGGCGGGACATGCGGACCATGTCGTGCGCCTCGCCGCTGCGCCCGCCGGCGCCGCAGAAGAACACGATGGGCTTGTCGGCCGGCAGCTGGGCAATCTTCTTCTCCAGCGTGTTGATCGGCACGTTGATCGCCCCCTTGAAAGTGCCGGACGCGAACTCCTGCGGCTCGCGCACGTCGACGAGGTGGACGGTGGCCGGCGCTTCCTTGAAGATGCGTTCGAACGAAGCGACCGCTATCGTCCCCACCTCCTTGCCCGCCACGATGGCCGGAGCGGCGGCGGCGCCCGCCACCGAGGCGCCCGGCCCGGGGCCGAAGGCGGCCTCCCAACCCGGATAGCCTTCCGGCACCACCCTCACGTTGGTGTAGCCGAGCTTGATCGCCTTGTCGGCGGAGTCGTTGCTCAGCTTGCAGGCCAGGCCGTCGCAATAGAAGTACACGGGCGATGCCCTGTCCGCCGGCAGCCGCTCGGCCGCGAGCTTGTCGAACTGCGAATCGGGCAGGCTGATCGCGCCGGGGATGTGGCCCTTGTCGTACTTGCGGTCCTTGGGCCGGGCATCGACCAGGGTCAGGGAAGCCTTCGTGTCCATCTGCTGCTTGACGTGCGCCACGCTCACGGCGTGCAGGCCGCCGCTCCTGATCCAATCGGGGAAACCGTCCGCGTAGACGCGGATGTTCGTGTAGCCCAGCTTCTCGGCCTTGAACGCCGAGTTGTGGCTCAGGATGCATTCCGGCCCGTCGCAATAGAAGATCACCAGCTGCGCCTTGTCCTTGGGCAGCAGCGCCGGCGCGAGCTTGTCGAACTGCGAATCCGGAATGTTCACGGCCGTGGGGATGTGGCCGACGTCGTACTTGCGCGCCGCCGGACGAGCGTCCACGATGGTGACGCCATCGAGCTTGGGCAGCACCGCGTACGGTTTCACGAAATTGACGTCCACGCGCTTCGGGTAGTGGGCCGGCGCGGACGGCGCGGCCGCGGCCAGGGGCTGGTCCGCCGCCTGGGCGGGTCCGCCCACCAGCAGGCTGGGGGCGAGCAGCATGCTGGCGCAGAGGGCGGCGATGGTGGTCTTGGCACGGGTGTTCATGGTGATCCTCTTCGAGTGGGGTTGTCGGCGGCTGCCTCGCGCCAACAGGGTTGTTTGCAACCAATTCGAAGCATGGCCCGTGCCACTTCGGCCGCGCCCCGGATTCGCGTTTGGAATCAACGCGATGGCGCGGTTCATGCACCTCGTGAAAGGCGACTTCGCAGCCCGAAGTACATTTCTTCCATGCACCCCTGCCGTTGCGAACGGGGCTGCCGGCGTATCAAAGGAAACGGAAGGTTCTCACATACACTGGGGAGTATGCAGCTTTGAACTGCCTGGATGCTCGCGCGGCGCTGTGTGCGGAAGTACATTTGTTTTGTACATCCCGCCCCTGGCACAGCA
Source organism: Ramlibacter sp. (assembly GCA_030695945.1). Classification (GTDB taxonomy): domain Bacteria; phylum Pseudomonadota; class Gammaproteobacteria; order Burkholderiales; family Burkholderiaceae_C; genus Ramlibacter. The sequence continues at coordinate 52,801 of JAUYOG010000057.1, forward strand.
CCATTCGGTGTTAGAGCGGCTCCACGACCACGAGCTGCGGGTCGTCGCCATGCTCGACGAGCAGGCGCCGCACCCGGTCCTGCCACAACGCGCGGAACTGCGCTTCCTCTTGGGCCGTCGCAGTACCGGTCATGCACTGTTGCAACAGCCCGCGCATCCGCGGATCGCCAGGGACCCGCTCCATGCGCACGGACACCGACACGGCCGCGCCGGTGTCGATCCGCGACAAGCGCGGGCCGGCCATCTCGGCCAGGCCGAACGCCAGAAGCCCGCGCCGGTCGAAGCGGCCGCCAATGCCGTGGAAGCCGCCCGCGCCGGCGGCGCCGGTGATCATGCCGATCACACTGCCGATGACGCCGCTCACGCCCTCGTCGGCGGGATCGGGCATGTCGACGCGCACTCCGCCGCGTTCGGGCAGTGCGCCGGGATACAGCGCCGCCAACCCGGCGCGCGCCATCAGGAATGCCGAGGCCACCGTCGGGCACGAATGCCCGGCGAGCTTGACGGCGTCCGCGTAGCTGTACTCGATGACGCCGCCCACCGCGGCGCCGAGAAAGTCGGCCAGCGGGTCGCGCACGATGATGCGTGGCGCGTTGGCGAAGAAATCGGGGAAGCGGGTGCTGCTGTTCATGGGGGGCCTCAGGCTCGGCGGCTCGCCGCCCGTTTGGCGGCGTGGATCGGAATGACGGCGCCGGCCTGCCTGGCCGGGCGGCGCGGCGGCGGCACGATGTCGGCCAGCGTGGCGGCGTCCAGTTCGCGCAGGTACGCAGCAAGGGCGCGACCGAACAGGCCCTTGAGCCCGCACGACGCGGACATGGTGCAGGCGTTGGTGGTGTCGTCGAAGCACTCGACGAGGCGGAAGTCGGTCTCCGACCCGCGCACCACGTCACCGATGCGGATCTCGGAGGGCGGCTTCACGAGCCGCACACCGCCGCTGCGCCCGCGAATGGTTTCGAGCACGCCCTGGCGCGCCAGGTCGCTGACGATCTTCATCAGGTTGTTCTTGGAGATTTCCTGCGCCTGCGCCACTTCGGCGATCGTGATCAGGCGGCCGGGGTTCGCGGCGCAGTGCATCAGCACGCGCAGCGTGTGGTCGGTGTATTCGGCAAGCCGCATTCGATCATCTCCGGAAGGGGTGCCATCGGGTTGCGCCGACGGCCGCGCTGGTATAAGATTCATTCTACATGAATGTTAAAGGCGGCGCAGGTCCCAGGCCCGCCGGTCCCGCAGTGACGCACCCGACGATTTCCATCCCCACCACATCCGTTCCCGCCCCACCGCAGGGCATCCCGCTGCTGCGCCTGGGCTTCCGGCCTTTCTACCTGCTGGCGGCGCTGTTCGCGGCGCTGGCCGTTCCCTTGTGGGCGGCGATGCTGCTCGGGTACCTCACGATCGGGCTGACGGTGCCCCCGTTGCTATGGCATGCGCACGAACTCCTTTACGGCTTCGCGACAGCGGTCGTCATCGGCTTCCTGCTGACCGCGGGCAAGGCCTGGACCGGGTTGCCGACCCCCCGCGGCGTGGCGCTCGGCGCCCTCGCGCTGCTTTGGATTGCCGCGCGCCTGTCGGCCCTGGGCGCGCCCTACGTCGTGTACGCGATGCTGGACATCGCCTTGCTGCCCCTGGTGGCGGGCATCTTCGGGCGGGTGCTGTGGCGCGCCGGCAATCGCCGCAACCTGCCGCTGGCCGGCGTCCTCGCCACCCTGGCGGCGGCGAACATCGTCTTTCACCTGGCGGTGCTGGGCATCGTCGATGTGTCCCCGGTTCGTGCCCTCTACGCTGCGCTGGCGCTGATCGTCGTGATCGAATGCGTGATCGCCGGGCGTGTCATTCCCGCGTTCACGGCCAACGCGACGCCCGGGCTGACGATCACAGCGCAGCCGCGCCTGACCCAGGCGGCGCTGGCCGCGGTCGTCGCCGGGCTGGCACTGTGGGTGCTGGGCGCGCCGCCGGCGCTCACCGCGGCCGTGCTCAGCGCCGCCGCCGCGCTGCAACTGCTGCGGCAATGGCATTGGCGCCCCTTCGTGACTGGCGGCCGGCCGGTCCTGTGGATCCTGCATGTCTCCCATGCCTGGCTGCCGGTCGGGTTCCTCCTGCTCGCGGCTGCGCAGCTCGGCGTCGTGCCCGTGTCGGCCGGTGTGCACGCGCTGGCCGTGGGCGCGACCGGCGGGCTGATCATCGGCATGCTCACGCGGACCGCGCGCGGGCACACCGGCCGGCCGCTGCAGGTCTCGCGCCTGGAAGTGGCCGCCTATGGGCTGGTGCTCGGCGCCGCCGTGTGCCGCGCCATCCTGCCGCTGGTGGTTCCGCAGTTCTTCCTGCACCTCGTGGCCGGCGCGGCCGCGGCCTGGAGCGCGGCCTTCCTGATCTACCTCTTCATCTACACGCCCTGGCTCACCAGCACGCGGATGGACGGCAAGGATGGCTGACAGGACCGCGAGCCAATCCGTGCCGACCTGGGATCCGCGATCCGCCGAGGTCCAGGCAGACCAGATCAAGGCCTACGACGCGCTGCGCCGCCGCTGCCCGGTGGCGCACAGTGACTTCCTGCATTCGTCGCTCTTGTGCCACGCCGACGTAGTGTGCGTGCTGCGCGATCCGGCGACGTTCAGCAGCCAGGCCTCCAGCCACCTGAACGTGCCGAACGGCATGGACCCGCCGCAGCACACCGCCTGGCGGCGACTGATCGAGCCGTACTTCGACGCGCAGGCGCTCGCCACGTTCGAGCCCGGGTGCCGCACCATCGTGCGCGAGTTGGTCGATAGCCTGCCGGACAGCGCGGAACTGGAGTGGATGGATTTCGCGCGCGACTGCACGATGCGCATGCTGTGCGCTTTCATGGGCTGGCCGGACACGCTGCACGAGCCCTTGCGCGACTGGGTCCGCAAGAACCACGCGGCCACGCTGGCCCAGGACCGCGCCGCGATGGCGGACATCGCTTTCGAGTTCGATGCCCACATCCGGACGCAGCTTGCGCTGCGCCGCGCCGACGGGCTTGCCGGTACCGACGTGACCACGCGGCTCGCCCGGGAGCGGATCGACTGCAGGCCGCTCTCGGACGCGGAGATCGTGAGCATCGTGCGCAACTGGACGGTCGGTGAGCTCTCGACGATGGCCGCCTGCGTCGGCATCCTGGCCCGATACCTCGCATCCCATCCCGAACTGCTCGCGTCGTTGCGCGCGGATCCGGCCGGACTGCCCGCGGCCATCGACGAGATCCTTCGCATGGATGCGCCGCTGATCGCGAACCGGCGGGTGGTGCGGGAACCGGTCGAGATCGGCGGTGCGCGCTTCGAGCCTGGTGACCGGCTGTCGCTCCTATGGGCATCGGCGAATCGCGACGAGGCGGTGTTCGGCGATCCCGACGAGTTCCGGCCCGAGCGCGACCCTTCGCTGAACCTGCTGTATGGCGCCGGCATCCACGTCTGCCCCGGAGCGCCGCTGGCGCGCCTGCAATTGCGCATCGTCATGGAGGCATTGCTGGCGCAGGTGCGGTCGCTGGAGATCGTTCCGGGAAAGGCGCCCGTCAGGGCGCTCTATCCCACGGGCGGCTACTCTTCGCTGCCGCTACGCATCGAGCGGGAATGACCGCCCCGTCGGCGGCTATGCCGTCCCGGCCAGCGCCAGGAACGCGGCCAGCGTCGCCTCGATGCCCCGGACGGCCGCGAGGGTCGGCGCGTCGGGTGCGCGGTTCAGGTCCACCACCGCCACACCCAGGCCGCGGTCGGTCTCCAGGTGGAGCTGCGCCACGTTCAGGCCCGCATCCGCCAGCACGCCGTTGAGGTGCGACATCACGCCCGGCTGGTCGCGGTGCAGGTGCACCAGGCGTGAGGCCCCGCGGATCGGCCCGGCGCCGACCTCCGGCAGGTTGACGCTGCCGCGCACCGCTCCCAGCAGCAGGTAATCGCGCAGCTTCTCGGAGACTTCCACGCCCAGGTTGCGCTGGGCCTCGATCGTCGAGCCGCCGACGTGCGGCGTGAGGATCACGTTGTCGAGTTCGCGCAGCGGCGACTCGAACGGCTGGTCGCGCCCGGTCGGTTCCACCGGGAAAACGTCGATGGCCGCGCCGCGCAGGTGGCCTTCCTTCAGCGCGTCGTGCAGGGCCGCGATGTCGACGGCGTGGCCTCGTGCGAGGTTGACCAGCACGGCGCCGGGCTTCATCTGCGCCAGGCGGTGCGAGTCGACCAGGTTGCGCGTCAGCGGTGTCTGCGGCACGTGCAGCGTCACCACGTCGGCTTCCTCGAGCAGCGCCTGCAGGCTCGCCGCCGGCGCGGCATTGCCCAGCGGTAGCCGCGCCTCCACGTCGTGGAAGATCACGCGCATGCCGATGGCTTCCGCGAGCAGGCCGGTCTGCGTGCCGATCTTGCCGTAGCCGACGATGCCCAGCGTCTTGCCGCGGATCTCGTTCGATCCGGCCGAGTCCTTCAGCCACTCGCCCCGCCGCGCCGCGGCGTGCCGCTCCGGCACCCGGCGCAGCAGATGGATCGCGTGGCCGATCACCAGCTCGGCAACCGATCGCGTGTTGGAGAACGGGCCGTTGAAGACGGCGATGCCACGCTCGGCGGCCGCCCTCAGGTCGATGTTGTTGGTGCCGGTGCAGTAGGCCCCCACGGCGCGCAGCCGCGGCGCGCGCGCGAATGCCTCGGCATCGAGCACGGTGCGCGAACGCACGCCGAGCACCTGCGCGTCGGCGAGCAGCGACCTGAGCTCGGTCGGCGGGGGGGCGTGGCGCAGCCGCACGATCTCGGCGCGGGGCATGCCCTGCAGCACGCTGTCGGCACTGGCGTGCACGTCTTCCAGCAAGAGGATGTTCAAGGGCGGGCCTGTCGTGATGGATGAAGGATGGAAGGTAGGGCTGTCACAGGCCCAGCGAGAGCAGGGCGGCCTCGGACATGCGCGAGCGGTCCCACGGCGGATCGAACACGAGATCGACCGTCACCTCCTGCACGTCGTCGAGTGCCAGCACCTTTTCGGCCACTTCGTTGCCGAGCGCGTCGCCCATGCCACAGCCGGGCGCCGTGAGCGTGAGCTGGATCGACACGTTGGACCGGCCGTTGTCCGCCGGCGTGATGTCGCAGCCGTAGATCAGCCCCAGCTCCACGATGTCGACCGGGATTTCCGGGTCGTAGCAGGTCTTGAGCACTTCGCGCACCCGGGTCGGCAGGTCGGCGGGCTGGCCGTCAGCTGCGGCCGTGGCGGCCGGCGCCGGCACCGGCTTGCCGATGGCGTCGGCGTCCGTGCCCTTCAGCCGCACCAGCTGGCCCTCGACGTGCAACGTGAAGTTGGAACCCAGCGCCTGCGTGATCTCCGCGAGGGTGCCCGGGGGCAGCTCGTGCACAGTGCCGTGCGGGATCAGCTCGACCTGCACCGGCCGGCGCACGATCACCGATTCACGGGAGTGCCTCACGGCGCCACCCCCAGGGTGGTGTCGACATCCACCTCGGCGGTCTCGCCGATCGCGTGCATCAGCGCGTGCCAGCCCAGCAGCGCGCATTTGATCCGGCCCGGATAGCGGGCGACGCCCGCCAGGCTGACCAGCTTGCCCAGCTGCGCGCCTTCCGGCTCGGCTTGCCCGGTGAGCACGGCACGGAACCGCTGCTGCAGCGACCGCGCGGTGTCGATGTCGCGGCCGATCACGGCCTCGGTCATCATCGAAGACGACGCGATGCAGATGGCACAGCCCTGGCCGTCGAAGGCGATGTCGGCGATGCGCCCGTCCTCGAGCCGCAGCTGCACCTGGACGTCGTCGCCGCATTGCGGGTTGCGCCCGCGCGCCTCGTGGGTCGGCGCGGCCAGCGTGCCGAAGTGGCGCGGCGCGCGCTTGTGCTCGACCACCATCTCCTGGTACAGCTGCTCGGTGGCGCTCATCGCAGCACCTCCAGCGCGTGGGCGACGCCGGCCACCAGCCGCTCCACGTCGTCGTGCGTGTTGTAAAGCGCGAACGAGGCGCGCGTGGTCGGACCGGTGCCCAGGTGTTCCAGCAGCGGCTGCGCGCAGTGATGGCCCGTTCGCACCGCGATGCCGCTTTCGTCCAGCAACGTGCCCAGGTCGTGCGGGTGCGCGCCCTCGGCCACGAAGGAGACGATGGCGGACTGCTCCGCGTGCGGGGCCAACACCGTCACGCCATCCAGCGCGGACAGCCCGGCCACCGCGTGGGCCCGCAGCGCGCGCAGGTGCACGTCGATCGCGGTGCGGCCGATGCCGTCGATGAAAGCCGCCGCCGCGGCCATGCCCACGGCGCCGGCCACGTTCGGCGTGCCGCCCTCGAGCCGGGCCGGCAATTCGGCGAAGCTCGCCTCCTGCTCGGTCACCCAGTCCACCATGTCGCCGCCCAGCCGCAGCGGTGCGAGCCGGTCGAGCGACTTGCGCGCGCCGGCCAGCGCGCCGATGCCCATCGGGCCGTACATCTTGTGGCCCGAGAACGCCATGAAGTCGCAGGCCAGGCCGGCCAGCCGCGGCATCTCGTGCGCCGCGGCCTGCGCGGCGTCGAGCACCGTGAGCGCGCCGGCTTCGCGGGCCAGGGCGAGCAGGTCCTCGTAGGGCGGGCGTTCGCCGGTCGCGTTGGCGCAAGCCGTCACCGCGAACACCATCGTGCGCGGCGTGAGCAGCCGCGCCAGCTCGTCGGGGTGCAGCCGGCCTTGGGCGTCGGGTCGCAGGATCCGCAGCGTCGCGCCGCTCCGGCGCGCCGCCTGCTGCCAGGGCACCAGGTTCGCGTGGTGCTCGAGCCCGCTCACGATGATCTCGTCGCGCGGGCGGAGGTACGAGGGGCCGCCCGCGCGGTCCGACAAGCCGTGCGCCACCAGGTTGATCGCCTCGGTGGTGCCGGAGGTGAAGACCAGCTCGTGCGAAGGGCCGGCGCCGATGAAGCGCTTGAGGTCCCCGCGCGCGCGCTCGTAGGCGTCGGTGGCGCGCTGGCTGAGCGTGTGCACGCCCCGGTGGATGTTGGCGCGGCTCGTGATCTCGAATTCGCGCATGGCTTCCAGCACCGCCAGCGGCATGTGCGTGGTGGCGGCGTTGTCCAGGTAGGCCAGCGCCACCCCGTTGACGGCCTGCGCCAAGCCAGGGAACGTCCCCGGCAGCGTCGTCTTTTGCAGCAGGTCACCCATGGGCGTGCTCCCTGTTGCCGCCGGCGAGATGGGCGGCAATGGCCTCGGCCAGGCGCGTGGCCAGGCCCGATGACTCCAGCGCATCGGCATCGCCGAGCGCGCGCGCGAACACGGCCGCACCCATGCCCATGGCGATCATGGCCTTGGCATCGGCTTCGGCGATGCCGCGCTGGCGCGCATGAAACAGCGCGTCCTCGGGCAACGCGCCCCAGGTTGCGCCATGCGCCGCCTGGACCTGGTCGTGATGGATTTCCAGGTGTGGACGCAGCACTATTCGGGGCTGGCCGCGCGTGGGCACGCCGGCCAGGCGTTGCCGGACATTCGCATCGTCCGAACCCGGGGCGATCGTGGTGTACGCGTTCGCGACCAGCTTGGCGCAGCCGCTGCCGAGCGCGAGGACGTCGATCCCGCTCGTCGTGTCGCGCGCGCCGTGGTGCACCTGCACCTGGTAATCGATGCAGGCATCTGCGGCCAGCAGGACGCTGCCGGCGCGCGCCAGCGCTCGCGGATGGTCGAGGTCGAGCACGGTGCGCTGCAGGTGGTAGCCACTGCCGCCAGCCAGCAGGGCCTGCTCGTAGGTGGCGCCGGCCTGGAGCCGCACGTGGACATGGTGCGCCAGCTGGTCCTGGGCGCGGGGCAGGGCCATGCGCAGGTGCCGCAGTGAGGCGTGCTCGCCGGCCATCACGTGCACCTGCAGGTTCTGGACGTGGCCGCCGGGGATGGCTGCGTCTGCGGCGTCATGCGTCTCGAGCAACACGCAGCGCGCGCCCGGCTCGAGGTCGAGGACGAGCAACGGCGCTTCGACCGCATCGCGCCGCCGCCGGTGCACGCTCAGGTACAACTCTTCGCCTCCCGCTGCCGGCCGCACGCGCAGCCGCAACCCCTGGCGCAGCAGCGCGCGATGGGCCCAGGCGAAGGGCGCCGCGGCGTCGTCGCCCGCCAGCGGCAACCCGGCGAGCAGTTCCCGGCGCTGCGCCGGGTCGGCGGCGTCCAGCCAGCGTGCATCGACGGCGTTTGCGGCGGCGGCCGGCAGCGCGCCCAGCTCCCAGTCTCGGGGCGCATGCACCGGGTCGGGCGGAATGGGGTCGCGGTTGCCCAGCCACAGCGCGGCATCGGGCGGCGGCAGGTGCCGGAACGCCTCGGCGCTGCGAGGAATCCAGCCATGCGCGGCCAGGTGGCTGCGCGCGGCGAGTGCATCGGCGCGGGCGTCGTTCATGCTCACACCTCCACGGGTTCGGACGCGCGCGCAAAGCCGGTGCGCGCGATCTCGCGCGCCAGCGACAGGTCGCCGTGCTCGGCGATGCATCCCTGGTCCAGCCGCATCACGGTGTCGGGTTCCAGCGATTCGATCAGCTGCAGGTAGTGCGAGACCACCAGGAACGACGTGCCCTGCGCTCGCAGCTGCGCAACGAGCAGGACGAGCGCGCGCAAGCCGTCGACGTCCATGCCCGAATCGATCTCGTCGAGGATCGCCAGCCGGGGCCGCAGGAGCGCCAGTTGCAGCAGTTCGTTGCGTTTGCGCTCGCCGCCTGAGAAGCCGTCGTTGACGGGCCGGGCCAGCATGGCTTCGGGCAGTCCCAGGCGTCCGGCGGCGCCGCGCGCCTCGCCGAGAAAGTCGAAGGCGTCCAGCGGCGCTTCGCCACGCGCCTCACGCACCGCGTTGACGGCGGTGCGGATGAACAGGTTGTTCTTGACGCCCGCAATGTCGGGCGGCGCCTGGAACGACAGGAACAGGCCGGCGCGCGCGCGCTCCTCGACGTTCATGGCCAGCAGGTCGCGCCCCGCCAGTGTCGCCCGGCCGCCCGTGACGCGGTAGCGCGGGTGGCCGGCCAGAGCCAAGCCCAGCGTGCTCTTGCCGCTGCCGTTGGCGCCCATCAGCACGGCCAGGCGGCCTCGGGGGATCTCCAGCGAGACCGAGGCCAGCACCTCGCGCTCGCCGACTTCGACCGCGAGGTCCTCGACCGACAGCAGGGTTTCAGCAGTTTTCATCGTCATTCCTTCTTGCATATTTCGACCTCTCAGCCCACCGCGCCTTCCAGCGAAACGGCCAGCAGCGCCTTCGCCTCCAGGGCGAACTCCATCGGCAATTCCTCCAGCACGGCCTGGCAGAAGCCCCCGACGATCAGGCTGGTCGCCTCGTCGGCCGCGATGCCCCGCTGCTGGCAATAGAACAGGCGCTCTTCCGAGATCCGGGTGGTGGTGGCCTCGTGCTCGACGACGGCGTCGTCGCGTGCCGCTTCCACATAGGGAAAGGTATGGGCGCCGCAGTTGCGGCCGATGAGCAGCGAATCGCATTGAGTGTGGTTGCGCGCGCCCGCCGCCGTGGGCCCCATGCGCACCAGGCCGCGATAGCTGTTGTGGGCGTGGCCGGCGCTGATGCCCTTGGAGACGATGCGGCTGGTCGTGTTGCGCCCCAGGTGGATCATCTTGGTGCCGGTGTCGGCCTGCTGGAAATGGTTGGACACGGCGATGGAGTGGAACTCGCCGTTCGATTCGTCGCCCCGCAGCACGACGCTCGGGTACTTCCACGTGATCGCCGAGCCGGTCTCGATCTGGGTCCAGGCGATGCGCGAGCGCCTGCCGGCCGCCAGGCCGCGCTTGGTCACGAAGTTGTAGATGCCGCCACGGCCGTTCTCGTCGCCCGGATACCAGTTCTGCACCGTCGAATACTTGATCGACGCGTCGTCGTGGGCGACGAGCTCCACCACGGCGGCATGCAGCTGGTGCTCGTCGCGCTGGGGCGCGGTGCAGCCCTCGAGGTAGCTCACGTGGCTCCCTGCCTCGGCGATGATCAGCGTGCGCTCGAACTGGCCGGTGTTGCGCGCGTTGATTCGGAAGTAGGACGACAGCTCCATCGGGCAGCGCACGCCGGCCGGGATGTACACGAACGAGCCGTCGGAGAACACCGCCGAGTTCAGCGCGGCGTAGAAGTTGTCGCCTGGCGGCACCACGGTGCCGAGGTAGCGCTCGATCAGCGCCGGGTGGTGCTCGACCGCGTGCGAGAACGAGCAGAAGATGACGCCGACCTTGGCGAGCTGTTCGCGGAAGGTGGTGCCCACGGAGACGCTGTCGAACACGGCGTCCACCGCCACGCCGGCGAGCCGTGCGCGCTCGTGCAGCGGCACGTTCAGCTTCTCGTAGGTTTCCAGCAGCTTCGGGTCGACGTCGGCCAGGCTCTTCGGGCCGTCCTGGAGCGACTTGGGCGCCGAGTAGTAGGAGAGCGCCTGGAAGTCGACCGGCTCCATCCGCAGCTGAGCCCAGTCCGGCGGGGCCATCGCCAGCCAGCGCTGGTACGCGGCCAGGCGCCAGCGCAACAGGAACTCGGGCTCGCGCTTCTTGCGCGAGATCGAGCGGATGGTTTCCTCGTCGAGTCCCGGCGGCAGCGAGTCGGACTCCACGTCCGTGACGAACCCGTGGCGGTAGGACTGGTCGAGCGCCCGCGCGAGCGGTTCCTGTTGTTCGGTGTGTGCCATGGGGGGATGCAATGAGCTAATAGATGCATCATAAATGAATCTTTAGCCGCAACCGGCATAGCCGCAACGGCGGCGCGGGTTTAATGCGCGGCCCGGCGCGCGACCGGGGGTGCGGGTTCGCTGGCGGCGGCCTGCCCGCGCACCCACTCGGCAAACCGCTCGGCGGCCGGATGCGCCGCCTGCGAACGCCGCTGGCACAGGTAGTAGCCGCGGCCCGTGGACGCGGTGCCCGCAACGGGCATGCGCAGCCGGCCGGACGCGAGGTCCGCCTCTACCATGCATTTCTGGACGACCGCGACGCCCATGCCGGCGCGCGCGGCCTCCACCAGGTTCAGCACGAGGTCGAAGCCGGTGCTGCGCTGGCGCGCGGGCAACTCCGTGCCGACCGCCTGCGCCCACAGCGCCCAGTTGTCGCGGTAGTTCGAGTGGTACAGCAGGGGCAGGGACAACAGCTGCTGCGGTGTCTTCACGCCGCGCGCGAGCGAAGGCGCGCACACCGCGACGATCTCGCGTCCCACGAGGTAGCCGGCCGCCACCTGGCGCGGCCAGCGCTGCTTCAGCGCGATCCACAGGTCGATGTCGTCGCGCAGGAAGTCCTCGTCGTGGTGGTACTGGCGCAGCTCCAGCTCGACTTCGGGGTGCCGCGAACGGAAGTCCTCCAGCCGCGGCAGCAGCCAGAGGGTGCCGAGGCTGGGCACGACGGACAGGCGCAGCCGCAGCCGCTCGGCGCGGCGGCCGAGCGCAACCGCCGCTTCCTCGAGCGCGGCCACGTGCTTGCCCGTGCGCTTGCGCAGTTCAGTGCCGGCAGGTGTGAGCCGGACCCCGGCGCCGGAACGCTCCAGCACGTCCACACCGAGCGTTTCCTCCAGGCGCTGCACCGCCCGGCTGACGGCCGCCTGGGTCAGGTGCAGTTCCTCCGCCGCCTTGCGGAAACTGCCGTTGCGCGCCACCGCCAGGAACGCGTGCAGTTCGACCAGGGATGGGCTGCGGATGGCCATGGCGGCGATTACATCATGGCATCACGCGCGGCCCAAAAGTCGCTGGACCGGTCCAGGCGCCGCCCCTAACCTGCGTGCACCTGATATTGTCAAGGACCCCATGTTCAAGCGCCATCTCCTGCAGGCCGCCGCCTGCACCGCCCTGCTCGCCCTCGCCGGCGCCGCCCACGCCCAGGCGGCCTGGCCCGACCGTCCCATCAAGCTGATCGTGCCGTTCGCGGCCGGGGGCTCGACAGACCTCGCCGCGCGCCTGGTGGCCGAATTCGGCAGCCGCGAGCTGGGCCAGCAGATCGTGGTGGAGAACAAGGCTGGCGCGGGCGGCTCGCTCGGCATGGAAATGGTCGCCAGGGCCAAGCCCGACGGCTACACGCTGGGCATGGCGACCGTGAGCACGCACGGCGCGAACCCGGCCGTCTACGGCGCCAAGCTGAAGTACGACCCGGTGAAGGACTTCGCGCCCGTCACCAACGTGGCGACGACCCCCAGCGTCTTCGCCGTCAACCCGAAGGTCACCGCGAAGACGATGAAGGAGTTCATCGTGCAGGCGCAGGCCAGCCCGCGCAAGTTCAGCTTCGCCAGCCCCGGCACCGGCTCGCTCGGGCACGCCAACATCGAGCACTTCATGCACCTGGCGAAGGTGGAACTGCTGCACGTGCCGTACAAGGGCGCGGGCCAGGCCATGAACGACGCGCTCGCGGGCCAGGTGGATGCCATCACCGACAACCTGCCCTCGGCCCTGCCGCACATCAAGGCCGGCAAGCTGCGCGCCCTGGCCGTGCTGTCCGAGAAGCGCTCGCCCGCGCTGCCCGACGTGCCGACCTACGGCGAGCTGGGGTTCCCGCAGATGGGCGGCGGCGGCTGGTTCGGCGTCGTCGCACCGGCCGGCACGCCGCCGGCGGTCGTGGCCAGGCTCAACGCCGCGATCCACAAGGCGATGAAGCACCCCGACTTCGCGCGCAAGATGGACGAGTCCGGCGCCACGCTGATCCCCGGCACCCCGTCCGAATTCGGCAAGCAGATCCAGCAGGCGATGGAACGCTACGCGCGCGTCGCGCAGGTGGCGGACATCCGTGTGGACTGAAGGCGCATGATCGAGCCGATCCGCGCCTACGACCTGCACGAGCCGGCCGGCGAGCCCATTGCACTGGTGTGCGACTCGCCGCACAGCGGCACGGCCTATCCGGCGGACTTCGGTTACGCCGTGCCGCTCGCGCTGCTGCGGCGGGGCGAGGACACCGATGTCGATGCGCTGTGGTCCGCTGCGCCCGACGTGGGGGCGGCGCTGCTGGCCGCGCGCTTCCCGCGGACCTACATCGACGTCAACCGCGAAGCCGACGACATCGATCCCGAGCTGCTGTCGGAGCCCTGGCACGCGCCGCTCGCGCCCGGCGAGAAGACGCGCCTGGGCTTCGGCCTGATCTGGCGCAACATCCGCGCCGGCCAGCCGATCTACGACCGGCTCCTGTCGCCGGCGCAGGTGCGGTTGCGCATCGACCGGTATTACCGTCCCTACCACCACGCGCTGGCACGCCTCGTCGAGGACAGGGCAGGGCGCTTCGGCGGGGTGTGGCACCTGAACCTGCACTCGATGCCGAACGATGCGTACGAGCGCCTGCAAATCCAAAGCGACCACCCGCTGGCCGACTTCGTGCTGGGCGACCGCGACGGCACCACCTGCGAGCCCGGCTTCGTGGATCTGGTCGAGCGTGAGCTGCGCGAGCGCGGCTACACGGTCGCGCGCAACGACCCGTACAAGGGCGTGCAGCTGATCGCGCGGATCGGCCAGCCGGCGCGCAACCGCCACAGCCTCCAGGTGGAGATTCGCCGGCCCCTGTACATGGACGAAGCCACGCGCGAGCGCAACGCCGGCTTCGAGGGCCTGCAGCGGGACATCGCCCGGCTGCTGCGGACGCTGGCGGACTACGTGCGCCAGCAGGTGGCGCCTACTGCGCCAGGATGAACTGCACCAAGGTCTTGGCCGTGGCCGGATCCTTGAGGGACTTGTGCTCTTCCTCGGTCCCGTCGTCCATCTTGACCTTGGGGCCGGTGGCGAGGAAAGTCGCCAGCTTGGCTTCGGCGTCGGCCTTGCCCTTGTACTTGGCGGCGGTCTTCTGGTAGGACGGGCCCTTCTTGGTCTTGTCGACCGAGTGGCACTTGGTGCAGCCGTTGTCCTTCAGTGCCTTGGTGGCGGCTTCGGAATCGACGGCGGCGCCGGCAGTCATCGAGAAGGCGAACATCGCGGCGGCGGCGAGGAGGGAGAAGGTCTTCATTGAGTACTCCTTGGGAACACGCAGGCAGTGTGCTCGTCCGTTCATGAACGGATGCTGAACGGGAGTCGCGTCTTTGCCGCCAACAGCGCTCTGAAAGTCATACGCGCCTCTCACGCGAGCCCGTGATCCCGCCGAAGCTGGCCCTCCAGCTGCTTGAGGGACTTCGGCCCGCGGCTGACCAGGTCCGCGGCTTCGGGCCTGCGCGTCCTGGGATAGTGCTGCTGGGTCCAGGCGCTCATCGCCACCAGGACGGGGAGCAGGTCGATCCCCTTGTCGGTCAGGCTGTAAACGGCCTTCTGGGCGTGGGTGGGATCATCGCGACGAGTAACCAGCCCGCTCTCCAGCAACGAGTTGAGCCGGTCGGCCAGGATGTTGCTGGAGATCGCCTCTTCCGACTGGAGGAACTCCCGGAAGTGGCGCTTTCCCGCGAACATCAGGTCTCGAATGATGAGCAGCGTCCAGCGGTCGCCCACGAACTCGAGCGCGGTGCTGATGGGACATGTCGATCGGCGGTCCTGTCTCATGCCTGCAATTCTATACCGGTTGCATTTCAGGATCATTGATGGCACCATTGTGATCCTGAAATGCAACCAGTCGAGGACAACAGCATGACTTATCGGCAATATCACGGCAGCTGCCATTGCGGGGCAGTGCGCTACGAGGCTGGCTTCGATCTCTCCGCGGGAACCAACCGCTGCAACTGCTCGATCTGCAGCAAGGCGCGTGCGTGGTTCCTCTTCGTGAAAGGCGGAGACTTCAAGCTGGTGGCCGGCGAGGATGCGCTCGGCAGCTACGAGTGGGTGCCACCCGGCCGGGCGCAGGCCGGCCTGACCTATCGCTTCTGCACGCGCTGCGGCGTTCGCCTGTACGCCACGGGCGAGCTGGCCCAGCTCGGCGGGCGCTTCTACGCGCTGCACGTACCCACGGTGGACGATATCGATCGGGAAGAGCTGGCCGATGCGCCCTTGAACTTCATCGACAACGCGCACGACCGGCCCGACAGGGCGCCGGCGGATACGCGCTTGATGTAGGCAGTGCGCTCTATGCGCGAGCTAGACGACCGCAGGAAGCAGCTTGAGGGCAAGTTTCAGTGTTTATGCGGCTTCCAGGACCGGACTTCGCGGAAATGGTCCTCGCAGTATTTGAGCGCAAGGGCTTGCTCCTGACTGCCAAAGGCGGCTTGTAGCGTGCGTGCAGCGGCCGCATCGCGCGACTGGTGCGAATCGGCTCGAACGCGCAAAGGCAATCTGGGCGCTGACACTTACGACGTCTGCTTTCGGCCAAAAGCGGTCATTCGCGCAAGTTGCACATGCAAAAACGGCTTCCGTGTCGGAGTGTTCTGGCCGTTTGAAGGATTGACGAGAGCGCAATCGGGTCGACGTCTGCTGGAGCCCTTCATAATCAAGATCTGCCCCCGCTTGTTCGAGATGCCTGTCTTTCGTCATGGATAAATTCTTGCTTCAACAGCAGGTGCTGAAACGGCTCGCCGAAGACCTGCTGCAAGCCGAACAGGCAGTGCGGACGGCCCATGAAACGGCGACTCACGAGGAAAACATCGCCGAAAACAAATACGACACGTTGGGACTCGAAGCCGCCTACCTGGCCACCGGTCAGGTTCGGCGCGCCGAAGCCATCCGCCAAGCGCTGGCCAATTGGCGCCAATTCCGCCCGCGTCCCTACGACGCCAAAAAAGGTATACAGCTCGGCGCGCTGGTCTGCCTGGTCGATTCCGACGACAAGCAGCAACACCTCTTTCTCGGCCCGGATGGTGGCAGCATGAAGTTGGTCAGCGGCACTCAGCTCGTTCAGGTCATCAGCAGCGAAGCCCCTTTAGGTAGGGCCATGCTGGGCAAATGCGAAGGTGATGAGGTGTCGATACAGGGCGCTCCCGTCCGACAGCGGTTCGAGGTGCTGCGGGTTCATTGAGCCGTGAACGACTCGTGTGGGTCGGAAGCGGCCGTAGATCATGGTGAGGTCCTGTTCATGAGGAGCTCACCATGCGCAAAGAACGTTCTGCCCACCGTCGAAACGATGAACCGCGGCCCCCGCTTTGCCGGCTCCGCGAGAAGCCGCCTGCCGTCGTCAGGCCACCAGCCCGAGATACTCCTGTCGCGTCTGCGGCAACACGCCTCCTATAAGTTGCTCGTAGGACGTGCGATGGCTGGCCAGCATGCGGGCCGATGCCACGGACTTCGACCGGCAATACCAGTGGCAGGTGTGCTGCATCAGGAGCATCTCGGCCAGGATGGCGAAGGCGCGGTCCTTCGGGGAGGCGCCCTGTTCTTCGACGGCACGGCAGATGCCGCGGGAGTGCATGCGCAGCGCCTCGCGCATGTCGAAGGACCTGTCGAACGCGGGCGAGCGGGGCAGCCAGATTGGGAACTTGCTCACGCGCGTGACCGTAGGCTCGACGCCCGCGAAGTCCTCCGCGAGCTTGCGCACCTGTCGGCACAGGACGTCCTCGGTCCCGCGCAGCACGCCCCAGACCTGCTCGCTGCGGGCGGGGTCCAATTCGCCCAGAGCGCGCGAATAGCCCTGCGAGAGCGTCTCGATGTTCTTTTCGATGTCGTGGCCGGACAGGTAGCGGGCCAGGATGGCGATGCGCCGTTGCTGCTGCCGGGCCCTGGCGATCCACAAGGCAACCAGCGCAATGGGCAGGATAAGAAGGAAATCCACCGGCCGATGGTACACAGGCCATCATGGGATGGGCCGGCCGCCCGGGGTCGAAAGCGGACAATCGTCGCACCGTCAGCTCCCGAAGTATCTCCACTTCCCCTCGGAAATCACCCGGACGGTTTGGCCAACCGCCTGAATCGCGGTCTGGTCATCGATGGCGTACGAGTGGTTTCCCAACCCCGCGGCCCAGCGCTCCGCGTGGGTCATGGAGTTCTCCGGAAAATCTGGGAAGTCCAGGTGGGGGAAGATCGAGAAATCGACGATACCCAGCCCTTTGTCGTCGCCTGTGATGGACGGCTTCATTTCGACGAAAGCTTCCCCCACGCGCGGCGTCATGGCCATGCTTCCGGCGCTCAGCCCCATCCATACCTTGTCGCCGAGCGACGGGAGCAAAGCGGCCAACCCTGACTGCCGCATCCAGTGGCCAAGGAACACTGCGTCGCCACCATCGACCAGAAAGATGTCGGCCGCATCCACCCAGCTCATCCATCTGTCGCGCGAGATGTAGGGCAGCGCCGTCAGTTCCAGCATGCCCACCGATTTCCATCCGAGTTCGACCATGGGGCACGGTGTTGCCCGACCGCTGACGAAGCGCCAAGCACCCCCCGGCGTTCCTTGCGGATGCCCGTAATGTGCCGTGGGGATGCAGAGTGCGTGGCTATCGGCGGTCGATTTGCCCAGCAGATCGACCAGCGCAGCGTGGATGCTGGCGTTCTTCACGCCCGCGGATGTCAGCAGCAGTTTCACTGTCGTCCTTTCGAAGTGGAGCCCGGAATGGTTCCCATGACACGACGAATGAACACGGCAGTTCTCGACACGGCTGCAGAGACGTCTTGTCCTACTTTCTGGTCCGCTTACGGCCAGAAGCGGCCTTCGTTCAAACGCCCTTGAACACCAGCAACAGTCGAGCCCATTTCGACTCGATGCCCAGCCCGCTAGTTCGAAAGACGACGTAGCCCAAGCTCGTGTCGTGCTGTGATGCCCGCCTGCCGCCTCGTGCGGCAAGCTCACTTCGCGAAGATGACGTCGCCGCCGCGCACGGTGCAGCGCACGTCGGCGAAGTGCCTCACCGAACCCGCGGGGTCGCCGTCCAGCACCACGAGGTCCGCGTCCATGCCCGGCGCGAGGCGGCCGCGCTGCTGCGCCTCGTGCCAGCGCTCGGCCGGCGCCGTCGTGAGCGAGGCGAGGATCTGCATGGCGCCCATGCCGGCGCGCGCCATCAGCTCGTATTCCTCGGTCGGGTCGGTGTCGGCCATGTAGTCGACGTCGGTGCCGAACAGCACCTTGCCGCCGGCGGCGACGAACCTGCCGAATTCGTGCACGTTGTCTTCCACGATGCGCTCGGCCTGCGCGGCGGGCACCTGCTCCTTGGCGAGTTCGAACCTCAGCAGCTTGAGCGTGGGCACCATGTGCACGCCGGCCGCGCGCAACTGCGCCAACAGCTGCGCCGGCCACGGGCCGGGCGTTCCCAGCGGCGGGTGCGCGAGGATGTCGACCTGCGCGCGCAGCGCGGCGCGCAGCCCGTCGAGGTCGGTCGGGTGCGCGAACACCAGCTTGCCGCGCGCGTGGGTCTCGGCGGCCGCGGCGGCCGCGATGTCGGGCGGCATGTGCTTCAGGCCGCGGCCTCGCTGCGGGGTGACCAGGAACAGCTTGGTGGCGTCGGCGCCCGCATCGAGGTTCTGGCGCACCGTGGCGCGGGCCGATGCGGCCGTCTCGGGCTGCGGCAGCCTGGCCAGGAACGACGGGCTCAGGCCTTCGAGGTAGCTCGGAAGGCCCTGCGGCGGAAACAGCGGCAGGCCCGCGGTGAGGAGGCGAGGGCCCTTGACCTCGCCCCGGTTCACCCGCTCGCGCAGCGCCAGCGTGTTGTCGCGGTCCGAGGCGATGTCGAACGCGGTGGTGAACCCGTAGCGCGTGAGCAGGTTCACCAGCCCGTTCTGCAAGGCCGCGGCGGGGGCGGTTCTCGCATTGGCGAACGCACTGCCGATCAGGTGGACGTGGCTGTTCTGGAACCCGGCCACGACCACACCGCCGTCGCACTGCGGCGCGAGCGCGGGCACGCGGTCGGAGCGCGCGTCGCGCGGGCCGGCCGCGACGATGCGCCCGCCGCGCAGCACCACGACGCCGTCGTCGATCGGCACCGCGTCGGGCGACGTATAGATCTTCACGCCGCGCATGGCGCGCACCGGCGGCTCCGGAGGCGTCGTGGGTCCGGGCGCCGAGCACGCGCACAGAGACAGCACGAAGCCGAAGACGCCGGCCGCGCGCACGGACACGATCACGTCAGCCCCCGTTCCGTGAGGACGTCGGCCATTGAATAAGCTCCTGGTGACTCGCGCAACGTGCAGCGCCGCGCGCGAGATGTCGCTGTCCTCGAAGGCGACGCTGCCGGGCTTTGGGGGTTCAGAAACGATGGGATCGACATTGATTCTCTCGGTGGGTGTGTTCCGCCAACGCATGTATAGCAGTCCTGCGCGAGACGAGGGAGGCCGCCCTTGAATGGCCCGGTCGGCTTCAGGGACGCGACCCGCCCGTGGTCTCGCGCTGGCATGCGCCGATGACCGTCTTCCACAATCCCCGCGGGCGACGGCCCATCTCCGCGGAGTACAGGCCTTCCTTGTGGAAGATGTTCGTATCAAGGACAACGTGAAGTCTGCCGCAATGCACCTCTCCGCGCGGTTCTTCCCATTTTGTGAATCAAGTTCAGCATGGCTCGTAAAGCCCCGGTGCCAAGCATCAGGCATCCTCTGGCCAGAACGACATGTCGACGTGATCCTCAAGATCCAGGGGTTACGGATCCACAGGGTTGAGACGTCCGCTTCCGGCCAGAAGCAGCCGCTACTCTTTCGCAAATGTGACGCGTACCTGCCCCCGCCCCAGCACCTGCGGCAGCGCCGCCGCATCCTCGATGCGACCCAGGCGCGTGTACGAGTACGGCGAGTCGAACGTCAGGTAGAAGACGACCAGGGTGTCTGCGCCCCACAGCATCAGGTCGCCGTTGCGGATCGTTCCGGGCCGCGCGGCGCTGGCCAGGAGGGGCTTCGGCAGCTTCGCGTGCTTCTCGTTGCCGTTCAGGTCCGGCATGTCGAGGGTCAAGGGGAGCTGGGCGACGAAGGCGCGCGCGGCCTCGGTGTCGGCGAGGGTGACCGCGAAGCGTCGTTCACCGACCGCCATCCAAATGCGTCGTTCTCCCTGCGTGTTCGCCTTCGCTGCGGCCGCCGTCGGCGGGACGACGAACGCCTGCAGAAGGACGAAACAAAGGGCCGATGCGGCCAGGGATCGCACTTTCATGATCGTGACCCTTCGCGGGCTAGCAGCGTCCCAGGACGGCCCCGGCCAGCAGACTGGCCAGCAGGCCGAGGACCGAGACGGCCGCCCAGGCGGCGGCGAGGGAGCCTGGATCCAGCGCACTCAGCAGCGGCTGACAGGTAGTCGGCTGGATCAGGTTCATTGGACCAACTCGTGGACGGGGTTGGAAGCTACGCGAGGCGCTGCTTGAAGAAAGCCTCGAACCGGTCGAACGGGATCTTCTTCAGGTTGTCGTAAAGGTCCACGTGATCGGCATCCGGAACGATCACCAGTTCCTTCGGGCCGGACGCCGCCTTGTGCACGTCTTCCGAGTAGTAGCGCGAGTGTGCGTTCGCGCCGTGCACGAGCATGATCGGGCGGGGCGCGATCATGTCGATGTTCACGGCCAGGGGGAACTGGAAGAACGACATCGGCGTCGTGGCGGTCCAGGCCGATGCGGAGTTGATGGACCGGGCATGGTAGCCGCGGGGCGTGCGGTAATAGTTGAAGAACCCGGCCAGCACCGGGTCCGCATCCGCCGGCAGCCGCTCCGGCAGCACGCGGGTGCCTCTCACGATCCGGCCGTTTGCGTCGAAGGGGACTTCGTGATAGCCCAGCGCGTAGCTTCCCTTCTCGGCATCCGCCCAGCGCTGCTGGCTCAGGTAGTCGACGACCTGGTGGCGTTGTTCGCGGGTATAGCTGTCCTTGTAGCTGCGGCTCATGCTGCGCGACATGTCGTACATCGATGCGGTGGCCACCGCCTTGATCCGCGAATCGCCACTGGCAGCCGTCAGCGCCATCCCGCTCAGGCCGCAGATGCCGATGGCGCCGATACGCTCACGGTCGACATTCGGCAGCAGGCCGACGCAGTCGACGGCGGCGCTGAAATCCTCGGTGAAGAACTCCGCCGAAGCCACGTTGCGCACCGCACCGCCGCTCTCGCCGGTGAACGACGGGTCGAAGGCGAGCGTGACGAAGCCGCGCTCCGCCAGCGTCTGGGCGTAGAGGCCGGCCACTTGCTCCTTGACCGCGCCGAACGGGCCGCTTAGCACCAGCGCCGGCAGCTTGCTGGCGGGGCCGTTCTTGGGCTGGTACAGGTCGGCGGCGATGGTGATGCCGAACCGGTTGCCGAACGTCACCTTCCGGTGCGCCACCCGGCTGCTCTGCGGGAAAGTCTTGTCCCAGCGCGTGGTCAAGGCCAGGTTGGCGTTGCCGCGATTCGTTGGCGCGGCCGCGGCCGCGGCCGTTGTGAGAAGAGGCACGCTGGCCAGGGTGAGGCCGGCTTGCAGCGTCGTGCGACGCGAGACAGTGGCGAGAGTCATGGGGTTCCTTTCCATCGATGAGCCGCAGCAGTGATGGCCGTCTGCGGCGATGAATGGAAGTTTGCCGGGCGCTGGCGCGCGCGACTAGATAATGAATGCTGAATGCATCTAGTAGTGCGGCTAATCAATGTGAAGGAGATGGCCCATGGCCAGGAAGAACCTCAACGACCTGCTGGGCTTCGTGACGGTGGCGCGGGAGGGCAGCTTTACGCGCGCGGCGGCGACGCTCGGGGTGACACAGTCGGCCCTGAGCCAGTCCATCCGCGGCCTGGAGGAGCGACTGCGGATCCGGTTGCTGACGCGTACGACGCGCAGCGTATCAACCACCGCCGCGGGCGAGCGCCTGGTGCGGGCCATCGGGCATCGCTTCGACGAGATTGAGTCCGAGCTCGATGCACTGACGGCGCTGCGCGACAAGCCCGCGGGGACGGTGCGTATCACCTGCGGTGACCACGCGCTGCACAGCATCCTGCTGCCGAGGCTCACGCCGGTGCTGCGCGAGTACCCGGAGATCGAACTGGAGTTTGACGTGAACTACGGCTTTCGAGACATCGTAGCGGACCGCTTCGACGCCGGCGTGCGCATGGGCACCACCATCGACAAGGACATGATCGCCGTGCCCATCGGGCCGTCGCTGCGGATGGCGGTGGTCGCTTCGCCCGACTATTTTGCGGGTCGATCGCCCCCGAAGGTGCCGCAGGACCTCACGGCACACCGTTGCATCAACCAGCGCATGCTCACGTCGGGCGGGCTGTACGTCTGGGACTTCGAGCGGCGAGGCCGCAGAGTGAACGTGCGCGTGGACGGCCCCCTCATCTTCAACACGTCGCCGCCGCAGGTGGACGCCGCGCTGGCGGGCCTCGGGGTCGCCTTACTGCCGGAGGACGAGGTGATGGCGCACATAGAGGCCGGGCGCCTCATTCGAGTGCTGGAAGACTGGTGTCCGAAGTTCGCTGGCTACCATCTCTACTATCCCAGCCGGCGACAGCCTGCCCCGGCCTTTTCGTTGGTGGTCGAGGCAGTGCGATTCAAGGCTTGAGCGCGAGCCGATCGACGGTCCACGCCTGCGCGGCTGCGAAAGGGCATCGGTTCGCCGAAGGCGGATTGGCAACGGCTGCTTTGGGTCGAAAGCAGCCGCTCAGCATTGGCCGGTGAGCGTGGTCACGGTCAGCCATGGCCAGCGTGACTGGTAGGACCGGACCTTTTCTTCAAACAGGTCTCCATGGTCTGTCAGCACATTCGGGCCCAGCACTCCGTCATAGAGCAACTGCAGGCCATGGGGTGCATAGACTTGCCAGCCCGCTGCGTCGTTCGGGCGCAGGCCGACGCATGTGGCTGTCACGAGGAACCGGTCCATTCCATCGCCCGAACTGCGCAGTGGAGGATAGGCGTAGCCGAAGTGATCCTGATACCAAAGGTGGACGCGAGCCTGGTTCTTGGCTTCCACGACGACGCCCAGGTCGCCGAAGACATCGTCGACGGCGTGTTGAACCCGGCGCTCCCCCTCTTCCGACAGGTCGGCGCCGTCAAAATAGAAGATGTCGTAGTCCTTGATCCGGGCTTCCGCAGCCGCGCCGCTGCGCAGGTTCCAGATCGTCTGGAACAGGCAGCCGGCCACGAGCCAGCCATCCGGTAGCCGCAGGGACGCCCATCGGTCCAGGATGGCCTTGTTGTTGCGGTTCTTTAGCACGTCCCGCACGAAGCGCGCCTGAACGGGATCGGTTTCGTCGAGGGTTCGGAGATCGCTTTGCACAGGGGAAGCGTACCCGAACGAGGGAGGCGTGGACAGTGCGCCCATGCGTGCGCTTCATGGAAACTCGCCGTCGACGGTCCCATGCCGCCCGCCTCGCATCACTTGCGTTGCGAGCCCATCTTGCCCTGGAGTACCGCCACCAGGTGCGCCTTGGCTTCGGCGAGCTGGGCCTTGTCCGCGTCGTGGACCTTGCGAAAGAAAGCCGCGCATTCGGGGGAGTTCGCGGCTTCGGCATCCTTGATGTACTGGTCGTAAGCCATCAGGGCCTGCGCCTTGTTCTGCATGAGCGTGATCCAGTCATAGGCGAGATCGCCCAGCGGATGCGGATCGGAAGAGTCTTCTTGCATGGCTGCCTTCTGTGTGAGGTAACGCGGCCCGCGCCCGCCAGCCGGCAGGGCGCGGGCCGGTGTCGGTTACTTGCCGTCGCGGTCCGAGTCGCCGGGCGTAGCCCGCTCGACGGTGTCGCTCAGGCGGTGCCAGGCGTCCCGCGTGGCGTGCTTGGCGTGCTCCCACTCGAGGCTGGAGCTGCCGCGGGCCGTCGGCCACTCGCGGGCCAGATCGGATTCCACGTCATCGAAAGCGCGCCCCGGGTAGCGCGAGTAGGTATCGGCTCCATAACGATAAGCCGGCGCATAGTCGTCGTAGCTCGCGCCGCTCGTGATGTACGGACGGCTCGCGTAGTTGTCGCGCCAGTACAAGTCTTCGGCGGCCGGGTCGACGGCCTTGGCGGCGCCCTTGCCGGCCATGGCACCCACCACCGCGCCGGCGACGGCACCCACGGCCGCGCCCACCGGGCCCGTCAGGCCGCCCGCGGCGGCTCCGGCGGCGGCCCCGCCTGCCACACCGCCGGCGACGCCGCCGAGCGCTGCGCCCACACCCTTGGCGACGGGTCGCGACTTGTCGTCAGTCCCTACCGGCTTGCCGGCTTCATCACGTTCTCTCATGGGGTTTCCCTTTCAGTGGAGTTGCGCCACAGCCATTCGGTTCGGCCGTGGCAGGTTGACACATCCCCAGAGTAAGGTCGGTGCGGCGATCACAGGAGCCCCCGGGCCCCCCGTCGCGTTGTAGGTGGATTGCCCCTCGAGTTGTGGGTCAAGTCCGATGCGTCGCCACGAGCGACGCGCGACGCGCGATGGCATTCATCAGCGATTGGAACGCTTCATTGCACTGCACACGGGCCGCGGAAAGGCGGTCCACCGCCAAGTGCGGGGGCGCCGACGGATCGCTCGAGATCACTTCGAGGGCCCGAACCAGCCGCCGCTCTTCCTCGTGAAGGATGGCGAGGTGAAGCTCCCACCGGGCCTGCGCAGCCTTGAGTTCGTCGCCGCCGTTGCCCAGGACGGGTTCTGCGTTCGCACATTGTCGTTCCATGATCTGCCCCTTTCCTGCTTTTCTATACCGTTGAGTGTACGGACGCACGCGCTGGATTCAAGCTACCCTTGGTAACGCGCTATCTGTCCAAGGTATTACAGAGGTGCGGACTCCGTGGCACGTGTAGTTCCTTTTTTCCACGCCTCCAGCACGGCTTTCTCCCGCTCGGCTGCAAGCCCGGCACGCAGCACCTGGCGCCGCTCGGCCGGAAGTGCGTCGAACCACGCCAGCGTGTCGCGCACCGTCTCGGCCAGCGGCCGGAAGGTGAGGCCGGCCTCCAGTGCCGGCCGGATGTCCGCGCGCATCATTCCGGCAGCTTCGCCGTCGCTGGGCACCCAGGCGGGCATGTCAGACCATTCCGCCACCTGCTGCGCCGCGAGGAACGGCGCGGGCACCCAGGTGAACGTGGCCCGTGCATCCAGCGCGGTGCGGATCGTTTCGAGCATCGTCCCGAAAGTCAGCGGCTCGGCCGGGCCGGTGGCGTTGAACACGCCGGTGGCCCGTTGCTCAGCCAGGTGGATGGTCCACCGCGCGAGATCCCTCGCGTCGATGACCTGCACGGGATCCCGCGGCGCCCCGGGGGCGAGCACTTCGCCGCCGCGGCGCACCCGCAGCGGCCAGTAGGTGAAGCGATCCGTCGCGTCACCCGGGCCTACGATCAGCCCGGGCCGCACGATGGCGGCCGCCGACGGGAAACTCTGCTGCACGTCACGCTCGGACAGCGCCTTGAGCGGCCCGTACAGCTTGAAGCCCGAGGCGCGCAGGGTTTCCATCGATTCGGCGTAGGGGTCCGGGCCCTGGTAGGTGTGCAGCGGGCTGCTGTCGGTGGGCGGCTGGCGCAAGTCCGCGTACACCGAAATCGTGGAGACGAAGATGTAGCGGTCGACGTTGCCGGCCAGCAGTTGCGCCGAGTCACGCGCCCAGGCCGGCAGCGTGGTCGGGTTGTCGATGCAGACGTCCCAGGTGCGGCCCCGCAGTGCGCGCAGGTCGCCCGCCGCACGATCGCCCTGCAGCTGTTCGACACCGGCGAGATCCGCCGGCAACGCCGTGCGGCCGCGGTTGAAGAGGGTCACCGAGTGGCCGCGTGCCAGTGCGTAACGCACCTGGTGCGGCCCGGTGAGGCCGGCGCCGCCAAGGATCAGGATACGCAAGGGGGAGGGGGTTGTCTGCGGATCGGCTTGCATCCGCGAAGTCTATTGCTTCGCGCCGCGGGCCAGCGCCTGTGTCATCTCCGCCGCCGGCACCTCACTGCAGCCGTTCGTGTCCTGGCCGGCCCACAAGGGCGAGAAGTCGCTGCTGCCGAGGCTCTCGGCCTTGGCTCGCAACGCCGCCATTCGTGCCACGGCCAGCGGGAACGCCGGTGCGGCGGCACTGATCGGCCCCAGCTCGCGGATCGCGCGATTCACGATGCCACGGGCGGGCCGGCCCGTGAAGACGTTGGTCAGGGCCGTGACGCGCGCTGCTTCCGTCTGCAGCGCCTGGCGATGCAGGGCGCTTGTCGTGGCCTCGGGGCACAGCAGATACGCGGTGCCGACCTGCACGCCCACCGCGCCCAGCGCCAGGGCGGCCGCCACGCCCTCGGCGTCGGCGATGCCACCCGCCGCGATCACCGGTGTCTTCACGGCCCGGACAACCTGCCGCACCAGCGCGAGGGTTCCCACCTGTGTGTTCAGGTCCTCCGACAGGAACATGCCGCGATGGCCCCCTGCCTCCACGCCTTGCGCGATGACCGCGTCGACGCCGCGCGATTCGAGCCAGCGGGCTTCGTCAACGGTGGTGGCCGAGGACAGCACCTTGGAGCCCCAGCCCCGCACGCGCTCCAGCAGCTCGGGCGACGGCAGGCCGAAGTGGAAGCTCACCACCGGCGGCCGCAGCTCGTCCAGCACGTCCGCGGCGGCGCTGTCGAAAGGCAGGCGGCCCGGGCCGGCCGCGACGCCGTCCGGGTCGAGCCCGAGCTCCGTGAAATACGGTGCGAGCGCGGCACGCCAGGCCGCCTCGCGCGACGCGCTGGCTTCCGGCGGGACATGGCAGAAGAAGTTCACGTTGAACGGGTTGCCGGTCTGGGCGCGGATGGCCGCGATCTCCTTGCGGATCGCGTCGGGGCCCAGCATCGCGCAGGGCAGCGAGCCGAGCCCGCCCGCATTGGAGACAGCCACCGCCAGCGCGCTGCCCTGCACGCCCGCCATGGGCGCCTGGATGACCGGAAGGCGAATCCCGAGCAGTTGTTGCAGGGTCATGGCTCTATCGCGATCACCGCGCGCCCGCGGTTGCGGCCCGCGATCAGGTCGTCCACCACCACGGGCAGGCGCTCGAACGGTTCGATGTGCCGGATGCTGGCCAGGTGCTTCGGCCGCAGGTCGGTGGCCAGCCGCTGCCAGACGTGCTCGCGCACGGACGGCTCGTTGTCGGAGTTGACGCCGATCAGGCGCACGCCGCGCAGGATGAAGGGCATCACCGTGGTGGAAAGCGCGATGCCGGCGGCGTTGCCGATGCTGGCGATCACGCCGTCCTTGGCCGTCGTGCGGATCAGGCCGGCCAGCGGCTCGCCGCCCAGGGAATCGACGGCGGCGGCCCACTGTGCGCTTTCGAGCGGCCGGCTGCCGGTGTTCAGGTCGGCCGACGCGACGATGCTGGCGGCGCCGAGCTCGCGCAGGTACTGCGCTTCGGCCGGCTTGCCCGTCACAGCGACCACCTCGTAGCCGCGCTGCGCCAGGATGTCGATGGCGATGCTGCCCACGCCGCCGGTCGCGCCGTTCACCAGCACCTTGCCGCGCGCCGGGGCCGTGCCGTTGAGCTCCATCAGGTCCACGGCCAGCGCCGCCGTGTAACCCGCCACGCCGATGGTCACGGCGTCCAGCGGCGTCAGGCCCTGGGGCACGGCGTTCACCCAGTCGGCGGGCACCCGGGCCCGCTGGGCATACCCGCCGTGGTGGGAGACGCCGAAACCGTGGCTATGCACGATCACCGCGTCGCCGGGCTTGAACCGGGGGCTGTCCGAGGCCTCGACCACGCCCGCCGCGTCGATGCCGCCCACGCAGGGAAAGCGGCGGATGATCTTGCCGCGACCGGACGCGGCCAGCGCATCCTTGTAATTCACGCTGGCGTACTGCACGCGCACCGTGACGTCGCCGGCGTCCAACTGCTCGGCGCGCAATTGCGTGAAGCCGGCGCGCACGGTATCGCCGCTGGCTTCGATCAAATAGGCCTTGATGCTGTCCATGGTCATTTCCTTGCTGTCTGCGCAGCATCCAGTGTAGGACGGCAGCGAGCGAGGCGCGAAATCGGGCGCGAACGCTAGGTGACGACCCAGGCCGCCGCCTCGTCCCCATCGGAGAACAGGCGCAGGTCCAGGCCGTTGCGCCGGGCCTCTCCCTCCACCGCGCCGGTGATCTTGCTCGCCTCGATCACGAGCGCTACTTTGCCCAGCCGCGCAAGGTGCGTGGCCATGAGCCGGCCGACCGCCGTCCGCTCGGGCAAGCCCAGCCATCCCACGAGGCCGGACAGGTCCACCAGCATGCGGTCGTGCTGGAGGGGGGCGATGGCATGCGCCAGCTCCTGCAGCACCTGGTCCCAGGCCTCCAGGGAGACCAGGCCGTCGATGTGCGCAAGGTAGTAGCGGTCGTGGGGATCGAGTCGAAGCTGCAATGGAAGGTCCCGGAATGATCAGGTTATAGCGCGCCGAGCTCGAGCTCGTGCGCGTGGGTGCGTTCGAACCGGTCGTCGGCCACATCGTAGTCCCAACGTTCCACCCGGCATCCACGCGGCGCGCCGGGCGCAGGGGCTTCCCAGCGGATGAGGTTGACGGAGTTGGACGTGCCGTGGCGCACGCGACGGGACACCGCCGTGCCGGCCTGGATGCAGTACGTCGGGCGCGGCGCAGCGGGCGCGCGGGCGCACAAGTCGCTGATGTAGGGCAGGTGGATGTGGCCGCCGAGGACCAGGTCAGCCCCCGCGGCGGACCACGCCTGCAAGGCCGCCTCGCCGCCGTGCAGCCGGTCCTTCTCGTCCTCGGGCCGCAGCACGCAGGCCGGCTGGTGCGTCACCACGACGCGCAGCTGCCCGGGCGCGGCCTGCCGCAGCAACCCCCCGACCCGCGCCACCTGCGCCGGCGAGACCTCGCCGTCCTTGTGGCGGCGCGCGCGCGTTGTGTTGACGCCGATCACCAGCATATCGTCCAGCGTGAGGACGGGTTCGAGATCGTCGCCGAACGCAGCCGCGTAGCCCGCATAGGGGAAGAACATGCGTGCGGCCAGGTTGTACAGCGGGATGTCGTGGTTGCCCGGCAGCGCCAGCATCCTGGGGATCGCCAGAGAATCGCAGAACGCCCGCGCCGCGGCGAACTGGGCGCGGCGCGCGCGCTGCGTGATGTCCCCGCTCAGCA
The DNA here is from genome assembly GCA_030695945.1 of Ramlibacter sp. GTDB lineage: Bacteria > Pseudomonadota > Gammaproteobacteria > Burkholderiales > Burkholderiaceae_C > Ramlibacter. Next base: position 81,436 of record JAUYOG010000057.1, read on the forward strand.
CGAGCAGCTGCGGGCGCTGCTCGCGCGCCAGCGCGCGCAGCGCCTGCGCCACCGGCGGCTCCTCCGTGCCGAAGTGCGTGTCCGAGATGTGCAGCAGCATGCTCATTCGGCAGGCGCCCTGTGTTCGGGCGGCGGCAGCACCACCATCAGGGGCCGGGGCGACACCGAAAAGCGCAGCGGCAGCGCCATCCATTGCACTTCGCCGTCGGTGGCCACCTTCATGCGGCGGGCGAACGGAACGCTCACATCGAGCGAGCGCACGCCGAACGAGTCGACCTCCGGCGCGTCGCCCAACCTTCGCGCGACCGCGCGCAGCAGCAGCTTGAGCTTGCCCCAGGCACCCACCCGGTGCGCCACCAGCGCCGCCATGCGGCCGCGCCCCACGGCCTCCACCAGGGTCTCGTCGATGCCGATGCGTCGCAGCTGCATCCGGTTGTTTCCCACGAACAGGCTGGGCGTGCGCAGCCGGGCGACGCGGCCGTCCACCTCCGCGTCGAAGGTCATCCGCAAGCGCCACCCGAACAGGGTGACCAGGCCCGCGGCCACCGCGACCCAGCGCGCGCGCCGGCCGACCTGCTTCTTGGCGGCTTCGCGGTCCTCCAGCAGTTTCGGGTACAGGCCCACCGAGGCGTTGACGAGGAACACGCGCGAATTGACCAGGCCCGCCTGCACCCCTTCCGGCCGGCCGCCCTGCAAGGCGCGCACGGCTTCGGCCGGCTCCAGCGGCAGGCCGTGCTCGCGCGCGAACAGGTTGAACGTGCCCATCGGCACCACGCCGAGCGGGCAGCCGTGCCGCAGGGCCGCCTGGGCCGCGCAGTTGACGGTGCCGTCGCCGCCCGCGGCGACCAGCACGCCGCCCTGCGCGGCGGCCAGGCGCGCCGCGCTGTCGCATGCGGCGACGATCCCGCCTTCCCCCACATCGACGAATCGATGGGGCCGGCCCGAGGCGCGCAGGGCGGGTTCGATCGCTTCACGCTTCTGCCGCGCCTGTTCCGCGTCCGCGCCGGCGCTCATCACGACGAACCATTCGGCGACGCGCATCGACGTGGGCGTCACCTGCCTTGCCCGGCGTCAGTCCCGGGGGGCGCCGGGATTGCCTCGGTCCACACCGCCACGTCGTCGGGCGTCATGGTGCTGGCGGGCGTGAGGCGGCCATCGACGTAGCCGAGCCGCTCGACGTCGTGCAGGTACTGCTCGCGCGAGAGCAGCGTGCCCGCGCACACGTGCGGGTCTACGGCCGGCGGCCGGCGCGTCTCGTCCGCGAGGCGGGCGAGGAGCTGGTCCATCACCCAGCGTGGCACGCGGTGGCGCTCGCCGGGGTAGATGTAGCCGAACAGCGTGAGGTGAGCAAGCAGCACGCGCCAGTGGCGGCCGAAGCGCTGCACGAGGCCGCTCCAGTCCAGCTGCTCGGCGTTGGCCTGCAACAGGTGGGCGATGTCGGCGCCGTCGTAGCGCTCGCGCTCCATGATGAAGGCCTTGGACAGGAACCCGTCCTCCATGTTGGCCAGGCGCACCGGAACGCCGAGCACCTCGGCCTGCGCGTTGTTGCGGAACCAGAGCTCGTCCACCGGCGTCACGCCGTTGCCGGAGTTGAAGATGAGGTCGATGAAGTCCTCGCCCGCGTACACCTTGGCCAGCCAGTGGGGGTACGGGATATCCGAGCGCCAGCCTTCGGCCTGCGCGAGCGCGGCGACACGGTCGTAGTCCTCGCGGCGGATGAACAGGTCCAGGTCCTTCGTCGAGCGGCGGATGCCCGTGAAGCACGCGTGGGCGAAGGCGCCGCCGACCAGGAACGGCACATGCGCGTCGACGAGCACCCGCAGTGCGCGCCGGTAGAACGCCGCCGTGTGGGGCGCGACTTCGTCTTCGAGCGAGGGGGCGAGTGTGGCGGCAGAGGACATGGTCCGACACTAGCCTCAACCGGCCGCCCTGTGCGGGGACGAGTGACCTCATGTAGCGTCGGCGTTGGCCTACACGCCAACCCGGCCCAGGGGCGATAAGGTCGGTCGTCACCGCCAAAAGAACGCCCAATGGGAAAGTCCGCCAGCACCGTCCGCTTCGCCGCGGTCGGCGACCTCCACGTCACGAAGGATTCCGCAGGCACCCTGCGCGGCTTCTTCGCGCAAGCGTCCGAGGCCGCCGACGCGCTGCTGCTGTGCGGCGACCTCACCGATTACGGCACGGCCGAGGAAGCGCGCATCCTTGCCGATGAGCTGGGCGCCGTCTCGGTGCCCATCGTCGCCGTGCTGGGCAACCACGACTACGAGTCCGGCACGCCCGAGGCCGTGACCGACATCCTCACCCGCGCCGGCGTGCGCGTGCTCGATGGCGAAGCGTGCGAGATCGAAGGCGTCGGCATCGCGGGGGCCAAGGGCTTCGCCGGCGGGTTCGGCCGCGGCTCGCTGGGCGCGTGGGGCGAGCCGGCGATCAAGCTGTTCGTGCAGGAGGCGCTGAACGAGGCCATGAAGCTGGAGTCGGCGCTGGCCAAGCTGCGCATGGCTCGGCGCATCGTCATGCTGCACTACTCGCCGATCGCGGGCACCCTCGACGGCGAACCGCTGGAGATCTTCCCGTTCCTGGGCAGCAGCCGGCTGGAGGAGCCGCTGCTGCGCTACCCCGTCGACGCGGTGTTCCATGGCCACGCCCATCGCGGCACGCCGGAAAGCCGCACGCTCAATGGCGTGCCCGTGTACAACGTGGCCCGCCCGCTGCTGCTGCGCACGCGGCCGGACGTGCCGCCGTTCCGGCTGTTCGAGCTGCCGCGCGAGGCCGCGCAGCCGCAGCCGGGGCCTTGATTCCGCGGGCAGGTCCGCGCTAGCGTCGCGTGGGCCACAGCCACCGCGGCGCCCGGCACGTGTACTGCTCCCACTGTGCGCCGTGCCGGCGGGCCAGCCAGGGCTCCTCACCCCACACGACGCGCAGGTGGAACGCCCCCGCAATGAGGGCCGCGTAGCCGTAGAACCCGGCGACGCCGAACGCGATCGCCCAGCCCAGGAGGATCAGTACGACGGCGACATACATCGGGTTGCGGGTGTACCGGTACAGGCCGACGACGACCAGGTGCTCGGGCGGCGACCAGGGTGCGAGCGTGCCGCGGCCCTGCACGTAGAAATCGCGCACGCACCACAGCAGCCCCAGCGTGCCGAGCGCCAGCGGCACCCACCCCAGCGGCTGCACGGCCTGGGTTCGGCCGGACGCGACCAGCCAGCCGACGGGAATGGCGAAGGCGACGACGCCGGGCATCGCCAGGAAGGCCAGCAGGGCGCGCAGGAACATGCCCGACACTATGGCGGTGTCCAGGCCAGCCCGCGCGGCGCGCGCTCGATGTCCCCTCGCGCTACTCAGGCGATGCGCCGTGTGCGACGTGTTCCCCGAGCACGCGATAGAAGTACGTCGTGTCGCAGAGCCCGCCCTGCGGCAGCAGCGCGTAATCGGGGATCACGCCGACGCGCTGCCAGCCGAGGCGCGCGTACAGCCGCTCCGCGTCCTCGCTCGCCGTGTCCAGCACCAGCAGCGTCCTGCCGCACTTGCGCGCCAAGTCCTCGGCCGCTCGCATCAGCGCCGCGCCCAGCCCTTGCCGCCGGGCGCGCCGGCGCACGAGCATCTTGGCGACGTCGGCGCGGTGCGGCTGGTTCTCCGGTTGCCCCAGGATGAGTTGCACGGTGCCGACGATGCCCTGCGCATCCTCGGTCACCAGCAGCGCCCGCTCGCCGCGGGCCACGCCCTCCGCGACGCCGTGCCAGAACGCCAGCGCCCGCTCCATCGTGAGCGGGTGCATGAAGCTCACGGACGCGCCGCCGTCGACGCAATCGACCAGCAGCTCGGCAAGTTGCCGCTGCTGCGCCTCGGTGACGGCGAGCAGGCGGCGGACGGTCGGTTTGGCGGCGGGCATGTCATCTCCGGGAAGCGGCAGGGGCGGCGGGCGGGGCCGCGATCACCACGGCGTAGCGGGCGGTCTTGCGCGTGGGGTTGTGGTATGTCATCGGCCGGCCCAGCGTGTGCGCGAGGCAGTCGCCGGCGTTCAGGCGGTGGTGCTCGTCGCCGACGTCGACTTCGATCGTGCCGTCCAGCACCCAGACCTGCTGGTGGATGAGCGGCTCGCGCGCCCCCGTCTCGTAGGCCACGCGCGCCCTGGGGGGAAACAGCACCTCGACGATCTGGATCGGCGAGCCGACGCCGCTGGGCGAGACGTTCCTGCGCACATAACCGGAATGCGGATCGCGCCACGGCAGCTGGCCGGCGGCGCGCGCGACCGGGTCGGGCGCGGGCTGCGGGGCGTCGAACAGCGCGGCCAGCGGCACATGGAGGCCGGTGGCGAGTTTTTCCAGCAGCACGGCGGTGGGGCTGCTCTCGCCGCGCTCGATCAGCGAGATCATCGAACGGCTGACGCCGCAATGCGTGGCCAGCGCGTCCAGCGACAGGCCCCGGGCCGCGCGCAGGTCCCGTACGCGCCGGGCGATGCGGTCGTTCAGGCTTGGCAGCGGCGGCTCCCTCATGGTGGACAAAGTGTCCATGATATTGGATGCACGGTCAACCAGCACGCGCGATACTCCGGGCCCATGAGTGATTTGAAGTTCGTGCCGGCCGACACGCTCGCGCCCGATACCCTGCACACGGCGTTCGCCAGCGCCTTTTCAGACTACCTGCTCGGCCCCTTCAACCTGCCGCTGGAACAGTGGCCGGTGTTCATCGGACGCCAGGCTGCGGATCTCTCCCTCAGTCGCGCCGCCCTGCGCGACGGCCATCTGCTCGCGTTCGCGCTGGTTGCCCCGCGGCCCGAGATCGGCCATTGGCGGCTGGCGACGATGGGCGCGGTGCCCGAAGCCCGCGGCAGCGGCGCCGCGCCGGCGTTGCTGGACGACTTCATCGCGCGCGCCGCCGCGGCAGGCATGCGCGGCGTGGAGCTGGAATGCTTCGCGCAGAACGAGCGGGCGCAGCGGCTGTACCGCGCGCGCGGCTTCGAGCCCGTGCATCCGCTGTATGGTTATGTGCGCGCCGCAGGTGCGCCCTTGCCCACGGACGACTCGGCTGGAGTCGCCAGCAACATCGATGTGTCCACCGCATTCGCGTGGCTGGACCAGTGCAACATCGAATTCGGTGACCTGCCGCTGCAGGTGACGCCCCCGTCGCTGCGCGCGCAGCCGGTCGCGCTGCAGGCGTGGCAGCGCGGCTCGGCGCAACTGGTGTTCGCCGAGAGCGGGCCGGACACCGTGGTGATCCATAGCCTCGTCGACCGAGAGCGTGGGCAGGAAGATGCGCAGGCGCTCGTGGCGCAGCTGGTGCGGCAGCACCTCGCGTGTCGCATCGCCGTGCCCCAATTGCAGCGTCCCGACCTCGGCGGCGAGGCGCTGGAGCGGCTCGGCTTCGAGCGGCAACCGCTGCACCAGCTGCTGATGCGCCGGCCGGCCTAGGAGGCTGGGCGGCAGAAATTGGTGTGCCGGCATTGTTGGCGGGACCAGGCCGGTGGGGCACTCTGCTCCGCGAATGTCCCCCGTCGCCCTTGCGGGCTACCTCCGCCTTTATTTCGCTGCGCAGAGCGCCCCACCGTCCCGGCCTGTGGTCTCTGTGGTCTGTATGTGCGTTCGAGCGACGCACCCCGGGTCAAGGGCGTCGGGTGGCCGACGCAGCGAAATAAAGGCGGAGGAAGCGGGCGTGCCCGCGCCGGGGGACATTCGCGGAGTCGGCCGCCCGGCGTCCTTGACCAGCGCGGACCTTACGCAGCCCGCTGCAGCGCCAGCACCAGGCTGACCCCGCCGTCCTCGCTGCGCGCCTCGATCGCGCCGCCCATCTTCCTCATGTAGGTGCGGGCGACGAACAGGCCCTGGCCACGCTGCCCGGTGGCGGCCGATTCCGGCGAGGCGCCTGAAACGCCGTAGTCGAACACCCGCGCCAGCAGCGCATCGGCGATGGGCTCGCCCTGGTTGTGGATGACCACCTGCGCCAGCCCGGGCTCGCCGGCCCTCAAGGCCATCGTGATCGGCGTACCCGGCGTGCGATGCCGATCCGCGTTGCGCAGGATGTGCGTCACCACGTCCTCCAGAGAGAACTCGTCCGCGCGTACGATCACGGGGGACGTGGCGCGCTGGTAGCGCACGCCCTCGATGCCCGCGAAATGCGCGTTGCTCGCGACATGGTGCAGGAACTGGTCGAGGTCGATGGTGCCCACTTCGAGATTCGCGGCCTGCAGTGCCTCGCTGGGCGAGGCCTGCCCGTACAGCACCTTCACCGCCTGCTGCATGCGCTGCACGTAGCGGTGCCCCTCGTCGTCGGGCTTGGGGTGCAGCACCATCAAGGACTGCAGCGGCGACAGGATCTCGTGGCCCACCGCCTGCAGCATGTCGCGCTCCTGCTGCGCCCGACGCTCCTCTCGCTGCACGTCGTCCTTCACCCGCTGCAGCAGGTCTGCCAGTCCGCCGGCCAGGATGCCCAGCTCGTCGGAGCCGCGAAGGTCCGACACGTCGATTTGCCCGATGCGCTGGTCGGCCTTGGTGCCCTGCACGTTGGATGAGACGGCCGCGGCGCGCTTAGTGAGCACGGTGATGCGACGGATCAGCCCGATCTCGATCACCAGCCAGGCCAGGGCGATCGCGGCCAGCATCGCGCCCACGTACCAGGAAACGCGGGTGGCGACGACGCTCAGCCGGCTTTCGATGCCACGGGCGTCGCCGCTCAAGGCCACCTCGTAGCGGCCCAGCGGCGTGGCGATGACGTCGCGCGTCGGCGATGGCGCGACGGCGCCCTGGGCCGGCAGCCGGCGAATGAGGCGCGCGATCAGCGGCGAATCGAGCTCGGCCTCTTCCTCGCCCTTGAGCACCAGCAGCGGCTGCTTGCCCGCGCCCAGCCGCTGGATGCGCAGCGTCTCGCCCGGCAGCAGCGTCTTGCGCAAGTCGTCCAGCGAGGGCGGAGGCACCGGACCGGGGGCGTTGCTGTCGAACAGCGGCTTGACGCCGCCGGGCGCCAGCATCTGCATGTGGACTCGGATGCTGCCCAGGTCCTCCGGGGGCCACACCGGCCGGATTCCCGAGAACAGTGCCTCGCGGAACGCTTCGACCGGCAGGCGGATCGAGAAGAAAGCGCGGCGGGCGCAACCGGGCGGCGTGGCGGCGGCTTCGACGCAGCGCCCGCTCTGCCACAGCCAGCCGCGGAAGTCGCGCAGTGGCCGCGCCCCGCTGGCCAGCGTCGGCTCGCCGGTGTCCTCGAAGCCGGTGAGCCGTCCGCGCACCAGCCCCGCGCCGGAATCCGACAGCGCCTCGAAAGGCGCCACCCACTTGAGCGTCTCGCCGCGAATCGACAGGCTGATCACCGCGCGATGCACGGCGTCCAGGTCCAGCTCGCCGCGCTCGCGCGCCACCAGCTCGCCGACCGCGAAGTGTCCCACCAGGTAGATGAAGCCGCCCGCGTAGGGGTTGTTGCCGATCGCCACGCAGATCGAGCTGTCGTCGGGATAGCGCACCGAGCAGCCCGTCATCTCCACTGCCTGCTGCGCCTTGTTCTGGTCGTCGAAGTCCAGCGCGCCGTAGGGCAGCATCAGCGGCCGCAGCGGCGTCACGTCTTCGCCATGGACGGTGGGATTGATCAGGGCGAGCAATCCCGCCGGGTGGCGCAGCCGGGCCAGCACCTCGGCCTGCGTGCGGCCGAAGCCCTGGCGGTAGTTCTGGTAGCTGCGTTCCTTCTCTTCCTTCAGCAGCACCAGCGCGAGCGCGATGGTGGCGATGGCCAGCAGCAGGAACACCCCGCGAAAGAGGATGCGGCGCCGGAACGACGCCAGGCCCAGCCGGGGCATCGGGCTCATGACGGATGTTCTCCCTCCCCTTTCGGGGGAGGGCACGGGTGGGGGCACTCGCGGCTCGATGCCCCCACCCTTACCCTCCCCCGAAGGGGGAGGGAACAAGAGGCGACGCTCATCGCTTCACCCAGCGGAACCCGCGCATCGGCACGTTCTCGATGCCCCCGAAGCTGGGGTCGGCCTCGCGGAAGGCGTCGCGGATGGTGCTGACATGCTTGCGCACGTTGTCGCGGTTGCGGCCGCTCTTCACCACATCGAACAACTCCTCGTACGACACGACCTCGCCCGCGCGCTGGTACAGCGTGGCCAGGATGCGCTGCGCGGTCAGTGGCAGGTTGATGCGCTCGCCGCGCCACATCGGCGTGCGCTGCCACAGCGGGTCCAGCGAGAGTTCTTCCGCGGGCGGGTGTTTCGGGTCGGCCGCCTTGCCGCTGCGCGCCACCCGCAGGATCTCCAGGAAGGTCTCGATGAAGTCGGATTCCTCGAAGGTCGTCTTCTGCAGGTAATCCCAGGCGTCCAGCGCCTTCATGATGCTGCGGTAGATCGCCGCGGGCATGGCCGACACCACCAGCACGGGCGTGCCCTGGCGCTGCTTGTTGATCGCGTTGATGAGGGCCACGCCGGCATGGCGCTCGCGCCCGAGCTCGATGTCCAGCACCACCACGTCGTAAGTCTCGCGCGCCAGTGCGGCTTCGGCGTCATCGCGGTCGAACCACTGGTGGATCTCGATGCCTGGGCGGGCGGCCCGGATCCAGCCGGCCAGCTGGTTGCTGGTGGGCAGGTCGTCTTCGATCACGGCTACGAGGGTCACGCTTTCTCCCGATGGCTGGCTGGATTATCCCGGCGCGGGCGTGCTGGCGGTGTGAGTGTTTCTTCCGGGGCCGGAGCGAAGAGGCCCCGCGCCCGCGTTGTTAGTTCCGGGGTGGCTCACAAGAATGGGTTTCATCGCAACACACGATGAAGGAGAAGGCGATGACCACCCCGCAAACCCGCTGCGCACGTGCCCTGATCCAGCTGGCCCTGCTCTGGGCCGGCGCCCTGCTCGCCGCCTCGGCCTGGGCGGCAGGCCTGCACGAGGAGGGCTACCTGCTCGAAGCCGAGGTCTGGCGCAGCGAAGTGGCCGGCGCGCCCTCGGCGGACTGGCCGGTGGACGGCTGGTACCGCCTCTCGCTCGCGGACAGGGCAGTGGAGGTGCGCAAGGCCCAGCCCAGCAACCCCGAGGACGCCGACCCGGACAACTCGTTCTACGTGCGGGTGCCCGGCGCCCGGCTGAAGGAAGGCCTGCGCCCGAAGTACCGCTACTCCCACCTGATCCTCCAGCCCGCGGTCGGCAAACAATACGAGCTGATGCTGGGCAAGACACCTTTCTCGCTCATTGTGGACAGCGACGAGCACGGCACCCAGTTGGGCATCGGCTACGGCGGCGAGACGTACCTGTATCCGCTCGGCCTGCCCGCGGCGGCCACGCTGATCCATGCCGTCGCCGACTTGGACGCCGACGCCATGCCCGACTTCCTGGTGGAAGTGGGCGACGAGCTGGTCCTGCTGCTGTCCACCCGCGCCACGCCGGGCACCAACATGCCCAGTGCACGGCTGATGGCGATGGGCGGCTGCTGAACCCACCACCTACGCCAAGGAACCATCATGCTGCATCGCCTCAAAGTCATGGCCCGCGCCGTTCGCCGGGCGCTGGCCCGCACCCTCCGCCCTGCCGGGGACGGCCCTTCGGCTGTCCCGTTCAGCGCCGAGGCTACGCTCTCGCGTTTCGCCCAGGCGCAGCGCATCCTGCTGTTCGTCGCCACCGCGGTGCTCGCGGGCTGGCTGCTCTACAAGCACTTCCCGGTCGAGACCGTGGCGCGCGGCGCTATCGGCGTGCGCACCAACCAGCTCACGGGCGGCGTCACGCAGTGGCGCGATGGCAGCGTCTTCGTGCTGCCGGGCCTGCACGAGATGCGGGTCTATTCGCTGCGCGACCAGGTGTACCGGCCCGAGCAGGTGAGCCGCTCGAGCGGCCCGGCGCCGCTGCAATCCGTGGAAGGCCTGTCCGTGGGCGTGGACCTGGCCGTGCGCTATGCGCTCGACCCCGCGCGCATCGCCGCCGTCGCGAAGAGCCTGCCGGACAACTACGCCGGCGAGATCGTCGAGCCGGCGGTGCAGGGCGTCATCTACAAGGTGTTCGCTCGCTACACGGTGCGCGAGATCTTCTCCACCCGGCGCGCCGAGATTCAGCAGGTGATCGAGGGCGAGCTCAGGCCGCGCCTGGCGGCCGACGGCATCGTGCTGCGCGGCGTGCTGATGGGCAAGGTGGACCTGCCCGCCGACTACAAGCGCGGCATGGAGGGCCTGTTGGCCGAGGAATTGGAGACACAGAAAATGCGTTACACGCTGGAGCTCAAGGACAAGCGCGTGAAGGAGACCGAGCTCGAGGCTCAGGCCGACAAGGTTCGGCGCGAAGTGCGGGCCGAGGCTTCGGCGCGCGAACAGATCATCGCCGCCAAGGCGCAGGAGGAAGCGATGAAGCACGTGCTGCCCTTCAAGCAGCGCCAGATCGAGCAGCGCCAGCTGGAAGCCGAGGCCGACAAGCAGTCGCGCATGAAGATCGCCGAGGGCAGCGCCCAGGCGCGCCGCATCGAGGCCGCCGGCGAGGCCGACGCGCGCCAGAAGCTCGCCGAAGTGGAGGCCTGGCGCATGGAGCGCATCGGCAAGGTGAACGCCGAACAGATGGCCCGCGAAGGCGCGCTCATCAGCCAGCATCCGCTGCTGATCCAGAAGACGCTGGCCGACAAGCTCTCGGACAAGATCCAGGTGATCATCGCGCCGCCGCCGGGCGATGGGGGCTTCGTCGGCGCCGGGCTGCTGGGCAACCAGCGCGTCGCGGCCCGCAAGGAGTGACGCATGCTCGAAGCGCTGGCCCTTTCCTACGCGCTCGTCGTCGCCGACCAGGCGTCGCTGCGCGCCGCGCCGCGCGACTCGGCCCAGCAGCAGGCCCAGTTGTGGCAGGGCGAGCTGGTCGAGGTTCGCGGCGAGCGCATGGACTACCTGCAGGTGTACGACCACAAGCGCGAACGCGCGGGGTTCGTGCGCGCCAGCCAGGTGCGGCGCACCGCGCTCGCGCCGGCCGAGGCGCCCGAACTGCTCGCCGTGATCCGCTTCGTGCGTGAAACGTCGGGCTCCGAAGCACTCGGCATCGGCTTCGCCATGGGCTACATCCAGGCCGCGCCGGCCGAGGCGCTGCGCGGCCCGCAGGGCATCGAGGTGTTCGACGCGCTGGGCACGATGGCCGACCGGCTCGCGCACCGCGCATCCTCCGGCGCGGCCCTGAGCAAGCCCGCGCAGACCGCGCTCGCTGCGCACCTGGAAGTCGCGACGCGTTACGGTGTCGGCTTCAAGAGTTACGAGCGCGAAGGCCGGATGCAGGTCTGCTACGACGGCGAAGCGTTTCGCCGGGTGCTGGCGATGGAGAGCACCCCGCCGCAGCGCGCCCGCGCGGCGCTGGCGCTGACGCGGCCCGAATGCGTGGACCCGCAATTGCGCCCGCTGGAGCGCAGCCCGTTCGACCACTGGCGCGCCGACGTGCTCGAGCGTGTGGACGCCGCGGCGCTGCCCGCCTACCTGAAGAACCGCGTGCAGATGCGGCGGGCGAGCGTCTTCAGCGCGCTCGCCTACCAGCGCGCGCGGCAAGGGCAACCCGCCGATGCTGCCGCGCAGCGCGCACTGGCCGAACTGGGCGGCGTCAGCAAGGGCGAGCTCACGGATGCCGACCAACCCGCGTACAACGACGCCGCGATGCGCACCAACGCATCGCGCTGGGCGGCGTTGCCGGCGCCGGCGGTAAGCGCCTCGCGCCAGCCCGCCATCGTCACCCTGCCCGGGCAGCCCGGCGAAACCTGCGTGATGCTGGTCGACGCGAAACACGACACCGCCAACCCGCTCGCGAAGCGCTGCACGTATTCGCTCGTCTGGACGCAGTCGGCCACGCTCAACCGCGAAGGCAACGCGCTCGCGCTGGCGGTGCAGCCGATGGAGGCGTGGCGCGAACTGTGGCTGTTCCGCAAGGGGCCCGGCGGCTGGCGCATCGACGTGCTGCCGCCGGCCACCACCGGCCCGGATGTCGGCTATGCCGAATTCGCGGGCTGGGTGCCCGGCGGCAAGCAGGTGCTGGTGGCGCGCGAGGCGCGTGGCGACGGCAAGTACAAGCGCAGCTTCGAGCTGGTGCGGCTGGACTCGCTCACGACCGAGCGCCAGTCGTCAGACCCCGCCGCGCTCGGTGCCTTCCAGCGCTGGCAGGACCCGGCGTGGAAGCGGACGACGGTGAGCCTGCGCTGAGCGTCCCATGCAGTTGGGCAGGCGAAGGCGTGGCTGTCAGGCGAGCAACTGCACGTTGCCGCCGGCCGCGGTCGTGTTGATCGTCAACGTCTGCTCGGCGCAGAAGCGGTAAAGGTAGTGCGGCCCGCCGGCTTTCGGGCCGGTGCCCGACAGGCCTTCGCCGCCGAAAGGCTGCACGCCGACGACGGCGCCGATCATGTTGCGGTTGACGTAGCAGTTGCCGACGTGCGCGCGCGCGGCCAGCGCCAGCGCGCGGCTGTCGATGCGCGTCTGGATGCCCAGCGTGAGGCCGTAGCCGAGCGCATTGACTTCGTCGATCACCGCCTGCGGGTCGCCGGCCCAGCGCACGATGTGCAGCACCGGGCCGAAGATCTCCTGCTTCACGTCGGCGATGCGGGCCACCTCGAAGGCCTGCGGCGGAATCAGGTAAAGGTTGTCATGCCGGGCTTGACCCGGCATCCATGGCTCGCGCGCCGGATCGAGTCCGGCATGACAGACATCCTTGGCGACGGTGCGAAGGCGTTCGACGTGCTTTCGGATCCCCTCGAAGGCCTCGCCATCGATCACAGGCCCGACATCCGTGGACAAGAGCGCGGGGTCGCCCGTCGCCAGCTCGCGCGCCGCGCCCTGGATCATCTCGATCACGCCGTCGGCGATGCCCTCGTGCACGCACAGCAGCCGCAGCGCCGAGCAGCGTTGCCCGGCGGAGCGGAAGGCGCTTTGCACCACTGCGTCGGCGACCTGCTCCGGCAGCGCGGTGGAATCCACCACCATCGCGTTGATGCCGCCCGTCTCCGCGATCAGCGGGACGATGGGGCCATCCTTGGCCGCGAGCGCGCGCTGGATGATCTTGGCCACCTGGGTCGAGCCGGTGAAGACCACGCCGGCGATGCGCGGCTCGGCGACGAGCGCCGCGCCCACTGTCTCGCCCGGACCATGCAATGACTGCAGCGCGTCAGGCGGGACGCCCGCGCCGTGCAGCAGCTTCACGGCTTCCAGCGCGATGGCGGGCGTCTGTTCGGCCGGCTTGGCCAGCACCGTGTTGCCGGCGGCGAGCGCCGCGGCGACTTGCCCGGTGAAGATCGCGAGCGGGAAGTTCCAGGGGCTGATGCACACCCACGGTCCGCGCGCGACAAGGCGCAGCTCGTTGCTTTCGCCCGTGGGACCGGGCAGGGCGAGCGGCTGCATGATCCGTTCCGCTTCATTGGCGTAGTAGCGCAGGAAATCCACGGCTTCGCGCACCTCGGCCACGCAGTCGCCCCAGGTCTTGAACGCCTCCTTCACGAGCAGCGCGCACAGGTTGGGCAGCTGCGCTTCCATCGCGTCGGCGGCGCGGCGCAGCATGCCGGCGCGTTCGGACACCGGCGTTGCGCGCCACGTGGGGAAGGCGGCCAAGGAGCGGCTCACGGCTTCGGCCGCGCGTGCCGCATCGAACACTTCGACCGTCGGCACCTGGACAGCTTGATACGCGGCCAGCAGCGGCGCGCGCATGCTTTCCACGGCCAGGTCGTAGCCCATGCTGTTCTTGCGCTGCGCGCCGTACAGGTCGGGCGGCAGCGGCAGCGACGGAGCGGCCTGAAGCCTCAGCGGCGAGAGCAGCAGCTGGTCCATGCCCACGGATTCGTCGGCAAGCTGGTGCACGAAGGAATTGTTGGCGCCGTTCTCCAGCAGCCTGCGCACCAGGTAGGCGAGCAGGTCACGGTGCTGGCCCACGGGGGCGTAGACGCGACAGGCGATCAGCGGGTTGCGCAGCACCTCGCCGTACAGGCCTTCACCCATGCCGTGCAGGCGCTGCAGTTCGAACCTTGCTCCCGTGCGCGCGGCCATCTGGAGGATGGCCGCGATGGTGCCCGCGTTGTGCGTGGCGAACTGCGGGTAGATCACGTCCTGTGCGTCCAGCATGGCGCGGGCGCAGGCCAGGTAGGAGATGTCCGTGTGGTGTTTGTGCGTGAACACGGGGTAATGGGGCATGCCCATTTCCTGGGCGCGCTTGATCTCGGCGTCCCAGTACGCGCCCTTGACGAGGCGGCACATCAGCCGAAGGCCATAGCGGCGCGCGAGCGCGGCGACATGGTCGACCAGCTCCAGTGCGCGTGTGTGGTACGACTGCAGCGCCAGCCCGAAGCCCTGCCACTGCGGGTGCTGGCGCGCGACTTGCGCGGCCAGCGCCTCGAACACGTCGAGCGAGATTTCCAGCCGGTCCATCTCCTCGGCGTCGATGGCCAGGTTGATGTTGGCGCGCGCGGCGCGCTCGCACAGGCTCCAGACGCGCGGCACCAGCTCGGCCATCACGCGCTCGCGCTGCGCGTCCTCGTAGCGCGGGTGCAGGGCGCTCAGCTTGATCGAGATGCCGTCGTTCGCTTCCACCGCGTTGCCTGTCTGGGCACGCGCCGCGATCGTTTCGATCGCGTCCTGGTAGCTGGCCAGGTAGCGCAGCGCGTCGCGATCGGTGCGCGCGCCTTCGCCCAGCATGTCATAGGAGTAACGAAGGTTCTTCATGTTGCGCCGTGCCGAATCCGCCTCGCGCAGCGCCTCGCCCATCTCCTGGCCGAGCACGAACTGGCGCCCGAGCAACTGCACCGCCCGCAGCGTTGCCGCGACGACGGTGCGGGCGCCGAGCTTGCCGAACAGGCCACCCTCGTTCTGGCCATCGGGCAGGAATCTCTTCGACATCGCGATCGCCGTGCGTGAGAGGCGCGACAGCGCGCCGTCGGCGGCGCTCTCGAAATCGGCCCGGCCCAGCTGGTCGGCGGTGAGCGCGATGGCGGTCTCGGCGTCCGGCACTCGAAGCAGCGCTTCTGCGAGGCGCATCAGGGCGAGGCCCTCCGCAGTGGAGATGGGGTATTCCTTCAGGAGGCTTTCCATCGCCCAGAACGGGGGCGGGTGCTTGCGCACGGCCTCGACCCAGGGCCGCGCGACGCGAGCGGCAGCCGGCCAGTCCAGCGCTTCGTGCAGGGATTGCAGGCGTTGCGCAACGACGTCGGCTTCGCGGCGGTAGGGGAAGGGCAGGCGTTGGGCGGCAGTTGCGGGCATGGCGGCGTCTCGAAGAACAATCCCGCTATGGTGGCTCGCTTTCTGGTGAGTTTCACGCTAAATTCCGAGAAATGGCCGCATGATTCACTATCAATGACCGACGCACTAGCCGATATCGACAGGATCGACCTCAAGATCCTGAATGTCCTGCAGCAGGACGGCCGCATCTCCAACACCAAGCTGGCCGATGCGGTGGCACTCTCGCCTACGGCCGTGCTGGCGCGCGTGCAGCGGCTCACACGAGACGGCTACATCCTCGGCTACGAAGCGCGGCTGAACCCGCTCAAGCTCGGCGCGGGGATGATGGTGTTCGTCGAGGTGCTGCTCGACCGGACCACGCCCAACGTGTTCGAGGCGTTCAAGGCGGCGGTGCAGGTGCACGACGAGATCGCGGAATGCCACATGGTCGCCGGCGGCTTCGACTACCTGCTCAAGACCCGGATGGCGGATATGCAGGCATATCGCAACTTCGCGGGCACGGTGCTGTGGCAGTTGCCGGGCGTGCGCGAAACACGAACCTATGCGGTGATGGAGGAAGTGAAGAGCACGACGCGGCTGCCGCTGGGCGTCTGACCCGGCCGTGGGAATCCGCGGGGCGCCGGCGAGTCGAAGTGATTGCCATGTGGTCCCGTGCCATCTCATGCCTGCTCGGCTGCGCCGCGCTGGGCGCCGCTGTCACCGCCGATCCCGCCTCGCCGCTGGTGTGGGAGCCTGCCGTCGAGGTCGCGAGCGGCCGGGCCGAGCGCGGCCCATGGCGCCAAAGCGAATCGCGCTTCGACTACGTGGACGACCCGGCGGTGGCCGTCGATGCGCAGGGCGGCGTCGCCATCGCCTGGGTGGACCAGGCGCGCAAGGCCGTGCTGTTCCAGCACTTCGCGCCCGATGGCAAGGCGCGATTGGACCAGCCCGTGGACGTATCGCGCCGGCCGGAGACTTTTTCCTGGCTGCCGCGCATCTCGATTGCGCCGGACGGCCAGGTGGCCATCGCCTGGCAGGAGATCGTCTTTTCCGGCGGATCGCACGGTGGCGAAATCCTGGTGGCGAGCTCGCGCGACGGCGGCCGGACGTTCTCCCATCCGGCCAACCTGTCCAACTCGAAGGCCGGCGACGGCAAGGGCCGCATCGACAGCGAACGCTGGCACAACGGCAGCCTCGACATCGCGGCCGGACCGGACGGGGCCGTGTACGTTGCGTGGACCGAGTACGAAGGCGCGCTCTGGATCAGCCGCCGGGCCGGGGGCGGGGGAAGCTTTTCGCGGCCGGTGCGCATCGCGGGCAGCACTGCCGCACCGGCGCGCGGCCCTTCACTGGCGGTCGGGCCCGGCGGTGTGCTTCACGTCGCGTGGACGGTCGGGGAGGACGAAGGCGCCGACATCCACCTCGCCACATCGACCGATGGCGGCGCGAGCTTCGGCCGCGCGCAGCGCGTCGCGCCCAGCCGCACGTACTCGGACGCGCCCAAGCTGGCCGTCGATCCCGCCGGGATGCTGCACCTCGTGTATGCGGAGAGCGCCGGCGGCCCGTTCGACCGTTTCCACATCCGCCATACCCGCTCGAGCGACGCAGGGCAGAGTTTCGAGCCCTCGCGCGACATCTCGGCGCCCCTGCCCGCCGGGTCCGCGGGCGCCGGGTTTCCCGCGCTGGGCATCGACTCGCAGGGCCGCCTCTACGTCACCTGGGAGCTGTACGGGCAGGTGCGCCAGCCGCCGCGCGGGCTTGCGCTGTCGGTCTCCATGGATGGTGGCCGCCGGTTCACCACGCCGAGTGTCGTGCCCGGCAGCATCGACGCCGCAGGCGGCTTCAACGGCAGCGGCCAGGGCCTGCTGATGAAGAAACTCGCGGTCAACGGCGCCGGTGCCGTCGCCATCGCCAACAGCAGCTTCAGGCCGGGCTCGCACAGCCGCGTGTGGCTGATGCGCGGCCGGCTGCCGCCTTGAACCCGAGCCGGGGCCCATGGCGATCGGCGTCGGTTTCATCGTTTTCCCTCAAACTGCGCGGTGGCGCAGGAATTACCCTCGCCACCCAACGAACCGATCCCAATGACTTATCTCCTCGCACTCGACCAGGGCACCTCCAGCTCGCGCAGCATCGTCTTCGACGCGGGCGGCAAGATCGTGGCGCAGGCCCAGCGCGAACTGCCGCAGATCTTCCCGCAGCCGGGCTGGGTCGAGCACGACCCGATGGAAATCTGGCGCGGCCAGCTCGCCACGGCGCGCGATGCGCTCGCGAAAGCGGGGCTGAAGGCAGCCGACATCCGCGCCATCGGCATCACCAACCAGCGCGAAACCACGGTCATCTGGAACCGCAGGACGGGCGTGCCCATCCACCACGCGATCGTCTGGCAGGACCGGCGCGGCGAGCCGGTGTGCGCCCAGCTGCGCGAGCAGGGCCACGCGCAGTCGATCCAGGCGCGCACCGGGCTGCTGATCGACTCGTACTTCTCCGCCACCAAGATCAAGTGGCTGCTCGACCACGTGCCGCAGGCGCGCGAGCAGGCGCAGCGCGGCGAACTCGCGTTCGGCACCATCGACAGCTGGCTGTTGTGGCAACTGACCGAGGGCGCGCTGCACACGACCGATGTGACCAACGCCTCGCGCACCATGCTGTTCAACGTCCACACGAACCAATGGGACGAGGACCTCCTGGCACTGCTGGACGTCCCCGCGGCGCTGATGCCCCAGGTGCTGCCCTCGAGCGCCCATTTCGGCGATACGGCGGCGTCGCTGCTGGGCGCGCCCGTGATGATCGGCGGCGTGGCCGGGGACCAGCAGAGCGCCCTCTTCGGGCAGGCCTGCTTCAGGGAAGGCATGGCCAAGAACACCTATGGCACCGGCTGCTTCATGCTGATGCACACGGGGTCGAAGTTCCAGACGTCCGCCAACGGGTTGCTCACGACCAGCGCGGCGCAGGTGACCACGCGAACCGAATTCGCGACCGAAGGCAGCGTGTTCGTCGGCGGGGCCGTGGTGCAATGGCTGCGAGACGGACTGCATGCCATCAAGGCCAGCGGCGAGGTGCAGTCGCTTGCCGAAAGCGTGCCCGACTCCGGCGGCGTGATGATGGTGCCCGCGTTCACCGGCCTGGGCGCACCCTACTGGAAGCCCGACGCGCGCGGCACCATCACCGGCCTCACGCGGGGCACGACCGTCGCCCACATCGCGCGGGCGGCGCTGGAGAGCATCGCCTATCAGAGTGCCGCGCTGCTGCTGGCCATGAGCCGCGACGCGGTGGCGGCCGGCGCCGCGCCGGTGAGCGAGCTGCGGGTGGACGGCGGCGCCTGCGTGAACGACCTGCTGATGCAGTTCCAGGCCGACCTGCTGGGCATCCCGGTCGTGCGTCCGGCGGTGACGGAAACCACCGCGCTGGGCGCTGCTTACCTCGCCGGACTGGCCAGTGGCGTCTACAAGAGTACCGCCGAGCTCTCGGCGCTGTGGAAGGCCGAGCGGCGCTTCATGCCCACGCTGGATGCGGGCCGCGCGGCCGAACTCATGGCGCGCTGGGAGCATGCGGTGCGCCAGGCGACGTTGGCCTGACCACGGGGAAAGCGCGGATTCTGCCGCTGCGCCCCCCGGCGCAGAATCGGGTTTTCCTTGCATCGGGGGAACCCATGAAATTGCATCACCTCCTGGCCGCCGCGCTGGCGGCTTTCGCGACCACCGCCGGGGCCCAGGCGCTCAAGCCGGGCCTGTGGGAAGTCACCCACAAGACGAACAGCGGCAACAGCCAGATGGACCAGCAGATGGCACAGATGCAAAAGCAGATGGCCGCGATGCCGCCCGCCCAGCGCAAGCAGATGGAGGAGATGATGGCCAAGAATGGCACACAGATGCCCGCCGCCGCGCCCGGAGGCGGCATGAGCATGAAGATGTGCATGACCCGCGAGATGGCCGAGCGCAGCGAGATCCCGGCGCAGCAGGGCGACTGCAAGACGACCCACCAGTCGCGCAGCGGCAACACGATGAAGATGGCGTTCACGTGCACCAACCCGCCTTCCAGCGGCGAGGGCCAGTACACCTTCACCAGCCCCGAGGCCTACAGCATGAAGATGGCCGTCAGCACCACGGTGCAGGGCAAGCCCCACAAGATGAACATGGAAGGCTCGGGCAAGTGGCTGGGCGCCGACTGCGGCAGCATCAAGCCCATCGCGCCGCCGAAGAAATAAGGGCTGTCATGCCGGAAATGATCCGGCATCCATGTCAGCGCGCGAAGAGGGATCCCGGGTCAAGCCCGGGATGACGAATCCTCTTTTGCAGGCCTGCTCCCGAAAACCGCGGTGCCCACGCGAACCATCGTGCTTCCCGCCGCGATGGCGGCCTCGAGGTCTGCCGTCATGCCCATGGACAAGGTGTCGAGCGCGAGGCCGGACGCCCGCAGTTCGTCGAAAAGCGCCTTCGCCTTCATGTGAATGGCCTTCTGCGCCGCGAAATCGGCCGCCGGTTCGGGGATGGTCATGATGCCCCGCAGGGCCAAACGTGGCAGTTGCGCCACATCTCGCGCCAATGCCAGCGCGTCCTGGGACGCCACGCCGGACTTGGCCGGCCCGCCGTCGATGTTGACCTGGATGCACACTTGTAACGGCGGCATGCCCTCCGGCCGCTGCTCCGAGAGCCGCTGCGCCGTTTTCAGGCGGTCTACCGTGTGGGCCCAGTCGAAGTGCGCGGCCACGAGGCGCGTCTTGTTGCTCTGGATGGGGCCGATACAGTGCCATTGCAGCGGAAGATCGCGCAGCAGCGCGATCTTCTCGACACCCTCCTGGATGTAGTTCTCGCCGAAGGCGCCCTGGCCCGCGGCGAACGCCTCGCGCACCGCCTCGGGCCCGAAGGTCTTGGACACCGCCAGCAACGTGACATCCTGCACGGGACGTTGCGCCCCCGCACACGCGGCGGCGATGCGCTGGTGAACTCTCTGGAGGTTGTCGGAAATCGTGGTCATAATTGGTCGGTCGAGCCGACGCGCCAGCGCGCGGCTCACCTATTGTCGCTGTTCGAGCCGACGCCGAAGGCGCGGCGCAACCGCGACAGACCTAGTCAAAGAGGGGCTCTGTGGACATTACCCAGCTGCTGGCGTTCAGCGTCAAGAACAAGGCATCGGACCTGCATCTCTCGGCGGGGCTGCCGCCCATGATCCGTGTCCACGGCGACGTGCGGCGCATCAACGTGGACCCGCTGGACCACAAGCAGGTGCACGCCATGGTGTACGACATCATGAACGACACCCAGCGCAAGAACTACGAAGAGTTCCTGGAAGTCGATTTCTCGTTCGAGATCGACGGCCTGGCGCGCTTTCGGGTCAACGCGTTCAACCAGAACCGCGGCGCCGGCGCCGTGTTCCGGACGATTCCGTCCAAGATCCTGTCGCTCGAGCAGTTGAACGCGCCCAAGATCTTCGGCGAGCTGGCGCTCAAGCCGCGCGGCATGGTGCTGGTGACCGGCCCCACGGGTTCGGGCAAGTCCACCACGCTGGCTGCGATGGTCAATTACCTGAACGAGACCGAGTTCGGCCACATCCTCACGGTGGAAGACCCGATCGAGTTCGTGCACGAATCCAAGAAGTGCCTGATCAACCAGCGCGAGGTCGGCCCGATGACGCTGTCGTTCGCCGCCGCGCTGAAGTCCGCCTTGCGGGAAGACCCGGACGCGATCCTGGTGGGCGAAATGCGCGACCTGGAAACCATCCGCCTCGCGATGACGGCCGCCGAAACCGGCCACCTGGTGTTCGGCACGCTGCACACCTCGAGCGCCGCCAAGACCATCGACCGGATCATCGACGTGTTCCCGGCCGAAGAGAAGGAAATGATCCGCGCCATGCTCTCCGAATCGCTGCAGGCCGTGGTCTCGCAGACGCTGTGCAAGACCAAGGACGGCAACGGCCGCGTCGCGGCGCACGAGATCATGCTGGGCACCTCGGCGATCCGCAACCTCATCCGCGAGGCCAAGGTGGCCCAGATGTACTCGGCGATCCAGACCGGCAACGCCTTCGGCATGCAGACGCTGGACCAGAACCTGTCGGACCTGGTCAAGCGCAACGTCATCAGCCCGGCCGAAGCCCGCGGCAAGGCCAAGATCCCGGAAAACTTCCCAGGCTGAATATGGTCCCCACGCTCGTCACTACGTATACGTCGCTGCCACCCGAGGGAGCGCAGCCGCCTTGGGGCGGCCCGGCGGCGACCGGGCGGAACGTTCGGGAGCAGGCATGAAAGGCGTTCTGGATCTTCTGAGGCGGTCGACGGCGCGCGGTGCCGACGACAGGACCGACTCGGTCCTGTTCACCAGCGCCTTCGCCGACCAGGGGGTCGATCCGTCCATGCTGGTCCCGTGGGAGGCGCGTGCCAATGAGGTGGGTGCCAGGCGCGTGCCGGCCGCCCGCGGCCTGAAGCTCCTGCAGGCCCTGTGGGCCAAGGACCGGTACATGAGCCGCCTGGACGCCGGCGCCGTGCAGCGGCTGGAGAAATACTTCGACTTCGCCGTGGTCCCCGCCGACCGCGACGTCATCCGCCAGGACGAATACGGCAACTTCATGATTGTGTTGTTGACGGGCACCATCGCCGTGGACCGCCTGCAGCCCTGGGGCGAACGCCTGCGGCTGACCGAGGCGCGCCCCGGCGACATCCTGGGCGAGATGTCGCTGCTGGACAGCGGCCAGCGCTTTTCGGTGTGCACGACGCTGGCGGAATGCGAGGTCGCCGTGCTGGGCACCCAGGCGATGGACGAGATGATGGGCGGCGATCCGCAGCTTGCCGCCGGCCTGGTCGCGCTGCTCGCGCGCAAGCTGTCCATGCGGCTGCGCGTGGTGGGGGCGCGCCTGTCGGACCGGCAGAATTGACAACCCACGGGCACAACCAGCATTCGAAGGACCGCCATGGAACGCGACCAGGCCACTAAATTCATCAACGACCTGCTCAAGCTGATGGTCAGCCGCAACGGCAGCGACCTGTTCATCACGGGCGACTTCCCGCCGGCGATCAAGGTGGACGGCAAGGTCACCAAGGTTTCGCCGCAGCCGCTGAACTCGGGCCATACGCTGGCGCTGGCGCGGTCCATCATGAACGACAAGCAGGCGGCCGAGTTCGAGCGCACGAAAGAATGCAACTTCGCGATCTCGCCGCCCGGCATCGGGCGCTTTCGCTGCAATGCCTTCGTGCAGCAGGGCAAGGTCGGCCTGGTGATGCGGGTGATCCCGCAGGTCCTGCCCACGATCGATGGCCTGGGCCTGCCGCAGGTGCTCAAGGACGTGGTGATGACCAAGCGCGGCCTCACCATCCTGGTGGGCTCCACGGGTTCGGGCAAGTCGACCAGCCTCGCCGCCATGGTCGATTGGCGCAACGAGAATTCGCAGGGCCACATCATCACGATCGAGGACCCGGTGGAGTTCGTCCACCCGCACAAGAACTGCGTGGTCACGCAGCGCGAGGTCGGCTTGGACACCGACAGCTGGGAGGCGGCGCTGAAGAACACGCTGCGCCAGGCGCCGGACGTCATCCTGATGGGCGAAATCCGCGACCGCGAGACCATGGAGCACGCGATCGCCTTCGCCGAGACCGGCCACCTGTGCCTGGCCACCTTGCATGCCAACAGCGCCAACCAGGCGCTGGACCGAGTGATCAACTTCTTCCCGGAGGAGCGGCGCGCGCAGCTGCTGATGGACCTTTCGCTCAACCTCAAGGCCTTCGTCTCGCAGCGCCTGGTGCCCAAGCAGGACGGCAAGGGCCGGGGCGCCGCCGTGGAGATCATGCTCAACTCCCCGCTGGTGTCCGACATGATCTTCAAGGGCGAGGTTTCCGAGATCAAGGAGATCATGAAGAAGAGCCGCAACCTGGGCATGCAGACCTTCGACCAGGCGCTCTACGACATGTACGAGAACAACGTCATCACCTACGAAGACGCCTTGCGCAACGCCGACTCGGTCAACGACCTGCGCCTGCAGATCAAGCTCAACAGCCAGCGCGCCAAATCGCAGGACCTCTCCGCCGGAACCGAACATCTGGCCATCGTTTAAGTTGGAAAACGCTGCGCGTTTTCCAACTTGTTTGATCAGATGAGAAAAGCCGGGGAAACCCCGGCTTTTCTCATGGTGCGCTCCTGCTGCGCGCTGCTTCGCAGGAACAGTGCCCTGCGGGGAGTCGAGCCCGCCAGTCCTAGAATCGGGAATCAACCCTTCGGAGAACCGCAGTATGGCTTCCACCAATCCCAAGACCTACGAATCCACATCCCCGCGCAAGGTCGCGTTCCTCGGCCTCGGCGTGATGGGGTTCCCGATGGCGGGCCACCTGGCGCTGGCCGGGCACGACGTCGTGGTCTACAACCGCAGCCCGGCCAAGGGCCAGGCCTGGACCGGCGAGTTCAAGGGCAGCTCCGCGGCCACGCCGCGGCAGGCGGCCGCCGGGCGCGACCTGGTGTTCTGCTGCGTGGGCAACGACGACGACCTGCGTTCGGTGACCCTGGGCGAGGACGGCGCCTTCGCCGGCATGAAGCCGGGCGCCGTGCTGATCGACCACACGACGGCCTCCGCGGACGTCGCGCGCGAGCTGTACGCCAAGGCGAAGGAGGCCAGCCTGCAGTTCGTGGACGCGCCGGTGTCGGGCGGCCAGGCCGGGGCGCAGAACGGCATGCTCACGGTGATGTGCGGTGGCGACGCGGCGGCGTTCGAGGCGGCCCGGCCGGTCGCCATGGCCTTCTCGCGCGCCTTCACGCTGCTGGGCGGCGCCGGCTCGGGGCAACTCGCGAAGATGGTGAACCAGATTTGCATCGCGGGCATGGTGCAGGGCCTGTCTGAGGCCATCGCCTTCGGGCAGAAGGCCGGGCTGGACATGAACCAGGTGCTGGAAGTCATCGGCAAGGGCGCGGCCCAGAGCTGGCAGATGGACAACCGCGGCAAGACCATGATCGAAGGCAAGTTCGATTACGGCTTCGCGGTGGACTGGATGCGCAAGGACCTCGGCCTGTGCCTGGACGAGGCCCGGCGCAACGGCGCGCGCCTGCCCGTCACGGCCCTGGTGGACCAGTTCTACGCCGACGTCCAGGTGATGGGCGGGAAGCGCTGGGACACTTCGTCGCTGATCAAGCGGTTGAAGTAAGGACATCCCGGACTTGATCCGGGATCCATGGTGGCTGCCTGCATGGATTGCGGGTCAAGCCCGAAATGGCGATCCTAGGGGCGCGCCGCGCTGGCCGGCGCGGGCGCCGGTGCTGCCGCGGGCCTTGCGGACGGCAGCGGGTTCATGCGGCGCAGGTCTTCCTCGGTGATGATCTCGAAGATGCGCACGACGCGCTGCACGCCGCCGATGTTGCGCGTGACCTGCGTGGCCTTGTCGGCCTCGCGCTGGGTGACGCGGCCCATCAGGTACACGGTGCCGCGCTCCGTCACCACCTTGAAGGCGCCGACGTACAGGTCGCGGGCATCCACCAGCGAGGCCTTGACCTTGCCCGTGATGAGCGTGTCCGACGAGCGCTGCGCCAGCGTGGTGTTGGCCATCACGGCCAGCTCGTTGACGATGCCCTTCACATTGTCCACCTTGGACGCGACCTGCTCGGCGAGCTGCTTGTCGTTCTCGTTGGGCACCTCGCCGGTCAGCAGCACCTGGCGGTTGTAGCTGCTGATGTTGACGTGGGCACGGTCGCCGACCGCCTCGCGCAGGCGGCTGCCGGCGCGCAGCTCGATGCCTTCGTCCTCCAGCTGGGCGCCCGACGTGCGCCGGTCGAACGTGACCATTGCGCCGACGGCCGCGCCGCCGAGGATCAGCGGGGCGCAGCCGGAGAGGGCGGCAGCGAGCGCCGAGGCGGCGAGGATTCGAACCCCCACGCTTGCGGCAAGTGCCGCTGCGCTGCCCCCCGAGGGGGCCTTCGCGACTTGGGGCGGCCCGGCGTCGCTCATGGACAGCAGCAGGGAAGGTCGTTTCAGTTTCATGTCGGGGTTTCCTGTTCTCCGAGGAGTTGGGCGTCGACGCCGTCGCAGATGCAGTGCAGCGCCAGGATATGGACTTCCTGGATACGGGCGGTGCGGTCGTGCGGCACGCAGATGTGGACATCGGTTTCGCGCAGCGCGTTGGCCATCTTGCCGCCGCCGCGCCCGGTGAGCGCGACCACGGTCATCTCGCGCTCGTGCGCCGCTTCGATCGCGGCCAGCACGTTGGCGGAGTTGCCGCTGGTGGACAGGGCGAGGAGTACGTCGCCGGCC
The DNA here is from genome assembly GCA_030695945.1 of Ramlibacter sp. GTDB lineage: Bacteria > Pseudomonadota > Gammaproteobacteria > Burkholderiales > Burkholderiaceae_C > Ramlibacter. The sequence continues at coordinate 106,754 of JAUYOG010000057.1, forward strand.
TGCCCCAGTGCCCGCACCTGTTTCGAAAAGATACGCTCGAAGTCGTAGTCGTTGGCGATGGCCGTGAGGATGGAGCTGTCGGTGGTGAGCGCGATGGCGCCGAGCTCGGGCCGCTCGCGCTCGAAGCGCCCGACGAACTCCGCCGAGAAGTGCTGCGCGTCGGCGGCCGAGCCGCCGTTGCCGCAGGCCAGCACCTTGCCCCCGCTCGTCACGCAGGCCAGCATGGCCTGCACCGCGGCGGCGATCGGCTTGCTCAGGGATTGGGCCGCCTGGTACTTGAGGTCGGCGCTGTCGATGAAATGTTGTTGGATGCGTTGTTCGAGCATGGCTGCGCCATGATAACGGGTGCCCGTCGCCGGCAGGTGAATCAGCGCGGCGGGGCAGGCCCGGCGGCGCCGTTCTCGTCGATGTCGTAGGAGCCGAAGATTTCGGCGGGCCTCGAGGTTTCCGGCAGCACGTACACGATCCCGCGGCCGCCCTTGAAGGCCTGCATCACGACCTGCTCGAAGAACTTCACCGGCACGTTGATGCAGCCATAAGTGATCCGCCGGTCGGCCGGCGTCTGGCTGGCCAGGCGCTGCAGGCGGCGTTCCTTGGGCGCCGTGGCGATCACGCGGTGCAGCGCGACCGCCGCATCGTAGTCGACCCAGAGGATTTCATCGCCGTGCAGGCTGCGCTCCATCGAAGCGGCAAAACGCCCGGCGGGCGTGGTGCGCTCCTCCGGGCGAATCGTCGACATCTTGCGGGTTCCGATGCCGGGCACGGAATGGTCGCCCTGCGCCAGGCCGAGCAGCGCTGGGGCGGCGCCCAGCAGCTGTCCCTGGCCGTCGAAGACGAAGACGCGTGAGTCTCGTTTGTCCACGATCACGAAGGGCATGGCCTTGTGGTCCGCGGAATGCACGGCCCAGTTGGCCACGTGGAGCGCATCCGGCCCTGGCGTTTCGTTGCCGAAACGGGCGTATTGCGCGGTCGCGGGAACCGCGCCGAGGAAGAGGAAGGCGGCCATCGCGAGGCTGGCGAGCCTCGCGATAGCCGCGGATGCGTTGCGCAATCGCCTCACTGCCGCCCCGGCGTGCGTGCTCAGTTGCGGTAGGGCTTGGCCGGGCGCGGCTCGGGCGCCATCACGGGTGCCGGTGCCGGGGGCGCGACGTAGACAGGCGCGGGGGCCGGCGCCGGAGCGACGTACACCGGCGCGGGTGCCGGCGCCGGAGCGACGTACACCGGCGCGGGCGCCGCCTGGGCGGTGCGCACGGGCGCGGCGCCGAAGCGGTAGACCAGGCCGACGGACATCATGTCGACGTGATTCTTGTTGCGGAAGGCATCCTTGACGCGATAGCGTTCGGCTTCCACGCGCACGCCCAGCGACGGCGTGAAGTCATACATCAGGCCGACGCCCACTTTCGGGTTGGTCGTGCGTTCGCTGGGATTCGCGTTGCCGAACGGCACGCCGGCGGCGCCGGTCGCGCTGTAAGAGCCGGAAGCCTTGGTGGACGTGACGCCGACGCGCCCGATCGCGGAAAGCTTGTCCGTGAACGGCAGGATGCCGACCAGGTCGAGGTTCATGCCCTTGTAGCGGACATCGCCGCTCTGGCTGCCCAGGGGCGCCGTCTGGGCGGTATAGCCGAAGCTGCCCAGGTCGAAGTAGCCGCCTTCGATGGCGAAATTGCGGTTCAACTGGTAGCCGCCGAACACCTTGTAGCCGCGGTCACGGTCGTCCGAGTTGATCGAGGTCGTCGCCAGTCCCTGGGCCGCCAGTCCATTGGTGATGGCGGCGTTGTCGGCGTCCTGGGTGGTGCGGCCGATGTTGCCGCCCATGTACCAGCCGCTGCTGATGGGCGCGGCGTTCTGGGCGAGGGCGGCCGGGGCGGCCAGGGCGGCCGCGAGTGTGGCCAGGCCGAGTGCGGCCGGGGTGCTGAGGTATTTCATGGGTCGTTTCTCTAGGGTGGTTGGTGTTCTGCGCTTCAGCTCAGCAGCTTCGCGGCATCGGCGCCATGGCTCTGTGCGGTGGCGCGCTTAGGCGGCCGAAAGCGACTTTTGCCTACACGAATGAAATTTCCTGAATCCGGTTCGCCACCGCGCCGCGTATTGATCGGGCGTCACACCACGCGACATCCCCCAACCCGCAACAGGAGAGCGACATGCGAAAGACGAGAATCCGCCACTTCCAGCTGGCCCTGCTGGCCGCCTGCGCCGCGAGTGCCGCCGGGCTCAGCCTGGCTTCCAGCCACCGCGAGGCGCCGTTCATCACCACCAGCCCCAAGGTCGACGCGACGGATTTCTACATGTTCCGCAGCTACGAGGGCGTCGCGGCAGACGGCAGTGGCGGGCGCTCCGACTACGTGACGCTCATCGCCAACTACCAGCCCCTGCAAGGGCCGTACGGCGGGCCTAACTACTTCTCGATGGACCCCAACGCCCTGTACGAGATCCACATCGACAACAACGGCGACGCGCAGGAAGACATCACCTTCCAGCTGCGCTTCAACAACAAGCTGGCCAACGTGGCGCTGCCCATCGGCAGCGGCGCGGCGCAGAAATCGGTGGCGATCCCGCTGATCCAGGCCGGCACGGTTTCCGGCCTCAACGACGCGAACCTCAACCTGAACGAGACCTACACGGTGAACGTGGTGCGCGGCGACCGGCGCAAGGGCGCGGTGTCGGCCGTGGCCAAGGCCGGCGGCGGCGCGACCTTCGAGAAGCCGGTGGACTACATCGGCGTGAAGACGCTGGGCAACAGCGCAGCCTATGCCACCTATGCGGGCAAGCACATCCATGACGTTCGCATCCCGGGTTGCCCGTCGGGCAAGGACGCGGGCCGCGTCTTCGCGGGCCAGCGGCAGGAAGGCTTCGCCGTCAACCTCGGGCCGATCTTCGACCTGGTGAATGCGCCCCTGTCCGTCATCACCAACCCGGCCAACATCAACGCCGCGGCCGCGAATTCCATCCAGGACAGCAATGTGACGTCGATCGCGATCGAGGTGCACAAGGACTGCCTCACGGCCGGCAGCGAGCCGGTGATCGGCGGCTGGACCACCGCCAGCCTGCGCCAGGCGCGGCTGCTATCGGGCGCGCCGGCTTCCGGCCACCAGGCCAGCGAGAAGCCCGGCGGCGCGTGGACGCAGGTCTCGCGCCTGGGCCAGCCGCTGGTGAACGAGGTCGTGATCGGCCTGAAGGACAAGGACAAGTTCAACGCATCCAAGCCCACGGGCGATGGCCAGTTCCTCGACTACGTGACGCACCCGACGCTGCCCGCGCTGCTCGGCCTGGTGCTGGCCGGGGACGCCGCCGCGCTGGCGCCGACCAACGTGCCGCGCACCGACCTGGCGACAGTCTTCCTCACCGGCATCACCGGCGTCAACAAGCCCGCCACCGTCACGCCCTCGGAGATGCTGCGGCTGAACACGGCGGTGCCCGCCGTTCCTTTCGCGGCGCAGAACCGCCTGGCGATCGTGGGCAGCATCAAGACATCGGGCACGGACTTCGCGGGTTTCCCGAACGGGCGCCGCCCCAAGGACGACGTCGTGGACATCGCGCTGGTGGCGATGCTCGGCGGCCTGTGCATGGCGAACGGCGACGCCGACACATTCAAGCTCAACAGCATTCCGGGTGTGGCGGGCGTGACCTCCGCGTGCAAGCCTTCCAGCGTACCGGCCGGCGCGGCGTCGCTCGACGTGCATGACGCGGTGGATCAGGCCGGCGTGCCGTTCCTGTCCGGCTTTCCTTACCTCAACACGCCGCTGCCGGGTTCGCAGTGAGCGGCAGCCGCAAGGAGCAAGCCATGAAAGAAATCGCATCCCTTCGCGCCTGCCTCACGGTTGCCGCCGCCGTGCTGCTCGCCGCCTGCGGTGGCGGTGGCGGCACGCCCGTCGCCACCGAGCCTCCCGTCGCGGGCACCGACGTGCCGGCTTCGGCAACGAGCAGCTCGGCCGGCGCCGTCGCGTTCGTCAAGAGCGTGGCGGCGACCAGCGACAACACCGCGGCGCCGATCAGCGTGGGCGACGCGGTGCTCGCGACCAGCGACACCGACGAGCCCGAGCCGGGCATCTGACGCATGGACGCGCGGCTCCTGCCCGTGCTGGCGCTCCTTCTCGGCATCGCGGCGGGGGCGGCGCGGGCCCATGACACCTGGTTCAGCCCCGGCCGCGAGGCCGCGCTGGAACTGGTGACGGGCAACCGCTACCCCGTGCAGGAGTTCGGGCCCACGGCGGCGAGCCTGGCGCGGGCGGGCTGCAGCGACGGCACCGCGCCGGAAGTCCCGCTGCGGCCCGTGCGCGAACTCCCGCAACGGCTGGAACTGGCGCCGGATCCGGGCGACGCGGTGCTGTCGCCGCTGTCGTGCTGGGCCGAGCTGCACGCCGCCGAGATCGAGATCGAGCCCCCGCTGGTGCAGGTCTATCTGCAGGAAATCCGCGCCCCGGCCACCACCCGCACCGCCTGGGCGCAACTGCAGCAGCGTGGCCTGCCCTGGCGGGAGCGCTATGCCAAGTTCGCGCGCATCGAGCTAGCGGGCGAGTCTCCCGCGGGCGCCGGGCGGCTGGCCGCCGCCCGGCGCCCGCTCGGCTTGCCGCTGGAAATCGTGATTCTGGGCGACCAGCCGGTCGCGACCGGGCGGCCAGTGTCGTTTCAGGTGCTGCGGGACGGTCGGCCGCTGGCCGGCTTTCCGGTGGAGCTGGTGAGCGAGCGCAACGCGCTCGGCGTGTGGCGCGAGACCGACGGGGACGGCATGCTGCGCCATCGCCTGCCGTTCGCCGGCCGCTGGCTGCTGCGCGGGACGGACCTGCGCACGTCGGTCGAACGCGTGGGCGAGTGGGAGAGCCGGTTCGTGACGCTGGCCCTGGAGGCCCGGTGAAATTTCTTGCCGGTCTTGGATCCGGCGGGCGAGTTCGTGCGTACAGTGCGGGAACACCATCGCCCCGCACCATGCCCAGCCCACTCCAGGACCCGCATTTGATCGCACTCATCGATCGCATCGCCGCCCGTGACCCGCAGGGCGGCCGCCCGGCCGACGGCGAAGCGGCGCTGCGCGAGCTGTACGACCTCACGTCCTCGCGCTTGTACGGCGTGGCCCTGCGGGTCGTGGTCAACCGGGAGTGGGCCGAGGATGTGCTGCAGGAGACCTACCTCAACATCTGGCGCATCGCCGGCGACTACCGCGCCTCGCTCAGCCCGCCGCTCGCGTGGATGGGCGTGATCGTGCGCAGCCGGGCCCTGGATTTCCTGCGCCGCCGCACCAGCGAGCGCGCCGACAGCGCGCTGGAGCTCAATGGGGCCATCAGCGAAACCGTGGCGGGGGATTCGCCGGACCCGCTGGATACCAGCCAGGCCAGCGAACAGGCCTGGGCCCTGCACGAATGCATGCGCAAGCTCGAGGCGCGCCAGCGGGAGGTGGTGAGCCTGGCCTACCTGCGCGACCTGAGCCACAGCGAGCTGGCCGAACAATTGAAGCTGCCCCTGGGCACGGTGAAGACATGGATCCGTCGCGGCATCGAGCAGTTGCGCGGCTGCATGGCGAGGTTTGCCTGAAATGGACCTGACCCGCCACCCCGACTTGCTGGACCGCCTGGCGGCGGCCTATGCCCTGGGCACCTTGCGCGGCGGCGCGCGCCGCCGGTTCGAGGCGCTCGCGCGGCAGAGCCCGACGGTGCGCGCCGCCGCGCTGCTGTGGCAGGAGCGCTTCGCGGCACTGACCGAACTGCAATGGGAGGAGGCGCCCAGCCCCAATGTGTGGAAGCGCATCGAAAATATCATCGCCGCGCAGCGGCAGCCGGCGATGGGGCGCCGTCGGGCCGCCAACGGCGCGCTGCACTGGTGGCGCGGCGCCGCTTTCGCCGGCGCGATCGCGACCGTCGCCGCAGTCGCGTTCTCGCTCAACCTGCTGGGCGAAGTGGACCGGCGCGACGGGCAGCTCGCGCAACTGGGCAGCGCCCGCGCAACGCTGGCTGCCCGGAACGCGCAGCTGGCCGCGCAATTGCAGGCCAAGCCGGAGATCCAGTATGTGGCAGTGCTCGCCGACGACCGCTCCGCCGCGTCGATGCTGGTGACATTCGATCCCGCGCACAGCACGCTGACGATCAAGCGCGTGGGCGGCTACCAGGAAGCGGCGGACAAGTCGCTGCAGCTCTGGGCCCTGCCGCCCAGCGGCGGGCCGCGTTCGCTCGGCGTGCTCGGCGAGAACCCGGTGGTCAAGCTTACCGCCGCGGAGAACCAGGTGCGCGAAGCACCTGCGCTGGCCATCAGCCTGGAGCCCAAGGGCGGTGTGCCCACCGAGCGCGGGCCGACCGGCCCGGTGCTGTTCAAGGGAGCGCTGCTGAAGACGTCGTGACCACCTTGGTGCATAATGTGTACGATTCGACTGGACAATACACATCATGCGCACGAACATCGTGATCGACGACGCCTTGCTCGATGCGGCCATGAAGGCCGGGCCGTTCAGCACCAAGAAGGATGCGGTCGAGGCGGGCTTGCGTTTGCTCGCGCGCCAGGCGGCGTACAGGGAGATCCTCGCGCTGCGCGGGAAACTCCGCTGGGAGGATGCGCCAAGGGCCGCCGCGCCGGTCGTCGCCGAGCCGCGCAAGGGCTACACCGCTGCCCGAACGACGCCGGGCCGCAAGAAGTGATCCTGGTCGACTCCTCGGTCTGGATCGATTTCTTCAACGGGCGAGACAGCCCGGCGGTCGATCGCCTGGCGGATCTCCTGCAGGACGGCAGTGCCCCACTGGCCATGCCCGACCTCGTGCTGTTCGAGGTGCTCCGGGGTTTCCGGCACGAGCAGGACTTCCAGGCGGCACGGCGCGTCCTGGGCGCGTTGCCGGTGGTGGAGATCGGGGGGAAGGATGGCGCGTTGCGGGCGGCGCATCACTACCGCGCGCTACGCTCCGCAGGCGTCACCGTGGCCAGCCCGGTGGACGTGCTGCTGGCGAGCTACTGCATCGAGCACGACCACGCCTTGCTGCACGCCGATCGCGACTTCGACGCGATCGAATCGGTCCGCGGCCTGAAGGTCTGGCGCCATTGACCGCGGTCACGCCGCGTCGAACGCCGCCTTCAGCCACTCGATCTCGCCGGCCTCGACGCTCACCACATCGAAGCGGCAGGGCGGCTGCTGCGCAAGGCGCATGAGGTAGTGGCGGGCCGCGAAGACGATGCGGCGCTGCTTGAAGTGGCTGACGCTCGCGGCGGCGCCGCCGAAGGAGCGGCTGGCGCGCTGGCGCACCTCCACGAACACCAGCGTGCCGCCGGGCTCGCGCATCACCAGGTCGATTTCCCCGCCGCCGCGCCCGGGCGTCCGATAATTGCGCGCAAGCAGTTTCAGGCCGCCAGCCAGCAGGTGGGCCAGTGCCCGGTCCTCGGCGGCGTCGCCGGCCTGCTTGGTGGTGGCTGTGACAGTGTCTTTCCTGCGGGGGATTTCCATTTGAGCGCTTCTTTTGCGTTGGCCCTGAACGCCGCCCGTGAAGCGGCGGGGTCGCAGCATTATCCGCAAGGTGCGCTGTACGTCGTCGCGACGCCGATCGGCAACCTCGCCGACATCTCCCTGCGCGCCCTGCACGTGCTGCAGCTCGCCGACACCATCGCCTGCGAGGACACGCGCCATACCCAGGCGCTGCTGCGCGCCTATGGCATCGACAAGGCCTCCGCGCAACTGCTCGCGGTGCACCAGCACAACGAATCCGAAGCGGCGCAGGCGGTGGCCGAGCGTTTGCGCTCCGGGCAGCGCGTGGCCTATGCGAGCGACGCCGGCACGCCGGCGGTGAGCGACCCGGGCGCGCGCCTGGCCGCCGCCGTGCGCGAGGCCGGCTTGCGCGTGGTGCCGATGCCGGGCGCAAGCAGCGTGACGGCGGTGCTGAGCGTGGCGGGTGCGGCGGGTGACGACGGCGCCTTCGTGTTTGCGGGCTTCCTGCCCAGCAAGGCCGGCGAGCGCGACACGGCGGTGGCGAGCCTCGCCGCCGAGGTCCGGCCGGTCGTTCTGCTCGAAGCGCCGCATCGCGTCGAGGCGCTGGCCAAGTCGCTGGCCGCGCTGGGCGATCGCCGCGTGACGGTCGGGCGCGAGCTGACCAAGCAATTCGAGGAGGTGGCGACGCTGGCGTGCAGGGACTTGCCCGGGTGGCTGGCCTCGGATGCGCAGCGCACGCGCGGCGAGTTCGCCCTCGTGCTGCACGGCGCGCCGGGCGCGCCCCAAGCGGATGACGGCCTGCGGGTGCTCGAACTGCTGCTGAAGGAACTGCCGGTGAAAACCGCCGTGAAGCTCGCGGCCGAGATCACGGGCGGGTCTCGCAATGAGCTGTATGAGGCAGCGCTGCGGATCAGGGGTGCGGCCTAGGAGCCTGGGCGGCAGGAGGAGAGTGTGCGCTGGTCAAGGACGCCGGGCGGCCAACTCCGCGAATGTCCCCCGGCGCGGGCACGCCCGCTTCCTCCTCCTTTATTTCGCTGCGTCGGCCACCCGACGCCCTTGACCCGGAGTGAGCCGCTCGAACGCCCCGAGAGACCGCACGCCGGCGTGGTCCCGCCAAGGCTGCTGGCACACCCGCTTCTGCCGCCCAGCCTTCCAGCGGTCAGATCACGAGCGGATCCACGTCTACGGCCCAGCGGATCAGGCCCTTTTCGCGCGACGCCTGCAGCACCGGCTGCCAGGCCGCCAGGAACCGCTGCAGCGCATTGCGCGAGGTGCTCTCCACCAGCATCTGCGCGCGCTCGACATTGGCCACGCGCTGCACGCTCATGGGCACGGCGGAATAGAGGGTCACCCGGTCCGCGCCATCGAGTTCCTGCGCCGCCGCGCTCGCGGCCTTGAGGAAGGCCTGCGCCGCTTCCTGGGTGCGCGCCTCGGCCCGCAGCAGCGCCTGGAAGCCGAAGGGCGGCATGCCGGCCTGTTCGCGCTCCTTGAGTTGCTGCGCCGCGAAGGCGGGGTAATCGTGCCGGCGCAAGTTGGTGAACAGCGGGTGCTTCGGGTGCCAGGTCTGCACCCACATCTCGCTGGCGCCGGCCTGCGCGGCGTCGCGGCCGGCGCGGCCCGCCGCCTGCATCAACAGGCCGAAGAGCCGCTCTGGCGCGCGGAAGTCGCTGGAGAACAGCGCCGAGTCGGGGTTGAGCGCTGCAACCAAGGTGATGCGCCGGAAATCGTGGCCCTTGGTCACCATCTGCGTGCCCACCAGCACGTCGACGTCGCCCGCATGCATGCGCGCGAGCTGCTGTTCCAGCGCGCCCTTCAAGCGCGTGCTGTCGGCATCCATGCGTGCGATGCGCACCGGCTCGCCGTTCGCCTGCTTCACCTCCGCCAGCAGGTCGCCGAGGTGCTCCTCCAGCCGTTCGGTGCCGCGGCCGACCGGCGCGATGTCCACGTTGCCGCACTCCGGGCAGGCGCGGGGCACGCGCTCGGTGTAGCCGCAATGGTGGCAGCGCAGCGTGCGGTCGATCTTGTGGAACACGCGGTAGGCGCTGCAGTTCGGGCACTCGCTCTTCCAGTCGCAGGCCGTGCACGCCAGCACCGGCGCATAGCCGCGGCGGTTCAGGAAGACGAGCGATTGCTCGCCGCGCGCGATGCGCTGCCCGATGGCGTCGAGCAGCTGGGGTGAGAAGACGGTGTTCTTCGGCTGCAGATTCATGTCTACCAGCCGCACGGCGGGGAAGCTGCCTTCTGCGCTCGCGGCGCTGCCCACGCGAGAGGCCATCAGCAGCCGCCGGTAGCGACCCTTCTCGGCGGACTGCCAGCTCTCGAGCGACGGCGTCGCCGAGCCGAGCAGCACCTTGGCGCCTTCGAGCTTGCCGCGGTAAACGGCGAGGTCCCGGGCCGAGTAGCGCGCGCCCTCCTGCTGCTTGTAGCTGGGGTCGTGCTCCTCGTCGACGACGATCAGCTGCAGGTGCGGGATGGACGCGAACACCGCCATGCGCGTGCCCAGCACGATGCGAGCGGCGCCGCTGTGCGCGGCCAACCAGCTTTTCAGGCGCTGCGGCGGTGTCATGCCGCTGTTCATCGCGACGACGTTGCCCGCGCCGAAGCGGGCGACGAAGCGCTCCTGCAGCTGCGGGGTGAGGTTGATTTCCGGCACCATCACCAGCGCCTGCGCCTGCGGGTCGCGTTGCAGCATGCGTAGCACGGCCTGCAGGTAGACCTCGGTCTTGCCGCTGCCGGTGGCGCCGAACAACAGGAAGGGTCCGGGCTCGGCTTCGAAGGCGGCAAGGACTTCGCCCTGCTCGGGGGTCAGCGGCAGGGGTGCGGCCGTGGGCTCGTCGCCCGCCGCGCCGGCGCCGCGTTTCAGCCGCCGCGCGAGCTGGCTCGAGTCCAGGTCGCGCAGTTGCGGCGGCAGGCCCGAGAGCGCCACTTCACCGAGGCTTCGCTGGTAATAGTTCGCTGAAAACGTAACAAGTTGTCGCCATTGTTGAGCAAGCGGAGCGATGCCGGAAAGGCTCCCGGTGATGGCGCGGGTTTCGACTGCGGGGCGGTCCGGCGGTGCGGCCGAATCGTCGTCCCAGACCACGCCCAGCACTTCCCGCCGCCCCAGGGGCACTCGCACCAGCGTGCCCGGCAAGAGTGGAAGCTCACTTAAATAGCTCAGCGGTCCGCCGATCGAGCTGTGCGCGGGGGTGGGGACGACAACGGCGATCCGGTGGGGCATGGAAGAGGTCGGTTAGCGAATTCTCTTAAGGTCGGTTTCCGAAGTGGCCTTTAAGTCTTTGATTTAAAAGCTCTTTGCCAAGGATTCAGAATTTGTGTGGATAACTTTGTTGATAGGTGTCCTCCGGACGCCGCCGGGCCCAGAAAAATCAAGGGCTTGGCTGGATTGCCCGGAAAAAGGGCATCCCAAGAATACCTTTCAAATCAACGACTTAGCCGCGCTATGGGTTTTGTAGCAAATGCTTGTCGCGCCTGCGGGGTGGGCGCCAACTTTTGTGCATAAGTCAAGCCTCTGGCAAAGATTTTGCAGAGTCCGTCGCCTAGGGAACACCCTGATGACGAACTTTACATTCAGGCGCTTGGCAGCTCCCGCATGCGCTTCGAGTGCCGATGCACCGTATCCACGAGCACCTGCACATGCTCAGGCGGCGTGTGCTGGCTGATCCCGTGGCCGAGGTTGAAGATGTGGGACGGGCCGGTACCAGTACCGGTATGGGGCGCGCCGAAACTGTTCAGTACCTTGATCGCCTCGGCTTCGATGCGTGCGGGGGGCGCGAACAAAATGTTGGGATCCAGGTTACCTTGTAACGCCTTGGTGCCGCCGATCAGGGCTCGCGCGCGGCCCAGGTTGGCCGTCCAGTCCAGCCCCAACACGTCGCAATCCAGGCCGCCCATCTCGTCGAGCCACAGCGCGCCGCCCTTGGTGAATACGATGCGTGCGATGGGCTCGCCTTCGTGTTCGCGCTTGAGCTGCGCGAGCACGCGCGCTGTGTAGGCCAGGCTGAACTCCTGGAACGCGCCGTCCGCGAGCACGCCGCCCCAGCTGTCGAAGATCATCACGGCCTGCGCGCCGGCCTCGATCTGCGCATTGAGGTACGCGGCCACCGCGTCGGCGTTGATCTCGAGGATGCGATGCATCAGGTCGGGGCGGCTGTACAGCATGGTCTTGACCAGGCGGTAGTCGTCCGAACCCGCGCCTTCGACCATGTAGCAGGCGAGCGTCCAGGGGCTGCCCGAGAACCCGATCAGGGGCACGCGCCCGTTCAGCGCGGTGCGGATCGACGTGACGGCGTCGAACACGTAGCGCAGCTTCTCCATGTCGGGCACAGCCAGCGCCATCACGGCGGCCTCGTCGCGCACCGGTTTCGCGAAGCGCGGGCCCTCGCCCAGCGCGAAGCTCAGGCCCAGGCCCATCGCGTCCGGCACGGTGAGGATGTCCGAGAACAGGATGGCCGCGTCCAGCGCGTAGCGGTCCAGCGGCTGCAACGTGACTTCGGTCGCGAAGTCCTTGTTGGTCGCCAGGCCCATGAAGCTGCCGGCGCGGGCGCGGGTGTCGCGGTACTCCGGCAGGTAGCGGCCGGCCTGGCGCATCAGCCAGACGGGCGTGTGGGGTGTCGAGAGGCGGCGGCAGGCGCGCAGGAAGGTGTCGTTCTGCAAGGGTGCGAAGCTCATAAGCCGATTGTCGCAGGCCGCGGGCCTATGATCTCGCCAACCAAATTGCGGCGGCGGGCATGAGCGGCACTTTCGAACAAGCCAGGGATTTCTTCACGCAGGGGCTGGCCCACTACGAGGCCGGGCGCTACGCGCAGGCGGAGCGCAGCTTCGCGGCGTCGGCGGCGCTGCTGCCCGGGCGCGTTTCCACGCTCACCAACCTCGGCGCCGCACGGCTCAAGCTCGGCCAGCCGCAGGAGGCCGCCGACGTGCTGGAGGAGGTGCTGGCCCAGGAGCCGGACAACGTCGAGGCGCTCGGCCACCGCGCGACGGCGCTGGCCGAGCTGGGCCACCTGCCGCAGGCGCTGGCGTGCGTGGAGCGCGTGCTGGCGCTCGCGCCGGCGCTGGGCCACGCGTGGAGCCTGCGCGGGCGGCTGCTCAGGGACATGGGCCGCACGGACGAGGCGGTGGCCGCTTTCGACGAGGCGATCGCGCGCGGAGCGGACCCTGAGCTCAATCGCTACCACCGCGCGGCGCTGACGGGCCGCGATGTTCCCGCCACGGCGCCCCGCCACTATGTGCAGTCGCTGTTCGACACCTACGCCGAAGGCTTCGACGAGCACCTGGTCCGCGTGCTCCACTACCAGGCGCCGCAGGTGCTGGCGCAGGGGTTGCGCCGAATGGGCCGCGGCTTCGCGACTGCGCTGGACCTCGGCTGCGGCACCGGCCTGTGCGGGCCGCTGGTGCGCCCCCTCGCGGCGACACTGCACGGCGTCGACCTTTCCGCCGCGATGGTCGAACGGTCCACCGCCGCGGGTGCCTACGACGAGGTGGTGCAGTCCGACATCGCCAGCTACCTCCAGGACACCGCGCAGCGGTACGACCTGGTTCTGGCCGCCGACGTGTTCATCTATGTCGGGGCGCTCGAGGCGGTGTTCGCGGGCGTGGCGCGCGTGATGGAGCCGGGCGGGGTGTTCTGTTTCTCCGTGGAGTGGGCGGCGCAAGGCGAGGCGCCCGTCCTGCGCGACAGCCTGCGCTACGCGCACTCTCGCGCTTATATCGAGAATCTCGCGGCGCAGGCCGGCTTCGAGGTCGACGCGGTGGCCGAGCACGCGATCCGCGAGAACCAGCGCGTGCCGATCCCCGGGCTCTACTTCTGGCTCACGCGCCGCTAGCCGCTCACACGGCGCGGCACCTCCCCGCGCTGTTCATCCGGCGCGGCAGGCGTTAAAGTCCGTTCACGCAATCCCTGCGCAAGGAACCCGATCATGCCGCGCGTCGCCCTTATCCAGAGTCCGCCGGTGTTCCTTGATCGCGCTGCCACGCTCGACCGCGCGGTGGCGGCCGTCGACGAGGCGGCTCGCGGCGGGGCCCAGCTCATCGTCTTCCCGGAAGCCTACGTCCCGGGCTATCCGGCATGGATCTGGCGGCTGCGCCCCGGTGGAGACATGGCGCTCACCGAGCAGCTGTGTGCGCTGCTTCGCGCCAATGCCGTCGACCTGGACGCCGACGATCTGCAACCGCTGCGCGAGGCCGCCAAACGCAATTCAGTCACGATCGTATGCGGCATTAACGAGCGCGACGGCGGATTCAGCCGCAGCACGATCTACAACACGGTGGTGACCATCGGACCCGACGGAGCGCTGCTCAACCGCCATCGCAAGGTCATGCCCACCAACCCGGAGCGCATGGTCTGGGGCTTTGGCGACGCCAGCGGGCTGAAGCCTGTCGACACGCCCGCGGGTCGCATTGGCGCGCTGATCTGCTGGGAGAATTACATGCCGCTCGCGCGCTGCGCCATGTATGCGCAAGGCGTCGACATCTACGTGGCGCCCACCTACGACAGCGGCGAGCGCTGGCTCGCGTCGATGCAGCACGTCGCGCGCGAAGGCGGATGCTGGGTGCTCGGCAGCTGCAGTGCCTTCCAGGCGCGCGACTTGCCCGACACCCTGCCCGGCAAGGCGGCGCTGTATCCCTCGCCCGATGAGTGGGTCAATGGTGGCGACTCGGTGGTCGTGGCGCCGGGCGGCAAGATCTTGGCCGGTCCGCTGCACGAGGCCCATGGCACCGTGGTGGCGGACATCGACCTCGCCGCGTCCGGCGCCGCGCGGCGCACCCTCGACGTGGTCGGCCACTATGCGCGGCCGGACCTGTTCCAGTTGCACGTCAACACCCGGCCTTCGCAGCCGGTCGTCTTCAGCCAGGAGTGAGCCGCGCAAGTGCGGCGCGTGGGAGCAGCCTTGGCGGGACCAGGCCGGCGGGGCACTCTGCTCCGCGAATGTCCCCCGTCGCCCTTGCGGGCTACCTCCTCCTTTATTTCGCTGCGCAGAGCGCCCCACCGTCCTGGTCCTGCGGCGTCCATGGCGTTCGAGCGTCGCACCCCGGTCAAGGGCGTCGGGTGGCCGACGCAGCGAAATAAAGGAGGAGGAAGCGGGCGTGCCCGCGCCGGGGGACATTCGCGGAGTTGGCCGCCCGGCGTCCTTGACCAGCGCACTTTCCTTCTGCCGCTAGCGAACCGCCTGCCGCAGCGCCTGGTCGATATCCCACAGGATGTCGTCCGCCTCCTCGATGCCCACTGACAGCCGGATCATGTCCGGCCGCACCCCGGCGCGCGCGAGTTCTTCCTCGTTCAGCTGGCGGTGCGTGGTGGACGCGGGGTGGATCACGAGCGTCTTGGCGTCACCGATGTTGGCAAGGTGGCTGAGGAACTCGCAGGCGTCGATGAAGCGCTCGCCGGCCTTCGCCGGGTCCGCGGCCTTGATGCCGAAGGTGAGGATGCCCGAGGCGCCGGGCCGGCCGTCGATGCTGCGGAACTGCTTCTTCGCGAGCTCATGGTGCGGCGAGTTTGCCAGCCCCGGGTAATTGACCCAGCTGACCAGCGGGTGCTCGTTGAGGAACTCCGCCGCGCGCAACGCGTTGCGGCAATGCGCCTGCATGCGCAGGTGCAGCGTCTCGATGCCCTGCAGGATCAACCACGCATTGAGCGGCGAGAGCGATGCGCCGAAGGTGCGGTTCACCTCCATCCGCGCCTTCATGGTGTAGCCGAAGTCGCCGAAGGTTTCGTAGAACTTCACGCCGTGGTACGCGCGGCTGGGCTCCAGCATCTCGGGGAACTTCTGCGCGGCCAGGCCCGAGCCCCAGTCGAACTTGCCCGACTCGACGATCACGCCAGCCATGGTCGTGCCATGGCCGCCGAGGTACTTGGTGGCGCTGTGCACCACGATGTCGGCGCCGAAGGCGAACGGGTTGCACAGGTAGGGGCTGGGCACCGTATTGTCGATGATGAGCGGCAGGCCATGCTCGTGCGCGATCTTCGCCACCGGCTCGATGTCGAACACGTTCACCAGAGGGTTGCCCAGCGTCTCGCCGTACACCGCGCGGGTCGTGGGCCTGATCGCGCGGCGGAAATTCTCCGGGTCTTCCGGGTCGACGAAGGTGGTTTCGATGCCCAGCCGCGCGAAGCCGACGCCGAGCTGGCCGACGCTGCCGCCATACAACGTGGAGGCGGCGACGATGTGGTCGCCGGTCTTGAGGATCGCGAGCAGCGCGGTCATCTGCGCCGCCATGCCGGTCGCGCACGCGAGCGCCGCGCGGCCGCCTTCGAGCGAGGCCACGCGTTCCTCCAGCACCGCCACCGTGGGGTTGCTGATGCGGCTGTACACGTTGCCGAAGGTCTGCAGGTTGAACAGGCTGGCGGCGTGCTCGGCGGAATCGAACACGAAGCTCGTGGTCTGGTGGATCGGCGTCGCTCGCGCGCCGGTCACCGGGTCGGGCACGGCACCGGCGTGAATGGCACGGGTGCCAAAACCGTAGTCGCGGTCCTTGGTCATGGGGAAACTCGTTTTCAGTAAGGCAGGTGCTGCGGCCGGCGCGAGGAGATCACGCGGGTGTTGACGCCGGCCCAGTTCAACCCGCCGAAGAGGCGCGCATGCTCGATCTTCACGCAGCGGTCCATCACGACATCGAGGCCGGCGGCACGCGCCTTGGCCGCGGCCGCTTCGTTGGTCACACCGATTTGCATCCACAGGCACTTCGCGCCGATCGCGACCGCCTCATCGGCGATGGGCGGGATGTCCTCGCTCTTGCGGAAGCAATCGACCATGTCGATCTTCACGCCCTGGGCGGCCAGTGCCTCGGCGGCCGCAGTCACGCTCGCGTAGCAACGCTGGCCGAGGATCTCGGTGGCCGTGGGATTGACCGGCACGACGCGGTAGCCGTGCCCCTGCATGTATTTGGCGGCAAAGAAGCTGGGCCTGTGCCATTGCGGCGAGAGGCCCACGACGGCAATGGTCTTGCAGGTGCCGAGGATGCGGCGCAGGGTGGCGATATCACTCATGCCCGCAGTGTACGCAACGCAGGCTGTCATGCCGGACTTGATCCGGCATCCATGCATAGCGTGTGGACTGAAACCCCGGACTGATCCGGGGCCGCAATGACAGTCTGTCAGGCCTTGTACTTCACCGAGCAGCCGTACGGCCGCGTCACGGCCTGGGAGATCGGCTTGCCGGCCAGCGCCTCGTTCAGGCCCTGGCGCACGTAGTTGACGGCCTTCTTGATGTCGTCGGGGTCGCTGGACGGGATGCTGTCGATGCCGCCGGCGTACACGAGCTTGCCCTGCGGGTCGACGATGTACATGTGCGGCGTGGTACGCGCGCCATAGGCCCTGCCGGCCGCGCCGTCCTCGTCCGCCAACAGCGCGGTGGGTTGCGCCTTGCGCGCCTGCTGCCAGGCCACGACCTTGGCCGGCTCCATGTACTCGTAGGACGCCCGCTCGGTGGAATTGATGGCCAGCCACACCACGCCCTTGCCTACGGCTTCCTGCTGGGTGGCGGGCATGTTGCCGCTGTCGTAGTGCTTGCGCACGTAGGGGCAGCCGGGATTGGTCCACTCCAGCACGACGTGCTTGCCGCGGTAGTCGCTCAGCTTCACGGTCTTGCCGCTCGCGTCCTTCAGCATGAAGTCCGGAGCGGCCTGGCCGACGCTTGGCGCTGCTTGCGCGGAGAAGGCAAGGGCGAGTGCGGACAGGGCGAAGGTTCTACGCAACATCATGTCGAACGTCTCCTAGAGCTTGGCGATGACCGAACGGACTTCGTCCACCCCCAGTATCTCGGACAGCACCACAGGCGCGCGTCCCTGCTTGTAAAAGACATAAACCGGCACGCCGTTGCGCCCGAGTTGCGCCAGCGCGGCGGTGATGGCAGGGTCGCGGCGCGTCCAGTCGGCGCGCAGCAGCGCCACCTTCTTGGCCGACAGGTCGGCCAGCACGTCGGCGTTCGCAAGCGTCGTCTTCTTGTTGTACTGGCAGGTCACGCACCACGCGGCGGTGAAATCCACGAACACCGGCTGGCCGGACGCGAGGAGCTGGTCCACGCGGTCCGGCTCCCAGGCTTGCCAGCCGCCTTCGCCGCGCACGGACTGTTGCTGGGCCTGCGCCTTGGTGATGTTGGCGCCGGCGGCCCACGCCAGCAGGCCGAAACTCACGATGGAGATGGCGGCGATCACCGTGCGTGCCCGCCCTTGCAGCGTCAGCGCCCAGATCACCATGCTCATGGCCACCAGCAACACCAGCAGCGCGCCGGCACCGTCGATGCCGCTTTGCTGGCCCAGCACCCACACCAGCCACGCCACGGTGGCAAACATCGGGAAGGCCATCAGCTTGCGGAAGGTTTCCATCCATGCGCCCGGCCGCGGCAAAAGCCGCGCGACGGCAGGCACCCAGCTGGCCGCGAGATAGGGCACGGCCATGCCGACGCCGATCACGGCGAACACGAGCAGCGCCTCGGCCGCGGGCAATCCGATCGCGAAGCCCAGCGATGCACCCATGAAGGGCGCGGTGCAAGGCGAGGCCACCGCCACCGCGAGCACGCCGGAGAGAAAGGCGTTGACGACCGGGTGCCGCGCTTCCAGCGCCGCGACGCTGGACGGCAGGAACGAGCCGAACTGGAACAGGCCCGCGAGGTTCAGGCCGATCAGCGTGAACAGGGCGGCGAGCAGGGCGACCACGGCGGGAGACTGCAGCTGGAAGCCCCAGCCGAGTTGCTCGCCGGCCGCGCGCAAGGCCAGCATCAACGCGCCCAGCGCGGCGAACGACGCGATCACGCCCGCCGAGTAGGCGAGGCCGGCGATGCGATGCGAGCGCCGGTCATCGGCGTGTTTCGTGAAGCCCACCACCTTGATGGCGAGGATGGGGAAAACACAGGGCATGAGGTTGAGGATCAGCCCGCCGAGCAACGCGCCCAGCAGGGCCGCCGCCAGCGTCAGCGAGGCGGTCGGCGGCAGCGCCGCCGCGGCGGCGCCGCCGCCGCCCTGGTTCGCGCGCAAGGCGGCTTCGAGGGCCGGGGACATGCCCGTCACGGCGGCCACGGCCGGCCACTCGCCCTGCACCTTCGCCTCGGTGCGCCAGCCCTGCCCGCCGAGGGCCAGCACCATCGGCAGCACGCCGG
This sequence comes from Ramlibacter sp., assembly GCA_030695945.1. Lineage (GTDB taxonomy): Bacteria > Pseudomonadota > Gammaproteobacteria > Burkholderiales > Burkholderiaceae_C > Ramlibacter. Next base: position 125,237 of record JAUYOG010000057.1, read on the forward strand.
GACTGTTGGCGCGTTGCGGGGACAGGGGAACGCGGGCGGTCCAGTCATCGCCCTGCCAGGCCTGCGTCCACTGGGCGGCGGTCTCGATCACTTCGCCGGTTTCGGGGAAGAACTCCAGCGTCTTGCCGCGAACCGCCGCCGGCAGGCCGCTCACCGTCAGCTTGATCGCATTGCCGTCGATGGCCGCCTCGCTCTTGCCCTTGAGCGCCTGCGGCTGCGCGTCGAACGCGGCCTTGAACGCGGCGGCATTCAGCGCCGTGGTGCTGCGGGCCGGGACCTTGAGGGTGAAGTCGCCCTCTTCGGGAATGCATTCCTGCTTGCAGACCAGCCAGCTGGCCTTGAGCTTCACATCGATGTCGCCGCCCAGCAGCGAGGGCTTGAAGTCGGGCGCGATCGTGAGCGGCACCGGCAGCAGCACCGTGCCTTCGTAGCCATAGTTGGCGAGGTTGCCGATCGGGATTTTCCTGGGCACCGGCCACGCGATGTCCCCGGCGGTAATGCCCGCGGGCAGCGTCCACTGCAGCAGCGTGGGCAGGCCGGAGTCGCCGGAGTTCTTCCAGTAGGTGTGCCACTCGGGCTGGTGCGCCACCTGCAGGCCGACCCACACGGACTTGCCGGGGGCGACGCCGTCGGGCGCGTGCGCCATCAACTCGGCGCGCACGCGCTCGGTCGTGACGACGCTCTTGGGCCCGCCCTGGGCCAGGGCGGCGGCGGGCAGGGCCAGGAAAGCCGCCAAGGCGGCGGCGGGAAGGATTCGAAGCGGATTCATCACTGTGTGAGAGCTCGGCTGTAGGTGATTGGTTCCATCAGGCAAAGCCGAGGACGACGCGCCGGGTGGTGGCGCTCTTCTTTTCGATCTTGGTGACGACCACCGTGCCGATCTCCGCGGTGTTGGCCACATGGGTGCCGCCGCAGGGCTGGAAGTCGATCACTTCCCCGCCGATCCGCCCGGCATCCGCGGTCGCGGTGCCGATCAAGATCGTGCGGATGCGCCCGCTGCCGCGCGGCGGCTGCACCGACATGCTCTTGACCAGCGCCGGGTTGGCGTCCAGCTCCTCGTCGGTGATGGCGCCCACGGCAACGGGGTGGCCGGCCGCGACCAGGCGCGCGATCCCCTGCGTCAAGGCTTCCTTGTCCAGCGGATCGGTCATGTTGAAATCCAGGCGCGCATAGTCGGGGGTGATGGAACAGCCGTTCACCAGCTGCGGGACGAGGTGGCACAGCAGGTGCGTCGTGGTGTGGAAGCGCATCAGCTTGTGGCGGCGTTGCCAGTCCACCTTAGCGGTCACGGCGTCGCCGGGCTTGAGTTTCGTCAACAGGTCGTCCTGCCCCGCCGCGGGCACATGGCAGATGGCGTGGGTCGGCCGGCCCTCCGCATCCTTGCCCTTGCGGGTGTCGGCGATGGCGAGCTCGCTGCCATCGGCGAGCACCAGCACCCCGGTGTCGCCGGCCTGCCCGCCGCCGAGCGGATAGAACACGGTGCGGTCCAGCACGATGCCGTGCTCGTCGATGGCGACCACTGTGGCTGTGCAGTCCTGGAGGTAGGCATCGGCGCGGAAGAGCTCTTCGGTCATGCTCCTATTTTCGCGGTTTCCGCCTACAGGCGCCCGCCGGGGACCGGGACAGACTTTCGCCTTATGAGGACAACGTCATTTGCCAGTGTTTGCGGCGTGGTCGTGGCCGCCGCCCTCGGGTGCGCCGCCGTGGCGCAGTCCCCATCGAATACCGGCGTCGGGCCGAACCCCCCATTGCCCGCGCCGGAGAAAAACCTGATCCCGACTGTGGACATTGCGAAGGCGGTGGGCTGGCCAGCCGGCACGCAGCCCAAGGCGCCGGCGGGTTTTCGCGTCACGGCCCTCGCCACCGGGTTGGCCCACCCGCGCTGGGTGTATGTGCTGCCCAACGGCGACGTGCTGGTGGCGGAGAGCAACAGCCCCCCGGCCAAGGATGGGGCCCGGAACGTGCACTCGGAAGGCCTGCGCGGCAAGGCCATGGGCGCGTTCATGAAGCGCGCGGGCGCCAGCGCGCCCAGCGCCAACCGCATCACCTTGCTGCGCGACGCCGACGGCGACGGCGTGGCGGAGGTCAAGACGGTCTTCATGAGCGGCCTGTTCTCGCCCTTCGGCATGGCGCTGGTGGGCAACGAACTCTTCATCGCCAACGCCGATGCCATCGTCAAGGTGCCCTACCAAGCGGGGCAGACCAGCATCACCGCCGCGCCGGTCAAGCTGACGGACCTGCCCGCGGGCGCCAACCACCATTGGACCAAGAACATCATCGCCAGCGCCGACGGCAGCAAGCTCTACGCCACCGTCGGCTCCAACAGCAACATCGGCGACAACGGCATGGCTTCCGAGGAAGGCCGCGCCGCCATCTGGGAGGTGGACCGTGCCACCGGCAGCAAGCGCCTGTTCGCGACCGGGCTGCGCAACCCCAACGGCCTGGGTTGGGAGCCCCAGAGCAAGACGCTGTGGACGGTGGTGAATGAGCGGGACGAACTGGGCAACGATCTGGTGCCGGACTACCTCACCTCGGTGAAGGACGGCGCGTTCTACGGCTGGCCCTGGAGCTACTGGGGCCAGAACGTCGACGCGCGCGTGAAGCCGCCCAACCCGGCCATGGTGGCCAAGGCCATCGCGCCGGATTACGGGCTCGGCTCGCATGTCGCGCCGCTGGGCCTGGCGTTCTCCGATGCGCGCATGCCGCCGCCGTACGCGAGCGGCGCCTTCATCGGCGAGCACGGCTCGTGGAACCGCAAGCCGCAGACCGGCTACAAGGTCGTCTTCGTGCCGTTCGAAGGCGGCAAGCCTGCCGGCCTGCCGGTGGACTTCCTCACCGGTTTCCTCAGCTCCGAGGGCAAGGCCTATGGCCGCCCGGTCGGCGTGGCGCTGGATGCCAAGGGCGCGCTGCTGGTGGCCGACGACGTGGGCAACGCGATCTGGCGGGTGGCGCCGGCGCGTTGAGCCGCATGGCTCATCGGCGCATGGGACGCCGGTTCGTGGCCGTGTAGGCCGGTTTCGCTTTTTGACGTCTTTGCGTCCCCGCGCAAACAAAGCTGCGGTACATCGAGCGCAGACTGCGCCTTCCGGCCCCGGACGGGGCCTTCATCCGGAAGGAAAAACCATGACAGTCGCACGCATCACCGAAATCAGCAGCGTCAGCAATACGAGCTTCCAGGACGCGATCGTCCAGGGCGTCGATCGCGCCAACAAGACGCTGAAGAACGTCAAGGGGGCCTGGGTCAAGGATCAGGAAGTGACCATCGACAACGGCAAGGTGACGGGCTACAAGGTGATCCTGAAGGTGACGTTCATCCTGGCGGACTGAGCCCGCGGCCGGCCATCGCGGCGTAACGCGCGCGGACCGGCCGTCAAGGCTCCGGCGGCGCGCCCTTGAACGGGTTGAAGCCGGTCACCAGCGCCATCGCCGCCAGCACCAGCAGGCAGCCGGGCAGCATGCCGGCCGTCACCGGCTCGTCGAGGAACAGGCCGCCCCAGGTCACGCCGAACAGCGGAATCATGAAGGCCGGCGACGTCGCGGCGCTGGCGGGGATCTCGCGCATCAGGCGCATGCTGAGCCAGTACATGAAGCCCGACGTCACCATCCCCAGCACGGCCACGGACAGCATCGCACCGGTGGTGGGTTGCATCGACGGCGCGGTTGCCGCCATCGGCAGCAGCAACAGGAGCGTGGCGGCGACATGCACGGCGGCCGAGGCGGGCAGCGGCCCGTGGGCGAGCGTGGCGCGCTTCATCAGGATCGCGCCGAGGCCATAGCAACAGGAGGCGGCGACGCAAGCCAGCGCGGCCACCACTACTTTCGCATCCACCGCGATCGGCCCGAGCCGCACCAGCAGCGCGACGCCCGTGAAGCCGAGCGCGCAGCCCGCGAGCCGGCGCGCCGTCAGGCGCTCCTCGCCGATCGCCGCCGCGCCCATGATGCCGAACAGCGGCGCCGTGGCATTGAGCACGGCCGAGTAGCCCGAGGGGAGCACCAGGCCGGCCCAGTTGAACAGCACGAAGGGTGCCACCACCGTGAGCAAGCTGAGCACCGTCACGCGGCGCCACGTCGCCCTGCCGGGCCACTGCTGGCGCAGCGCCCGCATCAGCACCGCGAGCACCAGCGCGGCGAGCGCGCAGCGGATGCCGGCCAGGCCCAGCGGACCGAAGGCCGGGCTGGCCACGCGGATGAGCGGGAACGAAGCGCCCCACAGGGCGGACAGGAAGATCAGCTGGAGAAAGTGTCGGGTTCGCATGTGCGCAGCCCTCCATCATGGCAGGCCGCGCGGCCGGGCTACGGACATGCCCGCGCGCCCAGGGCGATCCGGACCGTGAAATCCGCTCGTTCCAACGCAATTGCTGACATTGTCGGGCTGGAGTAGCACCCGCAAGGGCGAGGCGCAGCTACAGTGCCCAAGCCCGTTCGGGCCGTCAGGGATTGCACCTGAGAGTGTGGAGAGAACAATTTGATCGCCTTCGTGTCGCGGCTGCGCCCGCGAACCCTCAATCAAGCGCTAGGCTGGCTCCTGGCGGCCGTCATCGTGCCCTTGCTGCTCGGCGCACTGGCGCTGCTCGCGGTGCAGGCCAGCCAGGAACGCCGGCTGGCGCAGGGCCAGCTCACCATCCTGGCCCAGACCCTGGTGCAGGCGGTGGACCGTGAGCTCGACAATGGCCTTGCCCAGCTGGAGGTGCTCGCGGCATCGCCCCTGGTGGACGAGCAGGATTGGTCGCGACTGCGCGACTACGCGGAGGTCGTCGCCCGCGGCAAGCCGGGCAGCGTCATCGGGCTGGTCGGTCCCGACGGCCAGCAGCTCTTCAATACCGCGACGGCGTGGGGCTCCGCGCAGCCCAACTTGTGGAAACTGGGCGAGCAGCACCGGGAAGTGACCTGGGAGGGCCGGACGCTTCCGCTCAGCTCGCAAACCTTGACGCGCCAGGTGTTCGCCACCGGGAAGGTCGTGTACAGCGACCTGTATTACGGGCTCTTCATCAAGCGCCCGACCCTTGCGATTTCCGTGCCCGTGGTTCGAAACGGCGAGGTGCGTTATGCGCTGACCTTTTCGTTTCCCCCGGCCCGGCTGGAGCACTTGATCCGTTCGGCGGTCAGCGCGTCGGGGCCGCGTGTCGCCGTGGTGGACCGGCGCGGCCTGGTCGTCGCGAGCAATGCCGCGGCGGCGTCGCGGCTGGGAGACACCATCACGCCCATGGCGCGTCCGAAACCGGGGGCACGGACCTACGACAGCACGACACGCGACGGCACCGCCGTGAGCGGAGCGTATGCACAGTCGGAGCGCAACGGGTTCACGGTGCGGGTCGCGCTGCCGCGCGACGACATCTTTTCATTCTCCCGGTCCGCTTCCGCCGGCTGGCTGGTCCTGGTTCTCGGTGCGCTGGTGGCCAGCGTGGTGCTCGCCGGCTTGCTCGGCCGGCGGATTTCGCGGCCGCTGCGCGAACTCGGGCAAGCGGCGGCTCGCGGCCAGCCGCCGGCGGCCGTGACCAGCGGCATCGATGAGATCGACGTGCTCGCGGACGCGTTGCGCGCCGCGGCGGAGTCGGAGCGGCAGCGGAGGGAGGCGCTCGTGCTCAACACCCAGCGGGAAGAAGCTGGGGCCGCCCTGCGCCGCGCCGACCGGCAGAAGGACGAATTCCTGGCGACGCTCGCGCATGAGCTTCGCAATCCGCTTGCGCCGATCCGCAGCGCGGTGGAACTGCTCCGGCGAGCCGCCCCGGCGGACAAGACGATGGAACGGGCCAGGGACGTGATCGACCGGCAGGTGACCCACCTGGCGCGGATGGTCGACGACTTGATGGATGTTTCGCGGATCACGCTCGGCACCGTGCACCTGCGCCAGGAGCACCTGGACCTTGCGGCGGTGGCCAGCTCCGCGGCCGACTCGGTGCGGCCAGCCGCGGAGGCCGCCGGGTTGACACTCGAACAGGACATCGCGCCCGGACCGCTGGCCGTGAACGGCGACACCACACGCCTTGCCCAATGCATCGTGAACCTGCTCAACAACGCCGTGAAGTTCACGCCGCGGGGCGGCAACATCGCCTTGAAGGTGGCGCGCAGGGGGGATGTCATCGAAGTCGAGGTGACCGACACCGGCATCGGCATCGAGAAAGCCAGCCAAGCCAGGATATTTGAACCGTTCTTCCAGGAGCGGCCGAGCGGCAGCCAAGGCAATTCGGGGCTGGGCATCGGCCTGGCGCTGACGCGCAAGCTGGTGGCGCTCCATGGCGGCGCCATCGAGGTCGCCAGCGCCGGGCCCGGCCGCGGCACGACCTTCCGCATGGAACTGCCGGCTGCCGCGGCCGAGGCCGTCGTGCGGGCGCCTGAACGGGCGCTCGCCGCTGACGGTGAAGGTGCGAGGGTGCTGGTGGTGGACGACAACCGTGACGCGGCCGACACGTTGGGCGAGATGCTCGCGTTGTCCGGATTCGAGGCTACGGTGGAGTACACCGGACGGGCGGCCGAGCGCGCGGTCCAGGCCTCGCGTCCCGACGCGGTGCTGCTGGACATCGGCCTGCCGGACATCGACGGCTACCAGGTCTGCCGCCGGATCAAGACGGACGGAAACCCCGCGCCGATCGTGATCGCCCTGACGGGGTGGGGCCAGGAGAAGGACCTGCAGCGGGCCAAGCTGCATGGCTTCGACGCCCACCTGACCAAGCCGGCGGATCCCGCGCGGGTGATCGCGCTGCTCAAGGAATTGATCGGCGAACGCGCCTGAGAAATCCCATGAAACGCCGCACCCTGTTGAACCTGCTGCCCTCGCTGGCCTGCCCCGGCGCGTTCGCGCAACCGGCGGCGGCCGCGCGGCCGCTGGGACGGCGCATCCCCTCGTCGGGCGAGGAAATTCCCGCCGTCGGGCTGGGCAGCTGGATCACCTTCAACGTCGGCGACGACCGCGAGGCCCGCGCGAACTGCGCCGAGGTCATGCGCAACTTCTTCGCCGCCGGCGGGCGCCTGATCGACTCGTCGCCGATGTACGGTTCGTCGCAAGGCGTGATCGGCGAAGGGCTGCAGAAGATCGGCTCGCCGCGCCACTTGTTCTCCGCGGAGAAGGTGTGGACTTCGACCGGCGGCGCGGCGCAGGTGGAGGCGTCGCGCAACCTGTGGCGGGTGCCGCGCTTCGACCTGCTGCAGGTACACAACCTGCTCGCCTGGGAGAAGCAGTTGCCGCTGCTGCAGGCCATGAAGTCCGAGGGCCGGGTGCGCTACGTGGGCATCACCACGTCGGAGGGCCGGCGGCACCGCGAGATCGAGGAGGTGATGCGCGGGCACCGCATCGACTTCGTCCAGCTCACCTACAACCCGCTCGACCGCGAGGCCGAGCAGCGCCTGCTTCCGCTCGCGCGCGAGCGCGGCATCGCCGTGCTCGCCAACCGGCCGTTCCGCGAGGGCGCGCTGCTGCGCGGCTTGCAGCGCCACCCGCTGCCCGCCTGGGCGGGCGAGATCGATTGCACCAGCTGGGCCCAGGTGGTGCTGAAGTTCATCGTCACGCATCCGGCCGTCACCTGCGCCATACCGGCGACCCGCCAGGTGGCGCATGTGCGCGAGAACATGGCCGCCGCCGCGGGGCGCATGCCGGACGACGCCCTGCGCCAGCGCATCGCCGCGCACATCGCGAAGCTGTAGGCCATGTCCGAGTGGTGGACCTACCGGCTCTCGGACTTCCTGATGTTCTCGCCCGCCACGTACTGGCGGCTGTTGGAGCGCTACAACCGCGAGGTGTGGCCATTGCACCTGCTGGCAATCGCAGCCGGTGCGATGTTGCTGTGGTGGGTGGCTGTCCGGGCACGGGCAGCGGGCCAGCTCGCGGCGGCGGTGCTGGCCGCGGTGTGGCTGTGGGTGGGGTGGGCCTTCCACTGGCAGCGCTATGCGCCGATCAACTGGGCCGCCGAATATTTCGCGATGGCTTTCGCGCTGCAGGCGGTGTTGCTGTTCGCCGTCGCCGCGACGGCGAAAGTCGGTGACACGCCGCCCGCCGGTCCGCTGGTGCGCGCGGGCGGGCTGGCGTTGGCGGCGATCGGCGTGTTCGCCTACCCGTTCCTCGCCTTCGCGGCGGGCCGGCCCTGGAGCCAGGCCGAGGTGTTCGGCCTGATGCCGGACCCCACGGCGCTCGCCACCCTCGGCTTTCTCCTCGCCACGCGCTTGCCGCGCCGCGGCTGGTTGGCCGTGATCCCGGCCTTGTCGCTGGCGGTAGGGTTGGCCACGGCGTTGCTGCTGCGGCCCTGAAAGGCGCAAGCCGCGTTTCGTTCAGCCTGCGTTCATGCAGGCACCGGCAAGATGCGATCCATACCAACCACAGAGGGATCCTCCATGAAGCATCTTGCACTGGCCTGCCTCGCAGCCACCGGAATGGCGGCGGCCCACGCCGACAGCTTTTTCGACAACGCCCGCGTCCGCGGCGCGGAGCCGCAATACGAAACCGTCAACGTGCCGCGCGAGGAGTGCAGCACGCAGGTGGTCAACGAAACGCGGCGCGTCGATGCCGGCCCCCACTATGGCGGCGCGGTCGTCGGCGGTGTCGCGGGCGCCGTGCTGGGCAACCAGGTGGGCAAGGGCCATGGCCGTGAAGCCGCCACGGCCGTCGGCGCGGTGGTCGGCGCCCTCGCGGGCGACCGCATCGCCAACCAGGGCCGCGAGCAGTACCAGGTGGTGCCCCGCGAAGTCACCAGCTGCCGCACCGTGAACGAAGCGCAGACGCGGCTCACGGGCTACCGTGTGGACTACGACTATCGCGGCCAGCGCTACACCACCTTCATGCGGGACAACCCCGGCCCCAACCTGCAGGTGCGGGTGTCGGTGGAGCCGGTTGTCCGGTAGTACGATGCCTGCTGTGCCATGAAACACCTGCTCGCGCCGATCTGCGCCGCCCTCCTGTTGCTCTCCGCCCCCGCCTGGGCGGACATCTCCCGCGACGATGCCGCCGCGGTGGCGCAGCGCGCCAGCGGCGGGCGGGTGCTGTCGGTGGAGAAGGCCGGCTCGTCATGGCGGGTCAAGGTGGTGACGGCCAAGGGCGAAGTCCGGGTCATCCTTGTGGACGCCGCAACGGGGCGGGTGCAGTAACCACGCGACGGGCCGCTTCACCATGCGCCTGCTGCTGATCGAAGACGACGCCGCGCTGCGGCTGGGCCTGGCCTGCCAGCTCGAGGCCGAGGGCTACCGCGTGGACCAGGCCGCCGACGGCGAGGACGGCCTGTTCCAGGCGCGCGAGTATCCGGTGGACCTCGCCATCGTCGACCTGGGCCTGCCCAAGCTCAGTGGCCTCTCGGTGGTGCAGCGCCTGCGCGCCGACGGCCGCACCATCCCGATCCTGATCCTGACCGCGCGCGGCAGCTGGCAGGACAAGGTGGTGGGCCTGGAAGCCGGCGCCGACGACTACCTGGTCAAGCCTTTCGAATACCCCGAACTCGCCGCGCGCGTGAAGGCCTTGCTGCGCCGCTCGCTGAAGGCGACCTCCGACGTGCTGACACTCGGCCCGCTCGGCATCGACTTTTCCGCCCAGTCGGCGCGCCTGAACGGCGCTCCGCTGGACCTCACGACATACGAGTACCGCGTGCTCGAACTGCTGGTGCGTGAGCGCGCGCGGGTGGTGAGCAAGCAGGAGCTCTCCGATTACCTGTATCCCCACGACGAGGACCGCGACAGCAACGTGCTCGAGGTGCTGGTGGGCCGGCTGCGCCGCAAGCTGGACCCGGACGGCACGCTGGCGCCCATCGAAACGCTGCGCGGGCGCGGTTACCGCTTCACCCTCGGATGAGGTTCGGCTCCTCCATCCGCGCAAGATTGATCCTGGGCGCCGCGCTGGTGCTGGTCGCCTTCCTGACGTTCGCGGGTGTGGCGCTGCAGCGCGCGCATGCGGACAGCGTGCGGGCCGCGCATTTCGCGCGGCTGCAAGGCACGATCTACCTCCTGCTGGCCGGCGCCGAGGTGGACGCGTCCGGCGCGCTGGTGATGCCGGCGAGCCTGGCGGAGCCGCGCCTGTCGCTGCCCGGCTCCGGCCTGTATGCGAGCATCCTGAACGTCAACCGGCGCGAGACGTGGGAATCGGCGTCCAGCGTCGGCGCCAACCCGCCGTTCTTGCGCGAAGTGCCGGTGGGGCAGTGGCGCTACGACATCGTCGACGGCCCGGGCGGCGCCTTCCTCGCGGCCGGCTACGGCGTCAAGTGGGCCGGGCCGTCCGTCGGGGCCGCGCTGGTGCTTTCCGCGCTGGAAGGCAAGTCGGCGTTCGACCGCGAGGTGAAGGCCTTCCGGCAGACACTCTGGAGTTGGCTCATCGGCTCCGGAGTGCTGCTGCTGCTGTCGCAGACCCTGTTGCTGCAATGGGGCCTGGCGCCACTGCGGCGCGTGGCGCTGGAGGTCGCGCGCATCGAGCACGGCGAGCAGACGGAAATCGAAGGCCGCTACCCCTTGGAGATCGCCGCGCTCACCGGCAACCTCAACACCCTGATCAAGCAGGAGCGCGTGCGCCAGACCCGTTACAAGGAGGCGTTGAGTTTTCTCGCGCACAGCCTGAAGACGCCGCTGGCCGTGCTGCGCACGGCGCTGGCCGAGCCGTCGCAATTACCCGCCATCGTGGCCCAGCAGGTCGACCGCATGGACGACATCGTCGGGCACCAGCTCGGCCGCGCGGCGGCCAGCGGCTCGGCGCGATTCGCGCCCTTCCTGCCCCTGGCGCCCATCCTGCACCGCATCCGCGATTCGCTGGGCAAGGTGTACGCCGAGAAGAACCTGGAGTTCCAGGTCGACTGCCCGCCCGACCTGAGCTGGCGCATCGACGAGGGCGACGCCTTCGAAATGTTCGGCAACGTCCTGGACAACGCCGCCAAGTGGGCAAAGCAACGGGTTGTCGCCAGGGCGTGGCGTGAAGCCGACGGTTTGAGGGTGCGGGTCGAGGACGACGGCCCCGGCTTCAGCGACACGCAGGCGGTGCTGCAACTGCACGTGCGAATGGATGAGAAGGTTCCTGGCCATGGGGTGGGCCTGGCTGTGGTCAACGACCTGGTGGCCAGCCACCAGGGGCGGCTGGGCCTGTCCCGCTCGCTCTGGGGCGGGGGGCAGGTCGACATTTCCCTGCCGCCGGTTTGACCCTGCCGGGGCAGGCAAACTTTCTGCGTTCGGTTCAGCTTGCGTTCATGCACGCAACAGCATGATCACTCCCATGCCAACCCAAGGAGCCACCATGAAACGTCTTTCCGCCAAATCCCTCGCCACCGTTGCCGTCGTGCTGGGCGCTTTTGCGGCGGCCTCCGCCGCGCATGCCCGCAGCGATGTGATCTTCTCCATCGGCGTGCAGTCGCCGGGCTACGGTTACGGTTACGTGCAGCCGGCGCCCGTCTATGTCGAACCGGCCCCCGTGTACGTGGCGCCTCCCGGCTATTACGCGCCGCGCCCCGTGTACGTGCAGCCGCAGGTTTCCTACTACGGGCACACCCGCTACGACCGCCGTTACGACGGCCGCTATGAGCGGCGCTGGGGTCCCAATGGCGACCTCGACCGTGACGGCATCCGCAACCGTGACGACCGCGATGTGGACGGCGACGGCATCCGCAACCGCCGCGACCACTTCCCGGCCGACCGTTACCGTTACTGACGCGCGGGGGCCAATAAAAACCCCCTGCGGCTTGCCTGCCGCAGGGGGTGGAGAACGCCGGGCTGAAGAAACTTGCAAAAAGCGCCCCGGCACACGAAGAGTATGCACATACGCACCCCATTTCAGTGCCGTACGTCACGTTCTTGTGTAACAACGCCGGCGCCGTGAGGCCCGGCGTTGTCGTTTCATCCAAGCATCCACTGCGCCATTGTGTCCAGCAGTTCCTCGCGCACCTGCGCATCGTTGCGCCCCGAGCGAACGAGGACGTGAAAGGCGTGATCGGCGCCTTCGGCGACGTGCAGCGTGGCTCGACGCCCGAGCCTGGCGGTGGTTTGCCGGATAAGCCCCAGCTCTGCCAGTTCGTCGCGCGTGCCTTGAAGGAAGAGCATCGGTAACGCGACATCGGCCAGGTGTTCCGCCCGCTCGACGGACGGCTTGCCCGCTGGATGGAGCGGAAATCCCACAAAGACGATTCCCGTCACGCCGGTCAGCGGCTGCGCCGCCTGAGCCTGCGAGGTCATGCGTCCACCGTAGCTCTTTCCGCCGGCGAAAAGAGGCAGGGTGGGAAGTTGCCGCGCTGCCTCCTCGACCGCGGCGCGAACCGCGGCCTGCGCGACGGAAGGTACGTCCGGGCGCCTCGAGCCCTGTTCCATGTACGGAAACTGGAACCGCAACGTCGCGATGCCACGCCGGGCCAGTCCGTCGGCCATCGCCGCCATGAAGGCGTGGTGCATGCCCGCGCCGGCGCCGTGGGCGAACACATAGCAGGCCTGCGCGCCGGCGGGCACGTCGAGCAGGCCCGAGGTGGTGGCGCCGGCGGCCAGCGGAATGGTCAAGGGCGTGGGACGGGACGGCATGGTTTTATTTGAACACGGCATTCCCGTGAAGTGCTATGTTTGAAACCTGTACTCCTCGTGGCTCGAGATGGACAAGCGGCTGCAGTCATCGCTCGCGGCGGCCCTGCTGCTCGCCGGCAGCGGGGCTTACCTTTACCTCAAGGGCGGTGCGCCCTCTCAACAGGACGCATTGCAGGTCGCGCAGCAACGAAGCGAGCTGGAGCATTGCCTGCATGCCGCACAGATGGTTTTCGACGTGCACTGGGCTGCGGCCTGCACGACCCAGGGCGACGGCGACGACAGTGCGGAGTGCGACCTGCCCGACGCCAAGGCCGCGGTCGTCAACACGTGGCTGAACGAGGCGGAAAAGCGGTGCATGGCGGAGGCACGTGCCGCGCCCTAGGAAACCCCCGCCGCCGTTGACTTCCGTCAAGGGCCGCCGTGCCGGCGGCCCCCATCATGGGCAGGACACACCAGGAGCTTCGTCATGGGCGACCCCGTCAAGGCATGGCATGAGGAACACATGTACTTCAACCGCCTGCTGCGGCTGCTGCAGCATGAGGTGGAAGTGTTCGCCACGGCCGAAGTGCCGAACTACGCGCTGATGCTGGACATCATCAGCTACCTGCGCGATTACGCCGACCAGTACCACCACCCGCGCGAGGACGAGGTCTTCCGCCGCCTTGCGCTGCACCGGCCGGACCAGCGGGCGCCGGTGGCCCGCCTGCAGCAGGAGCACCGCGTGATCGCCAACGCCGGCACGACGCTGATGCGCCTGCTGGAAGAGGTGCAATCCGACGCCGTGGTGTCGCGCGCCCAGATCGAGGTGGCCGCGGCCACCTACCTCGTCTATTACGGCAACCACATCGCCAACGAGGAAGAGCACATCCTCCAGCTGGCGGGGCAAACCCTCAGCGCGGAAGACTGGCAGGCCGCCAAGGATGCCGCGCCCGCAGGCAACGACCCCTTGCTCGGCGCGCACCCCGAAGAACGCTTTCGCGAGTTGCGGCGCCGGATCGCGGTGGAGGCCTGAGTCACGGGCCGCCGTGCCTAGCGCGGCTGCATGTCGCTGGCCTTGACGCCCGTCTCGGCCCGCGCCTCGCTCATGAGCGCGGCGCAGTTGCTGTCCTTGCCCGTGCCGAAGTCCAGCAGCGGGATCAACGCGCCCAGGCCGCCGGTCGCCAGCCCCAGGGCCACGGCCAGGCCGCCGCGCAGCGTTGCGCCCTGCAACTCGGGCTTGAGCACCGGCGCAACGAACGACCCGCTCACTCCGATGGGCCCGCGCAGCGACGCCAGGCTGAAACCCTTGGACTGCGACACCAGCCGCAGGTGAAGCGATTCGTCGGTGAAATCCACATTGCCGCTGCCGGTCATCTTGACCTTGGCGGTGTCCAGCACCAGCGACTTCACCTTGAAATCCCCTTCGACGGCATTGAAGACGCCGACCATGCATCGGACCGGTACCTGCCTGTCGCCGCCCAGCATCAGCAGCAGCGAGTTGGCCAGGTCGAGGTTGGACATGCGAAGCGCCAGTTCCCCGACCGAGCCGCCCTCCATGATCAGCGCGGCGTCGCCATCCGCCGTGGCCAGCATCTGGCCGACGGAGTTGCCATGGCCCTTCAAGGTGGCCCGGCCGCCCATGGTGCCGGTGCCGCCGGCGCCCAGCCGTGACGTGGGAAACAGCTGGCCCACGCGCAGCCCCTTGGCGGTGATGTCCGCCCTGGTCACCATCCTGGGCTGGCGCCCGTCCATCTCGATCACCGACACGAGGTTGCCGCCGGCCAGGCCGAAATCCAATGGCGCCAGCTTGACGACGCCGCCGTTGACGATGAGGTGCGCGCTCATCTTGTCGAGCGGCAGGTTGGCGGTGACGATCTTCTCGCCGCGAAAGCGCACGTCGACATCGGCCGCCATGAGCTTGTCCAGGCGGAAGGGTTCGGCCGGCAGGAGTTTCGTGCGGGGCGCTCGGCCCAGCGGGTCGTCGCGTTTGGCGCCGATGAAGCCGGCGAGGTCCTTCAGCACCAGGGACCTGGACACCAGCGTGGCGACCAGCTTCTGCGGTTTCGCGCCGCGGTCGACCGAGAAGTCCCCGGCCAGGTCGCTCTCCCCGAGCGTGCCCTTGAAGCGGCGGAAGGCCCACAGGTCGCCCGTGTGGTCGAGGAACCCCGCGAACCTGTACGACGCAGTCGGCGGCAGCGGAACGCCGATGATCGGGAAGAGCAACGCCAGGTCGCTGCCGGCGATCCTGAAGTTCAGCTGCTCGCCCTTGAAGTGCAGCGGATCGAACAACTTGCCGTCGATGCTGAAGTGGGTGGTGCCCACCGTCCCCTTCGCTTCGATGGGGTAGGGGTGCTGCGCATCGCGCAGGTTCAACAGCGCGCCGCCGCGAGCGATCACCGTGGATGGCTGCCCCTTGAAGCGGCCCTTGCCCGTGAGCTCCAGGCCGAATACGGACGCATTGGCATCGCCCCCGAGCGTCCTGAGTTCCAGCGCCAGGTCGGTGTTGCGAACCGGGTCCCGGTAGCTGGCGGTGCCGCCGTCGATCGCGAGCATCCCGATGGCGGGGAACAGCACCGGCTTGGCCGGCGCCTGATCCTTGAACGCCCAGTTTACGGCGCCGCTGCGGCTCACCTCCAGCGCGATGCGGGGTTGCGAGACGGTGAGCTCCGGCAAGTGCACCCGGCCGGCGAGAAGCTCGAGCACGTCGATCCGGAAATCGATCCGCTTCACTTCGGCCATGACGGGCCCGCTGCTCCACGCCGCGTTGCCCAGAACCACATCGTGCGCCACGATGCGCGGCTGCAGGGAAAGGTGAACCTTCAAGTCACCGTTGATCGCGAAGCTGCGGCCCGTGGCGCTGCTCACCCGGCGCGCGATCGGCTCGCGCAGCAGGTTCCAGTCGAAGAAGGCAATGACCAGCGCGACGAGGACGGCGAGGACGAGAAACGTCCCCGCGATCCATCGCACCGGCCTGGGCAGGGCCAGGGTCAGATCTTGCCCATCAACAGCAGCACGAGCACGATGATCAAGACAAGCCCGAGACCGCCGCTGGGGCCATAGCCCCAGGACTTGCTGTGCGGCCATGATGGGATGGCGCCGACGAGCAGCAGGACCAGGACGATCAGCAGGATGGTGGCGAGACTCATGAAATTCCCCTTTGAGGAGCCGCGGCGAATCGCGAGCTGGGCCGAGTGCCTTCCTGATTCGCGCGGGATAGGGGCAGGCTAGCCCGGGCGGCCGGCAAACTCGGTGCGCTGGCGAACACACGCGGCCTTATTTGTGGAGGGCGTCCCAGGAACGTCGACTTTGCAAGACTTTCTCGGTTGCACCGAACAATTTGCCGCACGTTGTGTGCGATCAGCGTATAAGCAAGAAATCCCCAGGTGCTTGCTCAGCGCTTCGGCCGCGCGATCCGCCAGAGTAAATCGCGATTCTTCAAAGGCCGGCGCCATGCCCAAGACAATTCCACACTTCCCCGTGTCCATCCCTGCGGCCAGCGCGATGGCGGAGATCACCGAATTCCATCGCCAGGAGGCCCTGCTCAAGGCCGGGGCCCTGCAGAGCGCGATTTTCAACAGCGCCAACTTCTCGAGCATCGCGACCGACGCCAAGGGCGTCATTCAGATTTTCAACGTGGGCGCGGAACGGATGTTGGGCTACGCGGCTGCCGACGTGGTGAACAAGATCACGCCGGCCGACATTTCCGACCCGCGGGAGCTGATCGCACGCGCCAAGGGATTGAGCGTTGAACTCGACACCCCGATCACGCCGGGCTTCGAGGCCCTGGTGTTCAAGGCCTCGCGCGGCATCGAAGACATCTACGAGCTGACCTACATCCGCAAGGACGGCAGCCGCTTCCCGGCGGTGGTCTCGGTCACGGCGCTGCGCGATGACCAGGGCGCGATCATCGGCTACCTGCTGATCGGCACCGACAACACGGCGCGCAAGGAGGCGGAAGAGGCCCTCGTCAAGGCCGGGGCCCTGCAGAGCGCGATTTTCAACAGCGCCAACTTCTCGAGCATCGCGACCGACGCCAAGGGCGTCATCCAGATCTTCAACGTGGGCGCGGAGCGGATGCTCGGCTACACGGCCGCGGAGGTCATGAACAAGATCACGCCGGCCGACATTTCCGATTCGCAGGAAGTGATTGCACGCGCCAAGGCGCTGAGCGCCGAGCTGGGCGCGTCGATCGCGCCGGGCTTCGAGGCCCTGGCGTTCAAGGCCTCCCGCGGCATCGAGGACATCTACGAGCTGACCTACATCCGCAAGGACGGCAGCCGCTTCCCGGCCGTGGTCTCGGTCACGGCGCTGCGCGACGACCAGGGCGCAATCATCGGCTACCTGCTGATCGGCACCGACAACACGGCGCGCAAACAGGTCGAAGAGGAGCGCAAGAAGCTCGACCAGCGCTTGCGCGACCAGCAGTTCTACACGCGCTCGCTCATCGAATCGAACATCGACGCGTTGATGACGACCGATCCCTTCGGGATCATCACCGACGTCAACAAGCAGATGGAGGCCCTCACCGGGTGCACGCGTGACGAGCTCATCGGGGCGCCGTTCAAGGGGTATTTCACGGATCCGGACCGGGCCGAGGCGGCGATCAAGCAGGTGATGAACGAAAACAAGGTCACCAACTACGAGCTCACTGCGCGCGCCCGGGACGGCAAGGAAACCGTGGTGTCCTACAACGCCACCACTTTCTACGATCGCAACCGGGTGCTGCAGGGCGTGTTCGCCGCGGCGCGCGACATCACCGAGCGCAAGCTGCTCGACCAGGTGCTGCAGGAAAACAACGTCGAACTGCAGCTTGCCAAGCTGGCGGCGGAACAGTCCAACCTCGCCAAGTCGGACTTCCTCTCCAGCATGAGCCATGAGTTGCGCACGCCGCTCAACGCGATCCTCGGGTTCGCCCAGCTCATCGACACCGGCTCGCCGCCACCGACGCCCGCCCAGAAGCGCAGCGTGGACCAGATCCTCACGGGCGGGTGGTACCTGCTGGAGATGATCAGCGAAATCCTCGACCTCGCGTTGATCGAGTCGGGCAAGGTGTCGCTGTCGCTCGAACCGGTGTCGCTGGCCGACGCCTTGCACGCATGCCGGGACCTCATGGAGCCGCAGGCGCAGAAGCGCAACATCAACCTGACTTTTCCGCAGATGGAATGCCACCATTTCGTCCATGCCGACCAGACCCGGATCAAGCAGGTGCTGATCAACCTGCTATCCAACGCCATCAAGTACAACCGGCCGGGCGGCACGGTGGCGGTGGAGTGCGCGCTGAACCCGGCCGACACCATTCGCATCAGCGTGCGCGATACCGGCGAGGGCCTGACGCCCGAGCAGCTCGCGCAACTCTTCCAGCCGTTCAACCGCCTCGGCAAGGAGAACGGCACGGAAGAAGGAACCGGTATCGGGCTGGTGGTGACCAAGCGCCTGGTCGAACAGATGGGGGGCACCATCGGCGCGCAAAGCATCGTCGGGGCAGGAAGCATGTTCTGGATCGACCTGGCCCTGACGACCGCGGCGGAAAGTGGGCCAGAGGATGCTGAGGCCGAGGCTGTGGCGCACCCGTATTCGCAGGTTCAGCCTGGCTCGCCGCTGCGCACCCTGCTCTACGTGGAAGACAATCCGGCCAGCCTGGAACTGGTCGAGCAGCTCGTCTCGCGCCGTCCCCACCTGAGCCTGATCAGTGCGGCTGACGGCAAGCTCGGCATCGAATACGCACGCGCCTTCCATCCGGACGTGATCCTGATGGACATCAACCTGCCCGGCATCGGCGGGATGGATGCCATGAGAATCCTGGGCGCCGAACCGGAGACCGCGCATATCCCGATCATCGCGATCAGCGCCAACGCGGTGCCGCGCGACATCGAGAAGGCCCTCGCGGCCGGGTTCTTCCGCTACCTCACCAAACCCATCAAGGTCAACGAGTTCATGGCCGCCCTGGACCTGGCGTTGGCCGTGCCGTCGGACGCAGGGGCCCCGCCGGAGCCGGCCTCGCTGCCTTGCGCCGAACCTGCCTGAGCGCCAGGCGGGGCCTGCCGCGGACAACTCGGTTGACTTCGGTCACGGCCGGGACGCTGGCAAGGCCATGATGGGCGGCGCATCGAGCCCTGAGCAAAGCCGACTGGCAACGCGGTCGAGGCTTGAAGGGCCGGCCCCTCCTGGACATCACAGCAACCAGGCCGCGCGCGCCATCAGGTACACCCCCGTCACGATCGACACGGCGCCGACGGCCCAGGCGACGCGCTGGCCTGCCGGCGCCAGGCGTTCGGCGGTGATCGCCGCGGCCACCATCACCATCGCGCGCAGGTCCATCACGCCGATGGCCACGAGGATCGCCGTCAGGCCGGCGCAGGCGAAGCTGCAGTGCAGGCCCAGCCGCACGCCGTAGCGCCATGCCGCGCCGGCGTGGGCCGGCGGCGCCAGGCCACGCGCCGACGCGGGCCGGCAACGCGCCAGGTGATGCGCCTTCCACGCCGTGAACTGGAACGCGCCGGCGAGCAACACCACCAGCGCGAGTGACATGGGGACAGCGCGCGCCAACGCCGGCACCTGCAAGGCGGCTTGCGCGAACGCGGCGCCCGCCGCGAAGACGGCCAGCCCGAGCGCGGTCCACACGAGGAAGTAGCCCACGCCCGCGAGGGCGGCCAGCGCCGGCCGCCATCGCCACAGCATGGGCACGAGCGACGGCAGCATCATGGCCACCATCATCCCGGCCCACATGCCGACGAAGGCGGCGGCGGCCCCATACCAGCTCTGGCCGCACATCGGCATCCAGGCCATCGACAGCAGCCAGCCGCCGGGCATCGGGATCTCGCCCATGTCCCACATCGGGGCACCTCAGGTGCAGCAAGCCGCGCTGCCGGCGTGGGCCGGCGCCGCCTCGTACTCGTCATGCCTGCGCCACCAGATGCCTTGCTCGTTGCGCCCCAGGGGCGCGCGGTCGAGCCACTGGTAGGAGCCCCACAGGCCGTCGAGCCCGCGCGAGTAGGTGGAGTAGGTGTGGTAGATCACGCCGTCCTCGCGCACGAAGGCGCTCACGCCCGGCCGCTCGCGCGTGTACGTGGCCACGTCGGTGCCGGTCGTCGCCGCGATCTGCGCCACCGGCCCCTCGCCGTCTTTCGACAGCGAATCGCCGATGCCGCGCAGCGTCCAGGCCGGCTCGCGCCGGTAGTTGTATTCGACGGTGCCATCGAGCTGCTGCTTCTCGGTCAGCGAGACGTTGAAGTCGTAGTTGAAGTCGCCGCCCAGCGATGACGCCCAGGGGAAGGTCCAGCCCATGCGCTGCTTGAAGGCCCGCAGCTTCGCGAGCGGCGCGCGCGAGACGGCGCACAGCTGCACGTCGTGGTGGGCCAGGTGCACCGCGAAGCCGTTGAAGCCGTCGGCGATCATCGAGCACGAGGGGCAGCCCGCCTCGTAGTCGGGCCCGAACATGAAGTGGTAGACCAGCAGTTGCGAGCGCCCCTGGAAGAGGTCGGCCAGCGACGCGCGGCCTTCGCCGGTGTCGAAGCTGTAGCCCTTGTCCACCCGCACCCACGGCAGCTGCTGGCGCTGCCGCGCCAGCTCGTCGCTGCGGCGCGTGTGCTCCTTCTCCGCGGCCAGCAGCTCCAGCCGCGCGGCCATCCATTCCTTGCGTGTTGCAGTCCGGTGTTCAGTCATCGCTCACTCCTTTCGTGGGTTGTTGATCGAGCGCGGACTTATAGTAGGAACGAACATGCGAAGGGTGAGAGTGACAAGTGTGGCGGGATTTGCGGCGGGGCGGCCATGGACTCGCTGATCACGGCCGCGGCCCGTGCGCTCGCGGCGGGTGACGTGCTGGGCGCACTCAACCGCGTCGCCTTGCGCGGCGACGCGCCCGCGCTCGCGCTGCGGGGCATCGCGATGGCGCGGCTCGGCGATTTCGCCCGCGCGAAAGAGCTGCTCCATCGCGCCGCCCGCGCCTTCGGCGCGAAGGAAGCCCTGGCCCGCGCGCGCTGCGTGGTGGCCGAAGCGGAGATCGCGCTCGTCTCGCGCGAGCTGGGCTGGCCCGCGAAGGAACTGGATGCCGCGCGGGCCACGCTGGCCGCGCATGGCGATAAGGCCAATGCGGCCCATGCGGGGCATCTGCAGGCGCGGCGCCTGTTGCTCGTCGGGCAGCTGGGCGACGCGGAGCGGACGCTGGCCGGGCTCGACCCTTCGCCTCTGCCACCGGCGAGCCAGGCGGCCCACGCGCTGGTGGTGGCGGGCCTCGCGGTGCGGCGGCTGCACACCAGGGCGGCACGCGCGGCGCTGGCCGAGGCCGGGCGCGCGGCGCGCGACGCGGGCATCCCCGCATTGGTGGCGGAGGTGGAGAGCGCGTCGCTCGCCCTCGATGCGCCCGCTGCCCGCCTGATCGAGCGCGGGCAGGAAAGGCCGCTGTTGCTGGAAGAAGTGGAAGCGCTGCTCGCGTCCGGGGCCTTCGTTGTGGACGCGTGCCGCAACGCCGTGCGCCAGGCCGGCGCAGCGGTGCCGCTGGCCAGCCGGCCGGTGTTGTTTGCATTGGCCCGTGCGCTCGGCGAGGCATGGCCCGCCGACGTGGCGCGCGAGACGCTGGTGGCGCGCGCCTTTCGCGGCAAGCAGGCGGACGAGTCGTACCGCGCCCGGCTGCGCGTCGAAATGGGGCGGCTGCGCAACTTGCTCAAACCCCTGGCCGGCGTCACCGCGACCCGGCAAGGCTTCGTGCTCGAGCCGCATCGCGCGGCCGAGGTGGTCGTGCTGGCGCCGCCCGTCGACGATGAGCACGGCGAGGTGCTCGCCTTCCTGGCCGATGGCGAGTCGTGGTCGAGCTCGGCCCTGGCGCTCGCCCTGGGCGCCAGCCAGCGCACGGTGCAGCGCGCGCTGGAATCGCTGGAGGCGGCCGGCAAGGTGCAATGGGTGGGCCACGCGCGGGCGCGCCGCTGGATGACGGCGCAGGCCGTGCCGGGATTCACGACAACCTTGTTACTCCCCGCTTCGCCACCCGGTGAGTAGGATGTTGGCATGAAGAAGAAACCAGCCGAGATCGTGCGCGAGTACGGCCCCTTTGCGGGCGTGGACAAGGTTGCCGGCGTCACCTATGACGGCGCCCAGGTGTGGTTCGCGTCCGGCGACAAGCTCAACGCGTTCGACCCGGCGAGCGGCCACACGGTGCGCTCCATCGACGTTGCCGCGCATGCGGGCACCGCATTCGATGGCCAACACCTGTTCCAGATCGCGGAGGACCGCATCCAGAAGATCGACCCGGCCACCGGCCGCGTGCTCGGCACCATCCCCGCGCCCGCCGGTGGCGGCGACTCGGGGCTCGCGTGGGCCGAGGGCTCGCTGTGGGTGGGCCATTACCGCGAGCGCAAGATCCACCAGGTGGACCCGGAAACCGGCGCCGTGCTTCGCAGCATCGAGAGCAACCGCTTCGTCACCGGCGTGAGCTGGGTCGACGGCGAGCTGTGGCATGCCACCTGGGAGGGCGACGAGAGCGAGCTGCGCCGGATCGATCCGCGCACGGGCGAGGTGCTGGAAGCGCTCGAGATGCCGGCGGGTGCGAACGTGTCGGGGCTCGAGTCCGACGGCGCGGACCGCTTCTATTGCGGCGGCGGGAACTGCGGCAAGGTGCGGGCCGTGCGCCGGCCGAGGCACGTGTAGCGCACGCGACAGCCGGGCCAACCTTGGCGCCGCGCGAAGGTTCGTATCTTCGTGAGGCAACCCAAGGAGCGGCCATGGCCAACGACGCGATCACGAACACACTTGCAGACCCCCTGGCGCAAATCCGCGCCATCAACCAGAGTGCGGCCTTCAACCGATGGTGCGGCATCGAGGTGGTGAGCGCGGAGCCCGGCAAGGCCGAAATCGCCATGCCCTGGCGCGCCGAGGTGGGGCAGTACTCCGGCTTCCTGCATGCGGGCCTGGTGGGCGCGCTCATCGACACGGCTTGCGGCTTCGCGGCCGTATCGGTGGTCGGCCGTGTGCTGGCGTCCCACTACTCGGTCAATTGCCTTCGCCCGGCGGTGGGCGAGCGCTTCATCGCGCGAGCCCGCGTCGTCAAGCCCGGCAAGACGCAGGTCTTCACGGCGTGCGAGTTATATGCCGTGGCCGAAGGCTCCGAGAAGCTGGTGGCCACGGGCGAGACGCTGCTCTCGGTCGTCGGGGCGTGAGCGGCTATATTGCCGCTCGTGGCAAGAACTAGTCGATCCCACGGCAGCCTGGCTGGCAGCATCGTCCGGCGCGGCCGGGAAGAACGCCTCGCCCAGGCGGCGGGCGGCCTCGCCTTCACGACGGTGGTGTCCACGGTGCCGCTGCTGGCGGTGAGCTTTGCGCTGTTCGCGCGCATCCCGGCATTGCGCCCGGCCGGGGAGGGCCTGCGCGAGCACCTGCTGCGCGGCCTGCTGCCGGCCGACATCACCAAGGCCGTGCTGAAGCACCTGGCGCAGTTCACGGGCAACGCCAGCGCGCTCACGCTCGTGGGTTTCGTCGTGCTGCTGGTGTCGGCCCTGGCGCTGCTCCTCTGCGTGGAGAACACCCTCAACCGGATCTGGCAGGCGAAGAAATCGCGCCCGCTGCTGCGCCGGCTGGCCCTGTACGTTGGCATGCTGCTCACGGGGCCGGTGATCATCGGCGCGAGCCTGTGGGCCACGTCCTATCTGCTGGCCGCCTCCAGTGGCCTGGTTGGCGCGCGGCCTGCCTGGATGCCGCATGCCCTCAACCTGGGGCCGGTGGTGCTCGGCGCCGCCGGCTTCGCCTGCCTTTTCCGCTTCGTGCCGCACGCCGGGGTGCGGTGGCGCGATGCGGTCGCGGGCGGCCTGCTCGCGGGCATCGCCTTCGAGTTCGGCAAGCGCGGCTTCGCGATCTACCTTGCCAACGTGCCGGCGTACCGCACGATCTACGGCGCCTTCGCGCCCCTGCTGGCCTTCCTGGTGTGGGTGTATTACTCGTGGTTCATCACGCTGGCCGCGGCGCTGGTCAGCGCCAGCCTGCCGGGCGGTGGCGCGCCAACGCAGCGTCGGTTGTCGCGCGCGTAGCCGGCTATCGGGGTTCCCCCACAGGACGAACGGACACCGGCATCGGGCAGAATATTTCCATGAGCTATCCATACGTGAGCGTCGAGGACGCGATGACGCGAGGGGGCCTGCGCATGGTCGTCGTCGGCGGCGTGCCGAGCCCCTGGGGTGAAGCAGCCAAGGGCATCCTGCACATCAAGCGCATCGAATGGGCCGCCGTGCGCCTGGCCTATGACAGCGACGCGCTCAGGGAGTGGAGCGGTCAGCGCAACGGGCCCGTGGCCATCTACGAGAACGAGCGGCCCCGCTCCGGCTGGGCGGAGATCCTCCTGCTGGCCGAACGGCTGGCGCCCACGCCGTCGCTGCTGCACGCCGACGCGGGCGAGCGGGCCCTGGTTTTCGGCCTGGCCCACGAGCTGTTGGGCGAGCAGGGCCTGGCCTGGACGCGCCGGCTGCAGCTGATTCATGCCGGCCTGCAAGGCGCCGGCGGATTCCCCGAACGCGCCGCGAAGTACCTGGCCAAGAGGTATGGCTACAGCCCCCAAGCCGGCGCGGCCTCCGGCACGCGCGTGGCGCAGCTGCTGCGCATGCTGGGCGCGCGCCTGAAGTCGCAGCGCGACGCCGGGAGCCGCTATTACGTGGGCGACTCGGTGACGGCAGTCGATGTCTACAGCGCGACCTGCATGGCGATGTTCCGGCCGCTGCCCGCGGGGCAGTGCGACATGGACGTCAGCACGAGGGCGGCCTTCGAAATGCAGGACGCGCAGACCGAGGCGGCCCTGGACCCGATCCTGCTGGCGCATCGGGACATGATGTACGCGCAGCACCTGGAGTTGCCGCTGGCGCTTTGAAGCCGGCCGCCGGTCAGGCCGCCCAGGCCGCGGCCCTGCTGAATAGCAGTCCGCCGATCGCGAGCCGGAAGAGCACCGCCATCGCCAGCGAGGCCGGGAAGACCAGGCCCATGGATGCTGCCGACAACTGGCCCAGCAGCAACATGGGCGCCACGGTCAGCAGGCCGGCAGCCAGCGTGAGGCTGCCGGCGATACGAGCGCGAACGGGTGACTTCAGCACGGCGGCGCCCGCGGCCATCATGGCAGCGCCCATGAAGAGCGAACCCGCGGCATGGGCCGTCGAGCTGACCAGGTTGAAAGCGGGCCAGGCGGAAAGCGCCAATCGGGGATCAGGCGATCCGACAAGGCTGGGCACGGCAATCCACAGCCCGACGGGCACGAGGCTATGTGCTCCGATGCCGAGCAGCCCCAGCACGAAGATGCAAACGGCCAGGGTGGGCGCGCCGCGTCGCAGGCCCAGTGACAGGCCGGCAAGGAACAGCGCCATCGCGGCCAGGTTGATCGTTCCCGCAGCAGCAGCCATGCGCAGCCAGTGGCCGCCGTCTCGCAGCACGATGATCGCCTGCTCGGGCTGCGCGAACTTTTCGGCGGTCCAGCCGCTTTGCATGAAGCCGATCATCTCCACCAGCAGGAGCAGGCCCGACACCATGCCGGCCGCGCCAGCGGCGCGGCAGATTTTCACAATCCCCTGTTCAGGCATTCCTGGCCCCCGTCGACGGAGCGGGGAACAGCACTTGCGCGTCTCCGCGAATCCAGGCGTTCTCGATGCGCATCCGGCGGATCTTCCAGGCGCCGGCTTCCCGCACCAGGTCGCACCAGTAAAAGTTCTTGAGCAGCAAGTGGCGGCTGTGGTCCGTCTTGGGCAGATGCTGCGCCTCGACCAGAGCGAACAGCGTTGCGCGATCGCCATCGATGGTCACCCGGGGGTTGGTGACGGTGTGCGTGGTGGTGAGTCCGGACACCGACCCGATGATCGATTCCGTGATGTTGTCCCGGCCCTTGAAGGGCGGCAAGTCCACGCCGAGCCGGCGGGCCGGCTGGACGAAATCGAGTTCGGCGTCCGCCGCCCAGGCGGAGCGGAACAGCTCCTTGTCGCCAAGATCCTGGCCCGCGGCAAAACGGTAGAGTGCGTCGACCACGTCCAAGCGGTCCACCAGTGCCTTTGTGTCGTTCATGTCGGTTGCGAAGAAGTTGAATCGGCCTCCAGCATCTCGCATCGGCGCCGCGGTAACCAAAAGGAAACCACGCATGCCCCTGGTGGCAGTGATGGTTGATTCCGATCGCTATAGTGCCGGCGATGAAAGTGGCCATGGATTCCACCAACTCGAACGCATCGACGGACGGTTACTGCGGCGGCGTCTCCTGCGCCGTCGAGATCGGCGACGCAATCGCCGCGGTGTCCGGGCGCTGGGCGATCCAGGTGCTGGAGGGCATTCACTTCTCCGGGGGCGCCAGCCGCTTCCGGGCGCTGCAGCGCCGCATCGGCGCCATCTCGTCCAAGGAACTGTCGCGGCAGCTCGGAACGCTGGTGGCGCATGGCGTCGTCGAGCGCGTGGCGCACTCGCCGGCGAACATTTCCTACCAGCTCACCGACTCCGGACGCGGCTTGATGCGCCACATGCAGGCGCTGGGGGAATGGGCACGAAGCATGCACCGCCTCACCTTTCCCCGGTGAGTGCAGGCGGCCCGGGCGTGCCCGGGCGACAATCCGCCATGATCATCGACCTGGTCGACGGCACCTACGAGCTGTTCCGGCATTTCTACGGCCTGCGCCGCTTCACCAAGGAAGGGGACCGGCCCCATGGCGCCGTGGCCGGCGTGCTGAACGGCGTGCTGGAGATGATCGAGAACGGCGTCACGCATGTCGGCGTGGCGACCGACCACGTCATCGAGTCGTTTCGCAATGGACTGTGGCCCGGCTACAAGACCGGCGAAGGCATCGAGCCCGCGCTGCTGGCCCAGTTCCATCCGCTGGAGGACGGGCTTGCCGCGATGGGCGTCGCGGTGTGGCCCATGATCGAGCTCGAGGCCGATGACGCGCTGGCGACGGCGGCGCGGCTCGCGGATGAAGACGAGCGGGTGGAGCTGGTGCGCATCTGGACGCCCGACAAGGACCTGGCGCAGTGCGTTCGCGCTGACCGTGTGCTGCAGGTGGATCGCAAGAGCAAAGCGATCCGCGGCGCCAACGACATCCGGGAGAAATTCGGCGTGGCGCCGGCGCTGATCCCGGACTTCCTGGCGCTGGTGGGGGATGCGGCCGATGGTTACCCAGGCATCAAGGGCATAGGCGCCGTCGGCGCGGCGCGCCTGCTGAACCAGTACGGGGCCATCGAGCTTTTTCCGCCCAACGTCTTGGGCGATCGACTCGAAGCCGCGTTGCTGTTCAAGCGGCTGGCGACACTGAGGACCGATGCGAAGCTGTTCCGCGATGTCGAAGCCTTGCGGTGGCGGGGGCCTACGCCCGCGTTCGCGGCTTGGACCGAACGCATGGCGGCGCCCAAATTGCTCGAGCGCGCCTTCCAGGCGCGGGCGAAGTGCCCGCCCGAGTCGGCCACCCTGACGCGTCCCGCGCCGGTGTAGCGCCGTCAGGGGCGGAGCCAAACCGTTGCGGCGGCGCCGCCGTCCACCTACGGGTTAACCGCCAGGTAAAACTACGCTATGCGTACTATCCGCTCCGAGGCGTTGGCAAAATGAGAACAGGAGCGGAGGGGGCGGACGGATTGGAGACAACCGACATGCGCCTGCCGACCCTGGTCCTGCTCTTTCTTTCCCTGCTGGGCTGCCGCGCTGCCTTCGCCCTGCCATGCGAGGCCCTGGCGACCGTCGTGGTCGAAAGCGGCCGCGTCACGGCCGCCGCCTGGGTGCCCGGCCCGACGTACGTCACCCCCACCGGGCAAACGCTCGCTGACCTGCCACCCTTCTGCAAGGTTTCCGCGGTCGCGACTCCCACGCCCGATTCGCTGATCAACATCGAAGTGTGGCTGCCCACGTCGGGCTGGAACGGGCGCTTCCAGGGCATCGGCAATGGCGGCTACGCCGGCACGATGGCGGCGGGCGCCCCGGCAATGGCCGTGGCGCTGCGCCGGCAGTTCGCGGTGGCGAATACCGACATGGGGACGGCGCCGTCGTCCAACAACAACGGCGACGTCCTCGTGGGGCATCCGCAGAAGTGGGAGGACTGGGGCCACCGGGCCACCCACCTGATGACGGTGATCGGCAAGCAGCTGGTGGCCGCGCACTACGGGATGCACCCCACTTATTCCTACTTCAATGGCTGCTCCACCGGCGGGCAGCAGGCACTTGTGACGGCGCAGCGCTACCCGCAGGACTACGACGGCATCCTGGCCGGCGCACCCGCGCACAACCGCACGCACATCCATACCGGTTTGCTGTGGAACTGGCAGGCACAGAAGGCGACGCCCACCAGCGCCTTCGGCTCCGACCACACGAAGCTGATCACCGCGGCAGTGGCCAATTCCTGCGCCGTCAAGAGCGGCGGCGTCGCCGGCGACGGCTTTCTCACCGATCCGCGCACCTGCAATTGGGACCCGGGCGCGCTGCAGTGCCCGACGGCGACTTCGACGGGCTGCCTTCCGCCTGAGCTGGTGGATGCGGCGCGCAAGATCTACGACGGGCCGCGCAACCCGGCGGACGGGCGCCGCATCGCATCCGGCGGCACGCGCGGCTCCGAAACCGAGCCGCTGTTCGGCTGGCAATCCCAAGGGCGCGCCGAGCCGCAGTTCGGATCGCTCTTCAAATGGGTGTACGGGCTGACGTGGCAAGCCGGCAGTTACGACTTCAACCAGCACATGTCGGCGGTCGACTCGCTGCTCGCGCCGATCCTCAATGCCAACAACCCCGATCTCGCCGCCCTGCGCCTGCGAGGCGGAAAGATCCTGGCCTATCACGGCACGGCGGACCCGCTCATTCCCGTCCAGGAAACGATCAACTATTACCACCGGGCGGCGCAGACGCAGCCCGGAACGCTCCAGGTGGCGCTGAACCGTGCCAGGCAGTACTTCCGCCTGTTCGTGGTCCCCGGCATGAACCACTGCGCCGGCGGGCCAGGCCCCAACGCGTTCGGAAACCTCGTCAGCGGCGAAGTCATCGCGCCGGAGCCGCCGGTGGCCGATGCGAACCATGACGCCATGATCGCGCTGCAGCGCTGGGTCGAGCAGGCAATCCCGCCGGACCAGCTGGTCGCCACGAAGTACACGCAGGACCAGCTGGGCCTGGGCGTGCAGGCCCAGCGGCTGATATGCGCCTACCCGCAGTTTCCGAAGTACACCGGCTCCGGCGACCCGGCGGCGGCCGCCAGCTACATCTGCGCGGACAACGGAAATTGGTCGCGGCCTGCGCTGAACCCTTCGGCGCCACCTGCCTATCTCAACTAGGGTTGGTCGACGACCCTGCACGGGAGTAGTCAGGCTCCTACGCCCTGACGGCAGGTTTGCCGTCGAGGCACGCGCGTTACAACTTCTAAATTCAACACCGTCTTTGATACAGACGGTTCGTGCACGCGCGGCCATGCTTGCAGTGCCTCAGCAGCACGGGGAGCGAGCGATGCGTGAAGAAATTTTTCGTCGCGAGGGACTCATGAACTTGCAGCGCCAACGGTGTCAAGCGGCCTCGGCTGCCCTTGCCTCGCTCTGGCTCTGCATTGGCCCCTGGCTCTGTCCGCCGGCCTGGGCTGCAACTGCGGCGCCGCGGTCGGCGCTGCCGCCGGCCGCAGCATCCTCCGCCGTTTCTGCCTCACAGGTCTTCGAGCGGCTCAACAGCGACCACTGGATCCCGCGCGTGCTGACCTTTGCCGACCTCGGCTTTGCCGGGCCGCTGGTCCTCGGAGCCCAGGAAACTTCGCGCGAGATAGCCTTGCCCGTTCCGCCGGGCGTGCCGCTCACCAATGCGACCTTGCAGGTGGACGCCAGTTTCGTGCGCGCCGACGGCGGCCGCACCACGCTCGTCCTATCTCTCGACGGCTTTCCCGTGTCGGCCCGTGCCGTCACGGCCGAGCGGGGCGACGGCAGCCTGACGGTGGCCGTGGACGGTACGCCGCGCCCGAGCGGCCTGGTGCGCTTCAGCATCGATTGGCGCACCGCGATCAACCGCGAGAACACGTGCTCCGACGGGCGCACGCCCGGCAACCTGCTGCGCATCGAGCCCACCACGCGGTTCACGTATCGCTACGACGGCTCAGCCGTGCAGGACCTGTCGTCGGCGTGGAACGCGCTTCCGGCGTCGCCGGTGATCATGATCGCCGGCAACAAGCTCTCCGCGGACGCGTACGACTCGGCCTGGCGCATGGGCGTGGCGCTGGAGCGCGCCGGCAAGCGGCCCCGCGTCAAGGCCATGCCGGGCGTCGGCGACGTGGTGGACCTGAAGGACATCGTCATCCCGCAAGCCCTTCGTGCCATTCCCGCCTTCGCGGCGCTGGCCGAGGGCGGCAAGCGCCGCATCAAGGACCTCGCGGAGGTCGGCGCTCTGATGGCACTGGGGCAGGGCGGCCCGTTGCAGGCCGACATCGTGGTCGCGGACCGCGCCACCGGCAGCGTGGTGGTGCAGGCGCTGGACGAGTTGCGGGCGCAACTGCCGGCCGAGGCCCTCAATGCGTTCACCGAGTGGCGCGCCCGGGCGCTGGACGGCTGGGGCCGGCAGCTGGCGGCCGGACAGGTACGGGTGGCCAACGTGTTCGGCCGCCCTGCGATCGTGGTGGCGCCGGACGCCGGGGGCCATGCGGCCGGCCTGTTCACGCAGAACTGGCAGCAAGTGGCAATGTCGCCGTCACTTCTGGTGCAGGCGGCCGATGACCCGAAAGCCGATCTCGCCGCGGTGTCGCTGAAGTACCTCGGCGCCAGGCCGGCGACGCTGGAGGTGCTCGCGCGCGCGGACTGGACGGCGGGTTTCGACATCGGCGCGGTCTCGAGCGACGGGCGCGGGCCCGGCACGCTCGTGATCGACGTGGCGGCCGCCCCGGGGGCTGCCCGCACGCCACCGGTGGTGTCCGTGTTCATGAACGAGGTACTGTTGTCCGCGCGGGAGATGGAGGCCCACGGCAAGCGCGAGCGCATCGTCGCGCCCATCCCGTCCCACGTGGTGGGCACGCGCAACACCATCCGCGTATCGTTCGTGCGGCAGCAAGCCAGCGACCGGTGCCGCGAAATGCCCGAGTCCTATCCGGTGTCGGTACTGGCGAGCAGCCACCTGCTGCTGGACAAGGTCGAACCTTCGATGTACTTCAGCGGGCTGGTCTCGCGCTTCGCCCATGGCGTCAACCTGCTGGTGCCCGTCTCCTATCTCTACGATTCGGCCAACAGCCTGCCGCGCGTGATCAGCCTGGCCTCGAGCACGGGGGTGTCGCCCTCGCGGGCGCGGTTCATACCGGTGCAGGAGGTGGGCCCGCCGAAGCTCAAGGGGCCGTTTCTGGCCATCGACGTGCCGCTCGGTGACGCCGACAGCGAGGTCAAGATCGAAGGCGGTCGCCTGCTGCTGGCCCAGGGGTCGGAGCGGCCGCTCCTGGACATCAGCGGGCTGAACCGCGCCGGGCTGCTGGAAGTGACGAAGGTGGGCCGCGACATTGGCGCGGTCTACCGAACCCTGGGCCGTGAGGCGCCGCAGTTCGACCGCGCGATGCAACTGGCCGCGGGGAACGTTGCCGTCATCGGCATGGGCGGCTTGCGGGCGGAGCTCAACACCATCGACCCGTCGGGTGAAGGGATGGTGCGCGAAGCCCGGCCTTCGCTCACGGACGCTCCGGCGTCGTGGTTCATGCCGGTGCTGATGGTGCTGGCGCTCATCGGCGCCCTGGCAGGGTATGCCTGGTGGCTGCACAAGGGCGGGCGCGGCAATGGCGTCGAATGAGCCCGGGTGCGGTTCAGGCGGCCTGCGCCTGCGACCGCGCGACCAGGAAGCACTGGTGAGAGCAGTAGTCCACCAGCGAATCGATTTCGGTCGACTTGTCGAATACCGCGTCGACGCCCAGCTGCGCGCACCGCTTGCGGATGTTGGCGTTGATGTAGTTGCTGAATACCACCACCTTCTGGTCGGGCCGCCTCGCGTCGATGCGTTGCGCAAGGTGGATGCCGCTGCCCTGCTTGAGGAACAGGTCCACGATGAGGAGATCCCAGTCATTGGGATGCTGGTCCAGCCATGCGAGCGCGTCGTCCTCGGTGGCGCTGGTACCCGCAACCTTCACGCATGTGAGTTCCTCCAGAGTCCCTATGAGGTTCTCTCGGATGGTGGGGTTGTCCTCGACAATGAAGGCTTGCACGTACACGTAAAACTCGTTGTGGAAAAGGCGGCGCGTAGTCTTCACTGTAAGCACGGCAGTTCCCCGGGTCTACCCGGATGCGCACTTGTCCTTCTGTAGGACGGTACCTACCGTTTTGCACAGCCTGGCCACTGCAAGCCTAAGATGGAGACGATGCTCACCACCGCTCGCCCCGATGCCGCCCACACACGGCTGCAACAAATTGAAACATTGTTGAAGCTGCTGGAGCGTACGGCGTTCATCGGCGTGTGGACGCTCGACCTCGACTCGGACAGGCTCGCCTGGTCCGACCAGCTCGCGCTCATCCATGATGCGCCGCCAGGCTATACGCCCGCGCGCACGGAAGTGTTCGCGCACTACGCGCCGGAGTGGCGCGAGGCGATCCATGCGCTACTGCAGGCGTGCATCCGGGACGGCGCGGCGTTCGACGAAGAGATGCAGATCGTGACGCAAAAAGGCCGGCGCGCCTGGGTGCGCACGATCGGCCACGCGGTGCGTGGCGAGGCGGGCCGCATCGTGCGCGTCGAAGGAGCGGTGCAGGAGATCGCGCCGCACGGCCACCGGCCGGGCACGCTGTCGCGTCACACCGTCAGCATGGGCGGCGCGATGGGCGGCGGCGAGGCCTTCGCGACGATCGACCGCGAGGGCCGCTTCACCTACACCAACGAGGAAGCCGAGCGCCTGCTCGGCCGCGAGGGCCCGCAATTGCTGGGCCGGCAGATCTGGAGCCTGTTCCAGAAGACCGTCCGGCTGGGGCTGGAGGAAAAGTTCCGGCGCAGCTTTGCAAGGGGCGAGATCCTGGAAGTCGAGGAGTTCGACGCCAACCTCTCGCGCCGGATCGAGGCCCGCTGCTATCCCTTCGGCGCGGGCTTGGCCGTCCACCTGCGTGACGTGACCGCGCGCCACAAATCGCAGGAGCAGCTGCGGCTGCTCGAGGGCAGCATCGCGCGGCTCAACGACATCGTCATCATCACGGAGGCCGGGCCCTTCAACGCGCCCGGGCCGCGCATCGTGTTCGTCAACGAGGCGTTCGAGCGCCGCACGGGCTACACGCCGCAGGAAGTGCTGGGGCGCACGCCGCGCCTGCTCCAGGGCTCCGGGACGCAGCGCAAGGAACTGGACCGGATCCGCAGCGCCATGGAGCAATGGCAGCCGGCGCGGGTGGACCTGATCAACTACAAGAAGAACGGCGAGGCTTTCTGGGTGGACCTGGAGGTGTCGCCGGTGTGGGACTACGAGCGCAGGCTGACCCATTGGGTGGCCGTCGGCCGCGACATCACCGAGCGCAAGATGGCCGAGGAGAAGATCCAGTACCTCGCCTTCTACGATCCGCTGACCCGGCTGCCCAACCGCCAGCTGCTGCTGGACCGCCTCCATCGCGCGCTGTCCGACCGTGACGGGCCGCACGAGGGCGCGCTGATGTTCATCGACCTGGACAACTTCAAGGTCCTCAACGACACGCTCGGCCACCAGAAGGGCGACCTGCTGCTGCAGCAGGTCGCCGAGCGGCTGCGCTCCTGCGTGGCCCGCGGCGATACCGTTGCGCGCCTGGGGGGCGACGAGTTCGTGATCCTGCTGGAAAACAGGGGCGACAAGCCGTTGGAGCCGGCGGCCGGCGCGCGAATCGTGAGCGAGCGCATCCTCGCCAGGCTGGGCGAGCCCTACGTGCTGTCCGGCTACCTCCACCACAGCACGTGCAGCATCGGGGTGACGCTGTTCGGCCGCGCGCCCTGGACAGTGAGCGAGCTCCTGAAGCAGGCCGACCTGGCGATGTACCAGGCCAAGAACTCCGGGCGTAACACGGTCTGTTTCTTCGACCCGGAGATGCAGGCGGTCGCGACCGCGAACGCGGCGCTCGCGACCGACCTGCGCGAGGCCTGGCGCGAGGGCCAGTTCCTGATCGACTACCAGCCGCAGGTGGGCGCCGACGGCCGCATGACGGGGGTGGAAGCGCTGCTGCGGTGGAAGCACCCGAACCGCGACATGGTGCCGCCTGCGCATTTCATCCCCACTGCCGAGGAGACCTCGCTGATCATCCCCATCGGACGCTGGGTGCTGGAGCAGGCCTGCGAGCAGCTGGCGGCGTGGGCGGAGCGGCCCGACCGGCGGCACCTGAGCATCGCCGTGAACGTCAGCGTGCGCCAGTTCCGCCACCCAGATTTCGTCGACGAGGTGATGACCGCCATCAAGCATGCAGGCATCCCCCCGCAGAAGCTGAAGCTGGAATTGACCGAAAGCCTGCTGGCCGACGGCATCGAGGTCACCGTCGCCAAGATGGGCAACCTCAAGGACATGGGCGTGACGCTGTCGCTGGACGACTTCGGGATGGGTTATTCATCCCTGTCCTACCTGAAGCGGCTGCCGCTCGACCAGCTCAAGATCGACCGTGAGTTCGTCAAGGACATCCTCACCGACGCCAACGACGCCGCCATTGCCCGCACGATCGTAGGGCTCGCGCAGAGCCTGGGGCTGGGCGTGATCGCCGAGGGGGTGGAAACCGAGGAGCAGCGGGCCTACCTCGCGCAGCAGGGCTGCCACGAATACCAGGGCTACCTGTTCTGCCAGCCGCTGCCCATCGAGGAACTCGAGGCGTTCATGCAGGCGCTGGACTGACGTTCAGACCGGCGCGATCTGCAGCGGGGCGGTGGCCACCGCGCGCGGCATGCGCATGGTGACGTGCTCGTCGGTGCGCACCAGCTCCACCGATTCGGCGGCGGCGAGGGCCTGCACGTCGGACCAGTCCAGGTGGCGGTAACTGGGCTCGAACGCCATGGCCTCGATGGGGTCCTTGCGCGGCTTGACGGTCACCGTGATCTCGGCGAAGCCGTCGCGCGCTTCGGCCTTGACGCGCACATCGCACGGGCCGGATGCCGCGTCGGTGAGCGAGATGAGCGAGGCAACCAGCAGGTTGCGCAGCGCGATGCGCCAGACCTGGAAATCTCCGTCCGTCACCTCGCGGTTGACGGTGAAGCCGCGAAAATTGAAATTGCCGTTGAGCAGGGCCAGGCATTCATCGACGCCCTCGGCCAAGCGCACGCTTTGTTCCTCGCCGGGCTCGATCCAGGCGGCCACCTTCAGGCAGCTCGCCACCGCATCGCGCGCGAGCCGGTTGAGCTTGGAAATATTGGCCTGGAAATCGGCGGGGCTCGGCGACGCGCGCTCGATGCGCGCGTTCAGCACCTCCGCCATCATGGAGATGGCCTGCAGGTTCACCACCATGTCGTGCTTGAGCACGGGCCCGAGCCGGCGCAGCACGGCGTAGCGGGCGGATTCGGCGCCCGCCCGGGGCTTGCGCGCTGCGGGAGGCGTGTTCTCGGGGGTGCTCACAACCGATCCTCGTTGTACAGACTCATCATTTCTCCTGGATGGCCTAGTGTTCCACGATCCCGGTGCGGCGGCAGGTAGGACAATGCGTAAGCGGATGTAGGACTAGGAAAATGATGAGCTGCGCGGCTGGCTTATGCTTGTCCAATGAGCAAGGCATTCACCCGCGAAACCGAGGCCGACGACGAGGAAGACGTCTCGCTGCCAGCCGTTCCCGCGGGCGGCAAGAACTACATCACGCCCCAGGGGTTCGCCCGCCTGCGCGCGGAACTGCTGCAGCTGATGGACGACGAGCGCCCCAAGGTGGTGGAGGCGGTGCACTGGGCCGCGAAGAACGGCGACCGCTCGGAAAACGGCGATTACATCTACGGCAAGAAGCGGCTGCGCGAGATCGACCGCCGCATCCGCTTCCTGACCAAGCGGCTCGAGATCGCGGAAGTGACCGACCCCACCGTGCATCACGGGCACGACCAGGTCTTTTTCGGCGCCACCGTGACCTATGCCGAGGGGTCGGGCGCCCGGCGCACGGTCACCATCATGGGCATCGACGAAGCCGACAGCTCGAAAGGACAGGTGAGCTGGATCTCGCCGATCGCCCGCGCATTGCTCAAGGCGCGCGAGGGCGATGTGGTCAGGCTGGTCACGCCCGTGGGCGCCCAGGAGATTGAGGTGCTCGAGGTGCGGTACCCCGACCCCGCCTGACGACTCAGCCGCCGCCGGGGCGGATGCGCTGCGCGCGCATCACCGACGGCGTGCGCTTGAGCGTTCGGATCACGGCTTCGAGGTGCGTGAGGTCCCTCACCGCGACAACGAAGCGCAGGTCGGTAGCGTCCTGGGCCCGCTCGTCGCCCATGTCCACGTGCGCGATGTCGGCCTCGGCGCTGGCGAGCGCCGCCGCCACGCGGGCGAGCACGCCCTTGCCATTGACGACCGTGACGAGCAGGCCGGTCTCGAACGGCCGTATCGGCTCGTCCGCCCATTCGACGCTGATGAAGCGCTCGGCGTCCTTGTGCTGCAGGCGCTTGGCCACCGCGCAGTCCTCGGTGTGCACGACCAGGCCTTCGCCGCGCCCCAGGTAGCCGACGATGCCGTCGCCCGGCACGGGGCGGCAGCAGGTGGCGAACTGCACCGAGGCGTTCTCGCTGCCGTCCAGGATCACCTCGCCCTGCGAAACGTTTTCGTGCGCGGTGTAGCGCTCGCGCGTGATCAGCAGCGCATCCGGCTTCTCGCCGCGCTCGGCCAGCATCGTCATCAATCGCTTGGCCACGATGCTCGCGATGCGCTTGCCCAGGCCGATGTCGGTGAGCAGCTCGGCGCGGCTGCGGCTGCCGGTGAAGCGCAGCAGCTTTTCCCAGATGCCCTTGTGCTCCTCGTCGTCGGCAGGGAGTTTTTCCAGGCCCTCGGCGCGCAAGGCCTGCGCCAGGAGTTTCTCGCCGAGGTCCTGCGATTCGGCCTGGGCCAGCGTCTTGAGGTGATGCCGGATCTTCGAGCGCGCGCGGCCCGTGCGCACGAATCCCAGCCACGCGGGGTTCGGCGTCGACACGGGCGCTGTCACGACCTCCACCACGTCGCCATTCTTCAACTCGGTGCGCAGCGGCACCTGCACGCCATTGATCTTGGCGGCGACGGTGCGGTCGCCGATGTTGCTGTGGATCGAGTAGGCGAAGTCCACCACGGTGGCGCCGCGCGGCAGGGCCATGATCTGGCTCTTGGGCGTGAACACGTACACCGCGTCGGGGAAGAGGTCGATCTTGACGTGATCCCAGAACTCGGCGGCGTCGCGCGTTTCGTGCTGGATATCCAGCAGCGACTGCAGCCATTTGGTGCCGAGACGGTCGGCGCCTTCCCCGTCCTGGTCGCTGGCCTTGTAGAGCCAGTGTGCCGCGACGCCCGACTCCGCCACGACATGCATGGCCTCCGTGCGCATCTGGAATTCGACGTTCACGCCCGAAGGCCCGACCAGCGTGGTGTGCAACGACTGGTAGCCGTTGACCTTGGGGATGGCGATGTGGTCCTTGAACTTGCCCGGCACCGGCTTGTACATCTGGTGCAGCAGGCCGAGGGCCGTGTAGCAGTCGATCACCGAGGGGACGATGACACGGAAGCCGTAGATGTCGGTGACCTGCGCGAAAGACAGGTGCTTCTCGTCCATCTTGCGATAGACGGAGTACAGCGTCTTCTCGCGGCCGGCGATGCGCACGTTCATCCCGGCCTGCTCGAAGGCGCCTTCCACCTCGCGCTGCACTTTCTGGATCAGGTCGCGGCGGCGGTTGCGCGCCTTGGTGACGGCTTTGCTCAGGACGGTGTAGCGCCACGGCCGCAGGTGGCGGAACGCCAGTTCCTGCAACTCGCGGTACGTCTGGTTCAGGCCCAGCCGGTGCGCGATGGGCGCGTAGATCTCCAGCGTTTCGGAGGAGATGCGCGTCCACTTTTCGCGCGGCACGTCGTCCAGCGTGCGCATGTTGTGGGTACGGTCCGCCAGCTTGATGAGGATCACGCGCACGTCTCGCGCCATCGCCAGCAGCATCTTGCGGAACGACTCGGCCTGGCTTTCCTCGCGGGTGTTGAACTGCAGCTTGTCCAGCTTGGTGAGGCCGTCCACCAGTTCGGCCACCGGCGCGCCGAAGCGTTCGATCAGCTCGGGCTTGGTGACGCCGCAATCCTCGATCGCGTCGTGCAGCAAGGCGGCCATCAGGGCCTGGGCGTCGAGCTTCCATTCCGCGCACTGCGCGGCCACGGCGATGGGATGGGTGATATAGGGCTCGCCGCTGGCGCGAATCTGTCCCAGGTGCGCCGTATCGGCAAACCGGTAGGCCTTGCGGACCTGCTCGACCTCGCCGGCGTCCAGGTAATCCAGCCGGGCCGTGAGGGCGGCGAAGCTGGCCGCCGCCGCGTTGGCCGCAGCAGGGCTGGGCAGGGCCGGCGCCGCGGGGCGCTTGCCTTTGCCCTTGCCGGGGGTCGTATCCAGCACGGCACTCATGCCCTAAATGTACCGTGCACCTGCCTGGATGGTGCTGTGCAATAAAAAAGCACCCTTGCAGGGTGCTTCTCTTCGGGGGGAGACTTGGTCAGCCCGGCACTTTTTTGAGCATTTCCAGGCCGATCTTGCCTTCGGCGATCTCGCGCAGGGCGGTGACGCCCGGCTTGTTCTTGCTTTCGATCTTGGGCGCATGGCCCTGGCTCAGCATGCGGGCGCGGTAGGTGGCGGCCAGGACGAGCTGGAAGCGGTTCGGGATTTTCTCGAGGCAGTCTTCAACGGTGATGCGGGCCATGGATTCTCCGGGGAGTCAGGTGATGTTCAGGGCTTTGAAGGTGTCAGCGCGGGCGCGGCGCTGGGCCGAAAACTTGAGCCTTTGGGCGTGAACGATCGCTTTCAGGTCGAAAAGCGCCCGCTCAAATAACTCATTGATTATAACGAAATCGAATTCCCGTGCCTGCGCCATCTCTTCGGCAGCGTTCTGCAGCCTCAGGTCGATCACGTCGGGGGCATCCTCGCCGCGCCGCTCCAGCCGCGACCGCAGTTCTTCCCAGCTGGGCGGCAGGATGAAGATCAGCACCGCGTTGGTGAAGATCCGCTTGATCTGCAGCGCGCCCTGGAAATCGATCTCCAGGATCACGTCCGCGCCCTGGGCGATGCGCTCCTCGATCGCCTTCTTGGATGTTCCATAGCGGTGGCCGTGGACGAAGGCCCATTCGACGAAGCCGTCCGACAGGACCATGGCGTCGAATTCCTGCGGCGAGACGAAGAAATACTCCCGCCCGTGCTTTTCCTGCCCGCGCGGCGGACGGGTCGTGTGCGAGACCGAGGGCTGGACGCGCGAGTCCAGCTCCAGCAAGGCCTTGACCAGGCTGGACTTGCCCGCCCCGCTGGGGGCGGCGACGACGAAGAGGTTGCCGGGGTAGTCCATATCTGGGGTTATTCGATATTCTGGACCTGCTCGCGCATCTGCTCGATCAGGACTTTCATGTCCACCGAGATGTGCGTAAGCTCCAGCGCCGCGGACTTGGAGCCGAGGGTGTTGGCCTCGCGATGCAGCTCCTGGATCAGGAAATCAAGGCGCTTGCCGACCTCGCCGCCTTTCTTGACCAGCCGCTCGATCTCGTCGATGTGCGAGGACAGGCGCATCAATTCCTCGGCGACGTCGATGCGTATCGCGAACGCGGTCGCTTCCGTCAACGCCCGGTCCTGGGCGGCCTCGGGCAGGGTGGCGCCTTCGGTGAGCGCCATCGCTTCCTTCCAGCGTTCCAGGAAGCGGGTGCGTTGCTGTTCCACCAGTTGCGGCACCAGGGGCCTGGCCTGCACGGCGAGTTCGCGCAGCTGCTTCAGGTGGCCCAGCAGCATGGCCGCGAGACGCGCGCCTTCGCGCTCGCGTGCCGACATGAGTTCTTCGAGCGTCCGGGCCGCCAGCTGGCCGAGGGGCTCGGCCCAGTCGGTATCCACATTGCCTTCGGCCGCGGACAGGCGCACCACGTCGGCCACGCTCAACGCAGGCGCGTCCGGCAGCCAGCTGCGCACGTTGTCCTGCAAGGCGTTGAGTCTTTGCAGCATGCGCGCCGTGGGTTCGCGCAGCGTGTCTCCGGCGCCGGTCTCCAGCGCCGCGCGCACTTCGACCTTGCCGCGCTTGAGCTTGCCCGCGATCAGTTCGCGCAGCGCGGGCTCGTGCTGCCGCAACTCCTCGGAGAGGCGAAACGAGAGGTCGAGGAAGCGGCTGTTGACCGACCGGATTTCAATCCCGAGCCGGCTCGCAGCCGCGCTCTTTGCCTCCTGGCTCGCAGCGGCTTGTGGCGCGCTTTGCTGGGCGCTTGCATAGCCGGTCATGCTGTAAACTGCCATGGAGGTACTTCAATCTTCGGATTGTTGCGGGATTGCGAGAATAACCGGGTTACGTATATGACCCTACATTCGAGAACTAGGGACATCGGTTCTTAATTATGTCAAAGGTCAAACCAGCCCCTTTGCCGCCGGACACCGTGATAGGCGGCTATCGGGTGGTGCGGAAGCTTTCGGCGGGCGGGTTTGGCGTGGTTTACCTGGCGGTGGACAACGAGGGCCAGCAGGTCGCCGTCAAGGAATACCTCCCCGCGTCCCTGGCCACCCGCGCGCCCGGCGAGCTCCTGCCTCAGGTGCAGCCCGAAAAACTGTCTCTTTATCGCCTCGGCCTGAAAAGTTTTTTCGAGGAAGGCCGCTCCCTGGCGCAGATCTCGCACGCGTCCGTGGTGAGCGTGCTGAACTTCTTCCGCGAGAACGAAACCGTCTACATGGTGATGAACTACCTGGAGGGCGCAACCCTGCAGGACTTCATCATCACCGCGCGCGAACTGAAGAAGCAGAAAGTGTTCCGCGAATCGACCATCCGTTCGCTCTTCGACGAAATCCTGCGCGGCCTGCGCATCGTGCACCAGCACAAGATGCTGCACCTGGACATCAAGCCGGCCAACATCTTCATCACCGACGACAACAAGGCGGTGATGATCGACTTCGGCGCCGCGCGCGAAGTGCTGTCCAAGGAAGGCAACTTCATCCGCCCGATGTACACGCCCGGCTTCGCCGCGCCCGAGATGTACCGGCGCGATTCGTCGATGGGCCCGTGGACCGACATCTACGCGATCGGCGCCTGCATCTACGCTTGCATGCAAGGCTACCCGCCCAACGACGCGCCCCAGCGGCTCGAGAAGGACAGGCTGGCGCTCGCGCTGTCGCGGCTGCGCGGCGTGTACTCCGACAACCTGATCGAAGTCGTGGAGTGGTGCATGTCGCTGGACCCGCTGTCGCGCCCGCAATCGGTGTTCGCGCTGCAAAAGGAATTGAGCCGCGAGGGCGAACGCCGCTACACCAAGCTGTCGGTGGGCGAGAAGATGCGGCTGCAGTTCGACAATATGGTGTCCGACACCAAGAAGAACGTCCGCAAGGCGACGGGTTTCGGCGGAGTGAAGGCCAAGTAAATGACCCCCACGCTCACCATATTCGCTGCCCCCCGAGGGGGCCGTCAGCCTCCTAGAGGCGGCTCGTCGGAGGCTGCATGAAGTTCTCCGTCTTCCAGATCAGCCGCAAGGGCGGCCGCGAAAAGAACGAAGACCGCATGGGCTATTGCTACACGCGGGAGTCGGGCCTGTTCGTCCTGGCCGACGGCATGGGCGGCCACCCGGAAGGCGAAGTCGCGGCGCAACTGGCGCTGCAGACCGTCTCGGCCCTGTACCAGAAGGAAGCCCGGCCCATCGTCAAGGACGTGACCGAGTTCCTGTCCACGTCGCTCATGGCCGCGCACCACCAGATCATCCGCTACGCCAGCGAGAAGGGCATGCTCGACACGCCGCGCACGACGCTGGTCGCCGCGATCGTGCAGGGCACGGCCGCCACCTGGGTCCATTGCGGCGACTCGCGGCTGTACGTGGTGCGCAACGGAGAGCTGCTCACGCGCACGCGCGACCATTCGTACCTGGAGCAGCAAAGCGGCGCCGGCGTGGTGCGCATGGACCGCATCAACCGCAACATCCTCTTCACCTGCCTGGGCTCGCCGACCAAGCCGGTGTTCGACGTCACCGGGCCGGTCACGCTGCAGCAGGGCGACAAGATCCTGCTTTGCTCCGACGGCCTGTGGGGCAGCCTGCCCGACATCGACATCGTGCGGCACCTGTCCACGCAGCCGGTGTCCGATGCCGTGCCCGACCTCGTCGAGGCGGCGCTTCGCAACGGCGGCGACCACAGCGACAACGTCACCGTGATCGCCCTGGAGTGGGAGACCCCCGACTCCTTCGAGTCCACCCGCGGCATTTCCACCGACAGCATCAGCGACGGTGTGTTTGCTTCCACCATCCAGGCAGGCGTGCTCGACACCATGGTCGAGGACCTCGACGATGCCGCCATCGAGCGCTCCATCGCCGAGATCAACGAGGCCATCCGGCGCTCGGCTGCGCGAAAGAGTTAACGGATAACCGTCGCCGCGGTGCGGCGCCGCCCTTAGGATTGACATGAATTTCACGAGAACGGGCGGCCGCGCCGCAGACCAGCTGCGCCCGGTGCGCATCACCCGTGGCTACACCATCCACGCCGAAGGTTCGGTCTTGATCGAATTCGGCAACACGAAGGTGCTCTGCACCGCGTCGGTGGAAGACAAGGTGCCGCCGCACAAACGCGGCAGCGGCGAAGGCTGGGTGACGGCCGAGTACGGCATGTTGCCGCGTTCGACCCACACGCGCAGCGACCGCGAGGCCGCCAAGGGCAAGCAGAGCGGCCGCACGCAGGAAATCCAGCGCCTGATCGGCCGTTCGATGCGCGCGGTGTTCGACCTGAAGGCGCTCGGCGAGCGCACCATCCAGATCGATTGCGACGTGCTGCAGGCCGACGGCGGCACCCGCACGGCGGCGATCACCGGTGCGTTCGTGGCCGCGCAGGATGCGGTCGACAAGCTGATCGGCGAGCGCAAGCTGATCGCCTCGCCGATCCTCGGCCCGGTCGCCGCCGTCTCCGTGGGCATCGTGCAGGGCACCCCCGTGCTCGACCTCGAATACACCGAGGACGTGGGATGCGACACCGACATGAACGTCGTCATGACCGGCGCCGGCCACTATGTCGAGGTGCAGGGCACGGCGGAAGGCGCCGCCTTCACGCGCGCCGAGATGGACGAGCTGCTGCGGCTGGCCGAGAAGGGGATTGCCGAGCTGGTGGCGATGCAGGCTCAGGCGTTGGCTGCTTAGCTCCCTCTTCCTCCGGGAGAGGGTTGGGGTGAGGGCGTCTCGGCGACAATCACACTCCCATGGTCCGCAAAATCGTCCTCGCATCCAACAACCCCGGCAAGCTCGCGGAGCTGCGAGCGATGTTCGCGCCACTGGACATCGGGCTGGTGAGCCAGGCCGAGTTGGGCATCGACGAGGCCGAGGAGCCCTTTCGCACCTTCGTCGAGAACGCGCTGGCCAAGGCCCGTCATGCGTCGCGCGCCAGCGGCCTGCCGGCCATCGCCGACGATGCGGGTTTGTGCGTGGACGCTTTCGAGGGGCTGCCCGGCGTGGACACGGCGTTCTATGCGACCCAGTTCGGCTACGAGAAGGGCGACGCCAACAACGTGAAGGCGCTGCTCGAGCAGCTGCGGGATGAACCCAACCGGCGCGCCGCGCTGGTCAGCACGCTCGTTGCCGTTCGCACGCCCGACGACCCCGAGCCGCTCATCGCCGTCGGCCGCGTGGCCGGGGAGATCGCGCGCGAGCCGGCCGGCAGCAATGGCTTCGGCTTCGACCCCGTGATGTTCATCCCCGAGTTCGGCCAGACCTTCGCGCAGTTGCCGGTGGAAGTGAAGAACGCGAACAGCCACCGGGGCAAGGCGGCCAGGCAAATGCTCGACCTGATACGCGAGAGATGGTTGTCTTGACCCCCCCTGCGGGCGTCAAGGACGTCCAGCATTACCTGCGCCCCGGCACACTGCAGCTGCCGGCGCTGCCGCCGCTGTCGGTTTACGTGCACCTGCCGTGGTGCCTGAAGAAGTGCCCGTACTGCGATTTCAACTCGCACGAAATCCGCACCAGTGAGATGCCCGAGCAGCGCTACCTCGATGCCCTGGTGGCGGACCTCGAATCGGCCTTGCCGCTCATCTGGGGCCGCCCCGTGCACAGCATCTTCATCGGCGGCGGCACGCCCAGCCTGTTCTCGCCACAGGCGATCGACCGGCTGCTGGGCGATTTGCGTGCGCGCCTGAAGCTGGAGCCCGATTGCGAGATCACGCTGGAGGCCAACCCCGGCACGTTCGAGAAGGACCGGTTCCGCGCATTCCGCTCCGCCGGCGTGACGCGCCTGTCCGTCGGCGTGCAGAGCTTCAACGATGCCCACCTCCAATCGCTCGGCCGCGTGCACGACCGGGCCCAGGCGATCGCGGCGCTGGAGGAGGCGATCCTCGCCTTCGACACGTTCAACCTCGACCTGATGTACGCGCTGCCGGGCCAGACCATGGAGCAGCTGGAGCAGGACATGGTGCAGGCGCTGGCGCTGATGCCTGCGCACCTGTCCGTCTATCACCTGACGATCGAGCCCAACACCTATTTCGCCAAGTTCCCGCCACGGGTGCCCGACGACGACCTGGCCTATGCGATGCTGGACCGCATCACGGAAATGACGGCCGGCGCCGGCATGGACCGTTACGAAGTCTCGGCCTATGCCAAGGCGGGGCACCGCTGCTGGCACAACCTGAATTACTGGCAGTTCGGCGACTACCTCGGCATCGGCGCCGGCGCGCACAGCAAGATCAGCTTCCCGCACCGCGTCGTGCGGCAGGTGCGCTTTCGCGAACCCAGGCTCTACATGGACCATGCGCTGGCGGGGCAACCCCTGGCGCAGGACGACGAGGTGGCCCGAGCCGACCTGCCGTTCGAGTTCATGCTCAATGCCCTGCGGTTGCGCGAAGGCTTCGCGCTGGCGCAATTCACCGAGCGCACGGGGCTGGCGCTGAGCGCCATCGAGCAGCCGCTGCAGGAGGCCGAGCGCCGCGGCCTCATCGAGCGGGACCTGGCCCGGGTGCGGCCCACGGAGCGCGGATTCGACTTCCTGAGCGATCTTCAGGCCTTGTTCCTTGCCGCGCACTGACGCGGCGCAACAAAGCGCCATCTGGCGCATGCGATCTTTGCATGGCGCCGCGCCGATACGGCATTTGCGCTCGGGCTGGGCTGGGCCTAGAGTATGTCTTCCGCGCATAACGCCGGGCGCGCCCGGCCGGCCGCACCGCCAATAACGAGGGACAACCCCATGAATGCACCCACCCAAGCGCTGCACAACCGCGTCGACGCCGTGCTGGCGCTGGCCGCCTCCCGGCTGGACGC
Organism: Ramlibacter sp.; assembly: GCA_030695945.1. Taxonomy (GTDB): domain Bacteria; phylum Pseudomonadota; class Gammaproteobacteria; order Burkholderiales; family Burkholderiaceae_C; genus Ramlibacter. The sequence continues at coordinate 169,906 of JAUYOG010000057.1, forward strand.
GCAACGCGCCCAGGCCGTGGAGAGCGTGTCCCGCGAATACTTCAACCGGGTCGACCCGGACGACCTCGCCGAACGCACGCCCGAGGACCTGCTGGGCACGGTTCTCTCGCACCTGCAGCTCGCCGACGTGCGCGAGCCGGGCCGCCCCAAGGTGCGCATCTTCGCGCCCACGCCGGGCGAGGATGGATGGACTTCGCGGCACACGGTGATCCAGATCGTCAACGACGACATGCCGTTCCTGGTCGATACGACCAGCCTGGAGATCAACCGCCAGGGCCTGATGCTGCACCTGATCGTGCACCCGATCTTCGCCGTGGAGCGCGATGCCAACGGCAAGCTGCTCTCGATCGGCGCCAACGGCAACGGCCGCGCGCATGGGGTGCCCCGCGAATCCTGGATGCACATCGAGGTGGACCGCCTCGTGGACAACGAGCAGCGCGACGCGCTGGCCGCCGGCATCGAGCGCGTCCTGGCCGACGTGCGCGCCGCGGTCATCGACTGGCGGCCCATGCTGGACCGGCTGCGCGAGGCGATCGTGGAACTGGGGCGCGCCCCCGGCTCGCTGCCGCAGGCGGTCGTGTCGGAAAGCCGGGCCTTCCTGCAATGGCTGGCCGACGACCACATCACGATGCTGGGTTACCGCCAGCACGACCTCGTGCACGAGAACGGCACGGTGGCGCTGCAGCTGGTGCGCGGCAGCGGGCTGGGCCTGCTGCGCGACACGCAGGACGAAAAGCTCTCGGCCAGTTTCGCGGCCCTGCCCGCCCAGGCGCGCTCCCTGGCCAGGGAGCCGCTGCCCGTGCTGGTGGTGACCAAGGCCAATACCCGCTCCACGGTGCATCGCGCCGGCTACACCGACTACATCGGCGTCAAGCGCTACAACGCTGAGGGCGAGGTGATCGGCGAGCACCGCTTCATCGGCCTGTTCACGTCCACCGCGTACAGCGCGCGGGTCGCCGAGACGCCGTTGCTGCGCGGCAAGGTGGAAGCCATCGCGACGCGCGCGGGCCTGCCGCCCGGCGGGCACCTGTCCAAGGCGCTCGACCACATCCTGGAAACCTACCCGCGCGACGAGCTGTTCCAGATCCCCGACGAGGCGCTGTACGAGACGGCGCTGGGCATCGTCGCCCTGGGCGAGCGCCAGCGCCTGCGCCTGTTCATGTGGCGCGATCCGTTCGACCGCTTCGTCTCGTGCATGGTGTACGTGCCGCGCGAGGCCTACTCCACGGACCTGCGGATCAAGTTCCAGCGCATCCTGCTCTCGGCGCTGGACGGCACCAGCGCGGAGTTCGACGTGCTGCTCAGCGACGCCGTGCTGGCGCGCATCCATTTCACCGTGCGGACCAACCCCGGCCAGATCCCGCCGTACGAGCGCAAGGACCTGGAGCGCAGGCTCGCCGCCGTCGCGCGCCGCTGGGACGACGAATTGCGCGACAGCCTGGTCGAAGCGGAAGGCGAAGGCACGGGCCTGGCGCTGTACAAGCGCTGGAGCGCGGCGTTCCCGGCCGCCTACCGCGACCGCGGCCCGGCGCGCGAAGCCGTGCCCGACGTGCGCAAGCTGTCGGCGATTTCCGCTGCGTCGCCGCTGCAGCTCGCGCTCTACCAGCCGCCCGGCGGCGAAGCCGGTGCGCTCGGCCTGAAGGTGTACCGCCTGGGCCCGCCACTGGTGTTGTCCGACAGCTTGCCGATGCTCGAGCACATGGGCGCGCGCGTGATCGCCGAATCCAGCTACATGATCGGTGCGCCCAGTGACGCGCAGGCCATTTCACTCCACGATTTCGAATTGCAGGCGCCCGTGTCGGGCGAGATCGAGACCGAGACGCTGGCCCGCCTGTTCGAGGACGCCTTCGCGCGCGTGCTGCGTGGAGAGATCGAGAGCGACGATTTCAACCGGCTCGTGTTGCTGGCGGGACTTGCCGCGGAAGAAGTGGTGGTGCTGCGCGCCTACGCCAAGTACCTCAAGCAGATCGGCTTCGCGCAGTCGCAGGCCACGATCTCCTCCACGCTTGCCGCGCACCCGCGGATAGCGCGGATGCTGGTCGGCTTGTTCAAGCTGCGCTTCGATCCCGAGCACGCCGACGCCCAGGGCGCCGCCGCCCAGGTCAACGGCATCGAGAAGGCGCTGGAAAAAGTGAGCAACCTGTCGGAAGACCGCGTGCTGCGCCAGCTGCTGGCCCTGGTACAGGCAACGTTGCGCACCAATTTCTGGCGCACCGGCACCGGCCACTCCGGTGCGGCCGGGCCGCGCCGGACGTTCCTCTCCATGAAGTTCGACTCCGCGAAGATCCCGGGCCTGCCGCAGCCGCGGCCGCTGTACGAGATCTTCGTGTACTCGCCGCGTTTCGAGGGCATCCACCTGCGCGGCGGCAAGGTCGCACGCGGGGGCTTGCGCTGGTCGGACCGGCCGGACGACTTCCGCACCGAGGTGCTGGGCCTGGTCAAGGCGCAGATGGTGAAGAACACGGTGATCGTGCCGGTGGGCTCCAAGGGCGGCTTCGTGCTGAAGAAGGCGCCGCCCGCCACCGATCGCGAAGCGTTCATGAAGGAAGGCGTGGCCTGCTACCAGGATTACCTGCGCGGCCTGCTCGACATCACAGACAACCTGGTCGGCGGCAAGGCGGTGGCGCCGCCGCAGGTGGTGCGCATCGACGGGGACGACCCGTACCTGGTCGTCGCCGCCGACAAGGGCACGGCGACTTTCTCCGACTACGCGAATGCGGTGAGCCTCGAATACGGCCACTGGCTGGGGGATGCCTTCGCCTCGGGCGGCAGCGTCGGCTACGACCACAAGGTGATGGGCATCACGGCGCGCGGCGCCTGGGAAAGCGTCAAGCGCCACTTCCGCGAGATGGGGCTGGACACCCAGTCCACCGACTTCACCGTGGTCGGCATCGGCGACATGTCGGGCGACGTGTTCGGCAACGGCATGCTGCTGTCGAAGCACATCAAGCTGCTGGCCGCGTTCGACCATCGACATGTCTTCATCGACCCGCAGCCTGACCCCGAGGCGTCGTTCGCCGAGCGGCAGCGCCTGTTCGCCCTGCCGCGCTCGTCGTGGGCGGACTATGAAACCAAGCTGATCTCCGAGGGCGGCGGCATCTGGGCCCGCTCGGAAAAGTCGATCCCGATCTCGCCGCAGGCCCGTGCCGCGCTGGGCATCACCGCCGACAAACTGGCGCCGACGGATCTGCTGTCCGCGATCCTCAAGGCGCCGGTGGACCTGGTCTACAACGGCGGCATCGGCACCTACGTGAAGGCGTCGGGCGAGACGCACGCCGACGTCGGCGACCGTGCCAACGACGCGCTTCGCATCAACGGCTCGGAACTGCGCTGCAAGGTGGTGGGCGAGGGCGGCAACCTCGGCTTCACGCAGCGCGGGCGCGTCGAGGCGGCGCTGGCGGGCGTGCGCCTGTACACCGACGCCATCGACAACTCGGCCGGCGTGGACACGTCCGACCACGAGGTCAACATCAAGATCCTGCTGGGCCTGGCCGCCGCGGAGGGCAAGCTCTCGCTGGCGGACCGCAACGCGGTCCTGCCCACGATGACGGACGACGTCGCCGCCCTGGTGTTGCGCGACAACTATTTCCAGACGCAGGCCCTGTCCGTCGGCCGCCGGCTCGCCGCGGCGCAGATCGACGAGGACGGGCGCTTCATGCGCTTCCTGGAGAAGAAAGGGCGCCTGAACCGTGCCATCGAGTTCCTGCCGACCGACGACGAGCTGGCCGAGCGCAAGGCCAAGGGCCTGGGCCTGACGACGCCCGAGCACGCCGTGCTGCTGGCCTACAGCAAGATGTGGCTGTCGGACGAGCTGGTCGCTTCGGACCTGCCCGAGGACCCTTGGGTGGCCTCTGCGCTGCAGCGCTACTTCCCGTCGCTGCTCAAGCGCGACTTCGCGGAGTTCATCCCGCGCCATCCGCTGCGCCGCGAGATCATCGCGACGCACGTGCTCAACAGCATGGTCAACCGCGTGGGTTCGAATTTCGTGCACCAGCTGTCCGAGCTGACCGGTGCCACACCCGCGCACGTGGTGCGTGCCTACCTGCTGGCGCGCGAGGTGTTCGCGAGCGTGGAACTCTGGCAACGCATCGAGGCGCTCGACAATCAAGTGGCGGACAGCGTGCAAAGCGAGATGATCGTCGAGTGGCGGCGGCTGGTGGCGCGCGCCACGACCTGGTTCCTGCGCTCGCGCCGGCTCGAAGAGCCGATGGAGCGCGCCGCGGAAAAGCTGCTGCCCGCGGTGAACGCGCTGCGAGCACGGCTGGAGCCCGAGACGGCCGGCTCGGCGCGGGTTGCCGCCTGGGTCCAGGCCGGCGTGCCCCAGCCGTTGGCGCAGCAGGTGGGCGCGGCCGATCGGCTGTTCAGCGCGCTCGATATTGCCGAGGTCTCGGAAGCCGGCCATACGCCGCTGGACGCCACCAGCGAGGTGCACTTCGGCATCGGCGAGCGCCTGGGCCTGGAAAAGCTGCGCCAGCAGATCGACCTGCTGCCGGCCGAAACGCATTGGCAGGCCATGGCCAAGGTGGCCCTGGCCGACGACCTGGCGGACCTGCAACGCTCGATCGCGCTGGACGCAGTCAGCCGTCACGCCGGCCCGGCCGGCGAACGGCTCTCGGCTTGGGAAGCGCGCAACCCGATGACCTTCGCGCGCGCGCGGCGGCTGGTGGCCGAGCTTGCCGACACCGTGGTGCCCGACCTCGCCATGCTCTCGGTGGCGCTGCGGGAGCTGCGCAACCTGGCGGTCTGACGCGGGTGTGTGGGCAGGCCTGTCCGCTCGCGAGCTGGGCAGGGGGAGCTTCCTACGAAGTGAGTGTGGGCCTGCCTACATCCATCGCGCGCGACGGAAACTAGATTGGTGCTGCGCAGTACATGGACCGAGGTTCCTATGCACGCCAAGCACAACGATCCCCGAAAACCCAAGCCGGGCGCCCCCTCGACCGGCCGGGGCGCGGCCAGCGCGATGGATGCGCTCATCCAGAAGCGGGTGCCCGCGCCCGGCAGCGGCCCGGCGCCGCAACCCCAGCAGCAACAGCAACCGAAGCACTCGAAAAAGCACTGATGGCGCGTCAGGAGCCCGAGCGCAGCGCCGCCCCCGCTGCGGCCCAGACGCGGCCGAGTTCCGCGCGGTATCTTGTGGCCTCGTCGGTTCGGCCCTGCGCCTGCAACGCGCGAGCGAGGCCGCGCAAGGCCCAACCGCTCCCCGGCCGCGCCGAGAGCTCCTCGCGGAAGGTCGATTCGGCCTCCGCCCAGCGGCCGGCCTCCGACTGGATGCGGCCGAGCGCGAGCCGGCTGCCGGCGCCGAGCACGGGGGGCTCGCGCCGGTCGAGCCGGTCCACCGCGGCGGAAACCTTGGCCTGGTGGGCGAGTGCATCGTCGTAGCGCCGCTGCGCGAGGGCGAGCTCGGCCTGGAGACCTTCGAGCGCGAAGTCCAGCATCGCCCGCACGCTCCGGTGCCCGCCGGAGTTGCCGTCGTGCGCCTTGCGCGTTTCGCTCGTCACGGCTTGCAGGCGCGCCAGTGATTGCAGCGCCGCCGGCAACTGCCCGAGGCGCACCTGGGCCACGCCGCGGGCGTATTCGAACATGGCCCCGGCCAGCCCCCTGTCGCCCGCCGGTTGCGGCTCCGCCAGGACGTCGTCCCAGCGCTCCAGGCGAACCAGCGTGAGCAGCGGCAGGCTGCGGAAGTACTCGGAAAGCACGTCCTTCGACGCACCCGTGCGTTCCGCCCGCTGGCGCGCGGCGCCCAATGCGACATCGACGCGGCCTTCCATCAGCCCGGAAAACCACAGGAAGTGCAGGTCGTGGCCGCGCCAGTCCTTCGAGGTGTCGAAACCCTGGGCCTTCAGCGTTTGCGCCAGCGTTACGTCCGCGGCGACGGCGAGCTGATTGACGCGCGTCGCGTCCGCGTACCGGCCCACGTGCATGTAGATGTGCGCCGGCATGTGCAGGAGGTGCGGCGATTGCGGCGCCAGCGAGCCCATGCGGTCGGCCGACGCGATCGCGCGCCGGGCCACGGGGGCCGCGTCCGCGACGTGGATCATGTAGTGGTTCAGGCCGGTGTGGTCCGGATGCCTGGGCAGCAGCTTTTCGATGCGGTCGGCCACCTCGCCGGCGCGCCCGTTGGGCTTGCCGTCCGCCCGCCACAGATCGTCTTCCGGCGTGGCGATCATCTCGGCTTCCGCGTACAGCGCCAGGATGTCGGGGTCGACCGGCCAGGCGTCGGCCAGCGCACGCAGCCGCGCCGCATAGGCGACGTCGAGCGGGTGCGCCGGTTCGGGCGCACCGGGCGCGGGCTTGCCGCAGACGTCGCCGGCCAGGGGCGCCGTCTCGCGCGCCGTGCTCGAATGCGCATAGCGCACCGCCAGCGCCTCGATCAGCGCGCGCTCCCGCGCCGTCGCGCCGCCCTGATGGCGCAGCGCGTAGTCCACGTAGCGCAGGGGCTCGGTGAAATCGCCGCGGCCCGGTGCGTTGATGTTGGGGCCGAGCTGCCAGGCCACGCCCCAGGCGCACATCGCGCACCGGGGGTCCAGTGCCAGCGCGGCCTTGAACATGCGCACCGCCTCGACCTCGTTGAAGGCATACGCCTGCAGCATGGCCGCACGGAAGGTGTCGCGCGCCGCGGGCACACTCGTCGTCACGGGGGTGTCGAGCCGGCCGTAGCCCTCCAGCACCGGCGCCCTCGCGTTGCGGTCGGGCGTGAAGGCATGCAGGGCGCAGGAGGCCAGGAAGGCCGCGCCGGCGATGGCCGCTGCGATTCGACGGGTACCGCGGGTCATGGACTCACCTCCTCGATGTGAAGACGCCGCCGGTGGCGGAGAGTGTGAGATTCGAACTCACGGACGTCTTGCGACGTCGCCGGTTTTGGTAAGCACATCACATCGCTGCGCGATATGAGTGCTTCCCCAACGCCAAGGCGTTGACCAAGACCTATTGGCGGAAGCGGTGAGATTCGAACTCACGAACGGTTGCCCGTTGCCGGTTTTCAAGACCGGTGCAATCGACCACTCTGCCACGCTTCCCGATGAGGGGCAGATTTTACGCCGTCAGTCCGGTTTGCGTGTTCGGCGTCTCAGGCCGCTTCCAGCAGGCCCCGCTTTTCGATGAACGCGACCACCTCGGCCACGCCGGAGCGGGTCTTGAGGTTGGTCATGACGTAGGGGCGGTCCTTTCGCATCCTTTTCGTGTCCGCCTCCATCACGCCCAGGTCGGCGCCGACGTACGGCGCGAGATCTGTCTTGTTGATCACGAACAGGTCGCTCTTGGTAATGCCCGGGCCGCCCTTGCGCGGGATCTTCTCGCCGGCGGCGACGTCGATCACGTAGATCGTCAGGTCCGACAGCTCGGGGCTGAAGGTGGCGGCCAGGTTGTCGCCGCCGCTCTCCACGAACACGATGTCGGCCTGCGGGAAGTCCACCAGCATCCGGTCGATGGCCTCGAGGTTGATCGACGCATCCTCCCGGATGGCCGTGTGCGGGCACCCGCCCGTTTCCACGCCCATGATCCGCTCGGCCGGCAGCGCGCCGCTGACCGTGAGCAGCCGCTGGTCTTCCTTGGTGTAGATGTCGTTCGTGATCGCGACCAGGTCCCACTTGTCGCGCATCGCCTTGCACAGCATCTCGAGCAGGGTCGTCTTGCCCGAGCCCACGGGCCCGCCGATGCCCACGCGCAGCGGCGGCAGCTTCTTGGTGCGGTTGGCGATGTGGTGCAAGGGAGTCATGATCTGAAAATCCTCGAGTACTGGGTTTCGTGCTGCGCCGACAGGATGGCCAGCATGGGGGAAAAGGCCTGCCGTTCATCCTCGCGCAAGGCCAGCGCCTTGTCCACGGCGGCTGGGATTTCCGCGGCCAGGCGCAACAGGATGCGTTGCCCGGCGCTCTGGCCCAGCGGCACGGACTTGATGGCTGCCTGCGCCATGTTCTCGGCCCAGCCGAAAGTGAACGAGAGCAGGCAATCGCGCACCGGCGCGCTGCTGGCGGAAGCCGCGAGGGCGAACGCAACGGGGTAGGTGAGCAGTCGGGGTGCACGCGCCGCCACCTCCGGCTGCACGGACTTGAGCCATTCCACGAGCGAGCGGCCCATCTGCACCGCCTGCTGCCGCATCTCGGAGGTCTCGCGCGTGCGCAGCACCCAGTCGTCGAGCAACGCGACGCGCGGGAAATCCTCCGCCCGCCAGGCTGCAATGGCCTCGCCCATGACCGCCAGGTCGGCGCGCGCGAGGCACAGGTGCAACTGGTCGGCCAGCCACGCGGCCGCGGTGGCTTCGCCCGTGACGCGCTCGCAGTCGACCGCAGCCTCCAGCCCTTCCGAATAGGAGAACCCGCCTACCGGCAGTGCCGGCGAGGCGAGCCAGATCAGCTGCAGCAGCGCGGCGTCAGTGGTCGTGGTGGCCATGCCCGTGGTCCTCGCTGCCATGGGCATGCGAGTGCCCGCCATGGGAGCTGTAGGCGCCGCCTTCGGGCTCGAACGCCGCCAGCCCCTCTTTCACGATCAGGTGCATGGCGCGCAGCATGTCCGCCAGCACATGGTCGGGCTCGATCTTGAGGTGGTCCGGCTTCAGCTCGATCGGCACGTGGCGGTTGCCCAGGTGGTAGGCGGCGCGCGTCAGGTCGAAAGGCGTGCCGTGCTGCTGGCAATGCGTGATCACCAGCACCGGCTGCGGCGCCGCGATCACCTGCACCAGAGAGCCGTCCTCGGCCACCAGCACGTCGCCGCCGCGCACGACGGTTCCACGCGGCAGGAACACGCCCAGGTGACGCCCCCGCGAATCCGTGCAATCGAAGCGGCTCTTCTGGCGGACGTCCCAATCGAGTTCGACCGTGGCGGCCCGCTTGACGAGGGCCGGCGCCAGGCCGTGGCCGCCGACCAGGAGTTTGGACACTTGCAGCATCTAGAAGAGGAAATACCGCTGCGCCATCGGCAGCACCGTCGCGGCCTCGCAGGTCAGCAGCTGGCCGTCGGCGCGCACGGCGTAGGTTTGCGGATCGATCTCCATCTTCGGCAGGTACCCGTTGTGGATGAGGTCGCCCTTGCGCACGTTGCGGATGTTCTTCACGGCACTCAGGTTCTTCGCCAGGCCGAAAGCGTCCTTGATGCCCGCGGCCAGGCCGGCCTGCGAGACGAAGGTGAGCGAACCCCTGGCGATGGCGCCGCCGAAGCTGCCGAACATCGGACGGTAGTGCACCGGCTGCGGCGTGGGGATCGAGGCGTTCGGGTCGCCCATCGCGGCCATCGCGATGAAACCGCCCTTGAGGATCAGCGCCGGCTTGACGCCGAAGAACGCCGGCTTCCACACCACCAGGTCGGCCCACTTGCCGGGTTCGACGCTGCCCACCTCGTGGCTGATGCCGTGCGCGATGGCGGGGTTGATCGTGTACTTGGCGATGTAGCGTTTGCAGCGAAAGTTGTCATGGCGCTCGGAGTCTCCCGAACCGGCGCCAGCGCCGGGGCCGGGCAGCTTGCCGCGCTGCATCTTCATCTTGTGCGCAGTCTGCCAGGTGCGCATGACGATCTCGCCGACGCGGCCCATGGCCTGGCTGTCGGAGCTCATCATGCTGATCGCGCCCAGGTCGTGCAGCACGTCCTCCGCCGCGATGGTTTCCTTGCGGATGCGGCTTTCGGCGAAAGCGAGATCCTCCGCGATCGACGGGTCCAGGTGATGGCACACCATCAGCATGTCCACGTGCTCGTCCAGCGTGTTGCGCGTGTACGGCATCGTCGGGTTGGTGGAGGAGGGCAGGAAGTTGGCCTCGCCCACCACGCGCAGGATGTCCGGGGCGTGTCCGCCGCCCGCGCCTTCGGTGTGGAAGGCGCACAGGGCCCGGCCCTGGGTCGCCGCGATGGTGTTCTCCACGAAGCCGGATTCGTTCAGGGTGTCGCTGTGGATCGCGACCTGGGTGTCGGTTTCATCGGCCACGTCCAGGCAGTTGCTGATGGCGGCGGGCGTGGTGCCCCAGTCCTCGTGCAGCTTCAGACCGATCGCGCCGGCCTGGATCTGCTCGCGCAAGGCGCCCGGCAGGCTCGCGTTGCCCTTGCCGAGGAAACCCAGGTTCATGGGGAAGGCCTCGGCGGCCTGCAGCATCCGCTCGATGTTCCACGCGCCCGGCGTGCAGGTGGTGGCGAAGGTGCCCGTGGCCGGACCGGTGCCGCCGCCCATCATGGTGGTGACGCCGGAAGCCAGCGCTTCTTCGATCTGCTGCGGGCAGATGAAATGGATGTGGCAGTCGATGCCGCCCGCGGTGACGATGTTGCCTTCGCAGGAGATGATCTCCGTGCCCGGCCCGATGACCATGTCTACGCCGGGCTGCGTGTCCGGGTTGCCGGCCTTGCCGATGGCGGCGATGCGGCCGTCGCGGATGCCGATGTCGGCCTTCACGATGCCCCAGTGGTCCAGGATAAGCGCGTTGGTCAGCACGCAGTCCATCGTGCCTTCGGCGCGCGTGCGCTGCGATTGCGCCATGCCGTCGCGGATCGTCTTGCCGCCGCCGAATTTCACTTCCTCGCCATAGCCGCCGGCTCGCAGCGTGTAGTCGTCCTCGACCTCGATCACCAGCTCGGTGTCGGCCAGCCGCACGCGGTCGCCCGTCGTCGGGCCGAACATCTCGGCGTAGGCGCGCCGTCCAATGGTTGCCATCAGAGCTTTCCTTGAACGAGGCCGCGGAAGCCGAAGACCTTGCGATCGCCGCCCAGGTCCACCAGCTCCACCGTGCGTTGCTGGCCCGGCTCGAAGCGCACGGCCGTGCCCGACGCGATGTTCAGGCGCATGCCTCGCGCCGCGTCGCGGTCGAACTGCAGCGCGCCGTTGGTCTCGGCGAAGTGATAGTGCGAGCCGACCTGGATCGGCCGGTCGGCGGTGTTGCGCACGACCACGGTCGCCGTGCGCCGTCCGGGGTTCAGCGCGTGGTCGCCCGCTTCGGTGAACAGTTCGCCGGGGACCAGCGGGGTCAGCGGTCGGTTCATACGATGGGTTGGTGGACGGTGACCAGCTTGGTGCCGTCGGGGAAGGTCGCTTCGACCTGGATGTCCGGGATCATCTCGGCCACGCCTTCCATCACGTCGGCGCGCGTGAGGATGGTGCGCCCTTCGCTCATGAGCTGGGCTACCGTCTTGCCGTCGCGCGCGCCCTCCATGACGGCCGCCGAAATCAGCGCCACCGCCTCGGGGTAATTGAGCTTGAGGCCCCGCGCCCTGCGCCGCTCCGCCACCAGGGCGGCGGTGAAGATCAGGAGCTTGTCTTTCTCGCGGGGGGTCAGTTCCATCGGTTTTTCGTTCCTGGTGTGCCGAACGCAAGTCACGTGCCACCGGAAGTGCGCCGCACCGAGGTGGTGTGGGCGCATTTTGGTGCGTTCGACCCAAGTTGGACAAGGGCGCGCAACGAAAAGGGGCACCGCGACCCTTTTGGTGCGCATGGCGGACGGCTCGGCCTTGGCACATCCCTTGCGTAACCGCTCGTGACCCGATGTGGGGTCGTACCTCTCAATTTCGGAGAAGCCATGAATCGCCGCGGAAACCTCAAACTACTCACCGCCAGCCTGGCCCTCGGCCTGGGCATGGCATCCACCGCCTTCGCGCAATCCAAGGACACCATCAAGGTCGGCATCCTGCACAGCCTGTCGGGCACCATGGCCATTTCCGAAACCGTGTTGAAAGACACGGTGCTGATGGCCATCGACGAGATCAACGCCAAGGGCGGCGTGCTGGGCAAGAAGCTCGAGCCCGTGGTCGTGGACCCGGCCTCCAACTGGCCGCTGTTCGCCGAGAAGACCAAGCAGCTGCTGACGCAGGACAAGGTCGCCGTGATCTTCGGCTGCTGGACCAGCGTGTCGCGCAAGTCGGTGCTGCCGGTCGTCGAGGAGCTGAACGGCCTGCTGTTCTACCCCGTGCAGTACGAGGGCGAAGAGCTGTCCAAGAACGTGTTCTACACGGGCGCCGCGCCCAACCAGCAAGCCATCCCGGCCGTCGACTACCTGATGAGCAAGGACGGCGGCGCCGCCAAGCGCTGGGTGCTGCTGGGCACCGACTACGTCTATCCCCGCACCACCAACAAGATCCTGCGCGCCTACCTCAAGAGCAAGGGCGTGAAGGACACCGACATCGACGAGAAGTACACCCCGTTCGGCCACAGCGACTACCAGACCATCGTCGCCGACATCAAGAAGTTCTCGGCCGGCGGCAAGACGGCGGTCGTCTCCACCATCAATGGCGACTCCAACGTGCCGTTCTACAAGGAGCTGGGCAACGCCGGCCTGAAGGCCAAGGACGTGCCGGTCGTCGCCTTCTCGGTGGGCGAGGAAGAACTTCGCGGCGTGGATACCAAGCCGCTGGTGGGCCACCTGGCTGCGTGGAACTACTTCATGTCGATCAAGAACCCGAGCAACGACGAGTTCACCAAGAAGTGGGCCGCCTACGCCAAGGCCAAGAAACTGCCCGGCGCCGACAAGCCGCTGACGAACGACCCGATGGAAGCCACCTACATCGGGGTCAACATGTGGAAGCAGGCCGTCGAGAAGGCCAAGACCACGGACGTCGACAAGGTGATCGCCGCCATGGCCGGCCAGACCTTCAAGGCGCCGTCGGGCATCGTCTCCAAGATGGACGAGAAGAACCATCACTTGCACAAGTCGGTGTTCATCGGCGAAGTCAAGGGTGACGGCCAGTTCAACGTGGTCTGGAAGACGCCCGGCCCGGTGAAGGCCAAGCCCTGGTCGCCCTTCATCGAAGGCAACGACAAGAAGCCGGACGAGCCGGCGAGGAAGTAACTGGCTTGCTCCCTCCCCCTCCGGGGGAGGGCAGGGGTGGGGGCACTGCATCACGCGCGCAGCCCCCATCCCAACCTTCCCCCGGAGGGGGAAGGAGCTTGCAGCCTGGGCATGAGCAGTCGTGTCCACCCTACAGGTTCTTTCAATGTTCATCCGCAGTCTTGTCCTTCTCGTGACGCTTCTCCTTGCCGCCGGTGCCCATGCGTTGACGCCGGCACAGGCGCGAGCCATGGCGGCGGGGGAGACCGACGCGCGCATCGAGGCCTTGAACCAGGCCGTGGCGGCCGGGGACGACAGGACGGCAGCCTTCATCCAGGCGCTGGTCGACGACGCGGTGAAGGTGGCCGGCGACAAAGTGTTCCTGGTCAAGGGGGGCACGGGGTTCGACCCCGTCACGGGCGCCGAAAGCCCGCTCCCCGCCGATGCCGAGGACGTGATCAACAATAACCGCATGCGCGGCGAGCTCGACGCCGCGATGGCCGCGCTGAAGCTGTTCTCGAAGGACGTCGCGTCGCGCCGCGAAGCGATCAAGACGCTTGCGAACGAGAGCGATGAATCCAGGCTGCCGCTGATCGAGAAGGCCTGGGCGGCCGAGACCGATGCGCAGGTCAAGGAGCAGCTGGGCATGGTGCGCGCGGCCGTGCTCCTGGGCAGCGCCGACAAGGCCAGGCGCATCGAGGCGGCCCGGCTGCTTTCGCGCAGCGACAACCCCAGCACCAAGACGCTGCTGATGGAGCGCATCAAGGTCGAGGCCGAACCCGATGTGAAGGCCACCCTGGAGGCTTCGCTGCGCGAAGTCGAGGCGTCGCTCGCCTGGGCCGACAAGCTGGGCGCGGTCTTCTCCGGCATCAGCCTGGGCTCGATCCTGTTGCTGGTCGCGCTCGGGCTGGCCATCACCTACGGCCTGATGGGCGTCATCAACATGGCGCACGGAGAGCTGATGATGATCGGCGCCTACGCGACCTACGTGGTGCAGGGCCTGTTCCAGAAGTACCTGCCGGGCGCCTTCGACTGGTACCTTGTCGCCGCGGTGCCGGTGGCATTCGGCGCGTCCGCGCTGATGGGTGCCGCGCTGGAGCGCAGCGTGATCCGCTTCCTTTACGGCCGCCCGCTCGAAACGCTGCTGGCCACCTGGGGCATCAGCCTGATGCTGATGCAGCTGGTGCGCTCGATCTACGGCGCCCAGAACGTGGGCGTCGAAAATCCCAGCTGGATGAGCGGCGGAGTCATCGTGATGGGCCACCTGCAACTGCCGTGGAACCGCGTCGTCATCATCGGCTTCGCGTTCGCCGTATTGCTGGGCATGGCCTTCCTGATCGGCCGCACGCGCCTGGGCCTGTTCGTGCGCGGCGTCACGCAGAACCGGCCGATCGCCTCCTGCATGGGTGTGAACACGGCGCGCATCGACACCTACGCGTTCGCGCTCGGTTCCGGCATCGCCGGGCTGGCGGGCTGCGCTTTGAGCCAGGTCGGCAACGTCGGCCCCGACCTGGGGCAGGGCTACATCGTCGATGCGTTCATGGTGGTCGTGCTGGGGGGCGTGGGTCAACTCGCGGGCACGGTCTACGCCGCGCTCGGGCTGGGCGTGCTCAACAAGTTCATCGAAGGCTGGGCGGGCGCCGTGCTCGCCAAGATCGCCGTGCTGGTGCTGATCATCGTGTTCATCCAGAAGCGGCCTCAGGGAATCTTCGCGGTCAAAGGCCGTACCGCGGAGGCATGACGATGATCCGCGATCCGCATCAGGCCGTCGTGGCCATCGTCCTTCCCGGCAAGCCGGCGGTCCTGGGCCGCATGGGCTGGAGCGCGTTCATCCTCGCCCTCGTTGCCGTCTGCGCCGTTGCGCCCGCTCTCAACCTGCTCGTTCCCGCAGACAGCATCTTCCACATGAGCGACTACGCCGTGGCGCTGGTCGGCAAGATCATGTGCTACGCCATCTGCGCGCTGGCGATGGACCTGATCTGGGGCTATACCGGCATCCTGTCCCTGGGCCACGGCCTGTTCTTCGCGCTGGGCGGCTATGCCATGGGCATGTACCTGATGCGCCAGATCGGCCGCGACGGCAACTACAAGAGCGACCTGCCGGACTTCATGGTGTTCCTGGACTGGAAGCAGCTCCCCTGGCACTGGTCATTCAGCGACAGCTTCGCCGCCACGCTGTTCCTCATCGTCGCGGTGCCCGGCATCGTGGCCTTCGCGTTCGGCTACTTCGCCTTCCGCTCGCGCATCAAGGGCGTGTACTTCTCGATCATCACGCAGGCGATGACGTTCGCGGCCATGCTGCTGTTCTTCCGCAACGAGACCGGCTTCGGCGGCAACAACGGCTTCACCGACTTCAAGCGCATCCTGGGCGTCCCGATTGCGACGCCATCCATGCGCATGACGCTCTTCGTGATGACGGGGCTGGCCCTGCTGGGGTTCTTCCTGTTCGCGCGCTGGCTGGTCTCGGCCAAGTTCGGCCGCGTGCTGCAGGCCATCCGCGATGCCGAGTCTCGCGTCATGTTCTCGGGCTACAGCCCGATCGGCTACAAGCTCACGATCTGGACCCTCTCCGCCATCATGTGCGGCGTCGCCGGCGCGCTCTACGTCCCGCAGGTGGGCATCATCAACCCGAGCGAGATGAGCCCGGCCAACTCGATCGAGATCGCCATCTGGGCGGCCGTCGGGGGCCGCGCGACGCTCATCGGCCCCATCGTCGGCGCGTTCCTGGTGAACGGCGCCAAGAGCTGGCTCACAGTGGCGGCGCCGGAGTTCTGGCTGTACTTCCTGGGCGCGTTGTTCATCGCCGTCACGCTGTTCCTGCCCGACGGCATCGTGGGCCTGGTCAAGCGCTTCAAGCGAGGCGCGAAATGACGCCTGACCTGCTGGAGGAAGGCGCGCGGCGCGCCGAGGCCTATCAGGCGCGCGAGCCCGCCGGCAGGACCGAATCGGGCGGACGGGCCGCGGGTTTCTCGCACCGCGCGACGCCGGGTGAGGTCGACACCACCCACGGCCGCATCCTCTATCTCGAGGACGTGAGCGTGAGCTTCGACGGCTTCAAGGCGATCAAGGGGCTGTCGCTGGACATCGCCCCCGGCGAGCTTCGTTGCATCATCGGGCCCAACGGCGCCGGCAAGACCACGATGATGGACATCATCACCGGCAAGACGCGCCCCGACGAAGGCACGGTGTTCTTCGGCAGCACGATCGACCTGCTGCGCCACACCGAGCCCGAGATCGCGCAGATGGGGATCGGCCGCAAGTTCCAGAAGCCCACGGTGTTCGAGCAGCTCACCGTCTTCGAAAACCTGGAGCTGGCGCTCAAGACCGGCAAGGGCGTGCGCTCGTCCATGTTCTTCCGCCTCGACTCCGGCCAGGGCGACCGGCTCGCCGAGGTGCTCCACACCATCCACCTCGAAAGCGGCGTGAGGCGGATGGCCGGCAACCTGAGCCACGGCCAGAAGCAGTGGCTGGAGATCGGCATGCTGCTGATGCAGGATCCGAAGCTCCTCCTGCTCGACGAGCCCGTCGCGGGCATGACGGACGAGGAAACCGCCCGCACCGCCGAGCTGTTCCTCGAGCTCAAGGGCCAGCACTCGCTGATGGTGGTTGAGCACGACATGGGCTTCATCAAGTGCATCTCCGACATCGTGACGGTGCTGCACGAAGGCTCGGTGCTCGCCCAGGGGCCGCTCGAGCAGGTGCAGAACGACGAGCGCGTGATCGAGGTCTACCTGGGCCGATAGCCATGTTGTCCGTCAAGAACATCAACCAGTACTACGGCGGCTCGCACATCCTGCGGGACGTCAGCCTCGAAGCGCACCCAGGCAAGGTCACGGTACTGCTCGGCCGCAACGGGGTGGGCAAGACAACGCTGCTCAAATCGCTGATGGGCCTTGTGCCCATCAAGGCGGGGAGCATCGAGTTCAACGGCAAGTCGATCCACGGCGCGACGCCCTATCAACGAGCCCGCGCCGGGATTGGTTTCGTGCCGCAGGGCCGCGAGATCTTCGCGCGGCTCACCGTGGAAGAGAACCTGCGGATGGGGCTCGCCTACAAGAGCTCGTCCACGCCGATCCCGGCCGAGCTGTTCGAGCTGTTCCCCGTGCTGCGGCAGATGCTGGGCCGGCGCGGCGGCGACCTCTCCGGCGGCCAGCAGCAGCAGTTGGCGATCGCCCGGGCGCTGGCGGCCCAGCCGGGACTGCTGATCCTGGACGAACCGACCGAGGGCATCCAGCCCAGCATCATCAAGGACATCGGGCGCGTGATCCGCAGGCTGGCCGGCCGAGGCGACATGGCGATCCTCCTGGTCGAGCAGTACTACGACTTCGCGCGCGAACTCGCCGACGACTACCTCGTCATGGAGCGCGGCGAGTTCATCGCGCGCGGCCTGGGCAAGGACATGGAGACGGACGGCGTGCGCCAGCGGGTGGCCATCTAGCGGGCGACAGCCATAGGCTACGCAACTGTAGGCAGGTGCCTACCGCTTTTGGGGGCGACGACGCGCAGGGCCGGTGACGCCGCGGGCGTAACTTCCAGGTGTCCACCAACCTGGGAGAAAATCAAATGCCCGTCATTCTCTGGCTACTCGGCGTGCCGCTCTTGGTCGTTGTGCTGCTGATGCTGCTCAACGTCATCTGATCACGGCTTCTTCCTGACCGCGTCCTGCTGCTCGAGGTTGCGCCCCGACAGCTCGCCGCGGTCACCGCCGGGGAATTCGTCACCCCCGCCGGTTTGCTCCGCTTCCTCCGCACCCTGGTTGGCATAAGGCTGACGCCCGGCGCCGCCGTCCCAGCTCACTTCGCTGGGTGTTCCGTGCTTTCCCCGGGGTTTCGTCGCCTTGTCGGTCGGGTTGTCGCTCATGAGGGCCTCCTTGTCGCGGTGTATCCGGGGGATCGCGCGACGCGCACCCCAGGCGCAGTGAGCATGCCGTGCAGAGCCTGCACCTCGGGCAACACGTAGGCGACGCTGCCCTGGTTGCGCAGCGGCGCCAGGAACTGCTGGTAGAAGTCGCTCGCCACGTGCAGCGAGCCGTCCGAGATCCGCTTGTCCTCGACCCGGTCCGACGCCAGGCGCTGAAGGCCGCGCCCCGGCGAAGCCGGCGAAGGAAGGGCGTGCAGCGACAGCGCAACGTCACCATTGACCCAGACGATCGCGTCCGCTTGCGCCGATTGCCAGGTGTCGGTGATGAAGCGGCCCGCCGGCGTGGCGGGCACGTCGGGCGCGTCCCCGCGCAGCGCGCCCAGCAACACCGGCGCGCTGGCTTGCAAGCGGCCCATCCCATCGAAGGCGAACAGGCGCGCACGCTCCTTGTCCACCACCACGAAAGGCAGGCCGGCATGGTCGCCCGAATCGATCGCCCACTGCGCGATCTCGCGCACGTTGGCGGAGGCGCTTTGGCGCGCGAGGTCGGCCTGCAGCGCGGCCGCGGCCTCAGGGCTGCCGGCGGTGGTCGCCGCCGTGTGGTCGAAGAACACGCCGAATCCCAGGACCACCGCAATGAGGCCGGTGTAAAAAATGGGCCCCGAGGGCCCACGTAAAACCGGGCGCTCGGGCCCGGTTCGCGAATCGATGGATGTAGATTTGAACACGGTCGCTTTAGCGTAGCGACCGTCCTACAGGGGTCTGTAGGACCGGTTCCCGTCTACATCCTGTTGCAGTCAGCCCATCAAGGGCCGTACGCGAAATTCACCGTGGCCGCGCTGCCGCTGCTGATGTCGGCAGGCAGTTGCAGCGTGGTGCGTCCGGGCGACTCGACCTGGATCTGGTACTTGCCCTTCACGGCGGTGTCCGCCGTGAAAGTGGTCGAGGGGTACGCGGCCTTCACCGGCGCCTCGACAGGCAGCCTGAAGCTGTACGTGCCCAGCGTCGCGTCGACAGGCTTGCTGCCGAGGTTGATCGTCGGCCCGCCGGTCAGCGCCTGCAGCGCCGTCGCCGTGGCGTCGGTCAGGATGTGGGACACGGTGGTGCTGCCAGAGACAGTGGTCGTTGTCACGGCGCCCAGGACGTCCGCCATGGCAGAAACCGGCGGTGCGATGGCCGTCGCCGTTCCGCTGACCACGGTCGTCGAGGTGCCGGCGGGTACGTTGGTGACGACCGCGGTGGCACGACCGGCCGACATCACAACCAGCGTGTAGGTGCCGGTGGAGAGATACGGGATCGAGAACCTGCCGGTGGCGTCGGGCGTGGTCGAGCGGACGGTCACGCCGTTCTGCTGCATGGCCACGGTCGTGCTGCTCAGCGAGAGCGTGGTCGTCACGTAGCCGGTCACGCCGGAAACCACGCGGGGCACGACGGCGATCACGGGCTTGAGGATGTACTGGCCGGAATTGCCCGCCTTGACAATCGACTTGCAGGCGTCGAAGTCCAGCACCACGTCGGCCATCTGGCCAGCGGCGACGTCGATGTTGGCTTTCAGCTTCAGGCCGCTTTGCTGGCCGCTCGGTGTCGTGAGCGCCGTGAGCGTGCCGCCGGTGGGCTGCACCGAATTGGCGACGCTGGAGGTGCCGGTGCCGGTGTTGCTGGCCAGGACGAGCCGGATCTGCGAATAGGTGCCGGCCTCGAGTGGCATCGAGCCGAGCTCCTCCAGGACGCCGTTCGTCAGGTCCAGCAGGTCGACTCGGCGCGCCGGCGACAGGACGAGGTCGGTCCAGCCAGCGTCGGTTTCCGAGGCGGTGGAGCTTTTGTGGACGCTCACCTTGTCGATGGTGACGTAGACGTGGTCATAGCCGCAGCTGGGTGCGTCGGTCAACGCCACGCGCAGCGTGCCATCGGCGCTCGCGCTGCCGCCGCCTCCACCGCCGCAAGCGGCGAGTACCGCTGCAAATCCCAACGCGCCGATCCAGCGCATCGCTCGTGCGGCGCCGGTGGCGAAGTTTCTTTCAATGCTCATGATGACCCTTCGGGTGTAAAAAACAGGTACGGAACGCCGATATTGACCAGCCCACCAAGGTGGGCTGTTAGCGGACGTCACAGGATGTCGCAATACGACGGTTTGCCAGACAAAGCGTTACGGGATGGCCAGCTCGGCAACAAATCCGCGGCGCACTGGCCACACGTGATGCATGAAAAAGCGGGCCGCAGGGGCCCGCTGTCTTGTGCATGTCCTTGGGAAAAGCCTGTCCAGGGAAACGCTTCACTTGGTCGACGGCACCAGCACCACCGGGTCGGCCGTCTTGGGCTCGACCGTCACCGAACCGCTTCCCGGGGGCATCACCACCGTTTCGACTTCCCGCAGCAGGCCGCCACCGGCCACGCTACCGGACGTGCTGCCATAACCCATCACGCGGGCCTGGCAAGCCGCCTTGTCCTCGCCCGTCAGGACCTCGCAACGCGCCGCCGCATTGGCGTCGAATTGCGCGCCGGCGTTGTCCAGCACGCCACGCTTCTTGTCGGCCTGGGCATTGCGCGCTTCCCTCAGGCAGGTTTCGCGGTCCTGTTGCGTGCGCCCGGTCGTGCAAGCCTGCACTTCCTGCTGGTAGCTGCCGGACGCATCGATTCCGGTGGTGCCGGTCGCGCCGGTCGCGACTTGCGCGGTGGCGGCCGTCATCGCGAGCAAAGCCGTGACGCCGAAGTACGCCAGGCTGGCGCGCGATCTGTTGTGGTTGGCAGGTGCAGTCATGTCGGGCTCCTTGCAAGAATCTTTAGTCACTGATGCAAGTCTAGGACGCCCGCCAGCCCGACCGTGACGGCGAAGGCACCGCATCGGCGGCGGCGCGATGCCGGTCGCACCGTAGGACGGGGATTGCAGGCGTGGGACTACAGCCCGGCAGCAACGCCCCGGGTGTCAGAGCGCCCAGGTACGCGGCGTCGTCGCGGGCAGCGACCACAGTGCCGGCCGCCATGCATCACGGATGGCCTTGAGCAGCTCGAGGGCCGGCTCGACCTGCGGCGCGAGGACGCGCACTGCCACCACCTGCGCGCCCGGGGCGGTGGCGCCTGCCGTTGCTGCCAGCGGGTGCGCGGCGATGGCCTGGCGCGCGAGCTCGAGCGCCTGTTCCCTGCGCGGCCGCGGCAAGTCGCCGCCGGCCGCGAGGAACAGCGTGGCGATGCAGCGGTGCCCGGCCAGGCCCAGCGGTCCATCCATCAGCCGCGCGTCGGCGGCCTCGATGCGGCCCCGCTCCAGCCAGGCGCCGCCCAGCTCGAGGTGCTGCAGCACACTGCCCGTGACGAACGGCAGCTGCGATTCGGGCAAGCCCAGCGCCGTGACATCCCAGCCGATCAGCTCGGAGCGCGGGGCAAGGTCGAGCATGACGTGGTTCTCGGCGAAGCACCCGCTGTGACAAAGGGCCTCGAGCGGCAGCCACTCGAGGCGCGCGCCTTCGTCCAGCCGGATCCGGGTGCATTGCACGGCGGGCTCACCGTCGGAGCGATAAAAGCGCGAGGCGCCCGGCGTCGTGACCAGTCCATGCGCGCCGCAGCGGGCGTGGATGTCGATGTGCAGTGTGTCGCCGCCCACCAGCCCGCCCGGCGGATGGATCAGCACGTTGTGGCAGACGCCGTCACCCTCCGGATAGAGCGACTGCAGGATGCGCAACGGCCCATCGTGCTCGAAGCGCGAGACGCAGCGGCCGTGCTCGACGCTGTAGTCAAGGGAGAGCCGCGCGTTCCAGGCCATCGCGCGTCAGGTGTTTTGCGAACCGCGGTGGGCCCAGGCCGTCGTGTGCTTCTCCAGCCAGCTGAACAGTTCATACATCAGCATGGCCATCGCGCCCACGACGACCAGCCCGGCGAAGGCGAGGCCCATCTGCATTGCCGAGCCGGCAGAGATCAGCAGGTAGCCGATCCCCTCGTTGGCCGCCGTCATCTCGGACACCGTGGTGCCCACGAACGCCAGCGTGATCGCCACCTTGAGAGAACCGTAGAAATACGGCATGGAGCGCGGCAGGCCCACCTTCACCAGCACGTCCCAGCGCCGCGCACCGAGGACGCGCAGCACGTCCTCGAGCTCCGGCTCCAGCGTGGCGAGGCCGGTGGCGATGTTCACCATGATCGGGAAGAAGGAAATCAGGAACGCGGTGAGGATGGCGGGCCCGGCACCGATGCCGAACCACACCACGAGGATGGGAACGAAGGCCGCCTTGGGCAGTGCGTTGAACGCGGTCATCAGAGGGTACACCGCCGCGTAGGCAAGGCGCGAGCTGCCGATGAGGAAGCCGAGCATCACGCCCACCACGATCGCCAGGCCGAACCCGGCCATGGTCACCCAGTAGGTTCGCCAGGCGTGTGCTGCGATGATGGCCTTGTATTCCACCATCTGTGTCCAGATCCGCGCCGGGCTGGGAAAGATGAACTCCGACACACCGAAGGCGGTGCAGATGAGCTGCCACAGCGCGATCACGGCCACCAGCAGGAGCCAGGGCGACCAGCGCTCGACGTGCTTCTGCTTCATGGCGCAACCCCGGCCGCGGGAGCGCCGGCCGGCCCGGCGGCCCCTTGCCGGATCGCACCGATGTGCCCGCGCAGCTCGTGCACGATGTCCGTGAACTCGCGCTCGTAGGTGATTTCCAGGTCGCGCGGCCGCGGCAACTCGACCTCCTTGCGCACCATGAAACGGCCCGGTCCCTTGCTCATGACATACACCGTGTCGGCCAGGAACACCGATTCGCGCAGGTCGTGCGTGACCAGGATGACGTTGAAGCGCTGCTCCATCCACAGGTCGCGCAGGATGCACCAGAGCTCCTCGCGGGTGAAGGCGTCGAGCGCGCCGAACGGCTCGTCGAGCAGCAGCATCTTGGGCTCGTGGATCAGCGCGCGGCAGATGCTGGCCCGCTGCTGCATGCCGCCCGACAGCTGCCATGGGTACTGGTCCTCGTAACCCGCCAGGCCCACCTTCTGCAGCAGCTTGCGGGCCCGGTCCTCGTACTCCGCGCGCCTGGCCTTGAAATTGCCGCGGTACGGCTCGACGATTTCCAGCGGCAAGAGCACGTTGTCCACCGTGGTGCGCCAGGGCAGCAGCGAGGGCGCCTGGAATGCCATGCCCGAGATCTTGAGCGGCCCGGTGACGGGCTGGCCGTCGATCAGGATGCGGCCGAGCGTGGGCATCCTGAGACCGGTGGCGAGTTTCATGAACGTCGACTTGCCGCAGCCAGACGGCCCGACGATGGCGATGAACTCGCCGCGCTGGACCTGCAGGTCGATGGCCTCGACCGCGTACTGGCCCTGCGCCAGCGCCTCGTCGTTGTAAGCGAGCCAGACGTCCTGGAACTCGACGAAGCTGGAGCCCCCACGCTCCCCCACTGCGTGCGGGTCGCTGCCCCCCGAGGGGGCCTTCGCGCCTTGGGGCGGCCCGGCGGCGCTCAATGTCTCCTCCAGCGCCGCGCTCACTTTCGCGGCACAGGCAGCACGGCGTTCAGATCGGCCTTGGCCGGCAGGAACGAGCCGTTCCAGACCGCATCGGGGTTGACGCGCGTCTTGGTGTTGAACGCATCGGAGACCTGCGAGGCCATCAGCGCGAGGCGGCCGGCGTTGACCTGGCCGAAACCCTCGGCGCGGGCGTCGGGGCTGTTGATCACGGTGTCGATCGCCAGCTTCAGGCGCCGCGTTTCCAGGGCCGGGTTGATGATGCCGTCGCGGGCCTTGACGTCGGCGATCGCCGCTTCGGGGTTGGCCATCACGTCCTTCGCGCCCCTGGTGAACGCCGCCAGGAAGGCCTTCACGGCGGCCGGGTTCTCCTTGATGATCTTCGGCGTGGCGATGATGACGTTGCCGTAGAGCTTCACCCCGTATTGCGGGTACGGCAACACCACGACGTCTTCCGGCTTGACGCCGCGCGCCTCGAGGTTGAGCAGCGAGGTGAAGGTGAACCCCGTGATCGCGTCCACGTCGCCGCGCGCCAGCATGGTTTCGCGCAGCGGCGGGTCCATCGCGGTCCACGTGACGTTGGTGATGCCGTTGGCCTTCTGGAAGATCGGGAAGGCCCGGCGGCCGGCGTCGAACACCGGGGCGCCCAACTTCTTGCCGTTCAGGTCCGCCGGCTTGGTGATGCCCGACTTCTTCAGCGCCATCACCGAAGCGGGGGTGTTGTTGTAGACCATCATGATGGCCACCGGCTTGTTGGGCGCGTCCGGGTTGTTGGCGTGGAATTCCATCACCGCCGCCAGGTCCGCAAAGCCGATGTCGTAGGTGCCCGAGGCCACCCGGGTCACCGCGCCGCCGGAGCCGTTGCCGGCATCGACGGTGACATCCAGCCCCGCATTCTTGAAGTAACCCTTCGCCACGGGCGTCAAAAACAGGGCGGCCGGCCCCTCGAAGCGCCAGTCCAGCTGGAACTTGATCGGTGTGGTTTGCGCCTGCGCGATGCCGCAGGCAGCGGCGGCGGTGAAAGCGGCGGCGATACGGAGGACGTCCCTCTTCTTCATTGATGGCTCCAGCGTGAAATGACGGTGAATGCGTCGCAAGCAAAAAGGGTGCCGCTCATCCGCAGCCGGCCCCGGGGAAGCACGCATTCTCGCCGCGACGGGCCGGGGGGCTGCTGCGGACTTACCCAGCCCGTCAGTAGGTAGGGCGCGTCCGACGCGTCGACGCGACAAGCGCGCACGCTGAGCCTTTACGGGCGACTACGCCGTGGCCAATGGCCGACGACCATATTTGCCTTCACCGGCCGTTCGTTTCTTGGCGGCGGGTGGTCGGAACCGAGAGGGCCGGCTCGCTTTCAACAACACGCCGTTCGCGGCAAAGGAGTCTCACATGAGTTTCATACTCTGGCTAATCGTAGGTGGTATCGTGGGCTGGCTCGCCAGCCTGATCATGAAGACCGATGGTCAGCAGGGCATCCTGCTGAACGTGATCGTGGGTATCGTCGGCGCCTTCATCGGCGGCTGGCTGATCTCCCCGATGGTCGGCACCGGCACGATCAATGACGGCTTCAGCATCGGCTCCCTGGTCGTCTCGCTGATCGGCGCCGTCATCCTGCTGGCGATCGTCAACCTGTTCCGCCGCGGCCGCGTCCGCTAAGAACGACAGCGCCCTGGCGCCAAGGAATTTCGGGCATCCGGCCCTCGCGGGCCGGGTGCCTTCTTTCGTTCAGGAATAGGCCACGCCCGCAGCCGCAAGGGCCGTCATGTTGACCACCCGGCGCACGGTGGAGGACGGCGTCAGGATGTGAACGGACTTCGCCGCGCCCAGCAGCAGGGGGCCCACGGTGATGCCATGGCCCCCGGTCATCTTCAGCACGTTGAACAGGATGTTGGCCGAATCGAGGCTGGGGCAGATCAGCAGGTTGGCCTCGCCGCTGAGCGTCGAATCCATCAGGCTGCCCGCGCGCACCGCCTCGGACAGCGCCGAGTCGCCCTGCAGCTCCCCATCGCATTCCACGTCCGGCGCCATCTTGGCGAACAGGTCGCGCGCCAGGCGCATCTTGCGCGCCGAGGCACGGCTGGAGGAGCCGTAGTTGCTGTGCGAGAGGAAGGCCACCTTCGGCGGCAGGCCGAAGCGGCGCACTTCCTCGGCTGCCATCATGGCGATGCTGGCAAGCAGCTCGGCGCTCGGGTCCTCATTCACATAGGTGTCGGCGATGAACAGCGTGCGTTCCTGCAGCATCAAGGCGTTCAGCGTCGCGAACCCGGGCGCGCCCTTGGCCGTGCCGATCACGTTGCCGACATGCTCCAGGTGCTGGTCGAAGCGCCCCACCAGCCCGCACAGCATCGCGTCGGCATCGCCCAGCTGGATGGCCAGCGCGCCGATCAGCGTGTTGGAGCGTCGCACGGCGGCTTTCGCGGCCTCGGGCGTGACGCCCTGCCGGCCCATGCGGTGGTGGTAGGCCTCCCAGTACTGGCGAAAGCGCGTGTCGCTCTCCGGGTTGACGCATTCCAGGTCGTGCCCGAGCTTCAGGCGCAGTCCCGCCTTGGCGATGCGCGCCTCGATCACGGCGGGGCGGCCGATCAGGATGGGCTGCGCAAAGCCGTCTTCCATGGCCTGCTGCGCCGCGCGCAGCACGCGGTCGTCCTCGCCCTCGGCGAAGATCACGCGCTTGGCCTTCGCGGCCTTGGCGGCCGTGAACACGGGCCGCATGATCATGCCGGTCTGGTAGACGAAGCGCGTCAGCGTCTGGCGGTAGGCGTCGAAGTCAGTGATGGGCCGCGTGGCCACGCCCGAATCGGCGGCGGCCTTCGCCACGGCCGGCGCGATGCGCAGGATCAGGCGCGAGTCGAACGGCGTCGGGATCAGGTAGTCGGGGCCGAACACGAGTTCCTTGCCGGCGTAGGCATTGGCCACTTCCTCGCTGATGTCGGCTTTCGCGAGGTCGGCGATCTGCCGCACGCACGCCAGCTTCATTTCCTCCGTGATCTTGGTGGCGCCGCAATCGAGCGCGCCGCGGAAGATGTAGGGGAAGCACAGGACGTTGTTCACCTGGTTCGGGTAGTCCGAGCGGCCGGTGGCCATGATGCAGTCGGGCCGCACGGCCTTCGCGAGCTCGGGGCGGATCTCCGGCTCGGGGTTGGCCAGCGCCAGGATGATCGGCTTGGGCGCCATTGTCTTGACCATCTCCTGGGTCAGCACGCCGGGCGCCGAGCAGCCGAGGAACACGTCGGCGCCGTTCACGGCGTCGGCAAGCGTGCGGGCGTTGGTGTTCTTCTGGGCATAGGGCGCCTTGGATTCGTCGTAGCCGCCCGGGCGGCCTTCATAGAGCAGGCCCTTGGAATCGACGGCCCAGATGTTGCCGCGCTTCACGCCCAGCCCCACCATCACGTCCAGGCAGGCGATGGCGGCGGCGCCGGCGCCCGAGACGGCGATCTTCACGTCGCCGATGTTCTTGCCCACCAGCTCCAGCCCGTTGAGCAGGGCCGCGGACGAAATGATGGCCGTGCCGTGCTGGTCGTCGTGGAACACCGGGATGTTCATCTGCTCGCGCAGCTTCTTCTCGATGTAGAAGCACTCGGGGGCCTTGATGTCCTCCAGGTTCACGCCGCCCAGGGTGGGCTCCAGCGCCAGCACGATCTCGATCAGCTTGTCCGGGTCGTTCTGGGCCAGCTCGATGTCGAAGACGTCGATGCCGGCGAACTTCTTGAAGAGGCACCCCTTGCCTTCCATCACCGGCTTGCCGGCCAGCGGGCCGATGTTGCCCAGGCCCAGCACCGCGGTGCCGTTGGTGATGACGCCGACCAGGTTGCCGCGCGAGGTGTACTCATGCGCCAGCGACGGATCGGCCTGGATGTCCAGGCAGGGATAGGCGACGCCCGGCGAATAGGCCAGCGACAGGTCGCGCTGGTTGGAAAGGGGTTTGGTCGGGGTGACCGAAATCTTGCCGCGCGTGGGTTGGCGGTGATATTCGCGCGCGGCCTCGCGCAGGGCTTGTTCGGCCTGGGACAGTTCTGCAGCCATGTGGCGTCTCCTTGGGTCTTCCGGACTATCGACGCTACTCCATCCGAAGGCCCTGGAATGTGCGTAAAAACACGCGGAAAGCCGGAAACCTCAGGTATCTGGCGAGTCCTTGTGCTGCGTCATGTCCTCCGGGCCGTCCAGCGCCGGAGTTTCTCGCGCGCGCCGTTGGCCGCCGGGTCCATCATCGCGTCATGGCCGGTGCGTTTGGCGCACAGCTCGATCACATAGCCATTGGGGTCGCGGAAGTAGATCGAATCGATGAACCCGTGGTCGGACACGCCGCGCGTCTCGATCCCGCGGGCCTTGCCCTTGGCCAGCATCTCCTGCAAGGCCGCAGGCTCCACTTCCAGCGCGATGTGCAGGTCGAAGTCGTGCTGGGCCTTGAACTCGAAGGGCATGTCGGGCGCTTCGAAGAATGCCAGGTACGAGCCGTCGTCCAGCCGGTAGAAGGTGTGCAGGGTGTCCGTCGCCCGGCCGCTCTTGGTCTCGCCGATCTCGAGCGTGCCGGCCAGCGGCAGGCCCAGGAAATCCTCGTAGAACCGGCGCGTTTCCTCGGAATCGCGGCAGCGGTACGCGTTGTGGTGGAGCTTGCGGATCATGGCTGTCAGACGAGTGCCTGCACGCCCTTGCCCCTGAGCGATGCGCCAAAGCCCTCGATCGCCTCGTGCACCGGCTTCCAGTTGGGAAGCGCCTTCATGCGGCCGAGCCAGCGTTCGATGTGGGGGTAGGCCGAGAAGTTCGTGCCGGTCGTGATCTCGCCCACTGCGACGAACTCGGCCGCGAAGTAGTCGGCGATGGTGATCCTGTCCCCGCAAAGATAGTTGTTGCCCGCGCCGAGGAGGTGGTCGTTGAGGACCTTGAGCCAGCCCTGGGCGCGCTCCTTGCCCCATTGCAGCGTGGCATCGTGCGCCTCGTCGGACCGCCGCTTGTGGTGCGGGAAGATCTGCGGATAGACGAAGCCGTAGCAGTAGTCGCGCGCGAGCTGGGTGTTCACCCAGTCCATGCGCTCGTTCACGCGGGCCCTGGCCTTTAACTCCGCCGGGTAGAGCGGCGAGCCGGTCTTGTCGGCCAGGTACTTCAGGATGGCGGAGCTCTCCGTCAGCCGGAAATCGCCATCCTCCAGCACCGGGATCAGGTGGTTGGGGTTGATCGCCTCGTACGGCGGCTGGTAGTGCTCGCCGGTGAAGAGGTCGACGACCTGCAGATCGAGGGCGATCCCGTTTTCGGCCGCGAACATCACGATCGGCCGGCTGGTCGTGGATGCCGGGTGGTAATAGAGCTTCATCGTAGTCTCCTTACTGTCCGGCAGGAAGCGGCGAGGAACCGCTTGCCGCCGGGGAGGCGATGTTACTGCCGAACGGGGGCCGGCGCCATCACGCCGCCGGGGCGTCCGGCATCACCTGGTGCTGCGCCATGTTCTCCAGCGCCTTGACCAGCGCCGAGTGGTCGGATTGGCCCAGCCCCAGCGCCACGCAGGACTGCATCAGTTGCGCGGCGTTGGCGGTTTGGGGCAGCGCCACGCCGAGCGCCCGTGCGCCCTGCAGCGCGAGGTTCAGGTCTTTCTGGTGAAGCGCGATCCGGAAGCCCGGGTTGAACGTGCGCTTGATCATGCGCTCGCCGTGCACTTCGAGGATGCGCGAGGACGCGAAGCCGCCCATCAGGGCCTCGCGCACCCGCGCCGGGTCCGCGCCGGCCTTGGACGCGAACACCAGCGCCTCGCCGACGGCCGCGATGTTCAGCGCCACGATGATCTGGTTGGCCACCTTGCACACCTGGCCGTCGCCCGCGCCGCCCACCAGCGTGATGTTCTTGCCCATCAGCTGGAAGAGGGGCTTCACGCGCTCGAAAGTCTCCGCATCGCCGCCCACCATGAAGGTGAGGCTGGCCGCCTTGGCGCCCACTTCGCCGCCGGAAACCGGAGCGTCCAGCCAGCCGCAGCCCAGGTCCTTGATCTTCTGCGCGAAGCCGCGCGTGGCGATCGGGTCGATCGAGCTGCAATCGACCAACGTCTTGCCCTTGGAAAGGCCCGAGGCCACGCCGTACTCGCCGAAGAGCACCTGTTCGACGTCCGGCGTGTCCGGCACCATGGTGAAGATGATGTCGGCGCGCTCCGCCACGCCGCGGGCCGTGGTGCAGACCGTCGCGCCGCTCTCGGCGAGCTCACGCGGTACCTTGCTGCGGGTGTGCACGAAGAGCGTGTGGCCCGCCTTGAGCAGGTGCCCCGCCATCGGCGTGCCCATGATGCCCAGGCCGACGAAGCCGAGCTTGAGTCCTGATTTGGTCATGTCGTTTCCTTTTTCATCCATGAAAGCCCTTCGGCGGTCGTCGTCTTCGGCTTGTACTCGCACCCGATGGTGCCGCGGTAACCGATCGCGTCGATGTGCCTGAAGAGCCAGGGGTAATTGATCTCGCCGGTGCCGGGTTCGTTGCGGCCCGGGTTGTCGGCCAGCTGGATGTGGCCGATGCGTGCGAGGTGTTTTTGCAGCGTGGCGGCGAGCTCGCCCTCCATGCGCTGCGCATGGTAGATGTCGTACTGGATGAAGAGGTTGTCCGAGCCCACCTCGTCCAGGATCGCCAGCGCCTCGCCGGTGCGCGTGAGGAAGAAGCCGGGGATGTCGAAGTGGTTGATCGGCTCGACCAGCAGGCGGATGCCGCACTCCTTGAGCGCGGCGGCGGCGAACGAGAGGTTGCCGACGAAGGTGGCGTGGGCCTGCTCGCGTGTGACACCCGCGGGTAGCTTGCCGGCCAGGCAATTGACCTGCGGGCAGCCCAGGGCAGTGGCGTACTCGATGGCGCGCGCGACGCCCTCGCGGAACTCGGCGACGCGGTCCGGGTGGCAGGCAATGCCACGCTCGCCGGCCTCCCAGTCACCGGCGGGCAGGTTGTGCAGCACCTGCTTCAGGCCGTTGGCCTGCAGGGCATGGGCCAGCTGCTCCTTGGGGTAGGGATAGGGGAACAGGTACTCCACCGAGTCGAAGCCCGCCGCGCGCGCCGCTGCGAAGCGCTCCATGAAGGGCAGCTCGGTGAAGAGCATGGTGAGGTTGGCGGCAAAGCGGGGCATCGGTTCTCCAGTGGGTAGTCAGTCGGGCATGGCGCAGACGGCCGTGGGCGCATCGGCCCGGCATTCGGCCAGCGGCTCGAATTCGTTGATGGCATCGATCTCGGTGCCCATCGCGATGTTGGTGACGCGCTCCAGGATCACCTCGATCACCACGGGCACCTGGAATTCCTTCATCCAGGCTTCGGCCTGTTCGATGGCGGGCCGCAGCTCTTCCTGGCGGTGCACGCGGATCGCCTTGCAGCCCAGGCCTTCGACCACCTTCACATGGTCCACGCCGTAGGCCCGCTCGGGCGCGTCGGCCTCCGGCATGTTGATGTTGTCGAAGCCCAGCTGCACGCAGTAGTCCATCTCGAAGCCGCGCTGCGACTGGCGGATCAGGCCGAGGTAGGAGTTGTTCACCACCATGTGGATGTAGGGCAGCTTGAACTGCGCGCCCACCGCCAGTTCCTCGATCATGAACTGGAAGTCGTAGTCGCCCGACAGCGCGACGATCTTGCGCGACGGGACGGCCGCGCGCACGCCCAAGGCGGCGGGCACCGTCCAGCCCAGCGGGCCGGCCTGGCCGCAATTGATCCAGTGACGCGGATGGTAGACATGCAGGAACTGCGCGCCCGCGATCTGCGACAGGCCGATCGTGCTCACGTAGCAGGTGTCCTCGTCGAAGGCACGATTCATGCACTGGTACACGCGCTGCGGCTTCATCGGGACGCTGTCGAAGTTGGTCTTGCGGTGCATCGTGCGCTTGCGCTCCTGGCATTGCGCGACCCACTCCGCGCGGTCTGCCAGCCGGTCCGCCGCCTTGCGCTCTCGCGCCACCTGCACGAACAATTCGAGCGCCAATTTCGCGTCGGACACGATGCCGAAGTCCGGCGCGAACACGCGGCCGATCTGCGTGGGCTCGATGTCCACGTGGACGAATTTCCGGCCCCGGGTGTAGACGTCGACCGAGCCGGTGTGGCGGTTCGCCCAGCGGTTGCCGATGCCCAGCACGAAGTCCGAGGCCAGCATCGTCGCGTTGCCGTAGCGGTGGCTGGTCTGCAGGCCGCACATGCCGGCCATGAGCGGGTGGTCGTCGGGGATCGTTCCCCAGCCCATCAGCGTGGGGATCACCGGGATGCCGGTCAACTCCGCGAATTCCACCAGCAGGTCGCTCGCGTCCGCATTGATGATGCCGCCGCCGGCCACGATCAGCGGGCGTGCAGCGGCCTGCAACATGTCCAGCGCCTTCTCGACCTGGGCGCGGGACGCCGCAGGCTTGTACACGGGCAGCGGCTGGTAGGTGCCGGGGTCGAACTCGATCTCCGCCATCTGCACGTCGAACGGAAGGTCGATCAGCACGGGTCCGGGACGGCCCGAGCGCATCAGGTGGAAAGCCTGCTGGAAGGTGCCCGGCACCTGCGCGGGCTCGCGCACGGTGACCGACCATTTGGTCACGGGTTTCGAGATGGACTCGATGTCCACCGCCTGGAAGTCTTCCTTGTAAAGGCGCGCACGCGGCGCCTGGCCCGTGATGCACAGGATAGGGATGGAATCGGCGTGGGCGGAATACAGGCCCGTGATCATGTCGGTGCCGGCCGGGCCCGAGGTGCCGATGCACACGCCGATGTTGCCGGCGACGGCGCGGGTGTAGCCCTCGGCCATGTGCGAGGCGCCCTCGACGTGGCGCGCGAGGATGTGGGCAATCGTGCCCTGCCTGCGCAGCGCCGAGTACAGCGGGTTGATCGCGGCGCCGGGAATGCCGAAGGCCTGCGTGACGCCTTCCTTTTCCATCACCCACACGGCGGCCTGGGCCGCAGTCATTCGTGCCATCTTGTCTCTCCGGGTCGGGATGTCGATGGGTTGAATGTATTGACGCATGGCGGGGGGTGGAAGGCGGCGGCGGGCCATAAAACCTATTCCGCGGCGGAATGAGCCGCGGCGAACGCGTTGGCCGTGTGCCGGAAGTTACCACCGGCGGCGTCCGCCATTCGTAAGCACGGCTGCATGATGAATGTAGCTTCGGGTCGTTTCCGTTTTGAATGGCCTGGCGTACCTTCTGGCCCTCTCGTTCGAGAGAGGTCTTGCCGCGCTGTCGGCGCTGTCCATGAAGGAATCCAGATGAGTCTTCAACTTCTCCGTGTCGCCGGCCTGCTCGCATTCGGCCTGCTCACAACCTCCTACTCCGCGGCGCAGGACGCCGGCACGAAGGCCGGGGCGCTCGTCGTCGCCGAGGACGTCGTGCCGCAGACGTTCGACCCCACGCAGTCGTCCCAGATCCGCACCTGGTACATGTGGCAGCTCGTCTACGAAGGCCTGGTGCGCGCCGACGTGTCCGGCAAGATCCTGCCCGTGCTCGCCACGAGCTGGACCGTGGACAAGCCCCAGACGACGTTCGACTTCACGCTGCGCGACGGCGTCAAGTTCTCCGACGGCACGCCCGTGACGGCCGACGACGTGGTGTTCTCGTTCCAGCGCCTGAACGAGAAGGGCCTGCCCTACGCAAAGGACCGCTTCAAGACGCTCGAATCGGTCACCAAGCTCGACGACAAGCGCGTGCGCTTCAAGCTCAAGCAGCCCGATGCCGGCTTCCTGCTGAACCTGGGCAGCCCGTTCGTCGTCGGCTCCGCGATCCTGAGCCAAAAGTGGGCGCAGACGCATGACCCGAAGCGCGAGATGATGGGCACGGGCCCGTTCAAGATGGTGTCGTACACGCCCAACCAGCAGCTGGTCCTGAAGCGCAACGACGACTACTGGAACAAGGAAGCGGCCGCGAAGGTGTCCGACCTCACGATCCGCTACATGCCCGAGCAATCGGCCCAGATCGCCGCGCTCAAGTCGGGCCAGATCGACCTGATGTTCCCCAGCGCCGAAGGCAAGCTGCAGCTCAAAGGCGACTCCGCGGTCACCGTGGTGCAGGTCAGCTCGACCAACACAGTGCGCCTGAACGTCGGCACCAACCGCGCGCCTTTCGACAACGTCGATGTTCGCCGGGCGATCTCGCTGGCGATCAACCGCCCGGCGATGGTGCAGGGCGCGTTCCTGGGTGAAGCCGTGCCGAGCGCGCAGCTGCCGCCTTCGTACACCTGGGCGCCCAGGATGGACTCGCTCAAGTACCACAAGTACGACGTCGCGCAGGCCAAGGCGCTGCTGGCCAAGGCCGGCTACCCCAAGGGCCTGGACATCACGCTGAACCACCTCGCGGGCTGGTCCACCTACCTGGACCGCTTCGCCGAACTGCTCAAGTCGCAACTGGCGCAGGCCGACATCCGCGTCACCATCCAGGCCAACCAGAACGCGGTGTGGCTGGACAAGCAGAACAAGGCCGACTACCAGATCATGGACAACGAATACGCCTTCCAGGCCGACCCGATGTTCTACCTGATGCCGCGCCCCGGCCGCCAGGGCCCCAACCCGCCCGAGATCGACGCACAGATCGCCAAGGCCCAGGCCGCTTCGCCCGAGGACTATCCCGTGCAGCTCGCGAAACTTGCTCAGATGGAAGACGACCTGGTGTTCCCGGACATCACCATCGCCGCGCGCAACGCCTGGGTGGCCTACAGCCCCAAGGTGAAGTCGGCCACGCCCGATCCCACGCTCTCGCGCACCTTCCTGGCCGGCGTGACGCTGAAGTGACCCGCCAGTGACGCAACCCGTCCTCAAGGTCAGCGGGCTCACCACGCGCTTTCGCACCGGCTACGGCACGGTGACGGCCGTGGACGGCGTGTCGTTCACCGTCGGGCGCGGCGAGACGCTGGGCCTGGTCGGCGAGTCCGGCTCAGGCAAGAGCGTCACCGCCATGTCGGTGCTGCGGCTGGTCGCGCCGCCGGGCCGGATCGAATCCGGCTCGGTCGAGCTCAATGGCGTGAACCTGCTGGCCCTCGACGAGGAAAAGATGCGTGAGGTGCGCGGCACACAGGCCGGCCTCGTGTTCCAGAACCCGATGACGGCGCTGAACCCGGTGTTCAGCATCGGCTGGCAGATGGGCGAAGTGCTGCGCGCGCATGGCCGCGACGCCGACGCTGAGTTGTCCATCCAGCGCGCGCTGGCCGATGTCGGCATGCCCGACCCGCAGCGCCAGGCCGCTTCCTTCCCGCACCAGATGTCGGGCGGCATGCGCCAGCGCGTGGTGATCGCGATGGGCATGCTCAACGACCCGCAGTTGCTGATCGCCGACGAGCCGACGACGGCGCTCGACGTGACCATCCAGGCGCAGGTGCTGGACCTCATGAAGAAGCTGACGCACGACCACGGCACGGCGCTGCTGCTGATCACGCACAACATGGGCGTGATCGCCAAGATGTGCGACCGTGTTGCCGTGATGTACGCCGGCGAGATCGTCGAGCAGGCGCCGGTGCGCGAGCTGTTCTCCGATTCACGGCATCCCTATACCCGTGGCCTGCTGCGTTCCATTCCGCGCATCGACCAGCCGCGCGGCCAGCTGCCCACGCTGCCGGGTGCCCCGCCTGACATGTCGGCGCTGCCCACGGGTTGCCGTTTCGCAGGCCGGTGCGCCTTCGCGCAGGAGCGCTGCAAGGCGCATCCCGAGCTGGTCGAAGTCGCGCCCGGTCACTTGACCCGGTGCTGGGTCGCGCAGGACGGCGTTTCGCTGGCCGACGCACCGGCCACCAACCCGGAGCTGGCCGATGCGCTCTGAGAACGCGAAGCCGCTGCTCGAAGTGCGCGGCGTGCAGAAGCACTTCCACATCCGCGCCGCCGCCGGCCGCCCGGCCGGCACGCTGCGCGCCGTCGATGGCGTTTCGCTGACGTTGGGCGCGGGTGAGACGCTGGGCGTCGTCGGTGAATCGGGTTGCGGAAAATCCACGCTCGCGCGGCTGGTCGTGGGCCTGCTGGAGCCCACCGCGGGCAGCATCCACATCGACGGCGGCGACATCTGGGAACCCGGTGCGGCCGGTGCCGAGCGCCGCCGCAATTTCCAGATGGTGTTCCAGAACCCGTCGGGCTCGATGAACCCCCGCCGCACGGTCGGCGCGAGCGTGGCCGAGCCGCTGCAGGCACGCGGCATCCGCAAGACCGACGACGAGGTGGCGCGCATGTTGACGCTGGTCGGGCTCAACCCGAAGATGGCGGCGCGCATGCCGCACCAGATGTCGGGCGGCCAGCAGCAGCGCGCGTCGATCGCCCGCGCGCTCATCGCCAACCCGAAGCTCGTGGTGCACGACGAGGCGGTGGCGTCGCTGGATATCTCGCTGCAGGCGCAGATCCTGAACCTGCTGGTGGAGCTGCAGGAGCGCCTGGGCACTTCCTACGTCTTCATCAGCCACGACCTGGCGGCGGTGCAGGCCATCAGCCACCGCGTCATGGTGATGTACCTGGGCGAAGTGGTGGAGACGGCGACGGCGTCGGTGTTCGCCGCCAGCCCGCGCCATCCCTATTCGATCGCGCTGCGCAACGCCACGCTGCTGCCCGACCCGGTGCTGGAGAACGGGCGCTCGGGCCTCGTGCTGCGCGGCGACGTTCCCAGCCCGATGAACCCGCCTTCGGGTTGCCGCTTCCGCACGCGGTGCCCGCTGGCGGAAGCGCGCTGCGCCGCCGGCGCGCCGCCGCTGCGCGATACCGGCGACGGCCATCTCGTTGCCTGCCATTTTCCCGACGCGGCCGAACGGCTGGCACGCAAGTCCGCCGTCGAGTCGCTCGCGGAGGCGTTTGCATGATCAAGCTCTTGCTGGCCCGCCTGGGCGCCATGCTCGCGGTCCTGTTGGCGGTCTCCGTGCTCGTGTTCGCGATGGGCTCGCTGATCCCGGGCGACCTCACCAGCGTGATCGTCGGCCAGGAGGGCGCGACCGAAGAGCAGTTTGCGAAGGTGCGCGCCGACCTCGGCCTCGACAAGCCCTTGCCGGTGCAATACATCCGCTGGCTGGGCCACGCATTGCAGGGCGACTTCGGCACGTCCCCTATCACCGGCCGCAACGTGACGGCCGACCTCGCGCAGCAGATCCCGGTCTCGGTCGAACTGGCGCTGCTGTGCCTGTTTTTCTCCACCCTGCTGGGACTCCCCGCCGGCATCCTTGCGGCCGTGCATGCCAACCGCAGGCTCGACGTCTTGATCCGCTCGCAGCTGCTGATCGCCTTCTCGGTGCCGACCTTCGTGGTGGGCATCCTCGTGCTGCTGGTCGGGTCGCGCGTTGCACCCGACCTGTTCCGCATGTCGTTCACCGCGTGGTCGCAGGACCCGGCGGCGCATATCCGCTCGATGGTGATGCCGCTGCTGACGATCACAATCCCGATCACCGCGATGACGATGCAGATGACCCGCAGCGCGATGCTGGAGGTGCTGGGCGACCCGTTCATCGTCACGGCGCGCGCATCCGGGGTGCGGCTGAAGCGCATCTATTACCTGCACGCCCTTCGCAATGCGCTGCCGCCGATCATCACCTTCATCGGTTTCCAGTTCGGCGTGATGCTGGGCGGCCTGATCGTCGTCGAGCAGATCTTCAGCCTGCCCGGCCTCGGCCGCGGAATGCTGGAGGCGATCTCCACCCGCGACTACCCGATGGTCACGGCCACCACCCTGGTCTTCGCGGTGAGCTTCGTGCTGATCAACGCCCTGATCGACATGCTCTACCCGGTGCTGGACCCGCGCCAGAGGCCCCGATGACATCCAACCACGCCACCGACCTTCCTGTGATGGAACCCGCCGCCGCGCCCGCCAAGGTCTGGCGCCAGGGCTTCGTCGCCGACCTCCTGCGCCACCGCGGCGGCGTCTTCGGCGTCGCGGTGCTGGGCCTGTTCATCGTGCTGGCCGTGTTCGGCCGCCTCGTCGTGCCGCACGACCCCAATGTGGGTGAACTCGCGAGCACGCTGTCGGGCCCCACCTGGCAGCACCTCTTCGGCACCGACGAACTCGGCCGCGACACCTTGAGCCGCGTCATCGACGGCTCGCGCATCGCCGTCGTCGTGGCACTGCTGTCGGTGGCCATTGCCGCCGTCGCCGGCGTGGCCATCGGTGTCACCGCCGGCTACTTCGGCGGCAAGATCGACACGGTGCTCAATCGCAGCCAGGACGTGCTGTTCGCGTTCCCCACGCTGCTGCTGGCGATCATCATCGTGGCGGTGCTCGGCCCCGGCCTCTTCAACGCGGTGCTGGCCATCGCCATCGTTTACACCCCGCGTTTCGCCCGCATCGCGCGGGCCAGCGCGCTCAGCGTCAAGACCAGCGAATACCTGGAAGCAGCGCGCCTGGCCGGCGTGACCACGCCCGCGATCCTGGTGCGGCACATGCTGCCCAACGTGATGCCTTCGGTGATCGTGCTGGCCGCGCTCAGCATGTCCACGGCGCAGCTGGCGTATGCCTCGTTGAGCTTCCTCGGTCTGGGCGTGAGCCCGCCGCAGGCCGACTGGGGCAGCATGCTGTCGAAGGCGCGCGACTTCATCACCATCGCGCCCTGGCTCACCGTCTGGCCGATCGCGGCGCTGGTCGCGCTGATGCTCGCCTTCAACGTGCTGGGCGACGCCATTCGCGACGTCATGGACCCGCGCCACACAAGCGGCGCACGGCCGGAGACGGCATTGTGAGCATGGCACCGATCCACGTCGTCCTCCATCCGCAGCGCCCGCCGGGCGTGGAGGCCTTCCTGCGCAGCGTGCCGCAGATCGAGCTGCACTCCCCCGCCGACGAGGACGGCGTCGTGCGCGCGCTCGACGCGGGTGCGCAGGTGCTGGCGACGTTCATCTGGAAGGATGCCTTCCTGCGGCCGACGCTGCGCTGGATCGCGGGGATGGGCGCGGGCATCGAGCAGTACCCGCTCGCCAAACTGGCGGAGCAAGAGGTGGCGCTGACCACGGCCGCGGGCGTCCACGCGGGCTGCGTCGCCGAGCACGCGTTCGCGCTGATGCTGGCGCTGACACGGCGCGTCGGCGAGGCGGTGCGGCACATGGGCCGGCACCACTGGCAGGCCCTTCCGGGCGAGGAGCTGGCGGGAAAGAAGCTCGCCATCGTGGGCCTCGGCCGAATCGGCGAGGAGATCGCGAAACGTGCCGACAACTGGGGCATGCAGATCATGGGGGTCAAGCGCAACCCGGGCGGCTATCGCGGCTGCGTGACCGATGTGCGGAGCGCAGCCGAGTTGCCACAGGCGTGCGACTGGGCCGACATCCTGCTGCTGTGCGCGCCGGCCGCGCCGGACAAACGCTGGTTGGTCGGCGAGGATGAATTGACGCGCCTGGGCGCGGGCTGGATCGTGAACGTCGGCCGGGGCAGCCTGATCGACGAGCCCGCCCTGGTGCGCGCTCTAGCCACGGGCCGCCTGCGCGGCGCCGGACTCGACGTCACGGCGGTCGAGCCGCTGCCTGCGCAGTCCCCCTTGTGGGACATGCCGAACGTGGTCGTCACGGCGCACAACGCCGGCGACAGCCCGGGTTACGGCCCGCGCTGGGGCGCGTTGTTCCAGCAGAACCTGGCCGCCTTCCATGGGGCGGGCGAATGGATCAACCGCGTCGCGGCGAGAGCGGGGGCCACGCAGTGACCCGCCGCCTCGTCATGCTCGCGTCGGAAGACGCGCCCGTCGAGTCATGGGCCCCCAGCGTCGCCGCGGCCGCGCCCGGCCTGCAGGTCTCGGTCGCCCAGGACCGAGCCGAGGCGCTGCGCCTGCTGCCCCAAGCCGACGCCGCATTCGGGACGCTCGATCCCGAGCTGCTGGCGGCGGCCGGCAAGCTGGCGTGGCTGCAGGCCCCGATGGCTGCGCCACCCGCCGGCTACTTTTTCCCGGAGCTGGTGGCTCATCCCGTAGCAGTCACGAACTTCCGCGGTATCTACAACGACCACGTGGCCATCCATGCGGTCGCGATGCTCCTCGCGCTGGCGCGCGGCCTGCCCCGCTACATGCGCCAGCAGGCGCGCGGCGAATGGGTGCGGCACCTCGCCGACGAGGACGTGCTGAACCTGCCCGAGAGCACCGTGCTCGTGGTCGGCGTCGGCGGCATCGGCGCGGAGATCGCGCGGATGGTGGCCGCGTTCGGCGCACACGTGCTGGGCATCGACCCGCGCCGCACCGATGCGCCGCCGGGGGTGGCCGCGATGTTCGGGCCCGACGCGCTGGACCGGCTGCTGCCGACGGCCGACGCCGTCATCCTCACCTTGCCCCACACGCCGCAAAGCGAGGGGCTGTTCGACGCGGCGCGCCTGGCATTGATGCGGCCGCGCGCGCTGTTCGTGAACATCGGGCGCGGCGCCACCGTGCGGCTCGACGCCCTGGCCGACGCTCTGCGCGCCGAACGCCTGGGCGGCGCGGCACTGGATGTGTTCGAGCAGGAGCCCTTGCCGGCCGACCATCCCCTCTGGCGCGAGCCGCGCGCGCTGCTCACGCCGCACGTCGCCGTGGTCGGCCCCCACATCGTGGAGCGCCGGCTGGCGGTGCTGTGCGACAACGCCCGGCGTTTCGATGCCGGGCAACCGCTGTGCAACGTGGTGGACAAGGCGCTCTGGTACTAGGACTTCCATGCGATCCATCAAGGCGTCGGCTTATGTTTTCGGGACGGACCTGCTGGGGGAGGGCCATGACGCTGTCCTGGACAACCTGCAGGGCCGCGGCGGGCTGGACGGCGTCTCGCTGGCCGCGACCTACCACGACGCGCGCGATGTGTTCCCGCACAACCCCCGCCACCGCGTGTACCGGCACGAGGGCGACGTGGCCTGGTTCGTGCCGCGCCTGGGCCAGTACCAGAGCGGGCTGGCGCCGCGCATGGCCTCGGCCGCCGGCGGCGCCGACGTGCTGGCGGCGCTGTGCGGGCAGGCGGGACGGCGCGGCATGGCCGTGGACGCCTGGACGATCTTCCTGCACAACTCGATGCTGGCCACTGAGCACCCCGACTGCGCGACGCGCAACGTCCATGGCGACCCGTACCTCAGCGATCTGTGCCCGGCCAACCCGCGCGTGCGTGCCTACTGCCGCGAACTGGCCGCGGACATCGCGCGCTATCCCGTGCGCAGCCTCGTGGCCGAGAGCCTGCACTACCGGCCGCTGGAGCATGGCGAGCACCATGAGCGCTACCTCATCGACCTGCCGGCCGAAGTTCGCACGCTGATGGGCCTTTGCTTTTGCGACCACTGCCGCGCGGCTGCGCGCCAGGCGGGCGTCGACGTCGATGGCCTGGCCGGTGCCGTGCGGGAGGCGCTGGAGCCGGCCTGGGCGGGACGGTTGCCGCACGGGCACACAGGCGCCCTGCTGGGCGAAACCGCGCGGGGCGAGCTCGAGGCCTACGTCGAAGTCCGCATGGAGGTCGTCACGAGCCTGGTCGAAGAGGTGCGGCAGGCGATGGCCGGCTCGGGCGTCGCGCTGTCCTTCATGGACCATGCCGGGGCGATGTCGCACGTGATGCTGGGCACGAGCGCCGACGACGACGTGATGCTGTCGTCGCGCAAGCTGGGCATCGACATCAGGGCCGTCGCCGCCGTATGCGACGAGGTCGGAATCCTCGGCTACGTGGACACGCCCGGGCGGCTTCGCAAGATGCTCGCAAGTTACATCGCCGCCCTCGGCGAGGGCTCGAATTTCTCGGTGGCGCTGCGCCCGCTGGTGCCCGACTGCCGCAGCGAGGCGGTCTTTGCGGAGAAGGTCGCGGCCGTGCTCGACTCGCCCGCGGCCGGTGTCTCGTTCTATCACTACGCCATGATGCCCCTGGACCGGCTCGACTGGATCCGGCATGCGCTGGCGCGCAGCGAGGCAACCTCATGAAAGTCCTCGTCACAGGCGCCGCAGGGCACGTGGCCACGCTGGCGATGCCCGGGCTGGAGGGCCGGCACGCATTGATGCTGACCGACCTCAAGGCGCCGCACCGCCTGCCGGACGGCGCGATGTTCCAGGCCATGAGCCTTCTCGATGCGAGCGATGCGATGCTGGCGGAGCTGTTCGAGGGGGTCGACGCGGTCGTCCACAGCGCGTATGCGCCGTCGGCCGAGCGCGACGTGTACAGCGTTAACCCGCCGCACCTCGACCGCTTCGACGCCGAGCTCGCCAACGTCTGCATGGCGCAGCGGGTCTATCGCTTCGCGCTGGAGGCCGGCGTGAAGCGGGTGGTCATCGTCTCCTCCAATCACGCTGCGGACTGGTATGAGCACACGCAGGTTCACCGCCTGCAGCGGGAAGTGGTCTACCCGGACGACCTGCCGCTGTCCGACAACTTCTACGGCTGGGCCAAGGCTTCCTACGAGCTGCTGGCTTACCCGTACGCATGCGGCACATTCGGCCGGCAGATGGAGATGGTGATGCTGCGCATCGGCTCGCCGTACCCGATCGACGTGTCGCGCTACGAACCCGGCGTGCCCTCGCCGCAGTCGGGCCTGCCGCGGCCCGACGGGCCCGCCGCCTTCAAGCGTGCACTGGGTGCATGGCTCAGCGACGGCGACTGCGCCGCGCTGTTCCGCTGCGCCCTCGAAGCGCCGCTCGCGCTGCCGGCCGGCGCCGTGCCCTGGGTCGTCGCCTACGGCATTTCCGACAACACGCGCGCGTTCTGGTCGCTGGAATCGGCCCGGCGCGTGCTGGGCTACAACCCCCTGGACGACTCCGAGGCCGCCTATGCGGATGCCGTCACGCGCCTGCTCACCGCACGCCGCCCCGCCTACGGCGGGCGGCTCGGGCCACCCCGTTCCTGAACCCGTTCCCCATCGCTTCACCCACCTGACTTTCAAGAGGCTCACCATGCTTAGAAGACTCCTGCTGCCGGCCTTCCTTCTCGCGGCGCTCGCCGGCACGCTCCCCGCGTTGGCCGCCTACCCCGAAAAGCCGATCCGGCTGATCGTTCCTTCCGCCCCCGGTGGCGCGCCCGATGCGCTGATGCGCGCGCTGGGCCAGCAGCTGTCGCTGCAGATGGGCGTGCCCGTCGTCATCGACAACAAGCCCGGCGGCTCGTACGTGATCGGGACGATGGACCTGGTGAAATCGCCGCCCGACGGCTACACGCTGGCCTACGGCAACGTGGTCTCGCTGGCGACCAACAAGTCGCTGATGGCCAACATCCCGTACGACGTGGACAAGGACCTGACGCTGGTCGGCAACGCGCTGCGCGTGTCCAACCTGATGATCGTCAACAACGACGTGCCGGTGAAGACCGTGCCCGAG
The DNA here is from genome assembly GCA_030695945.1 of Ramlibacter sp. Taxonomy (GTDB): domain Bacteria; phylum Pseudomonadota; class Gammaproteobacteria; order Burkholderiales; family Burkholderiaceae_C; genus Ramlibacter. The sequence goes on from JAUYOG010000057.1 coordinate 212,070, forward strand.
CTGATCGCCTACGCCAGGAAGAACCCGGGCAAGCTGGCGTTCGCATCGGACGGCAACGGCACCACCGCGCACCTGGGCGTGGAACTGTTCAAGGCCATGACCGGCACGCACCTGCTTCACGTGCCCTACCGCGCCGCGACCTCCGCCGTCACCGACCTGATCGGGGGCGGCATCCAGCTGATGATGGTCAACGCCCCCGTGTCGGGCCCGCTGGTGCAAGCCGGCAAGGTGCGCGCCCTGGGCATCTCCTCGCCGCAGCGCTCCCCGACCTATCCCGACATCCCCACCATCGCCGAATCGGGCGTGCCCGGGTTCGAAGTAACGGCCTGGGGCGGCATCGTCGGTCCGGCCCACATGCCCAAGGAGATCGTCACCCGGCTCAATGCAGAACTCCGCACGGCGCTGGCCGCCCCGGCGGTGCGCGAGCGCTTCCGGATGCTGGGCGCCGAGACGGCGCCGAGCTCGCCGGAGGAATTCCTCGCGCTGTCGCGCAGCGAAACGGTGAAGTGGGCGAAGATCGTCAAGTTCTCCGGCGCGCGCGTCGACTGAAGGACAACTCATGAGCCCGTGGAAAGCCGCCCAGCCCGGCGACCCTCTGCACAAGGTCGACACGCCCGCGCTGCTGCTCGACCTCGACGCTTTCGAGCGCAACCTGCAGCGCATGGCCGACGCCCTGCGGGGCCGCGACATTCGGCTGCGCGCGCACGCCAAGAGCCACAAGTGCCCCGAGATCGCGTTGCGCCAGGTGGCGCTGGGCGCCGTGGGCATCTGCTGCCAGAAGGCGGGCGAGGCGGCGGTATTCGTCGAGGCGGGCATCAAGGACGTGCTCGTCACCAACCAGGTCATGGGCGACGCCAAGCTGCGCCGGCTCGCGCCGCTGGCGCGCAAGGCGCGCATCGGCGTCCTGGTGGATGATGCGCTGCAGGTGAAGGGCCTGGCCGCCGCGGCCGAGGCGCATGGCGTCACGCTCGACGTGTACGTGGAAGTCAACGTCGGCGCGAACCGCTGCGGGGTGGCACCCGGCGACGAGGCCGTGCGGCTGGCGCGGCAGATCGTCGCGGGCGCGGGTTTGCGCTTTGCGGGCCTGCAGTGCTACCACGGCCCGGCCCAGCACCTGCGCTCACCGCAAGCCCGGATGGCCGCGATCGCCGCTGCCGCCGAAGCCGCGGGCATGACGCGTCGCGCGATCGAGGCCGCCGGCATCGCGGTGGAGCGCGTGACAGGCGCGGGCACGGGCACCTTCGTGCACGAGCGCGACAGCGGCGTCTTCAACGAGATCCAGGCCGGCTCCTACGTGTTCATGGACCGGGACTACGGCGACAACCTGCGCGGCGAGGGCGATGTCGCCTTCGAGCACGCGCTCTTCGTGCGCACGGCCGTGATGAGCCGGGCGACCGTCGAGCGCGCAATCGTCGACGCGGGGCTGAAGGCCTCGAGCGTGGACTCGGGCATGCCCGCGGTCTGGCAGCGTCCGGACCTGTCGTACGTGAAAGCGGCCGACGAACACGGCGTGATCGCAACTCCCGCCTCGGCGGCGCTCTCCCTGGGCGACACGTTGATGCTGGTGCCGGGCCATTGCGATCCCACCGTCAATCTTTATGACGAGCTGGTCTGCTACCGCGGCGACAAGGTTGAAGCGCTCTGGCCGATCGCCGCTCGCGGCGCGCTGCTCTGAGTGCGCCCCTCACCCTGGAAGGAAGTATGAACATGCTTGAAAAGAAGAAGCTGGGCTTCATCGGCGTCGGCCTGATGGGCCACGGACTGGCCAAGAACCTGATGAAGCACGGGCACGCGATGACGCTGCACGAGCACCCAGGCAACCAGCCGATGGAGGACCTGGTCGACATGGGCGCCCGCACCGCGAAGACGCCGCGCGAAGTGGCGCAAGGCGCCGACGTGGTTTTCATGTGCGTGACCGGCTCGCCCCAGGTGGAGGCCTGCGTCTATGGCCCCGATGGCCTGCTCGAAGGCTTGCGCGCCGGCGCCATCGTGGTCGACGCCACCACGGCCGATCCGGTGTCCACTGCCAAGGTGGCCGCGGCAGTGCAGGCGCGCGGCGGGCGCTATGCCGACGCGCCGATGACGCGCACCTCGCAGCACGCCGAAGACGGCAACGTGAACGCGATGCTCGGCGGCGACCCGGAGACGATCGCGATGATCCGCCCGCTGGTCGAGACCTACGCAGAAAACATCTTCGTGGGCGGCGGCGTGGGCTCGGGCCACCGCATGAAGCTGCTGCACAACTACATTTCGCTGGGTACGCTGGCCCTGCTGGCCGAAGCCTACACCTGCGCCGGCAAGGCGGGGGTCGACCGCCATGTGCTGACCCAGGTGCTCGCCACGGGCGGCGGTGACAGCGTCGTCCTCAAGCGACTGCAGCCCTTCCTGGACAGCGGCCAGCCGGGCAGCATGTTGTTCTCGCTCGTCAACGCGGGCAAGGACCTGCGCTATTTCACGCACATGGCCGAAGACCTGCAGGTCGGCGCCTTCGTGGGCGAAGCGGTGCACCAGACTTTCATGACCGCTGCCAACGTCGGCGGCGGCGAAAAAATGATTCCCGAGCTGCTCAACATCCTTTGCGGCATGCACGGCGCGCCGCTGTGCGGGAAATAACAAACTTCATCCAGGGAATACTCCAATGCAGGAAACGTTCGACCTTCTGATCCGACATGCCAGCATCGTCGACGGCACGGGCGCACCGCGCTACGCCGGCGACATCGGCGTGCGCGGCGATCGCATCGCGCGCATCGGGGACCTCGCGGCATCGCGCGGCGCGGTGGAGATCGACCTCGCGGGCCGCATCGCCGCGCCGGGCTTCATCGACGCGCACACCCATGACGACCGCCTGATGCTGTCCAGCCCCGACATGGCGCCCAAGGTGAGCCAGGGCATCACCACCGTCGTCGCGGGCAACTGCGGCATCTCGCTGGCGCCGATGCCACGGCCCATCCCGCAGCCCGTCACGCCGCCGCTCAACCTGCTGGACGAGGAGGGCGGCTGGTTCACCTTCCCGACCTTCGCCTCGTACATCGCGAAGCTGCGCGAGCAGCCTGCGGCCACCAATTGCGCGCTGCTGGTCGGCCACACCACGCTGCGCGTCGCCACCGTGGACGATCTGGGCAAGCCCGCCTCGCCCGAGCAGATCGGGCAGATGCGCGCCCTGGTGCGCGAGGCGCTGGAGGCCGGCGCGATCGGCGTCTCCACCGGCCTGTTCTATGAGCCCTCCGTCGCCGCGCCGTGCGAGGAAGTGATCGACGTCTGCGGCCCGCTGAAGGAGTTCGATGGCATCTATTGCACCCATATGCGCGACGAGGCCGACCGCGTGATCGACTCGCTGGAGGAGACCTTTCGGGTCGGCCGCGAAGTCGGCGTGCCGGTGGTGATCTCGCACCTGAAGGTGGTGGGCGAGGCCAACAAGGGCCGGTCGAAAGAAGCGCTGTCGTTCATCGAGAAAAACATGGCGAACCAGCCGATCTGCGTCGACTGCTATCCCTACACCGCCGGCTCCACCGTGCTGTCGGCCGACCGCGCGGCAAGCTCGTCGCGCGTGATCGTGAGCTGGTCGAAGGCGCTGCCCGAGTACGCCGGCCAGGACCTCGACGCCATCGCGAAGAAGCTCGGCGTCAGCCAGGAGGAAGCGATCCGCAGGCTGAGCCCCGCCGGTGGCATCTATTTCCGCCTCGACGAGGCCGACGTGCAGACCATCCTGAAGCACGACAAGGTGATGATCGGCTCGGACGGGCTGCCGCACGACGCTTCGCCGCATCCGCGCCTGTGGGGAAGCTTCCCTCGCGTGCTCGGCCACTATGGACGCCTGCTCGGGCTGTTCCCGCTGGAGATGGCCATCTACAAGATGACCGGCCTCACGGCGAAAAACTTCGGGCTCAAGGATCGCGGCGTGCTGCGCGAAGGCGCCTTTGCCGACATCACCCTCTTCGACAAGGACACCGTCGACGAGGCTGCGACCTACGAAAAGCCGATCGCACCCGCGCGCGGCATCGACACGGTCATCGTCAACGGGGTCGTGGTGTGGGGCGGCGGCAAGCCGACGGGCGCGCATCCGGGCCGGGTGCTGGCACGCGAAGCGCAGGCCGTGGAGGCCTGAAGATGAGCCAATCTCTCGAACAGCTGGAAACGCCGGCACTGCTGCTGGACGAGGCGCAGATGGACCGCAACATCGCCCGCATGCGCGAGCAGGTGCGCAGGCTCGGCGTGTCGTTCCGCCCGCACGTCAAGACCCACAAGTGCATCGAGGTTGCCCGCCGCATGATGGAGACGCCCGAGGGGCCGATCACGGTGTCCACGCTGAAGGAGGCAGAATACTTCGCGCAGCAGGGCGTGAAGGACATCCTCTACGCCGTGTGCATCTCGCCCAACAAGCTGGACCACGTGGCGGCCCTGCAGGACAGGGGCGTGCGGATGCAGATCATCCTGGACAGCGTGGAGGCCGCGCGCTTCGTCGCCGAGCACGCCAGCAGGACGGACCGGCATTTCGACGTGCTGATCGAGGTCGACTCCGACGGCCACCGCTCGGGCGTCGCGCCGGACTCGCCGGACCTCATAGCCATCGCGCAGGCGCTGCAGCGCGCGGGCCTGCCCGTCAGGGGCGTGATGACGCACGCGGGCAGCTCGTACGAGTGCAGGAGCCCGGAGGAGATCCGCGCGATGGCCGAGCAGGAGCGCGCCGCCATCGTGCAGGCCGCCGAACGCATCCGCGCGGCCGGCATGGCTTGCCCGGTGGTGAGCCTGGGCTCCACGCCCACCGCCCTGTTCGCAAGCCACCTGGAGGGCGTGACGGAGCTGCGCGCCGGCGTGTTCGTGTTCTTCGACCTGTTCATGGCCGGCCTCGGGGTGTGCCGCATCGACGAAATTGCGCTGTCGGTGCTGGCCACCGTGATCGGCCACCAGAAGGACAAGGGCTGGACGATCCTGGACGCCGGGTGGATGGCGATGTCGCGCGACCGCGGGACGGCGCGGCAGCCGGTCGACCAGGGCTACGGCGTGGTCTGCGATCTGGGCGGCACGCCGCTGCAGGACTTCATCCTGGTCGACGCCAACCAGGAGCACGGCGTCATGGCGCGCCGTCCCGGCGCGGCAGGCGAACCGCTGCACCTGCCGGTGGGCACGCAGGTGCGGATCCTGCCCAACCACGCCTGTTCCACCGCGGCGCAATACGGCCACTACGACGTGACCGGCCCCGGCCACGAGGTCAAGGACCGCTGGCAGCGCGTGAGCGGCTGGTGATCCACAGATAGGGAATCGGACATGATCGTCATTTCGGAACAGGACGCGAGGGCGTTGGTGAGCGTCGAGGACGCGATCGACGCGGTCGAGAAGAGCTTCGCCGCCATGGCCCGCGGCCAGGCTCGCAATTACCCGGTCGTGCGCGAAGTCGTCGGCTACCAGGACGCGGTGTTCGGCGTGAAGACCGGCTGCGACACCGGTGCGCCGATCCTGGGGCTGAAGGCCGGTGGCTATTGGCCGCGCAACCTGGCGCAGGGCCTGACCAACCACCAGTCCTCCACCTTGCTGTTCGATGCGGACACGGGCCGCGCCAGCGCGCTGGTGAGCGCCAATTACCTCACCGGCGTGCGCACCGGCGCGGCCAGCGCCATCGCCACCAAGTACCTGTCGCGCCGCAACAGCAACGTGCTGGGCATCATCGGCACCGGCGTGCAGGCGGTCTACCAGTTGAAGGCCACGCTGGCCGTGCGTGCGATCCGCGCGGTGCGCGCCTGGGACCCGTCGGCCGACAACCTCGCGGCGTTCGGGCGAGTGGTTGCCGAGCTCGGGCTGCAGTACGTGCCGCAAGCCGAAGTGCAGGGCGTGGCGGCGCACGCCGACATCCTGGTCACGGCGACACCCTCGCAGAAGGCGCTGGTGGAGAAAGCCTGGGTGCGCCCCGGCACGCACATCAGCGCCATGGGCGCGGACACCAAGGGCAAGCAGGAACTCGATCCGGCGCTCGTGGCCGCGGCCTCGCTGTTCGTGGACGAACTGGAGCAGGCGATCACCATCGGCGAGTGCCAGCACGCGTTCGCCGCCGGGCTGATCACGCACCGCAGTTTCCGCGGCAGCCTCGGCGCGGTCGTCGCCGGCCTGTGCGAGGGCCGGCGCAGCCCGGACGAAATCACGATCTTCGACGGCACCGGTGTCGCGTTGCAGGACCTGGTGGTGGCCGACCTGGCCGTGCGCCAGGCGGCGAGCCGCCGGCTCGGCTGCCACGTCGACTACTGATGCCTTTTCCCCCACCCCACCCGCCAGCCTCAAAGGAAATCCCCATGTTCAAACGCAGAACCATGGCCATGTTCGTGGCCGCCGTCGCGCTTTTCGCGGCCACATCGAGCTTTGCGCAGTACACCGAGCGCACCATCAAGTGGACCAACGGCGTCAACGAGGATCACTCGGTCGCCCTCGGCGTGCGCAAGATGCAGGAAGTGCTCAACGCCAGGACCGGCGGCAAGCTGAAGATCAACGCCTTCTGGGGCGGCTCGGCGGGCGGTGACCTGGTGGCCGCGCAGGCCACCCGCGCCGGCACGCAGGAGATCGTCTGCACCTCCGGCTCCGCCCTGGCGGGTTTCGTGAAGGAGCTGGGCGCGTTCGACCTGCCGTTCCTGTTCGCCAACGAGCAGGAGGCCTACGCCGTGCTGGACGGCCCGGCCGGGCAATACTTCAACAAGAAGCTCGAGGCCGCGGGCCTGGTGAACCTGGCGTACTGGGAAAACGGCTTCCGCAACCTGACCAACAGCCGGCGCCCGATCGGCAAGATCGAGGATTTCGACGGCGTCAAGGTGCGCGTGATGCAGAACACGATCTTCCTGGACACGTTCAAGACGCTCGGGGCCAACCCGACGCCGATGGCGTTCGGCGAGGTGTTCGTCTCGCTGGAAACCAAGACCATCGACGGCCAGGAGAACCCGTTCTCGACGATCGAAACGGCCAAGTTCTATGAAGTCCAGAAGTACCTTTCGGTGACGCGCCACGCCTACTCGCCCTTCTTCGTGCTCTACAGCAAGAAGCTGTGGGACCAGCTGAGCGCGCAGGAGCAGGCGGCGTTGCGCGAGGCGGCGCTGGCCGGCCAGGCCGTGCAGCGCGACGCCAGCCGCGCCCAGGACGAGAAGTCGCTCGCCCAGCTCAAGGCGCGCGGCATGGTGGTCAGCGAGTTCTCGCCCGCCGAGAAGGCCCGGCTGGTCGCCAAGCTCAAGCCCGTGTACGACAAGCACGTGCCCGTCATCGGCGCGGAAGCCGTCAACGTCATGCTCGACGCGCTCAAGAAGGCGCGCGGGGGCTGATCGGCCTTTGTGGAATCTCAAAGAGAGGCCGGCAGGGATGGCATAGCATGGACCATGGGGCCCCAACCGCCCCGCCGTCCCATGCCCCACGACATCACCGACCTGCGTTTCTTCATCTCCATCACCGAAAGCGGTTCGCTGGCGGAAGCGGCACGCCGGCTGGACGTGACGCCGTCGGCGGTGTCGCAGCGGCTGCGGCACCTGGAGACCCGCCTGGGCATGCAGCTGGCCCATCGCAGCACGCGGCGCTTCACGCTGACCGAGGAGGGCGAGCTGTTCCACGCCGGCGTGGTGCAGCTGCTAGCCGATCTCGACGGATTGGTGGATACCCTGCGCGAGCGCTCGGGTGAGGTCGCCGGCACGCTGCACGTGGGCGGACCTCTCGGCTTCGGGCGGCATTACCTGGCGCCGGCCATCGCCGACTTCCACACCCTGTATCCCAAGCTGATGGTGTCGCTCACGCTGAGCGACGTGGTGGCCGCCGCCGATGCCAACCGCTTCGACCTGATCGTGCACATCGGCGCGCTGGCCGATTCCAGCATGGTGGCCTACCCGATCGCGCCGAACTCCCGCTTCGTCTGCGCGGCGCCGCGGTACCTGGCTGGCCGCCCCGCGCCGGCGGAGCCCAAGGACCTGGCCGGTCACGATTGCATCGTGCTGCGTGAGAACCACGAGGACGTGACGCTGTGGCGCTTTCGCAAGAAGCGCGGCGAAGTGGCCGTGCGGGTGCCGGCGATCCTGAGCAGCAACGATGGCGAGGTGGCGAAGCAGTGGGCGCTTGCCGGCAAGGGTGTGGTGATGCGCTCGGAGTGGGACGTCGCCGACAGCCTCGCGGCGGGCCGGCTGGTGCGGCTGCTGCCGGACTGGAGCCTGCCCGACGCCGATGTGGTCGCGCTCGTCGCGAGCCGCGCCGGCATGTCGGCGCGCGTGAAGCTGTTCCTGGCGTTCCTGCAGGCGCGGTTCAAGCCGCTGCCGCCGTGGCGGCGATAGCTTCCGTTTTGTCATGCCGGACTTGATCCGGCATCCATGAATCGCTTGTCACGCTCGTCATCCTCGCGGCAAAGCCGCGCGCGGGTGGGCTGTGTCGCGCGACAAGGCGGTCGGCTGCGCCGACTGAACCTGCAATGGCCGGTTTTGCGGTCGCATCGCGCAACTCGCTTCGCGCCCCGAAGGGCGCTGCGCTCGGACAGGCGCGATGAGTCAGTTCACGAAGCGCTTCGCGCCGACCGCAAAACCAGCCATCGCAGGCGCCTCGTCTGATTGCGCCACACAGCCCACCCGCACGCGGATTTGCAGAAACAGTGTTGGCGCTCCACCGGTGGCGTGCCCATATGTCACTTGAGCGTCAGGCGGTACCCGGCGGCGGCGATTTCTGTGGCGGCGTAGCGGCTCGGCCTGGGGACGGGCGCGCGCAGCGCGCTTCGTTTCATGCTCGCCGCAAGTTTTTGAACGCAGCGCCCTGCGGGGCGCGGAGTGTGTTTTGCGGCGCCGGCCCCAGGCCGAGGGTTGCGGAGCGGAGTCGTCGCGACAGCGACGACCGTCACAGTATGAGCCGTTGCC
>JAUYOG010000064.1 GCA_030695945.1 Ramlibacter sp.
CCGCGGGCGTCTGTGCTTTATTCGCGCCGCGGCCCAGCCGTACGCGGCGTTGCAGTGAGAGCGTGACGTGCCACCCGGTGGCGTGCATTGATGGTCTTGCAAAGCTGTGCGTGGGCGGGCTACGGCGTTCGGTGTCGCTGCGAAGCAGCCACACCGAACGCCGTAGCCATCGCGCCGCAGCCCGCCCGCGCACAGCTTTGCCGCGAGGTCCAGGAGCGCACTACTGCAATCCACGCCGATACGGCGCCTTCGAACTTGCGGGCACCAAACTCAAGCCACCGCCGGCTCGTGCTGGTCGATGAAGGCCGTCACCAGGTCGAGCTGGTCTGGCACGTTGAGTGCGGGAGCGTGGCCGCAGCCGGCGATATCGACGATGCGGGTCAAGCCCTTCAGGCCGGGGCCGCGGCGCATCATCTCGTCGGTCGTCTCGCGCAAGACCAGGTCCGATTCGGCGCCGTGCAGGCAGAGCACGGGAATGGTGATTGCGTCATAGTGCTTCCACAGCTCGTAGTCGTTCGGATGGTCGATGAACTGCCGGACCATTGCGGGGTCGTAGTGCGGCGTCACGCGGCCGTCCGGAAGGCGGCGCGTGGATGTCTCCGTCAGGCGCAGCCACTGCGCATCGCTCAACCAGCCGAACGGCTTGTACACCTGGCGGTAGAACGCCTCCAGCTGCGCGATCGTGTCGAAGGCCGGGGGATTGCCCGCGTACGCGCGGATGCGCTCCAGCGCCGGCTCGGCCAGGCGCGGCGCGTTGTCGTTGAGTACCAGGCTGCGGATCCGGCCCTTGAGCTGCGGCTGGAGCAGGCCCGCCGCGCAGACGGTGCCGATGGCGCCGCCCATGGACGTGCCGACCCAGTGCGCGTCGGCGATCCCGAGCCGCTCGAACATGTCCGCGGCCAGCTTCGCGTAGAACGCGAGCGTGTACTCGTTGTGCGGATCCGGGCTCCATTGGCTGAAGCCCCGGCCCAGCGTGTCGGGACAGATCACGCGGAAGCGCCCGGACAGGTGCTCGGCCAGTTCGTCCATGTCCCGCCCCGTGCGCGCCAGTCCATGCCACGCGATCACGGTGGAGCTATGCTGCGCGCCCCACTCGGTGTAATGAATCTCGCGGCCCGCGCAGGTGACATAACGTGAGCTGTATGGCATGGGTGACCTCTCTGCTGTGTTACCCCTGCGGCATCACTCCGCGCGGATCGACTTGGCCGTGGGACTGGCGTCGAACACCAGCGTTCGCGGCCAGGTGGACCAGGTGGCGCCCAGGGCGGCGTTGTTCGGGTCACCGTTGCGCGCGAAGCTGGAGACCGCCTGCATCATCGCGGTCGACAGTTCGACGCGGCCGGGCTTGTTCGCACTGCTGAACCAGACATTTCCGAACAGCGACGGGCCGAAGTTCCCGAACAGGAACGGGAGGTCGACGACGTGCACGGCCCCGTAGATGTCGTTCCACGGTGCCGGCTGCTCGTCCCAGTCGAAGCGGTAGTACCAGACGTTGTCCTGTTTCGCCTTGAGCGCGTTGAGCACGTTGTCGCGGCTGTTCAGGAAGAAGATCCGGTTCAGCGCCTCGGCGCGGGCCGTGAAGCCCGTGGTCGGCGCGGACACCGGCAGGTACGACGGCGCGATCCACTGTTCGACCGTGGTTTGCGCGGCAGCGTTCGGGTTGTACGTGAAGTGGTTGGCGAAGAGCTGCGCGTCGGTCACGACCCGTGCGTTGCCGGAGCCGCCCACGAACGGCAGGAACGACGGGAACAGCTTGCCCTCGTCACGTGTATTGCCCGCCAGCACCGGCACCTTCACGTAGTTCCCGGCATTGATCGCGCCGATCGGGTCCGCGGCGACGACGCTGCCGTCGGGAATCGGGCCGGAGCCGGCCAGGCCCAGCAGCGCAAGCTTGGTCAGCAGCGTCGTGAACACTTGCGAGGCGGTCTTGCTTCGCATGTACTCGGCGATCTGGGCGTTGGTGCGGCCGGCGATGTACGCCTGCGCGGATGCGGCGTCGGTGGCGAGACCGTCGCCGATCACCAGGTTCTGCAGCAGCGCATTGCCCTGCGCCAGGTAGGTGGATGCCGGGCTGAGCGTCGGGATGCTGCCGGCCGGCAGGTTGCTGGCCAGCGAAATGCCGCCGGACAGCGGCATCACGCGGTGGAACAGCTTCGGGTTGGCGGCGGCCATCATGGGCGACGTCTGCAACGCCCAGACGTTGATCGCACCGGCGGACTGGCCCACCACCGTGACGCTTTCCGGGTTGCCGCCGAATGCCTGGGCGTTGCTGCGGACGAATTGCAGCGCCTTGATGCTGTCGAGCATCGTGAAATTGCCCGAGTCGGTGGCGGCGTCGCCGGTCTTGAGCTGCGGCAGGTTCATGAACCCCAGCACGCCCAGGCGGAAATTGGGCGTGACCACGATCGCGTTGGCCGTCTTCGCGAGCGCGGCCCCGTCGTACACCGGGTCGGCCGTATAGCCGGAGACGTTGCTGCCGCCGTGCAGGAACACGATGACCGGCAGGTTGCCCTCGTTGGTTGCGGGTCGCCAGACGTTCAGGTACAGGCAATCCTCGCTGCCCACGGCCTGGTTCAGCGTGGTGCCGATGGTCTCGTCGAACCTGTTGTTCGCACCCGGGCCGTAGACGCGCCCGTACTGCGCGCACGCATTGCCGAAGGCAGTGGTGGTGCGGGGCGCCGTCCAGGCGTCCGGCTCCTGCGGCGGCTGCCAGCGCAGCGCGCCGACCGGCGGCTTGGCGTAGGGAAGGCCTTTCCAGGACCAGGTGCCGGAGGCGCTGTCTTCCGCGCCGCGCACCTCGCCCAGGTGCGTCTTGCGCAGCAGCGGGTCATCGCTGCTGCCGCCGCATGCGCCGAGCATGAGCGGGATGCAAAGTAACGCAGCGCGACAGATAATTGATGTTGTCTTCACTTCGGTCTCCTTTTGGTTGTCAGCGTCAAGATTCAGGGCCGGGCGCGCAGAGCCCGAAGCTTCCCGACGACGCCCGTGGGGAAGTAATAAACCGATAACACGAACAGCAGCCCCAGCCACAGCAGCCAGCGGTCCGGCGACAGCAGCGCGGAGAGCCACGGCAGGCCCGACGTTGCGTCGCTGGCCAGCTTGAGCAGGTCCTGCAGGTAGCTCTGGGCGATCACGAAGACGCCCGAGCCGATGGCGGCGCCGTAGATCGTTCCCATGCCGCCGATGACGACGATGAGCAGCACGTCCAGCATGATCTCGAACGACAGCGAGGTGTCCGGCCCGTTGTAGCGCAGCCAGATCGCCAGCATCGCGCCGGCCATCGTGGCGAACAGCGCCGAAAGGATGCTCGACGTCGTGCGGTAGACGACCACGCGATAACCGATGGCTTCGGCTCGGAACTCGTTTTCGCGGATCGCCTGCAGTACGCGGCCGAAAGGGGAGTTGACGATGCGCAGCAAGGCGAGCAGCAGCACCAGCGCGGCGACGAACAGCAGGTAGTAGCAGATCAGGCGCCCGTCGAGCGACACGCCGAGGAACGGCTCCTCGGCCAGCTGGAAGCCGGGCGACAGCAGTTCGGGCATCTTGAAACTGAGGCCGTCCTCACCGCCGGTGATGTCGGATAGCTGCGACGCCAGTGTCTGGAACGCCGCGGCCACCGCGAGCGTGATCATGGAAAAGAAGATCGCGCGCACGCGCAGCGAGAACAGGCCGACGGCCAGCGCCAGCACGAACGAGAGCGCCAGCGCGATCGCGATGCCGACGACCAGCGAGCCCCAGCCCGGGCCCAGGCGCGTGGATGCGATCGCCACGCCATAGGCGCCGATGCCGAAGAACATGGTGTGCGCGAAGCTCACGATGCCGGTGTAGCCCAGCAGCAGGTCGAAGCTGGCGACGAGCACGATGAAGACGAGGATCTTCGCGGCGACGTTGAGCGCTTTCACCCCGGGGAAGATGAACGGCATGAACGCCAGGCCGACTAGCAGCACGACGAGCACCACCGCGAGGATGCGGTTGCGCGGAAAGTCATTCGAGAGGATACGGTTCAGCATGGCGGGCCTACTTGCTGAGCGCATAGACGCCCTGGGGCCGCCAGAGCAGGACGGCCATCATCAGTGCGATGTTCGAGAACAGCGCGGCCTTCGGCACCAGGAACCCGGTGTAGTTGGCCATCAGGCCGACCAGCAGCGCGCCCACGAGCGCGCCCGTGGTGGAGCCCAGGCCCCCGATGATCAGCACGATGAAGATCAGCACCGTGACCTGCGCGCCCATCTGCGGCGTGACGCTTTGCTGGTAGAGGCCCCACATGACGCCGCCGAGCCCGGCCAGCGCGCTGCCCACGATGAACACCCCGATGAACAGCACACGGATGCGGTAACCGAGCGATTCCACCATTTCGCGGTCCTGCACGCCCGCGCGGATCAGCAGGCCGATCTTGGTGCGGTTGAGGATCCACAGCAGGACCCCAAAGACAAGGAGGCCCACCAGCACCGCGAACAGCCGGTATTTCTCGATGGCCGCATCGCCCAGCAACAACGAACCGCGCATGCCCTCGGGCAGCGGCAGCGGGATCTGCAGCGGTCCCCAGATCACCTTGATCAGCTCCTCGCCGATGATCATCCCGCCCATGGTGATGAGGATCTGCTTGAGGTGATTCCCGTAGACAGGCCGCACGATGAAGCGCTCGAAAACGATGCCGATCGCTCCGGCCACCAGCATCGCCACGAGCATCGCCGGCAGGACCGCGAGCAGGTTGACCCAGAAACTGCCGGAGGCCGTGTAGTCGCCCATGGACCCGAGCACGCTGGCGGCAACGAACGCGCCGAGTGCGATGAACACGCCATGGCCGAAGTTCAGCACGTCCATCAGGCCGAAAACCAGCGTGAGCCCCGAGGCGATGATGAAGATGATCATGCCCATGGCCAGGCCCGCAACGGTCAGGGTCACCCAGCTGGACGTCGAGCCGATGAAAGGCATTACCAGCAGGGCCAGCAGCGGTGCCAGCGCAAGCGGCTTCCAGTCGAAGTCGATGTTCTTCACAATGCCAGCCCCAGCAGCGAATGCTGCAGTTCCTCGTCCTCGGCGAGCTGCTTCATGGAGCCGGCGTGGACGACGATGCCGTTGTCCATCACCGCCACGGTGTCGCCGAGCCGCTTGGCGAAGTTGATGTTCTGCTCCACGAGCAGGATGGTCACGCCGCTGGCCTTCAGCTCGGCGAAGGCATCGATCATGTTGTTGATGATGGCGGGCGCCAGGCCCTTGCTGGGCTCGTCGATCAGCAGCAGTTCGCGCGGCTCGATGATGGCGCGCGCCACGGCGAGCATCTGCTTCTGGCCGCCGGAAAGCTTGCCCGCCGGGTGGTTCCAGAACTTCTCCACCGGCGGGAACAGCTTGAAGATCCACTGCAGGCGCCGGCTGTCCATCTGCTGCGCCGTCCGGGCGCCGCGCGCGGCCAGCAGCATGTTCTCCTTGACCGTGAGGTCGGCGAAGATGCCCATGTTCTCGGGGACGTAGGCGACGTTCATGCCGGCGATCCGCGGCGTGGGCAGTGCCGTGATGTCCTGGCCATTGAATTCGATGCTTCCGGCGGACGCGCGCCACAGGCCCATGATGGTGCGCAAGGTCGTCGTCTTGCCCGCGCCATTGCGCCCCAGCAGCAGCGTGAGCTTGCCGCGCGGCACCGCAAGGTCGACGCCGTGCAGGATGTGGTACGCGCCGATGTGCGTTTGAACGCCCTTGAGCGTGAGCAGATTTTCGTTCATGGCTGTTCGCTCCTTCCCCCTCGAGGGGGAAGGCCGGGATGGGGGGGCGTCTCATGTTGCGCGGAGGCGTCCTGGGGCGCGAGCCCCAGGTATGCCTCCTGGACAATGGGCGAGGCGATGACCGTCGCGGGGTCGCCGTCCGCCACCAAGGTGCCGTTGTGCAGCACGATGATGCGGTCCGCCAGTTCGCGCACCACGTCCATCTTGTGTTCCACCAGCAGGATCGTCTTGCTCTTGTCCGCCTTCAGGTTGCGGATCAGGTCGAGGATCACCGGAGCCTCGGCCGCGTTCATGCCGGCCGTGGGCTCGTCGAACATGAAGACCTCCGGCTGGAGCGCCATCAGCAGCGCCACCTCCAGCTTGCGCTGGTCGCCGTGCGGCAGGTTCGCCACTACTTCCTCCTGCTTGGCCGCCATCGCCACGGCTTCCAGGATTTCGTGAGCGCGCAGTGTCAGGCCTTCGTGATCGCTCCAGATACTCCACAGGTTGAAGCCGCGCCGGTGCGCGCCGCCGCGCGCGGCCTGGACCGCCAGGCGCACGTTCTCCAGCACAGTCAGTCGCGGAAAGAGATTGGTGAGCTGGAAGGCGCGGCCCAGGCCCGCGCGCGTGCGCTCCGACGCCGAAAGGCCCGACAGGTCGCGCCCGTCGAGCGTGACCGTGCCGGCCGAGGCCTTGAGCTGCCCCGAGATCAGGTTGAAATAGGTGGTCTTGCCGGCCCCGTTGGGGCCCACGATGGCCGTCAGCGTGCCCGGCTGGAAGGCACAGGTCACACCGTTGACCGCCACGTGGCCGCCGAAGCGGATCGTCAGGTCCTGGGTGGCGAGAAGGCTCATGGATCTCCTGCGGGAAGCTCGTGTCGCACCCGGCCGCCCTGCTGCAGGGCGGGTCGGGGGAGGCTGGATGCAGCGGCCTGCGCTGCGCCGGCCGGCGGCTAGCGCTTGTTGCGCACCGGGATCTGCAGTTCTTCGGCCTTGATGACGCGCACCAGTTCAGGCACACCCCAGGCAAACGCCGGGTCGCTCTTGATCCGGAAGTGATACATGTCCTGCATCGCCTGGTGGTCCTCCTTGCGGAAGGTCATCTTGCCCTTGGGGGTGTCGAAGCTCATCCCCTCCATGGCGGCGATCATCTTGTCGGAGGTCGTGTCGCCGTTGGTCTTCTTCAGGGCCTCGACGATCGCCATCGCCGCGCTCATGCCGCCGGCGGTGAAGAAGTCCGGCGGCTCCTTGAACTTGCTGTAGTGGTTGGCGACGAGCCACTCGTTGGCCTTGTTCTGCGGGATGCCGAAGTAGTAGTACAGCGCGCCCTCCATGCCCGGGAACTGCTTGTATGCCACCATGGCCGGCAGGATGTTGCCGCCGGTGGCCAGCTCGATGCCGAAGCGCCGCTTCAGGTCGAGATCGGCGATTTTCGGGAACGGCGTCGGGCTGCCCGACCAGCCCACCGCGATGAATTTGCGGCCCGGCTGGTCCTTCAGCTTGTCGATGATGCGCTGCAGGCCCGCCGTGAAATCGGTCGTCCCGACCGGCAGGTACTCCTCGTGGACCACCTTGGCTTTCTTGGTGAATTCCTTGGAGGCCTTGACACCGTCGCGCCCGAAGGCGTTGTCGTTCGCCAGGAAGGCGATCACGTTGCCCGGCTGGTCCAGCGCGGCGGCGTTGGCGGCTGCGTCCTGGCTGCTGTTTCGGCCGGTGCGGAAGATGTACTTGTTCCACTTGTCGCCTGTGATCGAGTCCGCCACCGCGGGCTCCACCAGCAGGATCTTCTTGTACTCCTCGGCCACCGGCAGCATGGCCAGGGCGACCGGGCTCGCGGTGGGGCCGACCGCAATGTCGACCTTGTCGTCGGCATACGCGGCCGCCAGCAGCGACTTGCCCACGTCGGGCTTGCCCTGGTCGTCCTTCTCGATCACCACCAGCTTGCGGCCGGCGACGGCCATGGTGCCCCCCGTCGCGTACTGCAGGCCGAGGTTGAAGCCGACGATGGTCTGCTTGGCATAGGCCTCGAGCGGTCCGGTCTTGCTGGCGATCAGTGCGATCTTGATGTCCTTGGCCTGTGCCAGGGCCATCTGCGAAACCATCGCGCTGGCTGCCAAGGCGGCGAGCGCGACCCATGTACGACGTTGCATTGGAAGATCTCCTGTGTGTACTCTAAAGCGATGCACCGTTGGAATGCACGAGCCGTGCCAGCCGCCAAACCATTGATTCCATTGACCTTATCGGTATAAACCCGCGCACATTTGGCTGATACGCAGACACTCTACATTGCCTGATTATCAGACAATTGCCTGAATCTCAGCCATTGCATCCAGCCGCTCGTATAGCTTGGCGCGCGAAATGCCGAGCAGCCTGGCAGCCGCCAGCTTGTTGCCGCCCGTGGCGGCCAGCGCGGCCTGGATGGCCTGCCGTTCCAGCTCCGCGACCTGCTCGCCAAGCGGGCGCAACCGGTCGGAAGCCAGGGAAGTCGAGTAGCCACGCGGGGCCGGAGGCGACACCGACGGCACCCGCTGGATGCCTGCTTCACGCAGCACCCCTTCGAGATGCGCCAGCTCGATGTGCGGTGTGTCGCTGCGCATGGCGGCCTGCTCCAGCACATTTCGAAGCTCGCGAGTGTTCCCGCGCCAGGGCTGCGAGGCCAGCATGACCATCGCTTCGGCGCTCAGGTCCAGCGGTCCTGAGCCGTTGCGCATCGCAATGTCCTCGGCCAGCACTTCCACCAGCGCGGGGATGTCGTCACGGCGCTCGCGCAGCGGCGGCACGCGGATCGGCAGCACGTTGAGGCGGTAGAAGAGGTCTTCGCGGAACTTGCCTTCGCGCACGAGCGCGGCGAGGTCGCGCGAGGTCGCGGCGATCACGCGTGCGTCGAACGGGATCACCTTGTTGGATCCAAGGGGTTCGATCTCGCCTTCCTGCAGCGCGCGCAGCAGCTTGGGTTGCAGGCCCGGCGGCATGTCGCCTATCTCGTCGAGGAACAACGTGCCGCCGTCGGCCAGCTTGAACTTGCCCTCGCGGCCTTTCTTTTCGGCGCCTGTGTAGGCGCCTGGCGCAACGCCGAAGAACTCCGCTTCGAGCAGGGTGTCCGGCACGGCCGCGATGTTGATGCTCACCATGGGCCCGTTGGCGCGTCGCGACGCCGCGTGGATCGCCTGTGCCAGCAGTTCCTTGCCGGTGCCCGTCTCCCCGAGCAGCAGCACCGGGCTGGATGATGTCGCCGCGCGGCGAGCCTGGCGCTTCACTTCGACCGCGGCCGGGCTGCTGCCGACAAAGCTGGCGAGCGTGTACTTGGTGCGGCGCTGGCTCGCGAGTTCGCGGCGCGCGTCGTCCAGGTCGCGCTGGAGCGCGGCGAACTTCTGGATCAGCGGCTGGAGCGTGGTTTCGGGATGGTCGAACAGCACGATGCCCAGGGCGCCGATCACCTGCCCGCTCTCGTCACGCAGCGGGATCCGGCTCACCACGAAGGTGCCGGCCTTGTTCGAAAGCAGGTCGATCAGGATCGGCTTGCCACTGCGGATCACGCGATGCATCTGCGTGTTCTGCACGACCTCCGAGACGGGATGGCCGACAAAGTCCTCGACGCGCTGGAAGCCCAATGCGGGCAGGAAGCGCTTGTACTGGTCGTTGATCCACACCACCCGGGCGTCGCGGTCCACCAGCAGCATGCCCTCGCTGGCATTGGCGAACAGGTCGAACATCGACCGCGCGGCCAGCTCCAGGATGCTCTGGCCGTCGCGCGGCAGGGTGTGTGTGGGCGGTACTTCTTCGGCCATGGAAAGATTATCGTTGGCGCTCGCCGCGGATTGCCCGCTCAGTGCCCCAGGATCTTGGCGAGGAAATCGCGGCTGCGGTCGGTCTGGGGATGGCTGAAGAAGTCATGCGGGTTGTTCTGCTCGACGATCTGGCCCTCGTCCATGAAGATGACCCTGTCCGCCACGGCCTTGGCGAAGCCCATTTCGTGCGTCACGCAGACCATGGTGATGCCCTGGCCGGCCAGCTCGATCATCACGTCCAGCACTTCCTTGATCATCTCCGGGTCCAGCGCGGAAGTCGGCTCGTCGAACAGCATGATCTTGGGCGTGAGGCACAGTGCGCGCGCGATCGCCACGCGCTGCTGCTGGCCGCCCGAAAGCTGCAGCGGGTACTTGGCTGCCTGCTCCGCGATGCGCACGCGCTCGAGCTGCTGCATCGCCTTCTCCTCGGCCTGCTTCCTGGGCAGCTTGCCCACCCAGATCGGCGACAGCGTCAGGTTCTCCAGCACCGTGAGGTGGGGGAACAGGTTGAATTGCTGGAACACCATGCCGACTTTCTTGCGCACGTCATCCACGACGCGGACGTCGTCGCCCAGTTCGACGCCATCGACCACCAGCCGGCCCTGCTGGTGCTCCTCGAGGCGGTTGATGCAGCGGATCAGCGTGGACTTGCCCGAGCCGGACGGGCCGCACACGACGATCCTCTCGCCCCGGCCGACCTGCAGGTCGATGTCGCGCAGCACGTGGAAATCGTTGCCGTACCACTTGTTGACCTTGTCGAAGACGACGATGGGATCGGACATGGCTTGGGGGCGCCTCAGCGCATCCTGCTCTTGTTGACCTGCCGCTCGACCCAGCGGCTGTACCGCGACATCGAGAAGCAGAAGATGAAATAGATCGCCGCGATGAAGACGTAGCCTTGCAGCTTGAACGGCTTCCAGTCGGCGTCCGCGTTGATCGCCATGTCTAGCGCGCCGGTCAGCTCGTACAGGCTGACGATGCTGACCAGCGAGGTGTCCTTGAAAACGGAGATGAAGCTGTTCATGATGCTCGGCACCACCATCGCCAGCGCCTGCGGCAGGACGATCTTGCGCTGCGTCTGCCAGTACGACAGGCCCAGGGTGGCGGCGGCCTCCAGCTGGCCCTTGGGGATGGCCTGCAGGCCGCCGCGGATGACCTCCGCGAGGTAGGCGGCGGTGAACAGCGTGATGCCCACAAGCACGCGGATCAGCACGTCGATCGTCAGGCCCTGCGGCATGAACAGCGGGAACATGAACGACGCCATGAACAGCAGCGAGATGAGAGGCACGCCGCGGATCAGCTCCACGTACAGCGTGCAGAACGCGCGGATCGCGGGCAGGTCGGAGCGCCGGCCCAGGGCGACCACGAGCGCGATGGGAAACGCCATCACGATCGACAGCGTCGCCAGCAGGATCGTGAGCGGCAGGCCGCCCCAGCGGTCGGTCTCCACCCTGGCCAGGCCCAGGGCGTTGCCGTACATCAGCAAGAAGAAAACGGTCAGCACCACGACCCAAAGCACCGCCAGCCAGGGGCGCCAGAACGCCCGGGTGCAGCTGGCAATCAGCATCGCGAGCATCAGCACGGTGGCCACGAGGGGTCGCCACTGCTGCTCGAACGGGTAGCGCCCGAAGACGATGATGCGGTATTTCTCGGTGATCACCCCCCAGCATGCGCCAACGCCTTCGGCCGCGCGGCACGCCTTCAGGTCGGCCGACCACACCGCGCTGAGCACCGCCCAGTCGAACAGCCGCGGCACGAACCACAGCAGCAGGCCGCCGAGCACCAGCGTGGACGTCGCGGTCCTCCAGTCGGCGAACAGGTTGGCGCGCAGCCACGCCACGGCGCCCTGCGTGTCCACAGGGGCCGCACGGGCCGGGATCGGTTGGCAGGTGGCGCTGTTCATGGCGGGCCCGGGTCACCGTTCCTTGATCGCGACACGGGCGTTGTACCAGTTCATCAGCGCCGAGGTGAGCAGCGAGATCGTCAGGTACACGGCCATGAGGATGGCGATGCATTCCACGGCCCGCCCGGTCTGGTTCATGGCCGTGTTGGCGATGGATACGATGTCGGGGTAGCCGATGGCCACGGCCAGCGACGAGTTCTTGGTGAGGTTCAGGTACTGGTTGGTCAGCGGCGGGATGATCACGCGCAGGGCCTGCGGCATCATCACCAGCCGGATCTCCAGGCGCCGGTCCAGGCCCAGGGCCGCGGCCGCCTCGCCCTGCCCCACCGGCACGGACGCGATGCCCGAGCGCACCACCTCCGCGATGAAGGCAGCGGTGTACGTGGACAGGCCCAGCAGCAGCGCGAGGAACTCGGGCGTCAGCGCGCCGCCGTTTTCCACCGCGAACTCGCCCTTGACCGGGCTGTCCACCAGCGACGGGGCGCCGCCGGCCAGCCAGCCCAGCGCCACGCAGGCGAGCACCAGCAGCGACGGCACCCAGAACATGCTGCGGGCGATGCCCGTCTCCTCGAAGCGCCGCCGCGCCCATGCGCGGTAGAGCCATGCGGCCGCGATGCCGGCGAACACTCCGCCGACCGCCCATGCCAGGCCGGGGTGCCAGACGGGCACGGGGAAGTTCACGCCGCCCTTGCTCAGGAAGAACGGGCCGACATGCCAGGCGTCCTGGATCGCGGGCAGCAGGTCGGTGAGCACCAGGTACCACATCAGCAGGTGCAGCAGCACCGGGATGTTGCGGAAGCACTCCACGTAGCCGTAGCACAGGCCGCGCACCAGCGCATTGCGCGAAAAGCGGCCGACGCCCACGAGCGTGCCGAGGATCGTCGACAGGAAGATGCCGGCCACGGCCACGCGAAGCGTGTTGCTCACCCCCACGAGGAAAGCCCGCCAGTACGACTCGGCCGAGTCGAACGGGAACAGGCTTTCGCCGATGGAGAAGCCGGCCGGCTGCGAGAGGAAGTCGAAGCCGCTCTGGATGCCCCGCACCCGCATGTTGTGCAGCGTGTTGGAGGCAAGGAACCAGACGATCATCGCGATCACGGCGATCGCGACGACCTGGTAGGCCAGGCCCCTGGCGGCGCGGCTGCGCCAGGACCAGTTGCTCTTCTTCGGTGGCACGCGTCAGCGCGTCAGCGCACGGGGTAGGCGTACATCAGGCCGCCCTTGTTCCACTGGTTGTTGATACCCCGCGGCAGGCCCAGCGCCGACTTGGGGCCGACGTTGCGCTCGAATATCTCGCCGTAGTTGCCGGTGGCCTTGAGCGCGCGCACCATCCAGTCCTTGTCCAGGCCCAGCAGCTTGCCGGCATCTTCGCCCGTGCCCAGGATGCGCTTGACCACCGGGTCCTGGCTGCTGCCCTTCAGCTCGTCCACCTTGGCTTGCGTGATGCCGTATTCCTCGGCTTCGATCAGGCCGTAGATCACCCACTTGACGATGGCGAACCACTCGTCGTCGCCACGGCGCACCATCGGGCCCAGCGGCTCCTTGGACACCAGGTCGGGCAGGATGACATGGTCGGCCGGGTTGGTGGCGACCTTGTTGCGGATCGAGGCGAGGCCGGACGCGTCCGTGGTGTAGGAGATGCAGCGGCCCGAGAAGTAGGCGGCCGTGGCGGCCTCTTCCTTTTCGAACACCACGGTCTTGATGTTCAGGTTGTTGGCCTTGGAGTAATCCGTGAGGTTCTTCTCGGTCGTGGTGCCGGACTGCACGCAGACCGTCTGGTTCTTCAACTGCTTCGGGCTCTTGATGTTGCTCTTCTTCGGCACGATGAAGCCCTGGCCGTCGTAGTACGTCACCACCGTGTCGTGCAGGCCGAGCGACGCGTCGCGGGTGAGCGTGAAGGTGGTGTTGCGCGAGAGGACGTCGATCTCGCCGGACTGCAGCGCGGTGAAGCGCTGTTGCGCGGTCAGCGGCACCCACTTGATCTTCTCCGCGTCGCCCAGGACGGCGGCGGCGACGGCCCGGCAGATGTCCACGTCCAGGCCCGACCACTTGCCGCTGGAGTCCGCGGCGGAGAATCCGGCGAGGCCCGTGTGCACGCCGCACACGACCTGCCCTCGCGATTTGATGCCGTCCAGAGTCTTGCCTGCCATGGCCGGCGCGGACGACAGGAAAGCGAGGGCCGCGATCCCCGCCGGAAGCCAATGGGGGGTGAGTCTGCTCATGGGTTATCTCCTTGGTGTCTGTGGAAGTGCCGTGGACGACCTTGTTGTTGATTCCACCGGTCACGGCGGGACAGCATACAGCCGCCGGGCGCGCGGATACCCTCCGCGCCGCCGTCATGCGGGTTTGTCCCGAGACCCCACGAAGCCCGTGACAGCGAACCGGCAGCGTGAAGTGGGGCGGCGGCTCGCGCGGCTCCACCGAGCACATCTCCACCTGAATGCTCGCGCGCAACGTGGGCGTGGACCCGAAGAAGGTCAACTATGTCGCCTTCGCCAGGCCTCGGACCTGCCGGCTTTTTTTTCTTGCCTGCCGTTCAGCCGGCGGTGCGCAACCGGCGCGCAGCCCGCGCCCGCGCCAGCCTCGGCAGCACCAGGATGGCGACCACCAGCACCAGCAGCCCCAGCGACATCGGCCGCTGCAGGAACACCGTGAAGCTGCCCTCGCCGATCGACACCGAGTTGCGCAGCTGCGCCTCGGCGAGCGGGCCGAGGATCATGCCCACGACCACCGGCGCCGTCGGAAAGTCGTAGCGGCGCATCAGCACGCCAAACACGCCAATGCCATACAGCAGCACCAGGTCGAAGGCGCTCTGGCGCATGCCGTACGCGCCCACGGTCGCGAAGATCAGGATGCCGGCGTACAGCTGCGGCTTGGGGATCTTCAGCAGCTGCACCCAGAGCTTGACCATCGGCAGGTTCAGGATCAGCAGCATGACGTTGCCGATGTACAGCGACGCGATCAGCGCCCACACCAGCGCGGCGGAACTGGTGAACAGCTGCGGGCCGGGCTGGATGCCGTAGTTCTGGAACGCACCCAGCATGATGGCCGTCGTGTTGGAGGTGGGAATGCCCAGCGTGAGCAGCGGGATCAGCGCCGCCGTCACGCTGGCGTTGTTGGCGGCTTCGGGCCCGGCAACGCCTTCGATGGCGCCCTTGGTGCCGAACTCCGCCAGGTTCTCGCCCTTGGCCAGCTTCTTCTCGGTCGCGTAGCTGAGGAAAGTCGGGATCTCCGTGCCACCCGCCGGGATGCAGCCGAAAGGCGTGCCGATGGCGGTGCCGCGCAGCCATGCCGGGATCGAACGGCGCCAGTCCTTGCCCGTCATGTACACCTTGCTCATGGGGTTCTGGGCCTCGGTCGAGCGGCCCTCGTACATTGCCGCGTACAGCACCTCGGCGACGGCGAACAACCCGACCGCGACCAGCACGATCTCGATGCCGTCCAGCAATTCCGGCTTGCCCATCGTGTAGCGGGGCTGGCCGGAGATCTGGTCGAGCCCGATGCAGCCGACAGCCAGCCCGATCAGCAGCGCCGTCATGCCGCGCAGTGTGCTCTTGCCCAGCACGGCGCTGACGGTGGTGAAGGCCAGCACCATCAGCATGAAGTACTCGGGCGGCCCGAGCTTCACGGCGAAGTCGGCCACCACGGGCGCGAACAGCGTCACGATCACTGTCGCGATGGTGCCGGCCACAAACGAGCCGATGGCGGCCGTGGCCAGAGCCGCGCCCGCGCGCCCGCTCTTGGCCATCTTGTTGCCCTCCATGGCCGTGACCATGGTCGCGGTCTCGCCGGGCGTGTTCAGCAGGATCGACGTCGTCGAGCCGCCGTACATCGCGCCGTAGTAGATGCCCGCGAAGAAGATCATCGATGCCGTGACGTCGACCTTGGCCGTGATCGGCAGCAGCATGGCGACCGCGACGGCGGGACCGATGCCGGGCAGTACGCCGACGGCCGTGCCCAGCACGCAGCCGACGAAGGCCCACAGCAGGTTGACCGGGCTGATCGCCGTCGCGAAGCCCTGCAGCAGCGCGTTCAGGATGTCCATGTCAGTCTCCGCCGAGCCGCCTCAAGGAGGCTGAGGCCCCCTCGGGGGGCAGCGATCGAAAGTGAGCGTGGGGGCAGTTCATAACCATCCCGTCGAAGTGAGGCCCGGCAGGTTGATGCCGAGGAACTGCGTGAAGGCCCAGAACACGGGGGCGGAAATCGCGGCGCCGGTGAAGACGTCGATCGCCATCCCGAGCGGCGCGCCCGCGGCCTGGCCGCCGGCGCGGCGCAGCCCCTGCACGGCCAGCACGTAGCACAGCGTGCAGCTGAGGATGAAGCCGATGGTGGTGATCAAGGCCGCATTGGCGAGCAGGCCCGCCGACACCCACGCGAATGCCGGCCAGTAGGCGTGCTCGGCGCCCGAGGGCTCCTCCATCGCGCGAAAGCCGCCCGTGAGCGCCTCGCGGATGATCAGCGCGCCGCAGCCGATGAGGGAAATCGCCACGACCCACGGCAGGAAGTTGGGGCCGACGCCGCCGTAGCCCGCGGCCGACGGGATGGAGATCGCGCCACCCGCCAGGGCCAGCCCGATCGCCAGGACGCCGCCGCCCACCGCCGTCTGCATTTTTCGAGTCTGTGTCATAGGGTTTCCCGGAGCGCCCAAAAAAACGCCCGGCCAGGCCGGGCGAGCTGTCTGTCGCAGGTCCGGCTCAGACCATGCCGGATTTGACCATGGTCGCCCGCAGGCTGGCAAAGTCGTCGTCCACGAACTTCTCGAACGCGTCGCCGGCCAGGACGGCGGGGGTCCAGTTGTTCTTTTCGAGCGCCTCGGCCCAGGACTTGGACTTGAGGGCCGCCAGCACCATGTCGGTGAGCGCCTTGCGCTGGGCCGGGGTGATGCCGGGCGCGCCGTAGACGCCGCGCCAGTTGCCGATCTCGACGTTGATGCCCTGCTCCTTCAGCGTGGGCACGGCGATGCCCTTCAGTCGCGTGCCCGAAGTGACGCCGATGGCCTTCATCTTGCCGGTGTTGATGTACTCGGCGAATTCGCTGTAGCCGCTGCCGCCCACGGTGACGTTGCCGCCCAGGATGGCCGCGGTGGCCTCTCCGCCCCCACGGAAGGCGACATAGTTGATCTTGGCCGGGTCGACGCCGACTTCGCGCGCGATCATGGCCGCGGCGATGTGCTCGGTCGAGCCGCGCGAGCCGCCCCCCCACTTCACGCTGCCCGGGTCCTTCTTCAGCTGCGCGACCACGTCCGCCATGGACTTCAGCGGCGAATTGGCGGGCAGCACGAACACGTTGTACTCGCTCGTCAGCCGCGCGATGGGCGTGGCCTGCGAGAGGTTCACCGGCGGCTTGCCGGTGATGATGCCGCCCAGCATGACGGCGCCCATCACCATCAGCGCATTCGGGTCGCCCTTGCTGCCGTTGACGAACTGCGCCAGCCCCAGCGCGCCGGCGGCGCCGCCCTTGTTCTCGAAGCTCACGCTGTCGGCCACCTTGGCGTCCTGCAGCGCCTTGCCCAGCGCCCGGCCCGTGGTGTCCCAGCCGCCGCCCGGGTTGGCGGGGATCATCATCTTGACGTTGGCGGCCGCGCGGGCCGACAGGGGCAAGGCCCCGGCGGCTGCGAGGGCAGCCAGGGACCTGAGGAATGTGTCTCGGCGCATCATCTGTTCTCCTTGGTATTTCGAACCAGCGCCATCATGCGCCGACTCCCTGTCATTCGGCTGTCCGGGGCATTGGGGAAACTACTGAAGGCCCGGTGCGGGAGACGCATCGCCCCGGCGCTAACCTCGACAGGCCATGAAACTGCTCCTGGTTGAAGACGATCCCTCGATGCAAGCGGCGCTGCAGCGGTCGCTCGGCCGGCGTTCGATGGAGATCACCCCCTGCACCGATGGGGCACAGGCGCTGGCCACATGGCGCGCCACATCGCCCGACGTGGTGCTGCTGGACCTCACCCTGCCCGGGCTGGACGGGCTGCACGTGCTGGAGCAGGCCCGCCAGGCGGGATTGGCCACACCCGTGCTGATCCTCACCGCCCGCGGCACCGTGGGGGACCGGATCATCGGCCTGAACACCGGCGCGGACGACTACCTCGCCAAGCCGTTCGACCTCGACGAGCTGGAAGCCCGCTTGCGGGCCCTGCACCGGCGCCGGCCCGCGGCCGCAGGCGCATCGACACCTTCGTACACAGTCGGATCCCTTCGGTACGACCGCGACAGCGGCGCGATCTACCACGGAGACGACGTGCTGGAGCTGACGCCGCGCGAACTCGCCTTGCTGCAGGCCCTGATGGCCAAGCCCGGCCACGCGGTGAGCAAGGAGCGGCTGTTCGAGCTCGTCTTTCCGGGTGAAGCCGATGTGCAATACGAAGCAGTCGAAGTCGTGGTCTACCGGCTGCGCAAGAAGCTCGCCACGACCGGCGTGAAGCTCATGACCTTGCGCGGGCTCGGCTACCTCCTCAAGGCCGAGGGATGACCACCAGGGCCATGTCCCTGCGGCGCTACCTGCTGCTGGGCATCCTGCTGCCGGTCGGCCTGTTCGTCGTGGTGAACGCGGTGAGCTTGTATGGCCAGACGCTCGCGGCGGTCAACGTCGCCTATGACCGCACGCTGCTCGCATCGGCCAAGTCCATCGGTGAATTGCTGGACGTGAAAGGTTTCGACGACGCGGCCGAGCTTCGCGTCACTGTTCCGTACGCCGCGCTCGAGGCCTTCGAGGCCGACAACCAGAGCCGCATGTTCTATCGCGTCTCCACGCTCAAGGGCGAGATGGTTTCGGGCTTCGCCGAATTGCCGTTCTGGCGCGGCCGCCTGCCCGACCGCAGCACCTACGCGGCGCTGGTGGATTTCTACGATGACCGCTTCCGTGACGAGCCGGTGCGCGTCGCGGTGCTGCTGCAGCCGGTCGCGGCGCAGGACGGCCGCGGCATGGCCGTGATCCAGGTGGCCGAGACGCTGGAACTGCGCCGCACGCTGACGCGCAAGATCCTGATCGACACGCTCTGGCGCCAGGCAGTGCTGGTGGCGGTGATCGCGCTCGTGGCGGTGATCGTGATCCAGCGGGCGACCCGCCCCGTGCGCCGCCTCAGCGGCGAACTGCAGGCCCGGCCCGAGGGCGACCTCACCCCCATCGAGGCCCACGACGCCCCGCGCGAACTGCTGCCGCTGGTGGACGCCACCAACCACGTCATGACCCGGCTGCAGCACCTGCTGGACAACCAGAAGCGTTTCGTGCGCGACACCTCGCACCAGTTGCGCACGCCGCTCGCCGTGCTCAAGACGCAGGTGCAATCCGCCTTGCGCGGCGACGTGGACCCGCGCCAGGCGCTGCTGGAAATCCAGGATACGGTCGAGCGGGCCACCATGCTGGCCAACCAGATGCTGTCGCTCGCGAAGGTCGAGCAGCTGAGGCAGCAGGCCGATGCGTCCGTCAACGACCTGGCGGAGGTGGTTCGATCGGTGGCGCTGGACCTGTCCGCGCTGATCGCCGACAAGGACCTCGACTTCGAGATCTCCACCGTGGCCGCACCCGTGCGCTCGCACGACTGGATGCTGCGCGAGCTCACGCGCAACCTGCTTCACAACGCCATCCGGCACAACCCGCCGGGCGGGACGCTGTCGGTGCGAGTGATCGCCGATGCCAACTCGGTGGCGCTCACCATCGCCGATGCCGGCCCGGGCATCCCCGCCGAGCTTCGGGCACGGCTGTTCCAGCCGTTCTCGCCGGGCAATGCCCGCAGCGGCTCCGGCCTGGGGCTGGCGATCTGCCACGAGATCGTGCGCGCGCTCGGCGGCACGATCACGCTTGAAAACCGTGAAACACATGGGCACATCGAGGGCCTAGACGCCACGGTGCGGCTGCCGCTGGCAGACAATGGTCCCTGATGGAAAAACTGCGAATCGACAAATGGCTCTGGGCGGCGAGGTTCTACAAGACCCGCACGCTGGCGAACGAAGAAGTTGTGAAGGGCCGCATCGAAGTCAACGGCCAAGAGGTCAAGCCCGCGCGCGAGCTGAAGGTCGGCGATACGGTGTCGCTGCGCCAGGGCACCGTAACGCGGACGGTCGTCGTCAAGGGCCTGTCCGGCATGCGCGGCCCCGCCCCGGTGGCCCAGCAGCTCTACGAGGAAACGCCCGAGAGCCTGAAGTCGCGCGAGCAGGCCGCTGAGCAACGGCGCCTGGCGCCGGAGCCGGCCCATTCGATCGAGCAGGGACGGCCCACCAAACGTGGCCGCCGCGAGCTCGACGATGCGCACCGCGGCTGGGGCGATCGCTGGAGCGCGTCGGTCGACGACGAGGGGAAAAGCTAGAAGTCTGGGCGGCAAAAGCAAAGTGGGCGCTGGTCAAGGACGCCGGGCGGCCAACTCCGCGAATGTCCCCCGGCGCGGGCACGCCCGCTTCCTCCGCCTTTATTTCGCTGCGTTGGCCACCCGACGCCCTCGACCCGGGGCGCGACTCTCGAACGCCCATGAAGACCGCAGGGCTGGACGGTGGGGCGCTCTGCGCAGCGAAATCAAGGCGGAGGTAGCCCGCAAGGGCGACGGGGGACATTCGCGCAGCAGAGTGCCCCACCGGCCCGGTCCCGCCAAGGCTGCTGGCACACCCACTTCCGCCGCCCAGCCTCCTAGCCTAACCGCCGCTTGAGTTCGGCCACTGCGCTGTCCACCGTCGTGAGCACAGGCAGGCCGGTCCGTGCCGCGACCGCCTCCCTCGCCCGCGCCATGCTGAACTGTGCGAGCGCGATCACGCCGCAACCGCGCTGCTTGAGTTCCACCGATGCCTGGGCGATGAGGGTGTCGTGCGATATCGCGTCCCCGGCATTCAGGGCCGCGAGCGCGCCGTCGGCGAGCTTGCCTAGGACCTGCACGCCGGCCGGAAACTCCGCCGGCATGGACTGCAATGTCGGTGCGAACGTGGCGAGGAGGCCCACCCGCACGCCCATCACGCCGGCTTCGGCCACCATCGCCTCGTTCGGCTTGAGCACCGGCAACGGCGCGTAACGCTGCGCCACCCGCTCGATGCAGGGGCCGAAGGCGGAGCAGGTGAACAGGATCGCATCGCTGCCGCAATCCACGGCATATTGCGCGAGGCGCTCGAAGCGAAGGTGCATGGCCTCATCCAGCCCGCCGCCGGCGGCCAGGTCGGCAGAGAGGCTGTCGTCCAGCAGGTTCATGCGGCTGGCTTCGGGCCAGTCGCGCGCCATCGCGTCGTTGATGGGCGCAACCGAATGCGCCAGGGCGTGGATCAGCGCAATGCGTGTCACGCCGGCACCGCCCGCGCCCGCATGCGCAAACCCTGGGTGAACCAGACGAAGCCGATCAACAGCAAGCCGGGCAGGTAGAACCAGTGCGACGTGGGTCGGTCGGTCGGCACCTTCAGGGCCTGGACGTCCCAACCTTGCTCGACCCCGGCCTTCTTGGCCCGCGAGCCGAACTTCACGGCGCCGATCTGCACCTGGCCGCCCAGCGGCACCAGCTGCACGCCCGCGTCGGCGAGGCGCTTGCGACCCTCCGCGCCCACTGGGCCGAGCTGCACCGCCACGGTCTTGGAGATGTCCTCGCCCTCCAGCGTCGTGCCTTTGATGACCATCACCACCGACTCGTCCTCGCCTGCCGCCTTGGCGACTTCGAAGACCTGCGAGGCCGGCACTTCGCGAAACTCCGGCGTGACCCGGTCCATGAAGAAGTCGGGCCGGAACAGCAGCGCCACGGCAATGGCCAGCAGCACGTTCTCCCACCAGCGGGTCTTGATGCGGAACCAGTTCATCGTGATGGCCGCGAAGATCAGCGTGGCGATCGTGCAGGCGACGACCACCCGAACCAGCTCCGCGGTGCCATGCACGCCGATCAGCAGCAGCTGCGGGTTGAAGATCCAGATGAAGGGCAGGATCACCGTGCGCAGCGCGTAGAGCGAACCCTGGATGCCGGTTTCGATCGCGTCCTCGCCGGAGATCGCGGCCGCCGCGAAAGTGGCCAGCCCCACCGGCGGCGTGATGTCGCCCATGATCCCGTAATAGAAGACGAAGAGGTGCACCGCGATGAGGGGGATGATCAGGCCCGACTGCGCGCCGAGCTCCACGACCACGGGCGCCATCAAGGTGGCGACGAGCACGTAATTCGCCGTGGTCGGCACGCCCAGGCCCAGCACGAGGCAGACGAACGCGATGAACAGCAGCATGACGACCACATTGCCCTGCGACACGAACTCGACGAAGTCCGTCATGCGCAGGCCCAGGCCCGTGAGCGTGATACCGCCGACGATGATGCCCGCCGTCGCGGTGGCGATGCCGATCCCGATCATGTTGCGCGAGCCGTCGTTGAAGCCGTCGATGACCTCGCGCCAGCCGCGGGCCCAGTGCCCGCCCGCCGGCGCCTTGCGGAACATCGCGACCAGCGGATGCTGCGTCAGCATCAGCACGATCAGCACCACGATCGCCCAGAAGGCCGACAGCGATGGCGAGAACTCCTCGACCATCAGGCACCAGATCAGGGTGCCGACGGGCAGCAGGAAGTGCAGCCCCGCCCTGACCGTGGGCCACGTCAGCAGCGGCTTCGGGTTTTCGACGTCGATGTCGTCCGGCAGGTCGGGGCTCAGCGCTGCCTCGCGAACCGAATAGAGGTAGAGCAGCAGGACCACGACCCCGATGGCATAGGGCGCGCCTTCCCCCAGCAGGGCCTTGGCCGCGGCGAAAAGGTAGTACAGCGCGGCCACGACGATGATGCTGCCCGACAGGCCCAGGCCCCACGCCATCGCGCCGGCACGCCAGGTCCGCGGCTCGCGCGCGACGATCGGGTTCATTCCCATCTTCACCGCCTCGAGGTGCACGATGTAGAACAGGCCGATGTACGACAGCACGGCCGGAAGCAATGCGTGCTTCACGATGTCCGAATACGGGATGCCGACGTACTCGACCATCAGGAACGCCGCCGCGCCCATCACCGGAGGCATGATCTGGCCGTTGACCGACGACATGGTCTCGATGGCGCCGGCCTTGACGCCGCCGTAGCCGGACTTCTTCATGAGCGGGATCGTGAAGATGCCGCCGGAGACGACGTTCGACACCGACGAGCCCGAGATCATGCCGTTCAGCGCCGACGACACCACGGCCACCTTGGCCGGGCCGCCGCGCAGGTGCCCCAGCGCGGCGAAGCTGACCTGCATCATGTAATTGCCGCCGCCCGCGCGATCGAGCAGCGCGCCGAACAGCACATAGACGAAGATCGCGCCCGTCGACACGCCCAGCGCGATACCGTACACGCCTTCCGTCGTCAGCCACAGGTGCGAGATCAGCCGATTGAGCGACGCCCCCTTGTGCTGAAGCACCTCCGGCATGTAGGGCCCCGCCATCGCGTAGACGATGAACAGGATGGCGAGCAGGGCCATCGGCCAGCCGACCGCGCGGCGGGTCGCTTCCAGCAGCAGCACCAGCCCCACCGTCGCCGTGACGACGTCGAACAGCGTCGGCTGGCCGGGACGGGTGGCGAGCTGTGCGTAGAACAGCAGCAGGTAGGCGCCCGCGAAGGCGCCTGCCAGCGCCAGCACCCAATCGAGCACCGGCACGCGATGGCGCGGCGAGCGGCTCGAGGCCGGCCAGGCGAGGAACGCGAGGAACATCGAGAACGCCAGGTGGATCGCGCGTGCCTCCGTGTCGTTGAGCACGCCGAAGCGCAGCAGGAACGGCAAGGGCGACGCATACCAGAACTGGAACACCGCCCAGGCCAGCGCCGTCGCGAAGACGATCGTGGCGGTCGCGCCGACCGGCTTGCGCGCGCCGGTGTCGACCTGCGCCACCAGCTCCTGCAGCGCCTCGGGTGCTTTCTCGATGTCAGTTGCCATGCCTGCTCCTCGTCATCGTTCCGTCGATATAAAAAAAGGGCGAAGCCGCCTTCGCCCTTGTTCGCGGAGCCGGCCGGTTTACTTGATCCAGCCCTTTTCCTTGTAGTAGCGCGCAGCCCCTTCATGCAGCGGCGCCGACAGGCCGTCCTTGACCATGTTCTCGGGCTTCAGGTGGCCGAGGGCCGGGTGCAGCTTCTTGAATTCCTCGAAGTTGTCGAACACGGCCTTCACCACCTGGTAGACGGTCTCGGGCGAAGTCTTGGTGGACGCGACCACCGTGGCCAGCACACCATAGGTGGTGGTTGCGTCGGGGTTGTTCGGGTACAGGCCGCCGGGGATCACGGCCTTGGCGTAATACGGCTTGTCGGCGATCAGCTTGTCCACGGCCGGGCCAGTGACGGACACGAGCTTGGCGCCGCAGCTGGTGGTCGGGTCCTGGATGTTGGCGCTGGGGTGGCCCACCCCGTAGAAGAAGCCGTCGATCTTGCCGTCGCACAGCGCGGGGCCGTGCTCGTCGGCCTTGAGCTCGGAAGCCAGCGCGAAATCGCCGAGCTTCCAGCCCATGGCGGCCAGCAGTTCCTCCATCGAGGCGCGCGTGCCGGAACCTGGGTTGCCGACGTTGAAGCGCTTGCCCTTGAAGTCGGTGAAAGCCTTGATGTTGGCCTCCTTGCGGGCCACGACAGTGAACGGCTCCGGGTGCACGGAGAACACCGCGCGCTGGTCGCCCCAGGCGCCGGCATCCTTGAACTGGCCCAGGCCCTTGGTGGCGTTGTACTGAACGTCGGATTGCGAGAAACCCAGGTCGAGCTCGCCGGCCTTGATCGTGTTGACGTTGAACACCGAGCCGCCGGTGGATTCCACCGAACAGCGGATGCCGTGCTTGGCGCGGTCCTTGTTGACGAGGCGGCAGATCGCTCCGCCCGCGGCGTAGTACACGCCCGTGACGCCCCCCGTGCCGATCGTCACGAATTTTTGCTGTGCGAACGCGGGGGCGCTGGCCAGCGCACCTGCGACGGCGGCCGCGGCGGCCAGGGTCTGGAACACGAATTTGCGGGACATGGGGACGACTCCTCGGTTGATGATTCAGGTGGATTGGATGGCGGCGGCTATCGCGGCATCGAGCCGCTCGGCGATCAGGGCCAGGTCGGCTTCGGCCGCTATGAAGGGCGGCGCCAGTAACACGTGGTCACCATAGCGGCCATCCACGGTGCCGCCCATCGGGTAAACCATCAAGCCCCGGGCCATGGCCTCTTTCTTGATGCGCGCGTGCAGCCGAAGCGAGGGGTCGAACGGCGCCTTGCTGCCCTTGTCCTTGACCAGCTCGATGCCCCAGAACAGGCCCCGGCCCCGGATGTCGCCGATATGGGGGTGGTTCGCGAAAACGCTGCGCAGCAGCCCCTGCAACGTGGCGCCGCCCTCGCGCACCCGTGCCAGCAGGCCGTCGCGCTCGATCACTTTCTGCACGGCCAGCGCCGCCGCACAGGCGACCGCGTGGCCGAGGTAGGTATGGCCGTGCTGGAAGAAGCCGGAGCCCCTGGACATCGCATCGACGATCCGGCCCTGAGCGAGAACCGCGCCGATCGGCTGGTAGCCGCCGCCCAGGCCCTTGGCAATGACCAGCAGGTCGGGCACGACGCCCTCCTGCTCGCACGCATGCAAGGTGCCGGTGCGCCCCATGCCGCACATCACCTCGTCGAGGATGAGCAGCACGCCGTGCCGGTCACAGACCTCACGCACGGCCTTGAAGTAACCGGGGACGGCCGTGATGACACCCGCCGTCGCGCCACCGACGGTCTCGGCGATGAACGCGATCACCTTGTCGCTGCCCAGCCGCTCGATCGCGGCCTCGAGCTCGCGCGCCAGACGCTGGCCATATTGCCCGGGCGATTCGTCCTCGCGCTGCTCGCGGTACGGATAACAGGGCGAGACATGCGTGGCCGGAATCAGCAGGGGGGCGAAGGGTTCGCGCCGCCACTGGTTGCCGCCCACCGACAGCGCGCCCAGCGTGTTGCCGTGGTAGCTCTGCCTGCGCGCGATGAAGTGGCTGCGCTGCGGCTGGCCCGTTTCCACGAAGTACTGGCGCGCCATCTTCATCGCGGCTTCCACCGCCTCGGAGCCGCCGCTCACGAAATAGACGTTGCTCATGCCCGCGGGCGCTCGCTGGATCAGGTGGCTGGCGAGTTCCTCGGCGACTTCGGTGGTGAAGAAACTGGTGTGGGCGTAGGCGAGCTGGTCGATCTGCGCGTGCATCGCGGCCAGCACGTCGGGGTGCCCATGGCCCAGGCAAGACACGGCGGCCCCGCCCGAGGCATCGAGGTAGTGCCTGCCGCTGCTGTCGGTGAGGTACATGCCCTTGCCTGCCGTGGCGACGGGAGGCACGGAATGCAGGTGGCGGTGGAAGACTCGGGTATCTGTCATGGGGAGGGCCTCGATGCCGCGCAGTTTAAGCACAAGTTCCCGCGGCTGCGATGCCGAATCCTCGCAATCCCATAACCGGAACTCATGGATCCCGGCGCCTCGCGGCGCGCCATGAGTTTGCGGCATGGCCCATGCGGCTGAAAGCATTTCCCAGGCCCGGCGCGGGCCTCTACATTCAATGCCGACAAGACTCAACGGGAAACGACAAATGCAGATCTGCGTCATGGGGGCCGGCATCGCGGGATTAGCCGCCGCCTGGCAATTGCAGTCCGAGGGGCATGACGTCACCATCATCGACCGCGCCGGTGCCGGGGCCGGCGCGAGTGGCGCCAACGGGGCGCAACTGAGCTACGCGTACGTGCAGCCGCTGGCCGACCCTGGCATCTGGGCCCAGTTGCCCGGCCTGCTGTTTTCCAGGAACTCACCCCTCACGCTGCGGCCACGCTGGGACATCGACCAATGGCGATGGGGAGCCTCCTTCCTGGCGGCCTGCCGCGCCCGGGTTTCCCGCGAAAGCACCGTGCAACTGCTGGCGCTGGCGGCCGACAGCCGGCGCGCCTTCGAGCGGCTGCTGGCCGAGCAGGCGATCGAATGCGACTTTTCGGCCACCGGCAAGCTGGTCTTGTATTCGGACGAACGCAGCTTCGCCCATGCGCGGCGGCAGCTCGCACTGCAGCAAGGCCTGGGCGTGCAACAGCGCGCCGCGAACGCCGCCGAATGCGTGGAGATCGAGCCCGCCCTCGCCGGCTACCAGCGCAACATCTCGGGCGCCATCTACACGCCGGGCGAATGCGCGGCCGATTGCTACAAGGTCTGCCTGGAGCTGCTGCGCCTGCTGCGCGCGCGCGGCGCCCGCACGATCTTCGATACCGAGGTGGGCGGCCTCGTCATGCGAAGCGGCCGCGTGGCCGCCGTGCGGACGGCGGCTGGCCTGGTGGAAGCCGATGCCTTCGTGGTCGCGCTCGGTTCCGCGTCGGCGCGGCTGGCGCGCTCGCAGGGGCTGTACCTGCCGGTGTACCCGCTCAAGGGCTACAGCCTCACGCTGCCGGCCAACGACTCGGCCCCTCGCGTCAACGTCACCGATGCCGCACGCAAGGTGGTGTTCGCGCGCATCGGCCAACGGCTGCGGATCGCGGGCATGGCGGAACTCGTCGGCGACGACCTGTCCATCCCCGCGACGCGCACGCGCAACCTCGCCGCGGCAGCGCGCGATCTCTTCGGCGATTGCGGCGACCTGTCGCAATGCGAGCCGTGGGCCGGCCTGCGGCCGGCCACGCCCACCGGGCTGCCGGTGATCGGGCCGCATCCGAAGGGCCCGCCGAACCTGGTCTTCAACACCGGCCACGGTGCGCTCGGCTTCACGCTCGCGTTCGGCAGCGCGCAGCGCGTCGCCGCGCTGCTGCGCGCGCCACGGGCGCACCGGCTCAGGCCAGCTGCTGCAACGCCTGTGCCATACAGCGCGTGAACGCGCGGGTGACGAGCGAATGGGGGCGCGCCGTGGGACGCAGGGCCTTGACGGTGACGGGGATCGCCGGCTCGAGCGCCAGCACGTCCACCTTCGAGCGGTCCGCCGAAGCGGCCGTGCACCCCTCGACCATGGCCACACCCACGCCATGGTGCGCGAGCGCCAACGCCACGTGGTAGGTCTGCACAGTGATGACGGGCTTCTGGCCGGGATCGTGCTCGCGCAGCACATGCGCGAGCGTCACGCCCAGCGGGTCGCGGTTGTCCAGGGCGATGAGCGGCAGCCCCGCCAGCTGCGCGAGCGTCACCTTGGCGCTGCGTGACTGGCGCGCACCCAGCAGGCCCTTGGGCACGATGCACATCACCTGGCGCTCGCCGATCTGCTCCTGTGCCAGCGCGGGATGGCTGATGGCGCTGAAGACGTAGCCGACGTCAGCTTCCTGCAGCACCAGCGACGAGACGATCTGCGGCGAGTGCAGCGCCTCGTGGATCACGGCCACCTCCGGGTACTTCTGCCGGAACAGGTGCATGGCGCGCGGGAACACCTCGTAGCTCAGGGCCAGCACCGTGAGCACCCGCAGCTGCCCCTGGCTCACCCGGCCGCTCTTGAGATTGGCTGCGAGCCGCTGCACTTCGTCGAGCTGCGCGAACAGGCGCTCGATGTGCGGGTAAAGCGTCTGCGCCTCGGCGGTGGGCGTCAGCCGCCCGCGCACCCGCTGGAACAACGCGAACCCCAGCTGGATCTCCGCGTGCTGCAGCGTGCGGCTGACCGCGGGCTGGGTCACGTTGATCAGGCGCGCGGCGGCGCTGACGCTGCCGGTGAGCATCACGGCGTTGAAGACCTCGATGTGGCGCAGGCGCATGGGCGTTTCCTCGCCGCATTATGGCGGCGAGCCCATCCATTGTCGGACTCATCCGACCACGATTGGCGGGGGCATCCGTCACAAGCCAGCCACATTCGGCGCCGATACTTTCGCGCTGTAGCAAGTCCAGACCACGGAGACCCTCAATGAATGAACGCCGCACCACTTCGATCCTGCAGCGGTTGCCGGTCATCCTCGCGGTGACGGCGGCGTCGTACGGCCTGCGGCCGCAAGGCAAGACAAAGCCGCCCGAAGGCGGCTCCGTTCCCTCCGGGAAGCGGCAACCTCAGTTGCAGGTTGCGGGCGGGGTGTAGGAAGGCGTGATCGTCACCGCCCCGGAACCGCTCACGACCCCCGAAGCGCCGACGCCAACGCCAAACTGCGCGAACGCCTGCCAGACCAGCATGCAATCCGCCGGCGTCGAACCGGCGCTCACCGAAGCCAGGATGCCGTCGCGCATCTGCTCGTACGCGGGCGTCGCCGGCGTGTAGTTCATGCCGTCCACGACGTAGCGGAACAGCTCGGCCCGCCTGCTCTCGCCGAACAGCCCCATCATCTTCCAGATGATGGCCGCGTAGATCTCGCCGTCGTTGTGCACTTCGGCTCCATCCACATTGGCGTACGTCAGCGGATAGCCCTCGTAGCGATAGCGCCGGATGCCCACCGGGTTGCTGAAGGAGTACTCGCCGATCACGTCGTCGCCGTTGACGAGCATCGAGATGGCGTCGGAGGTTCCTTCGCCGACGGCGCCGGCGAGGGGTCCGCTCATGCCGCCGATCATGCGCCAGGTGAGGCCGTGGCCGTACTCATGGAACACGATGTCGGAGTCGACCGACCCGTCGAGCTGCAGCGGCTGGACGGCCAGCTTGCGCACGGTGGCGTTCGGCGACGCGAGGCCCTTGAGGCTGGCGCCGTCGTTCTGGCTGATCATCGCGGCCGGGATCCGCACCCTGCGCTCCGTGCCGCCCATCGTGAAGATGTCGGTGCCGCCCTGGTTGTTGGCGATGATCACGGCGTCGGCGCCCGCGGTTTGCGCGTTCAGCGCCTTGATCGAGAAGTTGCACGCGCCGCGATCGATCACCGCGACCTTGCCGGTCAGCACGGTGCTGATCGTGGTGCAGCCATCGGCCGGGGTGGTCGTGACGACGTTCCCGGTGACGCCGGTGCTCGTCAATGCGGGGCCGAACTCGGCGCCCTTGGCGGCATAGCTGGTGGAGACCGGCGAGTTGACGCGCACCTCGTGCGTCGGCCCCGCGCCCGTCCACAGGTACATCTGCATGCGCGGCTTCTTGCCGTCGGTGGGCGTCGCGAAGTTGGCGTTGTCGGTGCCGCCGCCGTCCTGGGCCTCGGCCAGCACCGGGTCACCGGACGCCCCACCCTTGCCGAAATTGTCGACCTGGAAGTTGCCGGCCGCCTCGTTGAACCCGTGGGAATACAACACGTCATGGATGATGTTGTTCAGGTAGAAGAGGTTCTGCACGGACACGGCCTTGTTGCCCGTGGTCGAGGGCGACGCGGCCAAGTCCGCGGCCGTCAGGAAGTCGCCCGTCGCGACGGCCGTGCCGCTGCGGTCGGAACGGTTGTTGTTGTCGGTGTCCAGGTAGGCATTGACGTTGTTGCCGCTGATGCTGTTCGTGGTTTGGGCCCCCGTGCCCAGCCAGCCGGCCGGCGACAACGCGTTGCCCGGGCTCGGGCCGTTGACGACGGTCTGCGGTCCCTTCGACGGGTCTTCGACGAACACGTTGTAGCGGTCGGAGGCCGTCCGGTTCTCGACATCGAGCACGCGGCCGTCGCCGCCGACCAGGGTGTGGTGGAGCTGGTTGCTCTTCTCCGTCCAGGTCTGGACGAGCCAGCCGCGGTCCAGGGCTCCATTGCCCATCGGAACGGCGACGGCCGTGACCGTCGCGGCCGTATGGAAGAAGGCCCCGCCATCGAAGGTCGCGGTGTTGCCCTGCGCGCCCGCGGCGCGGAACGCGATCGATTGCCCCGGATGCACGCGCGCCATCGCGGCGTTCAGCGCGGCGGCCGCATCGACGCGGCTGGGAGTCGGTGCCGCGGCCACCTCGACCAGACGGTCGACGACGTGCACCAGTTCGCCGCGCCCATTGACGGCGGCCTTGGCATAGGCGCCGTACACGTTCAGCCCATCCACCACCTGTTCCATGCGCAGGTGCGTGACCCCATGCGCGCCAAGGCTGCTACGGGTGATGCGAAGCGAAGACAGGACCGCCGCCGAGCGGCCGCGGTTGCGCAGGTAGCCGGAGACGATGTCGGCCGGGGCGGCCTTGCTGGCGGCCGTCAAGGGCCGGCCTGCTTCCGCACGGATGACCTGGGCCCGCTCCAGCCCGGGGGCCTGCGCCGCAACCGCCATCCCGGGCGACATCAATACGGTCGCGACCGCGGAAAGTGTGAGAACCGAAATACGACGTGACGCCATGTTGCCTCCGGTAATAAAGTCCGGCGATTCTGTGGGGGCTGCCTCGGCAACCGCGTTACCAGTTGTGGGGTTTTGTAGCGAGCGCCTGCTTGCTCGTCACGGAAGAGCAGAAAGCAAAAACGCCCCGATGGGGGCGTTGGTGCTCTTGGCGGAAACGGAGGGATTCGAACCCTCGATGAGGCTCTACACCCCATACTCCCTTAGCAGGGGAGCACCTTCGGCCACTCGGTCACGTTTCCTGGCGCATGCAATTATGCCCGAAACGGGCCTCGAGCCCGGCTGCGGACTGGGGAAACCAGCTCAGGCGGCGGGCTGGTCCAGGTCGAAGGCGCGGTGCAGGGCCCGCACCGCGAGCTCCATGTACTTCTCGTCGATCACGACCGACGTCTTGATCTCGCTGGTGGAGATCATCTGGATGTTGATGCCTTCCTCGGACAGCGCCCGGAACATCTTGCTCGCGATGCCGACATGGCTGCGCATGCCGATGCCGACGATGCTGACCTTGCAGATGCGCGTGTCGCCCACCAGCACATCCGTGCCCAGGGCCGGCAACACCTTGGTCTTGAGCAGGTCCACGGTTCGCGCGTAATCGTTGCGGTGCACAGTGAAGCTGAAGTCGGTCTTGCCGTCCTTGGAGATGTTCTGGATGATGACGTCGACCTCGATGTTGGCGTCGGCCACTGCGCCCAGGATGTTGTAGGCGATCCCAGGCCTGTCGGGCACGCTCAGGATCGAAATCTTGGCCTCGTCGCGGTTGAAGGCGATGCCGGAAACGACGGCTTGTTCCATTTTTGCGTCTTCCTCAAATGTGATCAGGGTGCCGGAGGCGGCCTCCTCTTCGATGGCGATATCCCACGGGGTGAAGCTGGAGAGCACGCGCAGCGGGACCTTGTACTTGCCCGCGAATTCCACGGAGCGGATCTGCAGGACCTTGGAGCCCAGGGAGGCCATCTCGAGCATTTCCTCGAAGCTCACCGTATGCAGGCGACGGGCTTCGGGCACCACGCGCGGATCGGTCGTGTACACGCCGTCCACGTCGGTATAGATCAGGCACTCGTCGGCCTTCATGGCCGCCGCCACGGCCACTGCCGAGGTGTCGCTGCCGCCACGCCCGAGCGTCGTGATGTGGCCCTCTTCGTCCACGCCCTGGAAGCCGGTGATGATCACGACGCGCCCGGCCGCGAGGTCCTCGCGCACCCGCTTGTCGTCGATCGACTCGATGCGGGCCTTGGTGTACGCGCTGTTGGTCTTGACGGGCACCTGCCAGCCGGCGTAGCTCACGGCTTCC
The DNA here is from genome assembly GCA_030695945.1 of Ramlibacter sp. Lineage (GTDB taxonomy): Bacteria > Pseudomonadota > Gammaproteobacteria > Burkholderiales > Burkholderiaceae_C > Ramlibacter. The sequence goes on from JAUYOG010000064.1 coordinate 31,688, forward strand.
AGGCCCTCGGCTTGCAACGCGAGCGCCAGCAGCGCCGATGAAGCCTGCTCGCCGGTGGCGGCCAGCATGTCGAGTTCCCGGCACATCGCATCGGTCTGCTTGGCCGGCGCCAGTTCCTTGGCCAGGGCCAGCAGGCGGTTGGTCTCGCCGCTCATGGCGCTGGGCACCACCACCATCTGGTGGCCCGCGCGCTGCCACTTGGCCACGCGCTTGGCGACGTTGCGGATGCGCTCGGTCGAGCCCATCGACGTGCCGCCGTATTTGTGAACGATCAATGCCATCGGAAGGAAGGAGAGTGAGGTGAGGCGCGATGGTTGCGGGGCAACCGATGAGGCGGGCGGGACCGCCGGGAACCCTCGGGATTATACCTACGCGTCCCGGTGCGGCCGGAAGAGCAGGCACTCCCCGTCGCGCTCGACGAAGCCCGTTGCGGCCTTGATGCGGATGTCGTGCCCCCGGGTCGAGCACGCCGCCACCTGGTTCATCAGTTCTTCCAGCTGCGCAGCGTTCGCGCGCACCTTGTGCGTCGCCAGCAGCCAGTGCCTCAACAGGTTGGCCTGGCGCTCCCGGTCGAGCGCGCGCAGCCCGGCGATCGAGGGCGGGTCGCCCACGCGGGAAAGGTCCTCGGCGGCGATCGCCGAAAGCACCCTTTGCGCCTGCGCCGCGTGGCGCGCGGAGCGGGCGAAGGTGTCGCGGAACTGGGGGAACGCCCGTTCCAGTGCGGGCAGCAGCTCATGCCGGATGCGGTTGCGAGTGAAGCTGCGGTCCTGGTTGGTCGGGTCCTCGACGAAGTCCACGCCCTCTCCGCGCAGCCACTCGCGGATGGCCGGGCCGCTCACGCCCAGCAACGGGCGCTCGAACCGCATGCCATGCCGATCGAACGAGGCCGGCATGGCCGCGAGGCCCGGCAAACCGGCGCCGCGGCTCAGGGCCAGCAGCATGGTTTCCACCTGGTCATCGGCGTGCTGGGCGAGCCACACGGCGTGCAGGCCCAGCGCCAGTGCCGCCTGCGCCAGCGCCGCGTAGCGCGCCTTGCGCGCGGCGTCTTCCGGGCTCTCCCCGCTTTGGTGACGCGCATCCACGTTGACTTGGTGCAGCGGAACGCCCAACCCGTCGCAGAATCCCTGGCAGTACCGGGCGAAATCGTCGGCCGCGGCCTGCAGCCCGTGGTTCACGTGCACGGCATGGATTCGGCCCGGCCAGGCCCGCGCGGCAGCCACGAGCAAGGCGGTGGAGTCCGCGCCGCCGCTATAGGCGACGGCCGCGGGCAACGCCGGCGCGAAAGCCCGCAGGGCCGCGGGGACGGTCAGGCCCATGGCGCAGCCCCCCCGGGGACGGACCGGTGAACGTCGAGGCAAGGCGGCATCGGGAGATTATCGGGGGCGTCAGTGGCATCCTCATTTACCCGGAGAAGGTAACCGGCCGCGTACCCTAGAATCCGGCGCACAAGAGGTTACACATGGATACGTGCTCGATCGGCGCGCCGGCCCACAAGGCTTGCCGCGCCTGGGCCCTGATCGCAGGGCTGGCCATCGCAACCGGCGGGTTCCTGGCAGGAAGCCCGGCTTTCGGCCAAGCGGGACCGCCCATGGCCGCCGCAGCAGCCGGCGACGCGCCGAGCGAGGCGTTGCGCCGCCAGGCGCTCAGCCCTTATCGGTTCATTCTCCAGCACGCCAACGCGCCTGCGCGGGCCAAGCCGGCCCCAGCGCCGGAGGCCAAGGCAGAACCCAAGCGGCCCGCCGCGCCGGCGCCGGTGGAGCACGCGGCCGTCCAGCCGCGCGCCGTACCGCCTGCGCCCGCCCCCGCGGCCCAGCCGCAGCCCGCCGCGGAACCCGTCGCGGCCTTGGCGCCGAAAGCGGTAGAGCCCGTACCCATCGCCGCCATTCGCCGCGAGATCATCCCGGTCAGGACCGACGAGCCACGGTTGCCCATGGCGCTGCTGCGCGAGCGGCCATCGGGGGTGGTGAAGGTTTCGTTCGAAGTCAACCCGGACGGCTCCACCGGGGCCGTGAAAGTTGTCACGAGCACCAACCGGTCGCTCAACAAGGCTTCGGTCGAAGCCGTGTCAGGCTGGAAGTTCCAGCCCGTGGACGAGGTGATGCTGGTCGAGACCGAGCTCGCCTACAAATACGACTAGCGCGCCCATGGGCTGACGCCCTGCCCCCGAGGGGGGCGAAGCCGGCTGGAAGCGGCTCGGCGCCGGCTAGCGCGCTTCGGCCTTGGTGTCCGTGAAACGGCCGTAACTTTGCAGGCGCTCGTAGCGCCGCTCCAGGAGCTCACGCACCTTCAGGTCGGCCAATTGCCGCCAGGCGTCGTTGAGCGCGCGCTTGAGGAAGGCTGCCATCTGCTTGTGGTCGCGGTGCGCGCCGCCGACCGGCTCGCTCACGATCTTGTCGATCAATCCCAGCGCCTTCAGCCGGTGCGCCGTGATGCCCATGGCATCCGCGGCGTCCTGCGCCTTCTCGGACGTCTTCCAGAGGATCGACGCGCAGCCTTCCGGGCTGATCACGGAGTAGATCGAGTACTGGAGCATGAGCACCTGGTCGGCCACAGAGATGGCGAGCGCGCCGCCCGAGCCGCCCTCGCCGATGACGGTGGTGATGATCGGCACTTCCAGCTGCGCCATCTCGAAGATGTTGCGGCCGATGGCCTCCGACTGGCCGCGCTCTTCCGCGTCGATACCCGGGTACGCGCCCGGCGTGTCCACGAAGGTGAAGACCGGCAGCTTGAACTTCTCGGCGGTCTTCATCAGGCGCAGCGCCTTGCGGTAGCCCTCGGGCCGGCTCATGCCGAAGTTGCGCAGCGCGCGCTCCCTGGTATCGCGGCCCTTCTGGTGGCCCAGCACCATGCAGGCGTTGCCGTTGAAGCGCGCGAGCCCGCCGACGATGGACAGGTCATCCGAGAAATGGCGGTCGCCGTGCAGTTCGATGAAATCGGTGAAGATCTCGTTGACATAGTCGAGCGTGTACGGGCGCTCGGGGTGCCGGGCGATCTTGGTGATCTGCCAGGGCGTGAGGTCGCTGTAGATGTCCTTGGTGAGCTGCTGGCTCTTCTTGGACAGCTGGTCGATCTCCTCCGAGATGTCGACCGCCGACTCCGTCTGCACGTAGCGCAATTCTTCGATCTTCGTCTCGAGCTCCGCAATGGGCTGCTCGAAATCGAGGAATGTCTTCTTGGCCAAGGTTTGCTCCTTGTCTTGTGGTCGCGGGGGCGCCGGCTAATACTCGACCGGCAAGGGGTCCAGCGAGCGCCAAATATACCAAGTCGCGACACTGCAATATGGAACCCAGGCGGCTGCGACCTCGCGCGCGTCGCTGCGGCTGACCGGGTCGCCCGAGAAGTAGTTGCGGCTGATGCCGTTGAGCAGGCCGATGTCGTCCAGCGGCAGCACGTTGGGCCGCATCAGGTGGAAGATGAGGAACATCTCGGCCGTCCAGCGGCCGATGCCGCGGATGCCGACCAGCTCCGCGATGATCTCGTCGTCCGTCATGTCCGTCCACGCATCGGCATGGATGGCGCCGGAATCGAAATGCAGCGCGAGGTCCACCAGGTATTCGATCTTGCGGGCAGACAGGCCCGCCGCCTGCATGTCGTCGACCTTGAGCTTGAGCACGTTGCCCGCGCTCATGCGCCGCGGCAGTTTCGCGAAGCGGTCCCACACCGTCTGCGCCGCCTTCACCGAGATCTGCTGGCCGACGATGCTGCGAGCGAGCGTGGTGAACGCGTCGCCGCGCGACTGCAGGCAGGCGTCCCCAAACTGGGGGATCAGCCGCTTCATCACGCGGTCCTTGCGTGCCAGGTGGCGGCAGGCCTCATCCCAGTACCCGGGCGTGGCTTGCACGATCTGCAGGGAGGCGCTCAAGACGCGGCCTCCCAGGTCGTGCCGGCGGGCGAATCCTTCAGCACGATGCCCTGCGCCAACAGCTCGTTGCGGATACGGTCGGCCTCGGCGAAGTCCTTCGCCTGCTTGGCCGCCGCGCGCTGCGCGATGAGGCCGGCGATGGTGGCTTCGTCGAGCTGCGTTCCGGCGCGCAGGAAGGCCTTCGGCTCGCCCTGCAGGATGCCCAGGCAGCCGCCCAATGCCTTGAGCAGGCCCGCGAGTTCCGCGGACTTGCCGCGGTTCACTTCCGCCGCCAGGTCGAACAGCACCGCCATCGCCTCGGATGTCGCGAAGTCGTTGTCCATCGCCGCCTTGAACCGCGCCGCGTAGGGCTGCGACCAGTCGATCGCCACCGGCGCGGGCGCGACCAGGTCGAGCGCGGTGTACAGGCGCTTCAGTGCGCCGCGCGCATCCTCGAGGTGAACGTCGCTGTAGTTCAGCGGGCTGCGGTAGTGCGAGCGCACGACGAAGAAGCGCACGGTTTCCGCGTCGAACTTCCGGAGCACGTCGCGGATGGTGAAGAAGTTGCCGAGCGACTTCGACATCTTCTCGTTGTCGATGTTCAGGAAGCCGTTGTGCATCCAGTAATGGGCCAGCGGCTTGCCGAACGCGCCCTCGCTCTGCGCGATCTCGTTCTCGTGGTGGGGGAACTGGAGGTCCGCCCCGCCGCCGTGGATGTCGAACGTTTCGCCCAGGAGCGCGCGGGCCATGGCGGAGCACTCGATGTGCCAGCCGGGGCGGCCCTTGCCATAGCTGCTGTCCCATTTGGCATCGTCCGGCTCGCTCGGCTTGGCGGTCTTCCAGAGCACGAAGTCCAGCGGGTCTTCCTTGCCGTCCAGCACGGCGACACGCTCGCCTGCGTGCAGCTCGTCTAGCGACTTGCCGGAAAGCTTGCCGTATCCGGGGAAGCGGCGCACCGCGTAGTTCACGTCGCCGCCTTCGGCCGTGTATGCGAGGCCCTTGCCCTCCAGCTTCTTCACGATGTCCAGCATCTGCGGCACGTAGTCGGTCGCGCGCGGGTCATGCGTGGGGCGCTCGATGCCCAGCGCGTCGAAGTCGACATACATCTCGGCGATCATTCGGTCCGTGAGCGCGCGGACGGTCTCGCCGTTCTCCACGGCGCGGCGGATGATCTTGTCCTCGATGTCGGTGATGTTGCGCACGAACGTGACCTTGTAGCCGCTGGCCTTGAGCCATCGCTGGACGACATCGAAGGCGATGTTGGCGCGGGCGTGGCCGACATGGCACAGGTCGTAGACGGTGATGCCGCACACGTACATCCGTACGCGGCCCGGCTCGATCGGGGAAAAGTCTTCCAGGGCACGCGACAGCGTGTTGTAGATGCGCAGGCTCATGGATGGTCGGGGCCGCTGGCGTGGATACGTTTCGCTCGCGGCGCTGTTCGAATCGTCTGGGGGTTCGTTACTTGCCGGGGCTGCGCACACAGAGCCGGCGGCTACAATCCAGCGCAGTATATAGCCCCCCGTCCGGGCTTGTCACACGCGCGAGAATCCACCGAGCCCTTATGACGCACGCCCGCTTCGCCTTGCCCCGCGCCCTGCGCCTGCTGGCCCTGCTTGCGGCGGCGGCGTTGCCCCCGGCCGCGCTGGCCGACGACCAGGCCGACGTCACGCAGCTGATGCGCTCGGGCCAGTACGCGCAGGCCCTGGCGAAGGCGGACCAGTTCCTGGCGGCCAGGCCGCGCGATCCGCAGATGCGGTTCCTGAGGGGCGTGGTGCAGACCGAGATGGGCCGCAGTGCCGATGCGATCGCGACGTTCACGCGCCTCACGGAAGACTACCCCGAGCTGCCCGAACCGTACAACAACCTCGCGGTGCTGTACGCCGCGCAGAGCCAGTTCGACAAGGCGCGCGCGGCGCTGGAGGTGGCCATCCGCGCCAACCCGGGCTACGCCATCGCGCACGAGAACCTGGGCGACGTGTATGCACGCCTCGCAAGCCAGTCTTACGGCCGGGCCCAGCAGCTGGACGCCGCGAACACCACCGCCGCACCCAAGCTCGCGCTGATCCGCCAACTTTTCCCGGCCGCAGCCAGAGGCGCGGCACAGCCTGGCGCCAAGGCCGCGGGGTCCTGACTGAGCCGTCCCACGCCGGCCCGCGTGCCGGTACCATGGGCAAACCAAATCCAAGAAGGAGTAATCAGCCGATGACAGCCATCACACGCCGCGCTGCGGCCCTCGCGCTCGCCGCGGCCGCGACGCTCGCCGCGCTTCCCTCGGCCGCGCAGGAAGCGCCCCGGGTGAAGTTCACCACGTCCGCCGGCGATTTCGTCGTCGAGGTCTATCCGGACAAGGCGCCCAAGACGGTGGCCAACTTCCTGCAGTACGTGAAGGACAAGCACTACGACGGCACCGTGTTCCACCGCGTCATCGACAACTTCATGGTGCAGGGCGGCGGCTTCGACGCCAGCTACGTTCAGAAGCCCACGCGCCCGCCGATCCAGCACGAAGGCCAGGAGGCGCTGGCCAAGGGCGGCCCGAAGAACGTCGTGGGTACCCTGGCGATGGCCCGCACGAGCGAGCCGCACTCCGCGAGTTCCCAGTTCTTCATCAACGTGAAGGACAACGCCTTCCTCGACCCGGTCGTGATCCCGCCCGGCGACCCCGTGCCGCGCTTCGAGCACAAGGGCCGCGTCTATGAAAACGTGCCGCGCGCGCAGCTGGTGAACTCGCCGCAGCTGTACGGCTACACCGTGTTCGGCAAGGTCGTGAGCGGCATGGACGTGGTCAACAAGATCAAGGTCACTCCCACCGGCGCCGCGGGGCCGTTCCCCAGCGACGTGCCCAAGACGCCGATCGTCATCCGCTCGGCCGAACTCGTCAAATAGAAAAGGATTTCCCATGAGCAACCCCAAAGTCGAACTCCACATCGCCGGCTACGGCCTCATCACCCTCGAGCTGGACCAGGACAAGGCGCCCAAGACGGTGGCCAATTTCCTGTCCTACGTCAACAAGGGCCACTACGACAACACCATCTTCCACCGGGTGATCCCCGGTTTCATGGTGCAGGGCGGCGGCTTCGAGCCCGGCATGAAGCAAAAGCCCACCGACGCGCAGATCGAGAACGAGGCCAACAACGGCCTGAAGAACAACAAGTACACCGTCGCCATGGCGCGCACACAGGCGCCGCATTCGGCCAGCGCCCAGTTCTTCATCAACGTGGCCAACAACGACTTCCTCAACCACACCGCGCCCAGCATGCAGGGCTGGGGCTATGCCGTGTTCGGCAAGGTCGTGGCCGGCACCGACGTGGTGGACCGCATCGCGGGCGTGAAGACGGGCAACAAGGGCGGCCATGGCGATGTGCCCGCCGAGGACGTCGTGATCGAAAAGGCCGTCGCGCTGCAGTGACCCATCCGGCCGTGCCCCCCATCGCGGAGCTGCTCGCGCCCGCCCCGTGGCGCACGGTCGACTTCATCTCGGACCTGCACCTGCAGGCCGCGGAGCCCGGGACCTTCGAGGCGTGGCGCCGCTACATGGCGCAGACGCCGGCGGATGCGATCTTCATCCTCGGGGACCTGTTCGAGGTCTGGGTCGGTGACGACGCGGCCGGCGAGCCCGGCTTCCTGGCCGATTGCGCCTCGGTGTTGCAGGCCGCCGCAAGCCGGGCGCCTGTGTTCTTCATGCACGGCAACCGCGATTTCCTGGTGGGTGAAGGCTTTCTCCAGGCATGCCGAACCACGCTGCTGCCCGACCCGACCGTGCTGGACTTCGCGGGCAAGCGCTGGCTGCTCACGCACGGGGACGCCCTGTGCCTGGACGATACCGAATACATGCGCTTTCGCGAGCAGGTGCGCTCGCGCGAGTGGCAGCGCGAGTTCCTCGCCAGGCCGCTGGCGCAGCGCCAGGCGATCGCCCGGCAGCTGCGCGAACAAAGCGAGTCACGCAAACGCTCGGGCATCGACTACGCCGATGTGGACGGCCCCGCGACGCTTGCATGGCTGGAGGCGGCGGACGCGCACGCGATGATCCACGGCCACACCCACAAACCCGCCGACCACCCCCTGGCCGGGCGGCTGCGCACGGTACTGAGCGATTGGGACGCGGTCGCCGCGCCGCCCCGGCTGGAAGCACTGCGCCTCACGGCGGACGGTGCGCGCCGGATTCCGCTGGCGTGATGTTCGGCTGGCTCCGCAAGCGCCTCCCGGCGCCGGCCATCCCGGATGCCCTCTGGCACGGCGTGATGGCGCGCTATCCCTTCCTTGCGCAGCGATCGTCGCAGGAGTTGGTGAGGCTGCGTGAGTTGGCTTCGCGCTTTCTCGCCGGCAAGGAGTTCCATGGCGCGCATGGCTTCGAGATCACCGACGCCGTCGCGCTGTCGATCGCGGCGCAGGCGGTGCTGCCGGTGCTGAACCTGGGCCTGGATTGGTACGACGACTTCGTCGGCATCGTCGTGCACGCGGACGAGGTGCTCGCGCGCCGCACCCTCACCGACGAAACCGGCGTCGTCCACGATTACGGCGAAGTGCTCGCGGGCGAGGCGATGGACGGCGGGCCGGTCATGCTGAACTGGCGCGACGTGGACAACGCGGGGGACACCGCCGACGCGGGCTACAACGTGGTGATCCACGAGTTCATCCACAAGATCGACATGCGCGACGGCCAGCCCGACGGCTGCCCGCCCCTGCGATCGCGCGAGCTGCGGCAGGCCTGGCTGGCCGTCATGCAGGCAGAGTACGCGGGCTTTCGCGAGAAGGCCATCATCGCGGAGCGCTTCGGCGGCGAGCCGACGTGGCTCGACCCGTACGGCGCGACCGCGATCGACGAATTCTTCGCCGTTGCCTGCGAAGCCTACTTCGTCAACCGCGAGCGCTTCTCGCGCGAGTTCGCGCCGCTGCGGTCGCTCTTCGACAGTTTCTTCGGCCCGCCGGCGGTCAACGGCGCAGCAGCGTCTTGAGCACGCCCTGCAGGCGGCGCGCCAGCGCGTCGTCATAGGCGGCGGCCAGCACCTTGGCCGTGTCCTGGCCCCAGGTCTGGGCCGGTGACGGGTCGTTGCGGCGGGTCAGCAGGTGAAGCTGCAACTGGCGCCGGGCGCCGATGTGTTCGGCGGGCGTCGGCGCTTCGCCGGCGATCTCCAGCCGCAGCATCGCTTCGGACGGGTCGCCCGAAGGCGGCGCGCCGATCGCCTGGACCCAGCTGCTGCGCACCGCCGGCGCCACACCCTTGCCCAGCTCCTGCTGGTTCGGCACCTGGTCGGCGGAGCGCTGCTCCCATGCCGTCATCAATTGCGCCAGTGCCTCGCCGTGCGCCTGCGCAGCTAACTTTTTCAGTGTGGATTGCGCGTGCTCCAGCGCTTCGCGCTGGGCGCGGAAGGCGACGTCACCCAGGCGGGGGCCCCGGTCTTCCATCGCCGGCCGGTCGCCGAAACGGCCGCCACCGAAGCGCCCGTCGCCGCGTGCATCGCGCGGAGCGCCCCGGTCGTCGCGCCTCTCGCCAAACTTCCCCGGCGCGCCCTTGCGGTCGCCGAACTTGCCGCCGCGGCCGGCCGGCATCGGCTCCGACTTCTTCATGCCGGGGCGATCGTCGCCACGCATCGCGATGACGGGCTTCGGCAAAGCCTTGGGCGGTGGCGCGGGTTCGGCGGCTGGTGCTTCGGCCGGCGCCTCGGTCGGTCCCTCACCCTGGGTTTCACCTGCGGTGGCTTCGGCCGGCTCCGTGGCCGGCGCGAGATCGGTCGGGGCTTCCGACGGCGGCGCCACCAGTGCCGGGCCGGCCGCGGCCACGGCCGCGGCGGCTTGCGCCTGGCCGTGCAACGCCGCTTCCAGCGAGGCCATCGCGGCCTTGATCTTCTGCGCGTCGCCCGTCGCGTTCGCGGCCTCGAGCGCCTTGGAGGCCTCGAGTACCACGCGATCCCGGTCGCTGAGCGCAGCGGCGGCCCTCTCGCGCTCCTCGCCCTTGCGGTTGAACGCCTCGTCGATGGGCTTGCGGAAGGCATCCCACAGCTTCTGTTCGTGCTTGCGGTCCAGGGGGATCCCCTGTGCCTCCGCCTGCCAGCGCTGCTGCAGGGCCTTGACGGCATCGACGCGCAGCATCGGCGCGGCTCCCAGCGCCTTCGCCTCCTCGATCATCGCGTGGCGGCGCTCCAGGCTCTGCTTTTGCACCGCCTCGAGCGGGGCCGCGGCGGCCTGGATGGCCTCCTTCCAGAGCGGCTGCATCTCGGCGAAAGCCTTCTCGCTCAGGTGGCCGGCCTCGCGCCAGCGGCTTTCGAACTGGTTCAGGATCCGGTTGAACCCCTTCCAGTCGCCGTCGCGCGCGGTGGCGTTCTCCGCCGCCCAGGCCTTCACTTCCTCGATCAGTGCCAGCCGCTGCGCCTTGTGCTCCGCGGATTCGGCCTTGACCTTGTCGAGCCAGGCTTCCACGACCTTGTAGGCTTGGTTGCAGGCGTCGTCGAAGCGCTTCCACAGCGCGTGATTCGGCACGCCGCCCTGGTCGGTCTGCTTCCACTGCTCGCGCAATGCGCGAAGCTGCTCCTGCATCTTGCGCCCGCCATAGCGGGGCTTGGGCGGCTGCGGCTCCTGGCCCTCCACCGGCGCGGGGTGCTCGAACAGCCCCTCGGCCTTGGCAACCAGTTCCTGCCGCAGCTGGTCCGCACGCCAGCGCTGCCAGCCTTCCAGCTCGCCGGCCGCGGCCAGCGCGGCATGGGCCTGGTTCTCGAGCTTGTCGTCGATCAGCTTGCCATGTTCCTTGAGCGCGTTGCGCAGGGCCGCCGCGGCACCGGCGCTGGCCTTGCCATGCCCTTCCGCGATTTCCTGCTCCAGTTTGGCCAGCACTTCCCGCACGACCTCGTTGGCGCGCGATCGCACTTCCGGGTCGACCTTGGGTTTGGACGGCTTGGCCGGGACTTCGACCGCGACACCCCGGGCGGCGCGCAGCTCGTCGGCCCACACCGGCACCGGAGGCAAAGGGGCGGCCGGATCCTGCGCGGCGGCCACCGCTTGGGACAACGCGCTCTGGAAAGCGTCCCAGACCATCTGGAGCTGGGTGCGCGACGCCTCGAGCAGGGGCGGGAACTTGGTGTCCACGCTGCCCCAGTTGGCATCCTCCAGCAGCGCCTGGGCTTGGCCCTGCCAGGCCGGCACGTCGCCGGCCAGCGCATCGGCCGCCGCTTGCGCGTCGCGCCAGGATTTGGTGGAAAGCACCTCGATGCGCTGGGCCAGCAACACGGCGGCTTCGCGCTGGACCTGCACCCGGTGCTGCAGGTCCTCGATGCCGCGAATGCGGTCGGCCAGTTGTCCTTTCAGCCCGGCAAGCGGCTCACGGCTGAGCGGCGCGCCGGCCTTGGCCGCATCGCGCTGCCAGGCCATCGCGTCGGCGATGTTCAGCTTGGACTGCCCCAGCAGCACGCGGGCTTTCTCGGCCCATTCGGCGGCGATGGCCTCCTGGCCGCGGCTGCGCCTGATCTCGTCCAGCCTCTCGCGCAGCAGCTTGGCGGCGCCCTTGTCCCGGCCGCTGAGTTCGCGAAAAACCTCCTGCATCTGCTCGAGGCTCGGGTCGGCGGCCAGCCATTCGCGAACGCGCGCGGCGCGCTCGCCGGACGTGGGCGCCGAGAATGCGCCACCCGTCAGTGTGTCGAGCGAGTGGGTGTCGGTGGGTTTCAGGGTAGCTTGGGTCACTGCGTTTCTTGGGTGCGTTGGAAAGCCCTCGCGAAGAGGGCAAACCGCTATTCTCGCCGCGAAACGCAGTCCGGCGTTGCCGGCCGTAACTGAGCTGGCGCAAGGCGAACGGAAAAGGAGCACAAATGAGAAAGCCCGGACAGGTAGCAAAACCGCCTGCCGGGCTTGACGGCTGACCTATCGTCTTTCGCCGCCTGGGTTCGCAAACAGGGAGTTCGAAGTCCCCGGTTGCGCCGGAAGCAAGAGATTGCTTCCAAGTGGGGCCGGGGCTACCGCCGAAGCGGCCCTACCGGCTGAATGCCCGATCACTCGGACACCTTCAAGGTAGTGCAGCGCACAACGCTTTTCAAGGCGGCGTTTTCAATGGCGAGCTCCCCCATGATTGCGGATATTGCCTTGACAAGGTGCCGCAGCGGGAGCATGGAACCCAACCAGTGCCCCGGCCGCGCTAGAGCCGCCAAACTCTGTTACTCGCCCCGTTCCGCAAGAGCGGTTGCCTCCCGGATTATTTTCATGACATGGAAAGCGTGCAATGGCGCCTCCGCCGCCGGAGCGATACGGTTTGGCGCCTGGACCGCTCCAATCCAGGACATGCCGCTATGGTTTTTGCAGCAAACCAGCGCGCGACCCCCGTACTGTCGGGGAGTTCCCACGCTGGAAGGGGACGATTTCCGACAGGAAATAGTGCCCGGATGGGAGTAAATTGATCTGTCATTATGTAATATGTACATATCAAAGGTGTTTGATATTCTTGACCTGTTATTAGGTCGGCCCCTAGAATTCGCCGTCCCCAGCAAAAGTACTAGGGACAACCCGAATCCGCTGCCGACCCCGGCTAAGTCGAATTCGCTGCGACGAGCCCTGCCAAGGGCTCCCGGCAATTTGATGGCGTACCAATCCAAACGAGGAGCCTGACGGTGTGATGCTGCCAAGAGCAGTGTCGCGGTGCAGGCCCGCGCGTAGAAAGGAAGTGCTATGACAGCGTTAGGAAAAACTGGCCGCGCCTTGAGGACCTTCACGTCCGATATCGCCGACGGCTTTTTTGAGATCACCCACAACGGCTTTGCCCTCGTCGGCCTGGCCACCGTGTTTTGCGTGATCACCCTGACAGCCCGGCCTGACCTGCGTCAAGCCGGCGAAACCAAGTTGATGAGCTGGCTGCAGGCCCGCCAGTCGGCTGCCGTGGGCATGCCGATCCAGCTCGACGCGATCGACCGCGCGACGGCCGTGAACCCGACCGACCTGCCCAAGCAGCAGGCCGCCGTGGCGTATTGGCTCAGCAAGAAGTACCGCGTGGCGCCGGAGCCGCTCGGCGCCCTGGTGGCCGAAGCGTACGAGATCGGCAATCGCGACAAGCTCGACCCGACCCTGATCCTGGCCATCATGGCCATCGAGTCGGGCTTCAACCCGTTCGCCCAGAGTTCGGTGGGCGCCCAGGGCCTCATGCAGGTCATGACGGGCGTTCACAGCGACAAGTACGAGTATTTCGGCGGCAAGCTCGCCGCGTTCGACCCCGTCACCAACCTGCGGGTGGGCGTCAAGGTGCTGCAGGAGTGCATCCGGCGTGCGGGTTCGCTGCAGGCCGGGCTCAAGTTCTACGTCGGCGCGGCGAACCTCGAAGACGACAACGGCTACGCCGACAAGGTGCTGGCCGAACACGCCCGCCTGAAGCTGGTGGCCGCCGGCCGGTCGGTGCCGCTGCTCCCGCCGCAGCCGCCCGTGGTGCGCACGGTGGCACCCGTCGAGCCGCAGCCCCTGGTCGAGGACAAGGTCGCCACGATCTCTTGAACGGGACTTTGCCCGTCCGCTACACTTGCGGTGTACGCGACTGGCGATAGGCGCGGCGACCCTCGCGGGGACGGCCGGCGCTGACGTGGAGATCACCGCAGGGTTCACCTGCGCCAACCACTGGGGAGCGTGCCGCGGGCCCAATCCCGCGATCAGCCGTTCGCCTGGGCAGCCCTTGTTCCATGAACAGGGACCACCGTCTTAAGGACTGCCGCATGTACCACCGCAATATCCTCGTCGAGCAAACCGATCCCGAACTGTGGGCCGCCATCCTGGCCGAGAACAAGCGCCAGGAAGAGCACATCGAGCTGATCGCCAGCGAGAACTACGCCTCTCCCGCCGTCATGGCGGCGCAAGGGACCCAGCTCACCAACAAATACGCCGAGGGCTATCCCGGCAAGCGGTATTACGGCGGCTGCGAGAACGTGGACATCGCCGAGCAGCTGGCCCTCTCGCGCATCAAGCAGATCTTCGGCTCCGACGCCGCCAACGTGCAGCCGCACTCCGGTGCCCAGGCCAACGAAGCCGTATTCCTGGCGTTCCTCAAGCCCGGCGACACCATCATGGGCATGAGCCTGGCCGAAGGCGGGCACCTGACGCATGGCATGGCTCTTAATATGAGCGGCAAGTGGTTCAACGTCGTCTCCTACGGCCTGAACGAGAAGGAAGAGATCGACTACGACGCGATGGAGCGCAAGGCGCTCGAGACGCGCCCCAAGCTGATCATCGCGGGCGCCTCCGCCTATGCCCTGCGCATCGACTTCGAGCGCTTCGCCAAGGTGGCCAGGGCCGTGGGCGCGATCTTCATGGTCGACATGGCGCACTACGCCGGCCTGATCGCCGCGGGCGTCTACCCCAACCCGGTCCCGCACGCCGACGTCGTGACCTCGACCACGCACAAGAGCCTGCGCGGCCCGCGCGGCGGCTTCATCCTGATGAAGGCCGAGCACGAGAAAGCCATCAACAGCGCGATCTTCCCCGGCCTGCAGGGCGGCCCGCTGATGCACGTGATCGCCGCCAAGGCCGTGGCCTTCAAGGAGGCGCTGGCCCCCGAATTCAAGCTCTACCAGCAGCAGGTCGCCAAGAACGCCCAGGTCGTGGCCGAAACCCTGGTGCAGCGCGGCCTGCGCATCGTGAGCGGCCGCACCGAAAGCCACGTGATGCTGGTCGACCTGCGCGCCAAGGGCATCACCGGCAAGGAGGCCGAGGCCGTCCTGGGCAACGCCCACATGACCATCAACAAGAACGCGATTCCGAACGATCCGGAAAAGCCGATGGTCACCAGCGGCGTGCGCATCGGCACTCCGGCCATGACCACCCGCGGCTTCAAGGAAGAGGAAGCGCGCCTGACGGCCAACCTGGTCGCCGACGTGCTGGACAACCCGCGCGACGCGAACAACGTCGCGGCCGTGCGCGAGAAGGTCAACGCCCTCACCCGGCGCTTCCCCGTCTACGGCTGATGGAATGACGCCATGAAGTGTCCGTTCTGCGGCAACGCCGACACCCAGGTGGTGGAAACGCGTGTGTCGGAGGACGGGGACTTCATCCGCCGCCGGCGCCAGTGCGCAAGCTGCGAAAAGCGCTTCACCACCTACGAGCGGCCGGATGTCACCTTCCCGGCCGTCGTCAAGAAGGACGGCCGGCGCATCGACTACCAGCGCGCCAAGCTGCTCGGCTCTTTCAACCTGGCGCTGCGCAAACGTCCGGTAAGCACCGAGCAGATCGATAGCGCCGTGGAGCGCATCGAGGAAAAGCTGCTGAACCTGGGTGTGAGGGAAATACCTTCTGCGCGCATCGGCGAGCTGGTGATGCGCGAGCTGAAGAAGCTCGACAAGGTGGCGTACGTCCGCTTCGCCAGCGTTTACCGCAGCTTCGAGGACATCGACGAGTTCAAGACGCTGGTGGACGAGGTGCGGCGGTAACGTTCAGGCGCAGTCCGGAAGGATCGCTCGCTGCACCCGGGGGCGGCCGACCGCGTTGAGGATCACCTGCCGCGCTTCTGCCGCTTCCGTCGAGTACCTGCAGATCGTCAACGTGCCCGCCTGGAAGGCCCCGCTGGAAAGCTTGGTGGCCCCGTTCGGCGCGAAGGACACGTACCGGGCAACGTTCAGGTTGCCGGTCAGCCTCAACACCCCGGGCAGCCGGTCTTCGCGGGCGAGGAGCGTCTCCGAAGCCTCTCTTTGGCCATTGCCGTTGGTGTCGTCGAAGACGATCCAGCCCTGGTCCCAGCCACCCGTCGAAGAACACCCCCGCCCGTCGGCCGATTTGCAGAGTACGACTCGCCCATTGCGCTTGATCGCCTCGCTGCGCGCGAAATGGAAGTGCGACACCAGGCCGTTCGACGCTGCCGTGAGCTTGAGCGAGTCCAGGACGCCGTTCAACTGCGAAATGCCCATCGGCATCAGGATGACCAGGACAGCCATCACGATCAGCATCTCGATGAGGGTGAAACCCTGCTGCGTGGCACGGCCGCGGGCTCCGGGGGTGTGGGGCTTGTTCATGCCCCCACTCTAGTGACGACGTGTTAGCCGTGCAGTGGATTGCTAAAACTTAAGGATGTGAAAAAAAACCAGAAGCCGTCAGGGGCAGGTGCCGTTGCGGTTGGTCGCCACCGAGACGCGGCCGGTCGCGCTGATGGTAATCGTCCGCCCCTGGGTCCCGGGGGACGGCGTGAGGCGGCACAGAACCAGCTCCACGGGGTACCCGGTATCCGGAAGCAATCCGGTGGG
Organism: Ramlibacter sp.; assembly: GCA_030695945.1. Taxonomy (GTDB): domain Bacteria; phylum Pseudomonadota; class Gammaproteobacteria; order Burkholderiales; family Burkholderiaceae_C; genus Ramlibacter. The sequence goes on from JAUYOG010000064.1 coordinate 47,717, forward strand.
CTGGTACTTCAGCGTATAGGCGTTCGCGTCTGCCGCGGTATTCGTGAACGAGTAATCGGCAGAAAGGGCCTGGTGATAGAGGATGCGGGTCTCGTCAGCGTCCAGCACGCCGTTGCGCTTGTTCGCCCCTGCCCCGGTGTCGCCGAACACGATCCATCCCTGCTGCCAGCCGCCGCTGGTGGCGCAGCTGGTCCCGTTGGACGACCTGCACATGATCACCTGCCCGCCATTCCCCGCCCGATTGATGGCCTCGCTTCGGGCCATCGTCGTGCTGGCCAGGAAAGAGTTGCTGTACGACGCCAGTCGATTGCTGAGGAACGCCTCGTTGAAGGAGGGGACGGCGATGGCGGCCAGGATGCCCAGAAGCGTGAGCGTCACGAGCATCTCGACCAGGGTGAAGCCGCCGGCGTTGCCGGCGCCCGCACGTCGGCTGGCCAAGGGGAGGTCGGCTGTCATTTCTTTTCGAGGTACCAGTAGAGTCGCCCCTTGGGCATGACCGAAGACGAAGATGCCGTCGGCCTCTTGGACTCCAGCGGGGAGTCGCCGGAACAGCCGATGCAGAAAGGAACTGTCTCGCCCGTATCCAGGGTGACCAGGCCGGCGGTGGCCGTGGGCGGCAGGCCGTCGCCGGCAACGTCCTCGTAGCGCGTGTCCGCCACCGGCTTGCCGAACTCATAGCCCACGTTGTACACCCGGGTGGTTCCCAGGTTGCTGCAGGTGCCGGCGGTTCTGACGTCGGAGGAGACTGCGGGCTCATGGGTGCTGAAGGTGACGACGCTGAAGATCGTCAATGCCTGGGTCACCACCTGCTCCGTCGAATTCAGGCCGAGGTACCAGCCCTTGTACGTGCCGAGGCTGGTCGGGGAGGCGCCGTCGCGCGGGATCTCGAGGAGCGAGTTCAGGCAGATGACCGCGGCGCCGCAACCGGCCGTCCCGGGGTAAGTGGCGTCGTCAGGCTTGTCCTTGAACATGAAGAAGTAGTTCGTCACCGCCGTGGCGGCCGCGTAGCCGGTGATCGGCTTTTCGCGATCGCCGGAGCCGACCAGCAGCGTGTACTCGCCGGTGGCAGTCTTGATGACGCTGGGCGCGAACATGAACTTGCGGTTCGCGTCGCAGGAAGTGTTCGCCGAGGAGCACCCCAGAGATGCGATCTGCTTCATGGTCCATGCCGAAGGAGCGCCCGTCATGGTGACGCGGAAGACATTTCCGCCCAGGTCCACGACGTACGCATACTTCGCGTGGCCGTCGCCACCTCGCACGAGCGCAATGTCAGCGATGATGCCGCGATACTTGTTGGTGCTGGTCGTCATCTCCGACGACGTATCGAAGCTCTTCACCAGGGCCCCTGTGTCGGCATCGACGAAATAAAGATAATGGCCGGTAGCGCTGGAAGTGCAGTTGTGGTTTGCACCGGAGGCGCTGAGGGAATCGTAGTCGTCGCAGGTGTCGTAGCCGCCGCCGACGATCAGCAGCGGGGTCGACCCGGAGCTGTAGCTGCCGTGCGTCATCGTCCTGACGGCGCCCCAGGTCTGGCCGATCCCGGTCATGCCGCTGGTGCAATCCCCGGCCGCCGTGCACCCGATGCGCCACTTGAAGGTGGGGCTGGACGGCGACGTGGCCGCGTTGGTCACGTCAAAAGCGTATACGGAACGCCCGCCCCTGCGCATCGTCGCGTAGATCACGGTCTTGGTGGCTCCCCCGATGGAGCCCTGGAATGCGGTGATCGGGCCGTCGATGCCGTAGTCCTTCTTGGTAGCGGTGGCCACGGGCGTATTGAGGTAATGGACGAACGGGCTCTGGGCACGCAGCCGCGCGAATTTCGAATGGAACTCCGGCGGAGCGAAGGCCCAGAGTTCGGAGCCCGCGGCGAACGCGCCGATGGCATCCGAGCGGTTGCCGTTCACCGCGCGCAGCCATCCGTCGTTGCCGCCGTAGAACACGACCACCTTCGGCGCCAGGGCGGTGCCGAAGTTCACGGCGACGGGCCGCGAATGCACCACGTCGCCATGCATCGAAAGCCGGCTGTCCGTGCTCGACCCGTCGATGTCCTCGTCCTGGTAGTTGTCCACCCCCTTGGCCCAGCTGATCAGGCTCGCCTGGTCCGCGGCAGTGGTGCCGAGCTGCGCGGCCGAGACGTTCGAGGTATCGAAGGTGACCATGCTCGTGCACGATGCATCGCTGCAGGTCAGCGCGGTTCTCGAGGTGGCGGCGCGCAGCTTGTACGCCTGGGCCCCCTTCGCCACCACGTTGCCGTCCGGGTAGTTGGAGGATTCAGCGCCGGTGATCGTCAGGCAATCGCTCTCCTGCGCGGCGTTCCACTCGGTGTCGACCGTGCCCGGCGTCCAGAAACTTCGCGCGCATTCCGTGATGAAGCCCGTCTGGTTGTTGATGGCCGCGGCACTGTTCGCATCCACGAGCTTGAGCTCGTTGTTCAGCAGGGCCATCTTGTATTGCTTGAGGTTGCCCTTCCACCGCGGCGAGCCGTCGCCGTCGGGCCGGAACATCCCGATGAAGACCTGGTTCAGGTACGTTCCCTGGGTGTTCACGCTTACCGGCAAGCTGACTGATGCGAACACGCTGTTGACCGACTGGATTTCCGACAGGATCGAATTGATGGCGTCCTGGATGCCGGTTCCCGAGCTCGTCACATCGAAGTAGCGCCCGCCGCTCTGAGACGCCATGCTCTTCAGCACCGCGCTCCAGCCGGGGCCCTGGCCGGTCGTAGTCTTGTCCACATCGAGGGTGTAGACCGCCCCTTTGATGGAACTCTTCTTGATGAACCGGGCCCATTCGTCGGCCGGGTTGTCCTGCGATCCGCTCGGGTTCAGCGCGATGGTCGTGGTCTTGCCTCCGGCGCTCGCCAGCGCCGTGGTTGCGGTGCTCATGTCCTGTTGGGGATCCTGCGGCGGGCCATTGCTGATGTAGATGATGTAGTTCTTGATGCAGTCGGCTGAACCTGGCTTGGTGTATGTTGTTGCCGTCCTGCTGGTGAGTGCGTTGCCCGACAAGGCGTGGACGACGTCGTCCGCGGCGTTGCCGGCGGTATTGCCGGCGTAGTCCGTCTTGTTCTTGTAATTTCCCGCATACACGGCTCCGCCGCTGAGGTATCGGTAGGCCTCCACCATCGACATGGCGGACCTGCCGGCATTGGCCTTGTCGCCCGAGGTGCCCGAGTCTTCAAGGCTGTTGATCACAGCGGCGTACTGGCTCTTGTTGGTTGCCGTGATGGTTCGGGCGGCCAAGCGCACATACCCTCCTCCCTCACCGGAGTCGCCGGGCTGGGTTTGGGAAAACATCATCACCCCGACGCGGAACTTGTCGACAGGCATTCCATTGAACACCGACACGAGCGCAGCCTTTTCATTGGCAAACCTGGGAGTCCAGTTGCCGGTGTTGTCCAGGACGATCAGGATGTTGGGGATCTCGGTCGTGGTCGGCGGCACCCCCACGAAAAGCTCGATGTCCTCCGCCATGCTGGGGGAGATGTAGGCCAGCAGCACGAGCAAGCCCGCGATCAGCTGGCAGATCTTCTGTTTCATCGTTCTCTCCTGTGTTCTCAAAGCGTCGGCGTCGCGCACACGGATGCCTTCTGGCTGCTGCTCAGCTTGACCCGCACCCCCTGGTGCACCGTGACGGCCGCGCCGCTGGCGGCATCAGCCACCTCGGCCTTCAGGTCCCACTCGGTGTGCCAGTCGGGGGAGGCGCACAGTTCGGGGTGGTCCTCGTCGCATTTGTCGGGGTTGGGCACTTCGGTCGCCTTGATGCACTTCGGCACCGAGACAGCCACCGTGTAGTCGGTCGTGCCGTCCTTGTTGATATCCACGTTCACTTCCTGGGCCACGGGGGCGTCCGTGAAGGCGGAGCTCACGACCAGTTCGAGGGCCTGGTTCGCGGCCGCGACCGACTCGTCCCGAACCTGCATGTTGCCGACGGCCTTCAGGTTGGACGAACTGAGCGTGAAGGCGTTGAGCACCAGCAGCGTGATCAGGGCCAGCATGATCAACGCCACGACGAGCGTGGCACCGGCCTGCCCGGCAGGCCCTCGTGCGCGCATGTCGACCATGTTCATGATGCCGTCTCCCGCCTCGTCGCCACGTTGGTGAGCCGGATCGTCTGGGTGAACAGGTGGCGCTTGTAGCTGTCGTTGAACGGCCCCATGTAGTCGGCAGGCACCGTGCAGGTGCTGGCCAGGCAGTATTTTTTCGTGTCCGTGTGGGCGGTGGATGCCTTTTCCCCCCGGACCAGGACGTACAGCTTCACGGTCGTGACGTTCACCATCTGGTCGGCGGTGCATGCGGCGCCCTGCGTGCAGCGTACATAGCGGTCCGGAAGGCCATCGCCACGGTTGACTGGCGTATTCAGGATGGCCGTGGTCAGCCAGTTGATGGCCGTGCCGAGCGCAGCCAGGTCCACCGTGGCGCCCGTATCGCTCCTGTCGTCGATGCCGTATTCCACCCGGAAGCCCTCGACGCCCTCGACCAGCGCCTGGGCGGGCAGGAACGCCGGGTCGTTGCCGGCCGCGGCGGTGTTGCTCACGCCGAATCGCGCACGCACGAGAGTCGGGATTCCATCGCCCACGGCATTCGCGTAATTGCGCACGTAATAGATGCTGGACGCGAAACGCCGGATCGGCGCGTCGGCGGCGCAATCGCCCGCCTTGAGGGTGAACGTGGAGGTGTTCAGGATAAAGGCCGACGTGTCGGTGCTGCAGCGCGACGGCTGGAAATACAGGTGGGGCGAGGCCGCTGTGCGGGTGTCCGCGCAGTCGTCGGTGCCGCTGCCGACCAGGCAGGGCTCGAGGTGCCTCACCACCAGCACGTCGGTGGACGGCTGCGGGTTCGTGATCGCGCTGGCGCAAAAGGGCGATGTCGGCGACGGCACGGGGCTGGGGACGTCCGTGCCCTGCACGGCGATCCCGACCAGGTTGTTCTTGTGGTTGGGCGTGACGGCAGGGTCCCAGCTCGAAAAGGCGAGGCACGGGTCCGGCACCGCCGTGGGTACGTCCGCCGGGGCCGCGGTCGTCGAAGCGATCAGGCTGTCGAATTCGGGGACATGGCCGCCCCAATAACCTGAGTGCGAGATATCGGTCGCGAGCAGTTGCACGGCGAACCGGCCGTTCTCGATCACCCGGTTGACCGTGCTCATCTCCGTGTTGGTCCGGCTGGTATTGACCAGCATGGTCAGCAGCGCCAGGATGATGAAAAGGCCCAGCACCATGGAGATCATCAGCTCCACCAGCGTGAAGCCCTGCTGGAAGCGACTCGGCGTTTTCATAGCGTTGCGATCCGGACGAGGGTGGTGACGACGCGCCGGCACAGGTCGTTGACGCAACTGGTGCCGCTCGCGCCGTTGTATTCGTTGAGGCCGCAAGTGACGGACGCGGGCGGCGCGGAAATGGGGGCGAATCCCTGCCACGCGACGGTGACCAGGTAATCGCCGCTGGCCGCCTGGACGCACCCGCGGCCGCCGACCATCGCACCGACCTTGGCGTCCGAAGACGACAGCTCCGCGGCGCCCTGCAGGGCTTCGCACCACTGCTTCAGGTCCTGGTCGACGGTGGTGGCAGTCGCACTCGGGCAGGTCATCCCGCTGCCGTAGGTCGTTCCGGTCACGTACGAGGCCGCGTTGTTACGGTTGGCCGCGATCCGGTTGGCCATGTCGTTCAGCAGCAGCAGGGCCTGGCTGCGCTGGTACGACTCCATCTCGGAGCTCTGCATGCGCATCTGCAGTCCGGCCATGCCAAGCAGCCCGAAGGCGATGATGACCATCGTCACCAGCACCTCGATCATCGATGCGCCTCGCTGCGCCAGGGGTTTCACGGCCATCACGTCACCACTTCAGCGATACCGGGTTGCACGCCGGGACGCAGCCCTTCACGCCGTCGCTCGTGTAGGTGAGCGAGCCATCGTCCGCCTGCACGCCCGTGGCCCTGAATGTGATCGTGTACGACGGAACCGTGCCGCTTCCGACAGTGATCCCGGGTTCGTACTTGGCAGCCAGGTCGGCGGGGAACGAATATCCGGCGGTCCTGAGCGCGTCGTAGGAGGCGTAGGTCTTGTTGGGAATCAGGTATTGCTGCTGCCGGTTGGCCAGATCGAGCATCTGCGCCTGGGCGGCCCGCCGCGCCCCCTTCTTCACGTACGACGTGTACGACGGGTATGCGATCCCCGCGAGAATCGCCACGATCGCCACCGTGATCATCAACTCGATCAGCGTGAACCCGCGTTGCCGGCTCGTCCTCATGTCATCTCCTCGTTCGTGTCGCCATGGACCGAGCTGAACCATAACCGAAGGGTCCGGGAGCGCCCGCCTCGGCCCGACAACCGGTCGCACTGCAGCGCCGAGTGGCTCGGGTGTGGATGGAATGCCGCAAAATAGCCCGCGATGGAACCTCTTTCCCCTTTCATGCAGCTGGCGCTGGCGCAGGCGGCGCGGGCCGCTGGCCTTTCCGAGCCCAATCCCCGTGTCGGGTGCGTGATCGTGTCCGCCGACGGTGCGCGGGTGCTCGGCGAGGGGCACACCCAGGCCGCCGGCCAGGCCCATGCCGAAATCATGGCACTGCGAGATGCGGGGGCCAAGGGGCACTCCGTGGCGGGCGCCACGGCCTACGTGACGCTGGAGCCCTGCGCCCACCAGGGGCGCACCGGCCCCTGCTGCGACGCCTTGGCCCAGGCCGGCATCGCCCGGGTGGTGGCCGCCCTGCGCGACCCCAACCCCCTCGTTGCCGGCCAGGGCCTGGCACGCCTGCAAGCCGCGGGCGTGCAGGTGGACGTCGGGCCGGGCGCCGGGCCCTCGCGGGAGCTCAATATCGGATTCTTCAGCCGCATGGTGCGGGGCACGCCGTGGCTGCGGATGAAAGTCGCGGCGACGTTGGACGGCAAGACGGCGCTGGACAACGGCGCCAGCCAGTGGATCACGTCGGAGGCCGCGCGGGCCGACGGCCACGCGTGGCGGGCCCGGGCGGGAGCCGTGCTGACCGGCATCGGGACCCTGCTGGAGGACGATCCCCGGCTCGACGTGCGGCTGGCCCCTGCCGCGCGCCAGCCCGATGCCGTGGTCGTGGACAGCCGGCTGGAAACCCCGACGGACGCGCGGATCTTCCTGCCTGGGCGCAGGCTTTTCATCTATGGCGCCGCGGAAGACGCAGGGCGCCGGGCCGCCCTGGAGGCCCGTGGCGCGGCGGTCGTGATGCTCCCGGGCCCTGGCGGCAAGGTGGACCTCGCCGCGATGCTGCGCGACCTGGCCCGGCGCGAGGTCAACGAGTTGCATGTCGAGGCCGGCCACAAGCTCAATGGCTCCCTGATCCGCGAGGGGCTGGTCGATGAGCTCCTGGTCTACATGGCACCGAAACTCGTGGGCCAGGGCCGCGAAATGGCCCATTTCGGCCCCCTGGCCGACTTGGCGCAGGCGGTGGCCTTCGAATTCCTCTCCAGCGACAGGGTCGGCGCGGACCTGCGCCTGATCGCCCGCATCCCGGGCCGCGACAGGTTCTAGGCGAAAATAGCGCCCATGTTCACCGGAATCATCACCGGCGTGGGGCGCATCGCCGCCGTCCACGACCTGGGAAGCTCTTTACAGCACGGCAAGCGCCTCACCATCACGGCGCCTGCCGGGTACCTCGACGACGTCGGCCCCGGCGACAGCATTGCCCTGAACGGCGCCTGCATGACGGTGACGCAGCTGGACGCCGCCAGCGGCTGCTTCGACATCGAGATTTCCGCCGAATCGCTGGACAAGACCGCCGGGCTCGCCGAACCCGGCCCCGTCAACCTCGAAAAAGCACTTCGCGCGAACGAACGGCTGGGCGGCCACATCGTCTCCGGCCACGTGGACGGCATCGGCGCCGTCACCCGCTTCGAGCAGGTCGGGGAGAGCTGGGAGCTGCGCATCCTGGCGCCGCGCGACATCGGCAGGTTCCTGGCGTACAAGGGCTCCATCACGGTCAACGGCGTCAGCCTGACCGTCAACACGATCGCCGACGGCGCCCAGGGCTGCGAGGTCAGCATCAACCTGATTCCCCACACCGTGCAGAACACCGCGCTGGGCGGCCTGAAGGCCGGCAGCCGCGTGAACCTCGAGATCGACCTGATCGCCCGCTACGTCGAGCGCATGCTCACCGCGCAGTCCCCTACCCTGAAAGCCAGTGCATGAACTCACGCACCCCCCACATCGTCCCGGTCGCGATCTCCCCCGTCGAGGAGATCGTCGCCGACATGCGGGCCGGCCGCATCGTGATCCTGGTCGACGAGGAAGACCGGGAGAACGAAGGCGACCTCGTGCTCGCCGCCGAGCACGTCACGCCCGAGGCCATCAACTTCATGGCGCGCTTCGGCCGCGGCCTGATCTGCCTCACGCTCACCCGGGACCGCTGTGAGCAGCTGAACCTGCCGCCCATGGTCGCGCGCAACGGCGACAAGAAGGGAACGGCCTTCACCGTCTCGATCGAGGCCGCCGAAGGCGTGACCACCGGCATCTCGGCCGCGGACCGTGCCCGCACCGTGCAGGCCGCCGTCGCGAAGACCGCGAGGGCTGCCGACCTCGTGCAGCCGGGGCATATCTTTCCCCTGCAGGCGGTGGAAGGCGGCGTGCTGATGCGCGCCGGCCACACCGAAGCCGGCTGCGACCTCGCCTCGATGGCGGGGCTGACGCCTGCCGCCGTGATCTGCGAGATCATGAAGGACGACGGCACCATGGCCCGCCTGCCGGACCTGCAGCTGTTCGCCGCCGAACACGGCCTGAAGATCGGCACCATCGCCGACCTGATCCACCACCGCAGCCGCAACGAATCGCTGATCGAGCTGGTCGGGACCCGCCCGATGCGCACCGCCTACGGCGAGTTCATCGCCCATGCCTTCAAGGACAAACCCAGCCAGGGCCTGCACCTGGCCCTGGTCAAAGGCCAGTGGCAGGAGACCGACACGGTGCCGGTGCGCGTGCACGAGCCGCTGTCGGTGCTCGACGCGCTGGAGGTCGACCGGTCCATGCACTCCTGGAACCTGGACGCCAGCCTGAAGCACATCGCCCACGTAGGCCGGGGCGTGGCCGTGCTGCTGAATTGCGGCGAGGACGCCCGGCAGTTGCTGGCGCAGTTCGAAGGCACCGCCAGGTCGTCGCACGCCCCCGAGCGCGGACGCATGGACCTGCGCAGCTACGGCGTCGGCGCGCAGATCCTGCGCGAATGCGGTGTGCACCGGATGAACCTCATGGGCAACCCCAGGCGCATGCCGAGCATGGCCGGCTACGGTCTGGAGATCGCCTCCCACGTCGCGCCCGACACGGCATCCCGATAAGAAACACACGAAAGAACCAACAATGTTTGGCGCAGAAAAAGGAAAGGCCGGCAAGCTGGACGGCAAGGGGCTTTGCATCGGCATCGTGCAGGCCCGCTTCAACGAGAGCGTCACCAACGCGCTGGCCGAAGCGTGCCTCGCGGAACTCGCCGCGCTCGGCGTGGCCGGCGACAACATCGACCACGTTCGCGTGCCGGGTGCGCTGGAAGTGCCGATGGCGCTGCAGGCGATGGCGGACAAGGGCGGCTACGACGCGCTGGTCGCGCTCGGCTGCATCATCCGCGGCGAGACCTACCACTTCGAGCTGGTGGCCAACGAGTCGGCCGCCGGCGTCACCCGCGTGTCGCTGGACTACCAGCTGCCCATCGCCAACGTGATCCTGACCACGGAGAACGTCGAGCAGGCCGTGGCCCGCCAGATCGAGAAGGGGCGCGACGGCGCCCGCGTCGTGGTCGAGATGTGCAACCTGCTGGACGAACTTTGATGAGCGAAGACAACAAGCCCGTCCCCGAGCGCACGCCTCGGCAGAGCCGCACCGGCCCGACTTCCACCGGCGCCCGCAAGGCCTCGGCCAAGTCGGCGCGCAGCCGGGCGCGTGAGTTCGCGCTGCAGGCCCTCTACCAGCACCTGGTCGGCCACAACGACGCCCAGTCCATCGACGTGTTCACGCGCGACCTGGCCGGCTTCCACAAGGCCGATTCGGTCCATTACGACGCGCTGCTGCATGGCTGCGTGAAGGAGGCGGAGGCACTCGATGCGCTGATCGTGCCGCTGCTGGACCGCAAGCTGGCCGAGATCTCGCCCATCGAGCACGCGATCATGTGGATAGGCGCGTACGAGTTCCAGCACTGCCTGGACGTCCCCTGGCGCGTCGTGCTGAACGAGTGCATCGAGCTGGCCAAGGAGTTCGGCGGCACCGACGGCCACAAGTACGTCAACGCCGTGCTCAACGGCATCGCGCCCCGGCTGCGTGCGGCGGAGGTGGAGGCGGACAAGGCCTCCGGGAAAGCGAGATGAGCCGCACGATGCGCATCGCCAGCCTGATCGACAGGATCGAGCCCTTCTACGTGATGGAAGTGGCGAAGGCGGCATCGAAACTCGCACGCGAGGTGGCCCACACCGACCGGCCGATGATCTTCCTGAACATCGGCGAGCCGGATTTCACGGCGCCGCCGCTGGTGCAGGAAGCCGCGGCCCGCGCCATCCGCGACGGCAAGACCCAGTACACGCAGGCCACCGGGCTGGAGCCGCTGCGCGAGCGCATCAGCCACTGGTACATGCAGCGCTTCGGCGTGAACGTTCCGCCCGGCCGGATCGTCATCACGGCCGGCGCTTCGGCGGCCCTGCAGCTGGCCTGCCTGACGCTGATCGAGGCGGGCGAGCAGATCCTGATGCCCGACCCGAGCTATCCCTGCAACTGCCACTTCGTCACGGTGGCGCACGGCGAACCGGTGCGCCTGCCCGCCACGGCGACCGAGCGCTTCCAGCTCACGGCAGGCAAGATCGAGGAGCACTGGGGGCCGAAGTCGCGCGGCGTCCTCCTGGCGTCGCCTTCCAACCCCACGGGCACGTCGATCCACCCCGACGAGCTGCGCCGCATCCACGACTTCGTGGGCGGCAAGGGCGGCATCACCCTGCTCGACGAAATCTACCTGGGCCTGAGTTACGACGAGACGTTCGGGCACACGGGCCTGGCAATCGACGACCAGGTGATCAGCATCAACAGCTTTTCCAAGTACTTCAACATGACGGGGTGGCGCCTGGGCTGGATCGTCGCGCCGGAACCGGTCGTGCATGCCGTCGAAAAGCTGGCGCAGAACCTCTTCATCTGCCCGAGCGCGGTCGCGCAGCACGCGGCCCTCGCCTGCTTCGAGCCGGAAAGCCTGGCCGAATACGAGCGCCGCCGCGCGGAATTCAAGGCGCGCCGCGACTGGTTCATCCCGCAGCTCGAATCCATCGGGCTGCCGGTGCCGGTGGTGCCGGACGGCGCCTTCTACGCCTGGGCGGACTGCTCCGACGCCTGCCGCCGGCTGGGCGTGAAGGACAGCTGGGAATTCACTTTCGAGATCATGAAGCGCGCCCATGTGGCCGTGACGCCGGGCCGCGACTTCGGCGTCGCGCAGACGCACAACTTCATCCGCTTTTCGACGGCCAGCTCCATGGAACACCTGCAGGAGGCCGTGGCGCGGCTGCGGGCAGTCCTCGCATGAAGGTTTTCTCCTGGCCCGTCCGCGTCTACTGGGAGGACACCGATGCCGGCGGCATCGTCTTCTACGCCAACTACCTGAAGTTCTTCGAACGGGCCCGCACCGAGTGGCTGCGCTCGCTCGGCATCGAGCAAAGCCGCCTGCGCGAGACCACTGGCGGCATCTTCGTCGTGGGCCAAACCTCGGTGCGCTTTCACCGCGCGGCCCGGCTGGACGATGAACTTCTTGTTACGGCCGCCGCCCAGGAAACGGGCCGCGCGTCTCTCATAATTGCCCAGCAGGCTTTTTTGAAGAGCAGCCAGGAGCCGTTGAGCGCCGCCGGGCCGCCCCAAGGCGCGAAGGCCCCCTCGGGGGGCAGCGCAGCGGCCTTGGCCGCAAGCGTGGGGGCCACACTCTGCGAAGGAACGATCCGCATCGGCTGGGTCGAGGCTGCTACCCTGAAGCCTGCGAGAATCCCGCCCATCATCCTGGAAGCCCTCAAACAATGAACCAACCCGACCTGTCGATCCTCCAGCTGGTGCTCAACGCCAGCTGGGTGGTGCAGCTCGTCATGCTTCTGCTGGTTGCGGTGTCGATCGCCAGCTGGGCGGCGATATTCCGCAAGCTGTTCGCGCTGAACCGAGTGAATACGCTCAACGACGACTTCGAAAAGGACTTCTGGTCCGGCACCAGCCTCAACGACCTGTTCGCCGCGGCCGCCCAGAACGCCAAGCTCGCCGGCCCCATGGAACGCATCTTCGCCTCCGGCATGCGCGAATACCAGAAGCTGCGCGAGCGCCGCGTCAGTGACGCCAGCGCCCTGCTCGACGGGGCGCGCCGCGCCATGCGCGCCAGCTACCAGCGCGAGCTGGATGCCGTCGAAACCAACCTGTCCTTCCTGGCGTCGGTCGGTTCGGTGTCGCCCTATGTCGGCCTGTTCGGCACCGTGTGGGGCATCATGCACGCCTTCACCGGCCTGGCCAGCCTGCAGACCGTGACGCTCGCTTCCGTCGCCCCCGGTATCGCCGAGGCGCTGGTGGCCACGGCCATCGGCCTGTTCGCCGCCATCCCCGCCGTGGTCGCCTACAACCGCTTCGCGCGCGACATCGACCGGGTCGCGATCAAGCTGGAGACCTTCATCGAGGAGTTCTCCAACATCCTGCAGCGCAACCTGGGCGCCCACTCCGCCTCGGGCCACTGACATGCCCGCCATGGTCCATCGCGGCCGCGGCCGCCGCACCATCAGCGAGATCAACATGGTCCCGTTCATCGACGTGATGCTGGTCCTGCTGATCATCTTCATGGTGACGGCCCCGCTGATCGCGCCGAGCGTGATCGACCTGCCCAGCGTCGGCAAGGCGGCGCGCCCACCCGACGAGAAGGTGGAAATCGTGATCGGCAAGGATGAATCGCTGGACCTCCGGATCAAGGACAAGACCACCCGCCTGCCCATGGACGCCATCCTGGTCGAGGTGGCGCGGGCCCAGGTCGACAAGCCGCTCGGCTCCGTCGCGGTGGTCATCAGCGCCGACCGGAACGTGAAATACGAAAACGTGGTCAAGGTGATGGACTCGCTGCAGAAGGCCGGCATCCAGCGCGTCGGCCTGTCCGTGGTCCTGGCGAAATAGGCGAGACCATGAACGCCAGCGCCGACCGACTCGAGTTCGCGCCCCCGCCGCAGCCGGGCACTGCGCGCGCCTTCGTGCTGGCCGTCATCGCCCACGTGCTGCTGATGGTCGCCCTCACCTGGGGCATCAACTGGAACCGCGAATCCGAGAACGTGGCCGCCGAAGCCGAGCTCTGGTCGGCCGTGCCGCAGCAGGCCGCGCCCAAGCTGGTGGAGGCGCCGCCGCCCCCGCCGCCGCAGCCGGTGGAGCAGAAGAAAGTCGAGGCCCCGCCGCCGCCCGCGCCCACCGTGAAGGAGCCGGACATCGCCCAGGAGCGCGAGAAGAAGAAGCAGGAGCTCGCGAAGCAGCGCGCGGAAGAGCTGGAGCGCAACAGGAAGCTCGAGGCCAAGCGCAAGCTCGAAGAGCAAAAGCGCGAGCAGCTGGCCGCGAAGAAGGCCGCGGAGGACCGCAAGAAGCAGGAAGAGCTTGCCAAGGCAGCGAAGGAGAAAACCAGGCAGCTGGCGGACGCGAAGCGCGTCGACGCCCTGCGCCAGGAAAACCTCAAGCGCATGCAGGGCCTGGCCGGCGCAACGGGCACCCCCACCTCCACGGGCACCGCGCTGAGGTCAGCCGGCCCATCCGACAGCTACGCCGGCCGGATCAGGGCCCGCGTGCGGCCCAACATCGTCTTCACCGACGACATCGCCGGCAACCCGACGGCCGAGGTCGAGGTGCGCATGGCTCCCGACGGCACGATCACGAGCAGCAAGATCGTGAAGTCCAGTGGCGTGAAGTCATGGGACAACGCCGTGCTGCGCGCGCTGGACAAGACCGAAACCCTGCCCCGCGACGCGGATGGCCGCGTCCACACGCCGCTGATCATCGAGTTCAAGCCGAAGGGTTGAACCTCACTCGTAGACGATCTGCGCCTGCCCCTGGTCGGCCTGCGCCATCCAGCTCGCCAGCGCGGCGTCGCTGGGAAAGAACTTCGCTTCCTCGCCCAGCTGCAATTCGGCCACCGCCTCCTCGCGCTTCACCGCCAGCCGGACGCCGAGGCCGCGCACCAGCTCACCCTGCTCCGACATCTCACGCCGGGGCGGAAAATCACGCACCAGGCGGCGGATGTCGGGTGCCTTGCCGTTGACGGCCACGCGCAGGAACTTGCCGAACCGGCAGCGCGCCGTGGCGAGGTCCCACACCTGGTTCACGCTCAGGCGGAAGCCACCCGTGAAGCGGTCGGGCTGCAGCCGCGCCATCACGACGATCAGCTCGTCGTCCTTGAGCAGGTTGCGGTGGGCATTGATCACGCTCTCGTCCGCCGTCGCCTCGATCGTGCCGCTCTTGTCGTCGAGCTTGAACAGCGCGAGCTTGCCGCGCTGGCCGTTGATCACGCGGAAATCGCCCACGATGCCGGCCAGCAACTGCGGCTCGCGGCTGTCGATGAGGTCCTCGACCTGGCGCTTGACGAAGCGCCGCACCTCGTGCGCGACCTCGTCGAAAAGGTGGCCCGAGAGGTAGAAGCCGATCGCCGTCTTCTCGAAGGTCAGGCGCTCCTTCACGCCCCAGGGCGTCGCCTCGACCAGCGGCGGCTCCTGCGTGCTGGCCGCATGCGAGTCGCCCATGTCGAACAGGCCGCCCTGGTTGGCGTTGGCCGCGGTGGCGTTCGCGAAGTCGAAGGCGCGGTCTACCGATGCGATGAGCGACGCCCGGTTGAGCTGCAGCGAATCGAAGGCGCCGGCCTTGATCAGCGCCTCCAACGTCCGCTTGTTGATGCGGGTGCGGTCGACCCGGACGCAGAAGTCATAGAGGCTGGTGAAGGCGCCGCCCTCTTCCCGGGCCTTGACGATGGCGTCGATCGCCTGGTGGCCGGTGCCTTTCACGGCGCCGAGGCCGTAGCGGATCACCTTGCCCGAAATCGGCTCGAACCGGTACACGCCGCGGTTGACGTCCGGCGGCTCGAACGTCAACCCGAAATTCTTCTGCGCGTCCTCGAACAGGGCCTTGAGCTTGTCCGTGTCGTCCATTTCCACGGTCATGTTGGCGCAGTAGAACTCCGCCGTGTAGTGCACCTTGCACCAGCCCGTGTGGTACGCCAGCAGCGAGTAGGCGGCGGCGTGCGACTTGTTGAAGCCGTAGCCCGCGAACTTCTCCATCAGGTCGAAAATCTCGTCGGCCTTTTCCTCGCCGATCCCCTTCTTCGCGCCGCCGTCGCGGAAGATCTGCCGGTGTTCGGCCATTTCCTCGGCCTTCTTCTTGCCCATGGCGCGGCGCAGCAGGTCGGCGCCGCCGAGCGAGTAGCCCCCCAGCAGCTGGGCGGCCTGCATCACCTGCTCCTGGTACACCATGATTCCGTACGTCTCGGACAGCACGGGTTCCAGCAGCGGGTGCGGGTAGTGCACTTCCTCGCGCCCGTTCTTGCGCGCGCAGAAGCTCGGGATGTTCTCCATCGGGCCCGGCCGGAACATGGCGTTCAGCGCGATCAGGTCTTCCAGCCGCGACGGCCGCGCGTCGCGCAGCATGCCCTGCATGCCGCGGCTTTCGAACTGGAACACGGCCTCGGTCTTGCCGTCGGCAAACAGCCGGTACGTGTGCGGGTCGTCGAGCGGGATATTCTCGAACGCGAAGCCTTCCTGGCCGGGGTGGCGCTCGCGGATGAAATCCTTGGCGATCTCCAGGATCGTCAGCGTGGCCAGGCCCAGAAAGTCGAACTTCACCAGGCCGGCGGCCTCCACGTCGTCCTTGTCGTACTGGCTTACGGCCGAATCGCTGCCCGGCTGCTGGTACAGCGGCGTGAAGTCGGTGAGCTTGCCTGGAGCGATCAACACGCCGCCCGCGTGCATGCCGACGTTGCGCGTGAGGCCCTCGAGCTTTTGCGCGAGGCCCAGCAGCGTCTTGACTTCGTCCTCCCTGGCCAGGCGCTCCGCGAGCAGCGGCTCGACCTCGAGCGCGCCCGCGATCGTGATGTGCTGGCCCGGCTTGTTGGGGATCAGCTTGCTGATGCCGTCGCAGAACGTGTAGCTCATATCCAGCACCCGGCCCACGTCGCGAATGGCCGCGCGCGCCGCCATGGTGCCGAAAGTCGCGATCTGGCTCACGGCGTCCTTGCCGTACTTGTCCTTCACGTAGTCGATGACGCGGTCGCGGTTGGACTGGCAGAAGTCGATGTCGAAGTCGGGCATCGACACCCGCTCGGGGTTCAGGAAGCGCTCGAACAGCAGGTTGTACTGGAGCGGATCGAGATCGGTGATCTTGAGCGAATACGCCACCAGCGAGCCGGCTCCCGAGCCCCGGCCCGGCCCGACCGGGCAGCCGTTCTTCTTGGCCCAGTTGATGAAGTCGCCGACGATCAGGAAGTAGCCGGGAAAGCCCATCTTCAGGATCGTGTTGATCTCGAACTCCAGCCGCTGCACGTAGCGCGGCACTTCCTTCTCGCGCTGCGCGGCATCGGGATACAGGTGGAGCATCCGCTCCTTCAGGCCTTCGTTCGAGGCGAAGCGGAAATACTCCTCGATCGGCATGCCGTTGGGTGTCGGGTAGTCGGGGAGCCTCGGCTTGCCCAGCTCCAGCACCAGGTTGCAGCGTTTCGCGATCTCCAGCGTGTTGGCCACCGCGGACGGCAGGTCCGCGAACAGCTGCTCCATCGTCGCCTGCGGCTTGAAATACTGCTCGCGCGTGAACTTGCGCACGCGCCGCTGGTTGCCCAGGATCTCGCCTTCGGAAATGCAGACGCGCGCCTCGTGCGCCTCGTAGTCGTCCTCGCGCGTGAACTGCACCGGGTGCGTCGCGACCACGGGCAGGTTCAGGCGGGCGGCCAGCTGCGCCGCCGCGGCCACGTGCGCCTCGTCGTCGACGCGGCCGGCGCGCTGCACCTCGATGTAAAAGCGGTGCGGGAAGATCGATGCCAGCGCGAGCGCGGCCTCGGCGGCACGCCCCTCGTCGCCCTGGAGCAGTGCCTGGCCCACCGGGCCGGCCTGCGCGCCGGCGAGCGCGATCAGGCCTTCCCCGAGTTCGCGCAGCCATTCGAGCTTGCAGGCGCCTTGCGCCTTGACCACGTTGCGCGTCCAACCGCGTGCCAGCAGCTCGCACAGGTTCAGGTAGCCTTGCTTGTTCTGCACCAGCAGCACGATGCGGGAGAGCACGCCCGGATCCTTCGCCAGGCCCTGCAGCAGGATCTCGGTGCCGATGATCGGCTTGACACCGGCCGAGCGCGCTTCCTTGTAGAACTTGATCGCGCCGAAGAGGTTGTTGAGGTCGGTGATCGCCAGCGCGGGCTGGCGGTCGGCCGCGGCGGCCTTCACGGTTTCATCGATGCGGTTGGTGCCGTCGACGATGGAAAACTCGGTGTGCAGGCGCAGGTGAACGAACATGCCTGCATTTTACGGGCGGGCCGCGCCAGCCGACCGTGCGGCGGACGGGTTGATTCAAACGAGGGTGATGCGCTTGCTTCCTTGGAGTGCGCGCGCAGGCTGCTCCATGCGATGCAACAGGCCCTTCAGGCCGCCGCTTTCCGGCGCGCAGCGCGTGAAGACGATGCGAAGGTCGAAGTCGCCCCAGGGCCCGAGTTCATCGGACAGGCGCGCGCTGCTCGCCAGGACCTTCGTGGCACCGGCTTTCACGGCGGGCGCGTCCATGCTGCGGTTGCTCACGGCCGCGAAGCGCGTCTTGGAAAGCCGGCCGATCGACCAGCTGTCGCCCAGCACCGATTGCAGCGCGGCCGCGAAGCGCACCAGCGCGCGCTCGGTGAGCACGAACCCGTGCTCGACGCTGGTCCGCTCGAGGCCGGGAAGGAGGAACAGAATCGCCCATGTGCGCTGGCCCTGGCTACCCTGCCGCAGCATGGCCTCGTCGTAGGCAAGCTGGAACCCGGCATACGACAGCAAGGCCGTCAGCGGGTCCCGGTTGGCACCGACGGCCGCGCGTCCGAGCACGTCGCGGCCGTAGCGTTCACGCATGAAGAGCATGTACCGGAACACGAGCACGCTGGCGAACACGAGAACGTCGGTCAGGGCATCGCTGAGGTCGATTTCGCTCACGATCTCGAAGTCGAACACGGCACTGGCCACCGCGAGCGCATAGCAGAGGTTGGCGGCCGCGACCAGGCGCACGTAACGACCGCCCGCCAGCGCGCTCGCGGCGCACAGCGCCAGGCCCGTCAGGCTCGTGAAGACGGCCCAGCCGAGGGCACCCAGCCCCCGCCAGTCGTGCGGCAGCCAGGCGGCCTGTACCCCGGCGTAGACCACGGCAGCGAGCGGCGCCGCGATGGCGACCAGGCGCGAGACGCGCCGGAAATAGCGCACGTCCAGTGTGAACGCGGTCATGCTCAGCACCAGGCCGCTGAGGATCACCGAACTGGCGTGCTTGCTGGCGTCGTTGAACCGGGGCCATTCGGGCGTGATCCACATCGCCATGGATCCGTTCAGGCACAGGACGAACACGAGGGCCCAGGCGGCCACCACGGTGAGCATCAGGCTCGCGCCCCGGGCCAGCGACAAGGCGGAAACCAGGCAGAGCAGCAGCACCATGATGCCCAGGCCGCCGACGAAGCCGGACACGGCGGCCTGGTGCGTATGGACCTTCCGGTAGCCGGCGTCGGGCAGCAGCAGGACCGGCGACGCGAGTCCGCCGTCGTTCACCAACGTGACGATCACCTGCGCCGGCTGATCGCCCAGCAGCACGGGAAATGCAGGCATGGGACCGACGAAGGTCCATTTCGACAACGGCACCATGTCGCCAGCCGTCGCGCCCTTCCAGGGGCCGGCGTCCCCGTAGCGGTACCACATGCGCACTTCGTCCATGCGCGCCGACGGCACCAGCACCACGAACGCTTCCAGATCGCGTCCTGTCTGCAGGACGACGCGGCCGACCACGCGCTGGCTGACGTCCACCTCCAGCTGCGGCTCGCGCGGCTGGGCCTGCGTGCGCACGGGACTCGCCCACAGGGCGTCGGGATCGGGAACCTCCTGGACGGGCAGGATGTCCACCGCCATTTGCGGGGCAAGGTTCACGACGGTATCGGTCGGCGCCAGCTGCACCGACGGGATGGCCGCGCCCGCCAGGCAAGGCGCCGCCAGCAGGACCCCGAGGAGGAGGCGCGCGATGATCACGTCGATAATTGGCGCATTGGCCGCGTCCAGAATGGTGGACCGCCATATTACGTCCAGCTCATCCAGACAACCCGTGCGACCCGTCCTGAATATTTCCGCCTACCGATTCGTGGCCCTGGACCACCCGTACGACCTGCGCGACCGGTTGCGGCAGGCGGCGGCGGGGCGCGCCCTGATGGGGACCATCCTGCTGGCCCCGGAGGGCATCAACCTGTTCCTGGCGGGCCCCGAAGCCGCGATCCGTGGCTTCCTGGACGAACTGCGCAGCGACGCGCGTTTCGACGGCCTGGAAGCCAAGGAAAGCTGGTCAGCGGAACAGCCGTTTCGCAAACTGCTGGTCAAGGTCAAGCGGGAGATCATCCGCATGAACCACCCGGCGATCCAGCCGGCCCAGGGCCGCGCCCCGGCCATCGACGCACCCACCGTCCGGCGCTGGCTGGACCAGGGCCATGACGACGAGGGCCGCCCGGTCGTCACGCTGGACACGCGCAACGCGTTCGAGGTCGATCACGGCACCTTCGAAGGCGCCGTTGACTGGCGATTGTCGAAATTCAGCGAGTTTCCCGATGCCCTGCAGGCCCACAAGGCGGATCTCCATGGCAAGACCGTCGTGAGCTTCTGCACCGGCGGCATCCGCTGCGAGAAGGCCGCGATCTACATGCGCGAGGCCGGGCTCGAGCATGTGTGGCAGCTGGAAGGAGGCATCCTCAAGTACTTCGAGCAGGCCGGCGGCGCGCACTTCCGCGGCAACTGCTTCGTGTTCGACGAACGCGAGGCGCTCGATCCGGACCTGCGGCCCAATTTCAGGAAATCGGCTCCGGCGGCGTGAAGCGGGTCGGCGGCAGCGGGATGAACTCGTCGTCGCCAGGCACGCGGCCCATGCGCTGGGCCTCCCAATCCCCGGCGGCCTGCAAAATCCGCTCCTTGCGGCTGGACACGAAGTTCCACCACATGTGGCGCGGCGCGTCCAGCGGATCGCCGCCGATCACGACAAACCGGGCGGCCTCGGCCGCGCTCACGTGCGTCGGCCCGCCAGGGTCCAGCACCGCCATGGCCTGCGCGGCCATCGGCCGGCCGTCCACCCAGGTCCGTCCCTGGACCGGGTACACGGCCATCTCGGCCGCCAGCGGCGGCAGCGTCACCGAGCCGCCACCGGGCAGTGAGATGTCGAGGTACAGCGTCGGAGCGAACGTGGCTACCGGAGACTTGGCGCCGAACGCTTCGCCGATCAGCACACGCACCTGCGCGTCGCCGACGCGGACCTGCGGAATTGCCGAGGCCGGCGTGTGCGCGAACGACGGCTCGTCCTCCTCATGCGCCAGCGGCAGCGCGGCCCACAGCTGCAGGCCGTGCACGACGTAGCTCTTGCCCTGCAGGCCCGGCGGCCGCCGCTCCGAATGCACGATGCCGCGCCCCGAGGTCATCCAGTTGATCGCGCCGGGCTCGATCAACTGCCCGGTGCCCAGGCTGTCGCGATGCATCATCGCGCCGTCGAAAAGATAGGTGACCGTCGCCAGGCCGATGTGCGGATGCGGGCGCACGTCGTGGTTCACGCCGGGGGGCACCTCCACCGGACCGAAATGGTCGAAGAAGATGAAGGGACCGACGCTGCGTTGGCGCGCCGAGGGCAGCACCCTGCGAACGATGAAACCGCCGCCGAGGTCTTTCTCCTGGCCGGGCAGCTCGAGCTGGATCGCCATGACGGGGCCCTCCTGTGAAATCAGCCCTTGAACTTCGCGGCGATGTCCGCCACGCGCCGGCCGAACAGCCGGGCCGTGGCGAGGTCACCGGGCGCCATGTCGCCCGTGCCGCCGTCAGACGGGGCCTGCGCGATCGCGCCGCTGTACGAGGTGAGGTAGTTGATGTCGTCGCGCCTCGCGTCCTTGGTGTTGGCGGGCATCAGGCCCTGACTCACCCAGATCATCGAGTGCTGCATCGCCAGAGTGAACAGCGTGTGCAGGGTGTGCAGCTTGTCGCCGTTCATGCCCGAGCTGCTGGTGAAGCCGGCCGCCACCTTGTCCTTCCATTCCTGGGCGAACCAGGGCTTGGACGAGGCGTCGGCGAACTTCTTGAACTGCCAGCTCACGCTGCCCATGTAGGTGGGCGAACCGAAGATGATGGCATGGGCCGCCTTGAGCGTCTCCCAGCCGCCGGGCGGCAGGTTGCCGTCCGCATCGATGGCGACGAGTTCCGCGTCCGCCCCTTCGGCCACGGCCTGGGCCATTCGGTGGGTATGGCCGTAGCCGGAGTGGAAGACGACCGCGATGTGGACCATTCGCGGATTATGCGGTGGTCAGGCCTTCCCGCGCTTGCCGTCCAGGCTGATCCGTCCGGCGCCGAAGGCCGTGAGTGCCAGCAGGCCGCCCACCACCGCCAGGTTCTTGTTGAAGGCCTGCTGTTGCATCATCTGCTGCGCTTCCGGCACGGCCCAGTAGGCGTGGAAGATCGGCGTGATCACGGCGACGAAGATCGCCAGTCCCAGGGCGGCCCAGCGGGTCTGCCAGCCCACGAGCAGCAGCAGGCCCAGGCCCAGTTCGGCGGCGATGGCCAGCGCCGCGCAGAGCTCCGGAAACGGGATGCCCTTGGAGGCGATGTAGCCGGCGACGCCTGAGAAGCCGGCGATCTTTCCCCAGCCGGCCGGCACGAAGAGCCATGCCAGCAGCACACGGCCGACGAGCGCCAGGGTGTCCTGCAAGGCCGTGGTGGATACATCTGCGAACGCGGATCGGTTTTGGGTGGTGGTGACTGCCATGGGGATTCTCCGGTGTTGAAAGAAAAGAAAAGGAAGGGATCAGTGGGGCGCCAGGTCGAAGACCAGCACCTCGGCGTTGTTTCCGTTGGTCAGTGAAATGGAGGATTCGTTCTCCAACTTGGCTGCATCGCCCGTAACCAGGCGTTTGCCGTTGACTTCGATCTCGCCGCGCGCCACGTGCACGTAGCCCTTGCGCGATGGCGAAAGCGCCAGGGTGGCGCTTTCGGCACCGTCGAACAGCCCTGCGTACACACGCGCGTCGGCATGGATCACTACCGAGCCTTCCGCCGCATCGGGCGAGGCCACGAGGCGCAGCCGGCCGCGCTTCTCGTCCTCCGAAAACGTCTTCTGCTCGTAACTGGCCGGGATGCCCGTGACGTTCGGCTCGATCCAGATCTGCAGGAAATGCGTGACCTGGTCGGGCGCATGGTTGAACTCGCTGTGCTGCACGCCGGTGCCCGCGCTCATGCGCTGCACATCCCCGGGGGGAATGCCCTTGACGTTGCCCAGCGTGTCCTTGTGCGCCAGGTTGCCTTCCAGCACGTAGCTGATGATTTCCATGTCGCGATGCCCGTGCGTGCCGAAGCCGGTGCCGGGGGCGATCCGGTCCTCGTTGATGACGCGCAAGTTGCCGAAGCCCATGTGCTGCGGGTCGTAATAGTTGGCGAATGAAAAGCTGTGGTACGACTTGAGCCAGCCGTGGTCGGCCCAGCCGCGGTCCTGGGAGTTGCGCAAAGTCAGCATGTCGTGCCTTTCAACGGGATTCGAACGATGTATCCAATGTAGGGGCGGCAGGGCCGCCAGCCGATCACCCGTTTTTGATGGCATCATGCAAAAAATCTGAACGATCTTTCACCGCCCCCCGATCCATGCCCACGGCCCGTGACGTACTGACCCCCGAGGCGCTTTCGCTGCTCGAAGCGGTCGCCCAGGCGGGCAGCTTCGCCGCGGCGGCGCGCGAACTCAACCTGGTGCCCAGTGCCGTCACCTACCGCATTCGCCAGATCGAGGACGCCCTCGATGTCCTGCTGTTCGACCGCAGCTCGCGCCAGGCGCGCATGACCGAAGCCGGCAACGAACTGCTGCGCGAAGGCGGCCGGCTGCTGCAGGAAATCGATGCCGTCGCCAACCGCGTGCGGCGCGTGGCCACCGGCTGGGAATCGGAGCTGACGATCGCGGTGGACACCGTCGTGTCGCTCTCCACCGTGATGGAGCTCACCCAGGCGTTCTTCGAACTTGCGCCCGGCACCCGCCTGCGGATGCGCGACGAATCGCTGTCCGGCACGCTGGAGGCCTTGAGCTCGGGCCAGGCCGACCTCGCCGTGGGCCTGGCGCTGGAGCCCGGCACGACGGCGGGCATCCAGAGCAACGTGCTGGGGGAACTGAAATTCGTGTTCGCCGTCGCGCCGCACCATCCGCTCGCCGCGCTCAAGGGCCCGCTGAAGGACGAGGTCGTCTTCAAGCACCGCGCCGTCGCGGTGGCGGACTCCGTGCAGCGCGGCCAGCCGATCACGCGGGGCTTGCTCGCGGGGCAGGACGTGTTCACCGTTCCCACGATGCGGGCGAAGCTCGACGCGCAGCTGCGCGGCCTCGGCGCCGGCTTCGTGCCCGAGCCCATGGCCCGCCCCTACATCGAGAGCGGCCGGCTCGTCGTCAAGGAGGTGCAGCGCAGCAACCGGCTGGTGCGCCTCAGTTATGCGTGGCGAAGCAGCTCCAGCCCCGGCCGGGCGCTTCAGTGGTGGCTGGTCCAGCTCGAAAGCGCGAAGACGCGCCGCGCGCTGCTCGAACGGCACCGCTCGTGACCCGCCGCAGGCCTGCCCGCGCCGCATGCCACAATGAACTACAAAATGGCTAAACAACCAAGAAACATCGCCGTCATCGGCGCGGGCATCGCGGGCCTGGCCTGCGCCCGGACCCTGGCGCAGGCCGGGCACCGCGTGACGGTGCTGGACAAGAACCCCGTCGTCGGGGGGCGCCTTGCCAGTTGCGACACGCCTTTCGGCACTTTCGATCATGGTGCGCAGTACTTCACCGTCCGCGATGCGCGCTTCCAGAAGGCGCTTGCGACCACGCCGGGCCTGTGCAAGCCGTGGAGCGCGAACGCCGTGCGCGTGCTGGACCCGCATGGCCGCGTCGCCGAGGCGGCCGTGCCCGCGCCGGAGCCGCACTGGGTCGCCGTGCCAGCCATGGACGCCCTGCCGCGCCACTGGGCGCAGCCGCTGGCGGCGGGCGCAAGCCTGGTGCTGGAGACCCGCGTCACGCGCATCGAGCGCGACACGCTCGATCACCAGCGCTGGCAATTGCAGACCAGCGGCCCGCAGGATTCCGTCCATGTGTACTCCGGGTTCGACGCTGTCGTTCTTGCCGTCCCGCAGGCGCTGGCCGCCGGCCTGCTGAACCAGTCGGCCGTCGCGCCGGGCATTTCCGGGCCCATGGCCCACGTCGAAGTCGCGCCGTGCTGGACGCTGATGCTCGCCTACCCGCAGGCGCAGCAGCCCACGCTCAACCACCTGGGCCCGCAGTGGAACGCGGCGATGAGCACGCACCATCGCATCGCATGGCTCGCGCGCGAATCGTCCAAGCCCGGGCGCGGCGGCATCGAGCGCTGGACGGTGCAGGGCAGCCCCGCGTGGTCGCAGGAGCACGTGAACGACGACGGTCCGCGAGTGCAGGCCAAGCTGCTCAAGGCTTTCGCGGAAGTGACGGGCATCTACGCCGAGCCGACGTTCGCGCAG
Source organism: Ramlibacter sp. (assembly GCA_030695945.1). Taxonomy (GTDB): domain Bacteria; phylum Pseudomonadota; class Gammaproteobacteria; order Burkholderiales; family Burkholderiaceae_C; genus Ramlibacter. Next base: position 72,391 of record JAUYOG010000064.1, read on the forward strand.
GTGCACCGCTGGATGTGGGCCAAGACGATGACGCCGCTGGGCCGCAGCCATCTGTGGGATGCCAAGGCCGGCATCGGCGCCTGCGGCGACTGGTGCCTGGGCCACCGCGTCGAAGACGCTTTCATCTCTGGCCTGGAACTCGCGCTGGCGGTGCACAAGGGCTAGAAAGGCGCGACACCGTGGGAGCCACATGAGCGCCGACGGGCCGCCCCAAGGCGCGAAGGCCCCCTCGGGGGGCAGCGCAGCTCACGAAGTGGCAAGCGTGGGGGCCACATACATCGGCCGGTTCGCTCCTTCGCCCACCGGGCTTTTGCATGCGGGCTCGCTCGTCGCGGCGCTCGCAAGCTGGCTCGACGCACGCGCCCGCGGCGGCCGCTGGCTGGTGCGCATCGAGGATGTCGATACGCCGCGCTGCGTGCCGGGCGCGGCGGAAACCATCCTCGAACAGCTGGCGGCCTGCTCTCTGATCCCCGACGAAGCGCCCGTGTGGCAATCGCGGCGCGGCGACTTCTACCAGCAGGCGCTCGACCGGCTGGTTGCCCGGGGCGACGCGTACCCGTGCGCCTGTTCCCGCAAGGACATCGAGCTGGCGCTGGCGGGGCAAGGCCGCTCGCACGAGCGCCATGCGGAGCTGGTGTACCCCGGCACCTGCCGCCATGGGCTCGGCGGGCGGCCGGCGCGGGCCTGGCGCTTCCGCACCCGCGATGAAATCGTGACCTGGCAGGACCGCCGGCTCGGCCCGCAGCAGCAGGACGTCGGGCGCGAGGTCGGCGACTTCGTGCTCCGGCGTGCCGACGGGTTGTGGGCTTACCAGCTCGCCGTGGTCGTGGACGACGGGCTGCAGGGCGTCACCCACGTCGTGCGGGGGGAGGACCTGGCGGACAACACGGCCCGGCAGATCCTGCTTCAGCGCGCGCTCGGCTTGCCCACGCCCGGCTACCTGCACACGCCGCTGGTGCTGGGCGCGAACGGCGAGAAACTCTCCAAACAGAACGGCGCGCTGCCGCTCGATCTGCGCGACCCCTTGCACGCGCTCAACGCCGCGGCGCGCACGCTGGGCCTGGCCGAGGCGCAGGGACCCGTCACCCATGCCCTGGGTGCGTGGCAGGCGCGATGGCGCGACTCCTACAATCGGCCCGGTGACTGACCCCGGCAATACCCCCTCCCCCTCCCCGACCTCGTCCCCCGGCGCCGCGCCGGAAGGCGTGGCTCACCCGCGCGCCATCCGCAGTTTCGTGCGCCGCGCCGGCCGCACCACCACCGGCCAGGCCAAGGCCTTCACCGAATGGGGCCCGCGCTTCCTGCTGCCCTATGAAGCCCGGCCACTCGACTTCAAGGCCGCCTTTGGCCGCGAGGCCCCCACAATCCTCGAGATCGGCTTCGGCATGGGCGAAGCCACCGCGCATATCGCGGCGCTGATGCCGGAGCACGACTTCCTGTGCTGCGAAGTGCACGAGCCCGGCGTGGGCGCCCTGCTCAAACGCATCGGCGAACAGGGGCTCGCGAATATCCGCATCGTGCCGCACGACGCGGTGGAGGTTCTGGACCACATGCTGCCGGCGCACAGCCTGGCCGGCGTACATGTGTTCTTTCCCGATCCATGGCACAAGCTGCGCCACAACAAGCGCCGCCTGATCCAGCCGCCGCTGGTCGCGCGCCTGGTGTCGCGCCTGCGGCCCGGAGGCTACATCCATTGCGCCACCGACTGGCAACCCTATGCGCAGCAGATGCTCGAGGTGCTCTGCGCCGAGCCGCAACTGGAGAACACCGCCGAAGCTTATGCGGAACGCCCGCACTACCGGCCCCTGACCAAGTTCGAGAACCGCGGCCTCAAGCTGGGCCACGGGGTGTGGGACCTGGTATTCCGACGGAAATAGCCGCCAAGTGCGGAATTGCTCGCCCGTATGCCCAACTTGCATGCCCTTGCCAGCGCGGGCGCTCCATCTCCCAATTGCCGGGGTATCGGGCGTGGGGTATCGTGCGGGCATGGCGCTTGCAGCGTTGAGGAGAGAAGTAGCGTATGAGCAGAACAACAGGACGAAGGACCATCCTGCGGGCGGCGGTCGCCACCGGGTTGGCGGGGCTGGGTATCGGCCACGCGTGGGGACAGGCCAAGGGCGGCACGCGCAAGATCGTGCTGGGCCAGTCGGTGCCGCTCACGGGCGCAGCCAGCGAGATCGGCCTGGCTTTCGCCGCCGGCGCCAAGCTTTACGTGGATGCGTTCAACGCCCGCAAGAACAACCCGGGCTACCACTTCGAGCTGCGCCAGCTCGATGACGGCTACGACCCGGCCAAGGCCGGCGCGAACGCGAAGAAGATGCTCGCGGACGGCGCCGACCTGCTGTTCGGCTTCGTCGGCACGGCCAGCAGCGATGCCGGTGCGGACGTCGCGACGAAGGAAGGCGCGATCTTCTTCGCGCCGTTCGCCGCCTCCGATACGTTGCGGGATGCCAGGCACGCCAACGTGTTCCACGTCCGCCCCAGCATGGCGGACGAGGCTTTCAAGATGGTGCGCCATTGCGCGACGCTGGGGCAGACCCGCATCGCCGTGCTGGCCGAGGATGACGCCATGGGCCGTGCCGGCCTGGCCGCCGTCAACCAGGCGCTCACCGAGCAGAAGCTGCCGCCCCTGGTGGGCTCCGCCTTCGTGCCCGTGAACAGCGACAAGGTCGATGCCGCGGTGGCCACGCTGGCCAAGGGCAACCCGCAGGCCATCATCCAGGTATCCCTCTTCAACTCCACCGCCGCCTTCATCCGCAAGATGCGCAAGACGGGCTACGCGGGCGCGTTCCTCAATTTCTCCGTGGTCGGCATCGACCCGCTCTTCACCGCCCTGGGCAAGGAGATCGGCGGTGTCGTGGTGTCGCAGGTGGTGCCGTCGCCGCGCAGCTCGGCCACGCCCATCGTCAAGGAATACCTGGCCGCCATCGAGAACTCGGACCAGTCCCCCTCCTACGAGAGCCTGGAGGGCTTCATCGCCGCCAAGACGCTGGCCGAGGCCGTGCGCCGCGCCGGCAAGGGCACGGACCGGGCCGGCCTGCAAAGGGCAATGGGGACGATGACGGACTACGACGTCGGCGGCTTCCGCATCAACCTGCGCGCGGGCATCCGCGACTCCGTCCGCGCGATCGACCTGGTGACGATCACGCCGGACGGCAAGATCGTGCGCTAAGGGCCGAACGCGTCGCGCAGCAACTCGCGCACGCGGTCGCCGGACTGCTGCGCAGCCTCCGGGTTGCGTCCCGAGTGCACGCCCTGCCCCGGGTTGGCGCCGTTGGGCACCTCCTTCAACAGGCGCACCTGGCCCACCGGGTTGTCGAAGCCGTGGTGACTGTCTGCATAGACGTGAACCTGCGCATCCACCGACCTGCCCAGTTCGATGCACGGGCCCGGCGGCGTCCAGTCGTCCTTCTCGCCCAGCAGCATCACGAGCCTGGTGGTGGGCCGGTAACCGGATTTCAGCGGCACGCCGCAGCCCGGATAGAACGCGATGGCGAGCACCGGCCGTGTCGGCTGCGCGCGAACGTCGCGCCGGCTGGCGTCGGTCGCGGACAGCACCGCGCTGCCGCCGTTCGACCAGCCGAGCAATGCGATGCGGTCCGGCCGCGCCCACGGCTGCGCAGCGACCCAGGCCATGGCGCCCAGCGCATCCGCGCGGCGCTCCGCCTGCGTGATGCGGCGGCTGCCGTTGCGCTGGGTGCAGATCTGGGTTTCGCCGCGCGGTGCCAGGCTGTCGGGGAAGACGACGGCATAGCCTTCGCCGGTCAGCATCCCGGCATACGCGCGGTGCCGCGCGCTGAGTTCGCCCTTGCGCGAGCCCGCGGTGGCGTACACCCCCCCGCAACCATGCAGCGCGACGACGGTGCCGCGCGGGGGCTGCCGGGCAGGCTGGAAGACATGCGCCCGGATCGGCGTCGCGTCCAGGCTCGGGAAGGTCACCTGCTCGGCGCGAGCCGACAGCGCAGTCAAAGCAAGGACCACAATGCCTGTCATGCCGGACTTCATCCGGCATCCATGGCCGCCCGCACGCCACCATGGGTTGCGGGTCGAGCCCGCAATGACAGCCACTACACCCGCTCGGCGACCCAGGCCTGCACGGACTGCAGCGCGCCGGTGAGCTTGGCTGGATCGGTGCCGCCCGCCATCGCCATGTCGGGCTTGCCGCCGCCCTTGCCACCCACTTGCTGGGCGACGAAGTTCACCAGGTCGCCGGCCTTGACCTTGCCCATGCTGTCGGCGGTGACGCCGGCCGCGATCTGGACCTTGCCGCCTTCGACGGCCGCCAGCACGATGGCCGCCGTCTTGAGCTTGTTCTTGAGCTTGTCCATGGTGTCGCGCAAGGTCTTGGCATCGGCGCCGTCGAGCCGCGCCGCCAGCACCTTGATGCCCTTGACATCAACGGCCTGCGCCACGAGCTCGTCGCCTTGCGACGAAGCGAGCTTGCCCTTGAGCTGCGCGACTTCCTTCTCCAGCGCGCGGACCTGGTCCAGCACCTGCGTCACGCGGTTCTGCAACTCGGTCGGCGCGGCCTTCAAGGTGCCCGCCACGCGGTTGACCGTCGCTTCGAGCTGCTGCAGGTAGGCCAGCGCGTTTGCGCCCGTCACCGCCTCGATCCGCCGCACGCCCGCGGCCACGCCGCCTTCGCTCACCACCTTGAACAAGCCGATGTCGCCGGTGCGCTGCACGTGCGTGCCGCCGCACAGCTCGCGGCTGGAGCCGATGTCCAGCACCCGCACCGTGTCGCCGTACTTCTCGCCGAACAGCATCATCGCGCCGGTGGCCTTGGCCGCCTCGATCTCCATCACACGTGCCATCGTTTCCTGGTTTGCCAGGATCTCGGCGTTGACGCGCTTCTCGATCTCACGGACCTGCTCGGGCGTGACGGGGTTGTTGTGCGCGAAGTCGAAGCGGGTCTTGTCGGCGTCGACGAGCGAGCCCTTCTGCTGCACGTGGTCGCCCAGCACTTCGCGCAGCGCCTTGTGCATCAGGTGCGTGACGCTGTGGTTGCGCATGGTCGCGTGGCGCATGGCCATGTCCACCCTGGCCATCACGGCGTCGCCCACCTTCAGCACGCCCGAAGCCAGCGTGCCATGGTGGCCGTACACGTCGCCCTTGATCTTCTGCGTATCGTCGACCTTGAAGTTCGCGCCCCCGGCGTCGATCTGGCCTTCGTCGCCGACCTGGCCGCCCGACTCGGCGTAGAACGGCGTCGTGTTCAGCACGACGATGCCGACCTGCCCCGCCTGCAGCTGGTTCACGGCCGCGCCTTCGGCGTACAGGGCCACCACCGTCGCCGGCTCTTCCAGCTTCTCGTAGCCGGTGAACACGTTGCTGATGCCGGCGTATTCGAGCGCGCGGTCCATCTTGAATTTACCGGCCGCGCGGGCCTGGGCCTTCTGCTTGTCCATCGCGGCGTTGAAGCCGGTTTCGTCCACCTCGACGTCGCGCTCGCGGCAGACGTCGTTGGTCAAATCGAGGGGGAAACCATACGTGTCGTGCAGCTTGAAGGCGACGTCGCCGGGCAGCACCTTCTTGCCGCCGGCCAGCGCTGCATCCAGGATCTCCATGCCGTTTTCGAGCGTCTCGAAGAAGCGCTCTTCCTCGGCCTTCAGCGTGTCGACGATCTTCTTCTCGTTGGCGCGCAGGTTCGGGTAGGCGTCGCCCATCAGGCGCACCAGGTCCGGCACCAGCTTGTGGAAGAACGGCGTCTTCTTGCCCAGTTTGTAGCCGTGGCGGATGCCGCGGCGGATGATGCGGCGCTGCACGTAGCCGCGGCCTTCGTTGCTCGGGATCACGCCGTCGCTCACCAGGAATGCAGTGGCGCGGATGTGGTCGGCGATCACGCGCAGGCTCTTGTTTTCCAGGTCCTTCTCGCCGGTCTCGCGCGCGGCGGCGCGGATCAGCGCGTCGAAGATGTCGATCTCGTAGTTGCTGTGCACGTGCTGCAGGATCGCGGCGAGGCGCTCCAGGCCCATGCCGGTATCGACGCAGGGCGCCGGCAGGTTCTTCACGCTGCCGTCGGGCTGCATGTCGAACTGCATGAACACGTGGTTCCAGATCTCGATGTAGCGGTCGCCGTCCTGGTCCGGGCTGCCGGGCGGGCCGCCGGGGATCTCGGGGCCGTGGTCGTAGAAGATCTCCGAGCACGGGCCGCAGGGACCGGTGTCGGCCATCATCCAGAAGTTGTCGGAGGCGTACTTGGCGCCTTTGTTGTCCCCGATGCGAACCACGCGCTCGGGCGGCAGGCCGATCACCTTCGTCCAGATGTCGTACGCCTCGTCGTCGTCGATGTACACCGTGGCCCACAGCTTGTCGGCGGGCAGCTTGTAGACCTGGGTCAGCAGCTCCCAGCCCCACACCAGCGAGTCGCGCTTGAAGTAGTCGCCGAAGCTCCAGTTGCCCAGCATCTCGAAGAAGGTGTGGTGCCGCGCCGTGTAGCCCACGTTCTCCAGGTCGTTGTGCTTGCCGCCGGCGCGCAGGCACGCCTGCACCGATGCCGCGCGCACGTAGGGCCGCTTGTCCGTGCCCAGGAACACGTCCTTGAACTGCACCATGCCAGAGTTGGTGAACATCAGCGTGGGGTCGTTGCCGGGCACCAGCGGGCTGGAGGCCACGACCGTGTGCCCCTTGGACGCGAAGAAGTCCAGGAAGGTCTTGCGGATGTCGGCGACGGTAAATTGGGCGTTGCTCATGTCGTACTTTGGGGTGCGTGCGGCCGGCCCACGGCGCGGGCGCGCGTAAATGCTTGATTCAGCTCAACTTTTGATTATAAGTTTGGCTCGCCCCGGCGGCTGGCAAAGCCTCGTGAAAGCGCTATCCTCATATGTTGGCTTTCCTCCCACCCACTGGAGATTTCTTCCATGGACATGAAAACTTCCCCCCTCGCCCTGCTGAAAGACCCCACCCTGCTCAAGACCGACGCCCTGATCAACGGCGAATGGGTCAAGGGAGAGTCACGCTTCGACGTCAATGACCCGAGCAATGGCGCCAAGCTGGCCGACGTGGCCAACCTCGGCGAAATGGAGGCCGAGGCCGCCATCGCCGCGGCCAACGCCGCCTGGCCGGCCTGGCGCACCAAGACGGCCAAGGAGCGCAGCATCATCCTGCGCAAGTGGTACGACCTGCTGATGGCCAACCAGGAGGACCTGGGCCGCATCATGACCGCCGAGCAGGGCAAGCCCTTTGCCGAAGCCAAGGGCGAGGTCGCCTACGGCGCGAGCTTCGTGGAATGGTTTGCCGAAGAGGCCAAGCGCGTCAACGGCGAGACCCTCCCCCAGTTCGACAACAACCGCCGCCTGATGGTGATCCGCCAGCCGATCGGTGTGTGCGCGGCCATCACGCCCTGGAACTTCCCGCTGGCGATGATCACACGCAAGGTCGCTCCGGCACTGGCCGCAGGATGCCCGGTCGTCATCAAGCCGGCCGAGCTCACGCCCCTCACGGCGCTGGCCGCGGCCGAACTGGCGATGCGCGCCGGCATTCCCCCCGGCGTGCTGAGCCTGCTCACCGCCGACGGCCCCAACAGCATTGCCGTGGGCAAGGTGTTCTGCGCCAGTGACGTCGTGCGCCACATCAGCTTCACCGGCTCCACCGAGGTCGGCCGCATCCTGATGGCGCAGAGCGCACCGACGGTCAAGAAGCTCAGCCTGGAGCTGGGCGGCAACGCGCCTTTCATCGTGTTCGACGACGCCGACGTCGACTCCGCCGTCGAAGGCGCGATGGCCAGCAAGTACCGCAACGCCGGCCAGACCTGCGTGTGCGCCAACCGCATCTACGTGCAGGAAGGCGTGTACGACCAGTTCGTCAAGAAGTTCTCGGCCAAGGTCGAGGCGCTGAAGGTCGGCAACGGCTTCGAAGAGGGCGTGGTGCAAGGACCGTTGATCGAGGACGCAGCCGTCGAGAAGGTGCAGCGCCATGTCGCGGACGCCCTCGCCAAGGGCGGCCGGGTGACGGTGGGCGGCAAGAAGCTGCAGGGCCAGTTCTTCCAGCCCACGGTGATCGCCGATGCCACCGGCAACATGCTGTGCGCGAAGGAAGAAACCTTCGGCCCGGTCGCACCCGTCTTCAGGTTCAAGACCGAGCAGGAAGCGATCCAGGCTGCGAACGACACCGAGTTCGGCCTGGCCAGCTACTTCTACAGCCGCGACGTGGGCCGCATCTTCCGCGTGAGCGAGGCGCTGGAATACGGCATGGTCGGCATCAACGTGGGCATCATCGCGACCGAGCACGTGCCTTTCGGCGGCGTCAAGCAATCCGGCCTGGGCCGCGAAGGCTCGCACCACGGCATGGACGAATACGTCGAGATGAAGTACCTGTGCATCGGGGATGTGCTGAAGTAGAACTCGCGTATTCACCTCGAATCCGCGGCTAAACTGCCGCGGATGTCGACGCGAGCGCTCGTTTGAAAATCTTCTACGGATGGAAGATCGTCGGCGCCGCCGCGGGCATCCAGTTGCTGATTGGCGGCCTGCTGCTGCAGGCTTTCGGCGCCTATGTGGCGGTGCTGTCCGACGAAAAGGGCTGGAGCAAGACGGCCCTGTCCGGCGGCGCCGCGCTGCAATCGATCGAAGGCGCGCTGCTCGGCCCTGCGCTGGGCTGGATCATCGACCGCTTCGGCCCCCGCGCCATCGTGCAAGCCGGCATCGTGCTCCTCGGCCTCGGGTTCATGGCGCTCAGCCAGATCGACACGATCGGCGGCTTCTACGGCGCCATCGTGCTGATCGCCGTGGGCGCAAGCCTCGGCGGCTACTTTCCCCTCACCGTCGCGGTGGTCCACTGGTTCCATCGGAAACGGGCGCGCGCGCTGTCCACCATGAGCCTGGGCCTGGCGCTGGGCGGTGTCGTCGTGCCGCTCGTGGGTTGGGTCATGCAGACCTATGGCTGGCGGATCACCGCCTTCGGCTCGGGTGTGCTGATCCTCGCGGCCGGGCTTCCGCTGGCCCGCGTGGTGCGCCGCTCACCCGCCGAAATGGGCGAAACGGTGGATGGCATGCCGCCCGCACCGCCTGGCGAGGACGACGCGGCCGGCGACGAGCCTGTGCAACGAGAGTTCAGCGCGCGCGAAGCATTGCGCACCCGAGCTTTCTGGCTGCTGGGCCTGGCGCACGGCTTTGCCCTGCTGGTGGTGACCGCGGTGAACGTCCACGCCATTTCGCACATGAAGGAAGGCCTGGGTTACTCGGTGGCGCAAGCCTCGCTCGTCATCACGCTCATGACGGCGGCGCAGGCAGCCGGCATGCTGGCGGGCGCCGCCATCGGCGACCGGTTCGACAAGCGCTATGTTGCTGCGGCCTGCATGCTCGGCCACATGATCGGCCTGCTGCTGCTCACCTACGGCTCGCACCCGCTGCTGGTCGGGGGCTTCGCCGTGGTGCATGGCGTGGCGTGGGGCCTGCGCGGCCCGTTCATGCAGGCCATGCGCGCGGACTATTTCGGCCTGCAGGCCATCGGCATGATCATGGGGCTGTCGGCATTCATCATCGCGATAGGCCAGGTCGCCGGCCCGATGGTGGCCGGCATGTTCGCCGACGCCACCGGCAACTACCGCACCGGTTTCACGGTGCTTGCCTTGGTGGCGGGGTCGGGGTCGGTGCTGTTCATGCTGGCCAGAAAGCCGCAGTAGGCCGGGCCACTCTCCTATAATCCGCGCTGAACGCGGGTGTAGTTCAATGGTAGAACGGCAGCTTCCCAAGCTTTAGACGTGGGTTCGATTCCCATCACCCGCTCCACGTCACCGCTCCATCGCGGCTGCCGTGGCAAACCAGGCCAGCATGCCGAGCCCGACGAAGGGCAAGAGGATTGCGTACAGCAGCCCGATGAACGGGGCCAGCAGGAACACCATCATGTTCCCGAGCGTCGCCCGAGTCGCCGCCTTTTCCAACACGACCGGTGCCCATGCCGGACCCGCTTCCAGGGCCAATGCGGTGTGAAGTACTCTCATGATGATCTCCTGTGGCTCGTGGTTTTCTTGTCTCGCCAAGGTCAATGCATCAGTCGTGCCAGCACCGCGCTGGCTTGAATTTTCCTTTCGAAACAAGGTGTTGAAAACATTCGATGCGCGACGCTCGCAGCAGGCGAAGGCCCGAAGTACACGGATCTCATGCGGGCCCGCGAGCTGTCCGAAGAAACCGCCGCGAAATCAACGAGTTGCGCGTTTCCGGGCTCACGGTCTTTTTTATGCACCTCACCCCAGGGTCAACGGCAACAGGCGCACCAGCAGCATCCCGATCACCCCCTGCGCCGTGACGTAGTGCCACATCAGGGCGGTGTTGTCCAGGGTCGCGCGGGCATCCGGGCGCAGGCGGCCGCTTGCGGACCGGACCACGACGTACAGGCCCATAACCAGCACGATCGCCGCATGGAAGCCCTGCCAGCTGAGTAGCGCGGCCACTGTCGCAGCCCACGCGGTTGCGTGGGGCTGCAGTCCGGCAAGCACGTGGCCGGCCAGGTCCAGCACAAAAGACAACACGACGCAGGCGACGGCCGCCACCACGGCGAGCATCAGCTTTACCTGCGCGCCCTTGTCCAGTTGCCGCGCGGCCCAGGCGATCGCGAGCGAGCCCGCCACCAGCAGCGCGCCCGATCCCCACGCCCAGCCACCCGCCGGCAGCGCCGCGCCCGGCGGTGGGCACACGTCCAGCGCCATTGACAAGTGGATGTGCGCGAATGCCAGCGACGCGAAGACGCTCGCATCGACGCACAGCAAGACGATCATCGCCCACCAGGAATGTGACGCCCGGCCGCGTGCGCCTACAGGCACCGAGACGCCTTCCCCGATCTCCGCCCGCGCCTTCGGGGGCGGTTGATCCGACCCCCACAGCCACGCGACGATCGCGCCCAGTGACAGCAAGCCGAACGCGAATGCGGGAACCACCCACGACACGGTGAGCAGCAGGAAGAAGCCGGCGGTGCCGATCGCCGCAACGAACGGCAGCCAGCCGTCGGTCGGCAAGCGCAGCAGATGCCGGATCTCCGCCCTGCGCGGGCTGGTGACCAGCGTTTCGCGGCCGCCGAAGACCGTGCCCGGCAACCAATAGCGGCCCTCCTCCACTTCGTTCGCCAGCGCGGGCCGGTCCCACAACGGCTCGCGCGACGCGATCTGCGGGATGCTGCGCACGGCATAGTCCTCCTGCGGCAACCACTCCAGCGTCGGCGCGTTCCACGGGTTGCCGTGCGGCTGCTCCGGGCGGCGCAATACCCGGACCAGGTCGAAGAAGCACACCAGCACACCCGCCGCGAATATGAACGCGCCGACCGTGGACAGAGCGTTCCACACCGTCCAGCCCAGGCCGTCCGCATACGTGTAGACGCGGCGCGGCATGCCCGCCAGCCCGGCGATGTGCATGGGGAAGAACGCCAGGTTGAAGCCGACGAACATCAGGCCGAAGGCCCAGCGCCCTGCCCGCTCCGAGAGCCGATGGCCCTTGTACACCGGTGCCCAGTAGTAGAGGCCCGCGAACACCGGGAAGACCATGCCGCCGATCAGCACGTAATGCAGGTGCGCCACGATGAAGTACGTGTCATGCACCTGCCAGTCGAACGGCAGCACGGCCACCATCACGCCCGTGAGCCCGCCCAGCACGAAGATGAAGTGGAAGCCCAGCAGGAAGAGCGTGGGCGCGTTGATCTCCACCCGCCCCGTCCAGAACGTCGCGATCCACGCGAACACCTGCACCGCGCTGGGGATCGCGACCGCGAAGCTGGCCGCCGACGTCAGGTACAACGCGAGCGGGCCCAGGCCCGCCGTGAACATGTGGTGAATCCACAGCAGGAAGCTGATCACGCCGACGGCCGCCAGCGCCCACACCACCGCGCGATAACCCACCAGCGGCGTGCGGGCCAGTGCGGGCACCATCATCGACACCATGCCGGCAGCGGGCAGGAAAATGATGTACACCTCCGGGTGGCCGAAGAACCAGAACAGGTGCTGCCACACCAGCGGGTCGCCACCGCGCGCCGGGATGAAGAAGGGCCAGTCGAAAGCGCGCTCCAGCTCCAGCAGGATGGTGCCGGCGATGATCGCCGGGAAGGCGAAGACGATCATGAACGCCGTGACCAGCATCGCCCACGCGAACACCGGCATGCGGCCCAGCGTCATGCCCGGCGCGCGCGTGAAGAGGATGCCGATGATCCGCTCGCGGGCGCCCGCGATGGCCGAGATCTCGATGAAGCCGATGCCCAGCAGCCACCAGTCCGCGCCGATGCCGGGCGAATGCTCCTTGCCCGTGAGCGGCGGGTACATGAACCAGCCGCCGTCCGGCGAGGCGCCGAAGAAAATGGTGCAGAAGAAGGCCAGCCCGCCGATGGCATAGGCCCAGAACGCGTAGGCCGACAGGCGCGGGAACGGCAGGTCGCGCGCGCCGAGCATGTTGGGCAGCAGGTACACCGCCACGGCCTCCACCACCGGCACCGCGAACAGGAACATCATCACCGTGCCATGCATGGTGAAGAGCTGGTTGTAGAGGTTGGGGCCGACCAGCGTGTTGCCCGGCAGCGCGAGTTGCGCGCGCATCACCAGCGCCAGCACGCCCGCCAGCACGAAGAACACCAGCGCGGTGGCAATGTAGAAGATGCCGATGTGCGTGTTGTTGACGGCGGAGAGGCGCCGCCAGCCGCCCGGTGCGGTCCACGCTCGCTCCAGGGCTTCGCGCTCACCCGCGGGGCGGGGCAGCTTGTTGGGAAAGGCGTTGGGCTGCCCGTCCGTCATTTCAGTGAGCCCAGCCAGTCGGAGATCGCGGCCAGCGTTGCGGCGTCCAGCCGCTCGTACGAAGGCATGCGCGCGCCGGGCTTGTGCTGCTGCGCATGCGCGATCCAGTCGGCGCGGCCCTGCGGCGTGTTGGGCACGGTGCCCGCGGCCAGTTGCATCCGGCTGCCGACATGCGTGAGGTCGGGGCCGAGCTTTGCATCGGCCGTGACGCCCCGCACCGTGTGGCAGGCGTCGCAGCGCTGGGCCAGGAAGGCGTCGCGACCCAAGGCCTGCTGCGGTGTGGCGACGGCCACAGCGGGCCGCGCCTGCTCCGCGCGCCACGCCGCGAACTCGTCGGGCAACTGGGCGACGACGTTCAACGCCATCAGCGCATGCTGCTCGCCGCAGTACTCCGCGCACTGGCCCCGGTACACGCCGGGCTTGTCGGCGGAGAGCAGCAGGTGTTGCAGGCGGCCGGGCAGCATGTCCGTCTTGCCGGCCAGCTGCGGCACCCAGAAGCTGTGGATCACCTCGGTGCTGGTGAGCGCAAGGTACACCGCCTGCCCGGTGGGGATGCGGATCTCGTTGGCCGTGCGGAACTCGCTGCCCGTCGCCGTGTCGCGGTAGCGCACCTCCCACCACCACATGCGGCCGGTGACGCTGATCACCAGCGCACCCGGCGGCGGCAGCGGCTTCCACGCAGGCGCCATCGGCAGGCTCCACGCCATCAGTGCGGCCAGCACCACCCCCGGGAAGAGGATGCCGCCGCCCGCGATCCACAGCGCCGGCCGCACCGCGCCGCCGCGCCTGCGCAGCGCCCAGGCCAGCAGCAGCATCACGCCGATGAAGACGACGGCGCCGCCCGCGAACAGTACCCAGCCGACGGTGGCGATCGATTGCGCCGCGGGCCCGGCCGCCTGCATCACGCCGCCGCTCATCTGAGAGACGACAGGTAAGCCGCCATGGCGCGCGCGTCGTCGAACGACGCGCCCATGTCGGGCATGGCGGTGCCGGGCACCAGGGCCTGCGGCGATTCGATCCATTGCGCCAGCACATCGGGCCGGTTGGCCATGCGCCCCGCGATGTAGCTGCGCTGCCCGAACGATGCCAGCGAAGGCCCCACTTGGCCGCGCGACGCAGGCACGCCGGGAATGGTGTGGCAGCTGCCGCACTGGTACTGCGCCATCAGCCGGCGGCCGCGCTCGCTGTCCGCGTTGTCGACAGCGCGCGCGCCGCAGCCCGACAGTAGCGATGCCGCGGCCGCGGCAGCCAGCGCCGCGCGGTGGAAGGGGCAGGACATGCGGGGAATTCTGGCCCACGCACCGCGAGCCGTGGGCGAGAATGACCGGCCGATGCAAAAAAGAACAGTGCTGCTTGCGGTGGCCGCGACCACGGTCGCGCTGGGCGTGGGCGCGGCCCTCGTCGCGGCGGCCGTGGTCTATGGCGGCCTGTACAACATCGCGGCCACGGAGCGGCATTTCCAGCCCATCCACACGATGCTGGAGAAGGCGATGCGCCAATCGGTGAGGCTGCGCGCGCGAACGATCGAGCAGCCGCCGCTCGCGGATGAGCGCATGCAATTGCGCGGCGCGGCGTGCTTTCGCGCGAAGTGCGAGCAATGCCACGGCGCGCCCGGCGTGGCGCAGGGCGACATCGGCAAGAGCATGCAGCCCCTGCCCGGCCCGCTGGTCGACGCGCGCCGCCACTGGCGCCCGCGCGAGCTCTACTGGCTGACGCGCCACGGCATCCGGATGAGCGGCATGCCGGCGTGGGAGTTTCGCCTGGCCGACCAGGAGCTGTGGGACGTGGTGGCTTTCATGCAGCGGCTGCCGGATTTGAATGCGGCGCAATACCAGGAGTGGATCGCCAGGACGGCGGGGATGCCGGCTTGCGGACGGGAGCCATCAGCGATTGGCGGGTCGGTCGTGGCGTCAACGCCGCCGGATGCCAAGCGCGGACATGAGGCGCTGTCCCAATACGCCTGCAACGCCTGCCACATCATCCCGGGCGTGACCGGGTCGGACGTGCACGTGGGGCCGACCCTGGACGGCATAGGCTCGCGCAAGTTGATCGCGGGCACGCTCGCCAACACGCCGGAGAACCTGGCGCGCTGGCTGCGCGAAACGCAGAAGGTGAAGCCGGGCACGGCGATGCCGCAGCTCGGGGTGGTGGACGAGGATGCGCGGGATATCGCGGCGTACCTGGGGACACTGCGGTAGGTCATCGACCCCCGCAGGACCAGGTGCACTATTCGGTGGTGCCCCCGTCGAAGTGCTCCTGGTCGGCTTCAGCCTCGGCGCGTGTGTGGTGCACGGTTCCGTCCTTGTGGTGCGGGGGCGCATAGAGCGTGTAGAGCTTCAGTGCCTCCGAGCCAGTGTTGACGATGTTGTGGCGCGCGCCGGCAGGCACCACCAGTGCGAACCCGGATTGCACGGCCGTTCGCACGCCATCGATGACGGCCTCACCCGCACCCTCTTCCACCCGGAAGAACTGGTCGACGTCATGGACCTCCATACCGATCTCTTCGCCTGGCCGCAAAGCCATCACCACAAGCTGGCAGTGGTGGGCGGTGTAGAGCACCCGACGGAACTCGTCGTTTTCGACCGCAACCTTCTCGATGTCCTGAACGAAGCCTTTCATGATCCACCAGCCTTTCCATTGCCAATTCCAATATCCGCCGACACATTGCCCTACATTGCCGGCCGCCCGGCAGGGGCCCAGTGCGCGTCCCTCGCGCCTGCGGCCGCATTCTTGCCGCCGCCTTGCTGCGGTCGCGAGGCGTGCGCCCGTGTTTCCGGAGCCGGCGTCGGCATCGTGTCCGCCTCGGCACCTTCCACCCACCTGCCGCCCACCAGCTCATCCAGCACCCTCAAGCGAACCGGGGCCAACGGATCGTCTGGAAACTTGCGCGCGAAATAGGCATCCGACCTGGCCAGTTGTTCGACCTGATCCTCGGCGATTTCGCCGGTGTGGGCCTCGTTGTATGTCTGGATGAAGTGATTCAGCGGCCCCCGCTTCACGCCGACGTGCGTCAACAAGGTGGGAAACAGGAACTCCTCCGGGATGCGCAGCCGGCTGAAGTAGCGCCGTACGCCGGGGGCATCGAAGGCATCCACCATTCCCGCGACAACGTGACGGCGGGCGCCGAACCACGCCGACCCGTAGTACGGCCTGAATGTCTCGCCAAAGATGTGGCGGCCGATCGCAGGCCGGGCCAGCGCCTGGGTGGCGAGGAGCGCGGCCAGCGAAGCGATGCCGGCGCCACCGCCACTGCGCAGCCAGATGCCGGCCTCGTTGCGCCTGCCGGACACGGCCCCGAAGTAGGTGCTCGACAGGCGCCTGAACACCCGGTGCCGAAATGACTTCTCCGGGGTGAACGCCCGGTACCCGACAGACATCAATGCATCGCGGTCCCGCAGCAGGTCGATGCAGTCGAAATGCGCCTCCTCGGGGCCGGAAACATGCACCTCGAACTGGCGGACGGGCCTGATGGGCAGGCAGGTGGGGCTGAGCAGCTGGAAGTAGTCGAACTCCAGGTGCTCCAGCGCATGCCGTAGCGAATGAAAGATGCCGTCCACGAAACCGAAGAACGCCCAGCCCGTGCGCCGCGGGTCGGGCACCCACACGACATTGGGCGCGGTGAGATGGAAGTCCCGCGTCTGCGAAAAATCGTGATGCACCAGCACCACATGCGGCGCCAGGGCACGGGCCAATTGGTCGATCGTGGCAGGCTTGCTGACCGCGGACATCACCAGGAAGACGATTCTCGGTTTCATTTGCGCTCAATACTGGTTGTCGTCGAGCTGGCCCGGGCGGGCGCCGGGGTCATGGCCGTCGTTTCTCCAGGCAGTTGTCACTGCTGCCCTCCATGTATACATTCAGCGCGGCCACGGCGCGGAGGAATCCGGTCAGATTTCTGCTCTGGATCAATACTCGTGTGGCCAGAAGTGCCCGAGCGGTATTGATGACTTGTACGTTTCGCGTCCAGTGGCGTCGACGGCGGGCGCCCTTTGGCCTGGCTCCGAAGGCCAAGTGGGTATATTCCGAGGCGATGACTTCAAGAAGAACCTTCCAGACCGCCGCGCTGGCCCTCGCACTGGCCCTGTCCTCCACCGCCTCCGCCCAAGACATCCGCTCCAAGTTCGACCCTTCCCGCGACGCCGCCAAGGACGTCGCCGCCGCCGTGGCTACGGCCAAGGCGCAAGGCAAGCGCGTGATCGTGGACGTGGGTGGCGAATGGTGCCCCTGGTGCCACATCCTGGACCGATTCGTGCTGTCCAATGCCGACGTCAAGGCGCTGGTCGATTCGAACTACGTGTGGGTGAAGGTGAACTTCTCGCGCGAGAACAAGAACGAGGCGGTGTTGTCGAAGTGGCCGACGGTCAAGGGCTACCCGCACCTGTTCGTGCTGGACGCGGATGGCAAGCTGCTGCACTCGCAGGACACAGGCTCGCTGGAGGCGGCCAAGGATTACGACAAGGCGAAGTTCGTGGCTTTCCTCAGGAAGTATGGAAACACCTAGGGGCCATGGATTGCGGGTCAAGCCCGCAATGGCTGCGATTGCCGCGATGACGGCAGCGCTGATGCTCCTGGGCGCCGGCGCTGTCCACGCGGGTGCGACGGTGGTCGAGGCCTCCGTAGAAAAGCTCCAGCGTGACATGGCCGCCGGCCGCGCGACTTCGCAATCCATCACGCAGGACAGCCTGGCCCGCATTCGCCGGCTGGATCGCGCGGGGCCACGCATCAACGCCGTGCTGGAGACCAACCCCGACGCCCTGGCGATCGCCCGATCGCTGGACCGGGAGCGCAAGGCGGGCAAGGTGCGCGGGCCGCTGCATGGCATCCCGGTGCTGCTCAAGGACAACATCGATACCGGCGACCGCATGATGACCACGGCCGGGTCGCTGGCGTTGATGGGTGCGCCGGCCCCGCGCGATGCGTTCATCGTCAAGCGATTGCGCGAGGCGGGCGCGGTGGTCATCGGCAAGACGAACCTTTCCGAGTGGGCGAACATCCGCGCCAGCAAGTCCACCAGCGGCTGGAGCGCGCGCGGCGGGCAGACGAAGAACCCCTATGCGCTCGCGCGCAACCCCTGCGGCTCCAGCTCGGGCACCGGCGCGGCGATCGCGTCCAGCTTCGCAGTGGTGGGCGTGGGCACCGAGACGGATGGCTCCATCGTGTGCCCCAGCAGCGCGGCGGGCCTGGTGGGCGTCAAGCCGACCGTGGGGCTGGTGAGCCGCAGCGGCATCATCCCCATCTCGCACTCGCAGGACACGGCCGGGCCGATGACGCGGAGCGTGGCCGATGCGGCCGCGGTGCTCACGGCGATCGCGGGCGTCGACCCGGAAGACCCGGCCACGCAGGCCGCGCAAGGGCGTGTGGCGGCGGACTATCGCAGCTTCCTCAAGGCCGACGGGCTCAAGGGCGCGCGCATCGGCATCGCGCGCAAGCGCGTCACGGGCTACAACGCGCACACCGACAGGCTGTTCGGGCAGGCCATCGCCGATTTGAAGCGGCTGGGCGCGGAGATCGTGGACCCGGCCGATTTCGGCAACATGGGCGACTACGACGAGGAAGAACTCGAAGTGCTGCTGTACGAGCTGAAGGCCGGCCTCGACGCGTACCTGGGGCGGCGCGCCGGCGCGCCCGTGCGCACGCTGGAGGACGTGATTGCCTTCAACGAGCGGAACGGCCTGCGCGAGATGCCGTGGTTCGGGCAGGATTTGTTCATCAAGGCGCAGGCCAAGGGGCCGTTGACCGACGAGGCCTACCTGAAGGCGGCGGAGAAGGCGCGGCGCCTGGCGCGCACGGGCATCGACGACGTGCTGGCGCAGCACAAGCTGGATGCCATCGTCGCACCGACCGGCTCACCGGCGTGGCTGACGGATCACGTGAATGGCGACGCGTTCCAGGGATCGAGCTCCTCCCCCGCTGCGGTGGCGGGCTACCCGAACATCACGGTGCCCATGGGATTGGCCAGGGGGCTGCCGGTGGGGTTGTCTTTCGTGGGGACGGCGTGGTCGGAGGGTAAGCTGCTGGGGCTGGCTTATTCGTACGAGCAGGGGACGAGGCACCGGCGGGCGCCGAAGTTGCCGCGCTAGTGAAAATCCCGGCTCTTGCTCGGCTGCTGCCCCAGCCGACCTAGCAGCGGCGTCAGATCCTCCATGCGCTCGGCGATCAGGTGGCGCACCTGGCCGCCGCTTTCCACGTCGCGCTGCCACTTGCCGTACACGGCGAGCAGGCGCGACTTGAGCAGGGCCTCGCGCTGCTCCTCGCGGACGGATTTCCAGACGATCACGTTGACGGGGCCGGTCTCGTCTTCCAGCGTGACGAAGATCGTGCCCTTGGCCGTCTGCGGCTGCTGGCGCATGGTGACGATGCCGCAGGCGCCCACTTTCCTGCCGCTGGGCATGTCGTGCAACTGGCCGGCGCTGAGGATCTTCATGCGCGCGAGGCGCGGGCGCAGCAGGGCCAGCGGGTGGCGGCGCAGCGTGAGGCCGAGCGACGCGTAGTCGAACACGATCTCCTCGCCTTCCGGCGCCGCGGGGAGTTCCAGCGCTTCCTCGTTCACCGGCGCGCCTTGCAGAAGCTCGGGCGCGCGGCGTTGCGCGGCGGCGTCCCACACCTGCTGGCGCCGGTGGCCGGAGAGGGATTGCAGCGCGTCGCCGGCGGCCAGGGCGTTGAGGTCCTTCATGTCCAGCTCGGCGCGCATCGCCATGTCTTCGGTGCTGGTGAAGGGCGCTTGCTCGCGCGCGGCCACGATGCGCTTGGCCCCTGCTTCGCTCAGGCTGCCGACGAGGCGCAGGCCGAGGCGGACCGGCGGGCGAAATAAATTGGAATCTGACCCCAATTGTTTTTCCGGATCGAGTCCGGCATGACAAGGCTCCAGCGTGCTGTCCCAGTCGCTGTGGGAGACGTCGGGGGGCAGCACGGTGATGCCGTGGCGCTTGCCGTCCTGCACCAGTTGCGAGGGCGTGTAGAAGCCCATGGGTTGCGAGTTGAGCATGGCGGCCAGGAAGCATTGGGGCTCGTGGCATTTCAGCCAGCTGCTCGCATAGGCCAGCAGCGCGAAGCTGTAGGCGTGGCTCTCGGGGAAGCCATATTCGCCGAAGCCCATGATCTGCTTGAAGATGGCCTCGGCGAACTCCTGGCGGTAGCCGTTGGCCAGCATGCCGTCGATGATCGGGCCGTAGAAGCGCTGCACGCCGCCCTTGCGCTTCCACGCGGCCATGGAGCGGCGCAGCGCGTCGGCCTCGGTGGCGGAGAAGCCGGCCGCGATCATCGCGATCTGCATCACCTGCTCCTGGAAGATGGGCACGCCCAGCGTGCGGCCCAGGGCGCTCTCCAGCTCGGGCTTCTCGTAGTCGATCTTCTCGCCGCGCGCCAGCCGCTCGCGCGACTTGAGGTAGGGGTGCACCATGCCGCCCGCGATGGGGCCGGGCCGCACGATGGCCACCTCGATCACCAGGTCGTAGAACTTGCGCGGCTTCAGGCGCGGCAGCATCGACATCTGCGCCCTGCTCTCGATCTGGAACACGCCCACGGTGTCGGCCTTGCAGATCATGTCGTAGGTGGCCGGGTCCTCGCGCGGGATGTCGGCGAGATCCCAGTGGCCGCCGCGCAGCTGGTTGCGGAAATCCAGGCAGCGGCGGATGGCGGTGAGCATGCCCAGCGCCAGCACGTCCACCTTCATCAGGCCCATGTCCTCCAGGTCGTCCTTGTCCCACTGGATGACGGAGCGGTCCTTCATCGACGCGTTCTCCACCGGCACCAGGCGCGTGAGCTTTGTTTGCGTCAACACGAAGCCGCCCACGTGCTGGCTCAGGTGCCGCGGAAAGCCCATGAGTTCGTCGGTGAGGTCCAGCCACAGGCTTGCCTGGTATTCCTGGAGCTCGCAGCCGGCTGCCCGTGCGAGCTCGTGCAGGCGCCCGGCGGCCAGCTTGTCGTCGAACCATTGGTGGTCCTTCGCGAAGATGTCCACCAGCGCGTCGGGCAGGCCCAGCGCCTTGCCGACGTCGCGGATGGCGCTGCGCGTGCGGTAGCCGATGACGACGGCGGCGATGGCCGAGCGTTCGCGCCCGTACTTGCCGTAGATGTACTGGATCACCTCCTCGCGCCGCTCGTGCTCGAAATCCACGTCGATGTCGGGCGGCTCGTTGCGGCGCTCCTTGCTGATGAAGCGCTCCAGCAGCGGGTTGGAATCCTCCGGGTTGGCGGCGGTGATGGCCAGGCAATAGCAGACGACCGAGTTGGCGGCGGAGCCGCGGCCCTGACAGAGGATGTGCCGGCTGCGCGCGAAGCGCACGATGTCGTGCACCGTCAGGAAGAACATCTCGTAGTTGCACTCGGCGATGAGCTTGAGTTCCTTCTCCAGCCAGGCCTCGATCTGCGCCGGCACGCCGTGGGGGAAGCGCTCCGCCGCGCCTTCGTAGGTGAGTTGGCGCAGGGCCTGCGTGGGCGTCATGCCGGGGGGCACCGTCTCCAGCGGGTAGTCGTACTTGATCTCGTCCAGGCTGAACTCGCAGCGGCGCATCACTTCCAGCGTGGCAGCGAGCAATTCAGGCGGATAGGTGGCCGCCACGCGCTTGCGCTGGCGCAGGTGCCGCTCGGCATTGCCTTGCAATTCCATCCCGCAATCGGCCACGGGTTGGCCCATGCGCACGGCAGTGATGACGTCCTGCAGGCGCTTTCGCGAGCGCACGTGCATGCACACGTCGCCGGCCGCCACCAGCGGCACGCCCGTGCGCTCGCCGGCCTGCCGCAGCGTGGCGAGCCACAGGTCGTCGTCGATCAGGTGCAGCAGCTCCACCGCCAGCCACAGGTGGCCGTCGAACAGGGTCTTGCATTGTTGGATGCGGGTGCAGAGGGTGTCGACGTCCAGCGTCCCGCCGGATTGGCGGATCGGCGCGAGCAGGATCTCGCAGCCCTGCAGCATCGTGAAATCGCTGTGCTCCCAGCTCACGTTGTACTCGCCCTTGGGTGCGGTGGTGCGCGCGGCGGTGATGAATTCGCACAGGCCCCCCCAGCCGTGCAGGTCACGCGCGATGGCCACCAGCCGGAAGCCTTCCAGCAGGAACTCGCTGCCGTACAAGAGCTTGAAGGGCCGCGAGCGGCGCTGCTGCGGATATTCATCCTCGAGCTTCCGGATCATGGCGTAGTGGTCGTTCAGGCCCGAGTACGCGCGCACCACGCCGGCCACCGAGCATTCGTCGGTGAGGGCCAGCGCCTCGTAGCCGAGGTTGTAGGCGCGCTGCACCAGCTCCTGCGGGTGCGACGCGCCGCGCTGGAAGCTGAAGTTGCTGATGCAATGCAGCTCCGCGTAGGCAGGCAGCATGTCGGGCCCGCTGCCCAGCACCGGCGGCAGGCCGTCTTCTTCCGCCAGGCCTGGCGGAAGCGACTGTGCGTGGCCTTCAGGCATACAGGCCCTGCAGGTACCAGCGGAATTCCTCCGCTTGCTCCAGGCCCTGCGCCAGTTGCAGCGGCCGTTCGCGATAGATCCACACCAGGCCGGCCTCTTCGCTGCGGGCGATGAAGTAGTCGCGCAGCGCGGGTTTGCTTCCTTCCCACCAGCCGGTCTCCACGCGGTAGAGGCGCGCCAGACGGCGCAAGGGGCCGCAGTAGTGGGGGACGCTGTTGTGGACTTCGAGGGGGAGCGGACGCGCAAGGAGCCATGGCGGATAAAGCGCATCGGTTGGTTTTGTCATTGCGGGCTTGACCCGCAAATCGCCGCGCCGTGCCGGCATGGATGCCGGGTCAAGCCCGGCATGACAAGATCGCGCCGGCACCCACTTCTGCATCCTCTCCGGCCGATGGTCCTCATGCGCCTGCGCCACCAGCACATTGCCCTCCCCCAGCCGCACGCTGAGGCGCTCCACCAGCTGGTGCAGGCGCTCGCCTTTCACGTTGTCCTCGGGCAGCAGGCTCTTGTCGGCGCCGCCCCAGGGTAGCGTCTCGATCGACCGCAGCCGCAAATGATTGGCCGGCGCCGACAGCGTGGAACGCGAGAGATGCTCGCCCACCAAGCGCCGCAAATGCGAGATGTCCTGCGTGGGCTGCGCGGTGCGCACCGTGAGCTGCTCGTGGCTCGGCAGGCGCACGCCGTTCAGGCGCCGCAGGTCCAATGTCCACTCCAGCTCCAGCGCCAGCACGCCGCGGTGGCGCGCCTGCAGCCACACCTGCAGCTGCGTGAGCAGGCGCTGGGCGCTCCACATCAGCTCGGGCGCGGTGGTGGCCAGCGCGGCGAGCTCGAACTTCATGTCGAATGCCTCGGGCAATTGCAGCCAGTCGTAGCGCTCGGGCCGATCGCCATACCCCGCATCCAGCGCGTCGAGCAAGGCCGCACCGAAGCGCCGCGCCACGCCGGCGCGCGGCAAGGCGCGCAGGTCACCCCAGGTGCGGCAACCGGTGCGCTCCAGCGTCGGGACATGCTCGCGCGCGGCGGTGAGCGCATCCAGCGGCAAGTCCTGCGGCAAGTTCTGTTGTAGATGTGCGGGCGGCGCCTCGCCGCGCAGCTTCAGTCGCAGCAGGGCCAGCGCGACGAGCGACGTGGCGCCGTGCGCCCATTGCGCGCCGGAGAGCGGCTCGCAGCCCTGCACCAGGCTGCACAGCAGGCGCTTGCGCCCGCCCCACAGGCGCTCCGAGCCCGACACCTCGAGCAGCAGCGCTTCATCCACCTGCGCCACGCGCGGCGTGAACTGCAATGCGCGCCAGCCCCAGGCGGTGCGCTCTTCTTCATGAAATGGCAGCAGTGCGATCCAGTACATGCGATCTCCTGTGCAAGGGGGTGACGGATGCCGGTGCGGGCGTGGGTGCGGGGCCCTTGCGCGCATCGAGCAATGCCGCCACGCGCTGCGACCAGGCCGGCAGCACGAGCGGTCTTTCCAGCGGCGGGCCGCGGCGCTTGAGGATGTGCAGCCGCAGCGAATCCACGCCTTCGGCCAGCAGGCGCACGCGGGCCGGCGATGAATCCTGCCGCGCGTTCAGCCCGCGGAAGACGAACAGCAGCTTGTCGTGCTGCTGCGCCGCCATGTGCAGGCGGCGCAGCTCGGCGCTTTTGGCCTGCGGCAGCCAGGCCAGCACGGCCACGACGTCGGCGCAGCGCAGGCACTGCTCGGCGGCCCAGAGCCGCGGGGCCGGCTTGTCGGCCTTGACGCAGAGCAGGCGATTGCCCGGCAGGCCCTGCGCACCGAGGCTGGGGCCGAACGGGTCGAATGGCGAACCCACCAGCGCCACCGGCCCCGCCTGCTTCTGCACGGCCTGCGCCAGGCCGGGCAGCAGCAACTGCCACACGTGCGGGCCGGAGCGCGCCTGCAGCACTTCCACCATACTGCCCACCGGCCAGCCGCCGCCGGGCAACTGCGCGTCCAACGCCGCGTGGCCCGTGGGCACGACCACCTCCTGCGCCCGCGCAAGCTCGGGCACCCGCCACACATTGGGCAGGGATGCAGGTTCGATGAGGCGCAGGTGGGCAGGCACGGGGGGCACTTCGGCTACGATACTGTTTCTTTATACAGTGTTTTTCCAGTTGCAGGAAGCCGTCGTTCTTCGTAAATGCCTCTTTAAACGCGAGTCCCAAATTGGGACTAAAATCAAATGCGTGTGATTGCCCTCAAGAACATTCGCGAGTTTTGTGCCCAGCAACCCGCGGCAGCTCCGGCTCTGCGGGCCTGGACCGAGGAAGCTCGAAACGCTTCCTGGAAAACGCCCCAGGACATCAAGAACCGATACAGCAGCGCCAGTTTCCTGAAGGGCAACCGGGTGGTGTTCAACATCAAGGGCAATGAGTACCGGTTGGTCGTGGCAGTGGCCTATCGTTTCGAAGCGGTCTACGTCAAGTTCATCGGCACCCACGCCCAATACGACGCGATCGACGCACAAACGATCGAAATGGAGTAAGCCATGAACGTGCGACCCATCCATAGCGAAGCCGATTACAAGGCAGCCCTCAAGGCTGCATCCCGGTACTTCGACAATGAGCCTGAGCCGGGCACCGAGGACGCGGATCAGTTCGAGATCCTCCTCACGCTGATCCAGGCGTGGGAAAGCAAGCACTTTCCCATTGACTTACCCGATCCCATTGAGGCGATCAAATTCCGCATGGAGCAATCAGGCCTCGCCATCAAGGACCTCGAGCCGATGATCGGCAAATCCAACCGCGTTTATGAAGTGCTCAACCGCAAGCGTCCGCTCACGTTGGCCATGATCCGCCGCCTGCATCGCGGCTTGGGCATTCCCGCCGAAGTGCTGGTCGCCGAAACCTGAAATCATCTGGAGCCCGTTTGTTCCCCTTCTTCGAAAAACTCCTTCATCCCTACCCCGAAGCCGAGCCGCCGCTGCCCCCCAAGGGCTTTTTCGCATTCGTCTGGGCCTGCACGCGCGGCCTGCGCGGCTACATCGCCTTGCTGGCGCTGCTGAGCGCCGCCATCGCCGCCTACGAAGCCTGGCTGTTCGCCCTGCTCGGCCGCATCGTGGACTGGCTGGGCAAGGTGGAGCCAGCGCGGCTGTGGGACGAGCAGGGGCCGATGATGCTGGGCCTGGCGAGCGTGCTGGTCGCCAGCACCTTCGTCGTCGCGCTGCAGACGTTCGTCAAGCACCAGACGCTCGCCATCAACTTTCCGCTGCGGCTGCGCTGGAATTTCCACCGCCTGATGCTGGGCCAGAGCATGGCGTTCTACTCGGACGAGTTCGCCGGCCGCATCACCACCAAGGTGATGCAGACCGGGCTGGCGGTGCGCGAAATGGTGTTCACCATCACCGAGGTGGTGATCGGCATCGGCATCTACTTCATCACGATCGTCGCGCTGGCGGGCGGCTTCGACGCGCAGCTCATGCTCCCCTTCCTGGGCTGGTTCCTGCTCTACTCGATCTCGGTCGTCTACTTCGTGCCGCGCCTGGGCCGCATCGGCAAGAAGCAGGCCGACGCGCGCGCGATGATGACGGGCCGCATCACCGACGCCTACACCAACATCTCCACCGTCAAGCTGTTCTCGCACACGCACCGCGAGGCCGGCTTTGCACGTGCGGCGATGACGGAGTTCATGACCATGGGTTACCGCCAGATGCGGCTGGTGAGCTCGTTCGAGGTGGTCAACCACGCGCTGGTGGTGGCGCTCATCCTCTCGACCTGCGGCTACTCGATGCTGCTGTGGTCGCAGGGGCAGGTCGGCATCGGCGCGGTGGCGGCCGTCACGGCGATGGCGCTGCGCATCAGCGGCATGTCGCACTGGGTGATGTGGGAGATGGCCTCGCTGTTCGAGAACATCGGCACCATCCAGGACGGTATCGCCACGCTCACGCGGCCGCGGGTCGTGGTGGACAAGCCCGATGCCGTGGCATTGCAGGTGCCGCGCGGCGAGGTGAGGTTCGAGCACGCGAACTTCAGCTACGGCAAGCCGACGCCGGTGATCGCCGACTTCGCCCTCACCGTGAAGCCGGGCGAGAAGATCGGCCTGATCGGCCGCTCGGGCGCCGGCAAGTCCACGCTCGTCAACCTGCTGCTGCGCTTCTACGACCTCGACTCCGGCCGCATCCTCATCGACGGCCAGGACATCGCGACCGTCACGCAGGACAGCCTGCGCGCGCACATCGGCATGGTGTCGCAGGACACCTCGCTGCTGCACCGCTCCGTGCGCGACAACATCGCCTACGGCCGGCCGACAGCGGCCGAGGAAGAAGTGCTGGAGGCCGCCCGGCGCGCCGAGGCCCACGACTTCATCGGGCGCCTGTCGGACCTGCACGGCCGGACGGGTTACGACGCCCACGTGGGCGAGCGCGGCGTCAAGCTTTCGGGGGGCCAACGCCAGCGCATCGCCATCGCCCGCGTGATGCTCAAAGACGCACCGATCCTGCTGCTGGACGAAGCCACCAGCGCGCTCGATTCCGAAGTGGAAGCCGCCATCCAGTCCAGCCTGGACACGCTGATGCAGGGCAAGACGGTGATCGCCATCGCGCACCGCCTCTCCACCATCGCGGCCATGGACCGCCTGATCGTGATGGACGACGGGCGCATCGTCGAGGAAGGCGATCACCGCAGCCTGCTCGCGCAAGGCGGCCTGTACGCACGGCTGTGGGCGCACCAGAGCGGCGGCTTCCTGGGCGAAAGCACGGATGAAGAGGAAGCCGAGCTTGCCGCTTAGGGGCGCCGATTTCCGCGGCCGCTCGGATGAGGTGGCGCGCGCGCTGATCGGCGCCACGCTGCTCGTCGATGGCGTGGGCGGGCGCATCGTCGAGACCGAGGCGTACGACCATGAGGACCCGGCGTCGCACAGCTTCTCCGGCCCCACGCCGCGCAACGCCGCGATGTTCGGGCCGCCCGGCCACGCCTACGTGTACCGCTCCTACGGCATCCACTGGTGCCTGAACATGGTCTGCAGCGAAGCGGGACACGGCGCGGGGGTGCTGATCCGGGCGATCGAGCCGACGCATGGCATCGATGTGATGCGTGAGCGGCGCGGATTGCATGACCTGCGCCTGCTCTGCTCGGGGCCCGGCCGCGTGGGCCAGGCGCTGGGCATCACGCGCGAGCACAACGGGCTGCGGCTGGACCGCGCCCCCTTCAAGGTGCTGGCGGCCCCGCCCGGTGTGGAGATCGTCAGCGGCCCGCGCATCGGCATCTCCAAGGCGATGGATGTGCCGTGGCGCTTCGGGCTGGCCGGCTCGCGTTTCGTCAGCCGGCGCTTCGCGTAAGGCTCAGCGCGGCGCGGGGCCGAGCCGCCGGGTGTGGCCGGCACCCACGATCGCCGTGGTCACCTGCGGGTCGCCCCAGTAATCGATGTCGCCGGAGCCGGCAATGGCGGCGCTGAGCGACTTGGCGGCCCATACCGTGACGTCGCCGGAGCCGCCGATGTTCACGTTCACGTCTTCGGCCTTGAGCTGGCCGGCCTTCACGTCGCCCGAGCCGCCGATGGACACCGTGAGCTTGCGCGTGGTGCCGCCCAGTTTCACGTCGCCGCTGCCGCCCACCGCGGTGGCGACCGCCTCGGACTCCAGGCCGCTCACGTCGATGGAGCCGGCGCCGCCGATGTCGAGGTCGAGCTTCGGCGCCTTCAGCGCCGCCGCCTTGATGGAGCCCCCGCCGCCGATCGCCAGGTGGCCGATCTGCCGGGCCTGCACCACCACCTTGAGGGTGCGAGGCTGCAGGCTCAGGTTCCGCCTGGCGGGACGGATGTGCAAGGTGCCCTTCTCGACCACCGTTTCCACCAGGGGGAGGATGTTCGCGTCGGTGTCGATGGTGACGCTCTCCACGTTGCCCATGCGCACTTCCACCTGCGCCGGCACGCCGAGCGCGATGCCCTTGAAATTGCCCAGGGCCCGAGTCTCCTGGGTCATGGCGCCGTTGCCCTTGACGGTGTCACCCCGCGCCCATGCCGCCCCCGAACCGAACGCCAGCGCGGCCAAGGCCGCCCAGATGATGACGAGCCGCCGGGGTTGGGATTTGGGGTTCATGGTTGCGCCTTCGGAGGGGTTGTGGGTCCGGATCGCATGGTAAGGAAAGCGCCGGCTCCCTGCAGGGCCATGCGACGGGCTGCCGGAAATCCGGGACAGGCTGCGGGCGGCCGGGACAGCCCGCAGCAGTCGCCAGCTTCAGGCGCCTTCGATGAAGAGCAGGGCCGGGTGTTCCAGCATGGCGCGCAGCGCCTGCACGAATTCGGCGCCCACGTGGCCGTCCACCACGCGATGGTCGAAGGAGGACGACAGGTTCATCATCTGCCGCGGCACGACGGCGCCGCCGACGATCATGGGCCGCAGCACCATCCGGTTGACGCCGACGATCGCCACCTCCGGCTGGTTGATGATCGGCGTCGAGACGATGCCGCCCAGCGCGCCCAGGCTGGTGATGGTGATCGTCGAGCCCGACAGTTCCTCGCGCGTCGCCTTGCCGTTGCGCGCGGCCTCGGCCACGCGCGCCACTTCGGCCGCGCTGCCCCACCGGTCGAGCTCCTGCGCATGCCGCACCACGGGCACCATCAAGCCGGCGCCGGTGGCCGTCGCGATGCCGATGTGCACGGCGCCATGGCGCTTGAGCACGCCGGCCGTGTCGTCGAAGTGCGAGTTGATCTGCGGAAAGTCGCGCAGCGCCACGACCATCGCGCGCATCAGGAACGGCAGCAGCGTCAGGCGCGTGCGGTCCTTCTTCGCGTTCAGGCGCCCGCGCAGCGCCTCCAGCTCGGTGACGTCCACTTCCTCGACGTACGTGAAGTGCGGGATGTTGCGCTTGGCCTCCTGCATCCGCTGCGCAATCTTGCGGCGCATGCCGATGATGGGAATATTCTCGACGTCGTCGCGGCCCAGGCCGGCCATGGGGGGCGCGCGCTGTGGCTGCGGCGCGCGCGCCGGGGCCGTCGCGGCGGCATCCACGTCCGCATGCATGATGCGGCCGGCCGGGCCCGTGCCGCGCACCTTGGCCAGGTCGATGCCGAGCTCCGATGCGTGGCGGCGCACGGAGGGCGACGCGATCGGTTTGCCGACCGCGGTCACGTCGGCTTCGACGCGTGCAGCCTGCGGAGCTTCGCTCCTTCCCCCTCCGGGGGAAGGTTGGGATGGGGGCAGCGGCGGTGTAGGCGCAGGTGAGGCTTGCCCCCTCCCCTGCCCTCCCCCGGTGGGGGAGGGAGATGAAGACCCTTCCACCTCGATGCGGATCAGCTCCGAGCCGACGGCCATCAGCTGCCCGATCTCTCCGCCGACCGACAGCACCTTGCCCGCCACGGGGGACGGGATCTCCACCGTCGCCTTGTCGGTCATCACGTCGGCGAGGCTCTGGTCCTCCACCACCGTGTCGCCGGGCTTCACATGCCACGCGACGAGTTCGACTTCCGCGATGCCTTCGCCGATGTCCGGGATCTTGATGACGTGGACGCCCAAAATCAGTTCTCCATCGCGCGCTTCATTGCGGCGGCTACGCGGGCGGGGCCCGGGAAATAGGCCCATTCCTGGGCGTGCGGGTACGGGGTGTCCCAGCCGGCGACGCGCTCGATGGGCGCCTCCAAGTGGTAGAAGCAGTTCTCCTGCACCAGCGACACCAGCTCCGCGCCGAAGCCGCTCGTCCTGGTCGCCTCGTGCACGACGACGCAGCGGCCGGTCTTCTTGACCGACTCGACGACGGTGGGCAGGTCCATCGGCCACAGGCTGCGCAGGTCGATGATCTCGGCGTCGATGCCGGCCTCGCGCGCCGCAGCTTCCGAGACGTACACCATCGTGCCGTAGGTGATCACCGTGAGGTCCTTGCCGGGGCGGAACACCTTGGCCGATTCCAGCGGCACGGTGTAGTAGCCCTCCGGCACCTCGCCCATCGGGTGCGCGGACCAGGGCACCAGCGGCCGGTCCGGGTAGCCGTCGAACGGGCCGTTGTAGATGCGCTTGGGCTCCAGGAAAATGACCGGGTCGTCGTTCTCGATGCACGAGATCAGCAGGCCCTTGGCGTCGTACGGACTGCTCGGCATCACGGTGCGGATGCCGCATACGTGCGTGAACAGCGCCTCCGGGCTCTGGCTGTGCGTCTGCCCGCCGTAGATGCCGCCGCCGCAGGGCATGCGGATGGTGAGCGGCGCGGTGAAGTCGCCCGCGGAGCGGTAGCGCATGCGCGCGGCCTCCGAGACGATCTGGTCTGACGCCGGATAGAAGTAGTCGGCGAACTGCACTTCGACCACCGGCCGCAAGCCATAGGCCGCCATGCCGATCGCGGTGCCGACGATGCCGCCCTCGGAGATCGGCGCGTCGAACACGCGCGACTTGCCATACTTGGCCTGCAGGCCCTCGGTGCAGCGGAACACGCCGCCGAAATAGCCGACGTCCTGCCCGAAGATGACGACGTTGGGGTCGCGCTCGAGCATGATGTCCATCGCCGAGCGCAGCGCCTGGATCATCGTCATCCGGCGCGTGGTCGTGCCGGCAGTGGCCAGCTGTTTTTCTTTTTCGCGGACGTTCACGGCGTCTCCCGCAGCAGTTGTTCGCGCTGCCGGCGCAGGTGCTCCGGCATCTCCTTGTACACGTCCTCGAACATCGAGGTGGCGTCGGCCATGCGGCCGTCCGCGAGCGAGCCATGGCGCTCCGCCTCCTTCAGCGCGGCGCCGACCAGGGCCTCGAATTCCTTCTGGGTGGCGACGTGTTCCTCGTTGGACCAGGCGCCCAGCCCGATCAGGTGCTCCTTGAGCCGGGTGACGGGGTCGCCCAGCGGGAAGTGCGACCAGTCGTCGGCCGGGCGATAACGGGAGGGATCGTCGGACGTCGAATGCGGGCCGCCGCGGTAGGTGACCCATTCGATCAGCGTCGGCCCCAGGTTGCTGCGCGCGCGCTCGGCGGCCCAGCGCGAGGCCGCGTACACGGCCAGGAAGTCATTGCCGTCCACGCGCAGCGACGCGATGCCGCAGCCGACGCCGCGCGCGGCGAAAGTGGTGGCCTCGCCGCCGGCGATGGCCTGGAAGGTCGAGATCGCCCACTGGTTGTTCACCACGTTCAGGATGACGGGAGCGCGGTACACATGGGCGAAGGTGAGCGCGGTGTGGAAATCCGCCTCGGCAGTGGCGCCGTCGCCGATCCAGGCGGAGGCGATCTTCGTGTCGTTCTTGATCGCGGACGCCATGGCCCAGCCCACCGCCTGGATGAACTGCGTGGCCAGGTTGCCCGAGATGGTGAAGAAGCCGGCGCGCTTGTACGAGTACATCACCGGCAGCTGGCGGCCCTTGAGCGGATCGCGCTCGTTGGACATCAGCTGGCAGATCATCTCGACCATCGGGATGTCGTCACGCGACAGCAGCAGGCCCTGCTGGCGGTAGGTGGGGAAGCACATGTCCCCATCCTCCAGCGCCAATGCATGGGCTGTCGCGATCGCCTCCTCGCCCAGGCACTGCATGTAGAACGAGATCTTCTTCTGCCGCTGGGCGATGAGCATCCGGGCGTCGTAGGCCCGGGTCTTCAGCATCGCCCGAAGGCCCTTGCGCAGGATCTCCGGGTCGATCGGCATGGCCCAGGGGCCGACAGCCCGGCCGTCGTCGTCCAGCACGCGGACGAGGCCGTAGGCCAGGTCGCTGGTATCCGCGGGGGTCGAGTCGACCGGGGGGCGCCTGACGGCGCCGGCGGGCGAAGTGTGGAGGTAGGAGAAATCGGTGTCGCGCCCGGGCCGACCGGATGGCTCAGGCACGTGCAGATGCAGCGGCTCGCGTTGACTCATCGTGTTCATCGTAGTGCCGGCCTGCGCGGCGCGTCAAATGGGGTGCATGGCTGCGGGCTGGCACCCTGGGCTTGTGGCTTGGGGTCCGCAACTGGGGCGAGTATATGTACGCAAATGCTGTTTTGATTGTGCAAACGCATCTTTTTTGTATTTGGTGTCAGCGAATGCTGCCGAATGAATCAGCCGAGCCTTGCCGGCGTAGCATCCGTCGATGGAACGAATCAGCGGCCCGTACAAGGGCTACTTCATCGCGGCATACACCGTGGGCAACGAACCGAACTTCGTTGGTTACGCGAAGATCTGCATGACCGAGCCGCTGGACGTCTGGAATGCGGCAACCGTGGAAAAGCTGCTCAGCGCCACGGGGTTCCGCACCGAGCAGGAGGCCCTGGCGGCAGCGGAGCGCAAGGCCCGCCATACCATTGCCGAGATCGTCGGCAGCTGGGACCACGTCACCGGCGCCGGCGCGCTGGAATAGCCGGCTCAGCGGCGCGGCGCCGGGCCCGCGCCCATCATTCGCGTCGAATCCACGGGCCTGCGCCCGGTCGTCTCCACCGTCGTTCCCTGGGGCGCGCGCCATTCGGTGATCACCGTTTCACGGCTGGGGCCTGGCGCCGCCGCAAAGTTGGTGGAAGGCACGACGGTCAGGCCCGGCCTCATGGCATCCGCGCGCGGCTGGACAAGCGCGATACCGCCCGCCATGGTCGTGTACGGGACGCGCATGGCCTGCGCAGTGTGCTGGTCCGTGAGCAGCGGCGCGCCGCCCGGCACCGGCGCCGGCCTCGCCGCAACGACGTCCTGGCAGCCGGTCGCGCTGTCGAACACCATGTGGCCGCCGGGGAAGCGGCCGGCCACCGTCTGGTGAAGGGGTTGGCTCATGTCCACCGGCGGCTCTTCGCCCTGGTACATCACCCGGTTGGAACGGTCGTACACCGTGTAGCAGGCCATCGCCTGCAGCGAGGCGGCCGCGAGCAACGAGCCGGACAGGACGCGTGTGAGGTGTTTCACGAAAATCTCCCTGCGCAAGCTGTGCGCTTTACAGGGATCGTGGGCCGGGCCACGGGCCGGGTTTGAAGGCGCGCGCGCCTACTGCGTGTCAGCGGCTTTCGCCTCCAGACACATCAATGGAGCTTGACGCCCGTCTTGGCCTGCAGCGTTTCCATCGTGACGCCCGGGGCCAGCTCGACCACCTTCAGGCCCTGCGGCGTGACGTCCATGACGGCCAGGTCGGTGATGATGCGGTCCACCACGCCGACACCCGTCAGCGGCAGCGTGCACTTCGGCAGGATCTTGAGGTCCTCGGTGCCGTCCTTCTTGCGGGCGACGTGCTCCATCAGCACGATCACGCGCTTGACGCCGGCCACCAGGTCCATCGCGCCGCCCATGCCCTTGACCATCTTGCCCGGGATCATCCAGTTGGCCAGGTCACCGTGCTCGCTCACCTGCATCGCGCCGAGGATCGAGAGGTTGATCTTGCCGCCGCGGATCATCGCGAAGCTGTCGTGGCTGCCGAAGATGGACGAGCCGGCGATGGTGGTGACGGTCTGCTTGCCCGCGTTGATCAGGTCGGCATCGACTTGGGTCTCGGTCGGGAACGGGCCGATGCCCAGCATGCCGTTCTCGGACTGCAGCCACACTTCCTTGGTGCCGGTGTAATTGGCCACCAGCGTCGGGATGCCGATGCCCAGGTTCACGTAAAAGCCGTCTTCGAGTTCCTGCGCCGCGCGCGCGGCCATCTGGTCTTGGGTCCAAGGCATGTTCAGTCTCCAGTCAGTTGGGGACAGAGCTGAAGGTCTGTCCCGCAAAGTCATTTAGATTCGGTGATCGTCCGCTTTTCGATGCGCTTCTCGGGATTCGGGTTGTGCACGATGCGGTGCACGTAGATGCCCGGCAGGTGGACGTCGTCGGGCAGCAGCTCGCCAGTCTCGACAATGTGCTCCACCTCGACGATGCAGATCTTGCCGGCCATCGCGGCCGCGGGGTTGAAGTTGCGGGCCGTCAGGCGAAACCGCAGGTTGCCGGACTTGTCGGCCACATGGGCCTTGACCAGCGACACCTCGGGCACCAGCGAGCGTTCCATGACGTAGGTTTCGCCGTCGAACTCGCGCAGCTCCTTGCCTTCGGCCACGATCGTGCCCACGCCCGTCTTGGTGAAGAAGGCGGGGATCCCCGCGCCGCCGGCGCGCAGCTTCTCGGCCAGCGTGCCCTGCGGCGTGAACTCCAGCTCCAGCTCGTGGTTCAGGTACTGGCGCTCGAACTCCTTGTTCTCGCCCACGTAGCTGGAGATCATTTTCTTGATCTGGCGCGTTTCCAGCAGCTTGCCGAGGCCGAAGCCGTCGACGCCCGCGTTGTTGGAGATCACGGTGAGGTCCTTGACGCCGGTGTCCTTCAGCGCCTCGATCAGCGTCTCGGGGATGCCGCACAGGCCGAAGCCGCCGACGGCCAGCAGCTGGCCGTCCCTCACCACGCCGTCGAGGGCCGCCTTCGCGGAGGGATAGAGCTTGTTCAAGAAAGTCTCCTGTGAGAAACCCGGGGTGGCACCCGCCGGAATGCCGTTACGATACTACCTAATGAGTTACGTAGTTCTTCGTAAAGGTTAGCCCGATGGACGTTGACTATCGCCTTGCCTTCAACCTGGCGCCGGTGGGTCTGTGCCTGTCGCGCAACCGCTCCATTGTGGACTGCAACCAGCAGCTGTGCGACATGTTCGGGGCCTCGCGCGAGCTGCTGATCGGCCAGTCCTTCCAGGTGCTCTACCCCAGCGCCGACGAGTACGAGCGGCTGGGCGCGCGGATGGCGCCGATCCTGAATGCCAAGGGCCATTACGCCGACGACCGCATCATGAAGCGCGCGAGCGGCGAGGTGTTCTGGTGCCACGTGACGGGGCGTGCGCTCAATCGCGACGCCCCGCACGAATCGGGCATCTGGGCCTTCGAGGACCTCAGTTCGCAGCGGCCCGTGAAGGCCGAGCTCACGGCGCGCGAGCGCGAAGTCGCGGCACGCCTCCTCGACGGCATGACGTCGAAGGAGATCGGCAAGGCCCTCACCATCAGCCACCGCACGGTGGAAATCTACCGCGCCCGCCTCATGCGCAAGTACAAGGCCAGCACCACCGCCGACCTGGTGCACAAGCTCATGGCCGGAGCATAGTGAACCACCCCCGAAGCGCCTTCGGCGATGCCCCCTCGGGCGTTGCCCTCTCCCCCTCGATATCACCATGACACACAAGAAAAGTACCATCCAGCTGCCCACGATGACGCCCGGCACCTCGCGCGGCATCGCCGTCCACCGCTTCGGCAAGCCCGGCGCGCGGCCCAAGGTGTACCTGCAAGCCGCGATCCACGCCAATGAACTGCCGGGCGCGATGGCGCTGCACCACCTGATGCCGATGCTGGTGGAGGCGGACCGCAAGGGCCTGGTCAAGGGCGAAGTGATCGTCGTGCCGACGGTCAACCCGATCGGCCTCGCGCAACTCTCGGGCAACAACCACCTGGGCCGCTACGACTTCCTCGGGCTGTCCAACTTCAACCGCAACTGGCTC
Source organism: Ramlibacter sp. (assembly GCA_030695945.1). GTDB lineage: Bacteria > Pseudomonadota > Gammaproteobacteria > Burkholderiales > Burkholderiaceae_C > Ramlibacter. The sequence continues at coordinate 107,782 of JAUYOG010000064.1, forward strand.
GACCTGTCGGGTGCGGTAGCGGACAGCGTGGGCAAGCAACTCGGCGCGGATGCGCAGAAGAACGTCGCTCTGATCCGCGGCGCTGCGCAAAAGGCGCTGGCCGCGATGAAGCCTCAGAACGAGCTGCAGACCCTGCGTGTCGAGATCATGAAGTTGTCGGTGGACGCCGACATCGTGCTCGACCTGCATTGCGACATGGACGCGGTGCTTCACCTGTTCATCTCGCGCCGCGACTGGCCCGGCAACGCGCAAACGCTGGCGGCGGACCTGGGCGCGGAGGCGACGCTGTACAACGACCCGTATCCGGAGGCGCTGACGTTCTCGGGCGTGAACGGCGCGCTGTGGGCGCGGCTCGCCGACCGGTTCCCGGAGGCCGCGATCCCTCAGGCCTGCACGTCCGCCACGGTGGAATACCGCAGCCAGCACGACGTGAGCCACGAGCTCGGCGAGTCGGACGCGCGCAACCTGTACCGGCACCTCGTGCGGCGCGGGATCATCTCCGGGCGCGCCGGCAAGCCACCGCAATTGAGGGCCGACGCAACGCCGATCGCCGGCATGGACGTCGGCTACTCACCCGCGACGGGCATCCTCGTCTATCACGTGCCCAAGGGCGCGATGGTGCGCAGGGGCACGGCCGTTTGCGAGGTGATCGACCCCGCCGATCCGCGCGGCCCGAAGGCGCGCAAGCAAATCGTCGCGCGCAGCGACGGCATCCTGTTTTCCGGCAAGCAGAACGGCAAACTGGCATGGCCGGGCGCCGTGGTCTTTCGTATTGCCGGGCCCAAGGTGCTGGCGCACCGCAAGGGCATGAGCGGCCTGGACGACTAGGGTCTGTTCACACGGTCTGGCGGCCCAGCGCAAAACAACTCACCTCCACTGCGTTGCGAAGGCGAGTTGTTTCGCCCGGGTCGCGGGCTCGCCCGGCGCAAGGCATCCGGTGTCGCTGCGAAGCAGCCACACCGGACGCCGTAGCCATCGCGCCGTAGCCCGCCCACGCGCAACTTTGCCGCGAGGTATCGGCCAGCCGTTGCTCCGACTACCTTCGCGCCACCACCACTAGTGTGAAAAGGCCCTAGGCTTTCGGCGCCTCGATCACCTCGGCGGCGGAGCGAAAGGCGTCGACCGCCGCCGGGAAGCCGCAATACACGCTCGCATGCAGGAAGATCTCCTGCAGCTCCTCCTTCGTCACGCCGTTGTTCAGGGCGCCGCGCACATGGATCTTCAGCTCGTGCATGCGGCCGAGCGCCACCAGCATCGACACCGTGACGATGCTGCGCGTGCGCAGGTCGATCCCCTTGCGCTGCCAGGTATTGCCCCAGGCGTGGCGCGTCACGAGCTCCTGCAGGGGCGCGGTGAAATCGGTGGCGCGATCGAGCGCGCCCTGCACGTATTCGGTGCCGAGCACGGCGCGGCGGGTGGCGAGGCCGGCCTGGAGTTCAGGATCGTTGGGCAGTTGCATGGGATCTCCTTGGTTTGTTGGCGGAAGCATAATCATTCGAGCCCCAGGAGAACATCATGACCCGCTATCCCGCCCCCGAACTCAAGGACGTCCCCGAGGACATCCGCGCCCGCATCCTGGAAGTCCAGGAGAAAGCGGGCTTCGTGCCCAACGTCTTCCTCGCGCTCGCGCGCCGGCCCGCCGAGTGGCGCGCCTTCTTCGCGTACCACGACGCGCTGATGCTCAAGGAGGAAGGATCGCTCACCAAGGGCGACCGCGAGATGATCGTCACCACCACGAGCGCGGCCAACCAGTGCCTCTACTGTGTCGTGGCGCACGGCGCGATCCTGCGCATTTACGAGAAAAAGCCGCTCGTCGCCGACCAGGTGGCCGTGAACTACCGCAAGGCCGACATCACGCCGCGCCAGCGCGCGATGCTGGATTTCGCCATGAAGGTGTGCCTGCATTCGAGCGAGATCGCGGACGCCGACTTCGAGGCGCTCTATCCGCACGGCTTCACCGACGAGGACATCTGGGACATCGCCGCGATCACGGCGTTCTTCGGCCTGTCCAACCGCATGGCGAGCTTCTCGAACATGCAGCCCAACCCGGAGTTCTACCTGATGGGCCGGGTGCCGAAGGCCAAGCCGGCCGCCTAGGAGGCTGGGCGGCAGAATTGGGTGTGCCAGCATCGTTGGCGGGACCTGGACGGCGGGGCACTCTGCTCCGCGAATGTCCCCCGTCGCCCTTGCGGGCTACCTCCTCCTTTATTTCGCTGCGCAGAGCGCCCCACCGTCCAGGCCTGCGGTCTTCATGGGCGTTCGAGCGTCGCAACCCGGGTCAAGGGCGTCGGGTGGCCAACGCAGCGAAATAAAGGCGGAGGAAGCGGGCGTGCCCGCGCCGGGGGACATTCGCGGAGTTGGCCGCCCGGCGTCCTTGACCAGCGCACACTTTCTTCCTGCCGCCCAGGCACCTGACCGAGGACCTACGTGACGAGCGCGCGGAGCCAGTCCGGCAGCGGCCTGGACTTCTGCGCCTTGTAGTCCACCCACACCGTCGTCGCGCCGCCGGCTGCGTTGAGCAGGCCGGGACTGTCGGCGCGCTCCATCGTCACCCAGGTCTCGAAGCTGCTGCTGCCGGGGTCGCTCGCGTACATCTTCAACAGCACGTCGCCGGGGTACTCGAGCTGCCGGTAAAAATTACAGAACGCATTGATGATCACGACGCCCTCGCCCTGCGGGTCCATCGACGCGCCGGTGGAACGAATCCAGTCGATGCGGCAGGTCTCCATGTAGCGGAAATACGTGGTGTTGTTGAGATGGTTCATCGCATCCATGTCGCCCCATCGGATCGGGATGCTCATCTCGTAGACCAGCTTCTTCTTTTCGGGGATTGCAATCTTCATCGGTGCGCCTTGATGGAAGCGAGGATACCCATTGTGAACAGCACGCAGGCGGCGGCTTGCGCCGCGCTAGGCCAGCGTCCATCCCAAGCGAAGGAGTACAAAAGTGCGAACAGCGTCTCGCTGACGATCAGTTGGCCGCACAGGCTGGCCGACAAGCGCTGGCTCGCGACGTTCCAGAGGATCGTGGCCAGCCACGCCGAGCCGAACCCCGTCCCGACGCACAGCAGGACGAACAGCGCGAGGCCTTCACGGCCCGCCATGTCCGCGGCCGGCGTGCCCGCGAAGGCCCACAGCAGCAGCGCGCCGATGCCGGTGGCCACGCCCAGCCAGTTGGCCCAGTCGGTGGCGTTAACCTCCGGGTGGCGCTTGAGCCAGGCGGAGTTCAGGATCGCGAACGCGGTCCAGCACACCAGCGATGCGGTCGCGAACGCGATGCCGCGCCAATAGGACGCCGGCAATCCGGCCGATCCGTCGCCATGGGGCGAACCCATCATCAGTGCCAGCCCGCCGAGCGTGAGCGCGAGACCCGGGATGAGTGCGCGCCAGCGCAGGTGCTCGGGTTTCCCGAGCAGCATGACCCAGATCGGGATCGTGCCGATGACCAGCGTGGGCACTTCGGTGCCGGCATCGCGAATCGCCAGCACGAGCAGCAGGTAGTAGCCGGTGAACCCGAGCAGGCTCATGACGACGGCCGAGCCGGCCTGGCGCCACGTGGGCAGGCGGCGGGTTCGCATGCCCAGCAGCATGACGGCCGAGGCCACGAGGCCGTAGGCGACGAAACGGCCCGCTGTGAGATCCACCGAAGAGTAGTCGCCCGCCATGCGCGGCGCCACGAACACCAGGCCCCACAGCGCGCCGCCCGCGAGCCCTGCCAGGATGCCCCTCAGCACCCGCTCAAACGCCGAAGCCGTCGTCGGCCGCGATCACGGCGCCGTTGATGAAGTGGCTCTGGCTCGAGGCCAGCAGCACGACCAGCGCGTCGAGGTCCTCGGGCTGGCCCACGCGCTTGCGCGGCAGCATCTGCATCAGCTTCTGGCCCTGCTCGGTGGACCAGTGGTGGTGGTTGATCTCGGTGTCGATGTAGCCGGGGCAGATGGCATTGACGTTGATCTCGAAGCGGCCCCACTCCAGCGCCATCGCTTTGGTCATCTGCACCACGGCCGCCTTGCTCATGGCGTACGCGCCGATCTGCGGCAGCACTTTCAGCCCGGCCATCGACGCGATGTTGATGATGCGCCCGCCGGTGTAGGTGCCTGGTGCCGCGCCGCGCGCGCGCGCCAGCATCCGCTTGCCGACCTCCTGCGCCACGAAGAAGGCGCCCTTGACGTTGGTGTCGAAGATGTAGTCGTAATCCTCCTCGGTAACATCCTGGATGCGCTGCGTGGTGCTGACACCCGAGTTGTTGACCAGGATGTCGATCGAACCGACTTCGGTCTCGGCGTGAGCGACAGCGGACTTGATGCTGTCCAGGGACGTGACGTCCAGCTGAGTCACATGCGCGTCACCCCCTTCGGCCTCGATCTGCGCGCGCAGGTCCTTGAGCTTTTCGACACGGCGGCTGGCCAGCACCACGGCGGCGCCCGCGCGCGAGAGCGTTCTCGCGAACTGGGCGCCCAAGCCGCTGGAAGCGCCCGTCACGAAGGCGACGCGGCCGGAGAGATCGATGCTGTAACTCACGAGGGACTCCTACCTAAAATAGGCCTGAAAAATAAGAACGGTCGTTCGCTTTTATAGGCGCGCCGAATAGAATCATTGCCATCCGCGACGCCGCATCGGCCGCAACCCGTTCGTCAAAACCATTATCAACGGAACCCCTATGACCCACGAAGAAATACTGGCGCAGTACGGACCGCGCGAAGCGATGGAATACGACGTCGTCGTCGTGGGCGGCGGACCGGCCGGCCTGTCGGCCGCCATCAAGCTCAAGCAGCTGGCGGCGGAACACGGCAAGGAGATTTCGGTCGTCGTGCTCGAAAAGGGTTCGGAGCCCGGCGCGCACATCCTGGCCGGCACGGTGATGGACCCGCGTGCGCTGTACGAGCTGTTCCCGAACTGGAAGGAACTCGGCGCGCCGCTGAACCAGCCGGTGACGGACGACGCGATGGTGTTCCTCTCGGAAACGGGCGGCATGCGCACGCCCAACTTCCTGCTGCCGGAATGCTTCCAGAACCACGGCAACTATGTGATCAGCCTGGCCAACTTCACCCGCTGGCTGGCCCAGCAGGCCGAAGCCATCGGCGTCGAGATCTTCCCCGGCTTTCCGGCCGCCGAAGTGCTCTACAACGAGAACGGCTCGGTCAAGGGCGTGGCCACCGGCAATATGGGAGTCGGCAAGGATGGCGAGCCGACGGAGGCCTTCCAGCTGGGCATGGAGCTGCATGCCAAGTACACGCTTTTCGCCGAGGGTTCGCGCGGCCACCTGGGCCGCCAGCTGATCTCGCGGTTCAAGCTCGACGACGGCAAGGACCCGCAGGGCTATGCGCTGGGCATCAAGGAGCTGTGGGAGATCGACCCGAAGCGCCACCAGCCCGGCTTCGTGATGCACACCGCGGGCTGGCCGCTGGACAACGACACTTATGGCGGCTCGTTCCTGTACCACATGGAAAACAACCAGGTGGCGCTGGGCTTCATCACCGGCCTGAACTATTCCAACCCGTACCTGAGCCCGTTCGAGGAGTTCCAGCGGTGGAAGACGCACCCCAACATCCGCTGGTACCTCGAAGGCGACGAGAGCAAGGGCATCCAGCCCGGCAAGCGCGTGTCGTACGGCGCACGCGCCATCACGGCAGGCGGGTTGCTCAGCCTGCCCAAGACGGTGTTCCCGGGCGGTGCGCTGATCGGCTGCGATGCGGGCTTCCTGAACGCCTCGCGCATCAAGGGCAGCCATGCCGCGATCAAGACCGGCATGCTGGCCGCCCAGGCCGCGTACGAGGCTGTGACACACGGCCGCCAGCACGACGAGCTGGAGGCCTACCCCGAGGCCTTCCAGCATTCGTGGCTGTACGAGGAGCTGAACAAGGCGCGCAACTTCAAGGCCTGGTTCAAGTGGGGGCTGCTGCCCGCCTCGTTCATGAACGGGCTGGAGCAGTTCCTGCTGCGCGGGCGCATGCCCTGGACGGTGCACCGCGACAAGCCGGACCACGCCTACCTGAAGCCCGCGTCGGAGTGCAAGCCGATCGTGTATCCCAAGCCCGACGGCAAGATCACCTTCGACCGGCTCTCCTCGGTGTTCGTCTCGAACACCAATCATTCCGAGGAGCAGCCGGCCCACCTCACGCTCAAGGACGCATCGGTCCCGGTGCAGGTGAACCTGGCGAAGTACGCCGGCCCTGAAAGCCGCTACTGCCCGGCAGGCGTTTACGAGTTCGTGAAGACCACGGACAACCAGGACAGGCTGCAGATCAACGCCTCGAACTGCGTGCATTGCAAGACCTGCGATATCAAGGACCCGACGCAGAACATCGTCTGGGTGACGCCGGAAGGCGGCGGCGGGCCGAACTACGGCAGCATGTGAGGGATGTGATGCCGGAGCGGGGTCCGGCGCGCCGGCCCCCGGGGGGCGACCGCGTGTTTCCCCTACCTCCAAAGTTGTATGACAACTTTTGAAAATCTGGCAGAATCCCGGAGGTCGCAATTTTTCTAAACGGAGACTGACAGTGAAACTCTCGCAATTGGCCCTGGGCGCAGCCCTCGCATTCGGTTTCGTGGCGGGCGCCGCCGCGCAGACGGTCATGAAGATCAACATCTCCACGGCCCAGACTTCCCACCAGGGCGTCGGCATCGACGTCTTCGCCCGCGAGGTCGAAAAGCGCACGAACGGCCGCTACAAGATCCAGACCTTCTACAACGCCTCGCTCGGCAGCGAGCGCGAGTCGATCGAAGCCGTGCAGCTGGGCACGCAGGAGCTGACGCTCACCTCCACCGGCCCGGTGCCCAACTTCGTCCCGGAGACGAAGATCCTGGACGTGCCCTTCCTGTTCCGCGACAAGGCCCACGCCCGCGCCGTCCTGGACGGCCCGATCGGCGCCGAGCTGCTGACGAAATTCGACGCCAAGGGATTCAAGGCCCTGGCCTGGGCCGAGAATGGCTTTCGCCACATGACCAACAGCAAGCGCTCGGTGAACACGCCGGACGACCTGAAAGGCCTGAAGATGCGGACGATGGAGAACCCCGTTCACGTCGCCGCCTACAAGGGCTTCGGGATCGTCACCACGCCGATGGCCTTCGCGGAAGTCTTCACGGCGCTGCAGCAAGGCACCGTGGACGGCCAGGAGAACCCGCTGTCCGTGATCATCGCGTCCAAGTTCGACCAGGTGCAAAAGCACCTGTCCCTCACGGGCCACGTGTACTCGCCCTGCCTGTTCCTCATGAACAAGGCCGCGTTCGACAAGCTCAGCCCCGCCGACAAGCAGGCTTTCCTGGAAGCCGCCAAGGAGGGCACCAAGGCCAACCGCGCCAAGGTGGACGAGGATGACGCCAAGGGCGTGGCCGACCTGCGCGCCAAGGGCATGACGGTGGTCGAAACCGTGGACAAGTCCAAGTTCGTGGCCGCCCTCGCCCCGGTGAACGCCGAGTTCGAAAAGCAGTTCGGCAAGGCCAACCTGGACAAGATCCGCAACTACAAGTAATCGCCCCCGTTCCGGACGGCACCAGACGCCCGCAAGTCAAACGACTTCCGGGCGTTTTTTTGGGTTCATGATGTCACTGCCGCGCGCCCGCCAATGAAACAAGCCTTCCTCAAGTTCGAACGCTGGACCAGCCTGTTCTCGATGGCTGCCGCGTGCGCCATGATGGTCGTCGCGGCCAGCCTGGCGGTGTTCCAGATCGTCACCCGCTTCGTGCTGGAGCAGCCGGCCGAATGGTCGGAAATCCTCATCCGCTTCGCCCTGATCTGGATGGTCTTCCTGGGCATCCCCACGGCGTTCCGCCAGGGCGCGATGGTCAGTGTGGACGTGCTCTACCGCTGGAGCCCGCCCAGGATCAAGCGGGTATTGGACTGGGTCGTCTGCCTGGCGGCGTTGACCCTGATCGCCATCATCATCTGGTGGGGCTGGGACTACACCCAGCGGGGCAGCGTGCAATCGATGGCGGGGCTGGAGAGCATCTCCATGTTCTGGGCCTACCTGGCGATGCCCGTGGGCGGCATCTTCTGCGTGATCGGGATCATCGGCAACCTGCTGGACCCGATGCGCCATGAACTGGAGACCGCGCAATGAGCACCATCATGCTGGGCACGATGGTGCTGTGTTTCGCGCTGACCATTTCGGTGGCGGTGTCCATCGGGCTGGCGGCGATCCTGGGCATCCAGGCGTCGAACGCGCACATGTTGATCTCCGTCAAGGAGATGTTCAACTCCATCAACAAGTTTCCGCTGGCCGCCATCCCGTTCTTCATCCTGGCCGGCAACCTGATGGAAACCGGCGGCATCTCGCGCCGGCTCGTCGAATTCGCCAAGAGCATCGTGGGCGGCGTCCAGGGCGGCCTGCCCATGACCTGCGTGCTCACCTGCATGATCTTCGCGGCGGTGTCGGGCTCGTCCGTGGCGACGACGTTCGCGATCGGCGCGATCCTGATCCCCGCGCTGATCAAGCACGGCTATCCCACCGAATACGCCGCGGCGCTGCAGGCCACGAGCGCCGAACTCGGCGTGATCATCCCGCCCTCGATCCCCATGATCCTGTACGGCGTGAGCGCCGAAGTGTCGATCGGCGAGCTGTTCATCGCCGGCGTCGGTCCCGGCATCCTGATCGGTGTCGCGCTGATGGCCTTCGTCCACATCTACTGCCGCATCAAGGGCTGGGGCAAGGCCGACGGCGACGGGCGCCTGCCCTTCGGCAAGGCCACGCTGCAGGCCGGCTGGGCGCTGCTGATGCCGGTGATCATCCTCGGCGGCATCTACGGCGGCATCTTCACGCCCACCGAGGCTTCCGCGGTGGCGGTGCTGTACGCGCTGATCATCGGCGTGGTGATCTACCGCGAGATCCAGGTACCGGACCTGTGGAACATCCTGCGCAAGTCGGTGATCTCGTCGGCGGTGATCATGTTCATCATCGCCAACGCCGGGCTGTTCGCCTTCCTGCTGACCCGCGCCGGCGTGCCCGATGCCATCGGCCGCTGGCTGGAAGCGGTGTTGCAAAGCCCTGCCCTCTTCCTGCTGGGCGTGAACGCCGCGCTGTTCGTCATCGGCATGTTCATCGAGACCAGCGCCGCGATCATCGTGCTCGCGCCCATCCTGGCTCCGGTCGCAATGCACTTCGGCATCGACCCGGTGCACTTCGGGATGATCATGGTGGTGAACCTGGCGCTCGGCATGATCACGCCGCCGTTCGGCGTGAACCTGTTCGCGGCCTGCACCGTGGCGCGCATTTCGCTGGACCGCATCATCCCGCGGCTGCTGCCCTTCGTGGCCGTGGTGCTGGCCTGCCTGATGGTCATCACCTACATGCCCTGGATCTCGCTCACGCTGCGCGACCTCGTGTACGCGAAATGATCCGGCGCTGACGTTACAATCGTCCGGGTCAGGAGAGAGTTCCCCCCGGGAGCCGCCGAAGGCGCAGGCGCTTTAGCCGAACGCTCAGGCACCAAGGACTGACACAGCGTCCCGATCGTGGGGCGCTTCCTTGCTGGAGAGAGGCTGCCGCCCGGATGGGCAGGCCGCCCACCGAAGGAGCAAGCCCGGGTAACGGGTGAATCTCTCAGGTAAAGCGGACAGCAGGGGCCGCCCATGGTGTGTACCATGGTTCCCGGCCCGCCGCGGCGGGCCTTGATTGCCGCCCCTGGAGAGCCTTTTGTCCGCCACGCAAGACCCACAACTTCTCCACACGCCGCTGCATGGGCTGCACCTGGAACTGGGCGCCCGCATGGTGCCCTTCGCCGGGTACTCGATGCCGGTGCAGTACCCCGCCGGCCTGATGGCCGAGCATCACCAGACGCGCGAATCCGCGGGCCTCTTCGACGTCTCCCACATGGGACAGTTGCGCCTCGTCGGCCCCGATGCCGCCGCCGCCTTCGAAACGCTCATGCCGGTGGACGTGATCGACCTGCCGGTGGGCAAGCAACGCTACGGGCTGCTGCTGACCGACGAGGGCACGATCATCGACGACCTGATGTTCGTGAATTGCGGCGAGGACATGAGCTTCGCCGGGCCGCCCCAAGAAGCGAAGGCCCCCTCGGGGGGCAGCGAGCCTTCAAGCGAGCGTGGGGGCACTATCTTCGTGATCGTGAACGGCGCCTGCAAGCTGGGCGACATCGCCCACATCCAGGGGCGCATCGGCTCGCGCTGCCAGGTGATCCCCATGCCCGAACGCGGCCTGCTCGCGCTGCAGGGGCCCAAGGCCGTGCAAGCCCTGGTGCGGCTCGTGCCCGGCGTGGACAAGCTGGTGTTCATGACCGGCGGGCGCTTCCCCTGGAACGGCGGCGAGCTGTTCATCACTCGCAGCGGCTACACCGGCGAGGACGGCTTCGAGATTTCCGTGCATGAATCGCAGGCCGACGCCCTCGCCCGCGCGCTGTTGGCGCAGCCGGAGGTCAAGCCCATCGGACTGGGTGCGCGCAACTCGCTGCGGCTCGAAGCAGGCCTGTGCCTCTACGGCAACGACATCGACACGACCACCACGCCGGTGGAAGCGGCGCTGAACTGGGCGATCCAGAAGGTACGCCGCACCGGCGGCGCGCGCGCCGGCGGCTTCCCCGGCGCCGCGAAGGTGCTGGGCCAGCTCGATGGCACCGTGCCGCTGGAGCGAAAGCGGGTCGGCCTGGCCGCGCTGGAGCGCGTGCCGGTGCGAGAGCACACCGAGCTGCAGGACACCAACGGGGCGCGCATCGGCGAAGTCACCAGCGGCCTCCTGGGCCCGACGATCAACCGGCCGGTGGCGATGGGCTACGTCAACCCGCTGCTGGCCACGATCGGCACCCGCGTCCACGCCCTGGTGCGCGGCAAGCCGGTGGCGATGGAAGTTTCGGCGATGCCGTTCGTGCCGAACCGCTACTGGCGCGGTTAAATTGGAATCTGACCCCACTTTAGGAGAGAAGCGATGACCGTCAAATACACCGAAGAGCACGAGTGGATCCAGCTCGAAGACCACGAAGCCGCCGTCGTCGGCATCACCCTGCATGCGCAGGACGCGCTGGGCGACGTGGTGTTCGTCGAGCTGCCGGAAGTCGGGCGGGTCTACAAGAAGGGCGAGGTGTCGGGCGTGGTCGAGTCGGTCAAGGCCGCCGCCGACGTCTACATGCCGATCGCCGGCGAAGTGACGGAAGTCAACGAAGAGCTGCGCGCCGACCCGGCGCTGGCCAACCGCGACCCGATGGGCAACGGCTGGTTCTTCAAGATCCTGATCAAGGACATGGCCGAGTTCGACGAACTGATGGACGAGCCGGCCTACGCGAAGTTCACGAAAAGCCACTGACCTGCCTCCCGATGTCATCCCGGACCTGATCCGGGATCCACGGCAGCCGATGGATTGCGGATCGAGTCCGCAATGACAGTCCCTGATTTGACGGAGTTCTCCATGTTGATGCAAACTGCCCGCCCGCTCGGCGAGCTCGAAAACGCTTCCGAATTCATCCCGCGCCACATCGGCGTCGACGAAGCCGATGAAAAGCTGATGCTGTCCGTGATCGGCGAGTCGTCGCGCCGGGCCCTCATCGACAGCATCGTGCCACGGTCGATCGCGCGCAGCAGCGCCATGAAGCTGCCGCCCGTCGCGACGGAGGCGGCAGCGCTCGGCGAGCTCAGGGCGATCGCGTCGCGCAACAAGGTCTTCAAGAGCTTCATCGGCCAGGGCTACCACGGCACCTACACGCCGGGCGTCATCCTGCGCAACATCCTCGAGAACCCGGCCTGGTACACCGCGTACACGCCCTACCAGGCCGAGATCAGCCAGGGCCGCATGGAAGCGCTGGTGAACTTCCAGACGATGGTGTGCGACCTGACGGCCATGCCGATCGCCAACGCGTCGATGCTCGACGAAGCCACAGCCGCCGCCGAAGCGATGACGCTGGCCAAGCGCAGCGTGAAGAACAAGAGCAACACCTTCGTCGTGGCCGGCGACTGCCACCCGCAGACCATCGAGGTCGTGCAGACGCGGGCCAAGCCGCTGGGCATCGACGTGGTGCTCGCCAACTCGGCGCAGGAATGGGACCGGGCACTGGCCGGCGACTACTTCGCCGTGCTCGTCCAGTACCCATGCACCAGCGGCCGCATCGACGACCTGCGCGCCGACGCCGACAAGGTGCACGGCAAGCAGGCTTCGTTCATCGTCGCGGCCGACCTGCTGGCGCTCACGCTGCTGGTCCCGCCCGGCGAATTCGGCGCCGACATCGTGGTCGGCACCACGCAGCGCTTCGGCATGCCCATGGGCGCCGGCGGCCCGCACGCCGCGTACATGGCCTGCCGCGACGAGATCAAGCGCAACCTGCCCGGCCGTCTGGTGGGGGTGAGCGTGGACGTGCATGGCAACCCCGCCTACCGGCTGGCGCTGCAGACCCGCGAACAGCACATCCGCCGCGAGAAGGCGACATCCAACATCTGCACGGCGCAGGTGCTGCCGGCGGTGATCGCGAGCATGTACGCCGTCTATCACGGCCCGCAGGGGCTCAAGCGCATCGCGCAGCGCGTGGCCAGCTACACGGCCATCCTCGCGGAGGGCCTGGAGCAGCTGGGCTTCGAGCCCCGCCCCGGCGGCGCCTTCGATACCTTGAGCCTGAAGACCGGCGCGCATACGCAGGCGCTGGCCGCCCGCGCCCGCTCGATGGAAGCCAACCTGCGCGTGTACTGGGACGAATACCTGTGCATCTCGCTCGACGAAACGACGACGCGCGACGACATCGCGCTGCTGTGGAAGATCTTCGCCCACGAAGGCCAGGCCCTGCCTTCGTTCGCCGCATTCGAAAAGGGTGTGGAACCGCTGATCCCGCAGGAGCTGCGCCGCACCAGCGACTTCCTCACTCACCCGGTGTTCAACACGCACCATTCCGAGACCGGCATGCTACGCTACATCCGAGCGCTGGCCGACAAGGACCTCGCGCTGGACCGCAGCATGATCCCGCTGGGCAGCTGCACGATGAAGCTCAATGCCACGAGCGAGATGATCCCGATCACCTGGCCCGAGTTCGCGCACGTCCACCCGTTCGCGCCGGCCGACCAGCTGCAGGGCTACGCGGAACTCGACGAGCAGCTGCGCGCGTGGCTCTGCCAAGCCACGGGCTACGCCGGCATCAGCCTGCAGCCCAACGCGGGTTCGCAAGGCGAATACGCCGGCCTGCTGGCGATCAAGGCGTTCCACGAAAGCAAGGGCCAGGGCCACCGCAACATCTGCCTGATCCCCTCCTCCGCCCACGGCACCAACCCGGCGAGCGCGCAGATGGCCGGCATGCAGGTGGTCGTGACGGGCTGCGACGAGAACGGCAACGTCGACCTGGCCGACCTGCAGGCCAAGTGCGAGCAGCACAGCGCCAACCTCGCCTGCGTGATGATCACCTACCCCAGCACGCACGGCGTGTTCGAGACGCAGGTCAAGGAGCTGTGCGCGCTGGTGCACAGGCACGGCGGCCGGGTCTATGTCGACGGCGCCAACATGAACGCCCTGGTCGGCGTGGCCGCGCCGGGCGAGTTCGGCGGCGACGTGAGCCACCTGAACCTGCACAAGACCTTCTGCATCCCGCACGGCGGCGGCGGCCCGGGCGTCGGCCCGGTCTGCGTCGTCGAAGACCTGGTGCCCTTCCTGCCGGGGCACAAGTCCGGCGGCATCCCCGACAGCGTGGTCGGCGCCGTTTCCGCCGCGCCGCTGGGGAACGCGGCCGTGCTGCCCATCAGCTGGATGTACTGCCGCATGATGGGCGCCGAGGGCCTGAAGCAGGCGACCGAGGTCGCCATCCTCTCTGCCAACTACATCAGCGTGCGCCTGAAGGACCATTACCCCACCCTGTACGCGAGCCGCAACGGCCACGTCGCGCACGAGTGCATCCTGGACCTGAGGCCCCTCAAGGAGGCCAGCGGCGTCTCGGCGGAGGACGTCGCCAAGCGCCTGATCGATTACGGCTTCCATGCCCCGACACTCAGCTTCCCGGTGCCCGGCACGCTGATGGTCGAGCCGACCGAGAGCGAGACGCTGGACGAGCTCGACCGCTTCATCGGCGCGATGATCTCGATCCGAGAGGAAATTCGCCGCGTCGAGCGCGGCGAATGGCCGCAGGACGACAACCCGCTCAAGCACGCGCCGCACACGGCCGCCAGCCTGCTCAAGGGCGAGTGGACGCATGCGTACCCGCGGGAAGCCGGAGCGGCGGTTCTGGACGAACGGCGCCACGCGAAGTACTGGCCACCCGTCGGCCGTGTCGACAACGTCTACGGCGACCGCAACCTCTTCTGCAGCTGCGTGCCGATGTCGGCCTATGAGTAGGTCTTGTCATTGCGGGCTTGACCCGCAATCCATGGTGGTGTGCCGGCCAACATGGATGCCGGATCAAGTCCGGCGTGACGGGCCCTGATGGAACTAACCTTCATCGTCGTCGTCGGGGCGGTCCTGGCCGGGTTCGTGCAGGGCCTCTCCGGCTTCGGCTTCGGCCTCACGGCGATGTCCCTCTGGGCGTGGACCCTGGAGCCGCAACTGGCCGCCGCGCTGGCGGTGTTCGGCGGCCTGACGGGCCAGGTCATCGCGGCCGTCTCGGTGAGGCGCGGCTTCAACCTGCCTCGCCTGCTGCCCTTCGTGCTGGGCGGGCTCTGCGGGCTGCCGCTGGGCATCTATATCCTGCCGCGCCTGGACATCCCTTTGTTCAAGGGCCTGCTGGGCCTGCTGCTCGTGGTGATGTGCCCATTGATGTTCTTCGCCGCGAAGCTGCCGCGCATCACGCACGGGGGGCGCGCCGCGGACGCGGTGGCCGGCGCCGCGGGCGGGATGATGGGCGGGCTCGGCGGGTTCACCGGCGTGATCCCCACCCTTTGGTGCACGGTGCGCGGCTTCGAGAAGGACGTGCAGCGCGCCGTGATCCAGAACTTCAACCTGGCGATGCTCACCGTGACCTTCACCACCTACGTGGCCACGGGCATCGCGACGCGCGAGATGGTGCCGCTGTTCGCCATCGTCGCGCCGGCCATGCTGATCCCCTCGCTCCTGGGAGCACGGCTGTACCTCGGGATCGGGGAAACCGCTTTCCGCAAGGTGGTCCTGGGCCTGCTGACCGCATCCGGGCTAGCCATGCTGGTCGCCGCGGTGCCGGTGCTCATCCACAGGTGGTGAGGCGCCCGCGCGGCCGACCCCTTGAAAAACCGGGACAGCGCCGCTAATTCGAAGATCGCGGGCGGCGATGCCGCTTCGCACCCAACCCTGAATGCAAAGGAGACCTGTGATGATGAATGCATCCTTCAGGCCCGCGGCGGATGTCCTTTCGGAACTCAACCGCCTGCAGGGTGTGCTTGACCAGATGTTCCGGCCGTCCGAACGGTCGAGCATCCGCGCGCTGGCGGGCGCGGCCTTTCCCGTCATCAATGTCGGCACCACGCCGGACACCATCGAGGTCATGGCGCTCGCGCCGGGGCTCGATCCCGCCGCGATCCAGTTGAGCGTCGATCGTGGCCTGCTGGTGATCGCCGGCGAGCGCAAGAGCCAGCTGCCCGAGGCGGGCGACAGCATCAGCGTGTACGCCCAGGAGCGCTTCGCCGGCAATTTCCGCCGGGTCGTGAGCCTGCCGGATGACGCAGACCCGGGCCAGGTGAACGCCAGCTACCGCGACGGCATCCTGCGGGTGACCGTGGCCAAGCGCGAGTCGTCCAAGCCGCGGCGCATCGAAGTCAGTTGACGCCTGCATGTTCCAAGGAAAGGAGAGACTGCCATGAACACCGAACTCGAGACCACCGACCGCCGGGAGCCGCAGGTGCGCAGCGGCGACGGGAAGGACCGCGACCAGCCTTTCGTGGTGCCGCCGGTCGACGTGTACGAAGACGAAGCCGGCATCACCTTGCTGGCGGACGTGCCAGGTGTTTCGCGCGACCGGCTGGGCGTTCGCGTGGACGGCGACAGCCTGGTGCTCGAGGCCACCGCGTCCACAGCGCAGCCGGAAGGCATGCAGCTGGTCTATGGGGAGGCCCGGTTCCCGTCCTACCGGCGCGAGTTCACGCTCAGCCGCGAACTCGACGCGTCGCGCATCGAGGCCAGCCTCAAGGATGGGGTACTCAGGCTCGCGATCCCCAAGCTGGAAGAGGCCAAGCCCCGGCGCATCGAAGTGCGCGTGGACTGACTGCCACCCTACCGGTCCCCGGCCGCCCACCCGGGCTCCATAAAAAGTGCGCGGCCCAGCCCCGCGCCGGGCCGCACGGAGGTAAAGTCCGTGCGATCATGGCGAAAGCTGTCTGGCGGCGGCAAGGAGACCGGAGTTGGCCCTGAAAGCGTTCGTGGTGGAGGACAATGTCTCGATTCGCGAGAGCCTGATCGAAGCCCTGGCGGAGCTCGCCGACATCCAGACCGGTGGCGTCGCCAGCAACGAGCGAGCCGCCATCGCCTGGCTCACCAACCCGGACAACGAGTGGGACATCGCCATCGTCGACCTGATCCTCGAGCCCGGCGGCAGCGGCTTTGGCGTTCTCAGGGCGCTGCAGGGCCGCAAGCCCGGCCGCAAGATGGTCGTGCTCACGGGAGCCGCCAACCCGGAGGTGCGGCACCAATGCGAAGCGCTGGGCAGCGACGGCGTTTTCGACAAGTCGATCGAAACCGACGCCCTGATGGACTACTGCCTGCGGCTGTCGCAAGCGGCGGCGGGCTGAGCCGGTTGCCGTCGGCGCGATGCCGGCCGCGGGAACCGGGTGGTACCCATGCCGCGGGGACGCTGTGCGAAAATATATTTACAGCCGCGCCCGCCCGAAGAGGCGGAAAGCGGCTGGACAGGGAGAGTCCGGCCAACAGCCGGAGTGGAACCTTTCGTTGGGCCCGATGATGAACCACGCCGCGATTCTCGTGGTGGATGACAACCCCGATCACCTCGAGCTGACCGTGATGGCGCTCGGCGACTGTTGCGACCCGAAAGATATCGCCACCGCGACCGACGGCGTGGAGGCGCTGGACTACCTGTTCGGCCGAGGCGCGCACGCGGGGCGTGACCCCAGCCAGCAGCCGCAGCTGATCATCCTGGACATGAAGCTCGTGCGCCTGCACGGGCTGGACGTCCTCAAGGCCGTCCGCCACGATCCCCGCACCGCCACCATTCCCGTCGTCATGCACTCGTCGTCGACCGAAAAGGGCGACATCGCGGCCTGCTATGCCAGCGGCGCCAACAGCTACGTGCGCAAGGCCACCGACTACGACGAGCTGCGCCGCAAGATGCGCCAGGTGCACGATTTCTGGATGACCGTCAACGAGCGCTACCGCCCCGCGGGCGGCTGAACATGGCGCCCACGCTTGTCACTTCGTGTACTTCGCTGCCCCCCGAGGGGGCTTCAGTCGCCTTGGGGCGGCCCGGCGCCGCCTGACGCACCGCCCTCAGGCTCCTTCCGCGATCTGGCGCAGCGCCTGCTCGAACACCTCGGGCGGCTGGCCACCCTGGATCAGGTGGCGGTCGTTCACGATCACCGCCGGCACGGCGTGGATGCCCTGGTCCAGGTAGAACTGCTCGCGCTCCCGGACCTCGCTTGCGAACTCGTCGCCCGCGAGGATTTCACGTGCGCGGGCGGTGTCGAGGCCGGCCTCCGCCGCGGCCCGCACCAGCACGTCGTGGTCGCCGGGGCTGCGGCCGTCGGTGAAATAGGCCTTGAGCAACGCCTTCTTCAGCGCGTGCTGGCGCTCACCACCCTCCAGGGCCGCCCAATGCAGGAGGCGATGCGCATCGAAGGTGTTATAGACCCGGCCACGCCCCTCCTTGCGGAATTCGAAACCCACGGCCGCGCCCCTTTCCCGGATCGCCTCTCGCGCCTGGGCCTGCTGCCCGGGCGTCGTGCGGTATTTCTGCGTGAGGTGTTCGGTGATGTCCTGGCCGGCCGGGGGCATCGCGGGATTGAGCTCGAACGGCTGGAAGTGCAACTCGGGTTTCACGTCGCCGGCCAGGCGCTCGAGCGCGCGCTCGAGCGACGCCAGGCCGATGGCGCACCACGGGCAGGAGACATCGGAGACGAAATCGATCTTGAGGGCTTTCATGCAAGGCACTGCAGTGGCTTTCCACGCCCTTTGCAGGCGCGCTGAAAGACCTCAGAGGCTCCGGATGAAGCCCGCCACCAGTCCCGCGAATTCGGCCGGCTTTTCGACGGCGCTCAGGTGCGCCGTATCGATGGTGGCCAGCTCGGCGCCCGAGATCGCCTGGCAGATCGCCTCCGACATCGCAAGGGGCGAGGCCTCGTCACGCAGGCCGGCAATGACGAGCGTGGGGCAGGCAACGAGCGGGTTCGTGGTTCGGAAGTCGATTCGCGAGACCGCCTCGCACGCGGCCGCATAGGACATGGGATCGGTCGCTTCCAGCACGGTGCGCAGCGCCGCCACGCGGCCCGCGCCTTGCGCGTCCCGGCGGAAGCCAGGCGTGAACCAGCGCTGCAAGGCGCCGTCGGCGATGGCTCCCATGCCCTGGTTCGTGACCGTCTCGATGCGGGCACGCCACAGGCCACGCGCGGTGTCGTCGTAGTAGCTGGAGGAGTTGGCGACGACGATGCTGCCGACCAGGTGGGGATGCCGCACGGCGATTTGCTGGGCCACCATGCCGCCCATGGAGATGCCGACGAAGTGCACCGGCCCATCGAACTGCGAAACGACCAGTGCCGCGGCGTCGTCCGCCATGTCCCCGATACCAAAAGGGCCCGGCACGGTGTCCGATTTGCCATGGCCCCGGTGGTCGTATCGCAGGACCGTGTACCCGGGAGCGAGCTGCGCCGCCGTCTCGTCCCACATCGTCAGGTCGCACCCGAGCGCATGACTGAGCACGATGGCGGGGCCCCGTCCCTGCCTGACGAAATTCAGCTTCGGCATCGCTCCCTCCCGCATGTCGTCCCTGGCCGCTTTATACGCCTTCGGCGAAAGGCAGGGGGCATTTCAGTCGCCGACGCTCCCCGTGACCGGCAGCACGATGCCGGTGATGTAGCTCGAGCACACGGGCGAGGCCAGGAAAACATACGCCGGCGAGAGTTCTTCGGGCTGGGCCGGCCGCTTCATGTCGGTCTTCTCGCCGAATGTCGCCACCTTGCCGGCGGGCGCGTCGGCCGGGTTCAGCGGCGTCCAAACCGGGCCGGGTGCGATCGCGTTCACGCGGATGCCCTTGTCGATCAGGTTGCTGGCCAGCGACATGGTGAACGCATGGATCGCGCCCTTGGTCGCCGAGTAATCCAGCAGGTGCGAGCTGCCGCGCAAGCCGGTCACCGAGCCGGTGTTGATGATGCAGGCGCCCTTCTTCAGGTGCGGGATCGCGGCGCGCGCCATGTAGAAGTAGCCGAAGATATTGGTCTTCATGGTTTCCTCCAGGCGCTCGTCCGACACGTCTTCCAGCTTGTCGGCGTGCAACTGGAACGCGGCGTTGTTCACGAGGACGTCGAGCCGGTCGAACCGCTGCACGGTCTTCTCGACCGCGTCCTTGCAGAACTTCGAGTCCTTGACGTCGCCCGCGATCAGCAGGCACTCACGCCCTTCGTTCTCGACGTGGCGCTTGGTCTCCTGCGCATCCTCGTGCGAGTTGAGGTAGACGATCGCCACGTCCGCGCCCTCGCGCGCGAAGAGCACGGCGACCGCGCGGCCGATGCCCGAATCGCCGCCGGTGATGAGCGCCGCCATGCCCTCGAGCTTGCCGCTGCCGCGGTAGTCGGGAGCGTCGAACTGGGGCCTGAGCGCCATGTCCGCCTCCACACCCGGCTTTTCCATGTGTTGCGCCGGCAGTGGCGGCTCGGGCTGCTCGCGCGTTCCGGCCTGAACGGCCTTGTGCTCTTTCTGCCCCTTTTCGCCGCCCTGCCCGCCCTTCGCCTCGTCCTTGCGGTCCTGTTCACGCTGCAACTCTCGCTGCTTCTCGCCGGTCGCGTCGGCGGTGGATTCGCGGGGCGGGTTCTTGGCGGTGGGCTTGGCCATGGGAGGCTCCTTCAGGGCAAAGAACCACTATGGCGCCCGCTGCGCCCGCGCCTTGTCGAACGACGCGAAGCCGAGGCGTAGGAAGCGGACTACGGAAGCCTAGACGTGGCCGAGGATGGGATGCGGCTCGTACGGCGCCTCGAGCTCGCCGATCTCTTCCCTGGAGAGCTGCACGTCCAGCGCGGCCGCCGCCTGGTCGAGCTGGTACGTCTTGCTCGCGCCGACGATCGGCGCCGTGACACCCTTGTGCAGGAGCCACGCGTAGGCCAGCGTGGCATTGCTCACGCCCTTCTTCGCAGCCAGTTTCGCGAGCGTTTCCACCACCTTGAAGTCGCTCTTGCGGTAGTAGTAGTTCTGCGCGATGTCGTCGGTCTTCGCGCGGCTCGTCTCGCCGGCTTCCTTGTCGCCCGCTTTGCGGTTGCCGGCGAGGAAGCCCCGCGCCAGGGGGCTCCAGGGGATCAGCGCCACGCCCTGGTCGCGGCACAGCGGGACCATCTCGCGCTCCTCTTCGCGGTACGCCAGGTTGTAGTGGTTCTGCATGCTGGCGAACGGCGTCCATCCTCGCGCCCGGGCGATCTGCTGCATCTTGGCGAATTGCCATGCGTACATGCTGCTCGCCCCGAGGTACCGCACCTTGCCCGCCTTGACCAGGTCGTGCAGGGCCTCCATGGTCTCTTCCATCGAGGTGTCCTGGTCGAGGCGGTGGATCTGGTACAGGTCGATGTAGTCGGTGCCCAGCCGTTTCAGGCTGGCGTCCACCGCATGGAAAAGGCGCTTGCGCGACAGGCCGTCCATGTTCGGGCGCCGGTCCGGCTTGCCGGCACTGCTGGCCCCGCCCTTGAAGCCCAGGTCGACCGGGTAATACACCTTGGTGGCGATGGCGATTTCCTCGCGCTTGCAGAACTCGCGCAGGAACTTGCCGGTGAGCACCTCGCTCTCGCCGGCCGAGTACATGTCGGCGGTGTCGAAGAAATTGATGCCCAGCTCGACAGCGTGCCTCACGACCGGCCTGGAGGCGTCCTCATCCATGATCCAGGGCCGCCATTGCGGCGAGCCGTAGGTCATCATGCCCAGGCAGATTCGCGAGACTTTCAGGCCGGTGTTGCCCAGGCGCGTGTATTGCATGCTTGTTTCTCCTCGAAGCCCAGCACTTTACGGCTTCCGGGGAAATCATGCCTGCGATGGGTCAACCCGCGTGCGGCAGCTTCTGGTTGAGGTACTTGCGCACTTCATGCACCTGGTGGCCGGCATGGTGGACGGCTTCGCGCAGCTGGTCGATGCTCACATCGAAGATGCGGCACCAGTACGCCACGTCCATCTGCTGCGTCAGGTCGATGCGCTGGGCCACGGCGGTGTCGGGGGTATCGTCCATGCAAGCTCCTTGCGGGTGGGTTGCCGGTGAGCCTGTTCTGATCGGCGCTCAGAGGCGCAAGTTCCGCGACAGTTCCTGCAGGCGGGCGGGGTCCACCGGCTTGGTCCAGTGGTCGTCGAACCCGGCGTCGGCCGCGCGCCGCTTGTCCTCGTACTGGCCCCAGCCCGTCAGTGCGATGAGCCGTGGCTGCCGCATGCCGGTCACCTGGCGCAGTTGCCGCGCCACTTCGTAGCCGTTCAAGTCCGGCAGCCCGATGTCGAGCAGCACGACGTCCGGCTTGAACTGCGGCGCGCATGCGAGTGCACCCGTGCCGTCGTGCGCGACGAGTACCTCGTTGCCCAGCATCCGCAGGAGCTCGGCGAGGGTGTCGGCCGCGTCCCGGTTGTCGTCCACCACCAGGACACGTCTCGGCGCCGATGCCCCATTGCCGGCCATGGCGGGTCCGGCGGGCGGTTGCGCGGGGAGGAAAGAGGCATTGCGGGTGCGCGGCAGGTACACGATGAATTCGCTGCCCTGGCCGAGGCCCTCGCTGCGCGCCTCCACGGAGCCGCCGTGGAGGCGCACGAGGCCCTCGACCAGCGACAGGCCGATGCCCAGCCCGCCCTGGCTGCGCTCGGCCGGATGCGTCACTTGCGTGAACAGCGAGAACACCTTGCCCAGCATCTCGGGCGGGATGCCCGCCCCGTTGTCGCGGATCCGCACGACGAAGCGCTCGGCCTCGGCCTCGACCGCCACCTCGATGCTGCCGCCTTGCCGCGTGTACTTGGCGGCGTTGTTGAGCAGGTTGGAGAACACCTGCGCGAGACGCACGGGGTCGGCGTCGAGATCGGTCGGCTCGTCGGGGAACCGCACGGACAGCCTGTGCTGCGCCGCCTCGATGTGGGGACGGCTCGTTTCGAGCGCGCTGCCCAGGATGCTCACGAGGTTGGTGTGCTGCTTCTTCAGCTCGATCTTGCCCGTGCTGATGCGCGAGACATCCAGCAGGTCGTCCACCAGGCGCGTGAGCTGGCCGATCTGCCGCTCGATCATGTCGGCGACCTGTTCCACCCGCCGCGCGTCGCCGGGCACGCGCTTGATGATGGACAGGCCGTTCCACACCGGCGCCAGGGGGTTTCGCAGCTCGTGCGCGAGCGTCGCCAGGAACACGTCCTTCGCACGGTCCGAATCGCGCAGGGTCTGCAGCAGGATCGCATTCTCGATCGCCACCGCGGCGCGCCCCGCCAGATCCCGCGCGAGCGCGAGGTCGTCCGCGGTATACCGCCGCCCCGACTCCGCCGAGACGAAAGTGATCACCCCCAGGGTGCGGCCCCGCACCGCCAGCGGCACGCCGATGTAGGAGCGCAGCCCCAGGCCGTGCAGCGCCGCGAGGTACTCGGGATTGCGCACCGCGCCCGCCAGGGTTTGCTCGGTGATGTCGCTGACCAGCTCGGCCTGACCCGTGCGCGCGATGTTCCCCACGCCCGCGCCGGCGATCCGCTCCGGATCCGCCGCGAAGCGGCGGTATATCTCGCGCGCGAGGTCCTCCTTGCCCGGGTCCACATGGGCCACGGACACACGTTGCAGGGTGCCCGCGCCGGCGAGCATGTCGACAGCGCACCAGTCCGCGAACCGCGGCACGGCCAGGTGCGCGATCTTGTCGAGCGTCGCCTGGTAATCGTCCAGCGCGGCGAGTTCGGCGCTGGCCCGCGCGAGGAACTTGAGGTCGGCTTCCGTCTTCTTGCGCGCCGTGATGTCCATGCACACGCCGGCAACGCTCCAGGGCTGGCCGCGTTCGTCGAGCAGGACCCTGCCCCTGCCTTCGAGCCAGTGGATGCTCGCGTCGGGCCACCGCACGCGGTACTCGACCCGCTGCTCGCTCTCCCGCTTGAGTGTGCCGCGCAGCACACCCGCAACCAGCTCGCGGTCTTCCGGCACGATCAGGTGGTAGTAGTCCGCCATCGGCAGCGGCCGCGTGTCGGGCGGCAGCCCGTGAAGCGCGTGCATGCCGGGCCACCAACTGATCTCGTGTGTCCTCAGGTCCGCCTGCCAGACGGCCATGCCGCCCGTTTCGACGGCGAGCTGCAAGCGCGCCTCGCCGGCCGCCAGCACGTGATTGAGCTCCTGCAGGCGGGCCTTGGCGAGGCGCTCTTCGGTGCGGTCCCGAAGGATCTTCACGTAGCCGGTGATGGCGCCGCCCTCACCTCGCAGCGGCATCAGCTCGCCGGACGCGCAGAATCGCTCCCCGTTCTTGCGCACGTGCCAGCGCTCGTCGGATGCGCGGCCGCGGGTCCGCGCGGCTTCCATCTCGTCCTCCACCACGCCTGCGGCAACGTCCTCGGGCGTGAAGAAGCAGTGGACGGTCTGGCCGCACATTTCCTCCTCGGTCCATCCCAGCACCCGGCGCGCGCCTTCGTTCCAGCTGACCACGCGCCCCTGCAAGTCCGACCCGACGATCGCGTAATCGACCGCGCTCTCGACGATCTGCCGGTAGTGGCCTTCGGCAGCGGTAGGAGCGGGCGGTGGGAGGTGCAGCATGGCGTCAACCTGCGCTTGAAGCCTAGCGCGAACGACCCGTTTCAGGTGAAACGCGGCGACCCGCTGAATGGCCCATACGGGCTGTTTGACAGGCGTGGCCGAGCTGGCCAGGGCACTGCCGAGCAGGGCCGCCCGCGGGTTTCGCCCGTCTCAGAGGAACGAGGAAGCGATGGCCCCGACCGGCGGCGTGACGTCGCCGTTCTGGGCACGCTGGCGCAACGCGTGCTCCATCACGACCAGCGCCAGCATGGCTTCGGCGATCGGCGTGGCACGGATGCCCACGCAGGGGTCGTGCCTGCCCTTGGTGACGACCTGCGCCGCCTCGCCCTTCAGGTTGATCGTCTCGCGCGGCGTGATGATCGAGCTCGTGGGCTTGATCGCGATGGCCACCTCGAGGTCCTGCCCGGAGCTGATGCCGCCCAGCACGCCGCCGGCGTTGTTGGTGCGGAAACCGCGCGGGGTCGGCGAGTCGCCGTGCGTGGAGCCGCGCTGAGTGACGCTGCCGAAGCCGGCGCCGATCTCGACGCCCTTCACGGCGTTGATGCCCATCATGGCGTAGGCGATATCCGCGTCCAGCTTGTCGAACAAGGGCTCGCCCAGGCCGACGGGGACGCCCGAGGCCGTGACACGGATGCGCGCCCCGCAGGAGTCGCCGGCCTTGCGCAGGCTATCCATGTACTCCTCCAGCACCGAGACGTCGGCCACCGGGGCGAAGAACGGGTTGTTGGGCACGTGGTCCCAGCTCTCGAAGGGGATCACGATGTCGCCGATCTGCTGCATGCAGCCGCGAAAGACCGTGCCGTATCTTTCGGCCAGCCACTTCTTCGCGACCGCGCCGGCGGCCACCATGGGCGCCGTGAGGCGCGCCGACGCCCGGCCGCCGCCCCGTGGGTCGCGCAGGCCGTATTTCTGCAGGTAGGTGTAGTCCGCGTGGCCGGGGCGAAAGGTCTGCGCGATGTCGGAATAGTCCTTGCTGCGCTGGTCGGTATTGCGAATGAGAAGCCCTATGGGCGTGCCCGTGGTCTTGCCTTCGTATACGCCCGAGAGGATCTCGACCTTGTCTTCTTCCTGGCGCTGCGTGACGTGGCGGCTGGTGCCGGGCCGGCGGCGGTCCAGGTCAGGCTGGATGTCGGCTTCGGACAGCGCCATGCCGGGCGGGCAGCCGTCGATCACGCAGCCGATGGCCGGGCCGTGCGATTCCCCGAAGTTGGTGACCGCGAAAAGTGTGCCGAATGTGCTGCCGCTCATAAAAAATATGCACCCGGATCGCGGAGCGATGCCCGAGTGGCTTGATCAGACTCTCGAGTGTATTCCACGCAATGGCACCGGACCGCGCGGAACAACGTGCAGCGCGGTCCCGCAATGGAAAAGGCCGGATTCACTCCGGCCTTTTCCATCTGTTCAAGGCACTTTGAAATCGTGCAGCGATTTCAGAGTGAAGGACCGGACGGCTGTTCTTCTCCGCCGGGCCAGTCGCGGATGTAGGCCTTGAGCATGCGGTTCTCGAAGTTCTGGCTGTCGACCACCGCCTTGGCGACGTCGTAGAAGCTGATCACCCCCATCAGCATCCTGCGGTCCATGACCGGCATGTAGCGCGCGTGGCGGTCGAGCATCATCCGGCGGATTTCGTCCAGCTCGGTCTCGGAGGTGCATGTGACGGGATGGTCGTCCATGGCCGTGCGTACCAGCGCATTGCCCACGGCGCCGCCGTTCTTGACGATGCACAGGATCACCTCGCGGAAGGTGAGCATGCCGGCCAGCTCGCCATGGTCCATCACGACCAGCGAACCGATGTCCTTCTCGGCCATCACGTTGATGGCGGTGGCCAGGGGCTCGTCGGGTGTAACCGTGTACAAGGTGTTGCCCTTGACGCGCAGGATGTCGCTGACTTTCATCGCCGTCTCCTCGAGTGATGCCGCGGTAACCCGCCGGTGGGAACAATATAGCCCACAATCACGGGCAGTTCCATAGAGTCCGTTCTTCGAGGAGACCATGAACTTTCACGCCCACAACGAGGAGGCATAGCAATGCCCGGTTACTCCGATCCCGGCTTCGACACCCTGGCCCTGCACGCCGGCGCGGCCCCCGACCCGGCGACCGGCGCGCGCGCCGTGCCGATCCACCTGACCACATCGTTCGTGTTCGAGTCCAGCGACCACGCGGCCGCCCTCTTCAACCTCGAGCGATCGGGCCACGTCTATTCGCGCATCAGCAACCCGACCAACGCGGTGTTCGAGCAGCGGATGGCGGCGCTCGAAGGCGGCATCGGCGCCATCTCCACCGCCAGCGGCCAGGCCGCCCTGCACCTGAGCATCGCGACGCTCATGGGCGCGGGCTCGCACATCGTCGCGAGCACGGCGCTCTACGGCGGCTCCCAGAACCTGCTGCACTACACGATGCGGCGCTTCGGCATCGCAACGACCTTCGTCAAGCCCGGCGACCTGGACGGGTGGCGTGCCGCGATCCGGCCCGACACCAGGCTGCTGTTCGGCGAAACGGTGGGCAACCCCGGGCTGCACGTGCTGGACGTGCCCGAGGTGGCCGCCATCGCGCACGAGGCAGGGGTGCCGCTGCTCGTGGATTCGACTTTTACGACGCCTTACCTGATGCGGCCCTTCGCCCTCGGGGCCGACCTCGTGTACCACTCGGCCACCAAGTTCCTCTCCGGCCACGGCACCGTGATTGGCGGCGTGGTGGTCGATGGCGGCAGCTTCGACTGGGAGAAGTCCGGCAAATTCGCCGAGCTGTCGGCGCCGTACGACGGCTTCCACAACATGGTGTTCACCGAGGAGTCGACAGTGGGCGCGTTCCTGCTGCGCGCGCGCCGCGAAGGCCTGCGCGACTTCGGCGCCTGCATGAGCCCGCACACGGCGTGGCTCATCCTGCAGGGCATCGAGACGCTGCCGCTGCGAATGGAAAGGCACATGGCCAACACCCGCAAGGTCGTGGAGTTCCTCGCAGCCCATCCGTTCGTCGTCCGCGTGGGCCACCCGATGCTGGAATCGCACCCCAGCCACGCGCTCGCGCAGAAGCTGCTCCCGAAAGGCGCGGGCTCGGTCTTCAGTTTCGACATCAGGGGCAACCGCGAGCAGGGCAAGAAGTTCATCGAAACGCTCAAGGTGTTCAGCCACCTGGCCAACGTCGGCGACTGCCGCTCGCTCGTGATCCATCCGGCGAGCACCACCCACTTCCGCATGACCGACGAAGCCCTCGCGGCCGGCGGCATCGGCCAAGGCACTATCCGCCTGTCGATCGGGCTGGAAGACCCGGACGACCTCATCGACGACCTGAAGCGCGCGCTCAAGGCCGCCGAGAAGGCTTGAAGGAGAAACCATGTACCTGCAAGTCAACGGCCACGCCACCTACTGCTATACCGGCGGCAAGCCTTTCGATGCCGCCAGGCCGACCGTCGTGTTCATCCACGGCGTGCTCAACGACCACAGCGTGTGGATCCTGCAGACGCGTTACCTCGCCCACCATGGCTGGAACGTGCTGGCGGTGGACCTGCCCGGCCATTGCAGGAGCGAAGGCGAGGCGCCCTCCACGGTCGAGGAGGCGGCCGTTTTCATCGAGGCGCTGCTCGACGCGGCCGGGGTGGCCCGGGCGGCGCTGGTGGGCCACAGCTGGGGCTCGCTCATTGCGCTGGAGGCGGCTTCGCGCCTGAAGGAAAGGGTCACGCACCTCGTGCTGGTGGGCACCGCTTACCCGATGAAGGTGTCGGCGGCCTTGCTGGAATCCTCCCTGAACGACCCGATGAGGGCACTCGAGATGGTCAACGTGTTCTCCCGCAGCACACTGGCCGCGCCGCCATCGGCGCTGGGGCCGGGCACCTGGGTCTATGGCACGAGCATGGCGCTCGGCCGCCGGGTGCTGGCCTCCAACCCGCGCGTCAACGTGTTCCACCGCGGCTTCAAGGCCTGCGACAGCTACGCGAACGGCGAGGCGGCGATCTCGGCGATCACCTGCCCCGTGCTGTTCGTCCTGGGCGCCCTGGACCAGATGACGCAGCCGAAGGCCGCGCAGGCCCTGATCGCCGCGGCCAAGGAAGGCGGCAAGTCGGTGAAGGTGACAAGCCTGCCGGTGGGCCACCACCAGATGACCGAGACGCCGGATGCCACCCTGTTCGCCATCCGGGACTTCCTCAAGACATGAGCGCCCCGTTTCCCGTCACACCGGCGATGGGGCCCGCGCGCGCACGCGAGATCGCCACCGCGTTCGACCTGCGGGCGCTGCCGGCGGATTTCTACGCCAACCCCTACCCCGTGTATGCGCTGTTGCGGGAGACCGGGCCCGTGAAGCGCATGCCGGACGGCTCGTACTTCCTCACGCGCTACGACGACCTGGTGGCCGTGTATCGCGACGCGCAGACCTTCAGTTCCGACAAGAAGGTGGAGTTCACGCCCAAGTACGGCGCCGGCTCGCCCCTGCTTGAGCACCACACCACCAGCCTGGTGTTCAACGACCCGCCGCTGCACACCCGCGTGCGCAAACTCATCATGGGGGCGCTCACGCGCCGGGCGATCGCCGGGATGGAGCCGGGCCTGGTCACGCTGGTGGACAGCCTGCTGGATCGCATCGAGGCCCAGGGCGGCGGCGACCTGATCGAGGACTTCGCCTCGGCGATCCCGGTGGAGATCATCGGCAACCTGCTTGGCGTTCCTCACGAGGACCGGGGCCCGCTGCGCGGCTGGTCGCTGGCCATCCTCGGGGCGCTCGAACCGAAGCTCACGCCCGCGCAGGAAGCGTTGGGCAATCGCAGCGTCTCGGAGTTCACGGCCTACCTGAAAGACCTCGTCGCGCACCGGCGCGCGCACCCCGGCGATCCGGAGCACGACGTGCTGACGCGCCTGATCCAGGGCGAAAGCGCCGGCGAGCGCCTGGGCGAGTCCGAGCTGCTCCAGAACTGCGTCTTCATCCTCAATGCCGGCCATGAGACGACGACAAACCTGATCGGCAATGCACTGGTGGCATTGCAGGAATGGCCCGGCGAGAAGGCCGCGCTGCTGGAGCGGATGTCGCGGCTTGCAGCCGATGCGACCGAGCTGGAAGCCGACCTCAGCCTGGCGGTGGACGAGTTCCTGCGATTCGAATCGTCGAACCAGCTCGGCAACCGGCGCGCGGTGCGCGGCTGCAGTGTGGGGGGCGTGGCGCTGGAGGAAGGCGCCCTCGTCACGCTGTGCATCGGCGCGGCCAACCGCGACCCCGCGCAGTTCGCCGACCCGGACCGGCTGGACCTGCGCCGCGAGAACAACCGCCACCTGGCGTTCGGCTTCGGCATCCACCAGTGCGCGGGACTGAGCCTGGCGCGGCTCGAAGGCCGCATTGCGATCGGCCGCTTCCTCCAGCGGTTCCCGGCTTACCGGCTCACCGCGGCGCCCGTGCGCGGCGGCCGCGCGCGCTTTCGGGGCTTCTTGCATGCCCCCTTCGCCCTCGCCTAGACTTGCCGCAAACCAGGAGCACGCCATGGAGACAACCGCCACCGGCCCGGCCACCGATCCGCGCGCCTTCACCAGCTTCGCGCAGTTCTACCCGTTCTACCTCACGGAGCACAGCAACGTGACCTGCCGCCGCCTGCATTTCGCAGGCTCCACCCTCGCATTGGCGTGCCTCGTCATGCTGGTCGCCACGGGCAACGCATGGTGGCTCCTGGCGGGACTCCTGTGCGGCTACGGTTTCGCATGGGTGGGCCACTTCGTCTTCGAGAAAAACAGGCCCGCCAGTTTCAAGCGCCCGCTCTACAGCTTCATGGGCGACTGGGTGATGTACAAGGACATCTGGACCGGCAAGGTCCGGATCTAGGGCTGGAACAGGCGCCGCGGCGGGGCGGACGCCCGGTGATCTGCGTCTAGACGACATCCTTCAGGTACACGGCTGACAGCCGCCCACTCTGCCAGAGCTTGGCCGTCGCCTCCGAATGCGGCAGCAACAGGTGGCGCATGAGCGGCTCCAGCGCCGTCGATCCCGCATCCGCCAGCAGGATGTAACGCGTGCCTTCCTCATCGTCCACCTCGTTGACGCGGCCGATCCAGTCCAGCGACACCAGGGTTTCGAGCACCGGCTCGAGCTGCAGCGAGTCGACCTCCAGGGCCTGCGCGAGTTCCTCCGCGCTCAGGCCACGCCGGGCGGAACTGCGGGCGCGATGCAGGTGCTGCAGCACTTCCAGCGCCAACTGGAATTGCCAGCCATGCCCGGCAGCGCGCCGGCGCGTGCCGGCCACCAGGCTCGGAAGGTAGGCCGCGATCACGGCCCCGAGCAGCGCGATGACCCACACGACGTAGATCCAGACGAGCAGGATGGGCAGCGTCGCGAAGGCGCCGTACACCGCCGAATAGGCAGGCACCTTGCCGATGTACAGGGCCAGCAACTGCCTTGCCACTTCGATGCCCGTCGCCGCGAAGAGCGCCCCGGCCCAGGCGTGGCTGCGCCGCACGGGCGTGTTCGGTACGTAGCGGTACAGCGCCGCGAGGCCCGCGGCGAGCAGGAGGAACTCGACGACGTCCAGCAACACCTTCACGGTTCCCGGCATGCCTGCTACGAGGCCGCGCGAGGCCGACAGCACGTACGAGCTCATGCTCAGGGAGGCACCCAGGAGCAACGGCCCCAATGTCATCACCGCCCAGTACACCAGCACACGCTGGCCGAGCGGGCGCGGGCGCTTCACGCGCCAGATGCCGTTGAGCGTCTTGTCGATGGTCAGGACCAGCGCGAGGGCGGTGACGAACAGCGCGGCGAGGCCGACCGCGCCCAGGCGGCTGGCCTTGCCGGCGAACTGGTTGAGGTAGCCGAGCACCTGCCGGGCGATGGAATCGGGGATCAGGCTCTGCACCAGCCAGGCCTGCAGCGCGTCCTGCAGCTTGCCGAACATCGGGAAGGCAGTGAACACCGCCAAGGCTACCGTGAAGAACGGCACCAGCGCCATCGTGGTGGTGAAGGTGAGGCTGCTCGCCGTCAGGCCCAGGCGGTCCTCGCGGAAGCGCTCGCCCAGCGTCAAAGCGGTGGACTTCCACGGAAAACGGGAGAGGTCCTCGAGAAGTTGCCGGGCGTCCATCGCCGCTATGATGCCATCGCCCATGCAAGCTCCCGATTCCACGCTCGCCGCACCCTCCGGCACTGTCGCCTTCACGCGCTGGCTGGCCGTGGGCAGCCTGCTCGGGCTCATCCTGCTCGGGCTCGCCTGGGAGCTGTGGCTCGCGCCGCTGCGCCCGGGCGGGTCCTGGCTGGTGCTCAAGGTGCTGCCGCTTTGCCTGCCGCTGGCCGGGCTGCTGCGCCACCGCATGTACACCTACAGGTGGGTCAGCCTGATGGTGTGGCTCTATTTCACCGAAGGCGTGGTGCGGGCATACCGCCGGCCACCGATGGAAACCGCACTCGCGCTGGCGGAAGTCGCGTTGTGCGTGGCATTGTTCGTGGCGTGCGTCCTGCACGTGAAGTTACGGCTTCGAAAGGCCAAGGCATGAATCCACTCATCGCGCAGCTGAAGGCGGCTGTCGGCGACAACAACGTGTTGACCGGGGACGGCCTGGGCGCCTTCGAAGAGGATTGGCGCAAGCGCTCGCACGGCAAGGCCCTGGCCGTCGTGCGACCGGCGACGACTGCCGAAGTCGCGCAGGTGGTGGCTGCCTGCGCGGCGGCGGGCACTTCCATCGTTCCGCAAGGCGGCAACACCGGCCTGGTGGTGGGCTCGACCCCGGATGGATCGGGAAGCCAGGTCGTCCTGAGCCTGCAGCGCATGAACGCGGTGCGCGCAGTCGACGCCGCCAACATGACCATCACGGTGGAGGCAGGCTGCATCCTGCAGGTGGCGCAGGAAGCCGCGCAGCGGGCGGGCTACCTCTTCCCGCTCAGCCTCGCCGCGGAGGGCAGCTGCACCATCGGCGGCAACCTGGGCACCAACGCCGGCGGCACGCAGGTGGTTCGCTACGGCAATGCGCGCGACCTGTGCCTCGGGCTCGAGGTAGTGACCGCGCAAGGCGAGATCTGGGACGGCCTCACGGGACTGCGCAAGGACAACACGGGCTACGACCTGCGCGACCTGTTCGTGGGCAGCGAGGGCACGCTGGGTGTCATCACGGCGGCCACGATGAAGCTGTATCCCCTGCCGGCGGCCACGCTCACGGCCTGGGCGGCCGTGCCCTCGATGGACGACGCCGTGATGCTGCTCGGCATGGCGCACAAGCACCTGGGGGCGGGACTTACCGGTTTCGAGGTGATGGGGCAGTTCCCCTTGAGCCTGGTGGCGCGGCACTTCCCGCAGATGCGCGTCCCGCTCTACGAGCAAAGCCCATTCTGCGTCCTGCTGGAGAACTCGGACAGCGAGTCCGAGCTGCACGCCCGCACGCAGTTCGAGCGCCTGCTGGAAACGGCGCTGGAGGAAGGCTGCGTGACCGATGCCGTCGTCGCGGAGAACCTCGCGCAGGCCCACCAGCTGTGGCACATCCGCGAAACGATCCCGCTGGCGCAGGTCGAAGAGGGCCTGAACATCAAGCACGACATTTCCATTCCCATTTCGGCGATTCCCCGCTTCTGCGAGGCGACCGATGCATTGCTGAGGGAGGCCATCCCGGGGGTGCGGCTGGTCAACTTCGGCCACCTCGGCGACGGCAACCTGCACTACAACGTGCAGGCCCCGGTGGGGTTCGACCCGGCGGCGTTCCTGCGCGAGCAGGAGGAGCACGTGAACAAGCTGGTGTATGAGTCGGTGCGCGGCTTCGGCGGATCGATCTCCGCCGAGCACGGTGTCGGCAGCCTGAAGCTTCACGAGCTCGAGGAGCACAAATCGCCCGTGGCGCTGGGCATGATGCGCGCCATCAAGCGGGCGCTGGACCCGCGCAACATCATGAACCCGGGCCGGGTGGTGCGGCCTTGACGGCCGGTCTTGGCAGCTTGCGCATAATCGCACCATGACCGCCGCATCGCGCCCCGTCCGCTCGCAGTACGAAGACTTCATGCGCCACGTGTACGCGCATGGCACGCCGAAGACCGACCGTACCGGCACCGGCACGCGCAGCGTGTTCGGCTACCAGATGCGGTTCGACCTCGCCGAGGGGTTTCCGCTGGTGACGACCAAGAAGGTGCACCTGAAGTCCATCATCCACGAGCTGCTGTGGTTCCTGGAAGGCTCCAGCGACAACAACCGCCTGCGCGAGCGCGGCGTCACGATCTGGGACGAATGGGCGAAGCCCGACGGCGACCTGGGCCCGGTGTACGGCGTGCAGTGGCGCAGCTGGCCCACGCCCGACGGCGGCCACATCGACCAGATCGCCGAGGCGGTGAAGACCATCAAGGCCAACCCCGACTCGCGCCGCATCATCGTCAGCGCCTGGAACGTCGCCGACATCCCGAAGATGGCCCTCGCGCCCTGCCACGCCTTCTTCCAGTTCTACGTGGCCGATGGCAAGCTCTCGTGCCAGCTGTACCAGCGCAGCGCCGACATCTTCCTGGGCGTGCCGTTCAACATCGCGAGCTACGCGCTGCTCACGCACATGTTGGCGCAGCAGTGCGACCTGGGCGTCGGCGACTTCATCTGGACCGGCGGCGACTGCCACATCTACAGCAACCACCACGAGCAGGTCGAACTGCAGTTGAGCCGCGCGCCGTTCCCCTACCCCGCCCTCCACATCAAGCGCAAGCCCGCATCGATCTTCGAGTACGAGTACGAGGATTTCGAGGTGCAGGACTACCAGTGCCACGCGCCGATCAAGGCGCCGGTGGCCGTCTGAACGCATGAAGCTCGGATTGATACTGGCGCGTGCGCGCGGCGGCGTGATCGGCAAGGACGGCGTGATGCCGTGGCACCTGCCCGAGGACCTGGCGCATTTCAAGCGGGTGACGCTGGGCTGCCCGGTGATCATGGGCCGAAAGACCTGGGACTCGCTGCCGGCGAGGTTCCGCCCCCTGCCCGGCCGCGCCAACATCGTGATCACGCGCCAGGCCGACTGGCAAGCCGAAGGGGCGACGCGCGCCGCGTCGCTGGCGCAAGCGCTGGCCCTGTGCGGCGACGTGCCCCGGGCCTGGGTGATCGGCGGCGCGCAGATCTACGCGCAGGCGTTGGCGATGGCGCATGTCGCGGAAGTCACGGAGATCGATGCGGATTTCGAGGGCGATGCGTTTGCACCGGATTTCGGCGCAGGCTGGAAGGAAGTCGCTCGCGAGCAGCATCGGCCGGCGGGCGGGCTGGCCTTCAGCTTCGTCACGTACCACAACACACAAGCAGGAGTCTGAAGGATGTCAGGAGCGGGATTTCACGTGCACGGGCCGCACGACCACGAGCTGGAGCACGCGGCGCAGCACGCCTCCCACGGCGAAGGCGGCATGATCAACCAGATCGCCGTTTTCACCGCGATCATTGCCACCGTGGGCGCGATCTTCTCGTACATGGGCGGCGCCACTCAGGCCAATGCGGGCCTCTACAAGAACAACGCGGCGATCAAGAAGACGGAAGCGTCCAACCAGTGGAACTATTTCCAGTCGAAGAGCACGAAGCAGTCGCTGGCCGAGGCCTCGCGCGACCTGTCGCCGCCCGACAGGCAGCCAACCTACCAGGCCAAGGTGGAGCGTTACGAAAAGGAAAAGAAGGAGATCGAGAGCGAGGCCCGCAAGCTGGAGGCGCAAGCCACCGAGTGGGACAGGAAGAGCGACGAGCAGATGCACCAGCACCACCGCTGGGCCCAGGCAACCACGGCGCTGCAGGTGTCGATCGCCCTCGCGGCCATCGCGCTGCTGACGAAGAAGAAGTGGCTGGAGTGGGGCATGTTCGGTGTCGCCGCCATCGGCACCGGCATCGGCGTATTGGCGATCCTGCACATCTGACGAGCCGATGAAGATCACCACCTGGAACGTCAATTCCCTCACGGCGCGGCTGCAGCACGTGCTGGATTGGACGTCTGCCAATCCCGTCGACGTGCTGTGCCTGCAGGAGCTCAAGCTCACCGACGACAAGTTTCCGCTGGACGTGCTGCGCGAAGCCGGCTACGCGCACTGCGCCGTGTTCGGGCAGAAAACGTACAACGGCGTGGCCATCATGAGCCGCCACCCGGTGCGCGACATCGTGAAGAACATCGTCGGCTTTGCCGATGACCACTCGCGGGTGATCGCCGCAACGCTGGACACGCCGGCGGGCGAACTGCGCCTGGTCAATGGTTACTTCGTGAATGGCCAGGCGCCGGGCTCCGAGAAGTTCGAATACAAGATGAGCTGGTTGCGGGGCCTGCGCGACTACCTGCGCGAGGAAGTGGCGCGCCACCCTCGCCTCGTGCTGGTGGGCGACTTCAACATCGCCCCGGAGGACAGGGACTCGTACGACCCCGAAGGCCTGCGCGAAACCATCCATCACACGACCGAAGAACGGGATCACTTCCGCAAGCTGGTGGAGCTAGGGCTGTGCGACAGCTTCCGCCTCTTCGAGCAGCCGGAGAAGAGCTACAGCTGGTGGGATTACCGCATGCTGGGCTACCAGAAGAACCGGGGGCTGCGCATCGACCACATCCTGGTGAGCGAAGCACTCAAGCCTGAGGTGAAAGGCTGCGCCATCGACCGCACGCCTCGCAAGTGGAAGCAGCCGAGCGACCACGCGCCGGTGACGGTGGAGATATGAGGTTGTCATTGCGGGCTTGACCCGCAATCCATGTTGGCACGCGATGATGGATGCCGGATCAAGTCCGGCATGACAGTCATCACTCCAGGCCGAGTTCCTGGATCTTGCGCGTGATGGTGTTGCGGCCGATGCCGAGCTTCTGCGCGGCTTCGATGCGGCGCCCGCGCGTGTTGGCCAGCGCCGTGAGGATCAGCTTCGATTCGAAGCGCTTGGTGAGAGCCTCCCACACGTCGTGGCGGCCGCTGGCCAGCAGTTCAAGCGCTTCGGCTTCCAGGCCGGATTCCCAGCCGGAGGCCGTCCGGGTGCCGATCACTTCCGGCGGGACCGCGTAGACATCGCGAGCGGGCTCGTCGGGCGTCGGCTGCTTCGAGGCCTGCGCCACCGCCGGCGCGGCGCGACCCGCGCCGCCGCCCTCGGGCGAGGGGCTGATCTCCGGCGGCAGGTCCTTCGGCTCGATCGACTGCGCCGGGGCCATGACCGTCAGCCAGTGGCAGATGTTCTCCAGCTGCCGGACATTGCCGGGGAACCCGTAGGTCGCCAGCCGGGCGAGCGCGGCATCGGAGATGCGCTTGGGCTCCACGCCGAGTTGCTTGGCGCTTTGCTGCAGGAAGTGCCGCGTGAGCATGGGGATGTCGTCCAGGCGCTCACGCAGCGCCGGCAGCCGCAGGCGGATCACGTTGAGGCGGTGGAACAGGTCTTCCCGGAACACACCCTCCTTCACGCGCTGCTCGAGGTCCTGGTGGGTCGCCGCGATCACGCGCACATTGGCCTTCACGGCGCTGTGCCCGCCGACGCGGTAGAAGTGGCCGTCCGACAGCACGCGCAGCAGGCGCGTCTGCAGGTCGAACGGCATGTCCCCGATCTCGTCGAGGAAGAGCGTGCCGCCCTCGGCCTGCTCGAAGCGCCCGCGGCGCATCGTCTGGGCCCCCGTGAAGGCGCCTCGTTCGTGGCCGAACAGCTCGGACTCGAGCAGGTCCTTCGGGATCGCCGCGGTGTTGATCGCGACGAAGGGGCCTGCGGCGCGCGGGGAATGCTTGTGCAGCGCCCGCGCGACCAGCTCCTTGCCGGTGCCCGATTCGCCGGTGATCATCACCGTCACGTTGCTTTGCGACAGGCGGCCGATGGCGCGGAAGACATCCTGCATCGCCGGCGCCTGGCCGAGCATCTCGGGGGCGGCGGCCATGCGCTCCTCGGCCACCTCCTCGCGCTGGCTTTCCTCGACCGCGCGGCGGATCAGCTCGATCGCCTTCGGGACATCGAAAGGCTTCGGCAGGTATTCGAAGGCACCGCCCTGGAACGCGGAGACCGCACTGTCCAGGTCCGAGAACGCCGTCATGATGATGACCGGCAGGCCCGGATGCTTTTCCTTGACCTTGCCGAGCAGGTCCAGCCCCGAGCCGCCCGGCATGCGGATGTCGCTCACCAGGATCTGCGGGCCGTTCTCGTCGTCGCCGGATTCGAGCGCCAGCAGGACTTCGCGCGGATTGGAGAAACTGCGGGTCGGGAGGTCCTCGCGCAGCAGCGCCTTCTCCAGCACGAAGCGGATGGATTGGTCATCGTCAACGATCCAGATCGGCTTCATGTATTCCTGTCACCCTTAGGGTCAGCTTGTTCGATTCACGGCAGCGGAATCAGTATCTTGAAATCCGTCCTCCCGGGCACGCTGTCGCACTCGATCAGTCCATGATGCTGCTGGACGAAGGTTTGCGCCAGGGTGAGCCCCAATCCTGAACCGCCTTCCCTTCCCGACACGAGCGGGAAGAAGATGCGGTCCCTGATGGAATGCGGCACACCGGGCCCGTTGTCGATGACATGCAATTCCAATGCCAGTCGATAGCGCTGCTTGCCGAAAGTGACCTGCCGCGCGATGCGCGTGCGCAAGACCAGCTGCGCGTCGCCCGCCGCGATCCGATCGGACAGCGCCTGGCAGGCGTTATGGGCAATGTTCAGCACGGCCTGGATCAGCTGCTCGCGGTCGCCGCGGAACTCGGGAATCGAGATGTCGTACTCGCGCACGACTTTCAGCCCGCGGGGGAACTCCGCGAGGATCAGGGAGCGCACCCGCTCGCAGACCTCGTGGATGTTGACGTCACCGACCACATGCGGGCGGCGGTGCGGGGCGAGCAGGCGGTCCACCAGCGTCTGCAGCCGGTCGGCCTCGTGGATGATGACCTTGGTGTACTCCTTGAGCTCCCTGGAGTCGATCTCCATCTCCAGCAGCTGCGCCGCGCCCCGGATGCCGCCCAGCGGGTTCTTGATCTCGTGCGCGAGGTTGCGGATCAGTTCCTTGTTGGCCTGCGCCTGGTCGATGAGGCGCTCCTCGCGGTCTTGCCTGGCTTGCGCCTCCAGCGGCAGGAGCTCGACGATGACCTCGCCGGGGCGGTCGGTCTGCGCGACCACGACGTGCACGGGCAGCGGCTCGCCGGTGTTCTGCCGCACCAGCCACGCGTCGTAGCGCAACGCGGCGAATTCATTGCTGCCCGCGCCCTCCAGCGCGTTGCGCAGGATGTGCGGCTCGGTGAAGCAATCGGGGAAGCTGGAGCCCTCTATCGTACGGCGCGAGGTGCCCAGGGCGTCTTCGAGGGCGGAATTGGCGAACAGGACGGCGCCGTTGCCGCCGACGACCGCCACCAGGGTGGCCAGCAGGTCCAGCGACTGGAAGCGGTCCGTGGGGGTAGCCGGCTTGGTGGTCAAGCCTTCATTTTGACGGAACGCGGCTGAGCTCACGCTTGATGCCGGCGATGTCGGTCTCGTTGCGCGCCATGCTGGCCTTCAGTTCGGCCACCCGGTCCAGGTACTTCTGGTGGTTGCGGTGCTCGGGGCCCAGCTTCTCGGGCTCGCCGTTGTTGTATTCCTTGACCAGTTCCGCCTGGCGGGATTCGGCCTTCTTCAGCTCGGACTCGAGGATCGCTCGCGCATCGGCGTCCCGCGCACGCTGGCCGTCGGCATCCACGCGTTGGCCCGAGGACGACTGCGGCGCCGTGGCCACCTTCACTGCCGTGTTGCCGTTGACGCGCGTGCCTTCGACGACCGTGATGTTGCCGCCTTCCATGGGCTTGCAGCCCTTGGACCGCGCTTCCGCGGTATTGTTGGTGTACACGTTGCCGCTGCAACGATAGATCGTCGGCGAGTTCTGCGCGAAGCTGCCGGCTGCGAGGGTCGCGGCCGCCAGCGGAATCAATAAGGCGTACTTCATGGAGATTGCTCCTCGCATCGCAATGCATAGGACGGCCCGCCAGTATCGCGCAACTCTTCAGAAAAACCAACTAAGCCCTTGATTTGAAAAAGAAAAGGACGGCTCAAGCCGTCCTTTTGCCGCAACAGCTTTCGGCGAAAGGGACCCGAAAGGGTCCCTTTTGAGCCACAGGCTGTGATTTTTTACAGCGAGTAGTACATGTCGAACTCGATCGGGTGCGTCGTCATGCGGAAACGCGTGACTTCCTGCATCTTCAGCTCGATGTAGGCGTCGATCATGGTGTCTGTGAACACACCGCCCTTGGTCAGGAACCCGCGCTCCTTGTCCAGGTAGTCCAACGCCTGGTCCAGGCTGTGGCACACGGTCGGGATCTTCGCGTCCTCTTCCGGGGGCAGGTGATACAGGTCCTTGGTCGCCGCTTCCCCGGGATGGATCTTGTTCTCGACGCCATCCAGCCCGGCCATCAGCATGGCGGCAAAGCCCAGGTAGGGGTTCATCAGGGGGTCCGGGAAACGGACTTCGATGCGGCGACCCTTCGGATTCGGCACGTAGGGAATGCGAACGGAAGCCGAGCGGTTGCGGGCCGAGTACGCCAGCTTCACGGGGGCTTCGAAGCCGGGCACCAGGCGCTTGTAGCTGTTGGTGCCGGGGTTGGTGATGGCGTTCAGGGCGCGGGCGTGCTTGATGATGCCGCCGATGTAGTACAGCGCGAAGTCCGACAGGCCGGCGTAGCCGTCGCCGGCGAACAGGTTCTTGCCGTCCTTCCACACCGACTGGTGCACGTGCATGCCGGAGCCGTTGTCGCCGACGACGGGCTTGGGCATGAAGGTCGCGGTCTTGCCGTACGCGTTCGCGACGTTGTGGATCACGTACTTCATCCAGATCGTCCAGTCGGCGCGCTGCACCAGCGTGCTGAACCGCGTGCCGATCTCGTTCTGGCCGGCCCCCGCCACTTCGTGGTGGAACACTTCGACCGGGATGCCCAGCGATTCCAGGATCAGCGAGATCTCGGCGCGCAGGTCCTGCGTGCTGTCGACCGGGGGCACGGGGAAGTAGCCGCCCTTGGTGGTGGGACGGTGGCCCTTGTTGCCGCCTTCGATGACCTTGCCGGTGTTCCACGGCGCTTCGTACTCGTCGATGTGCACGAACGAGCCCGAGCCGTCGGCGCCCCAGCGCACGTCGTCGAAGATGAAGAATTCGGGCTCCGGCCCGAAGAAAGCCGTGTCGCCCAGGCCGGACGCCTTGAGGTAGGCCTCGGCGCGCTTGGCAATGGAACGCGGGTCGCGGTCATAGGCCTTGCCGTCGCCGGGCTCGAGCACATCGCACGACAGGAACAAGGTGGTCTCTTCGAAGAAGGGGTCGATGTTGGCGGTGTTCGGGTCCGGCATCAGCAGCATGTCGGAGGCCTCGATGCCCTTCCAGCCGGCGACCGAGGAGCCGTCGAAAGCGTGGCCCGCGCTGAACTTGTCCTCATCGAAATGCGAAATCGGCACGGTGACGTGTTGTTCTTTTCCGCGGGTGTCGGTGAAACGGAAGTCGACGAACTTGACTTCGTTCTCCTTCACCATCTTCATGACGTCTGCGACGTTCTTGGCTGCCATCAGGGTTCTCCTAATCGGATGGTTGTGAAAAAATTCTGGACGGGCGGTGGAATGCAGGTTCTGTGCCAAAGCTGGTGCATGGCGCCGGCCGCAAAGCTCGGCGATTGTCCCCGACTTTGAGCGCTTTTCCCTACGGAAGCCTTGCGCTTTTGGATGAGCATTGCACCTATTTGGTGCAATCATCCCTTTGCACCGAGATGGTGCAAATGCTTCAGCGCACCAATTCGGGGCCCAGGCGGACGCCCAGGGCGTTGAGTCCGGCCAACAGCTGAGTGTAGGCCGCATCGATCAAGGCAGGGTCGCCTTTCACGCCCAGGTCGATGTGACGCCCGTATTCGGGGTGGTCGACACTGGGCAGGCTGAACACCTTGACGCCGGGATGCTCCTTTTCGAGCTGCTCCATCAGGGGCGTCAACGCGGCCTCCATGGAGCCGAACACGATCACGGACTTCTCCACGTAGGCCCGGGCGTGAAAAAGGTGGGCATAGTGCTCATCGAGCACCCACGACATCATCGGCCAGGCCATGACCGGGAAGCCGGGCACGAAGTGCACGTCGCCCACGCTGAAGCCCGGAATCTTGTTGTACGGGTTCGGGATGAGGCGGGCGCCTTTCGGGAACACCCCCATGTTGAGGCGGTGGACGTTGTCCGCACGATCGGGCTCGTAGACCGTCCCCTGCTCGCGCGCGATGTCCTGCATCCGCTCGCGGATCAGCAATTCCGCTTGGGGATGCAACTCCAGCGGCACCCCCAGCGCCCTGCCCGCGCACTGGCGGGTGTGGTCATCCGGTGTGGCGCCGATCCCGCCGCAGGAGAAAACCACGTCGCCCGATCCGAAAGCCCGCCGCAGCGTGGCCGTGATGCGCTGGGGCGAGTCCCCCACGTACTCGGCCCAGGCCAGTTGCAGCCCGCGCGCGGCCAGCAGCTCGATCATCTTGGGCATGTGCTTGTCGGCGCGCTTGCCGGAGAGGATTTCGTCGCCGACGATGACCAGGCCGAAATCGCGGTCCTCACGCTCCGTTCCCGGCTCGGGCGTTTCAGTCGGATGGATTGCTTGCGTCATCCGCCAATGCTAACGGGGTCGGCGTGGGCGTGGGCGGCGCCAGCGATGCCTCGGCGCGCAGCTGCTCCAGCGCCGCGAGGCAATAGTGCGCAAACCACAGCGAAGCGAATGCGAAGACCAGCGTGTAGATCCAGATCGCCAGCGGCACCAGGATGACG
Organism: Ramlibacter sp.; assembly: GCA_030695945.1. Lineage (GTDB taxonomy): Bacteria > Pseudomonadota > Gammaproteobacteria > Burkholderiales > Burkholderiaceae_C > Ramlibacter. The sequence goes on from JAUYOG010000064.1 coordinate 149,146, forward strand.
AAGGCCGCCGCGAAGATCGCACCGGAAACCCACAGCAGGCTGGGCGCCGCGCCGAGGTAGCCCGTGAGCACGCCGATGCCCAGCAACCAGCCGCGATGGCGCCGGAACACCTCGCGGCGCTCCTCGCGGCTCGCGTGCTCCGAGAGCACATCGAAGGCCATCACCCGGTACGTGAGCCAGCCCCAGATCAGGGGCGGCAGGATCAGGATCAGCGGCGGCACCAGCCACAAGGGCAGCGAGACCACCAGTGCCACCACCGCGAGCAGCGCGGAGCCGAGTGACCACGCAAGGCTGGCCGCCAGCGAACCACCGTGCTTGCGCTCCAGTTGGGGAAAGCGCCGCTCGCCCACCAGCGCCGCGAGCGCAGGCGTCATGAAAGCGGCCACGATCAACAGCGACAGCACCACGATCACCGGCGTCACGGCGAAGATCACGATCAGCGGCGCCACCACTGTTTTCAGCCCGCCCATGCCCGCGCCCTGCAGCCAGTCCCAGAAGCTCTTCATGAGCTGCGAAGTCTCGAGCATCGAGCGCACCCCCTCCACCGCGGACTCCCAGTAGAAGTAGCCCAGCCCCAGCGACAGCACGACCATGATCACCAGCGGCAGGAAGGACAGTGCGATGACCCGCGGGTGCAGGCAGTACGCCACCGCGCGCCAGAATGAATCGAGAAGGAGGCTCATGCGCCGAGGATAGCCCGTACCATTCCGGCCATGGAAAAGATTCGGGTCGACGGCGTGGCACTCGAGGTTCTGCGATTGCCCCAGCCCGCGGGCGGGGCGCTGGCTCCCATCGTCTTCCTGCACGAAGGACTGGGCTCGGTCGCGATGTGGCGCGACTGGCCGGCCAGCGTCTGCGCGGCCACCGGCCGCGCCGGTGTCGTTTACTCCCGGCGAGGCTATGGCGAGTCCGACCCGGTCCCGGAGGTTCGCGGCGCGGGCCGCCTGCGGCCGGACTACATGCACCGCGAGGCGCGAGTAGTACTGCCGGCACTGCTCGAGGCGCTGGGAATCCGGAGGCCCGTGCTGCTGGGCCATTCCGACGGCGGCAGCATCGCGCTGCTGCATGGAGCGGACTTCCGCGTGACGGCCTGCGTGGTCATGGCCCCGCACGTCATCGTGGAGGACGTATCGGTCCGGTCGATCGCACAAGCACGAGTCGCGTACGAGGCCGGCGACTTGCGCGAGCGCCTGCGCCGCTACCACGCCGACGTGGACGGCGCCTTCTGGCAGTGGAACGACATCTGGCTCGACCCCGCGTTCCGCGCTTTCGACATCAGGGCGGAATGCCGGCGCATCGAGGCGCCCGTCCTCGCGATGCAGGGCGTCGATGATCCCTACGGGACGTTGCGGCAGATCGACGAGATCGCGCCCACGCGCGGGCCTTTCGAGCGAGAGGTGTTCGAGCAATGCGGCCACTCGCCGCAGCGCGACCAACCCGAAGCCAGCCGGCGCCGCATCGCCCGATTCCTCGCATCCCTGCCCTGATCAGGGACGCAGGGCCGCGAGGTCCTCCGCACCCAGCCACCGCCACTGGCCGGGCAGCAGGTCCGGCGGCAGCACGAGGCCGCCGATCTGCGAGCGGTGCAGCCCCTCGACACGGTTGCCGACTGCCGCCACCATGCGCTTGACCTGGTGGTACTTGCCTTCGGTGAGGGTCAGGCGCAAGTGCCTCTCGCCGGCGCGCTCGCACGCCGCCGCGCGCACCGGCTTGGGGTCGTCGTCCAGCACCACGCCTTCGAGCAGGCGCTGCACCTGACGCTCGTCGATCGCGTGCTTGACCGTGACCTCGTAGACCTTGGGCATATGGTGGCGCGGCGAATTCATGCGGTGGATGAACTGGCCGTCGTCGGTGAGCAGCAGCAAGCCCGTGGTGTCCTGGTCCAGCCGGCCCACCGCCTGCACGCCTTGCACTGCTCCCTTCTGGGGCCGCAGCCGCAGGGGCCCGGGAAGCAGCGTGTAGATGCTGGGATAGGCCGAGGGCTTGCGGGAACACTCGGTGCCCGCGGGTTTGTGGAGCATGAGGTAGGCGAGCTGGTGGTACTGCCACTCCATGCCATCCACCGTGAAGCGCAAGCCTTCCGCCGGGAACTCGGCCGTCGCGTCCATGACCGGCTGGCCGCCCACGGAGACATGGCCCTGCTGCACCAGGCCCGCACAGACCCGCCGGGTGCCGAAGCCCTGGGAAAAGAGAAGATCCTGCAGTTGCATGGGGGCCGAGTATCTCAAGCGCATGGCGAAATTGCCGCGCTTCATGAGAAAATTGCGGCCGCCGGCGCGAAGTGCCATTGCTTCGGGTCACGCGTCGCGCGGGCACAGCATGGAAATGCGCAGGAAGTTCTTTGGCATCGTCACCGGGCTGATGCTTGGGGCGCCGGCATGTGCGCAGCAATGGTTCGTGGTGTCCGGCCCCGAGGTGCGCGCGGGCGGGACCGTGGTCGAGGTCGACCTGGAAACGGTCCGCATCCGCAGTCACGGCGGCGAAAGCGTGATCCGGGTGACTTTCGATGTCCTGCAGCCCCACAGCGGGGGCTATTCCTTCCGGTCGTTTGTCGCCACCACCCAGCTCGACTGCGTACGGCGCACCATCGCGCTGACAAGCGCGGCGTTCTATGCGCTGCCCGCCGGGCAAGGTCAGCGCGTCGGGACCGACAGTTCCGGCCGGGAAGCGGGCATGCCGCCGGAGCTGCTGGAAAAAATACCCGCAGCCGCGCGGCAGGCGATCCTCAAGGCGACCTGCAGTCCGGCCCACAACTGAAGCCGGGCCGGCTCAACGTCCGGGGGCCTCCTTGTCCCCGCGGGTTTCGCGCTCGCTGTCCTCGCGAAGCGGGAACTTGCGGGCCTTGGGCTGGCTGCCGCGCTGGCGGAGGCGCTCATCGAGCGCCTCGGCGATTTCGGACTCGGCGTCGCGGTCGCGCTGCCCGGCAAACTGTTTCTGCGGCGATTGGTGCATGGGATCGTCCTTCGAGCGTGCTGGTCGGATCGGCGGAGGACCGCCGCAGCGCGAATCTAGGATGCGCCCGCCCTGCGCGGTGTAGGACGCAATCGCATGCGCGTAGGACGGCGCCCTAGCGGGCAGCCGCGACCGTGGCGAGCCGACGCTCGATCGGCGACAGCGCCATCCCGACAGCGTGCAACTGCGCATAGAGCCGCTGGCGTGCCCAGATGTCAGGCTCGGCCGCGATGCGCGCGCGAATCTCGTGGCGCTGCAACTGCAACTGTGCCGCGCGGTCGGTGAGCGCGACGACATCCGCCATCGCAAGCGCCTCCCTGGGTGCCGGGCTGGTGGGATTGAAAGTCCAGGCCGCGGGCGGGACGACCGAACAGCCAGCCAACAGCATGAGCAGGGATGAAAGAGCCGGGATACGCATGACGCCCCTCCAGGGAACTGCGAAGGCGGCCATCTTAGCGAACCTCGGCGTCATGGCCCGTCACAACGCACCCATTACTCGCCTTGATGGGATCTCCCATGGGAGAGGTAGCGGTTCCGCCGCCCTGAGTTCGCGCACAAACGTAACTTTTGAAGCAGAGGCTGAGCCGGGTCTCCACCGCCTCAGGCTGGTCCCACCTGATCCGCTACGCCAGAAGCTCATCCAAAGTGCTGCAGCACAGTAAGACGGACGGTTACGTTACGGCGCACGACAGCCGCGCTGAGCCTAACAGTTGCCACTAGAGTCGCGTTCTTCTGCTGAGCAGACGGCGCCCACGCGCCGATGCTCGCCGGCGGCTAAGCCCATTCGGCCCTACGACACTTCTTACCTTCTGTGGAATGAAACGACGCCTTTTTATCAAGTCCTCCGGCTCTGCCGCGGCAGCTGTTGTGTTGACCGCCTGCGGCGGCGGCGGTTCTGCCGTGGACGCCTCGCCTGCGGACGTCACCTCCGCCCCGGCCGCAGCGGTGCCGCAGCCCGGTCCGGTTGCCCCGGCACTGGGGAACGGATCGCCGCCGGAATCCGCCGTCCCGGCTTCCACGCCCGCCCCGACACCGGCACCCGCGGCGCCGGCAGCCGGACCGTTCAACGTCGGCGTGAACCTCCACACGGGCGGCACCAGCATGTCGCACAACGCTCGGATCGCAGCCCTTTTGCAGGCGCGCAACTTCAAGCGCATCCGCATGGATTACTTCTGGACCCAGGACCAGACGCTGCCGCGCGACCTCATTGCCAGGATCAACGGATATGGCGGCTCCGTGGAGATGTCCCTGCAGATTTCCTATCAATGGGACCACACCGTCTACACCGACCTGGCCGCGGTTCAAGCCAAGGCCTACCGGGAGGCCTACACCGCGGTCGACGCGATGAAGGATGTGGTTCATGATTTCGAACTGCTCAACGAAGTGCAACTGCGCCCGGAGATCCAGGCTGCGGTGCCCTGGAACTCCGCCGGCGCCAGCACGACGCCTTACCAGAACAAGCCCGCAATGGCCAGTCTGGCGGCCGTCCTGAGGGGCATGGCCAATGCCATCCACGACGTCGCAGCCAGGTCAGGCTTGCCCCTGCGCGTTGTCATGGGGGTGATCGGCCGGGATTTCGGCCTCCTGGGCTACCTGCGGGATGAAGGCGTGCAGTGGGACGTGACCGGCTACCACGTCTATCCGCACGAGCGCGCGGCCAGCCTGCGCACCGACACCTGGTATGGTCCGGGCGGCCCCTTGGCGCAGCTGGCCGCCTTTGGCAAGCCGATCACGCTCAATGAGTTCAATTCCGGCGAGATCTACGACGCCGGCTACGAGAACGTTTCAGGCCAGCCGGTCACCGAGTCGGGCCTGCGGTCGACCGCCCGCCACATGCTGGAGCTGTACAGCCAGGCCGAGTGCCAACTCGAAAGCGTCGTCTTCTACGAACTGCTGGACGCACCGTCCAAGCCCGCACCGGAAAACCGCTTCGGGCTGATGTCCGATCTCGACTCGCCCAAGCACTCGCTCTATCTCGCCACCGCCCTGGCAGGTGGCACGCTTTCATCGGCTGAACGCACCGCAATCACCAGCCGCGGCCTGCTCACGGATGGACAGATCGACGCGATGCGGGCGCGAACCCCTGCGTAGGAGGGCGGGTGGGGAAGCCAAGCGGCACCGAGGGCTTGTAGCGGCAAGCACAGTTTCTTTCATATGGCCCAGCAAAGGCGTGTTATCACCCGTGCCATTCGTTACCTGTGAACGAATCGCACCGTGAACTTACACCTTTCCTCGCTTCTTGACACGTCGCGTTCGGCGGGCCGGGGTGCCCCGCCATCACTCGATGCCGGGGTGGATGCGTCCCGGACACTGGTGAACGCCATTGCCCGGCATGCGAGGGCACGCGGCAATGCTCCGGCACTCGTCGGGACCGGCCAGCCAGACACCAGCTTTGCCCGACTGTACGCGTCGATCACATCGTTCTCGCGCCAATTGGCGAGTGCCGGGCTGAAGCGCGAAGACCGCGTTGGCCTGCTTGTGCCCCCAGGCGTGCCGGGCGGCCAGCTAGTGGTGGCACTGGCCTGCAATGTGGCACTGGTTCCGATCAACCCAGCGCTGACGAACCACGAGATGGCCGATCTCGTCACCACGAGTGGGCTGAGCGCAGTGGTGATCCCCGCATGGCTGGACACGGCCGCGCGCGCTGTGCTGAGGGACCTGCAGGTCAAAGCGCTGGAGGCCAGCCTGGCGCCGGATGGGACGCTGGGTCTGCAGCTTCTCACGCCCGAGGCGGGGCCATCGGTCCCAGTCCGGCCGGCGAGGCAGGACGATGTCGCCCTGCTGCTGCGTTCGTCCGGGACCACCGGCGCGCCCAAGCTGATTCCGGTCACACATCTCAACCTGGTGGTCATGGCCGAAAAAATGGGCTCGGACCTGTGGTTCCACCTCACTGCGGCGGATCGTGCGGCCTGCATGCTGCCGCTTTTCTATGCAGCGGGACTGAAGACACTGCTCCTCGTCCCGTTGATCCTGGGCGCCAGCGTTGCCTTTCCGCCGGCGGGCCAGGCCTTGTCGATTTCGCAGTGGGTCGGCAAGCTCCGGCCAACCTACCTGACCGTCACACCGGGATCGCTGAACGGTCTGCTGGACCGGCTCAGGGATTCGCCGCCCGACTTCGACAGCGGTTCCCTGCGGTTCGTGATGTGCGGCTCTGCCTGTCTTCCCGAAGAGGTTCGGGCGGCCGCGCAGTCGATGCTGGGCGTGCCGGTCCTGGATTTCTATGGGTTGAGCGAGGCCGGCGTGATGGCGGCGAACCCGCTGCCGCCGGGCCGGATCAAGCCGGGGACGGTCGGACTTCCGCTGCCCGGGCAATTGCTGGTGGTCGATGACCGGCGCCAACCGGTGGGCACCGGCGTCATCGGAGAGATCTTCGTGGGCGGCGAGAGTGTCATGCCGGGCTACGCGGTGGGCGACGGAACCCGCGGCGTTGGCGTGGAAGATGGCTGGCTCGCCACCGGCGATCTCGGCCGGTTGGACGACGAAGGCTATCTCACCATCGTCGGACGGATCAAGGAGGTCATCAATCGGGGGGGAGAAAAGGTCTTTCCCTACGAGATCGAGAACGCGATGCTGGAGCACCCCGCCGTGCTCGAGGCAGCCGTGTTCGGTGTGCCGCATCCCCGCCTGGGGGAAAGCGTCGCTGCCGCGGCCGTGCTGAAGCCCGGAAGCGTCGTATCGGGAGCGGAGATCAAGTCTTTCATCGCCCGCCAACTGGCCGGCTTCAAGTTGCCGCGCACGGTGCACCTGGTTTCCAGCCTACCCCGCGGCAGTACGGGCAAGATCCTGCGTCGCTCGTTGGGCGAGACCTACACGAATGCCCACGCCGAGATGGCCCCGCCGCAGGAGTTGATCGAATTCGAGCTGCGCGACCTTTGGGCGCGCCTGCTCGGCACCGACGACATCGGCGTCGACGACGATTTCTTCGAGAAGGGCGGCGACTCGCTTCTGGCCACTGAAATGTTGATCGAGGTGGAGCAGCTCGCGGGCCGGCCCTACCCCCAGTCCGAACTCTCCACTTTCACCATTCGCCACATCGCCGACGTCGTCATTGCCGGCAAGGCGGCCGAACGCGACCTGATCACCCAGGTCAGGCGCGGGACGGGCATACCCTTTTTCTTCTGCCATGGCGATTACGTGAGCCGCGGGCTCTATGCACACAAGCTGGCGGCGCTGCTCCCGGAGGACCAACCCTTGTTCCTGCTGAATTGCTATGCAGACCACGCGATCGGGGCGAAAGTGGAGGAAGTGGCAACTGCGTACATGCACGAAGTCCTTCGGGCAGCACCCGGCTCACCGGTGATGCTCGGCGGGTACTGCAACGGGGGCCTGACCGCCTGGCATCTCGCGCACCTGCTGCGCTCGCGAGGCGTGGAGGTGGTCGAGCTGCTCCTCATCGAGACGCTTTCGATGAATGTGCGCCCGGCCCTGCGTGCGCTGCCGCCGATCGTCGAGAGCGCCGCCAACGTCGTGCCGGGCCGCGCCGGCCGCGTGTTGCGGGAGAACACCATGATGTTCGCCTGGATCCTGGCGAGGAAGGGCTTCGCAGACTTCTGCCCGAGGTTCTATCGCGCCATCCGAAAGCGCTTGACGCCGGCGCGGCAGGAGGAGCCGGCTCCCGGTGTACGACGCGATGCCTACCGGGCGGTCAGGACGTACTACCAGATGATGGCGCGCTACGTGCCGCCTCGCATCGACGTCGAGGTGACTTGCTTGCTTGCGGAAGACGGCAACCGCCATGACAACGACCCGACGCTCTGGCAACGGCTGGCCCCCCGCGTGCGCGAGGTGCGCACGCCGGGCGAGCATCTCACGATGCTGGTGGCAGAGCGGCAGGCGCTCGCGACCGCGCTCGCAGAAGCCCTGAACCATGCCACCACCCGCTATCGCGCTCGCAGCGGGAGCTCGTCTGTCGAGAGCGGGACCGCGTGGCTGGACGGCAGTCCGGTCGCCCAATGAAGAAGGCCGTTCACCGGAAGATGGTGAACGGCCTTGGATCAAATGGTGGTGGAGCTGGCGGGAATTGAACCCGCGTCCGCAAGCCTTCTTCGTACAGTTCTACATGTGTAGCCGTCTGGTTAGGTCTCGCCTCCTGGACCGCGCAGCGGCACGCAATCCAGAACGCCAGTCACCTATTTTCTCGTCCCACGCCAAGTGACCCGGCGCAAGACCAGCCTATGAAATTATCTTCGCAGCCTGGACCTCCGGAGAGACCCTTGCCCAGCCCATAGGCCTGCTGTTGCGAAGCTCACCGGCAATTAAGCGGCGAGTGCGAAACGTTCGTCGTTTGCAGTTACTTTGTTTGAATCAGTTTTACGAGCACATTCAGCTCGACATGCCCTGCCACGCGTCCGAACCCACGTCGAAACCAGTGCAGCCCCAGGAATTCGTATTTTAGGCCTTCCGCACGGATTGCAAGAGGGCCAGCAATTCGAGCGGGGAATGGATGTGGGCATCGGCGCCCCAATGCCGCGTGTCGGCGCTGCCGCCGAGATAGCCGTAGCTGGCGGCCACCGTGCGCATGCCCGCGGCCCGCCCCGCGGCCACATCCCGCTCGTCATCGCCTACATAGACGCAGTGGCAGGGCTCCAGGCTCAGCAGTCTTGCCGCCTCCAGCAGGGGCGCGGGGTGCGGCTTGGCATGCGGCGTCGTATCGCCGGCGACGACCGCCCGCGCCGTCGAAAAAAGGTTCATCCCCTGGGTTAGCGGGCGCGTGAACCGAGTCGCCTTGTTCGTCACCACGCCCCAGGCCAGGCCCCGGTTCAGCAGCTGGTCGATGAGCTCTGCGATGCCGGAGAACGCATAGGTCCGCTGCGTCATGCAGTTCTCGTAGTTGGTGAAGAACTCTTCGCGCAACCCGGCATAGTCGGCATGGTCCGGGGTGATGCCGAACGCCACACCCAGCATGCCCCTCGCTCCGGCGCCCGCCATCGGCCGGTAAAGCTCGAGGGGCAGCGAAGGCAGGCCCCGATCCAGCCGCATCTTGTCCGCCGCGGCGCCCAGGTCGGGCGCGCTGTCGATCAGGGTGCCGTCCAGGTCGAACAACACCGCCGCCACGTCGCTGAACATATCAGTCCGCCCGCGTAGCCAACAGGTAGTTGACGCTGGTGTTGCCCGACAGCCAGTAGCGCCGGGTCAAGGGGTTGTATTCCATGCCGCGGGAGTCCGACACCTGCAGCCCGTTGGCCCGGCAGTAGCCTGCGAGTTCACTCGGCCGGATGAACTTGAGGTATTCGTGCGTGCCTCGGGGCAGCAGGTTGAGCACGTACTCGGCGCCGACGATGGCAAACAGGAAGGCCTTGGGATTGCGGTTGATCGTCGAGAAGAAGACCCAGCCACCCGGCTTCACCAGCGTCCTGCAGGCCCGCACGATGGAGGCCGGGTCCGGAACGTGTTCCAGCATCTCCATGCAGGTCACGACGTCGAACGTGCCCGGCTCCTGCGCGGCCAGCGCCTCGGCGCTGATCTCGCGGTACTCGACATTCGGCGTATTCGCCTCGAGCGCATGCAGTTGCGCCACTTTCAGCGCCTTGGTGGCCAGGTCGATGCCCACGACCTTGGCGCCCTGGCGCCCCATGGCATCGGCCAGGATGCCGCCGCCGCAACCTACGTCGAGCACGCGTTTGCCGGCCAAAGGGACGTGTCCCTGGATCCAGTCCAGCCGCAGCGGGTTGATCTGGTGCAGGGGCCGGAACTCGCTCTCGGGGTCCCACCAGCGGTGCGCAAGGTCGGAAAACTTGGCCAGTTCGGCCGGGTCGGCGTTGACGGTGGTTTCGCTCATGGTTCGATTGTCACGCCAAAAAACGCGCGCATCGGCGCGCGCCCAAGTAAAAAGGCCCCGCAAGCGGGGCCTTTCTGTGGCTCGGGGCGCTGGCCCCAGGCTTTAGCGGTTGGCGCGGGTGCCGACCACTTCGATTTCCACGCGGCGGTTCTTGGCGCGGCCTTCGGCGGTCTTGTTGTCGGCGACAGGCTGCTTCTCGCCCTTGCCTTCGGTGTACACGCGGTTCTTCTCGATGCCCTTGGACACGAGATAGGCCTTGACGGCTTCAGCGCGGCGGACCGACAGCTTCTGGTTGTAGGCGTCCGAGCCCACCGAGTCGGTGTGGCCGACGGCGATGATCACTTCCAGGTTGATGCCCTTGACCTTGCCGACCAGGTCGTCCAGCTTGGCCTTGCCTTCGGGCTTGAGGACGGACTTGTCGAAGTCGAAGAAAGCGTCGGCGGCGTACGTCACCTTGGTGGCGGCGGGCGGCTGGGGCGCCGGGGCCGGAGCCGGGGCGGCAGCGCGCGGGGCGGCCGGAGCGGCGACCGGAGCCGGAGCGGGAGGCGGCGGCGGAACCAGGGCGCCGTCGCAGCCCTTGGCGGCGGTGGCGGGGGTCCAGAATGCATCGCGCCAGCAGAGCTCGTTGGTGCCGTTCTTCCAGACGATCTCACCTGAGCCATTGACCCAGTTGTCGATCCGGTTGCCACCATCGGCAGCGGTCACCCGAGTTTGCGCCCCGGCGGCGGTAGCCAGCGCAGCGACGGCAAACATCAGCGCCACTTTGTTCAGTTTCTTCATGGTTCTCCTCTTGGGGAAAAAGCCGCAGCCGCGCTGCGTGAATACGACGTTTAAGGTGACCATCACCAAAAGCGTGAAATCATTGTGCCACACGTCCTTACACAATCAACCGAAACCCCGTTTACGCCACGTAGGACAAAACCTCAATACCCGACTTCTGTTGCGGCGTAGCGACACGTTCCTTCCACGTAAAATCAAAGGTTTCGCGCCCGCACCATTGCCCCCTCATGACCCAATTCGCCAAAGAAACCCTTCCCATCAGTCTCGAAGAGGAAATGCGGCGCAGCTACCTCGACTACGCCATGAGCGTGATCGTGGGCCGGGCCCTTCCGGATGCGCGCGACGGGTTGAAGCCGGTGCACCGCCGCGTCCTGTACGCGATGCACGAGCTCAATAACGACTGGAACCGGCCCTACAAGAAGTCGGCGCGTATCGTCGGGGACGTCATCGGCAAGTACCACCCGCACGGCGACCAGTCGGTCTACGACACCATCGTCCGCCTGGCGCAGGATTTCTCCATGCGCCATATGCTGGTCGACGGGCAGGGCAACTTCGGATCGGTCGACGGCGACAACGCCGCGGCCATGCGGTACACCGAAATCCGCCTGGCCAAGATCGCCCACGAAATGCTGGCCGACATCGACAAGGAAACCGTCGACTTCGGCCCCAACTACGACGGCAGCGAGAAGGAACCGCTGGTGCTGCCCAGCCGGCTGCCCAACCTGCTGGTCAACGGCTCCGGCGGCATCGCCGTGGGCATGGCCACCAACATCCCGCCGCACAACCGCAATGAAGTGGTCGATGCCTGCCTGCACCTCTTGCGCAACCCGGAGGCAACGATCGACGAGCTCATGGAGATCGTGCCCGCGCCCGACTTTCCCACGGCCGGCATCATCTACGGCATCAACGGCGTGAAGGAAGGCTACCGCACCGGCCGCGGCAAGGTCGTGATGCGCGCCAAGTGCCATTTCGAGGACATCGACCGCGGCCAGCGCCAGGCGATCATCGTCGACGAGCTGCCCTACCAGGTGAACAAGAAGACCCTGCAGGAGCGCATGGCCGAACTGGTCAACGAGAAGAAGATCGAGGGCATCAGCCACATCCAGGACGAGAGCGACAAGTCCGGCATGCGGCTCGTGATCGAGCTCAAGCGCGGCGAAGTGCCCGAGGTCGTCCTGAACAACCTGTACAAGCAGACGCAGCTGCAGGACACCTTCGGCATCAACATGGTCGCGCTGATCGATGGCCAGCCGCGCCTGTGCAACCTGAAGGACCTGATCAAGGTCTTCCTGCAGCACCGCCGCGAAGTGGTGACGCGCCGCACCGTCTTCAACCTGCGCAAGGCCCGCGAGCGCGGCCACGTGCTGGAAGGCCTGGCGGTCGCGCTGGCCAACATCGACGAATTCATCGCGATCATCCGCAACGCGCCGACCCCGCCCGTCGCCAAGACCGAGCTGATGAGCCGGCCATGGGACAGCAAGCTGGTGCGCGAGATGCTGACGCGCACGCGCGCCGATGGGGGCGTCATCAATGCCGACGACTACCGGCCCGACGGCCTGGAGCGCCAGTATGGGATGGGAGGCGACGGCCTGTATCGCCTCTCCGACACGCAAGCACAGGAAATCCTCCAGATGCGCCTGCAGCGCCTGACGGGCCTGGAGCAGGACAAGATCGTCGCCGAGTACAAGGAAGTCATGGCCGAGATCGACGACCTGCTCGACATCCTGGCGCGCCCCGAGCGCGTGTCGACGATCATCGGCGACGAACTGACGACGCTGAAGCAGGAGTTCGGGCAGACCAAGCTGGGCGCGCGCCGCAGCGTGGTCGAGCTCAACGCGCAGGACCTCGCGACCGAAGACCTGATCACGCCGACCGACATGGTCGTCACCCTCTCGCATTCCGGCTACATCAAGAGCCAGCCCTTGTCCGAGTACCGGGCACAAAAGCGCGGCGGCCGCGGCAAGCAGGCGACGGCGACCAAGGAAGACGACTGGGTCGACCAGCTCTTCATCGCGAACACCCATGACTGGATCCTGTGCTTTTCCAACCGCGGCCGCCTGTACTGGCTCAAGGTCTGGGAAGTGCCGGCGGGTTCGCGCGGCTCGCGCGGCCGGCCGATCGTCAACATGTTCCCGCTGCAGGACGGCGAGAAGATCAACGTGGTGCTGCCGCTGACCGGTGACAACCGCAGCTTCCCGGCCGATCACTACATCTTTATGGCGACGTCCATGGGGACAGTGAAGAAGACCGCGCTGGATGAGTTCAACAATCCACGCAAGGGCGGCATCATCGCCGTCAACCTCGACGAGGGTGACTACCTGATCGGCGCGGCACTGACTGACGGCGAACACGACGTGATGCTGTTCTCCGACGGCGGCAAGGCCGTGCGCTTCGACGAGAACGACGTGCGTGCGCTGGGCCGCAACACGCGCGGGGTGCGCGGCATGGACCTGCCGGAAGGCCAGTCGGTCATCGCGATGCTGGTGGCCGAGGACGAGCAGCAAAGCGTCCTCACGGCCACCGAGAACGGCTATGGCAAGCGCACCGGAATCACCGAATACACCCGACATGGCCGCGGCACCAAGGGCATGATCGCGATCCAGCAGAGCGAGCGCAACGGCAAGGTCGTCGCCGCCACGCTGGTGCATGCGGACGACGAGATCATGCTGATCACCGACAAGGGCGTGCTGGTGCGCACCCGCGTGAGCGAGATCCGCGAACTCGGGCGGGCGACGCAAGGCGTCACCCTGATCGGGCTGGACGAAGGCTCCAAGCTCAGCGGACTGCAGCGCATCGTGGAGAACGATGCGGCCGCCGGCGAGCCGGAGGACGAATCGGGCGAGCCGGGTGAGCCGGGCGGCCCGGGAGGCCAGGCCTGATGGCGCGTGACCTGGGCGTGCTTCGCACCGAGATCGACGCCGTCGACAAGGAACTGCTGGGGATCCTCAATCGCCGGGCGGCGCTGGCCAACGAGGTCGGCGAGATCAAGCGCGCCGAAGGCTCGCCGGTGTTCCGTCCCGAGCGCGAGGCCCAGGTCATCAACGGGCTGCAGGCCGCCAATCCCGGCCCCCTGAAGGACGGCAACGTCGCGACGATCTGGCGCGAGATCATGTCGGCCTGCCGCGCCCTGGAGGCGCCGCAACGGGTGGCGTACCTCGGGCCTGCCGGCACGTTCAGCGAGCAGGCGGCGGTGCAGTTCTTCGGCTCCAGCATCGAGCATGTGCCGTGCGTGAATTTCGACGAGGTTTTCCATGCGGCGACTGCCGGTACCGCCGACTTCGGGGTGGTGCCCGTCGAGAACAACAGCGAAGGCGTGGTCACGCGGTCGCTCGACCTGCTGCTCAATTCGCCGCTGCACATCGTCGGCGAGATCAGCCTGCTGGTGCGGCATCACCTGCTTCGCCTGGCCAATTCGACCGCCGGCATCGAGGTGGTGCTGGCCCACCCCCAGGCACTGGCGCAGTGCCAGGGCTGGCTGAACAAGCACTTGCCGGGCATCGAGCGGCGGGCCGTCACCAGCAATGCCGAGGGCGCCCGGCTTGCCGCCCGCAACCCGGCCTGGGCCGCGATCGCCAGCGAGCGTGCGGGCAGCGAATTCGGCCTGCACGTCGCGGCGCACGCCATCCAGGACGATGCCTTCAACCGCACCCGGTTTGCCATCGTCTGCCTGCCGCAGGTGCTGGAGGCGCCCCAGGCGTCCGGCCGGGACTGCGTGAGCCTCGTCGTTTCCGTGCCCAACCGGCCCGGCGCGGTGCATGACATCCTGGTGCCGCTCAAGCAGCATGGCGTCTCCATGACGCGCTTCGAATCGCGGCCGGCCCGCTCCGGCCAGTGGGAGTATTACTTCTACATCGACGTGCAGGGCCATCCTTCCCAGCCCCATGTGGCGGCGGCCCTGGCCGACCTGCAAAGCCTGTGCGCTTTCTACAAGGTGCTCGGCACCTACCCCGTGACGGACTGAGCGGAACACATCAAGACCATGTTCGAACAACTCGGCCTCATCGGATGCGGCCTCATGGGCGGCTCGTTCGCGCTCGCGCTCAAGCGCGCGGGCCTCGTGAAGCGCGTCGTGGGCTACAGCAAGTCCCCGTCGACGACGCAGCGCGCCTTGTCCATGGGGGTGATCGACGTCGAGGCGCCTTCGGCGCTGCTGGCGGTGTCCGGCGCCGACATCGTGCTGCTCGCCGTGCCGGTGGCCGCCACCGAGGCAACCCTCAAGGCCATCAAGCACCTGGTCACCCGGGACATGCTGATCATGGACGTCGGCTCGACCAAGCGGGACGTCATCGATTCGGCCCGCCGGGTGCTGCGCGACCATATCGGCTCGTTCGTCCCCTGCCACCCGATCGCCGGCAAGGAAGTCTCCGGCGTGGAGCACGCGGACCCGGACCTCTACACCGGCAAGCAGGTCATCCTCACCCCTGTCGACCGCACCGACCCGGGCCATCTGCAACGGGCCGTGCAGCTCTGGGAAGCGCTGGACTGCCCGGTGCTCACCATGGCGCCGGACGAGCACGACGCGGCCTTTGCCGCCGTCAGCCACCTGCCGCACCTGATCGCCTTCGCGCTGATCAACGGCATCACCGGGCAGGACCACGGCAAGGATTACCTTTCGCTCGCCGGCCCCGGCTTCCGGGATTTCACCCGCATCGCCGCGAGCGAGCCTAAGATGTGGCGTGACATCCTGCTCGCGAACCGCCAGGAGCTGCTGGAGCAGTCGAAGATCTTCCAGCGCACGCTGAACGCCATGGAACAGATGATCGAAACCGGCAACGGCGAGGCCCTGGAAGGCCTGATCGACCAGGCCAGCCAGTCGCGCGCGCAGTGGCGCATGGGCACGACCCGCAAATGACGAGCGTCCCGCGCCGCGGCAGGGCCTGATGTTCACCACCGAATTCCTGGATATTCCCCCGCTGGACGGCGCGGCCGGCGAAGTGCTGCTGCCCGGCTCCAAGAGCATCTCCAACCGCGTCCTGCTGCTGGCCGCGCTGGGTACGGGCACCACCGCGGTGCATGACCTCCTCGATTCAGACGACACCCGCGTCATGCTGGATGCCTTGCGCGCGCTCGGCTGCGGCGTGAAGCATGGAGGCGCCGTGGTGGAGATCACCGGCCTTGGTGGCCGCACGCCCGCCCCCCACGCCAGGCTTTTCCTGGGCAACGCCGGCACGGCCATGCGCCCGCTCACCGCGGCGCTGGCCGTCATCGGCGGCGAGTTCGAGCTGAGCGGCGTGGCCCGGATGCACGAGCGGCCCATCGGCGACCTGGTCGACGCGTTGCGCCAGCTCGGCTGCGAGATCGATTACCTGGGCGTGGAGGGCTACCCGCCGCTGCGCATCGGGCGCCCTCGCCTGCGGCTGGATGCGCCGATCCGGGTGCGTGGCGATGTCTCCAGCCAGTTCCTCACGGCGCTGCTCATGGCGCTGCCGCTCGTTGCCAGGCACGATATCGTGATCGACGTCGTCGGCGAGCTCATTTCCAAGCCGTACATCGAGATCACGCTGAACCTGCTCGCGCGCTTCGGCATTGCGGTGCGGCGGGAGGGGTGGCAGCGGTTCACGATTCCCGCCGGCAGCAACTACCGGTCGCCGGGCAGCATCCACGTGGAGGCCGATGCCTCCTCCGCCAGCTATTTCGTCGCGCTCGGCGCCATCGCCGCGCAGGCCGGGGCGCCCCTGCGCATCACGGGCGTCGGCGAGGGTTCGATCCAGGGCGACATCCGCTTCATCGACGCCGCGCGGATGATGGGCGCGCGGGTCACCGGCGGGCCCAACTGGCTCGAAGCCTGCCGCGGCGCCTGGCCCTTGAAGGCCATCGACCTGGACTGCAACCATATCCCCGATGCCGCGATGACCCTGGCGGTGATGGCCCTGTACGCAGACGGCACCACCACGCTTCGCAACATCGCGAGCTGGCGCGTGAAGGAAACCGATCGCCTGGCGGCCATGGCCGTGGAGCTGCGCAAGCTCGGCGCCGCGGTGACCGAAGGCGCCGATTTCATCCAGGTCACCCCGCCGTTGGCCTGGACGCCGGCGAGCGTCCACACCTATGACGACCACCGGGTGGCGATGTGCTTTTCGCTCGCAGCGTTCAATCCGTCCGGGTCGCCGGTGCGCATCGAAGACCCGAAATGCGTGGCCAAGACCTTCCCCGACTACTTCGAGGCCCTGTTCTCGGTCGTGCGGACGCCCGCGCCGCGGATCCCGGTGATCTGCGTGGACGGGCCGACCGCGTCCGGCAAAGGCACCCTGGCCTCCCAGGTCGCGCACAGGCTGGGCTATCACTACCTGGATTCCGGCGCGCTCTACCGCATCACGGCCCTGGCGGCCATCCAGGCCGGCCTGCAGCTGGACCCTGCGCACGAACACACGATCGCCAGGCTGGCCGAGACGCTCCCCGTGCGCTTCCTCGGCGGGCAGGTCCTGCTGGGCGAGCAGGACGTCACGGACGCGATCCGCAGCGAAGAAGGCGGGATGAACGCGTCCCGGGTGTCGGCGCTGCCGGCCGTCCGCACGGCGCTGGTCGCCCTCCAGCAGAGCTTCCGGCGCCTGCCGGGGCTGGTCGCCGACGGCCGCGACATGGGCACCGTGATCTTCCCCGACGCGCCGATGAAGGTCTACCTGACGGCAAGCGCCGCCCAGCGTGCCGAGCGCCGCCATAAGCAATTGATTTCAAAGGGTATTTCGACTACAATCGCCAGTCTTCGCGCGGACCTGGAAGCGCGCGACGCGAGGGATACGTCCCGCGCAGTCGCGCCACTCAAGCCTGCCGGGGATGCCCTCCTGCTGGATAACTCGAGCCAATCGGTTGAAGAATCGGTGGCGCAAGTGCTCCAGTGGTGGGAGGCGAAACAGCCTTTCGGCCCCGGCCGGAAGAACTGAAAGGCCCACACAGCTCCTCTCGCGCGACAGCGCCCCAGGCCGTGTGGATCATCAACCTAACCCGCGGTTCCCAAGCCGCAACAAACGCCGTCCCAGCCTTAGAAACATCCGCAATGGTGCCGATGGAAACCTGTGCGACGAGCCAAGGAAAACTGAATGTCTGAATCCATGGAATCTTTTGCCTCGATGTTCGAGGAATCGCTGCAGCGTTCGGAAATGCGCACCGGCGAAGTGATCACCTCCGAAGTGGTCCGCATCGAACACAGCTTCGTCGTCGTCAACGCCGGCCTCAAGTCCGAAGCGTACGTGCCGATCGACGAGTTCAAGAACGACAAGGGCGAAATCGAAGTCCAGGTGGGCGATTTCGTCTCGGTGGCGATCGACGCCATCGAAAACGGTTATGGCGACACGATCCTGTCGCGCGACAAGGCCAAGCGCCTCGCCTCCTGGATGAGCCTCGAGAAGGCCCTGGAGTCCGGCGAGTTCGTCACCGGCACGACCAGCGGCAAGGTCAAGGGCGGCCTCACGGTGCTCGTGAACGGCATCCGCGCCTTCCTGCCCGGCTCGCTGATCGACACGCGCCCGATCAAGGACCTGACGCCGTACGAAAACAAGACGATGGAGTTCAAGGTCATCAAGCTGGACCGCAAGCGCAACAACGTCGTGTTGTCGCGCCGTGCCGTGGTCGAAGCGTCGATGGGCGAAGAGCGCGCCAAGCTGATGGAAACGCTGAAGGAAGGCTCCGTCGTCCGCGGCGTCGTCAAGAACATCACCGAGTACGGTGCGTTCGTGGACCTCGGCGGCATCGACGGCTTGCTGCACATCACCGACATGGCCTGGCGCCGTGTCCGCCACCCGAGCGAAGTGGTGCAGGCCGGCCAGGAAATCACCGCCAAGATCCTCAAGTTCGACACCGAGAAGAACCGCGTGTCGCTGGGCCTGAAGCAGATGGGCGACGACCCGTGGATGGGCGTGAACCGCCGCTACCCGCAAGGCACGCGCATGTTCGGCAAGATCACCAACATCGCCGACTACGGCGCGTTCGTGGAACTCGAGCCCGGCATCGAAGGCCTGGTGCACGTCTCCGAGATGGACTGGACCAACAAGAACGTCGCTCCTTCCAAGATCGTCTCGCTGGGTGACGAAGTCGAAGTCATGGTCCTCGAGATCGACGAAGACAAGCGCCGCATCAGCCTGGGCATGAAGCAGTGCAAGGCCAACCCGTGGCAAGAGTTCGCGCAGAACACCAAGCGCGGCGACCGCGTCAAGGGCCCGATCAAGTCGATCACCGACTTCGGCGTCTTCGTCGGCCTGGCTGCCGGCATCGATGGC
>JAUYOG010000010.1 GCA_030695945.1 Ramlibacter sp.
GTAGATCGCCTGGTAGTGCATCGGGCCTTCCGGCGTCTTCAGCTGCGAGATGAAGCTGTCGTCGATCTCGGCCTCGGTTGGGTAAGTCAGGTTCAGCTTGGTGCTGACGTGGCGGGCGATTGGGAACAGGCGGTTGACCCCGGCCATCGTCGACAACACGCCGCGAAAGCCCTTGTGCCAGGCATCGGGCGAAGCGCCCTGCGCCGCGCCTTGGCCGGGGTAGGCGGTCTCCAGCATCTCCATCCACACGTGCCGCACGGCCGGATCCAACGCATCCTCGTCATCGGGCGCATGGCAGGTGGCGATACCGGTGGCCAAATGCTCGCTCAGGCCGGTCTCGCCCACGTTCATCACGCGCGGGAAGATAAAAGCGTCCTGATGCATCTCGCAGCGGCGATGCTCGGCCTCGTTGCCCTGGTACGGCCCCACCCGCAGTTCCACAACCGGATGGATGGTCATGTCGGTGGCAATGTGGGCGGCGAAGCCGAGCAGCCAGGCCGTTGCGCGGCCCTGGGCCTGCTGCGGAAGGCGCGGGATCGCGGCCACACCCGCCTGCATCAACTTGGCCGTGTCGGTGTAGTGCATGTTGTCGGCCCACTTCTTCTGCCCGGACTTCAGCGCCAGGTAGGGGTAGTCCGGACTGACGGCGCCGAGTTCGACAAACTTCAGATCCCGAGCAAGGTAGTACAGCGTCTCGTCGCGCAGGCCCGCGGTTTCAGCAAGCTTCTGGGCGTCATTGACGACGGATAGATGGGCATAGGCTCCCGGCATGGTGGCTCCCTTCTGGGTCAAAGGCGGCCAGCCGGCAGGTTGCCGGCTGGCCGCAACGGACTCACTTTTTGCCCGGTTTCGACGGCGTCGGCGCAGGCCGGCGGATCGTCTCCACGGTCGTGGTCGAGGGGCGGCGCTCGGCTTCCCGCACGGGGATGAACTCGCCCGAGCGCGCGTCGCGACCGATCTTCTGCGGAGGAGGTGATTTGCTCATGGTTGCAGGTCTTTCTGCCCGAAGGCATGGAATCGCCGGACTCCTGACCAAACCGTGGCAAGATTCATCCTGTGTGGTGAGAACCTTGTTTGGTTTGACCCGCCCCGGTCCGGAAGCGGTTCGGGTGGCAGCGGCCGAGGCGGGAATCTCGGCCGACTGCTTTTCAGCTGGT
>JAUYOG010000012.1 GCA_030695945.1 Ramlibacter sp.
GGGCGGGCTGCGGCGCGATGGCTACGGCGTTCGGTGTGGCTGCTTCGCAGCGACACCGAA
This sequence comes from Ramlibacter sp., assembly GCA_030695945.1. Taxonomy (GTDB): domain Bacteria; phylum Pseudomonadota; class Gammaproteobacteria; order Burkholderiales; family Burkholderiaceae_C; genus Ramlibacter. The sequence goes on from JAUYOG010000012.1 coordinate 61, forward strand.
TTCCTTGCGCCGGGCGAGCCCGCGACCCGCGCGAAAGAACTCGCCTTCACTGCGTTGCGGCTCAGACAGCTTTCGCGAGCATGAGACGTACGCCCGGCTCGATCCGCTTGCTGCGCCCGCTCTCGTAGCCGGGCTGGGTCGCGGCCTCACCCGCCGCAAGCGCCTGTGCTTGATTCGCGCCGCAGCCCGCCCACGCGCAGCTTTGCAGACGCAGAGTTGGCGCGCCACCGGTGGCGGGCCACTACCTCACCACAACGGCGCGCACGGCCGGGTCGCGGCGCGAATAAAGCCCAGGCGCCCGCGGTGGCCGGTCTTGCGGCCCAGCGTCGCTTGGAGTGCGCCGCAAGACGCATATCGAGCGACGCGTACGTCATCTGGCTCGCAAAACCTGTTTGAACCGCAGCGCAGCGACGGTGAGTTGTTTTGCGCGGGGCCGCAAGACCGTCCAGCGCGGGGGATCCGTGAGCAGCGCGACGCGCTGCGACGGACGCCGTAGCCATCGCGCCGCGACCCGGCCGGGCGCGGCGTTGCCGAGACAACCTATCGCGCTTCCTCCATCACGTGCAGCGCTTCGGGCTGCGTCATGGCGTAGTCCAGCGCGTACGCGAGTTCGCCGGGCGTGGCCGCGTGCAGTGTGAAAAGGGGCTGGCCGCGCTCGACGACAGCCCCCAGCTGAACGTGCAGGTCGATGCCGGCGCAAGCCGCCTTGGGCGCGCCGGCCAGCTTGGCGATGCGCGCGAGGCGCCGGTTGTCGAAGGCGATCACGGTGCCGCTGCGCGGCGCGGTGACGGGCTGCTGGTGCGCGGCCACGGGCGGCTCGCGCATGCCGCCCTGCGCGGCGCAGATCTCCTGGAACTTGGCCCAGGCGCGGCCGTCCTCGAGCACCGAGGCCGCGAGCGCGAGGCCGCCCTTGGCCGGCGCCGCCCCGCCGAATTCCAGCAACTCGGCGGCCAGGGCGAGCGCGCGCCGCGCGAGGTCCGCCGGCGCATCGGCCTCGCACCGCAGCACCGAGAGCACGTCGCGCGCTTCCAGTGCCGGCCCGATGCCGCGCCCGACCGGCGCGAGGCCATCGGTGCGCATGACGCGCACGCGCAGCCCCAACGCATCTCCCACCCGTTCGAGGTACTGCGCCAGTTGCGCGGCGTCGTTCGTGCTGCGCACCTTGGCCGTGAGGCCCACCGGCATGTCGATCAGGACATGGGTGGCCCCCGCGGCCACCTTCTTCGACAGCACGGACGCCACCAGCTGGCCGGGGCTGTCGAGGTCGAGCGGGCGCTCCACGCGGATGAGGACGTCGTCCGCGGGACTGAGGCGCACCGCGCCCCCCCAGGCGATGCAGCCGCCGGTGCGTTCGACCACGCGCCGGATCTGCGCGACGTCCAGGTCCACGGGCGCCAGCGTCTCCATCGTATCGGCCGTGCCGGCCGGCGAGGTGATCGCACGCGAGGATGTCTTGGGCATGAGCAGGCCGCACGCCGCCACGATGGGCACGAGGATCATGGTGGTGCGGTTGCCGGGAAGGCCGCCCACGCAGTGCTTGTCCATCACGACGGCTTCGCCCCACGCCATGCGTTCGCCGGCGTTGACCATCGAGCGGGTGAGCGCCACGGTCTCGCGCAGGTCGAGCCCATTGCCGGCGCATGCGGTGATGAAAGCGGCGAGCTGCAGGTCGGAGTAGCGGCCCGCGACGACGTCGGCGATCACCGCGTCGAGCGCCGCCGCGTCCAGCCGCTTGCCATAGACCTTCGCACGCACGTGGCCAAGCGACTCCAGGGGCTTGGGGTGGCGCAGGTGCGCCTCGTCGCCCTCGACCGGCTGCAGCAGGCGCCAGGCGGCTTCGGAAAGGCCCGCTTCCTCGGGCGACAGGAAAGCGGCGCTCACGACGTTCAGCGTCGCGACGATGGTGCGGCCGTTGAGCGCCACTTCCACGCGCGACTGCGCCTCGAAGCCTTCGGAGTGGCACACCGGGCAGTCGCGATGCATGTACAGCACCGGCTCCTGGTAGGTGTCGATGCCCATGCGGCGCAGGCGCAGCCGGTTGGAGTGCGGTGGGGAAAGGGCGGGCATGGTGGGCGGTCCTGCGTTTGACTCTAGGACGCGAGTCGGGATTTTCGTTGATGCAGCGCAAGGCGTGCGGCGTCCGGCGCTGGCGTTGCAAATCGGTGCCTGCAAGCCGCCAAGTTTGTTCGGCATCAAGGTGCGATCGGCACGGACGGCCAGAATTTTGCTGGAACAAGGAGAAGCATATGACTCCGATGAAACCGGACTGGATCGTGGTCGCCAACGCCACGCGGGCCCGCATCCTGCAGCGGGAGCGTGGCGAGCCGATGACGGTCGTCAAGACATTCAGCCGCCCCGCGGGCCGCAGCAAGGTGAGCGACCTGGCGGGCGATCGCGCGGGCCACGGCAGCAGCGATCACAGCTGGGGCGGGTCGGCGTACCCGCCGCGCATCGACGCCAAGCGCAAGGAGCATGAACGCTTCGCCACCGAGCTCGCCGCCCACCTGGAGCGCGCGGCGGAGCAGGGCACGTACCGCTCGCTCGCGGTCCTCGCATCGAGCCCCTTCCTGGGCGAGGTCAAGGCCGAGCTGGGGCCGGCCGCGGAGAAGCTGTTGACTGTGACCCACGACGTGGACCTGACGGCCGTCGGCCCCGCCGAACTGGAAAAACGCATCCTGCGCGAACTCGCGCGCTGAACGCGGTCAGGCGAGGGCTTCGGCCGGCGCAGGCGCCGGCGCCCATTTGGCGAGCTGCGCCAGGTCGGCCTCGTCCAGCGTTTCGCGCGCCAGCAACCGGTTGCTGCCTTCCTCCAGCTGCGCCTTGCCGTCCTCCAGCAGCGAGGTGGCGCGGTCGAAGGCAGCGCCGACCAGCCGCCGCACGGCGTCGTCGATCTCGTGCGCGGTGGTCTCCGAGTACTGCCGAGGCTGCGCCGCAAGCGCCTCGGGCACCGGCAGCAGGCCGGCGGGCCGGTGTTCGTAGGCGACGTGGCCCAGCGCCTCGTCCATGCCGAAGCGCATCACCATGCTGCGGGCGATGTCGGTGGCGCGCGCCAGGTCGTCCTCGGCGCCGGTGGACACCTGCCCGACCAGCAAGGCCTCGGCCGCGCGGCCGCCGAGCAGCACCGCCATCTTGTCCTCCAGCTCCCGGCGCGTCATCAGGTACCGGTCCTCGGTCGGGCGCTGGATGGTGTAGCCCAGCGCACCGACCCCGCGCGGGATGATCGACACCTTGTGCACCTTGTCCATGCCGGGCAGGGCCAGCGCGACCAGCACATGGCCCATCTCGTGCACCGCGATCACCCGGCGCTCGGTGGGATTGAGGATGCGGTTGCGCTTTTCCAGGCCCGCGACGATGCGCTCGATGGCCCGCGTGAAGTCATCCAGCGCCACCTCGGCCGCGTCGCGCCGCGTCGCGAGCAGCGCCGCCTCGTTCACCAGGTTGGCGAGGTCCGCGCCCGAGAAGCCCGGCGTCAGCGCGGCGACCTGCCCGGGGTCGACGTCCGCCGCGAGCCTGAGGCGCTTCAGGTGCACGTTGAGGATCTGCACGCGGCCGCGGCGGTCGGGCCGCTCCAGCAGCACCTGCCGGTCGAAGCGGCCGGCGCGCAGCAGCGCCGGGTCGAGGATCTCGGGCCGGTTGGTCGCCGCCAGCAGCACCACCCCGGCCGTGGGGTCGAAGCCGTCGAGCTCGGCCAGCAGCTGGTTGAGCGTCTGTTCCTTCTCGTCCTGGCCGCCCACGCTGTAAGCACCTCGGGCGCGGCCCAGTGCGTCGATCTCGTCGATGAAGACGATGGCCGGCGCCCGCTGGCGCGCCTGCTCGAACAGGTCGCGCACGCGCGCCGCGCCCACGCCGACGAACATCTCGACGAATTCCGAGCCGTTGATGGAGAAGAACGGCACGCCCGCCTGGCCGGCGACGGCCCGGGCCAGCAGCGTCTTGCCGGTGCCCGGCGGGCCGACCAGCAGGATGCCCTTGGGCATGCGCGCGCCCAGGCGGCTGTGGCCCTTGGGGTCCTTCAGGAAAGCCACGACTTCCTCCAGCTCGGCCTTGGCCTCGTCCACGCCCGCCACGTCGTCGAAGGTGACCTTGACGCCGGTCTCCACGAAGATCCTGGCGCGGCTGCGGCCCATCGACAGCAGGCCGCCGAGCCCGCCCTTGCCGCCCGCGCCGCGCAGCGCGCCCATCCAGATCGCCGCGATCAGCAGGAACGGCAGCCACGAGAGCATCTGCATCCAGAAGCCCGTCTGGATGACGCCCGTGAACTTCACGCCAAGCTCGTTCAGCTCGCGCGCGAAACCGGGCTCGACGCGGGTGGCGACGAAGTGCTTGCGCCCGTCCGGCAGTGCGCTGACGAGGTCGCCCTCGACCCGGTCGCCATAGACGCGCAGCTCACTCACGTTCCCGGCCTTGAGCTCGCGCATGAAGTCGCTGTAGGGCACGACGGCGACCGGCGGGATGTATTGCACCCAGGCGAGGAACAGCATCAGCGCCAGCGCGCCGACCGTCACCCAGGTTCCCTTGCGACCCGTGAGCATTCCCATGCCCCATTGTTGGACGCGCCCCGATCCGGCCCTTGATGCCGGTCAACAACCGGGCCGCCATCGGTGCGGGCGAGGGAGCTTGAGGCAGCGCAAGTTCCATGGTGCTTGCGGCAGGTCAATGCCCCATCCGCACCGCGCATTACGGTTGAAGCAAACCCGGAGAGATTCAAGTGGCAAAGGCGACGAAGGCAGGGCAATGCGGCTGGGCAGCGCCGTGCGCGGTGGCCTGGCTCGCCGGCTTGGCATTGCTCACGCCCGGGACGGCGCCGGCGGCGCCGCCGGGGCCCGATCACTCCTGCCTCGAGCGCGCGGCAGGCGCCGCGACCGGGCCGGGATTCGTTGCGGCCGTCGCGCGGGTCGCACCGGCCGTCGTCAATGTCACCGTGATCCGGGAACGGGGCGAGCCTTTCGAAGAGCTGGACGGCATGGAGTTCTTCCTGTCCTCCGTGGCCGGGCTGCCGCTGCCGGGCAGCGCCGTGCCGGAACGCGCGGTCTCATCGGGGTTCATCATCGCCGCCGACGGCCAGGTCCTCACCAGCGCGCATGCCGTGCTGGGAGCGCAGGAAGCCTGGGTGCGCACCGCGGAGGGGGGCCGGTACCGGGCGCGCGTGCTGGGCATCGACCGCCGCACCGACGTCGCACTGTTGAAGGTCGACGCATCGGGGCTGCCCGTCGTCCCGCTCGCCGCCGGAACGCGGTTGTGCCCGGGCGAGTGGGTGGGCGCGATCGGCACGCCATTCGGCTTCGAGCACAGCGTCACGGCCGGTGTCGTCAGCGCCTATCCCCGGTATGTGCCGGGCACCGGCGGGCTGCCGCTGATCCAGACGGACGCGGCCATCAACCCGGGCAGCTCCGGCGGGCCGCTTTTCAACGCGTCCGGCGTCGTCGTCGGCATGAACTCGATGATCTTTTCCGCGCTGGGCGGCTCCGTGGGGCTGTCGTTCGCGCTGCCGATCGACCGGGTGATGCGCATCGCGGGCGCGCTGCGCGCGGGCGGCGCCGCGGCGCGGGCGTCGATTGGCCTGCGCACCCAGCTCGTCACGCCGGAACTGGCCAGCGCGTTCGGGCTGGACGGCGTGCGCGGCGCGCTGGTCGTGCGGGTGGACCCGGAAGGGCCTGCCGCCGCCGCGGGCGTGCGCGCCGGGGACATTGTCCTGGCCGTCAACGCCGGAGCGGCCGCCTCGCAGCCGGAGATCGAGGAGGCGATCGCATCGGCGGGCGCCGACGCGCCAATCGCGCTCGAGCTGTGGCGGCGCAGGGCGTCCAGGCGCGCCATCGTGGTGCTGGCGCGGCCCGAGGCGGTGCGCATGGGCCCCGCCCGGCCCCTCGCAGCCGAGGCGCGGCTCGGGCTCGAGCTGGCTTCGCGCCAGGCCACCGCCGGAATGCCGGCGGGCGTGTACGTCGAATCGGCGGCCGGCTCGGCACTGCTGGCCGGCATCGAAGCGGGCGACAGGATCACGGCCGTGAACGACATCGAGGTGGCCACCACGGCCGATTTCGACACCGCGCTCGACAGCGTGAAGGTGGGCAAAGTCATCGCCGTGCTCGTGTCGCGCGGCGCCGCCGCCGTCTACGTGCCCGTGGTGCGCCGCGCAAACTGAGCCGGGTGCGCGCGGGCCGAAGTTTGACCTGCGTCAATGTATTCCGCGTGCGGGCGCCTAGAGTCAATAAGCCATCGCACCAAAGGCCAACGTCGCCGGTGCGGTTAGGGTGTGAAGCAGGACCGCGTGTCCCCTCGGTCCGTCTGCCGTGTTGTCACCCAACACGCTCGCACCCGTCAAGCGGGCGGCTCGCTGCAAGCGAACCCGAGGCGCGGTGGCCTCGTCATCCATGACGAGCGGCTGTGGCCACCCACCGGGGAGCCCTCCATGAACATTGCCGGCCTGTGCCAGCGCGTCATCGTCACCATCGGGGCGCAGGCCTCGATGCACGAGGCTGCCGTCCTGATGCGCGACGAACATGTCGGCTCCCTCGTCGTCACCGACACCGGGAACGCGTCCCGGGTGGTGGGCGTGCTCACCGACCGCGACCTCGCCATCGAATTCCTCGCGCGTGAAGCCGGCAATGAAGAGGACATCCGTGTCGGCGAGCTGGCCAGCGGCGCGCTGGTGGCGGTGCCGGGCACGGCGAGCATCCTCGAGGCCGTCGCGGCCATGGACGATTGCGGCGTGCGGCGCCTTCTGGTGACGGGCGACGAGGGCCGCATCGTGGGCATCGTCTCGGCCGAAGACCTGCTGGACACCATTGCCGCCGAACTCGACGGCCTGGCCCGCGCGCTGCGCAGCGGCATCGACCGCGAGACCGCCGAGGTCGATGCGGACCGGCTGGCCGGATACCCGCCGATGTTCCTGCTGGACGCGCTCGTTGCGCCCTCGACGTAGGCTTGCCTGCGCCTGTGAGTCCGGAGCCGTTCGGAACAAGCATCCCAAGGAGCCCATCATGGACAGCATTCTCGTCGTTTGTTATTCGCATACCGGCACGACGCGCCGGTTGGCCCAGCTGCTGTGCTCGCACCACGGCTGGCCGCTCGGCGAAGTCCTGGACGAGCGCCCGCGCGCCGGCGCGGGAGGCACGTGGCGCTGCTTCCTCGATTCGATGCTGAGGCGGCACCCGGAGGTGCGCTACCAGGGCCCCGACCCGGAGGACTTCCACACCGTCGTGCTGATGTCGCCGATCTGGGTCTATCGATTGGCCGGGCCCATGCGCAGCTTCATCGCCTCGCGCCGCAATGCGCTGCGGCGCGTCGCCGTCATCTCGACCATGGGCTCGGCCGGCGCTTCCAACGCGCTGGCGGAGATCGCCCAGGTGCTCGGGCGCGCGCCGATCCTGGCCGACGCGTTCACCACGCGCGAGATCGCGGACGGGAGCGGCACCGCGCGGCTGATCGCTTTCGGCGACCGGCTGCTGCCGGGATCGGCGCAGCAGCAGCCGGAGTTGCGTGCCGCGGTTGCCATGTGATTGCGCTCGTGTCATGGCTTGACATGGATCAGGGTAGGGTCTGTTCCGCCGCCTAGAGTGAAGTGACGCGAGGGGCTTTCCCCAAGGTGGGCGCTCCTCGAGGAGCACACGCACATGACCCGCAAAGCCCAGACCGACCCCCAACCCGAAGGCAGGCCCGAACCGGTCTTCGCCCTCGAACCGGACAGCATCGAAGAGCCGGGGGAGATCCTGGAGCGCCCGGACGGCTATTACTGGCGGTCGCCCGAAGGTCCCGGCGAGTACGGACCCTTCGACAGTTTCGAAGCGGCGATGGCCGACCGCGATTCGATGGGCGACGATCCCCCGGAAGGCGTCGAGGCCCTGCATGAAGTCGAGCGCGACATCGGCATGAACGAGTGGATCGATGCCGAGACGGGCGAGCCCGCCGAAGGGCAGTCGCCACCCCATCTCGAGGAGGAATGACCATGAAACAACCGCTGCAGATCCGCTTCGTCGGGGTGGAGCCGTCCGAGGCCGTCGAGGCCGCGGCGCGCGCCAAGGCGGAGAAGCTCGACCGATTCCGCCCGGACATCATGTCCTGCCGCATCACCGTCGAACTGCCGCACCGGCACCAGCAGCAGGGCAATCCGTTTGCCGTGCGCATCGACGTGACGGTGCCGGATCGTGAACTGACGGTGGACCGTGTGCAGGACGAGGACGTGTACGTCGCCCTGCGCGACGCGTTCGACGACATGACGCGGCAGCTGGAGGATTCGGTGCGGCGCGTCAGGGGATATTGAGCATCTTCGGAGCGCCGCCATGGACATCTCCAGCCTTTGCCAACGCGACATCGTTTCGGTGGGCGCGAACGCCTCCATCCGGGAAGCCGCCGAGGCGATGCGGCGCCACCACGTCGGCGCGCTCGTCGTGACGGACCCGGAAGTGCCCGGCCGCGCGATCGGCGTCGTGACCGACCGCAACCTGGTGGTGGACCTGCTGGCGCAGGGCCTGCCGGTCGAAGGGCAGGCGATCGGCACGCTGTGCAGCACGAACCTCATCGGCGTGCCGTCGACCGCGACCCTGCCGGAAGCCGTGCAGGAGATGCGGCGCGCCGGCGTGCGCCGCCTGCTGGTGGTGCGGCCGGGCGGCAGCCTGGCGGGCCTCGTGTCGGCCGACGACCTGTTCGGGGCGATTGCCGGCGAGCTCGAGGACCTGGCCGACGCGCTGCGCAGCGGCATCGCCCAGGAAAGCCTGCGCACCACGCCCGACACGCCGCGCTTCGACATCCCCCGCAACATCTACCTGCCGGGACACGAGCCGTGATGGCACCGCGCCCACGAACGGTCCTCACCCACTTCAGGAGAACGCCATGGACCTGACCCCCTTGTGCACGCGTGACGTCGTCGGCATCGACACGAATGCTTCGCTGCGCGACGCCGCGGCGCTGATGTGCGACGAGCACGTCGGCGCCCTCGTGGTCGTCACGGGCGACGACCCGCCCCAGGTGGTTGGCCTCGTCACCGACCGCGACCTCACCCTCGAAGTGGTCGGGCGCGGCGAGACACGCGCCGACGTCCGCATCGGGGACCTCGCCAAACAGCCGCCGATGGCGGTCCGGTCGAACGCGACGCTGCGCGAGGCCGTGATGGCGATGGAAGTGGGCGGCGTGCGCCGCCTGCTCGTGGTGGACGACGATGGCGGCGTGGTCGGGCTCGTGTCCGCGGACGACCTGCTCGAGGCGCTGTCGCAGGAATTCGCGGTACTGGCGCGGGCCCTGCGCAAGGGCATCGCGCTGGAGACATCGGGCCGGGCCGTGGCCTCGGTGCCCCGGCGCACCCGGATCGTGTACCCCGCGGGCTCCATCGCCATGGAGTGAGAGCGTCGAAACCCCCGATCCTCGATGGAGGAAACCATGAAGACAGTTGCCGCTTTCCTGATTGCCGCCCTGTGCGCTGCGCAGGCCATTGCATGCGACAAGGTGGACGCCGCGAAGGTGCAGGCCGCGCTCTTCGAGATGGGGACGCAGTGGTCCGAGCGCGATGGCGGCGTCCTCCTCGAATGGGGCCGGGCCTGGGACGGCACGGCCGCGAGCCAGCGCCTCGGGCTGCTGAGGGCCTTTGCCGAGGGCGACGTCTGCCTCACCGGCCGCGCCCGCGAGATCAGCTTCTACCGCCACGGCAAGCTGGTGGGGCGGGCGTCACCGTCCGGCATCCAGCTGCTGGATACGGGCGCGCCCGGGAAATCGCCCGCCTGCTGAAGGCGTTGACGGGCCAAACATTGATGGATCGCACGGGCCCCCCGCCTGCAACGGAGCATCATGATCCCATGATCAACATCGGCATCGTGGATGACCACGCCATCGTCCGGGCGGGCCTCAGGCAGTTCTTCTCGGAACAGGTCGACCTGCGCGTCGTGGGCGAGGCCGCCAACGGCCGGGACGCGGTCGAGCTGGTCCGCACGGCTCCCGGGCTGGACGTGCTGGTGCTGGACCTGTGCATGCCGGGCAAGGGCGGCATCGACGCACTGGCCACGATCCGCGCGGAGGCGCCCGATCTCGGCATCCTGGTCCTCTCCGGTTACCCCGAGGAACATTACGCGATGGACCTGATCCGCCATGGCGCCGGCGGATACCTCAACAAGGAGTGCGACCCCATGGAGATCGTGACGGCGATCCGCACGATCGCTCTCGGCCGCCGCTACATCTCGCCGTCGCTCGCCCAGCTGCTGGCGCAACAACTCGGCCGCAAGGAGAGCGGCCCCATCCACGAAGACCTGTCCGAGCGCGAGTTCCAGGTGTTCCTGAAGCTCGCCAAGGGCGAAACGGCGGGAGACGTGGCCCGGTCACTCGCGCTGAGCATCAAGACGGTGAGTACCTACCGCACCCGGCTGCTTCAGAAGATGAACCTGGCATCGAACAGCGACCTGACCTACTACGCCCTCAGGAACGAGTTGATCGAATAAGGTCGCCGCCGCCGGCATCCGGCCTAGAAGAACGCATGCCGGTTGAACCCGTCGCGCGTCATGTGGCGCTTGAGCTTGAGCATGGCGTCGTTCTGGATCTGGCGCACCCGCTCGCGGGTGAGCCCCAGCCGGCCGCTCAGCACCTCCAGCGTCTCGGGCTCGCGGTCGTGCAGGCCGAAGCGGCCCGCGATCACTTCCCGCTCCCGGTGCGAGAGGGCGTCGCACCATTCGTCCATGTGTCGCTCGATCTCGTGGTCCTGGGTGACGTCGGTCGGGTCCACCGCCAGTTCGTCGGGCGTCATGTCCGCGAGCGTGTGCTCGTCGTCGGAGTGGTCCATCGCGGCGTCGAGGGATTTCGGTGCCTCGCCCATCGCGAGCAGCTCGGCCACGTGCTGCACATCGCTGCCCAGGAGCGCGGCGATGTCTTCCACGCGCACGCCTTCGCCGTCGAAGCCGTTGCGCTTCGCCGCGAAGGCGGGGTCGCTCTCCAGCGTCCGGCGCGCGCGCATCACGTGCTGAAGCTCGCGCAGCACGCGCACGGGCAGCCGGATCACGCGGCTCTGGTTCATCACGGCGCGTTCCACGGACTGCCGTATCCACCAGGTCGCGTAGGTTGAGAACCGGAAGCCGCGCTCGGGCTCGAACTTGTCGATGGCGTGCATCAGGCCGAGGTTGCCTTCCTCGATCAGGTCCGACAGGGGCACGCCCCGGCCGATGTAGCTCTTCGCGATGCTCACCACCAGGCGCAGGTTGTGCTCGATCATCGACTGGCGCGCATCGAAGTCGCCGGCGCGCGCGAGCGTGGCGGAGATGAATTCCTGTTCGGCGGTGAAGAGCTCGGTGCGGCGTACCTCGCGCAGGTACAGTGTCAGCACGTCGTGCTCGGCGGCGGCGGGTTCCCGGGTGACTACACGTTCCTGAAGTTCCATGATGCGCGTCCTCTTGGTTGTTTCCACTGTTTCACCTTGGAAAAACAGTGGGTGTAGGACAACGACTCCATCAGGGCAATCCCGGATGCGAACCGGCACGGACATTGATCGGGGTCAAACACGGCAAGCCCCGGCATTGATCCTTTGAGATGCGTCAACTCTTCCTCAAGCAGGTTGCACGGCGCCGGGTATTTGCGTGAAACTGTCCTCACCTACCGGCTGACCGGCCGGCGCGTTTCACAGAGAACGGAAGTTCCATGGACGGCAACCCGCCTGCGCAGCCCCTGTTGCGCAGCGACGGCTTCGACCCATCCCGCCACGCCTTGCACGCGGGGCTGGAGCAGTTCTCCGCGGTCTCGAGCATCTTCGACGCGGCGGAGATGGTGCTCTACGTCGCCGACATGCAGACCTACGAGCTGCTGTTCATGAACACGGAGGCCCAGCGGCACTGGGGCCGCAGCCGCATCGGGGAGCGTTGCCACGAGGTGCTGCAGGCCGGGCAGGCAGGTCCGTGCGAGTTCTGCACGAACTCGCGGCTCATCGAGAAGGGGCAGGCCGCGCACCCCGTGGTCTGGGAGTTCCAGAACACGGTGAACGGGCGCTGGTACCTGTGCATCGACAAGGCGATCCCCTGGTCGGACGGCCGGCTCGTGCGGATGGAAGTGGCGATCGACGTCACCGACCGCAAGCAGCACGAGGAGTTTCGCGACCAGTACGTCGGCCTGATCTCGCACGACCTTCGCACGCCGCTGCTCACGATCAACCTCTCGGCGGCGACGCTGAAGCTCCAGATGGAGCGCGGCGACCTCGCCAAGGCCGCTGAGCCGCTCGAGGCGATCCGCCACAGCACCAAGCGCATGTCCGAGATGATCGAAGACCTGCTCGAGACCACCCGGCTCGAGTCAGGCCAGCTGCAACTGCACAAGTCGCCCGTGGACCTGGAAGCGCTCGCGAACACGGTCGCGCGCGAGCTGGGCGCGACGCAATCGCATCGGATCCGATGCGAGGCGAAGGGCCCGGCGGTGGTGGTTGCCGACGCGGGCCGCGTCGAGCGGGTGCTGGAAAATCTGGTGAGCAACGCCATTCGCTATTCACCGGCCGGCGGGCAAGTCACGATAGGCGTCGCCGCGGCGGCCACGGAAACGATCGTCACGGTGACCGACCAGGGGGCGGGCATCCCCGCGGACGTCGTGCCCAAGCTCTTCCAGCGCTTTTACCGGGCCGGGCCCGGCGACGCGTCGAATGGGCTGGGGCTCGGCCTGTACAACAGCCGCCTCATCGTCGAGCACCACGGCGGGCGGATCTGGGTGAAGAGCGCGCCCGGAACCGGGAGTACCTTCGGCTTCTCGCTGCCGGCCGCTCAGCGCGAGGCGCCGCCGACGTGACCGCGAGGCTTGCGCCAGCGCCGCGCCGAGCCGCGCGGCTGGCCCGAGCCATAGGCCTGGCGGTCGACCGACATCTGCGCCAGCCGCGCGGCCACCAGCTGGTTCACGCTGCCCTCGGGTACGCGCCCCCTGCTGTCGCGCTCGCCTGCGGGCACGCCGGTGAGCAGCGCGATGGCTTCGTCGACATGGCCCACCGCGTGGACGTGGAAGAGCCCGGCGGCGGCGGCCTGCACGACGTCTTCGCGCAGCATCAGGTGCTTGGCGTTGGCGCGCGGGATCAGCACGCCCTGTTCGCCGGTGAGGTCGCGGGCCCGGCACACGTCGAAGAACCCCTCGATCTTCTCGTTCACGCCTCCGATGGCCTGCACGGCGCCGGCCTGGTCCACGGCACCGGTCACCGCCATCGATTGCAGCAGCGGCAGGCCGGAGAGAGCCGAGAGCAGGGCGCAGAGCTCGGCCAGTGACGCGCTGTCGCCTTCCACCGGGGCATAGGATTGCTCGAACACCAGGCTGGCCGACAGCGAGAACGGCACCCCCTGCGCATACCGGGAGCGCAGGAAGGCAGCGAGGATCAGGACGCCCTTCGAGTGGAGGGGCCGCCCGAGCGAGGACTCGCGCTCGATGTCGAGCAGGTCGCCCTCGCCGAGCCGGGCCGTCGCCGTGATGCGCACCGGGTGGCCGAAGCTGAACTCCCCCAACCCGATGACGGCCAGGCCGTTGACCTGGCCCGGCCGGGCGCCCGAAGTCGCGACCACCAGCGTGTCGCGCAGCACCGCATCGTGCAGCTGGCCACGCAGGCGGTCGGCACGGCTGATCCTCGCCTGCAGCGCCTGCGCGACGTCTTCGCGCGTCACGAGGGCCCGGCCGGCGCGCCGGGCCATCAGGTCCGACTCGTGCAGGAGTTCGTCGAGCCAGCGTGTTTCCGTCGACAGCCTGCCCGCGTCGCCGCAGGCACGGGCGGCCTGTTCGACCAGGCGCGCGACGGCGCCGCGATCGAGATCGCGCAGGCCCGCCGAGCGCGCCCGCAGCGCCGCCAGCTTCGCGAATTCGGCGGTGGTGCCGGCATCCCGCGCCACATCGTCCTCGAAATCCGCGGCGATCCTGAACAGCTCGTCGAATTCCGGGTCCAGTGCCTGCAGCAGGTAGTAGTGCACGCGCTCGCCGAACAGCACGATCTTGACGGCGAGCGGGGTGGGCTGCGGCTCGAGCGGCAAGGAGCTGCCGAAGCCCAGCAGCTGCGGCAGCGACTCGATCGCGACCTCGCCGGACTTCAGCGCCCGCTTCAGGCCGTCCCACGCGTAGGGTTGCGCCAGCACCTGCAGCGCGTCGAGCATCAGATAACCGCCGCTGGCGCGCTGCAGCGCGCCGGGCTGGACCAGCGTGAAATTCGTCAGCAGCGTGCCCATGTGGGGGACATGGTCCACGCGGCCCACCAGGTTGGCGTAGGTGGGGTTGTCGCACTCGTGCACCGGGGCGTGGTCGCCCGGGCCGTGCGCCACGAACAGGTTGACCTGGTAGCGGATCAGCGAGAGCTGCCCCGTGAAGCCGCCCGGCTCCTCGCCATCCTCCTGCGGCTGTTCGCGCAGCTGGTCCCCGGCCTCGATGATGTCGGCCAGTACCTGGTCCAGGAACTGCAGCACCGTCGGGTGCGCGGCGAAGTGCTCCTTGAGCTCGTTGATCAGGTGCCCTGCGGCGTAGCCCATGGTGTCGCGGCTGGCGTCGCGCACGCGGTTCTGCATCTCGCGCCGCAGCCGTGGCAGTTCGTGCATCAGCTGCATCGTCGGCTCGCGCATGCCCTTGATGACCTCGCCGATGCGCAGGCGATCCTCGTCGGACATCGCCGCCAGCTGCTCCTGCGACATCGGCTCGCCGTCCTTCATGGGCGCGAAGGCGAACCCCTGGGGCGTGCGCAGCATCACGACGCCCTGGGCCTGCGCGCGCTCGGCCAGCGCCTGCAGGGCCTGCTCCTCGCGCAGCTTGTAGTCCTTCTCGATCGCCTCCACCCGCGACCGGTACTCGTCGCCTTCGAAGGCCACCTGGATCGCCTTGCCCACCTCGCCGACGAATCCCTGCATCTCGGCGCGCAGCCGGGCGCCCTCGCCGGCGGGAAGGTGCAGCGTGCGTGGCTTGTTCGGGTCGGCGAAGTTGTAGATGTAGCACCAGTCATCGGGCGCGGGACGCCCGGCCGCGTGCGCCTGCAGCAACCCGCGCACCACTTCGTGGCGACTGCTGCCCGGCCGGCCGAGGACGAACAGGTTGTAGCCGCGGCCGGCGATGTCCAGGCCCAGCGAGACGGCATCGACCGCCCGCGCCTGGCCGAACGGCTGCGCGGGCGGCGCCAGGGCTGCGGTGGTCTCGAAATCGAACTGCACGGGGTCGCAACGTGTGCACAGCTCATCCGGCCGCAGCAGGCCTGTCGCGGCCGCCGGCTGCTGCAGGGCGAGGAGCCGGTCGGCGCGTTTCACGGCAGCGCGGTGGCTTCGTGCCGGCTCGCCGCGCCGACGGCGTCGGCGACCGCCTTCATTTCCTGCGCCAGCACGTCCAGCACGTCGTCGAGCGCGACGAGGCCGATCAGCGATCCCTGCGGCGAGATCACCGGGACGCGGCGCACCGCCTTGCGGCGCATCGCGGACAGCAGGTCGGCGAGCGAGTCGTCCTCGCGCGCGCTGATCACGCCTTTGCTCATCACGTCGCCGACACGCATGCCGTGCGGGTCCCGGTCGGCGGCAACGACGCCGATCGCGATGTCGCGGTCCGTGAGCATCCCCACGACCACCCGGTCCTCGAGGGTGCGTTCCTCCACGACGACCAGGCTGCCGACGTGGCGGTCACGCATGAGCCGCGCGGCCTCGTTGAGCGCCATGCTGGGGTAAGCGATGGTGACGGTGCGGGTGCAGATGTCGCCGGCGTTCAACGGCGTCCTGAAGGTTGCGGTTGGTTTCATGTCTGCCCTTTCGAGGCGCGCACGAGGCGGGCATCGTTAACAATGGCACAGGCCATCTGGGTGTGGGTTGAGCCAACGCAACATTGCCTCGCGCCATCGGCGAAGAATGGGGCGGCGACCCACCCGGAAGGACGCTGCCATGATGTTTGCCGACCGTCTCGACGCCGCCGCGCGCCTGTCCAAAGCCCTGCATGCCTGGCGCGGCCGCAACCCGCTGGTGCTGGCGATCCCGCGCGGGGCGCTGCCGATGGGCAAGCTGGTCGCGCAGCAGCTGGGCGGCCAGCTCGACGTCGTGCTGGTGCGCAAGCTGCGGGCGCCCGGTTCGCCCGAATTCGCGATCGGCTCCATCGACGAAAGCGGGTGGGCCTACATCGCGCCGCATGCCCACTCGGCCGGAGCGAGCGATGCCTACATCGAGGAAGAAAAGCGCCTGCAGCTCGACGTGCTCAGGGACCGCCGGGCGAGGTATACGCCCGGGCGTGGTGCCGTCGATGCGGCGGGGCGTGTCGCCATCGTCGTGGACGACGGCCTCGCCACCGGCTCGACGATGATCGCCGCGCTGCACGCGGTTCGCGCGCGCCAGCCCGCCACGCTGGTGTGCGCCGTCCCGGTCGCCTCGCCCGACAGCCTGGAGCTGGTGCGGCCGCTCGCGGACGAGGTCGTGTGCCTGTACGCGCCCGACGACTTCTATGCCGTGGGGCAGTTCTACCGCACGTTCGGCCAGGTGGACGACGAGGAGGCGATCGAGCTGCTGGCGGGGGCGGCCGCCGCGCCTCCGCGGCCATGAGCCGCCGGGCCGCTCCCAAGGTTCATAGCACCGCAGCACGCAGTGCGGAGGTTGACCAGTGAGCCTCAGGTTGTTCCTCTGCGGCGACGTGATGACGGGCCGCGGCATCGACCAGGTGCTGCCCGTCCCCTGCGAGCCGCACCTCCATGAGCACTGGGCGGGCTCGGCGGTCGAGTATGTCGAGCTGGCGGAGCGCGAGTCGGGCCCGATCGGGCGGGAGCATGACGCCGCCTACCCCTGGGGCGACGGCCTGGACGTGCTGCGCGATCAGCGCCCCGCAGTGCGCCTGGTGAACCTCGAGACGGCGATAACCACGAGCGAGGATGCACAGCCCGGCAAGGGCATCCACTACCGGATGAACCCGGCCAACGTGGGTTGCCTCACCGGTGCAGGCATCGATTGCTGCGTGCTGGCCAACAACCATGTGCTGGACTGGGGCCCCGCCGGGCTGGACGAGACGCTGGCGACGCTGCATGCGGCCGGTCTGCGCACGGCCGGTGCCGGCCGCGACCAGGCGGAAGCGGCGCAGCCTGCGGTGATCGAAATCGATGCCGGGCAGCGTGTGCTGGTGTTCGCCTTCGCCACGCCCGGCAGCGGCACGCCCGAGGACTGGGCCGCGCGCGCGGGCCGCGGCGGCGTGAATTTCATGGACCGGCTCTGCGTGCACTCGGCGGACGCCGTGGCCGCGCTGACGGCGCGGCATCGGCGGCCAGGGGACGCGGTGGTGGTTTCGGTGCACTGGGGCGGCAACTGGGGCTTCGGCATCCCGGGCGAGGAGCGCACGTTCGCGCACCGGCTGGTGGATGCCGGCGGGGCGGACATCGTGTGGGGGCACTCCTCGCACCACGTCAAGGGCATCGAAGTGCGGGGCGGCAAGCTCATCCTCTACGGCTGCGGCGACCTCATCAACGACTACGAGGGCATCTCAGGCCACGAGGAGTATCGCGGCGACCTCTCGCTGATGTACTTCCCGGAAATCGATACGGCGACCGGCGCCCTGCGCGCGCTGCGGATGGCGCCGATGCGGATGCGGCGCTTCCGGCTGGAGCGTGCCCCCGCGGAAGGCGTGGACTGGCTGCGCGCCGTGCTGAACCGCGAGGGCCGGGCACTGCACACGGGCGTCACACTGGACGAGCAGGGGCTGCTCGCGCTCCATGCCTGAACGGTTCGTACCCCTCGCCGCGAAGGTGGCCGCCTTGCGCGAGCCGGCGGCTTATCCCGGCCGCGCGCAGTACGTGGAGGTGGTCGAAACCCACATGTCGTGGGTTTTCCTCATGGAGCAATTCGTCTACAAGCTGAAGAAGCCGGCGCGCTACGACGGGCTGGACTGCAGCCTGCTCGAGACGCGGCGCTTCTTCTGCGAGGAAGAGGTTCGGTTGAACCGCCGCCTGGCAGCGGGCGTGTACCTCGACGTCGTCGCGCTGCGCCAGGATGGACAGGCCGCCCGGCTGCACGTCGACGGCGAGGGCGAAGTCGTCGACTGGCTGGTCTGGATGCGCCGCCTCCCCGCGCACCTGATGCTCGACCGGCTGCTGGAGCAGGGAGGCGCCACGCCGGCGCACATGCGCCGTATCGCGAGGCACCTGGCCCCGTTCTACGGCCGGCTTGCCCCGGCCGTGACCGACCCGGAGCTGTTCGCGGGCCGCCTGCGGCGCGAGATCGACGCGTTGGAGCGGCAGCTGTGCGAGCGCGCGTACGCGCTGCCGGCCGATGATGTGGCGGCCGTGTGCACCCGGCTCAGGTCCGCGCTGGCCGATGGCCGTGACGTCCTCGATGCGCGCGTGCGGGCAGGCCGGGTGGTGGAAGGGCATGGCGACCTTCGGCCCGAGCACGTCTGGCTCGGCGAGCCCCTGGCGATCATCGACTGCCTGGAGTTCTCGGCGGAGCTGCGCACCCTCGACGTCGCCGATGAACTGGGTTTCCTCGCGCTGGAGTGCGAGCGGCTCGGCGCGCCGCAGCTCGGCCGCGCGCTGTTCGATGCGTTCGCGGAATTCACGGGTGATGCGCCTGACACTGGGCTCGTGGATTTCTACCAGGCGTTCCGTGCCTGCGTGCGGGCGAACATTGCCATCCGGCACCTGCGGGAGGCGTGTTACCGCGACGACCCGAAATGGCCGCGGCGCGCTCGGGAGTACCTGGCACTGGCGGCGGGGCGCATGGCGCGCTAGTGTGGCGCTTGTTTCTTGGCGGAACTCAAGCGCAACCCAGCGTCTCTTTCGCACTCCTGGACCTCGCGGCAAAGCTGCGCGTGGGCGGGGTGCGGCGCGTTGGCGACGGGGTTCGGTGTGGCTGCTTCGCAGCGACACCGAATTCCGTGCGCCGGGCGAGTCCGCGACCCGCGCGAAACCACTCGCCTACGCTCTGCTACGGCTCAAACAAGTTTCGCGAGCCAGAAACGTACGCACGGCTCGATGCGCGTGCTGCGCACGCTCTTCAAGCCGTGCTGGGTCGCGGTCTCACCCGCCGAAAGCGCCTGTGCTTGATGCGCGCCGCAGCCCGCCCACGCACAGCTTTGCAGGCACCGAGTTGGCGCATGACCGGTGTTCAACCCTCGAGCAGGTCGACGATCGATCCACCCTCATGGATGCGCCGGATCGCCTCGGCGAACAGGGGCGCGCATGACAGCACGATGAGCTTGGCCCGCGCCTTGCCTTCGCCCAGGCGGCACGGCGGCACCGAATCCGTTACGACAATCCCGGTCAGCGCCTCGTCGGCCAGCAGCTGCGGGGCGTCGCCCACGAACAGGCCATGCGAAGCCGCCGCGTAGACGGACGTGGCGCCCAGCGAGCGGCAGGCCTTGACGGTGCGGGCGATCGTGGAACCGGTGCCGATCAGGTCGTCCAGGATGATGGCGCAGCGCCCCCGCACGTCGCCCACGATAAGCTCGCCGCTCAGCACGTCGCCGCTGCGGTGCTTCTCGGCGAAGGCGGCAGCGACGGGGCGGCCGAGCGCGGCGGCCAGGCGCTGGCGGAACCGCTCGCCACGCTTGATGCCTCCCGCATCCGGCGACACCACGACCGCTTCCTGGCGGACCAGCAGGGGTACGAAATGGTCCACGAACAGGCCGTCGGCGCGCAGGTGGTCCGTGGCGCAGCGGAAGGCGTTCTGGAACGCGGCAAGGTTGTGCACGTCGAGGGTGACGACGCGATCCGTTCCGACGGCTTCGAACATGCGGGCAACGTAGCGCGTGGTGACAGGATCGCGGGGCTTGGACTTCTGGTCCTTGCGGGCGTAGGCGAGGTAGGGAACGATCGCCGTGACGCTCGCCGCCGAAGCGTCCTTGAGCGCGCCGATGAAGAACAGCAGCCTGCACAGCTTGTCGTTGACGCTCTGCGCGGCGTCCGCATGCAGGGATTGCACCACGAAGACGTCCCGGCCCCTGACGTTGGCCAGAGGGCGCGCCTTGTGCTCGCCGTCCTCGAAGCCGTGCTCCTCCTGCGGGCTGAGCGGCAGGCCGAGGTGGAGCGCCACCTTTTCGCCGAACTCGCGTGTGGCATCCAGCGCGAACAGAACCGGGTCCTGGGTCATCGCAGGAGTGTACGCGGGGGCCGCTTCTGCCTTGAGATAGCGCAACACGGACGCCATCCCGCCGGCAACTTGCCGCAGGTCAAAGATGACGAAGGGGATGGCGGCCTAGTGTTGCAACACGCGGAGCGCCGGATCCCGACGCACCCCTGTCGAAAGGAATCGCACCATGTCAGCCAAACAGCTCCTGTTCGGGCAGGACGCCCGCGACAAGATCCGCCGCGGGGTGGACGCCCTGGCCGACGCGGTCAAGGTCACGCTGGGCCCGCGCGGGCGCACGGTCGTGCTCGACCGTGACTTCGGCCCGCCCCAGATCGTGAACTCGGGCGTGGTGGTGGCCAAGTCGATCGAGCTGGAGGACCGCTTCGAGAACATGGGCGCGCAGCTGCTGCGCGAGGTGGCCTCACGCACCAGCGAGATGGCGGGCGACGGCACGACGACGGCCACGGTGCTCGCGCACGGCATGATCCAGGAGGGCCTGAAGTACCTCGCCGCCGGCATGAACCCGATGGACCTCAAGCGCGGCATCGACAGCGCGATCGAGGCCGTCGTGGCCGAGCTGAAGAACGTGGCGCAGCCGTGCACCACGTCGCAGGAGATTGCGCACGTGGCGGCGATCTCGGCCAACAACGACCGCTCGATCGGCGATCTCGTGGCGCGCGCGATGGACAAGGTCGGCCGCGAAGGCGCGGTCTCCATCGAGGACGGCTCGGGCATGGCCAGCGAACTCGAAGTGGTGGAAGGCCTGCAATTCGACCGCGGCTTCCTTTCGGCGTACTTCATCAACAGCGCCGAAAAGCAGTCGGCGGTGCTGGAAGATGCGCTGGTGCTGCTCTACGACCAGAAGCTCAGCGGGCTGCAGGAACTGGTGCCGCTGCTCGAGGAGGTGGCCAAGGCCGGCAAGCCGATGCTGGTCATCGCCGAGGACGTCGAAGCCGACGCGCTGGCGACGCTGGTGGTCAACAGCATCCGCGGCGTGATCAAGACCTGCGCGGTGAAGGCGCCGGGATTCGGCGATCGCCGCAAGGCGATGCTGCAGGACATGGCGGTGCTCACGGGCGGGCAGGTGATCGCCGCGGAGGCCGGCCTCACGCTGGAGAAGGCGCGGCTGGAGCACCTGGGCCGCGCGCGCCGCGTCGAGGTGGACAAGGAACGAACCACGATCATCGGCGGGGCGGGCGACCCCTCCGCGATCCGCGACCGGGTGGCCCTGCTCAAGAAGGAGCGCGAGGGCCTCACCAGCGAGTACGACCGCAAGCAGCTCGACGACCGGATCGCGAAGCTCTCCGGCGGCGTCGGCGTGATCAAGGTGGGCGCCGCGACGGAGACGGAACTCAAGGAGCGCAAGCTGCGCGTGGAAGACGCACTGCATGCCACCCGCGCGGCGGTGGAGGAAGGCATCGTGCCCGGCGGCGGCGTGGCGCTGCTGCGCGCGCGCAAGGTGCTGCGCGAGCTGAAGCTGCCCACGCTCGACCAGGAGTGCGGCATGAAGATCGTGCTGCGGGCGCTGGAAGACCCGCTGCGCCGCATCGTGGCCAACGCGGCGGAGGAGCCGTCGATCGTGCTCGACCGTGTCGAGAGCTCGGGCCAGCCCAGCTACGGCTACAACGCTGCGACGCGCGAATACGGCGACATGCTCGAGATGGGCGTGATCGACCCCGCCAAGGTCACGCGCCTGGCTCTGCAGAACGCCGGCTCGATTGCCAGCCTCATCCTCACGGTGGACTGCATGATCGCCAACGCGCCGAAGAAGCAGCCGCCCGCCGCGCCCGGCATGGACGGGCAGCCGGAAATGTATTGACGACAGGGCTATAAAAGGTGATGGCCATGCTGCGCGATTCATCCTTCCTCTGCCGCTGCCTGCTCGCGTTGCTCGGGGCCTTGCTGGCCCTCGCGATGGGCGCGGCCCAGGCCGGCACGCAGGCTTCGGGCGGCGCCGCCCTGCGCAGCCGGTTCGCCGCGACGCAGCCGTTGCTGGTCGACAGCCCCTTCGGCGGGCCGCTGGTCCTCGAATCGACCGAGGCGCCGCGGCTGCTGCAGGGCGACGTGTACGCGCTGGTGGACCATCCCTTCGCGGCGGTGAGCGCCGCGCTCGCCAATCCCGACCGCTGGTGCGACGTGATGATCCTGCACCTCAACACCAAGCACTGCCGGCGTGGCGTCGAGGACGGCGTTCCGCAGATCGAACTGCGGGTGGGCAAGAAGCACGACCAGCCGGTCGCCGCCGCTTCCCTGGTCGCGTTCGGGTTCCGGGCCGTCAGCGCGACGCCGGAGTACCTCGCGGTGGAGCTGCAGGCGCCCCAAGGTCCCTTCGACACCCACGATTACCGCATCCTGTTCGAGGCGATTCCGGCCGAAGGCGGCCGCTCGTTCATCCACATGGGGTACTCGTTCGGGTATGGGGCCATCAGCAGGATGGCGATGCAGGTGTACCTGTCGACGATCGCGCGCGACAAGGTGGGCTTCACCACGACCGCCCGGACGCAGCCCGGCGAGCCGCCTGCGTACATCGGCGGGATCCGGGGGCTGGTGGAGCGCAACACCATGCGCTACTACCTGGCCATCGATGCATACCTGGGTGCGGCCTCGGCGCCGCCGGCCCAGCAGATGGAAAAAAGACTGCGTGCCTGGTTCGATGCCACCGAGAAGTACGCGCGGCAGCTCCACGAGGTCGACCGGGACGAATACCTGGCGATGAAGCGGCGCGAGCATGCGCGGCAGCAGCAGCCCCAATAGGCTTGTCCGCTTTACCGTTGATGCACATCAATGCGCGGCCTCGGGGGCGTGAAATACTGAGTTAAGGATATGGACAAAGACAGTATCCGACTCCGATCACCACTTTCCATGGAGTGCCGCTATGAAAAAGACCCTGTTGACCATCAGTATCGTGCTGGCTCAGATGCTGGCTGTTGGCGCGTTCGCGCAGACCAAGGGCGAGGCCGATCCGGCCCAGTCGAAGGCAGCCCCATCGGCTCCGGCGACGGCCGCTGAAAAGGCCCAGGCCAAGGCCACCCGCAAGGCCGAAGGCGCCAAGGCCGCCAAGGCCGACCAGCCCGGCGAGGCCCCCAAGTCCGCCGGCGTCGCCAAGGTAGCGACCAAGGAAGAAAAGGCGGCCGCGAAGGCCAAGCGCAAGGCCGCGGCCAAGGACGCGCTGAAGAAGGGCCAGATCAGCTCCGGCGAGAAGTGACCCCGGCGGGCTGAGTCCGATTGCGGGTCCTTCGGGACCCGTTTTTCTTTGGTGAAGGAGATCGATATGCGAGCCCGACCATTGTCCTCATGGGCGCTGACTGCCGCCGTCGCCGTGCTGGGCGCGGGTGTTTGGGGCAACGCCGAAAGCCAGCCGGCCGCGCCGGGCGTCGGCGCCAGTGCCGTACAGGCGCGGCCCTCCGGCAAGGCGGCCACGCAGGCCGCCGAAGCCGCGGCCAGGACCGCATCGGCGGCCGAAGCCGCGCTGCGCCACGCGGAGGCCGTGGCGCAGGACCGTTCCGCGACCGCCGCTGACGCGATCCGGCGCCTCGCGCGCAAGGCGGCCGATGCGGCGCGCAACGCCCAGCGCAAGTTCCGCGAGTCCGGTGGTGCGGTGGAAGCAGCGGGCCGCAAGGCCGTGGTGGCCACCCAGGAAGCCATGGAAAAGGCCGACCATGCCGCCCGGCAGGCCGCACGTGCCGGCAAGGAAGACGCCGCCAAGGCGGCCGAGGCCGCGCGTGAGGCCCTGCAGCGCGCGCAGCAGGCCACCAGGGATGCGGCGCAGGCCGCCCGGGAAGCGGCGAAGAAATAGACCCGCGCCTGGAGTGCGCGGTCGCGCTCAGAGCGCTGCGTGCGGTGCCGCGTCCGGCTGGCGTTCGTCCGCGGCCAGTGGCTCGACGGATGTCCGCAGGTGTTCGAGCACCCGGGCATCGGCTTCGGACGCATCGTCCCGGCGGGCCAGCAGTCGCGCGCGCAGCACTTCCGCCGGCGCCTCGCAGGCCAGGATCGAGAACGGCACCTTGAGTTCGCGCGCCAGTTCGCGCGCCGCATCGCGCTCCGACCGGCGCAGGAACGCGGCGTCCAGCACCACGGGATAGCCCGCCTGCAAGGCGCCCCGCGCCAGCTCCAGCAAGCGCTCGTACGTGCGCGCCGTGGCATCCGCCGTGTAGAGGTCCAGGCCCAAGGCACGTGAGTCCTCGAGCATCTCCAGGCCGAAGAGGCGCTTGCGCTCGACGTCCGAGCGGATGCGGATGGCGCCCTCGCGCTCGAGCACGCGCTGGGACTCGAACGTCTTGCCCGACCCAGGCAGGCCATGGGTGATCACCAGCCGGCGCTGGGGTGCCTTGGTCCAGGCGATGGCCGTCTCGAGGTACCGTCTCGCGGCCATGCCTGCCCTCTCGCCCCGCAGGTGCGCCACCTGTGACCGCACCAGGGCGCGGTAGACGGCCGAGAAGCGCAGCAGCGGCAGCCCGGCGTGGTCGCCGGTGCGGTCCAGCCAGGCGTTCAGGAGGCGGAACGCGAAGTCCGATCGGCCGCGCGCTGCGAAGTCCATCACCGGGAACGCGATGTCGTCGATGACGTCGATCCAGCGCAGCGCCGGGTCGAACTCGATGCAATCGAAGGCCGCAACCCCGGTGGGCAGCGCGATCACGTTGTCCAGGTGCAGGTCGCCATGGCACTGGCGCACGAAGCCGCCGTCCAGGCGCCGCGCCCAGGCCGGGGCCAGCAGCGCGGCCTTGGCCTGCAGCCAGGTTTCGAGCGCGGCCTGCTCGTCGGGACGGGCCACCGGTCGCACGCCTTCCAGCGCCGCCAGCGCGACGGCGCGGCGGCGCTTGCAGTTGGCGAAGCCGTTGGCCGTCGGGTTGGCGCGCGCATGGAAGTCCGCAAGCAGCGCGGCCAGCGCATCGACGTCCGAGCTGTGCAGCCGGCCCGCCTCCAGCCTCTCGCTGAACAGGGCGCCCCGAGGGAACCGCCGCATGCGAACGACGTAATCCAGCAATGCGCCGGGGCCGTCGATCTGCGGGCCGCCGGGCGAGGCGGCGATGTGCGCCACGCCGAGGTAGAGCCCGGGCGCGAGGCGCCGGTTCAGGCGCACTTCCTCCTCGCAGAAATGCCGCCTGGCCTCCAGCGTGGAGTAATCGACGAACGGCAGCTTCACCGGCTTCTTGACCTTGTAGGCGAGGTCGGCGGTGAGCAATACCCAGGAGATGTGCGTTTCGATGAGCTCGGCATGCAGGGAGCGGGCGAGGGCCGTGACCTGGCACTGCGACAGCCCCTGCGACAGCGAGGCGGGATCGGCGGTTTGCATGGGGGCAGGTTATGCCAGCCCGCAGGTCCCGCAATTGACCGCCGTCAAGGTGCCCGTACGCGCCTTCGGTTTGACGCCGCGCAACATTGCTGCCGCGGCGCTTCCTATATTGGATTGAGACGGGCGGCAGACGCGAATCGTTCGGGGCCGGCCGGCGACTGAAGGAGCCCTCATGTACCAACGAATCCTGGTTCCCCTCGACGGCAGCGCCACGGCCGAACGCGGCCTGCGCGAAGCGATCGCCTTGTGCGCCGGCCAACCGACCAGGCTGCTCCTGCTGCATGTGGTGGACGACTACCCGCTGCTGATCGAGACTTCCTCGATGACCGGCTACGACGAGATGATGAAAACCCTGCGCCAGTACGGCCTCGATGTCCTGGCCAAGGCGCGCAAGGCGTGCGAAGACGCCTCCATCCACTGCGAAACGCTGCTGCGCGAAGTGACGGGCGAACGCGTGTCCGACATCATCGTCGACCAGGCCGGCCAGCACGGCTGCGACCTGATCGTCATGGGCACGCACGGCCGCCGGGGCCTGCAGCGCCTGACGCTCGGCAGCCAGGCCGAGGCGGTGGCGCGGGCGAGCCCGGTGCCGGTGCTGCTGGTGCGGCTGGAGTTGACTGCGGCGGCCGGCTGAGCCGTCGAGGCGGTTCGACATGGGCAATCCCGACCTCACCCCGCGCGAGTTGCCGCCCGGAGCGGTGGCCCTGGTGCCGATGCGCAACCTCGTGCTGTTCCCCCACGTCATGGCGCCCGTCACCGTGGGCCGTGCGCGGTCCATTGCGGCGCTCGAACATGCCGTCGCCGGCGGCTGGCCCGTCGGCATCGTGCTGCAGAGGGATGCCACGCAGGACGACCCGGCGATCGCGGACCTGAACGCCGTCGGCACGCTCGCCGTCGTGGCCCACCACCTCAAGCACGAGGACAACCTGCAGCATGCGGTGTGCCAGGGTACGCAGCGCTTCAGGATCGTGGAGGCCCTCCCGGGTTATCCCTTCCTGGCCGCGAAAGTCGAACTGATCGAGGAGCCGGCGGACGATTCCGCGCATGGTCACGCGATGGCGCTGCAGCTGCGCCGCCGCGCACTGGAACTGCTGTCGCTGCTGCCGAGCCTGCCCGCCGAGATGGTGCATGCGCTGCAGACCACGCGCGGCACCGCCGAGCTGGCCGACATCACCGCGGGCGTGCTCGATGCCGAGATCGTGGAGAAGCAGGCGCTGCTGGAGACGGTGGGCACGTCCGAGCGGGTCGGCAAGCTGCTCAAGCTCATCTCGCACCGCATCGAGGTGCTGCGGCTGTCCAAGGAAATCGGCGAGCGCACCAAGGAGCAGCTCGACGACCGCCAGCGCAAATACCTGCTGCGCGAGCAGCTCAAGACCATCCAGCGGGAACTGGGCGAGAACGGCGGGGAGGACCCCGAGCTGGCGCAGCTGGAAGAGGCGATCGGCAAGGCCGGCATGCCGCCCGACATCGAGGCGCAGGCGCGCAAGGAGCTGCAGCGGCTGCGGGGGATGCACGAGGGCTCCAGCGAAGCCTCGATGCTGCGCACCTACATGGACTGGATGGTCGAGCTGCCGTGGGCGACGCCGGTGGAGACGCCGGTCGACCTGGAAGCCGCACGTGCCACCCTGGAGGCCGACCACTTCGGCCTGGAGAAGGTCAAGCAGCGCATCGTCGAGTTCCTCGCGGTGCGCAAGCTCAACCCGCAGGGCCGTGCGCCCATCCTGTGCTTCGTCGGCCCGCCGGGTGTGGGCAAGACCTCGCTCGGCCAGAGCATCGCGCGTGCGCTGCAGCGCCCGTTCGTGCGCGTGTCGCTGGGCGGCGTGCACGACGAAGCGGAAATCCGCGGCCACCGCCGAACCTACATTGGCGCGCTGCCCGGCAACATCGTGCAGGGGTTGCGCAAGGCCGGCGCGCGCGATTGCGTGATGATGCTCGACGAGGTGGACAAGCTCACCGCCAGCGCGCACGGGGACCCGTCCGCCGCGCTGCTCGAGGTGCTCGATCCCGAGCAGAACAACACGTTTCGCGACAACTACCTCGGCGTGCCGTTCGACCTGAGCCGGGTGGTCTTCATCGCCACCGCCAACGTGATCGACAACGTGCCCGGCCCGGTGCGCGACCGCATGGAGGTGATCGAGCTGCCCGGCTACACGCAGGAGGAGAAGCTGCAGATCGCGCGGGCTTACCTGGTGGCGCGGCAGCGCGAGGCCAACGGCTTGACGGAGGGCCAGTGCGAGCTGACGGACGAGGCGCTTTCCTCCATCGTGGCGGACTACACCCGCGAGGCGGGGGTGCGCCAGCTGGAACGCGAGATCGGCCGCGCGATGCGGCATGCGGCGATGAAGGTCGCCGAGGGGTCGGCGCAAAAGGTCCACATCGGTGCGCCCGAGCTGGACGCCGTCCTGGGCGCGCCGAAATTCGAACGCGAGGTGGCCTTGCGCAGTGGCATCGCCGGGGTGGCCACGGGCCTCGCCTGGACGCCCGTGGGCGGCGAGATCCTCTTCATCGAGGCGACGCGCGTCGCGGGCAGCGGCAAGCTCACGCTGACCGGCCAGCTGGGCGACGTGATGAAGGAGAGCGCGCAGGCGGCGATCACGCTCGTCAAGTCGCGCGCCTTCAGCCTCGGCCTCACGCCCGCCGCGTTCGAGTCCATGGACCTGCACATGCACATCCCGGCGGGCGCCATCCCCAAGGACGGCCCGAGCGCCGGCGTGGCGATGTTCATCGCGCTGGCCTCGCTGTTCACCAACCGGCCCGTGCGCCCCGATGTCGGGATGACCGGCGAGATCAGCCTGCGCGGGCTGGTGCTGCCCGTGGGCGGGATCAAGGAGAAGATGCTGGCGGCGCAGCGCGCCGGCCTGCGCATCGTGATGCTGCCGGCGCGCAACATGAGGGAACTGCGTGACCTGCCGGCCAGCACGCGCGCGGCGATGGAGTTCGTCCCGCTGGAGAACGTGGACGATGCGATCCGGTGCGCGCTGGCGGTGCCGGGCCCGGAAGTTGCCGCGCCCGAAGCGCCGGAGCCGGTGCTGGCGTAGACGGGATGCTGCTTCGCGTCGCGCCAGGCGGCACCCGGCAACGGCTCATACTGTGACGGTCGTCGCACTGCGACGACTCCGCTCCGCTACCCTCGGCCTGGGGCCGGCGCCGTACAACTCGCAGAGCGCCTAAGGCCGCTCTGCTCAAACAGGTACGGCGAGCATGAAACGTAGCGCGCTGCGCGCGCCCGTCCCCAGACCGAGCCGCTACGCCGCCACAGAAATCGCCGCCGCCGGGCACCGCCTGACGCTCAGGCACCGTGGGGGCACGCCACCGGTGGCGCGCCAACACTGTCTCTGCAAAGCCGCGTGCGGGTGGGCTGTGTCGCGCAATCAGACGAGGCGCCTGCGATGGCCGGTTTTGCGGCCGGCGCGCTTGCGCGCTTCGTGAACTGACTCATCGCGCCTGTTCGAACGAAGCGGCCCCAGGGCGCGCAGTGAGTTGCGCGATGCGGCCGCAAAACCGGTCATCGCAGGTTCAGTCGGCGTAGCCGACCGCCTTGTCGCGCGGCACAGCCCACCCGTGCGCGGCTTTGCCGCGAAGCCCATGAGAGCAAACAGCAAGCATCCAATGGATTGCGGGTCGAGCCCGCAATGACATGACTTCCTACCGCAGCGGCAGCGGCTTGCCCTCGCTCGCCGAAGGGGGCGAAACATGCAGCACGCGCGCGAGCGTCGGCGCGATGTCGACGACTTCGACGGGCGTGTCCACGCGCCCGGGCTTCACCCACTTCGGGCCGTACACCAGGATCGGCACCTGCGTGTCGTAGGGATGGGGCGAGCCGTGCGTGGCCGACGATCCGCTGCTCGAGGCGAACATCCAGTTGGGCTTGAGCGTGAACTGGACTTCGCCCGAGACATCCGCATGCCAGGCGAGGCGCGACGCGGCGAAGTGCGGAGCGCCGGCACGGCTGCCGGCGAGGAGCTCCTTGCGCGTGTACGCGGTATCGAAACCCGGCTCGGCCAACAGCAGGCGCCGCGCCTCCTCGGCCACCGCATCCAGGTCCACCTGCTTTTGCGCGATGAGCTTCTTGTCCAGCAGCAGCGAGGCGGATGAATAGTTCATCACCCACTTGCCCTCGCCGAAGCGTTGCGCCAGGCCGGCGTTGATCCGCTCCAGCGCCTGGCGCGAGTTGACGCGGCCGGCGTCCATGCCCTTCGACTGCGAGTGTTCCGGCGCGGGCATGAACCCGTGGTCGGCCGTGAGGACGACGAGGTAGTTGTCCTTGCCGACGGCCTGGTCCAGGTCGCGGAAGAACGCCTGCAGCATCCGGTCCAGCTGCAGCACGTGGTCGTGCGAGAGGCGCGACTCCGCGCTCCAGCGGTGGTTCACGTAATCGTGGCCCGACAGGCTGACCGCCAGGATGTCGGGCGCGTCGTCGCGGCCCAGCTGCTCGCCGGCGATCGCGGCGCGAGCGAACTCCAACGCCAGCAAGTCGCCGAACGGGCTGGACAGCAGCGCGGAGTAGTAGGCCGGGCCGGGCGCGTCGTCCGCCGCCACGCCCATCATCATCGGCAGCTTGCCGCCACGCGGACCGAACCAGGGCTGGCTGTCGGCGATCGAGCGCGCGTAAGCGGCCTCGGGCAGCAGCGGCTTCCACTCGGTCTTGAAGAAGCGGTCGGCCGGCTTCCCGGCATTGAACTCCGCCACCCATGCGGGATGCTGCTGCATGTAGAACGTGGTGGAGGCGAACTGGCCGCTGGAACCCATGTACATGTAGGCGGTGCCCGTTTGGCCCGCGGGCAGGATCGCGCCGCGGTCCTTGCCCGAGATCGCGATCACCTTGGAACGCGCGTCCGCCTTGCGCAGCGCGTCACCCACGGTTTCCACCTTCAGGTTGCGCGGGCTGGTGCCGTCCAGCGGGTTGGTCTTGTGGCCGATGTAGGTTGCGGCGGTGTCGCCGGTGTTGTACACCTGCGCGCCGGTGGCGGGGTCGCGCCATTCATTGCCGATCACGCCGGTGCGGTGCGGATAGGCGCCGGTGAGCATGGCGGCGTGGCCGGCGGCCGTCACCGTGAACGCGTGCTTGTAGTGCGCGTCGGCGAACCAGGCGCCGCGATCGAGGAAGCGCGCGAAGCCGTCCGGCGCGAGCTGGTCGCGGTAGGCCAGCACCTGGCGTTGCGGCAGTCCGTCGACGGCCATGAAGACGACCAGCCGGGGCTTGTCCCCCGCGGCGGGAGTGCCCGCGCAGGCGGCCAGCAGGGCCGCGAGAAAAGTTGCTGAAACGAGGCGGAAGGAGCGTGAGTTCGTCATGGGGCGCTAGGTTAACGCAGCCGCCCCCGCCCCGGGAACCGGGTTTGCGCTCAGTGCAGGTCGGGCGAATACACGCCGCTGGCGATGTAGATGCCGCCGAACAGCAATGACCGCACGTCCACGTCGATCAGCCTGCGGGCCAGCATGTCCCACGGGCGGCCCAGGCCGTCGAAGGACGTCACCGAATACATCGCCGCCAGCAGCACGAAGCCATTGGTCGGCCAGGCCCAGGCCGGCCCCCACTGCAAGCCGGATGCCACCACCCGGGCGCCGCGCTTGAGGTGCGAGAGCACATTGGCGAGGGCCGCGCGCTCGCGCAGCACGTCGTGCGTGAAATGGAACAGCGCCGCATCGGCCTGCACCGGGATCCGCGCGGTGGCGGCCGGCGCGCACACCAGGTCGACATTGCGCCAGTGGTGCTCGTCCACGCGGGCTTGCGCCCTGGCCAGCATCTCGGGGCACTGCTCGATGCCCACGATGCGGCCCGTCCTTCCGACGCGCTCGTGGATCGGCTCGAACGAGAGGCCGGTGCCACACCCCACGTCCAGCACTGTGTCGCCACGATGCAGGGCGAGGCGGGCTATGGCTTCGCTACGGATGGGCTCGAACAGCGCCAGCTCGGTGTCGTAGCCGGGGGCGCGCCGGCGGTATTGCGCCAGCGCGGCGGAACGGTCGGGCGCCCGGCGCGTGGCCGGAAACTGCAACGCCATGATGACCTCGCTAATGCGTGATGACGACCAGCACGCTGCAGGGCGCGTGCTCGATCAAGGCGCCGGAGATGGACCCGCGCCACCACCGCGCGGCCCAGCTGTCCAGGTGCTTGTGGCCCACGACGACCAGGTTGGCTTCGATCTTGCGGGCGTACTTCGTGATCTCGTCCACGGCCTCGCCCACCAGCACTTCACCGCGCGCGGCATAGCCGGCCTCGGACAGCCGGCGCAGGCCGTCGTCGAGGACGGCGCGGTGCTTCTTCTTTTCGCGCTCCTCGAGTTCCATGTCGTAGACGCCGCCTTCCAGCCCCACGAAGCTCATGGCCGAGGGCATCACGGCGATGAGGAAGAGCTCGGACTGGCTCCAGTGCGCCAGATCCTGGCAATCCAGCAGGGCCTTCTGCCCGGCGTCGGAGCCGTCGTATGCGAGCAGGATTCGTTTGTACATAGGCTCTCCCGTTGTTTGGGGGCGGCATGGCTGACGGGCCAAGCATAGACCGTGAACGGCCGCCGCACAACAGCGTTTAGCCAGAGGTTGCCCTAACTCAGGAGCCCCTCATTCCGTTTCCGTCCCGGGAGCACGGGCGGCAGGCGCTCCCGCGGGATCGCGGATCAGGCCCTGGATGGCACCCGCGGCAAAGTGAAGATCGATGAAATCGGCCAGGCCGTCGAACACGCTCTCCAGCGTGGGCACGCTGGCCCCGAACAGCGCGTGCAGGATGCCTGCGTCCTCGAACAGGCCGTGCAGGTACACGCCCAGCACGTTGCCCTGTTCGTTCTGCCACGCCAGGCCGTCCGCCATCGCGACCCGCCCCGGCGCCATCCCGGCGTGCTGGGACGTGCGGCCATTGTGGATCTCGTAGCCCGACACCTCGGCGCCGGAAAGCGACGCCCACGGCCCGCTCATCCCGCCGAAGCGCGACCGCGTCTTCTTCACCAGCTTGGCCGGCTCGAAGACGGTCACCAGGGGCAGCAGGCCCAGGCCGGGCCCGTTGCCATCGATGCCCTGCGTGTCGATCAGCGCCTCGCCGAGCATCTGCAGCCCGCCGCAGATGCCCAGCACCGCGCCGCCTTGTTGCGCGTGTTGCGCGATTGCGCGGTCCAGGCCCTGCGAACGCAGCCAGGCCAGGTCGCCGGTGGTGTGCTTGGAGCCGGGCAGGATGATCCAGTCGGCGCGCGCGAGGTCGGCCGGCGAGCGGGCCCACACCAGGCGCACGCCCGGCACGTTCTTGAGCGCCTGGAATTCGTCGAGGTTGCTGATGCGCGGGTAGGCCACGACGGCGACGGTTTTGTGCACGGCGCCGCCATGGGCGCTGCGCTCGTCGAACACGCCGTCTTCGTCCGGCAGGCCGTGCTGGTGCCACATCGGCAGGGTCGCCACGGTAGGGATGCCGGTCAGCTCTTCGAGCATGCGGGGCCCTGGCTCGAGCAGCGACGAGTCGCCCCGGAATTTGTTCAGCACGAAGCCCCGCACCAGCTCGCGTTCGGCTTGGCCGAGCAGCGCCCAGGTGCCGTACAGGTGCGCGAAGGCGCCGCCGCGGTCGATGTCGGTCACGAGCAGGCAGCTCGCATCGGCATGCCGCGCGACCCGCATGTTGACGATGTCGCTGTGCTTCAGGTTGATCTCGGCGGGCGAGCCCGCGCCCTCGATCACCACGACATCGTTCTGCGCGCGCAACTCGTCGAGCGCCCGCGTGATCGCCGGCCACACCTTCGCGCCGCGCTCGTGCCATGGCATGCGGGTGAGCTCGTCGTCCACCCGGCCGAGCAGCACCACCTGGCTGTGCATGTCGCTTTCCGGCTTGAGCAGCAGCGGGTTCATGCGCACATCGGGTTCGGCCCGCGCCGCGAGCGCCTGGAAATACTGCGCGCTGCCGATCTCGCCGCCGGCGTCCTGGCGACGGGCCGCCCCTAGCCAGGACACGGCCCCCTCGGGGGGCAGCGCAGTACGCGAAGCGACAAGCGTGGGGGCTACGACCCGCGCGTTGTTGCTCATGTTCTGCGCCTTGAACGGCGCGACCTTCAGGCCCTGCCGCGCGTACCAGCGGCACAGGGCCGTGGCCAGCCAGCTCTTGCCCGCGCCGCTGGTCGTGCCCAGGACCATCACGCAACGTGCCATATGGGGGCCGGATTCCAATTGAATCCTCACTCGTTGGGCAGCGCGACCCACTGCCCCGCCAGCGAGTGGATGCCGATGCGCCGCTGGAACACCTCCTCCAGCGCGCGGTGCGTCGCCGCGTCGCTGCAGCGGCCCTGGTGCACGACCTTCCCCGCGTCCATCACGACCATTTCGTCGGCGTGCAGCGCCATGGTGATCTCGTGCAGCACCGACAGCGCCGTGCCGCCGCGCTCGACGTGGCGGCGCACGATGCGCAGCCAGTCCGACTGGTGCGGCGGGTCGAGGTTGGCAAGCGGTTCGTCCATCAGCAGCAGCGGCGCCTGCACGGCCAGCGCCCGCGCCAGCAGCACCCGCTGGCGCTCGCCGCCCGAGAGGCTGCCGAGGGAACGGCGGCGCCACTCCCAGCATTGCGTCTCCTGCATGGCCGCCTGCACGGCCGCGTGGTCCTGCGCGCTCGCGGCGCCCAGCCAGGGCTGGTGCGGCAGGCGGCCGAGCATCACGACGTCCTGCGCCAGCAGGTCTTCCGCGCCGCCCTCGTTCTGTCCCAGCCAGGCCAGCGTCCGGGCGCGCTCCCTGTGGCTCCAGGCCGCAGCATCGCGGTCCAGCATCCGCACGTGCCCGTGGTGGGGCAGCAACTGCGACAGCGCCTTGAGCAAGGTGCTCTTGCCGGCGCCGTTGGGGCCGACCACCGTGGTCCAGCGGCCGGCCGGCAAGGCGAGGTCCACGCCATGCAACACTTCGGTGCCGCCCAGCGTGACGCGCAGGCCATCGGCCTCCAGCGCGATGGGCGGGCCCGAAGTCACAGCGGCCTCCGGTGCATCAGCCACAACAGGTAGCCGCCGCCAAGCACGGCCGTGAGCACGCCCACCGGCAACTCGCGCGGCGCCAGCAGCCAGCGCGCAAGCACGTCGGCCGCCAGCAGCAACACGCCACCGGCAAGAGCGGCCAGCGGCAGCAGCCAGCGGTGCGTCGGCTTGACGGCGGCGCGCACCAGGTGCGGCGCCACCAGCCCGATGAAGGCGATCAGCCCCACCTGCGCGACGGCGGCGCCGGTGGCCAGCGCCATCACGCCGATCAGCACGATGCGCACCGGCCCCAGGGCGACGCCCAGGCTCTGCGCCGTGGTGTCGCCCAGCGACAGCGCATCCAGCGCCCGGCTGAACACCACCGAGGCCGCGAGACTCACGGCGAACAACGCGGCCAGCAGGCCGACGCTGGCCCAGCCGAGGAAGCCGGTGGTCCCGAGCAGGAAAGCCTGCATCGCCCGCATGATGTCGGGCACCCAGAACATCACCAGCGCCGCGACGGCGCCGAAAACCATGCCGACGACGATGCCCGCCAGCAGCAGGCGCAGCGTGTGCTGCACGCCCTTGGCCAGTCCCAGGGTCACGAGCACCGCGGCCACGGCGCCGGCGAACGCCGCGCCCGTCAGGCCCAGGCGCGCCAACCAGCCACCGGCCGCCATCGGCGACGCGCCGATCAGCACCAGCAGCACCGCCACGCCGAGCGCGGCGCCGGTGGCGCTGCCGAGCAGGTACGGGTCCGCCAGCGGGTTGCGGAAGAGCCCCTGCGCGACCGCGCCGGCCAGGCCGAGCAGCGCTCCTGCCACCCACGCGCCGAGCGTGCGCGGCAGGCGGATGTCCCAGAGGATGGCGGCCGAGGCCTCGCCGCTGCGCGTCCAGACGGGTTCCCACCCGAGGCTGCCGACGGCGACGCCCGCGATGCACAGCAGCAGCGACGCGGCCAGCAGCCACACCGCAAGGGTGAGCGGGGAGCGTAACGGGGTCATCGCGCCGGGCCTCGCCGTTGCAGGCAATCGACCATGAGCTGCGCCGCCTGCCCCATGCGCGGGCCGGCGCGCACCAGCACGTCGCCCTGCGCCGCGTCGAAGAAGCAGACGCGGCCGTCGCGCACCGCCCGGATGTGGTCCCATCCTGGCCGCGTCCTGATCGCGCGCGCATCGTGGTCGGAGACCATGATGACCTGCGGATCGGCGCGCACTACGAACTCCGGATTGAGCTTCGGGAAGGGCCCGAGCCCGCCCGGCACGACGTTGACGACGCCGATTCTCGCGAGCATTTCGCCGATAAACGATGCCTCGCTCGCCGCATAGGGCGCACTGTTCACCTCGAAGTAGACGGTCGTTCCGCGCAGCGCGGGCGGCAATCGGCGCGCCGCCGCGTCCACACCGGCCTCCAGCCGCTGCCACCGGGCGGCGCCGTCGGCGACTTCCAGCACCTGCGCCAGCTGCGCCCACGCCCGCCGCAGGTCGGCCAGCGACTTGGGCTCCAGCGTGGCGACTTTGATGCCCAGCCCCTCGAGCCGGCCCACGGCGCGCGACGACGAGGCCAGCAGCACAAGATCGGGCTTGAGCGCGACGACGCGCTCGATGTTCGTGTCCTCCAGGCCGCCCAGCCGCGGCAGCCCGCGCACCTGCGCCGGCCAGTTGGAAAAATCGTCCACGCCAACCAGCCGGTCGCATGCGCCGAGCTCGCACACCATCTCCGTCAGCGAAGGCAGCATGGCGACGATGCGCTGGGGCGCGCGCGGCAGTTCCAGCGCGACGCCGCGGTCGTCCACGATCCCCGCCCCGTGCGCCTGCGATGCGAAAGCGCACAACGCCACCAGCCATGCCCGCACGACATTCCTCATGACGCGCCCTTGAGCACCAGCGCCTGGCGGGCGGACATCAGCGTCACGCGCTCGCAGGCGGCCGCCGCCTGCTGGTTCAGGCCGCCCAGCGCATCCAGGAAGGCGCGCGCGTCCTGGCCCGGAGGAACCGCGTCGGGGCCGATCTCGTTGCTGATCAGCACGATCGGGCCGGCGCACGCGCGCAGGGCGCCGGCGATCGTGTCGGCCGGTGCCGATATGCCGTTCGAGTCGTCGCCGGGCACCGAGGGCATCAGCCGCGCCGTCAGCCAGAGCGTCAGGCAATCGACCACGATCAGGGTGTCGGCGCGGCCGCTGCGGCCGATCGCGCGGGCCAGCTCCAGCGGCTCCTCCATCGTCGCCATGCGCGGCACAGGCTCGGCGGGGCGGCGCCGGTGCTGCGAGATGCGCTCGCGCATCTCGTCGTCCCAGGCCTGCGCCGTCGCGATGTAGAACGCGCGATGCCCCGGCGATTGCGCGAGCCAGGCGGCGGCCAGCGATTCCGCGCGCGCCGTCTTGCCGCTCTCCGGGCCGCCCAGGATCAGTTCGCTACGCACGACTCGAAGCTCAGCCATGGGCTTTGCTCCAACTCATGACGATGCGGTGCAGCTGTTCCACGCCATCGGTCAACGCCGCCGGCCCCGGCTGCAGGATGTCCGCGGACTTGATCTCGAACAGCTGCCCGTTCTTCACCGCGCTCACCGCTTCCCACCCTGGCCGCGCGGCCACCTTCTCCGGCCTGAACTTCTTGCCGCACCACGAGCCCACGATGATGTCCGGGTTGCGGCGTGCGATTTCCGCACCGTCCGCGATGATGCGATCCTTGCCCATCGGCTGGGCCGCGAGCTCGGGGAAGCAGTCCTCGCCGCCCGCGATGCCGACGAGTTCCGACACCCAGCGGATCGCGCTGATGTGCGGCTCGTCCCACTCCTCGAAGAACACCTTCGGGCGCCGCGGCAGGGCTTTCGCGGCTTCCTCGACGGCATGCAGCCGGTCGCGCATGGCCGCCATCAGCGCCAGCCCGCGCTCGGCCTGCCCCACCATGGCCGCCACCTGGTACAGCATGGAGAAAATCTCCTCCACGCTGCGCTGGTTGAACACCGTCACCTGCACGCCCTTGCGGATCAGCTCGGCGGCGATGTCGGCCTGCAGGTCCGAAAATCCGAACACGCAGTCCGGCCGCAGCGCGAGGATCTTGTCGATCTTCGCGTTCAGGAAGGCACTGACCTTCGGCTTCTCCTCGCGGGCGCGGCGCGGGCGCACCGTGTAGCCCGAGATGCCGACAATGCGGTCTTCCTGCCCCAGCAGGTACAGCCACTCCGTCGTCTCCTCGGTGAGGCAGACGATCCGCTGCGGTCCGCGGGGCAGGTCGATGTGCGGCACTTCGGCTCCTTGCGTCAGAACTGGTAACGCACGGCCGCGGTGACGGTTCGGCCCGGTTCGGGATACACGGCGGCAGTCACCCCGCCCGAACAGCCGAAGGCCTGCGTGAAGTACTTCCTGCCCGTCAGGTTGTTCACGCCCAGCGACAGCTCGACCTTCTGCCACTGGAAGGCATAGCGCGCGTCGGCGATCGTGTAGGCCGGCATGGTGCAGGCGTTGTTGAAGTCCGGATGTTGCGAGGATACCCAGTTGACCCCGCCGCTCACGCGGTGCCCGGCCACCGGCGTCCAGTCGGCGCGCACGGCCAGCGTCCTGCGCGGCACCAGCGGCACGTCGTTGCCCGCGTAGGAGCCCGCGCGGAAAGTCGCGCGCCGCAGCGCTGCGTTCACGCGCAGCGTGACCGATTTCGTGAGCGCATGGCTGGTGTCCAGCTCCACTCCCTGGCGGCGCGTGGGATTGAAATTGACGTTGGCGCCGGAGAAGCCGAAGGGGCCCGCCGCATTCGGGTCAAAGCCGATCTCGTTGTCCAGGAGGCTGCGATACACGCGAAATTCGGCCTTGCCCGACGCATAGGCGAAGCGTGCGCCCAGCTCCAGGTCCCGCGAAGTCTGCGGCTCCAGGATGGTGGCGGGCGCGGTGTAGCCGAACTCGTCCACGTTGGCGAGCCGATAGCTACGGCCGGCACGCACGTAAGCGGTGGCGCCGCGCCCGAACGGGTGGCTCACTCCCAGGTCCCAGGCATGCTGGCGGCCGGCCGTGCCCGCGGCCGCGCTGGTGTTGTCCTTGGCGATCTTCTCGGTGCGCAACCCGGCGGACAAGCGCGTGCCGCCTGCGAGCGTCACGTCGTCCTTGAGGTACCAGGCGCGCGAGGACTGGTTGGCGGTGGAACCGAAAGCGCCGAGCACGTCGCGGGTCCACCGCGCGTAATCCGTGCCCAGCACCAGCAGGTTCCGCACCCCGCCGAACGTCAGCTGGTTGCGTGCGCGCAGGCCGTAGTTGGCCGCATCGATGTCGTAGTCGAACGGAAAGCCGCTGTTGAGGCTGGTGAGGCTCTTCTCGCGCTGCCCCGCGTCCGCGGCCAGCTGCCAGCTGCCCAGTTGCGCCTCGGCAAAGACGCTGGTGCGCTGGTTGCGGATGTCGGCCCGGTCATCGAGCTTGGTGGATTGGCGCGGGTCGGCCCCGTATTGCGCCAGGGTGAGCGCGCCGGGCAACCGGGTCTCCAGGTCGTCGCGCCCGGCACGCGCGCCGAGGCGCAGCCAGTCGTTGGCCCATTGCGCCGTTGCCGAGAGCGCATCGCTTTCCGAACGGAAGTTGTCGCGGTGGTTGTCGGTGTCGCGCTTCTGGCCGGATACGTCGAGCGAGAAGCCGCCGCCCGACACCGTTGCGTTGGCCCGCATGTCGCGCAGGCGGTGGCTGCCGGCGGCGGCGTACACCGAGGCGGTGTTGCGGCGGTCCGCGCCGCTGCCGGCCTTGGTGGTGATGACGATCACGCCGCCGGTCGCGCCCTCGCCGTACAGCACGGCCCCGCTGCCACGGAGGATCTCGATGCGCTCCACCGATTCGATGGGGATGCCCGCGAGCCGCGTTCCGCCGAGGTCGGCCTCGGACACGCGCAGCCCGTCGACGATGACGAGCTGGTTGTTGTCGGCCGTGCCGCCGAAGCCGCGCAAGTCGAGGTTGTACTCGCCGCCGCCGTAAAAATCCTGCCGGCCGACGACGCCGAGGATGCGCATCAGCGCCTCGTTGACCGTGGCCGCGCCGGAGGCGCGGATCTCATCGGCGGTGATGACGCTGACCCCCAGCGGCAGCGATTGCACCGGCTCGGCGAACCGGGTGGCGGTGATGACGGTTTCAGGCAGGGCGATCCGCTGGGCGATGACCTGGGCGGATGCGGTGGGCCATGCGGCGGCGAGCGCCAGGGACAGCGCGGTGGCGCGCGGCGAAAACGAAGGAGCGTTCATGATGGAAAGGACACGTTTCAATACCCGGACTGGCTTCCCCGCCAGTACATTGGGCGTCAAGGCCGCGTCATTCTTCGAAAAGGAATGGCGCGGCCGCCGTGTTGGCCGGTATCCGGGCTGGCGGGTCGTTTCCATCGCCTTCCCAGGCGCGCTGTTTCAGGCGCGTCCAGTGGCTTTGCGTGATGGAAGCGGAATTTCCATGAAATTCGTCCGCTTACCGTTGCGGGGGCAGCGCAGGTTAGCTCGAGCCGTGGGCGGCGAAAGCCTCCTGCTTCCCGTTGAACTGCGGCATGTGAACCACACCGCGAGCACCAACGCTGGCCATTTTAAGTTGAAATCTGTCACAAAACCCTACAATTGCCTCCGTATGCCCAGTGCCTCCCAAATCGACCAGATTGCGGAACGCGTCGAGCGCCTGCTCGTGCGTTACGAGGAGCTCCAGCGCACCAACACGCTGCTGGCCGAACAGGTCGAAGTGCTCACGCACGAACGCGACTCCCTCAAGTCCCGCCTCTCGGCCGCCCGCGCCCGCGTGGACGCGCTGCTCGAGCGGCTGCCCGAAATCAAGAGCGCCGCATGAGCCGGGCCACTTGCGACGCGAATACCGCAGCGCGAAGCGCGGAGGTTTTCGAATGGCTGTGATGAAGCAACTCGAGGTCCAGATCATGGGCCAGAGCTACCTTCTCGCCTGCCCCGAGGGCGGCGAGCAGCGCCTGCTGGAAGCGGTCGAGAAAGTCGATACCGCGATGTGCAAGATCCGCGATGCCGGCAAGGTGAAGGCGCGTGACCGCATCGCCGTGCTCGCCGCGCTGAACCTCGCGTTCGACGTGAGCGACCGCAGCGCGTCGGCATTCCAGGCTTCGTCCTTCGCGCCATCGGAGCTGCCCGTGCAGGGCAATGGCAACGGCAACGGCAACGGGCACGACCTGAACGACCCGCGGCTGGGCAACCTCCTTCAGCGCCTGGACAGGGCGCT
Organism: Ramlibacter sp.; assembly: GCA_030695945.1. Taxonomy (GTDB): domain Bacteria; phylum Pseudomonadota; class Gammaproteobacteria; order Burkholderiales; family Burkholderiaceae_C; genus Ramlibacter. Next base: position 40,414 of record JAUYOG010000012.1, read on the forward strand.
CGGCGACGACGGCCGCCTGATCTAGGGGCCTGGGTCAAGCCCGGGATGGCATCCCTCCCACAGTTCGCCGGTTTTCCCGCTTGTCAAGTTCCCTTTCGCGCGTGCGGGCCAAATTTTTTTACGCCCCCGCAGCGCGCCGAGCCCCTACAATGAATCCGTGTCTGCAGTGCGTGCCGGGCTTTATATTTCCTTGAACCAATGCTCATTGAGCCCGGGCTGGGAACATCTCTTGGCGAGCGTGATCGTCTCGCGTCAGATGAACCCAACGCCAAGCTGACCTAGCCCACCTGAACCCCGGTTCAGGATGCCGGTCCGGTGGCACTTGCAGACGCCTAATTCATTCATTTGAAAAACGCTCCGCGTTTTTCAAATGGCTAGCTAGTTGAAAAAGCCGGAGTGAATCCGGCTTTTTCAATGGGGGACCGGGCTGCGCGTTGCTCCGCCCGGTCCGAGTCTGGGCTGCTGCTGAGCCTGCGAGAATCCTTGTATGGCTTTGCAACCCCTCCTCATTTTCGAACTCGCCCTGCTGGGCATCGGCACCGGCTTTCTCGCGGGCCTGCTGGGCATCGGCGGCGGCATGCTGATGGTGCCCTTCCTCACCATCATCCTGTCGGGCCAGGGCGTCGCGCCCGACCTGGCCGTGAAGATGGCGATCGCCACGTCGATGGCCACGATCATCTTCACCTCGATCTCCAGCGTGCGCGCGCACCACAAGCGCGGTGCGGTGCGGTGGGACATCGTCAAGCGCCTCGCGCCGGGCATCGTCATCGGCAGCATGATCGGCAGCCTTGGCGTGTTCGCGCTGCTCAAGGGCTCCTACCTCGCCATCTTCTTCGGCCTGTTCGTGGGCTTCTCGGCCACGCAGATGTTCCTCGACAAGAAGCCCAAGCCGACGCGGCAGATGCCGGGCACCGGCGGGCAGTTCGCGGCCGGCGGCTTCATCGGGTTCCTTTCGGGTCTGGTCGGCGCCGGGGGCGGGTTCATCAGCGTGCCGTTCATGACGTGGTGCAACGTCGCGATCCACAACGCCGTCGCGACATCGGCCGCCCTGGGCTTTCCCATCGCGGCGGCGAACGTCATCGGCTACGTGGTCAGCGGGCTGAAGGTGCAGGACCTGCCGCCCGCCTCGTTCGGCTACATCTGGCTGCCCGGCCTGGTGGTGATCGCGGCCTGCAGTTTCTTCATGGCGCCGGTCGGCGCGAAGGCGGCGCATGCGCTGCCCGTCGGCAGGCTCAAGCGCATCTTCGCGATCATCCTTTATGTGCTCGCGGCTTACATGTTCTACAAGGGCGTGGCCGGCTGAAGCGCAAAATGGTCGGTCCATGACAGCTGCCGCCACCCCGCCGATCCGCCTGCGCTACAAGGCAGACCTGCGCTATGACGTGCGCGCCGACGGCTGCGACTTCATCTTCAACGTGCAGGCCACGCGCACGCCGCAGCAGCGCGTGGTGAGCGAAGCGCTGCACGTCAGCCCCGAGCTGGCCATGCACACCTACATCGAGCCGGTCACGCAGGCGCGCTTCCTGAGGCTGCGCGCCGACACCGGGCCGCTGCGCGTGACGTGCGAAACGGTGGTCGACCTGGCGCACCACCGCGCCGCGCCCGCGTCGCTGGAAGAAGTGTGGATTTCCGAGGTGCCCGCGCAGGTCCTGCCCTACCTCTACCCCAGCCGCTATTGCGAGTCCGACCGCCTGCACCGCTTCGCCTTCGCGGAATTCGGCAGCCTATGGCAGGGCTACGGCCGGGTGCAGGCGATTCGCGACTGGGTGCTGCGCCACGTCGACTTCCTGTCGAACAGCTCGGATGCCAACACGTCGGCCTGCGACACGCTGGTCACCAAGCAGGGCGTCTGCCGCGATTTCGCGCACCTGATGATCGCGCTGTGCCGCGCGGTGAACATTCCCGCGCGATTCGCCACCGGCATCGACTACGGCGCCGACCCGAAGCTCGGGCCGCCGGACTTCCACGCCTATGTCGAGGCCTACGTCGGCCACCGCTGGTACCTGTTCGATCCTTCGGGCACGGCCATCCCGATGGGCTTCATCCGCCTGGCCACCGGCCGCGACGCCGCCGATGCCGCGTTCGCATCGATCTTCGGCAGCGTGAACTGGCAGGCGCCCTTGATCGAGATCGAGGCCATCGCCGGCGCGGACGGCGTATGCCGCGTTCCGGTGCACTGCGACGACGCGCTGTCGACCGACGCCGGGCCGCGCGAATCAGCCGTGGGCGGCCCGTGAATCCGCGGGCGCCTGGTCGCGCTCGTCGAGCCCGTAGTCCCGCGTCACCTCGGCGATCCGCAGCCGGTATTCCCTGAACATCGTCGTGCGGCCGGCCGCCTGCGCGGCGCGGTGCGCCTCCAGGTTGCGCCAGGCCGTGAGGCACGAGTCGTCGCGCCAGAACTGCAGCGACAGGAGCTTGCCCGGATCGGTGAGGCTCTGGAAGCGCTCGATGGAGATGAAGCCGTCCATCTTCACCAGCTCGTTCTTGAGCTCGGCCGCCCAGTCCAGGTAGCCCGCGCGGTGGTCCGGGTGCGGCCACACCTCGAAGATGACGGCGATCATGCGACTGCTTCCACGGCGGGCCGCTGGAACGCCTCGGGCACGACCTCGGTGAAGCGCCGCTCCTCACGCAGGATGAAGCGCTCGCGCTGGGCAAAGGCGAAATTCTCGACTACCTTCGGGTCGCGCCTCAGGCGCGCGCGATAGGCCTCGTAGTCGGCCAGGCTCGCGAATGCGATCAGGCCCCAGGCCTCGTAGTTGCTGCCCTCGTGCGGCAGGAAGTACCCCAGCAGGTTGCCGCCCAGGCGCGGGATGATCTCCGCCCAGGCCACGGCGTACTGGCGGAAGGCCTCGCGCTGGAACGGGTCGATCTCGTACCGGATGAAGCAGGTGATGGTCATGGGTCTAGTCCTGGGGTTCGCAGCGCACGTCGGTGGTCACGGAGTTGGCGATGAAGCATTCCTCGTGCGCGCGGTGGTGCAGTTCGCCCAGCTGCTCGCGCGTGGGCAGTTTTTCGCCCGAGAAGATCGCCTGCGGCCGCAGCGTGACTGTCGTCATCGCCATCTTCCCCGCCGCATTGCGCTCCATCGTGCCTTCGGCGGTGTCGGTGTAGCTGTCGACGCAGAAGCCCCGCTTGGCCGCGATCGACAGGAACCACAGCATGTGGCAATTGGAAAGCGATGCAACGAACAGCTCCTCGGGGTCGACGGCCGCGGGGTCGGACTGCGGCGGCGGCACGACGTGGGGCGAGGACGAGCCGGCGATCTCGACGCCGCCGTCGAAGCGGATCAGGTGGCGCCGGCTGTAGCGGTTGCCGGTGAAGTCCTGACCTTTGCGTTGCCAGAGGATCTGAGCGGTGTAGTGGGACATGGTTGGGGCGGTGGTGCCGGAAATTCGGAATTGGAAGTGTCGCCAGCCGCGGCCGGTTTGTCGAGCATCAACAGTTTGGCTACCATTGAACTATGAATGCAGAACCCGACCTGGCCCGCATCGCCGCCACCGTGGGCGACCCGCGCCGCATCCAGATGCTCGCGCTGCTGATGGAGGGCCGCGCGCTCACCGCCAAGGAACTCGCGCTGGGCGCGGGCGTCGAGCCCGCCACTGCCACCGCACACCTGAAGCGCCTGCTCGAGGACGGCCTGCTCGAATCGGCATCGCAGGGCCGCCACAAGTACTTCCGCTTCGCGTCCGAGCACGTGGCCCAGATGGTCGAGTCGCTGATGCGCGTCGCCCCGCGCCGCAAGGCGGCGGCGGCACCGGCGCGCGAGGACGAGCCGATCCGCGCCGCACGGTACTGCTACGACCACCTTGCCGGAAGCCTGGGCACCGGACTGTTCGCGCTGATGCTGCGCAAGGGGTGGCTGCAAGGCCTGGCCGGCGATGCCAAGCAGCTGGAGTTGACCCCGAAGGGCGAGAAAGCGCTGACGCTGCTCGGGCTGGACCTGCAGTCCGCGCGGGACCGGCGCCGGCAATTCGCCTGCCGCTGCCTGGACTGGTCGGAGCGGCAGGATCACCTGGGGGGCGCGCTGGGCGCGGCACTGGCGGAACACTTCAAGGCATCGCGCTGGATCGACCGGCAAAAGCACAGCCGCGTCGTGCGCGTCACGCCTCTCGGCAGCGAGGGCTTCACGCGGCTCGGTTTGCCGCCCGGCTGACCAGGCCGCGCAGCACGTCGAGCACCAACCCCGGTTCGGTAAGCTGGGGGAAATGGCCGCTTTTCGCGGCGATGACCTGCTCGCCGCGAGGCGACAGCCGCGCCAGGTCCTGCTGGTGTTCGCGCCGGGCCCTCCGCGCGGCGGCCGACATCAGCCATTTCGGCGGATTCGCGCCGCCCGTCACCACCGTCACCGGCACGTCGGGGAACGGGCCGGCCGCCGCGACCTCGTCGACCGTCTCCGCCACCCATTCGATTTCCGCATGCACGTTGTCGCGGAACAGCCATTGAGGCAGCGAGAACACCTTGGAGAGCGCGCGGGCCAGCTGGGTCTCATGCTGCCGCAGCACTTCCTGGTCGCGCGGATGCGTCGCTTCCAGGAACAGCACGGCGGCGACTTCCTTCGGGTACAGCCGCGCGAACAGGTTGGCGTAGAGGCCGCCCAGCGAATGGCCCACCAGCACATAGGGGGGCGTCATGCCGGCATAGGCCAGCAGCTCCCGCAGGGACGCGACGACCACGGCGCCGGTCTGCGCCAGCCTTGGCGCGTCGCTGCCCTTCAAGCCGAAGCGGTTCCACGCGAAGACGGTGCCGGCCTTCTCGATCGCGGGGTACAGTGCGCGCCAGCCTTCCAGCGTCACACCGGCGCCGTTGAGCAGCACGATGGTGGGTTGCCCCGCGCCCGACGCCACGTATTCGAGCGCGCCGCTGCGGGTCTGGAGTTTGCGGCGTTCCGGGAGGGGACCGAGGCGGAAAGGAGCGGCAGTTGCAGCGGCGGGCATCGGCGCACTGTAGCCCGGCGGCGCGTCAGGGGGCGCCCGTGCCCGCCGGCACCTTGCCCGTGCCCTGGCACATGCTGCACTCGAGCCCGGCGACCTTGCCGCTGCCACCGCATTGCGGGCAGCTGTCGTCGCCGGGTCGCGGCGCTCCGCCTTGCGCAAGCGCGGCGTCGATATCGATGGCCGATCCCGGGTCTTCCTCGCCCGCGGCGGATTCCGCGAGGTCTTCCGGCGGTGATGCGAGCGGCGTCTTCATGCCGCCATCGTAGGCAGCGCGGACGGCGGTGGGTGTAGGACATTGCCCCTTCGGTTTGCCCTGGTTCGCGTCGCGTCAGGCGTTTCGTGTTGCGTCGCGTCGCGTCAGGCGGTACCCGGCAGCGGCTCATACTGTGACGGTCGTCGCACTGCGACGACTCCGCTCCGCTACCCTCGGCCTGGGGCCGGCGCCGTACAACTCGCAGAGCGCCTAAGGCCGCTCTGCTCAAACAGGTACGGCGAGCATGAAACG
>JAUYOG010000017.1 GCA_030695945.1 Ramlibacter sp.
GAAGCGGCGCAGCTCGTCCCAGTTGTGCGAGATCACCACCTGCTCGTCGGCGTCGGTCACCCGGCTGTCGTCCCACAGTGGCATGGCCGGTGTGGCCACGCCGGCGGCGCTGCGGATCGCGTTGACCGCGCCCTGCGCGAACACCATGCACTCCACCAGTGAGTTGCTGGCCAGCCGGTTGGCGCCGTGCAGGCCGGTGCAGGTGGTCTCGCCCACCGCGTACAGGCCGGCGATGTCGGTGCGGCCGGCCAGGTCGGTCACCACGCCGCCGCAGGTGTAGTGCGCCGCGGGCACCACCGGGATCGGCTCGCGCGTGATGTCGATGCCCAGCTCGGCGCAGCGCGCCAGGATGTTGGGGAAATGCTCCTGCAGGAACGCGGGGCTCTGGTGCGAGATGTCCAGGTGCACGCAGTCCAGGCCGTGCTTCTTCATCTCGAAGTCGATCGCACGCGCCACCACGTCGCGCGGCGCGAGTTCGGCGCGCGGGTCGTGGTCGGGCATGAAACGGTGGCTGCCCAGGTGCGGTGGCAGCTTGAGGTGGCCACCTTCGCCGCGCACCGCCTCTGTGATCAGGAAACTCTTGGCGTGCGGGTGGTACAGGCAGGTCGGATGGAACTGGATGAATTCCATGTTGCCGACCTGGCAGCCAGCGCGCCAGGCCGCGGCGATGCCGTCGCCGGTGGCGGTGTCGGGGTTGGTGGTGTACAGGTAGACCTTGCCCGCGCCGCCGGTCGCCAGGATCGTGTGCGGGGCGCGGAAGGTCACGACTTCGTCGGAGGCATCGTCCAGCGCATACAGGCCCAGGCAGGCGTTGCCGTCGGCCAGCCCAAGCTTGCGGCCGGTGATCAGGTCCACCAGGGTGTGCTGCTCGAACAGCGTGATGTTGGGCGTGCGCCGCACCCGGTCGATCAGCGTGTGCTGCACGGCCGCGCCCGTGGCGTCGGTCACGTGGACGATGCGCCGCGCGCTGTGGCCGCCCTCGCGCGTCAGGTGCAGGTGGCCGGCTTCCTGCGAGAACGGCACGCCCAGCCGGCGCAGCCACTCGATGCTCTCGGGCGCGTGCTCCACCACGAAACGGGTGGCGTCCAGCTGCGACAGGCCCGCGCCCGCCACCAAGGTATCGTCGACGTGGGACTGGAAGCTGTCGTCCTCGGCCATCACGGCGGCGATGCCGCCTTGCGCCCAGCCGCTGGCGCCGTCGCTCATGGCGCGCTTGGTGAGGATGGCGACACGGTGCGTGGGCGCGAGGTGCAGCGCCGCGGACAGGCCCGCGAGGCCGCTGCCGACGATGAGGACGTCGAAATCCTGTGCGAGTGTGTTTGACTTGTTCATGAGATATCAGTCGCCGCCGGGCCGCCCCAAGGCGACTGGGCCCCCTCGGGGGGCAGCGCAGCGCACGCAGTGGGCAAGCGTGGGGGCCATATTCAAGCAGGCTGGTAGGCCAGCCGCACGTAGATGGGGGCGTAGGCTTCGGCCTGCGTGAGGTCGATCAGCGCTTCCTTGGCCAGCTCCAGCATGGCGATGAAGGTGACGATCAGCACCTGGATGCCGCGCGACGGGTCGAACAGGTTCTCGAACTCGACGAACTTGCGTCCCTGAAGCTTGCGCAGCACGATGCTCATGTGCTCGCGCACCGACAGCTCCTCGCGCGTGATCTTGTGGTGCTGCACGAGCTTGGCGCGCTTGACGATGTCGCGCCAGGCTTCCTGCAGGTCGACCACGTTGACGTCGGGGAAGCGCGGCTGCAGGGCCTGCTCGATGTAGACCTGGGCGCGAAGCACGTCGCGGCCCATCTGCGGCACTTCGTTCAGGCGCGCTGCCGCGAGTTTCATCTGCTCGTATTCCAGCAGGCGGCGCACGAGTTCCGCACGCGGGTCCTCGGGCTCCTGGCCCTCGGCGGTCTTGCGCGGCGGCAGCAGCATGCGCGACTTGATCTCGATCAGCATCGCGGCCATCAGCAGGTATTCGGCGGCCAGCTCGAGGTTGCGCGTGCGGATCTCGTCCACGTACACGAGGTACTGGCGCGTGACGCCGGCCATCGGGATGTCGAGGATGTTGAAGTTCTGCTTGCGGATCAGGTACAGCAGCAGGTCCAGCGGCCCCTCGAAGGCCTCCAGGAACACTTCCAGCGCATCCGGGGGGATGTACAGGTCCGTGGGCATGGCGAACAGCGGTTCGCCGTAGAGCCTTGCCAGCGCCACCTGGTCCACCACGTCGGGCATGCCGGGCACCTCGGGCGCCGCCGGTTCGGGCAGCGTCGCTTCGCCGGCCTGGGTCATTTGCCTTCGGTCTGGTACACGTAGGGCTTCTGCGGCACGCGGGCGCTGCGCCACTCGCGCCACGCCTCGCGGTCCACCAGCTTGTCCCACCAGATGGCGCGGCTGGCGCGCTGCTCGGCTTCCAGGGAAGGCTTGGCGGTCTTGAGCCCCTCGATGAACTGGGTGACCTCCGAGTTGTAGTCGGGGCGGCGGAAGATTCGCAGGAAGATGGACATGGGCAGGCCTTTTGGCTGATTTTACGCCCCACGCCTGGGGGCCTCCTTGACATAACAGGGGTCGCCCGCGCTCGGGAAGAGGTGCGATTGCATCTTTCCGGTGCGTCAATCGCGCGGCTCAGCCGTCCATTACACTTATCCGGGTATGGACGGCTCCCTGTTCGGCGCACCTGGACCGGTCTCGGCGACCGGGTTGGGAACATGAGCGCCTGGCCCGATCCTTCGTCCTGGGCGCACCTGGACTGGCTCCTGGCCGCCGTCGCCGCGTGGCTCCTCGTGGGCGCCGCCGGCCTCTTCGCGTTGCGGCGCCTGGCGTTCGTGGCACGGGTGCTGTTCCCCGCGGGCGGCGCGATCGCGCTGGTCGTGTTCGGCGTGGCCCTGAGCGCCGTCTTCGCGACGCCGGAAGTGACGACGCTGCCCCTCGGCCTGCCCGGCCTGCCTTTCCACCTGCGGCTGGACGGCCTGTCGGCGTTCTTCCTGATGGTGATCGCGGGGGCGTCGGCCGGCGTGTCGGCCTTCGCGGCGGGCTACTTTCGCAAGGGGGAGGGCACACCGCCCGGGCTGCTGTGCCTGGAATACCACGTGTTCCTCGCCAGCATGGCGCTGGTGGTGCTGGCCGACGACGCCTACGCCTTCATGGTGATGTGGGAGACGATGGCGCTGTCATCGTTCTTCCTGGTCATCGCGAACCACCGGATCCCGGAAATCCGGCGCGCCGGCTACCTCTACCTGCTGATCGCCCACATCGGCGCCATCGGCATCCTCCTGTCTTTCGGCGTGCTGCAGGCCAACACGGGCGACTACACCTTCGCCAACATGCGGGCCCAGGCGCACACGCCGTTCTGGGCCTCCGTCGCCTTCCTGCTGGCCCTGTTCGGTTTCGGCGCCAAGGCCGGCCTGGTGCCGCTGCACGTCTGGCTGCCCGAGGCGCATCCGGCCGCGCCGTCGCCCGTGTCCGCCCTCATGAGCGGCGTGATGCTCAAGACCGCCGTCTACGGCGTGCTGCGCGTGTCGTTCGACCTCCTGCATTTCCAGGTCTGGTGGTGGGGCGTGGTCCTGCTCGCCCTGGGGCTGGCCACGGCGCTGTTCGGTGTGGTCTTTTCGGCTGCGCAGGTGGACATGAAGCGGCTGCTGGCCTATTCGTCGATCGAGAACATCGGGCTGCTGTTCGCGGGGATCGGGCTGGCCGTGCTGTTCTCGGCCTATGGGATGAAGGCCGTGGCGGCGCTCGCGCTCACGGCGGCCCTGTACCACGTGGCGAGCCATGCCTTCTTCAAGAGCCTGCTGTTCCTCGGGACCGGTGCCGTGCTGCATGCCACGGGCGAGCGCAGCCTGGGCAAGCTGGGCGGCCTGATCCGCTACATGCCCTGGGTGACGTGGCTGACGCTGTTCGGCGCGCTGGCCTGCGCCGGCCTGCCGCCGCTGGGGGGCTTCGTGTCCGAATGGCTGCTGCTGCAAAGCTTCCTGTTCACGCCCGGCCTTCCCAGCTCGTTCCTGAACATGCTCATCCCCGTCGTCGCTGCGTTGATCGCACTGGTGGCGGCGCTTTCCGGCTACGTCATGGTGAAATTCTTCGGCGTCGTGTTCCTCGGGCAGCCGCGCGAGGAGGCGCTGTCCCATGCGCATGACGCGGGGGCCTGGGAGCGCCTGGGCATGCTCTGGCTGGTGGCGGGCTGTGTGCTCCTCGGCCTGCTGCCCACGCAGTTCATCGCCGTGATCGACCCGGTAACGCGGCATCTGGTGGGTGCCGGCCTGGGCGAGACGGTGGCCGCCGTCGGCTGGCTGCTGGTGCCGGTGGCGATCGAGCGCGCGAGCTACGGGCCGGTGATCTTCCTGCTCGGCGTCGCCGCCGGATCGGCGCTCGCGTACCTGCTGGTGCGGGCGCTCTACCACGGCCGCTCGCGGCGCTCGCCCGCCTGGGACTGCGGGTTCCCGTGGCAGACGGCGCGCATGCAGGACACCGCCGAGGGCTTCGGCCAGCCGATCCGCCAGATCTTCGAGCCGTTCTTCCGCATGGAGCGCGAGCTGCCCCTGCCCTCCGATTCGCACCCGCGCTACCGGGTCACGATCGGCGACCACTTCTGGCACTGGATCTATCTGCCGGTGGCGGCGGGCGTCGAGCGGCTGTCGAAATGGATCGGGCTGCTGCAGCAGGGGCGGATCGCCGTGTACCTGCTCTACAGCTTCCTCACCTTGGTTGCGGTGTTGCTGGTGGTGATGAGATGAGCTGGCTCGGATTCCTCTCCCAACTGTTGGCCATCGTGGCGGCCTTGCTGCTGGCGCCGCTGATGACGGGCTGGGTCAACCAGTGCCGGGCCTGGCTGCAGAACAAGTCGGCGCCCCCGCTGCTGCAGCCGTACCGGGTGCTGCACAAGCTGTTCCACAAGGATTCGGTGCTGGCCGACAACGCCTCGCAGCTGTTCCGGGCCGCGCCGTACATCGTGTTCGGCTGCATGGTGCTGGCCAGCGCTATCGTGCCGACGCTGTCCACGGACCTGCCGCTGTCGCCCGCGGCCGACGCCATCGCGCTGGTGGGCCTGTTCGCGCTGGCCCGCGTCTTCATCAGCCTCGCGGCGATGGACGTCGGGACGGCATTTGGCACGCTCGGGGCGCGGCGCGAGATGTTCGTCGGCTTCCTCGCGGAGCCGGCGCTGCTGATGGTCTTCTTCTGCGCCTCGCTCATCTCCAAGTCCACCTCGCTCACGACGATCGTGGGGACGCTGGCGCACCGGGAGCTGGCGATCTATCCCAGCCTCGCTTTCGCCGGCGTGGCCTTCACCATGATCTCGCTGGCGGAGAACGCCCGTATCCCGGTGGACAACCCCGCCACGCACCTCGAACTGACGATGATCCACGAGGCGCTGATCCTCGAGTATTCGGGCCGGCACCTGGCCCTGCTCGAATGGGCCGCCAGCCTCAAGCTGTTCGCCTACTCGTGCATCGGCCTCGCGCTGTTCTTCCCCTGGGGCATTGCCGAGGCCGGGGCGCCGCTGGCGCTGCTGCTGGCGATGCCGGCGCTCGTCTTCAAGCTGGCGGTCGGCGGGGCGGCGCTGGCGTTCCTGGAGACCATCAGCGCCAAGATGCGGATCTTCCGCGTACCCGAGTTCCTGGCCACGGCCTTCATGCTGGCCGTGATCGGCCTGCTGGTCAGCATCCTGCTGGGAGCGTGAGGGAGCATGCGATGAAATACATCCCCCAGCTGATCAACCTGCTGGCCGCCGGCATCCTGCTGCTGTCGTTCGCGATGATCTCGCAGCGCCGGATCGCGTCGCTGATCAACATCTTCGCGCTGCAGGGCGCCGCGCTGGTGGCGGCATCGGTGCTCCTGGGATACACGTCCAGCAATCCCGACCTCTACGTCTCCGCGGGGCTGACGCTCGCGCTCAAGGTGATCCTCATCCCCTGGCTGCTCTACCGCGTCATCCACCGCCTGAACGTGCGCTGGGACGTGGAGCCGCTGATCAACGTGCCCACGCTCATGATCGTGGGGATCGGCCTGGTGATCTTTTCCTTCAGCCTCGCGTTGCCGATCTCGCGCCTGTCGGCCTCGATCGCGGGCGGCTCGCTGGGCATCGCGCTGGCCTGCGTGCTGCTGTCGTTCATGATGATGATCACGCGCTCGCGGGCCGTGCCGCAGGTGATCGGCTTCCTGTCGATGGAAAACGGCCTGATCTTCGCGGCCACCGCCGCCACCGGCGGGATGCCGATGATCGTGGAGTTCGGCATCGCGCTGGACGTGCTGGTGGGCATCCTGATCCTCGGCGTGTTCATGTTCCAGATCCGCGAGCAGTTCGACAGCCTGGACATCCACAACCTCGAGAAGCTGAAGGAAGACTAGGTGCACCCGCTGTATTTCGTCCTCGGCATCCCGATCGTGGGCGGCGTGGTGCTGGCCCTCACCGGACACCGCGACGGCGCGCGCGACATCAACGTCGGTTTCAGCCTCGGCACCTTCCTGGCCGCCTGCGTGCTCACGGCCCGCGTGATCGACGACGGGCCGCTGTTCGCCTGGGACCGCCAGTTCTTCATCGACCCCCTCAACGTATTTCTGGTCACGCTCACGGCGTTCGTCGGGCTGACCACGGCGATCTTCTCGCGGCCCTACATGCGGGTCGAGCGCGACCACGGCAAGATGACGCCGCCGCGCCTGCGCCTGTACCACAGCATGTACCAGCTGTTCAGCTTCACCATGCTGCTTGCGCTGACGACCAACAACATGGGCATCCTTTGGGTGGCGATGGAGGCGGCCACGCTCACCACCGTGCTCCTCGTCAGCGTGTATCGCACGGCCGCCAGCCTGGAGGCGGCGTGGAAGTACTTCATCCTCTGCGGCGTCGGCATTGCCCTCGCGTTGCTGGGAACCGTGCTGCTGCACATGGCCTCGGAACGGGTGCTCGGCCCCGAAGGCGGGGGGCTGCTGTGGACCAACCTGGCCGAAGTCAAGAATCAGCTGGACCCCAACATCATCACGCTGGCGTTCGCGTTCCTGTTCATCGGCTACGGCACCAAGGTCGGCCTGGTGCCGCTGCACAACTGGCTACCCGACGCCCATGCCGAAGGCCCGACGCCGGTATCCGCGGTGCTGTCGGGCCTGCTGCTGAACGTGGCGCTCTATGCGGTGCTCAGGTGCAAGGTGCTGACCGACGGGGCCCTGCAAACCGCGCTGGCCAGCCAGCTCATGATCGCGTTCGGGCTGCTGTCGGTGGTGGTGGCGGCGTTCTTCCTGTCGCGCCAGAAGGACGTGAAGCGCATGTTCGCGTACTCGTCGATCGAGCACATGGGGCTGATCACGTTCGCTTTCGGCCTGGGCGGGCCGATCGCCAATTACGCCGGGCTGCTGCACATGACGGTGCATTCCCTCATCAAGTCCGCGATCTTCTATGCCGTCGGCCACGCGTGCCAGAAGGCCGGCACCCAGGTCATGGAGGACATCCGCGGCCTGATCAAGGTCAGCCCCACGGTGGCTTGGGGCCTGATGCTGGGTTCGCTCGCGATCCTCGGCATGCCGCCGTTCGGTGTGTTCGCCAGCGAATTCCTGATCCTCACCACCGCCATGCGCGAGCAGCCATGGGCGACGCCCTTCCTGCTTCTCGCGCTGGCCGTGGCCTTCGCCGCCGTGTTCAGCAAGGTGCTGCCGATGGTGTTCGGCGAAACGACCGTGAAGCCGCTGGCCCATTCGCCGGCGTTGCTGCCCGTGTTCGTGCATCTCGCGCTCGGCCTGATGCTGGGGCTGTATATCCCGCCTTACCTGGACCTGTGGTACCGGGAAGCGGCCCGGATGCTGGGAGGCTGACATGGATTTGCCGGGAATCCATACCGACCTCGTTCGCCTGCCGGGCGTGCTGCCGATCTGGCGCGGCGCCGTGGATGCCACGGGCTGGCAGCTGGCGGCCGGCACCATGGCGAAGGCGGGGGGGCGGCTGGTCGCGCTCTGGGCCTCGGACCGTGGCGCGTCCCGCGGGACTTCTGTCTGCGCGGCCTATGCATCTGCGAGCGGCCTGGTGTGGCTCGAGTTGCCGCTGGCACCGGGCGCTTCCGGTTACCCCGACCTGTCCAGGACCTTTCCCGCCGCGGGCCGGATGCAGCGGGCGGCCTTCGACCTGTCGGGCGCGCGTGCCGTCGGCGCTGCCGACCACCGCCCCTGGCTGAACCATGGCGCCTGGCCCGCGGACCACTTCCCCCTGCGCGAGGGCGCCGCCTGCGCGGCCGGGCCACTCATGGACTACCCGTTCGTGCGGGTCGAGGGCGACGGGGTGCACGAGATCGCTGTCGGGCCGGTGCACGCCGGGATCATCGAGCCCGGGCATTTCCGGTTCTCGGTGGTCGGCGAGAAGGTGCTGCGGCTGGAGGAGCGGCTGGGCTATACGCACAAGGGCATCGAGAAGCGCTTCACGCAACTGGCGCCGCTGGAGGGCCACCGCCTGGCCGGGCGCGTGTCGGGCGACACGACGGTGGCGTACGCCTGGGCCTATTGCATGGCGCTGGAATCCGCCGCCGGGTGCGAGATCCCGCCGCGGGCGCAGTGGTTGCGTGCGCTGATGCTCGAGCGCGAGCGCGTGGCCAACCACCTCGGCGACCTCGGCGCGCTGGGCAACGATGCCGCGCTGGGCGTGGCCCTCGCGCAGTTCTCGCGCCTGAAGGAGGATTGGCTGCGCCTGTCGATGCAGCTCTTCGGCCATCGCTTCATGATGGACTGCGTGGTCCCGGGCGGTGTGGCGGGCGATGTCGACGCGGCTGCAGCTGCGCGCCTGTCGCAGCAGTGCGACACGATCGAGGCCGAGCTGCTGGCGCTGCGCACGATCTACGACGAGCACGCCGGGTTGCAGGATCGCTTTGCCGGGACCGGCCGTGTCAGCGCCGAGCTCGCCGTCCGGCTGGGGCTCACCGGGCTGGCTGCCCGTGCCAGCGCCCAGCCCAGGGACCTGCGCCGCGACCAGCCCTGGCCGCCTTATGACGCGCTGGCCGTGAAAGTGGCGATACACCCGGCCGGTGACGTCGCGGCGCGCGTGGCCGTCCGGTTCGACGAGGCGTTCGAATCGCTTCGGCTGATCCGGGCGATGGCGTCCGGGCTGCCCGCCGGTGCAACGCGTGTCGACGTGCGGCTGGAACCGGTCGACGCATTCGGTGCGGGATGGGTCGAGGGCTGGCGCGGGGAAGTTCTGGTGGCGTTGGAGCTAACGGCGCAGGGAGCCGATGTGCGGATACGGCGCTGCCACTGCCATGACCCGTCGTGGCAGAACTGGCCGGTGATCGAGCATGCGGTGATCGGCAACATCGTCCCGGACTTCCCTCTCATCAACAAATCGTTCAACCTGAGCTACTCGGGCCAGGACCTGTAATAGCGGACCCGCAACCATGTGGAAAGTCATCAAGCAGATCGCCCGCGGCGGCATGCCCACCGAGCCGCCTCCGGTGGGCGACGCCTCGCGCGACGAGACGGCGCGCATCCAGGCCGAGTTGTTGGCCATTCTCGGCCAGGCGCTGACCATCCGTCAGGTGGACGCCGGGTCATGCAACGGCTGCGAGCTGGAAATCCATGCGCTGGCCAACCCTTACTACAACATCGAAGGCCTGGGCATCAAGTTCGTGGCCAGCCCCCGTCACGCCGATATGCTGCTGGTGACGGGGCCGGTTTCGCGCAACATGGAAGTGGCGCTGCGCCGCACCTACGACGCCACGCCCGAGCCCAAGCTGGTGGTTGCAGTCGGTGACTGCGGTCGCGACGGCGGGATTTTCGGCGAGAGCTATGCCATCTGCGGCGGCGTGGCCCAGGTCGTCCCCGTAGATGTGGTCGTGTCGGGCTGCCCGCCGGCGCCGATCGAGATCCTGCGCGGCATCCTCACGGCCGTCCAGCGCGGCAAGCCGGCCGCGCGCACCGAATAATCATGGTCCAGTTCCTCCACAACCTCACCTCCCGCCAACGCACCCAGCGCGCCAACAGGCAGCTGGGGGCCGTGCTGGCGTTCGTCGCCGGCGCGATCAATGCCGGCGGCTTCCTCGCCGTGCAGCGCTACACGTCGCACATGACGGGCATCGTTTCCGCCATGGCGGACGACCTCGCCACCGGCAGCCTCGCGCTGGCGCTCGCGGGCCTGGCGCTGCTGCTGGCGTTCATCGGCGGCGCGGCGACGACCGCCATCCTGATCAACTGGGCGCGCCGCAGGCAGATGCACAGCAAGTACGCGCTCGCGTTGCTGCTGGAGGCGGGACTGCTGCTGGTCTTCGGCCTCGTGGGCGCCAACCTCGCGGCGTTCGGCTGGCTGCTCGTGCCCGCCACGGTCTTCCTGCTGTGCTTCATCATGGGTCTGCAGAACGCGATCGTCACCAAGATCTCGCAAGCCGAGATCCGAACCACGCACATGACCGGCATCGTCACCGACCTCGGTATCGAACTGGGGCGCCTGGTTTACTGGAACCGCACGCGCGACCTCGACGACATCCACTTCGTGCGGGCCAACCGCGACAAGCTGTTCATCCACGCCACGATCCTCGGCCTGTTCTTCGTCGGCGGCATCGCCGGCGCGCTGGCCTTCAAGTCCCTGGGGTTCAGCGCGACGATCCCGGTGGCGCTGCTGCTCGTGGCCGTTGCCAGCCCGCCTGTGATCGTGGACATCCGGCCGGCGTTGCGCCGGCCGCGCGACGCGGGGAGTTAGTCGCTGTCGGGCGTCACCGCGCCGGCAGCGGCGCCGATGGCCTTGCCGGTCAGCTTGACGGCCCCGACACCGGCGTCCACCGCGAGGCTCGCGCCCGTCGCCGCGACGCCCACGGCCGCACCGGCCACGGTGATGACGGCGCAGCCGCCAAGAAGCACGCACGCAAGGGCGCAGAGCAGGGCGCTGCGAAAACGGGAGGCGTTACTGCGGGGCATCAGTCGTTCCTTGCAAGGGGGCCGGGCCGATTCTACGGATCATTTGTAACGCAGCCATGCCGCACGGGCAGGGCTGGCGACGCGGCCGCCCATGTTCGCCGCCCCGCCGAATGCGGCAGACATCGCCAACGCGAAAAAAAGGCCCGCCGAAGCGGGCCCGTTCCTGCGCGGCGCAGCGTTCAGTGGTTGCTCCCCGCTCCTTTCCCGCCGCCGTTGTAGATGCCCTTGTCGGCGTCGCCACT
This sequence comes from Ramlibacter sp., assembly GCA_030695945.1. Classification (GTDB taxonomy): domain Bacteria; phylum Pseudomonadota; class Gammaproteobacteria; order Burkholderiales; family Burkholderiaceae_C; genus Ramlibacter. The sequence continues at coordinate 11,105 of JAUYOG010000017.1, forward strand.
GACGGCGATGGCGCCCACCAGGCCCTTCCCGGCGCGCGACAGGGCGTGATCGACCAGCAGGTACTGGCCCGGGTAGTCCATTTTCATTTCGACGATCGTGGCGCCGCCGGCCGGCACCAGCGTGGTTTGCACATCCTTCTTGATCGTGGTGAGCGAACCCTCGCTGTAGACCTTGTCGAAGATCTCGCCGATCACGTGAAAGGACGAGATCTTGTTCGGGCCACCGACTCCGAAGAACAGGCGCACCGTCTCGCCGACCCTGGCCGTCATCTTGTGCTCCTTGGTGAGCGACCCCACCGCGCCGTTGAAGACGTAGTAGTCGGGCATTTCGTTCGACATCTTGCCGGTGTCGAACTCCTGGTGGGTCTTGGTGCCATGCGCGTGCTTCGTGTAGAGGTCGCCCTGCATCACGTAGTACTCCTTGTCGACCTTGGGCAGGCCGCCCTCGGGTTCCACCAGGATCATCCCGTACATGCCGGCCGATATATGCTGGGGCACGAGCGGCGTGGCGCAGTGGTACACGTAGAGGCCCGCATTGAGCAGCTTGAACGTGATCGTCTTTTCCTGGCCGGGGCCGACCTGCGTGTGCTCCCCGCCGCCGTGGCCGCCAGTGACGGAGTGAAGGTCGATCGAGTGGATCTGCTTGCTGCTCTTGGCGTTGGCGAGCGTCAACTCGATGGTGTCGCCGACCCGGGCGCGCAACATCGGGCCGGGCACCTTCTTGTCGAAGGTCCAGTAGGTGAAGGTGGTGCCGTCGTCCAGCTTGCCGGCCAGTTCCACCGTTTCCATGCGGTACTTCAGCAACTGCGGCGCTCGGTTGCCGATGGGCGCTGGCACGGCCGCGGGGTCCTGGGAGATGCTGACGGCTTGGGGATTCGCCGCCGCGGTGGGTGCTGCCGATGGCGTGTAGAGGTCGGCGACGCCGGCGTTCCCGTTGCCATTGGCCGCCTTCGGCGCGCCGGCGCCGGCGCCGCCCGCCACCTCCAACACGCCCTCCATGCCGATCTGGCGGTGGCCGGCGATCGTGCAGTAGTACGCGAACTTGCCGGGCTGGGCCACCTTGAACCGCACCGACGTCGGGCCGGTGGTGCCATCGAATTTCTTCGACTGCACCTTCAGGTCCGGAATGGCGATGTCGTGCTCGGCGCCTTCGCCGCTCTTCACCTTGATTTCGACGGTGTCGCCGACGTTCGCCCGCAGCACCGGGTTCGGACGGCCCTTCTCGTCGATGAAGACCATCTTGCCGTCGACGATGCCGGTCTCGAGCACGTAGTGCCTGGCGGCTGCCGTGGGCGCAGCGGCACTGGAGGACTTGGCCGCGGGTGCGGCCTGGCTGGCGGCCATCGCGCCCGGAATGGCGAAACACAGTGCGGCGGCGAGGGCCAGCGGACTCATGTTGTTCTTGAAACTGTGAAACATCTGGATCAACCCTTCTTGTTGGTTCCGCATCGCGTTCGTTGATGCGTGAGGGGAAGTTTCTTAAAAGATGCATTACAAGTACACCTTAAAAAAGAACTCAATTGATCCATGGCAAGTGCCGCGCGACGGTGGTGTTTTCTTGACCTGGGACAAGTCGGGCCACGGCCCGCACATGCTCGCACGGGGAAATCCGGCGTTTGTTCACGCCCGCGCCGTCACCCCCCCCCCGCGGCGTCCGCGCCACGTCCGCTTTCAAGACCGGCCAGCTCTCGTGAGCGCGGCGATTCGACCTGCCCGCCGGCGGGCACCCGGGCGAGCGGGACTAGCGCACCCGCATGCCCGGCTGCGCGCCTGGCGTGGGCTCCAGCACATAGATGCCGGGGTTGGCCTTTTCGTCGCCGTGGCTCGCCGCCAGCACCATGCCTTCGCTCACGCCGAACTTCATCTTGCGCGGCGCCAGGTTGGCCACCAACACGGTGAGCTTGCCGACCAGATCCTCCGGCTTGTAGGCGGAGGCGATGCCCGAGAACACGTTGCGCATCCTGCCTTCGCCGGCGTCGAGCGTCAGGCGCAGCAGCTTGGTCGAGCCTTCCACTGCCTCGCACGCGACGATCTTCGCGATGCGCAGGTCGATCTTCACGAAGTCGTCGATGGTGATGGCGGGCGCGAGTTCCTCGCCGCCCGGAACCTGCCTTGCGGGCTCGGGCGCGGCCGGCGCCTCGAACAGCGCATCCAGCTGCTTTTCCTCGACGCGCTGCATCAGGTGCTTGTAGCTGCCGATCGTGTGGCCCACGCCCAGCGGCGTGGCGGCGTTGGACCAGTCCAGCGGCGCGCACTGCAGGAAGGCCTCGGCCTGGGCGGCGAGGGCGGGCAGCACCGGCTTCAGGCACGCGGTCATGACCTTGAAACTCTCGATGCACACCGAGCAGACGTCCGCGGCCTCGCCCGCCTTGCCCTCCTTGACCAGCTTCCACGGCGCGGCACCGTCGAAGCGCAGGTTCACCTTGTCGGCGTAGGCCATGATGTCGCGAAGCGCGCGGCCGTAGTCCCGCGCTTCGTACAGCGCCTGCACGTTCTGCACCAGGGCCACCTCGCCGGGTTCCGCGGCGGCAGCGGTGAGCTTGCCGCCCGGCAGGAACTTCACCGCCCGGCTGGCGATGTTCACGTACTTGCCGATCAGGTCGCTGTTCACCCGCGCCATGAAGTCTTCGGGGTTGAAGTCGATGTCCTCGTTGCGCCCGGACAGCTTGGCCGCGAGGTAGTAGCGCAGCCACTCCGGGTTCATGCCGAGCGAGAGGTACTTGAGCGGGTCCAGCCCGGTGCCTCGGCTCTTGCTCATCTTCTCGCCGTTGTTCACGGTGAGGAAGCCGTGCACGAAAATCCTGTTGGGCACCTTGCGCCCGGAAAAATGCAGCATCGCCGGCCAGAACAGCGTGTGGAAGGTGATGATGTCCTTGCCGATGAAGTGGTACTGCTCCACCTCGGGATCGGCGATGAACTGGTCGTAGTCCACACCGATCCTGCCCAGGTAGTTCTTGAGCGAGGCGAGGTAGCCCACCGGCGCGTCCAGCCACACGTAGAAGTATTTGCCCGGCGCATCCGGGACCTCGATGCCGAAGTAGGGCGCGTCGCGGCTGATGTCCCAATCGCCCAGCACCGCCTTGCCGCTCTCGCCCGGCTCCAGCCATTCGCTGATCTTGTTCAGCACCTCGGTCTGCAGGCGACCTTCCGTGCGCGTCCATTCCTTGAGGAAAGCCATGCAGCGCGCGTCGGACAGCTTGAAGAAGAAATGCTCGGAGCTTTTCAGCACCGGGGTCGCGCCGGAGAGCGCGGAGTACGGGTTGATCAGGTCGGTGGGGCTGTACACCTTGCTGCAGACCTCGCAGTTGTCGCCGTACTGGTCCTTCGCGTGGCAGTTGGGGCACTCGCCCTTGATGAAACGGTCCGGCAGGAACATGTTCTTGGCCGGGTCGAAGAACTGTTCGATCACCTTGCTGGAGATCAAGCCGTTGGCCTTCAGGTCACGGTAGATTTGCCGCGCCAGCTCGTGGTTCTCGGGCGCGTCGGTGCTGTGCCAGTTGTCGAAGCCGATGTGGAAGCCGTCCAGGTAGGGCTTGCGGCCCGCGGCGATGTCCGCCACGAACTGCTGCGGCGTCTTGCCGGCTTTTTCGGCGGCGATCATGATCGGCGCCCCGTGGGCGTCGTCGGCGCAGACGAAATGCACCTGGCTGCCCTGCATTCGCTGGAACCGCACCCAGATGTCGGCCTGGATGTACTCCATGATGTGGCCGATGTGGAAGTTGCCGTTGGCGTACGGCAGGGCGGTGGTGACGAAGAGCTTGCGCTGTGCGGGCATGAGGGGTTTTCCAGGGGGAACCGGGCATTTTAGCTGCGGCGTCACCGGCCCTGCGTGCGTTGGTTGAACGTCGCCGAAACCCTCCAGAAGGGTTATAGGGGACACCGTTACACTGGCTGAAGGAACAGGAAAAATCACACCCATGGCTACCCAAGAGCAGTTGCTAGAGGCCCTCGCGGCCGTCACCGACCCCAACACCGGCAAGGACTTCGTCAGCACCAAGGCTGTCAAGAACCTGCAGGTCCATGAGGGCGACGTTTCCTTCGACGTGGAACTGGGCTATCCGGCCAAGAGCCAGATCCCCGGGTTCCGCAAGGAGCTCATCGCCGCGGCCAAGGGCGTGCCGGGCGTGAACAACGTTTCCGTCAACGTCTCGAGCAAGATCGTTGCGCACGCGGCGCAACGCGGCGTGGCGCTGCTGCCCAAGGTCAAGAACATCATCGCCGTCGCGTCCGGCAAGGGCGGCGTCGGCAAGAGCACGACTGCCGTGAACCTCGCCCTGGCGCTGGCCGCCGAAGGCGCGGCGGTGGGCCTGCTCGATGCCGACATCTACGGCCCCAGCCAGCCCATGATGATGGGCATCGAAGGCCGGCCCGAGTCGTCCGACGGCAAGACCATGGAGCCGCTGGAGAACTACGGCGTGCAGGTCATGTCGATCGGCTTCCTGGTGGCGCAGGACGAAGCGATGATCTGGCGCGGCCCCATGGCCACCCAGGCGCTGGAGCAGCTGCTGCGCCAGACCAATTGGGCCGAGCTGGACTACCTGATCGTCGACCTGCCGCCGGGCACCGGCGACATCCAGCTCACGCTGTCGCAGCGCGTGCCGATGACGGGCGCGGTGATCGTCACGACGCCGCAGGACATCGCGCTACTCGACGCCAAGAAGGGCATCAAGATGTTCGAGAAGGTGGGCGTGCCCATCCTCGGCATCGTGGAGAACATGGCGGTGCACGTGTGCAGCCAGTGTGGCCACGCCGAGCACATCTTCGGTGAAGGCGGCGGCAAACGCATGGCGGCGGAATACGGGATGGACTACCTGGGCGCCTTGCCGCTGGACATCAAGATCCGCCTGCAGGCCGACAGCGGCAAGCCCACGGTGGTGAGCGACCCGGATGGCGAACTGGCCTCGATCTACAAGGCCGTGGCCCGGCAAGTGGCGATCAAGATCGCGCACAAGGCCAAGGACTTCTCCTCCAAGTTCCCGTCGATCAAGATCTCCAAGGACACCTGAGCGGCTCCTGGCGAAACGGTGCCGGACGTCGCTTCCGGCGGCTCCGCCCTGATTGCGGTATCTCTCCCTTGCGGAGAAGACGCATTATTGTGCATACTCGCACGATAAGGTCAGCAATTCCCATGTCCGGCACTATATTGCATGAAGTCGATCCGGTGGCAAAATCGGATCGCAGTCCGTTCCTCGCCGCCCTGGGCGAGCGCGTGCGGGCCTTGCGCGCCCGCCGCGGGTTGACGCGCAAGGCGGTGGCGCTGGCGGCCGACGTGTCGGAGCGGCACCTCGCCAACCTCGAGTACGGCACCGGCAATCCCTCGGCGCTCGTGCTGCTGCAAGTTGCGGGCGCTCTCCACTGCTCCCTGGCCGAGCTGCTGGGCGACGAGACGACGCTGTCGCCCGAATGGCTGCTGATCCGCGAACTGCTGCAGGGCCGCGGCGACGCCGAGTTGCGCCGCGCCCGGATCGCCCTCGGCGAGCTGTTCGGCACCGGCACCGCCGGCGGCACGGCGCGCGGCTCACGGGTGGCGTTGATCGGCTTGCGCGGCGCCGGCAAGTCCACGCTGGGGCAGATGCTGGCGGACGAACTGGGCTTTCCGTTCCTGGAGTTGAGCCGGGAAATCGAGAAGTTCGCGGGCTGCAGCATCGCGGAGATCCACGCCCTGTACGGCATGAACGCCTACCGCCGCTACGAGCGGCGGGCGCTGGAGGAGACCATCCAGCTCTACCCCGAAGCGGTGATCGCCACGCCCGGCGGCCTGGTGTCGGACGCGGCCAACTTCAACCTGCTGCTGTCGCATTGCGTGACGATCTGGCTGCGCGCCGGCGCGGCGGACCACATGGCGCGCGTCTCGGCGCAGGGCGACACCCGGCCGATGGCGGCCAGCCCGGAGGCCATGGAAGACCTGCAGCGCATCCTGGCCGGGCGGGCCGCCTTCTACTCCAAGGCCGAGTTCAGCCTCGACACCAGCGCCCAACCGCTGGACGCAACGTTCGACGTCCTGTGCGCACTGGCGCGCCAGGCATTACCTCAGCCAGCCTGAGCTCGTCCACAAGTAATGCAGTTTATTGCTTGACTTCGATCAAGAATATGCATTATAGTGCTCATAACGAATTGACGGTATCTGCACTATCTTGCAACTTCTTTCGGAGATCATCCTGTGACCCCACCCCTTCGCGTCGACTACCAGACCGACCCCTCCAAGTACCGGCACTGGCGGCTGCAGTTCGACGGCCCCATCGCCACGCTGGTCGCCGACTTCGACGAAGACGCGGGGCTGCGCCCGGGCTACAAACTCAAGCTCAATAGCTACGACCTTGGGGTCGACATCGAGCTGAACGACGCCGTCAACCGCATCCGCTTCGAGCATCCCGAAGTGCGGACGGTGGTCGTCACCAGCGCCCGGGAAAAGGTGTTTTGCTCGGGCGCCAACATCTTCATGCTGGGGGTGTCCAGCCACGCCTGGAAAGTGAACTTCTGCAAGTTCACCAACGAGACGCGCAATGGCCTGGAAGATTCCTCGAAGCATTCGGGCCTGAAGTTCCTCGCTGCCGTCAACGGCGCCTGCGCCGGCGGCGGCTACGAACTGGCATTGGCCTGCGACGAGATCGTCCTGGTGGACGACCGCTCCAGCGCCGTCAGCCTGCCCGAAGTGCCGCTGCTGGGCGTGCTGCCCGGCACCGGCGGCCTGACCCGCGTCACCGACAAGCGCCACGTGCGCCACGACCTGGCCGACATCTTCTGCACCACGACCGAAGGCGTGCGCGGGCAGAAGGCCAAGGACTGGCGCCTGGTGGACGACATCGCCAAGCCGGCGGTGTTCGCGCAGAAGGTGCGCGAGCGCGCACTGGAACTGGCGAAGCAAAGCGATCGCCCGGCCGATGGCCGGGGCGTGGCCCTGGCGCCGCTGCAGTGCACCGTCGAAGCCGACGCCTTGCGCTATGCGCACGTCACGGTCGAGATCGAGCGCGCCAAGCGCACCGCCACTTTCACCGTGAAAGGCCCGGCCGGCAACCCGCCCACCGACGTCGCCGGCATCGAAGCAGCGGGCGCCGGCTGGTATCCGCTGGCGCTGGCGCGCGAGCTGGAAGACGCGATCCTGTCGATGCGCACCAACGAGCTGGAAATCGGCATGTGGCTGATCAAGACGCAAGGCGATGCCCAGGCCGTGCTGGCGATGGACGCCACGCTGCTGGCGCACAAGGAGCACTGGCTGGTTCGCGAAACCATCGGCCTGCTGCGCCGCACGTTCAGCCGCTTCGACGTGTCCTCGCGCAGCCTGTTCGCCCTGATCGAGCCGGGCTCGTGCTTTGCGGGCACCTTCCTCGAACTCGCGCTGGCGTGCGACCGCAGCTACCACCTGGCGCTGCCCGACGACGAAGTACGGGCTCCGAAGCTTGTGGTGGGAGAGACCAACTTCGGACTCTACCCCATGGTGACGGGCCAGAGCCGGCTGGGCCGCCGCTTCTATGACGAGCAGCCCGCGCTCGACGCGGTGCGTGCCAGGGTGGGCCAGCCGTTGGACGCCGACGCGGCCTTCGCGGCCGGCCTGGTCACCGCCAACCCCGACGACATCGATTGGGCCGACGAGTTGCGCATCGCGATCGAGGAGCGCGTGGCGATGTCGCCCGACGCGCTCACCGGCATGGAAGCCAACCTGCGCTTCAACGGCCCCGAGAACATGTTCACGCGCATCTTCGGGCGGCTCACCGCCTGGCAGAACTGGATCTTTCAGCGCCCCAATGCCGTCGGCGAGATGGGCGCCCTGAAGGTCTACGGCAAGGGCAACAAGGCCGCCTTCGACTGGAATCGCGTCTAACCCCATACACCAGGAGCAACCCATGTCCAACATCGACTACAGCGAGAAGATCCCCAACAACGTGAACCTGAGCGAGGACCGCACGCTGCAGCGCGCGCTCGAGCAGTGGCAGCCCAACTACCTGGCATGGTGGCAGGACATGGGGCCGGACGGATCGCAGAATTTCGACGTCTACCTGCGCACCGCCGTCAGCGTGGACCCGCAGGGCTGGGCGCAGTTCGGCCACGTCAAGATGCCCGACTACCGCTGGGGCATCTTCCTGAACCCGGGCGAGAAGGACCGCAAGATCCATTTCGGCGACCACAAGGGCGAGGCCGCCTGGCAGGACGTGCCCGGCGAATACCGCGCCAACCTGCGCCGCATCATCGTCACGCAGGGCGACACCGAGCCGGCCTCGGTCGAGCAGCAGCGCCACCTGGGCCTGACCTGCCCGAGCCAGTACGACCTGCGCAACCTGTTCCAGGTGAACGTCGAGGAAGGCCGCCACCTGTGGGCCATGGTCTACCTGCTGCACAAGTACTTCGGCCGCGACGGCCGCGAGGAAGGCGAAGCGCTGCTGGAGCGCCGCAGCGGCCAGCAGGACAACCCGCGCATCCTGCAGGCCTTCAATGAAGAGACACCCGACTGGCTGTCGTTCTTCATGTTCACCTATTTCACCGATCGCGACGGCAAGTTCCAGCTGTGCGCGCTGGCCGAGAGCTCGTTCGATCCGCTGGCCCGAACCACCAAGTTCATGCTGACCGAGGAAGCGCACCACATGTTCGTGGGCGAATCGGGCATCTCCCGCGTCATCCAGCGCACCTGCGCCGCGATGAACGAGCTCAAGACCGACGACCCGGCCAGGCTGCGCGCCGCCGGGGTGATCGACCTGCCCACCCTCCAGCGCTACCTGAACTTCCATTTCAGCGTGACCATCGACCTGTTCGGCGCCGACGAATCGAGCAATGCCGCCACCTTCTACTCCACGGGGTTGAAGGGCCGCTTCGAGGAAGGCAAGCGTGTCGACGACCACGTCCTCAAGGGCCAGACCTACAAGGTGCTGGCGGTGCAGGGCAACCAGCTGGTCGAGCGCGAGGTGCCGATGCTCAACGCATTGAATGAAGTGCTGCGCGACGACTACATCAAGGACTCGATCGCCGGGGTCGAGCGCTGGAACAAGGTCATCGAGAAGGCCGGCATCCCGTTCAGGCTGAAGACGCCGCACAAGGCGTTCCACCGCAACATCGGTACCCTGGCCGGCGTCAAGGTCTCGCCCGACGGCCGCGTGGTGTCGGAGGCAGAATGGAATGCCAAGGTGAACGAGTGGCTGCCGAGCGCGGAGGACCGCGTCTTCGTCGCCAGCCTGATGGGCCGCGTGGTCGAGCCGGGCAAGTTCGCCAACTGGATCGCCCCGCCGGTGATGGGCATCAACCGCCAGTCGGTGGATTTCGAATACGTTCGTTTCAATTGAACCACCCCCGAGATCACTGAGATGGACACGGCTGTCACGTCGATCATCAAGCAGCACCTGATCGACCCGGAGATCTGCATCCGTTGCAACACGTGCGAGGCCACCTGCCCGGTGCAGGCGATCACGCACGACTCGCGCAACTATGTGGTCGACGCGGACAAGTGCAACTACTGCATGGCCTGCATCCCGCCGTGCCCCACCGGTTCGATCGACAACTGGCGCACGATGCCGCGTCTGCAGGCATATGGCGTCGAAGCCCAGCTCGGCTGGGACGAGTTGCCGGCCGAGCTGACGGCCCGGCAGCTGGCTGAGCAGGGCGCCGTGGTGGGCGATGAGCCCGTCGCGTTGCCGGCCGCGCCGCCGCTGCCGGCCGCCGCGAGCGGCGAGTCCGTGTTCAAGGCGGCGGAGTACGGCGCGACGCTGCCGCCCTGGTCGGCCGCGCATGCCTACACCAACCTCTACGGTCCCAAGGTGGCGGAGAAGTGGGCGACGGCGACGGTGGCGGGCAACGTGCGCGTCACCGAAGTCGGCCGCGAATACGATACCCACCACATCGTGCTGGATTTCGGCGCCATGCCGTTCCCCGTGCTCGAGGGCCAGTCGATCGGCATAATCCCGCCGGGCACGGACGCGGGCGGCCGGCCGCACCATGCGCGCCAGTATTCCGTCGCCAGCCCGCGCAACGGGGAGCGGCCCGGCTACAACAACCTGTCGCTGACCATCAAGCGCGTGCTGCAGGACCACGACGGCAACCCCGTGCGCGGCGTGGCCAGCAACTACATGTGCGACCTGCAGGTGGGTGACCAGGTGCAGGTGATCGGCCCGTTCGGCACCAGCTTCCTGATGCCCAACCATCCGCGCAGCAACATCGTGATGATCTGCACCGGCACCGGCAGCGCGCCGATGCGCGCCATGACCGAATGGCGCCGCCGCCTGCGCGCCTCCGGCAAGTTCGAGGGCGGCAAGCTGATGCTGTTCTTCGGCGCCCGGACCCGCCAGGAGCTGCCTTACTTCGGGCCGCTGCAAAAGCTTCCCAGGGACTTCATCGACATCAACTTCGCCTTCTCGCGCACGCCGGGCCAGCCCAAGCGCTACGTGCAGGACGCGATGCGCGACCGCGCAGCAGACCTCGGCCCGTTGCTGGCCGATGCGAACACCTTCTTCTATGTCTGCGGACTCAAGAGCATGGAAGAAGGCGTGGTGCTGGCGCTGCGCGACGCGGCGTTGCAGGCCGGTCTGTCATGGGACGCGGTGGGCGCCGCGCTGCGGCGGGAAGGTCGCCTTCATCTGGAAACTTACTGAGATACCGGTCGCCGGGTCATTCGGGGCAGAATCCCTGTATCCAGTACTTGCGCCACAGGCGTGCCCATGCCCTTCGATCGAGATTCCCAAGGCCCCGCGGCGGTCCAGCCCGTGCCCATCCGGCTTTACCGGGGCGGCGAGCGGGTCGGCAAACTCAAGGGGCGCCAGCCCGGGGACGAGGCGCTGGCCGAGGTCCGGACACTGATCGGATCGCCGCAGGCGGGAAGCCACCGGCGTGACTTGCTGATCGAACACCTCCACGCGCTCAACGATACTTTCCGCGGCCTGCACGATCGCCATCTCGTCGCCCTGGCGCGCGAGATGAACATCCCGATGGCCGAGGTGTACGAGGTGGCCAGCTTCTATCACCACTTCGAAATCCTGCGCGATGGCGAACAGGGCGCGGCATTGACGGTGCGCGTGTGCGACGGGCTCTCGTGCGACATGGCAGGCGCGCGCGACCTGATGGCGCGCCTGCCGGCGATGCTCGGCGGAGTGAAGGTCATTCCTGCGCCATGCATCGGCCGGTGCGAGCAGGCGCCCGCGGCGCTGGTGGGGCAGGTGGCGGTGCAACGCGCCACGCCCGAGGCGGTCGTGAACGCGGTGATGCAAGAGGGCATGCGGCCGCTGTTCGATCAGGGAAATGCCGCGGCCGTCGCCAGCCACATCGGCTACGAGGAGTACCGTGAAGACGGCGGCTATTCGCTGGCCGCCGCCGTCGTCAACGGCGAGGAGGACGCGGAGTTCATCCTGAAGCAGATGGAGGACTCCGGGCTGCGTGGCCTGGGAGGCGCGGGCTTCCCGGCGGGGCGCAAGTGGCGCATTGTGCGCGAGCAGCCCGCGCCGCGCCTGATGGCGGTGAACATCGACGAGGGCGAGCCCGGCACCTTCAAGGACCGGCACTACCTGGAGCGCGACCCGCACCGCTTTCTCGAGGGCATGCTGGTCGCCGCGCAGGTGGCCGGCACCGAAGCCATCTACATCTACCTGCGCGACGAATACCACGAATGCCGCGTGATGCTCGAAGCGGAGCTGGCCGCGCTGAAGGGCGACCCGCCGTGCCCGTTGCCGCACATCGAGCTGCGGCGCGGCGCCGGGGCGTACATCTGCGGCGAAGAGTCCGCCATGATCGAGAGCATCGAGGGCAAGCGCGGCGAGCCCCGGATGCGCCCACCGTACATCGCGCAGGTGGGCCTGTTCGGCCGGCCCACGCTGGAACACAACTTCGAGACGCTGTACTGGGTGCGCGACATCGTGCAGAAGGGCCCGCAATGGTTCTCGGGGTTCGGGCGCAACGGGCGCAAGGGACTGCGGTCGTTCAGCGTCAGCGGCCGCGTCGCGCAGCCCGGCGTCAAGCTCGCACCGGCCGGCATCACGCTGCGGGAGCTGGTGGAAGAATATTGCGGCGGCATGGCCGAAGGGCACGAGCTGTATGCCTACCTGCCGGGCGGCGCGTCCGGCGGCATCCTGCCGGCCAGCCTGGCCGACGAGCCGCTGGATTTCGACACCTTGCAGCCGCACGGGTGCTTCATCGGGTCGGCGGCGATCATCGTCCTCGGCCAGCGCGACAAGGCCCGCGACGCCGCGCTCAACATGATGCGGTTCTTCGCGCACGAGAGCTGCGGCCAGTGCACGCCGTGCCGCGTCGGCACGGCGAAGGCGGCAAAGCTCATGGAGGCGCCGCGCTGGGACAACGCGACGCTGGAAGACCTGAACATCGTGATGGCCGACGCATCGATTTGCGGGCTGGGCCAGGCCGCGCCCAACCCCGTGCGATGCGTGCAGAAATATTTTCCCCATGAAATCGGCTGAATTTCCCGTCGTCGAATTCATCCTGGACGGCCAGCCCGTGCAGGCGTTGCGCGGCGAGACCATCCTGCAGGCGGCGCAGCGCGTGGGCGCCGACATCCCTCACCTTTGCTACAAGGAGGGCTATCGCGCCGACGGCAACTGCCGCGCCTGCGTGGTGGAGATCGCGGGCGAGCGCGTGCTGGCACCCAGCTGCTGCCGCGCCGTGACGCCCGGCATGGAAGTGCAGGCGAAGAGCGAGCGCGCCGTGAAGAGCCAGACGATGGTGCTCGAGATGCTGCTGGCCGACATGCCGGACGCCGGGTACAAGTGGACGGAGGGCGGCCAGCACGGCGAGCTGAGCGAATGGTGTTCACGCATGGACGTGGCTGCCCGCCCCGAGCTCAAGGCCCTGCGCCGCGAACATCCCGCGCCGGACCTGTCGCACCCCGCGATGGCCGTCAACCTCGACGCCTGCATCCAGTGCACGCGCTGCGTCCGTGCCTGCCGCGAGGAGCAGGTCAACGACGTCATCGGTTATGCCCTTCGCGGCTCGCACAGCGTGATCGTGTTCGACCTCGATGACCCCATGGGCGACAGCACCTGCGTGGCCTGCGGCGAGTGTGTGCAGGCCTGCCCGACCGGCGCGCTGATGCCCAGGACCCTGATCGGCTCGCAAGCGGTGGACCGCGAGGTGGAGTCCGTGTGCCCGTTCTGCGGTGTCGGCTGCCTCATCACCTACAAGGTGCGCGAGGAGAAGATCGTGGCGGTCGACGGCCGCGACGGCCCCGCCAACCACAGCCGGCTGTGCGTGAAGGGCCGCTTCGGCTTCGACTACGCGCACCATCCGCACCGCCTCACGAAGCCTTTGGTCCGCAGGCCCGGCGTCGGCAAGAATGTCGACTTGCTGCGCAACCCCGCCGATTGGGCCGAAGTCTTCCGCGAAGCGACCTGGGAAGAAGCGCTCGATTTCGCCGCTGGAAAGCTGAAGCAGCTGCGCGACACGCGCGGCCCCAAATCGCTCGCGGGCTTCGGCTCGGCCAAGGGCACGAACGAGGAGGCCTACCTGTTCCAGAAGCTGGTGCGCACCGGTTTCGGCAGCAACAACGTGGACCACTGCACGCGCCTGTGCCATGCCTCCAGCGTGGCGGCATTGCTCGAAGGCGTGGGCTCCGGCGCGGTGAGCAACCAGGTGAGCGACGTCGAGCATTCGGAGTTGATCCTGGTGATCGGCTCCAATCCCACCAACAATCACCCCGTGGCGGCGACCTGGATGAAGAACGCGGCGAAACGCGGCACGAAGATCGTGCTGGCGGACCCGCGCGTCACCGACATCGGCCGCCATGCCTGGCGCACGCTGCAGTTCAAGGCCGACAGCGACGTCGCGCTGCTCAACGCGATGATCCACACCATCATCGAGGAAGGGCTGGCGGCGCAGGAGTTCATCGCGCAACGCACGAGCAACTTCGATGCGCTGCGCGAAAGCGTGCTGGCTTTCAGCCCGGAGGCGATGCAAGGCGTGTGCGGCATCCCCGCGCCCCGGATCCGCGAAGTGGCTCGCGCGTTCGCAACCGCGAAGTCCGCGATGATCCTGTGGGGCATGGGCATCAGCCAGCACGTGCACGGCACCGACAACGCGCGGTGCCTGATCGCGCTGTGCGCGGTGGCGGGCCAGATCGGCAAGCCGGGCAGCGGCCTGCACCCCTTGCGCGGCCAGAACAACGTGCAGGGCGCGAGCGACGCCGGGCTGATCCCGATGATGTTCCCGAACTACCAGCGCGTGGACAACGCCGATGCTCACGCCTGGTTCGAGGACTTCTGGAAGGCGAAGCTGGACGAACACCCGGGCTACACGGTCGTCGAGATCATGGACAAGGCGCTCGCACCGGACAGCGATCCGCACAAGGTCCGCGGCATGTACATCATGGGCGAGAACCCGGCGATGAGCGACCCGGACCTGAACCACGCGCGCGAGGCATTGGCGGCGCTGGAGCACCTCGTCGTGCAGGACATCTTCATGACTGAGACGGCCTGGATGGCCGACGTCGTCCTGCCGGCGACGGCATGGCCCGAGAAGACCGGCACTGTCACCAACACCGACCGCATGGTGCAGCTGGGCCGCAAGGCGATCGAGCCGCCGGGCGACGCGAAGCCTGACCTGTGGCTGGTGCAGGAGATCGCGCGGCGCCTCGGCCTGCACTGGGTCTACGAGGGCGACGACGAAGGCGTCGCCGCCGTGTACGAGGAAATGCGCCAGGCGATGCACGCGGCCATCGCGGGCATCAGCTGGCAGCGGCTGCAGCGCGAAGGCAGCGTCACGTACCCGTGCCTGCGCGAGGACGATCCCGGCCAGCCGATAGTATTCACCGAGCGGTTTCCCACCGCCGACGGGCGCGTGCACCTCGTGCCCGCGCAACTGGTGTCCGCCGACGAGAGGCCGGATGCGGACTTTCCGTTCGTGCTCATCACGGGCCGGCAGCTCGAGCACTGGCACACCGGCAGCATGACCCGCCGTTCGGCCGTGCTGGATGCGATCGAGCCGAGCGCGAGTGCTTCCATGTGCGGCGCGGACATCCTGGCGCTGGGGCTCACGCCCGGGCAGCGCTTGCGCGTGCGCTCGCGCCGGGGCGAAGTGGCGTTGTACCTGCGCCGCGACGATGGCACGCCGCCGGGCGCCGTGTACATCCCCTTCGCCTACGCCGAGGCGGCAGCCAACCTGCTGACCAACGCGGCGCTCGACCCGTTCGGAAAGATTCCCGAGTTCAAGTACTGCGCCGTGGCCGTGGGCGCCGAATAGCCCCGCGATCGAGGGGGCCGAAGTGTTGCGCGCCGAACAAGGCTAAAGTAGATCCATGAGCCCGCCGGGCCGCCCCAAGGGCGAAATCCGCAGTGCGCAGCACGAAGGTACTCCAATGAGCCAGCGCCCCAGCATCGAAGTCGCCGTTGTCATGCGCCGTGAGCGTCTGGACAACCGCTGGCAGCCGTGGCGCTGGGTGCTCGATGAGGTCGTGCCCAACGAGCCGGGCTTCGGCCGGGCGCCGCGCCTGCTGGTCAAGACCGCCGACGAGGAGCGCTGGCTGCACCCCGGCTTTACGGTCGAGCTTTTCCGCGACGACGCCGAGGGCTATTACCTCAATGCGACGACGCCGGCGCCGTGCTGGTTCGTGTTGTGGCGGATGGAGGAAGAGGCCCGCATCGCCGACGAGCCCATGCCCGTCCCGGCGATGGTGTCGCTGAGCTATCACGACGCGGGGCGTTGGCTGGACGCGCAGGAAACCGTGGAGCAGGTGCCCGCCCCGCCGCACGTCGTCGAATCGATGCAGGCGTTCGCGGCCGAGCACTACGTCATCGAGCCGAAGAAGCGCAGGCGCCCGGAAAGCTTCAAGGGATTGCAGGACCGCTTCGGCAACCCGGCGTCCGTCACCACCGAGAAGAAGTTCGGAGCAGGCGAATCATGAGCGACGGGTTCCTGGGCCGCTGGTCGAAGCGAAAGCTGGACGTGAAGCAGGGGAAGGCGGTGGAGGCGGAGCCTGTGGAAGCGCTGCTTCCCGTGCCCCCACCCCAACCCTCCCCCGGCGGGGGAGGGAGTTCTGCATTGCTCCCTCCCCCACCGGGGGAGGGCGGGGGTGGGGGCAATGCGTCGCCCGAGCGGCCGACCCTGCCCACCCTCGAGGAAGCCCGGGCCCTCACCCCGCAGTCCGACTTCAGGCGATTCGCGGCCGCCGACGTCGCCCCTGAAGTCAAGAACGCCGCGCTCAAGAAGCTATTCACCGACCCGCGCTACAACGTCATGGACGGGATGGACGTCTACATCGGCGACTATTCCAAGCCGGACCCCATGCCCTATTCGATGCTGCGCCAGCTTGCCAGCGCGAAGTTCCTCGGCCTGTTCGACCAGGAGGAAAAGGAGGAAGCCGCCGCCGAGGCAGCCGCCCTGGAGGCCGGCCGCGAGGCAAGGGATGTTGCGGATAACCCCAATGCCCAAACGGTGGCACAGTCCGAAGCGGCCCCCCCAGCAGTACCCGAGCCACCACAACATGCCGACCCTGATTTGCGATTGCAACAAGACCATGCCTCTCCAGGAAAAGATCCTGGGCACGGCACTGGGTGAAAAGCTGCCCCTCCATTCCAGCCTGTGCCGGCGCGAAGCCGGGGCTTTCCAGCAGGCGATCAAGGGCAATGACGAAGTCGTCGTGGCCTGCACGCAGGAGAAGCGCCTCTTCGCGGAGATAGGGCAGAACACAGAAGGCGCGGTCGCGCCGATCCGGTTCGTGAACATCCGGGAAACGGGGGGCTGGAGCAAGGATGCCTCGAGGGCGATGCCGAAGATCGCGGCGCTGCTGGCAGCGGCGCACCTGCCTGACCCGGATCCGGTCCCCACGGTCACCTTCCGCAGCGCAGGGCGCCTGCTCATCATCGGCGCGCTGGAGCCGGCCGAGCGCATGGCCGCGATGGTTTCCGACGTGCTGGACGTCGCGATCTTCACGCAAGGCGGTGCCGGCGCGCAGGAGCGGCGCTATCCGGTGCTGGGCGGCAAGATCGAAAGCCTGAAGGGCTGGCTGGGCGCGTTCGAGCTGAAGTGGTCGCGCGACAACCCGATCGACCTGGACCTGTGCACGCGCTGCAATGCCTGCGTCGCCGCATGCCCGGAGGGCGCGATCGGGCTGGACTACCAGATCGACATGGCCAAATGCGCATCGCACCGCGCCTGCGTGAAGGTCTGCGATGCCGCCGGCGCGATCGACTTCGGGCGCGAGCCCGCCGCCTTCAGCGAACAGTTCGACCTGGTGCTGGACATGCGGGCCGCACCGGCCTTCCTGCAGCACGCGCCGCCGCAGGGTTATTTCCATTCGAACGGACAGGATCTCGCCACCCTCCTGAAGCTGCGCGAGCTCGTCGGCGAATTCGAGAAGCCGAAGTTCTTCGCCTACAAGCAAAAGCTCTGCGCCCACAGCCGCAATGAGACCGTGGGCTGCAACGCCTGCGTGGACATCTGCTCGGCCGAGGCGATCTCCAGCGACAAGGCGCGGCAACAGATCAAGGTCAACCCCAACCTGTGCGTCGGCTGCGGCGCCTGCACCACCGTGTGCCCCACCGGAGCGCTCACCTACACGTACCCGCGCGCGAGCGACCAGGGACTCAAGTTCAAGACCCTGCTGTCCACTTATGCCGCCGCTGGCGGCAAGCAGGCCGTGCTGCTGCTCCACAGCCAGGAGCGCGGCCAGGCACTGGTGGAAGAACTCGGCCGCGCGGCGCAGCTGGGCGTGGCCCATGGCGTGCCTGCCAACGTGATTCCGGTGCCCGTCTGGCACACGGCGAGCCTTGGCATCGACGCCTGGCTGAGCGCCATCGCCCTCGGCGCGACGCAGGTGGCCGTGCTCACGACCCAGGAGGAGGCGCCGCAATACCGTGATGGGCTGCGCGAGCAGATGGCCGTTGCCCAAAGCATCCTCAACGGCCTGGGCTACGAGGGCACGCACTTCAGCCTGGTTCGGTCCCGGGACCTCGCCGACCTCGACCAGGAACTCTCGCTGCTCGTCGCGCGCCGCCAAACCGTGCCGGCCACGGCCGCGTCGTTCGCCATCGCCGCGGAAAAGCGCGGCACGCTGGAACTGGCGCTGGACCATTTCATCGAACATGCCCGTGCGCGGCCCGACGCCATCGAGCTGCCCGCGGCCGGCTCGCCCTTCGGCACGGTGGAAGTGAACAAGGACAAGTGCACGTTGTGCCTGAGCTGCGTCGGCGCCTGCCCGGCCAGCGCCCTGCAGGACAACCCGCAACAGCCGCAACTGCGCTTCATCGAGAAGAACTGCGTGCAATGTGGCCTGTGCGCCACGACCTGCCCCGAGGACGCGATCACGCTCAAGCCACGCCTGCTGCTCACGCGCGAGCGCAAGGAGGCGCGCGTGATCAACGAGATGCCGCCCTATGCCTGCGTGCGCTGCGGCAAGCCCTTCGGCACCCTCAAGGCGATCGAGGCGATGCTCGGCAAGCTGGCGGGCCACTCCATGTTCCAGGGCGCGGCGCTGGAGCGCCTGAAGATGTGCGGAGACTGCCGCGTCATCGACATCTACTCGGCCGAGAACGAGGCCAAAATCACGGATATCTGATTCCTTGGGGTCAGATCCCAATTCAGGACGATCATGCCGCCGGAGACCAGCCATTGAGTACGAAATTGGGCTCTGACCCCAACACTTCATCGATCCCCCAGTCATCGGCCCTCGATGAGGAAACGGCACGCGCCGAGGTGTACGGCCTGCTGGCCGTGCTGTACTACGCGCCGCCCGAGCCGTCGCTCCTCGAATCGCTACGCGTGGCGGTGACCGAAGCACCGGCCGCGGGGGGGTTCCTCGAGGAGCCGTGGCGAGCACTGGTGGGCATCGCGCGGGAAATGAGCGACGAGGCCATCGCCCGCGAATACGAAGCGTTGTTCGGCGGCGTCGGCAAGCCCGAGGTGTACCTGTTCGGCTCGCACTACATCAGCGGCTTCCTGAACGAGAAGCCGCTGGCGCGCCTGCGCACCGACCTGGCCGCGCTGGGGCTGGCGCGCGGCGACGACATGCCCGAGACCGAGGACCACATCGCCTACCTGTGCGAGGTGATGCGCTACCTGATCGCGGGCGACGACGTGGAAGTGGCGAATCTCACGCGCCAGGCCGAATTCTTCGCTGTCCACGTCCAGCCCTGGGTGAACGCCCTGTGCGACGCGGTCGCGGCCAACCCGAGGGCCCGCTTCTACGCGCAGCTCGCCGGCTTCACCCGCGCCTTCCTCGGCATCGAGGCCCAGGGCTTCGACATGCTGGATTGACGGCAGGCGCTCACACCTGCGGCTCCGTCAGCAGGCGTACGCGGAACATGGCTCCGCCACCCTGCGCATTGGCGGCCTCGATGCCGCCCCCGTAGCGCTCGACCAGGCCCAGGCTGATCCACAGGCCCAGGCCATTGCCGTCGTTCCTGGTCGTGAAGAACGGGCGGAACAGGTTCTCGCGGACCTCGGGCGAGAGGCCGGGGCCCGTGTCGGTCACTTCCAGCACGACGCCGCAGGCCGTGCCGTCCTGGACCCAATCGCGCGTGTGCAGGCCCAGGCGCCCGCCTTCGGGCATCACCTGGATCGCGTTGATGATGAGGTTCAGCAGCACCTGCTGCAGTTCCTGCCGGTTGAAGCCGACACGCTGGGTGGCCGCATAGTCCTTCGCCACCTCGATGCGCGTGCGCGCCAGCATGTGGCCGACGAGCACCAGGCATTCGTCCATCACGCGGCTGGCCTCCAGCGACTCGACGTAGCCCGCGTACTCCGTGGGCCGGGCGTACTGCAGCAGCTGGGTAACGATCAGCCGCATCCGCTCCACCTGTTCGTCCAGCAGCTTGAGCTCGGCGCGCACCGGCACGGCGTGCTCGCCCAGGGTCTCGCGCATCAGGTCCAGGTTGCCCTGGATCACGGCGATCGGGTTGTTGATCTCGTGGGCCACGCTGGCGGTGAGCTGCCCGATCGCCGCGAGCTTCTCCGATTTCACCAGCTGCTGCTGGGCCTGCCGCAGCGACGCATTGCTCGCCGCGAGCTCGCGCGTGCGCTCGGCCACCTTCGCATCGAGTTCGTTGGCCCAGCTTTGCAGGCTGCGCGTTTTCTCGTCGATCACGTCCAGCAGGTGGTCGAGGTGGGTCGCGAGCGTCCCGATCTCGTCCCGGGCCTCGACATGGCCCACGCGCGCGTCGCCATGGCCTTCCTCCACCGCCTGGATGGTGCGGTTCATCCGTTCGACCGGGCGAAAGATGCTGCGGGCCCACCGCACCGAGAAAAAGGCGGCCAGCGCCATGACGACGACGAAGATGACGCCGATCGCACCCAGCATGCCGTACTTCACCAGCCGGAAGGGCTGCTCCAGGTAGCCGACATAGAGCATGCCCACGCGCTGGCCGGCACCGTCCACCAGGGGCTCGTAACCGGAGACGTACCAGTCGTTCACCACGAAGGCCCGGTCCAGCCAGGTGCTGCCGCGCTTGAGCACGGCGTCGCTCACCACCTGCGAGACGCGGGTGCCGACGGCGCGCTCGTCCTTGAACAGGCGCACGTTGGTCGTGATGCGCACGTCGTCCATGAACAGCGTGGCCGTGCCCTGGCTGCCGAAGGGCAGCGACCCGTCCGGGTACACGATGCGGTTGATGTGGTCGATGAAGGGCAGGTTCTGGTTCAGCAGCACGCCGCCGCCCACCAGCGCGATCACCCTGCCGTCGTCGTCCACCACCTCGGCCCGTGCCAGGACGACCAGGGCGCGATCCTCGATCTTGCGCTCGCTCGGCGCGGCATTGCGCGTCGGGATGATCGGTATGGGCACGCGGCTGCTCAGGTGGGGCGCGAGGCGGGCGAACTGTGCGCCATCCACGATGGCGACCCGGGCTCCACGGGCCGCGGAAAAGGCGTCGGAATTCAGGAGCGCCGGCGCGTCGGCGGGCACCGTCACCAGGAAGTCCAGCCCCAGCTGCGCGCGCTGGCGATCGAGCAGTTGCGCCAGCGCGGGCGCGTCCCGCGCCTTCAGGGCCTTCAGCAGGGCATGCGACGCCGCCACCGACTCGGTGCCGCCGCCCACTTCGGCCACCACCTGGTCGAAGTAGCCGCGCGCCACCGCAAGGTCGCTGCGCACCTTGGTGATGAGCAGGCGGTCGTAGGCGACGTCGCCCCACAGCAGCAGCGCCCCCACCAGCAGGGGCAGCACCACCAGCAACGGCAGCAAGGCCATCGCCAGCAGCTTGTTGCGCACCGATTGCGCGAGCCAGGTTCCCAGCCGCGTGCGTTTCATGGGCGCCGGCCGGGTGGGTTCAGAGCGCCCATTCCGCGACCCGCCGCTCCAGCGTGCGCCTGGAGATGCCAAGCAACTGTGCGGCACGGGTCTTGTCCCCCTGCACGGAATCGAGCACGGAGAGGATGTGGGTTTTCTCCAGCGTCTGCAGGTCGGTGGCGAGCTGGGTTGCCGGCTCCGCGGCTCGGCTCGACGACTGGACGTAGAGAGCCGATACGTTCAGGGTTCCGAGGATCAGGGAGCGCTCGACGAGGTTGCGTAGCTCGCGCACATTGCCGGGCCAGTCGTATTGCATGAGGTAGGCCATCTCCACTTCGCTGATGGCGAGCGGCGCCACGCCGAGCGAGGGCGCCAGTTCGTCCATGAAGTGCGCGACGAGGTCGGGGATGTCGACCTTGTGTTCGCGCAGCGGGGGCAGCGTGAGTTCAACCACCTGCAGGCGGTAATAGAGGTCCTTGCGAAAGCGCCCGGCCGCGACCTCGCCGGCCAGCGACCGGTTGGTCGCCGCGACGATTCGCACGTTCACGGGCACGAGCTGCTGGCTGCCCACGGGCCGGATCTTCAGGTCTTCCAGCGCGCGCAGGAGGTTGGCCTGCAGCGGCAGCGGCAGCTCCGCCACCTCGTCGAGGAACAGCGTGCCTCCCTGCGCGTAGTAGAACAGGCCGTCGCGCGCCTGGCTGGCGCCGGTGAACGCGTCTTTCGCATGGCCGAACAGCTCGCTCTCGATCAGCTCCGGCGGCAGCGACGCGCAGTTGACGGGGACGAACGGGCCCCGCGACCGCGCGCTCAGCTCGTGCAGCGCTCGCGCCACCAGTTCCTTGCCGGTGCCCGACTCGCCTTGCAGCAGCACCGTGCTGTTGACGGTGGCGACGCGGCGCAGCGACCCGGAAAGCTGCTCCATGGCCGCGGAGCGCCCCACCAACCCGCCACGGCCCGCAAGATCGGCCGGCAGGCTGCGTTTGAGGACGTAGTTCTCGCGGGCAAGCCGCGAGCGTTCGTAGCAGTGCTTGACCGCATTCAGGATCTGCGGGACGCGGAACGGCTTGAGGATGAAATCGGAGGCGCCCGCGCGGAGGGCTTCGATCGCGGTGTCGAGGTCGGCGAAGGCGGTGATGAGGATGACTTCGCCGGAATAACCCTGCTCGCGCAATTCCTTGAGCCACTCCACGCCGCTCTTGCCGGGCAGCGAGATGTCCAGGACGATGAGGTCGACATGGTGGCCGCCCAGCAGCTGCGCGCCTTCCTCGGCGCTGGCCGCCTCCATCACCAGCTGGCAGCGCGGCATCAGCGTCTTCACCAGGAAATTGCGCATGCCCTGCTCGTCGTCCACGACGAGGATCGACCAGAACGGCCAGCCGTCGGCGGTCTTGTCGGGAGCGGGTTGCGAGGGGGTCACGGAGTGGCCATGGAGCGTGCGGCGATTCTACGGCGGGTGCGGTTGTGCTCATCCATCGCCCGCGCCCCGCATTTCTCAAGGTTTCGGACGTCTGTCCGGTTGCGACAAATTGTCGCGATCGCCGCGACAAAGTGGCGGTGTCTCCTGTGCGCATTCTGTCTGGCAATGTGCGCACTTGCAGCAGGGCATTTTCCCAATGGAAATGGCATGCTTTCGGCTCAAGTGAATGCCCTGTGTTTGCATGCTTGCACGCGGTCTGCGGTGGCGCTACATTCGATCGCGAAGGTATGTCCAGCCGTTCATACGGCACAAGGAGACAATCATGAGCCAGCCGAAGAGCAAGCTATCCCGCCGCACGCTGTTTGTGGGCGCCGGCACCGTGGGCGCAGTCGCGGCCGCCGCCACGTTGTTGCCGGGCGCGGTGCAGGAAACCGCGGCCACCCCCGAGACGAAAGAGCCGCCCGCCAAGGGCGGTGGCTACCAGCTGACGGAGCACGTCAAGCGGTACTACCAGACCACCCTCGTTTAACTCCGCTCCCGGGAGAACCCCATGTTGTTGACCAAGAAAACGGGTGGCGCCCACGGCGCTGCACGCTCGCCGTTCCTGCACAGCCTGCAGCGGGGCATGTCCACCGCGCTGCCCACGATGGACCGCCGCGCCTTCCTGAGGCGTTCGGGCCTGGGCGTGGGCGTCGGCATCGCCGCGGGCAGCCTGACGCTGGTGAAGAAGGCGCGCGCCGCGGAAGGCAAGGCCACGGCCGTCGGCGAAGGCAAGGTCGAGGTCAAGCGCACGGTGTGCACCCACTGCTCGGTGGGCTGCGCGATCGATGCCGTCGTCGAGAACGGCGTGTGGGTGCGCCAGGAGCCGGTGTTCGATTCGCCGCTGAACCTCGGCGCGCACTGTGCCAAGGGCGCGGCGATCCGCGAGCACGGCCACGGCGAGTTCCGCCTGCGCTACCCGATGAAGCTGGTCAACGGCAAGTACGAGCGCATCAGCTGGGACACGGCCCTCAATGAGATCAGCGCCAGGATGCTGGAGCTGCGCAAGGCCAGCGGCCCGGACGCCCTGTACTGGGTCGGGTCGTCGAAGCACAGCAACGAACAGTCGTACCTGATGCGCAAGTTCGTGAGCCTGTGGGGCAGCAACAACTGCGACCACCAGGCCCGCATCTGCCACTCCACCACGGTGGCGGGCGTCGCCAACACATGGGGCTACGGCGCCATGACCAATTCGTACAACGACATGCAGAACAGCAAGTGCGCGTTGTACATCGGCTCCAACGCCGCCGAGGCGCACCCGGTCTCCATGCTGCACATGCTGCACGCCAAGGAGAACGGCACCAAGATGATCGTGGTGGACCCGCGCTTCACCCGTACCGCGGCCAAGGCCGACGAGTACGTGCGCATCCGCTCCGGCACCGACATCCCGTTCCTGTTCGGCATGCTGTACCACATCTTCAAGAACGGCTGGGAAGACAAGAAGTACATCAACGACCGCGTCTACGGCATGGAGGACGTCAAGAAGGACGTCATGGCCAAGTGGACGCCCGACAAGGTCGAGGAGGCCTGTGGCGTGCCCGAGGCGCAGATGGCCAAGGTCGCCGAGATGATGGCCAAGAACCGACCGTCGACGCTGGTCTGGTGCATGGGCCAGACGCAGCATTCGATCGGCAACGCGATGGTCCGCGCTTCCTGCATCGTGCAGCTGGCGCTGGGGAACGTCGGCGTGTCCGGCGGCGGGGCGAACATCTTCCGCGGCCACGACAACGTGCAGGGCGCCACCGACATCGGCCCCAATCCCGATTCGCTGCCCGGCTACTACGGCATCGTCGAAGGTTCATGGCGCCACTTCGCCAAGGTGTGGGGCGTCGACTACGACTGGATCAAGGGGCGGTTCGAGAGCCCCGCCATGATGTCCAAGCCCGGCATCACGGTGTCGCGCTGGATCGACGGCGTGATGGAAAAGAACGAGCTGATCGACCAGACACCCAACCTGCGTGGCGTCGTGTTCTGGGGCCACGCGCCCAACTCGCAGTCGCGCGGCCTGGAGATGAAGCGGGCCATGGACAAGCTGGACCTGCTGGTCGTGATCGACCCGTACCCGTCCGCCACCGCCGCCATGGCCGCGATGCCCGGCAAGCCGGAAGACCTGAACCCGAACCGCGCGGTGTACCTGCTGCCGGCGGCCACGCAGTTCGAGACCAGCGGCTCGGTGACGGCGTCGAACCGCTCGCTGCAGTGGCGGGAAAAAGTGATCGACCCGCTGTGGGAAAGCCGCAGCGACCACATGATCATGCAGCAGTTCGCCGACAAGCTGGGCTTCGGCAAGGAGCTGTCGAAGAACTTCAAGATGCAGAAGATCAAGGGCCTGGACGAGCCGCTGCCCGAGGACATCCTGCGTGAGGTCAACAAGTCGTGCTGGACCATCGGGTACACGGGCCAGAGCCCCGAGCGGCTGAAGGCGCACATGAAGAACATGGGGGCCTTCGACGTCAAGACGCTCAGGGCCAAACCCGGCGTGAAGGACAAGGAGACGGGCTACGACCTCACGGGTGACACCTTCGGCCTGCCGTGGCCCTGCTGGGGCAACCCCGAGCTCAAGCATCCGGGCACCCACGTCCTTTACAACACCTCTCAGCACGTCATGGAGGGCGGCGGCAACTTCCGCGCGAACTTCGGCGTCGAGCGCAATGGCGTCAACCTGCTGGCCGAGGACGGGTCGGCCTCGGTGGGCGCGGACATCCAGACCGGCTACCCGGAGTTCGACCACGTGCTGCTCAAGAAGCTGGGCTGGTGGGATGAACTCACCGACGTCGAGAAGGCGGCAGCCGAGGGCAAGAACTGGAAGACAGACTCCTCGGGCGGCATCATCCGCGTGGCGATGAAAAACCACGGCTGCTATCCCTTCGGCAACGCGAAGGCGCGTGCGGTGGTGTGGAACTTCCCCGACGCGATCCCGCAGCATCGGGAGCCGATCTACAGCCCGCGCCCCGACCTGGTCGCCAAGTACCCGACGCACGACGACAAGAAGGCGTTCTGGCGCCTGCCCACGCTGTACAAGACGCTCCAGGACAAGAACGTCACCGACAAGGTCGCGGAGAAATACCCGCTGATCCTCAGCTCGGGGCGCCTGACGGAATACGAGGGCGGCGGCGAGGAGACGCGCTCCAACCCCTGGCTGGCCGAGCTGCAGCAGGAGGCCTTCGTCGAGATCAACCCGAAGGCGGCCGCGGCGCGGGGCATCGGCAACGGCGACCGCGTCTGGCTGATGACGCCTACCGGCGCCCGGCTGAACGTGCAGGCGCTCGTCACGGAGCGGGTCGGGCCCGACACGTGCTGGATGCCGTTCCACTTCTCGGGCCGCTGGCAGGGCGCCGACATGCTGGCGTACTACCCGGCCGGCGCGGCGCCCGTCGTGCGCGGCGAGGCGGTGAACACGGCCACCACGTACGGCTATGACAGCGTGACGATGATGCAGGAAACCAAGACCACGATCTGCAACGTGGAAAAGGCTGGAGCTTGACATGGCACGAATGAAATTTGTCTGCGACTCGGAGCGCTGCATCGAATGCAACAGCTGCGTCACGGCCTGCAAGAACGAGCATGAGGTGCCCTGGGGCGTGAACCGCCGCCGCGTGGTCACCCTCAACGACGGCGTTCCCGGCGAGCGCTCGATCTCCGTGGCGTGCATGCATTGCTCCGACGCACCCTGCATGGCGGTGTGCCCGGTCAACTGCTTCTACCGCACCGACGAGGGCGTGGTGCTGCACGACAAGGACGTGTGCATCGGCTGCGGCTACTGCAGCTATGCCTGCCCGTTCGGCGCGCCGCAGTTCCCCGCGGCCGGCACGTTCGGCGTGCGCGGCAAGATGGACAAGTGCACGTTCTGCGCCGGGGGGCCCGAGGCCAACGGCTCGCAGGCCGAGTTCGACAAGTACGGGCGCAACCGGCTGGCGGAAGGCAAGCTTCCGGCCTGCGCCGAGATGTGCTCGACCAAGGCGCTGCTGGGCGGCGATGGCGACGTGATCGCCGACATCTTCCGCAACCGGGTCCTGAAGCGCGGCAAGGGCGCCGAGGTCTGGGGCTGGGGCACGGCGTATGGGTCCAAGCAGGCCGGCCAGCCCGGTGGAGCGAAATCATGAAACTGCACTACACCATCCTGGCGGCCATCGCCGCGGCCCTCGCGCTCTCGGCCTGCGGCGAGAAGCCGCAGACCAACCGCAGCGGAGTGGGCGCGGACACGGCGGCGTTCCAGGGCACCGGCAAGGTGTACGCGCTGCCGGGCTGGAAGCAGGGCGACAAGACCAGCTGGGAGCAGCAGCTCAAGACGCGCACCCAGAACGCCCAGAACGAATACACCAAAGTCCCTTGAAAGGCAGATGATGCTGCGTCCACTGCTGCTGGCTGCCGCCCTGGCGCTCAGCCTCTCCGCCACCGCGCAGACGAAGCCGCAGGACGATCCCGTCCCGTCGGCTCCGGCGGCGGCCGGGGGGATCCAGGGCCAGAACATCTTCGACGTGAAGCCCGAGGTCAAGCCCGACGCGAGCTCGGACCCGAATTACATGAAGCAGGGCAACGCCGAGCGCAACAAGGTGCAGCCCGGCAACAACGCGCCGATGTGGCGCGGCGTCGCGGCGGGCGCTGAAGGCTATAGCAGCCTGCCCAAGAGCCAGGCCCCCGAGGCCGGCGTGTTGATCCAGCCGCAGGTGCAGTATCCCGGCTCGCGCCTCACCACGGCCGGCGAGGCCTGGCGGCAGGTGCGCAACAACTGGATCATTCCCTACGGCGGCGCGCTGATCCTGATCTGGCTGGGCGCGCTCGCGATCTACTATTTCGCGAAAGGCCCGCTCGGGCACCAGCCGGCCGTCGGCGGCGGTGGCCGCAGGATCGAGCGGTTCACCCCCTTCGAGCGCTCGGCGCACTGGGCCAACGCGATCGCATTCTCCATCCTCGCCATTACCGGCCTCGTGATGGCTTTCGGAAAGTTCTTCATCCTGCCCGTGCTCGGCGGCACGCTGTATGGGCCGCTGACCTATGTGCTGAAGAACCTGCACAACTTCGCCGGGCCGGTGTTCGCTGTGTCGCTCGTGGTCGTGTTCATCACGTTCGTGAAGGACGAGTTCCCGCAGAGCGGCGATTTCAAGTGGCTGCTCAAGATGGGCGGGGCCTTCAGCAAGGTGGGGGACGAGCCGCCCGCGCACCGCTTCAACGCCGGCGAAAAGGTGATCTTCTGGCTGGGCGTGGTCCTGCTGGGCTTTATCGTGGTCGGCTCCGGTTTGGTGATGGACATGCTGATCCCCAGCCTCACGTACGACCGCGGCACCATGCAGATTGCGCACATGGTTCACGCCGTCGCCACGGTGCTGATGATGGTCCTGTTGGCGGTGCACATCTACCTGGGCACCATCGGCATGCACGGCGCCTACGACGCGATGCGCCATGGGTATGTGGACGAGGCCTGGGCCGAGGAGCATCACG
The DNA here is from genome assembly GCA_030695945.1 of Ramlibacter sp. Classification (GTDB taxonomy): domain Bacteria; phylum Pseudomonadota; class Gammaproteobacteria; order Burkholderiales; family Burkholderiaceae_C; genus Ramlibacter. The sequence continues at coordinate 39,133 of JAUYOG010000017.1, forward strand.
CCTACTGGTACGAGGACATCAAGGCCGGCAAGATCCCCGCCCAGCGCAGCCAGCCGCTGGTGATCGCCGACGAAGCGGAAACCCCGCGCGCGGCTTGACGCGAGAAGCAGGAGCAAAAGACATGAAAGCAATTCTGTTGATGGGCGCGCTGTGGGCGGCTAGCGGTATGGCCGCCGCCAAACTGCCGCCGCCGGATGATGCGGCCAAGGCCAAGGCGGCCGAGACCTCGGCCAAGGCGGCGTGGCAGGCGAAGGTGGATGGCTACCTGCTGTGCAAGGCGCAGGACAAGGTGGCCGCTCGCTACGCCAAGGCAGGCGCCAAGACGGCAGCGGCCAAGGATGTGAAGCCTGTCGCCGCCGCATCGGCGGCCCCGGCGACCGCGACCGCGGCCTCGGGCACGCCGATGGCGATGGCGGCGAAACCGCCGCCGCCGTGCCAGGATCCCGGTCCGTTCGCCTACAACCCGCCCGAGCAGAAACCACTGGAAACTGCCGGGGCCCATTCCCCCACCGGCACGGCTGCCAGCCCGCCCAGCGTGAAGCCCAATTCCGCCGAGATGGCGCCAGCCAAGAAGTAACGCCGGGCTGGGCTGCGCGCCCGAAATGCCCCATCCTGACCCTTCCCCGGCCGGGGAGGGGACAATGCAATCCATGCCCCTGCCCCTTCTCACCCAGGCGCGCGCGCCGCTCACGCAAGCGATCGAAACCGTCAACGAGCACGGCGAGCGCGGCGAGATCTCCATTCCGGCCGAACGGCCGCTCACGGTCTATGTGGACAAGCGCGAACTCGTCACGCTGATGACGCTTGGCGCGCAGCCCGAATGGCTGGTGCTGGGCTACCTGCGCAACCAGCGGCTGGTCAAATCGGTGGAGGATATCGAGTCCGTCACGGTGGACTGGGAGGTCGGCTCCGCAGCCGTCAGGACCCGCTCGGGCATCGACGACATCGAGGAGCGCACGTCGCGGCGCGTCGTCACCACCGGCTGCGGCCAGGGCAGCGTCTTCGGCGGGCTGATGGATGAGATCGAAGGCATCGCGCTGCCGGAGGCGGCCATCACCCAGTCCCAGCTCTACGGCATCCTCAACGCGATCCGCCTGCAGGAATCGACGTACAAGTCCGCCGGCTCGGTGCACGGCTGCGCCCTGTTCCAGGCTGACGAGATGCTGCTGTTCGTGGAGGACGTCGGCCGGCACAACGCCATCGACACGATCGCCGGCTGGATGTGGCTCCAACCTGATGCGATGCGCGGCGAGGACAAGGTGTTCTACACGACCGGGCGCCTCACCAGCGAGATGGTGATCAAGTCGGCCCAGATGGGCGTGCCCATCGTCGTCTCGCGCAGCGGCATCACGCAGATGGGCCACGAGATCGCCCAGCGGCTCGACCTGTGCGCGATCGGCCGCGCCACCAACAAGCACTTCCTTTGCTACACCTCGCCCCGGCGGCTGCGCCTGCAGCCGGAGCTGGCGGGGCCGAAGTTGCGCGTCGCCTGAGGCGACCGGTCGGGGGCGCGGCCGCCCGCTCCGCTCCTCCCTGATTTCGCCCTATAGAGCGCTCCCTCGGCCTTGTTGGCGTGCCGTGACCATTCTTCGAGCACCACCAATGCAGGACCAGGATGGGGCCTGGTTGTCTCCGCGAAATCAAGGAGGAGGTAGCGGGCGCAGCCCGCGACGGGGGACATTCGCGGAGGCGGCCGGGCCCCGTCCTGGTCCGGGCCCTAATCCCGGGATGAGTCTTCTCCGGTAAGCTGGCACCCCATGACCCTGAACCCCTCCTTGCAGCTGGGCTGGCGCACGCTTTGGCGTGACCTGCGCGCCGGCGAGCTGCGCCTGCTGATCGTGGCCGTGACGCTGGCCGTCGCGGCACTGACGGCGGTCGGCTTCTTCGCGGACCGGCTCAAGGGCGGTCTTGCGCGCGACGCGCGGCAACTGCTGGGCGGCGACGCCGTCGTGTCCAGCGACAACCCGACCCCCCAGGCATTCATCGACAAGGCGCGTTCGCTCGGCCTGCAGGGCCTGGCCACCCTCACGTTCCCGACCATGGCGCGAGCCGACGATGCGCAGGGCGGCGCGAGCAAGCTGGTGGCCTTGAAGGCGGTTCCCGCGGGGTATCCGCTGCGCGGCAACCTCACGGTGGCCAGTGAGGCGGAGACGCCCGGCGCGGCCACGCGCGACATCCCGGCGCGCGGCGAGGCGTGGATCGATGCGCCGGTGCTCGACGCGCTGCAACTGAAGATGGGAGACGCCGTGTTGCTGGGTGATGCGCGGCTGCGTATCGGCCGCGTCATCGTGACCGAGCCGGACCGCGGCACCGGCTTCGTCAACTTCGCGCCCCGGGTGATGATCAACGAGGCCGACCTTCCCGCCAGCAAGCTGATCCAGCCCGCCAGCCGGGTGATCTACCGCTTCGCCGTCGCGGGGGCCGACCCGCAGGTCGGCAATTTCGTCAAGTGGGCGCTGGACGAAGCCAAGCGGCCGAACGTGCGCGGCGTGCGGGTGGAGTCCCTCGAAGGCGGGCGCCCCGAAATGCGGCAGACGCTGGACCGCGCCGAGAAATTCCTCAACCTCGTGGCGCTGCTGGCGGCGCTGCTGAGTGCCGTCGCGGTGGCGCTCGCCGCGCGCGGATTCGCGGCGAAGCACCTGGACGATTGCGCGATGCTGCGCGTGCTGGGCCAGAGCCAGCGCACCATCGCGTGGAGCTACACCTTCGAGTTCGCGATGATCGGCGCGGCCGCCAGCGCATTGGGTGTGGCGATCGGTTATGCGGTGCACTTCGTGTTCATCGTGCTGCTGTCGGGGCTGGTCGGCTCGGAGCTGCCCGGCCCGACGCTCTGGCCGGCGGGGTTCGGCATGGGCATGGGCCTGACCTTGCTGTTCGCCTTCGGGCTGCCGCCCGTGCTGCAGTTGGCGCAGGTGCCGCCGCTGCGCGTGATCCGGCGCGACCTGGGCAACCTCAAGCCTGCGTCGGCGGCCGTGCTCGCGATCGGCGTCATCGGATTCGCGGCCCTGCTGATGGCGGCCAGCAGCGACCTGCTGCTGGGCAGCATCGCCGTGGGGGGGTTCGCCGCCGCCGCGCTGCTGTTCGCCGGCCTGAGCTGGCTGGCCGTCAAGGCGTTGCGCTGGTCGGTCAACGAGGCCACCGCTCCGCGTTGGCTGGTGCTGGCAACCCGCCAGATCTCGGCCCGCCCGGCTTACACGGTGGTGCAGGTGAGCGCGTTGGCCGTGGGCCTGCTTGCGCTCGTGCTGCTGGTGCTGCTGCGCACCGACCTGGTGGCCAGCTGGCGCAAGGCCACGCCGCCCGACGCGCCCAACCGGTTCGTCATCAACGTGATGCCCGAGCAGGGCGAAGCCTTCCAGAAGATGCTGCGCGAGGCGGGCGTGAAGCGCTTCGACTGGTATCCCATGATTCGCGGGCGCCTGGTCGCCGTCAACGGCAGGACGGTGACGCCCGACGACTATTTGGAAGACCGCGCCAAGCGCCTGGTCGACCGCGAGTTCAACCTTTCGAGCAGCGCCGCCCAGCCGCCGCACAACCAGGTGGTCGCCGGGCGCTGGCAGGCCGGCGAGCGCGGCGCCATCAGCGTCGAACAGGGCATCGCCGACACGCTCGGACTGAAGCTGGGCGATACGCTGCGCTTCGACATCGGCGGCATGCAGGCGGATTCGAAGATCACCTCGCTGCGCAAGGTGGACTGGAGCTCGATGCGCGCCAACTTCTTCGTCATCTACCCGGTGCAGCGCCTCGAGGACGTTCCCGTCACGTACATGAGTGCTTACCGCGCGCCCGACCGCAAGGGTTTCGACAACGACCTGGTACGCGCTTTCCCCAACATCACCAACGTGGACATGACGAGCACGATCACGCAGGTGCAGGGCGTGATGGACAAGGTGATTCGCGCGGTGGAGTTCCTGTTCGGCTTCACGCTCGCGGCCGGCGTCGTGGTGCTGTTCGCCGCCGTCACCGCCACCCGCGAGGAGCGGGCGCGGGAGTTCGCGATCATGCGCGCCGTCGGCGCGAGCGGCGCGCTGCTGCGCCAGGTGCAGCGCGCGGAGCTGGTTGGCGTCGGCTTGCTGGCCGGGTTCCTCGCCAGCATCGTCGCGTCCGTCGTCGGCTGGGGCCTGGCGCGCTACACCTTCGACTTCGATTGGACGGCATCGCCGTGGGTGCCGGTGTTCGGCGCGCTGGCAGGCGCGGTGCTGGCGCTGGCCGCCGGTTGGTGGGGCCTGCGGGAGGTGCTCAGCCGCCCGGTGGTCGAGACCCTGCGGCGCGCGCCGGAGTAGGGGATGTCATTGCGGGCTTGACCCGCAATCCACTGCAGGCACGAGCGCCACCATGGATGCCGGGTCGAGCCCGGCATGACAATACGACCCATGCAAACCGATGTGACGCCTTTTGACATGATCGGCGGCGAAGCCAGGGTTCATGCACTGGTCGAGCGCTTCTACGACCTGATGGACCTCGAGCCGGCGTACGCCGCGTTGCGTGCCGTGCATGGCAGCGACCTGGCTAAGGCCCGGCAACACCTGTTCTGGTTCCTCTGCGGCTGGCTCGGCGGGCCGCAGCATTACACCGATCGTTTCGGCCACCCGCGCCTGCGCGCGCGCCACATGCCGTTCCCCATCGGCATCCTGGAGCGGGACCAGTGGCTGGCCTGCATGGACCAGGCCATGGAAGAAACCGGCGTCCCGCAAGCTTTGCGCGAACGCCTGAAGGAGAGCTTTTTCCAGACGGCCGACTGGATGCGCAACACCCACGGCTGAGTTCCTGGCCCGCCGGCGCGCCATGGTTGTGGTTGATCTAAAGCAAGCGGCGCCCTGTTGCCGGGCGTATCCTGTGGCCATGGCACTCTCCAGGCGGCTTCGGCGCTGGCTATCCGGCGCACTGGGCGCGGCGATCCTGTTCACTCAGCTCGCCGTGGCCGCTTACGTCTGCCCGCCGTCCAATCCCGCGCACCCGGTGCCCGTGGCGATGGCGGGCATGCCGGATTGCCATGAAGCGGAAGAAGGCACCCCCGCCCAGCCGCAACTGTGCAAGGCGCATTGCGCCAACGAGGCGCAATCCTCGGTTCGCGCCGCCTCGCCCGACCTGCAGCCGAACCCCGCTTCGGTCGCCCTGCTGCAGCGCGTGATCGAGCCGGTGGCGCCGGTCATGTTCGCGATCCCCCACGCGCGCGCCGCGCCGCTGGCGGATCCGCCGGACCCGCTGCCCCTGTACCTCTCTCTCCTCGTCCTTCGCAATTGACCCCAGCCGGTCGCCGCGTGGGCTGAGGCCCGCGCACGCCTGGTACGTGGATTCGATTCGGAGGATTTATGCGATCTCATTTGTCATTGGTATTGGCGCTGGCTTGCGCATTCGGGGTGGCCGGCGGCGCCGTCGCGCAGGACGCCGCCCTGGGCAGCAACGTCCAGGGCCTGCTCGAACACGCGCGCGCGCAGAACCCCGAGCTGGCCTCGATGCGGCTCGAGGCCGATGCCGCCGCGCAGCGGGTGCAGCCGGCGGGCGCCTTGCCCGACCCGGTGCTGCGGGTCGAGCTGATGAACGTGAACAACTATGGCAACGACGCGGGGTTCAACCTGTTGCCGAACAAGGTGGGCGAGACGCGCTACACGCTGATGCAGATGCTGCCCGCCTGGGGCAAGCGCGACCTGCGCCGCGACGTGGCCGCCGCCGACGTCCAGCAGGCCACGGCCCGCACGGCAGGGGCCTGGACCGAGCTGGCCATGAAGATCAAGACCGGCTACGCGCGCTATTACCTGGCGTCGCAGAACGAACGGTTGACGCGCGAAATCCTGGACCTCATGGGGCGCATCGAGCAGATCGCGCAGGCGCGTTACTCGGGTGGGCTGGTGGCGCAGCAGGACGCCATCCGGGCGCAGATCGAACAGACCACGATGCGCTCCGAGCTGATCATGCTGGACGCGGAGAAGCGCCAGGCGCGCGCACGCCTCAACGCGCTGCTGGCACGCGACGCGGCGGCGCCGTTGGCCGAACCGGTCGCGCTGCGGCCGCTGCCCGCCGTCACCGCGCTGGAAGCGGCCGCGCTGGCGCAACGCGCCCGGGCCCGCAACCCGCAACTGGCGGCCGAGGACGCGCGGCTGCGCGGCGCCGAGAAGGGCCGCGAGCTCGCGCGCCGCAATCGTTACCCGGACGTGACATTGGGTATCACGCCCACGCAGATGGGCTCGCGCATCACCAGCTGGGGCGTGATGGTGGAGGTGAACATCCCGCTGCAGCAAACCACGCGCCGCGCCCAGGAGGCCGAGGCGGAGGCGATGGTGGGCGCCGCGCGCTCGCGCTCCCAGGCCGTGGCCAATCAGCTGGTGGGTGACCTGGGCGAGAACCTGGCGGCACTGGATGCCGCCCGCAGCACCGAGGCTTTGGTGGCCAACCAGTCGCTGCCGCAATCCGAGTTGAGCCTGCGTTCGGCCATCGCTTCCTATGAAAACGGCAAGCTCGACTTCACGGCCTTGCTGGAAGCGCAGCGCCAGATCCGCAAGGCCCGGATGGACCGCCTGAAGGCCCAGGCCGAGGCGCAAATGCGCCTGGCCGAGATCGAACGCATCGTGGGAGAAGAACTATGAAGACCTCGAACATCATCCTGGCCGTCCTCGTCCTGGGCGTCGTCGGCGCCGGCTCCTATTGGCTCGGCGGGCGCGCCCACCCGACGGGCAGCGACACCTCCGTGGCCGGGGCCGCCCCGGCATCGGCTGCAAGCGCGGCGAAAAAACCCAAGCTGCTGTACTACCGCAATCCCATGGGCCTGCCCGACACTTCGCCCACGCCCAAGAAGGACCAGATGGGCATGGACTACATCCCGGTGTACGAGGGTGAAGACGAGGGCGCGGACAAGGGCGGCGCGAATCAGATCCGCATCAGCACCGAGAAGATCCAGAAGCTGGGCGTGAAGACCGAAGCCGCCGCCGTGCGCGCGCTCGGCAAGACCGTTCGTGCCGCCGGTCGCGTCGAGCCGGACGAGCGCCGTGTCTTTGTGATAGCGCCCAAGTTCGAGGGCTATGTCGAACGGCTGCACGTCAACGTCACGGGCCAACCCGTGGGCAGGGGCCAGCCCCTGTTCGAGGTGTACAGCCCGGAGCTGGTGTCCGCGCAGCGCGAGTACGCCATCGCCGCGCAAGGCGTGCGCGCGATGGAAGGCGCGGGCGGCGAGGCACAGTCCGGCATGAAGCAGCTGGCCGACTCCAGCCTGGCACGGCTTCGCAACTGGGATCTGTCGCCCGAGCAGGTCGCGGCGCTGGTGAAGACCGGTGAAGCGAAGCGCACGATCACGTTCCGCTCGCCGGCCTCCGGCGTCGTGACGGAGAAGAAAGCGTTGCAGGGCATGCGCTTCATGCCGGGCGAGATGCTTTACCAGGTGACCGACCTCTCGTCGGTGTGGGTGATCGCCGATGTCTTCGAGCAGGACATCGCGCTCGTGAAGAACGGCGCCAAGGCGAACCTGCGCATCAACGCCTACCCCGGCAAGACCTTCGAGGGCCGGATCACCTATGTGTACCCGACGCTCAAGGCCGAGACCCGCACGATCCCCGTGCGCATCGAGCTCGCCAACCCCGGCCAGCTGCTCAAGCCGGCGATGTTCGCGCAGGTCGAGATCCAGTCCGGCGCCAAGGCGGCCGTCCTGACCGTGCCCGATTCCGCCGTGCTCGACAGCGGCACGCGCCGCATCGTGCTCGTGCAGGTGAAGGAAGGACGGTTCGAGCCGCGCGAGGTCAAGACCGGCGCGAGCAGCGACAACTACATCGAGGTGCGCGAGGGCGTGAAGGAGGGCGAGCAGGTGGTGGTGGCCGCCAACTTCCTCATCGACGCGGAGAGCAACCTCAAGGCCGCGATCGGCGGGATGGCCGCCGCGGGCGCCCAGGCGGCTCCGGCCGCTCCGGCGGCCGCCGCGAAAGTGGGGCACAAAGGGCAAGGCACGGTGGACGGCGTCGACGCCAAGGCCGGCACCGTGAGCCTGAACCACGGCGCCATCGCGTCGTTGGGGTGGCCGGCGATGACCATGGAGTTCAAGGCGGCCAACCCCGCGTTGCTGAAGGACCTGAAGCCCGGCACGTCTGTCGCGTTCGAGTTCGTGGAGCGCGGGGCCGGCGAATGGGTGATCACCTCGATCGCCCCGAAGTGACCGGACGGCTGCCATGTTGAACAGAATCATCCAGTGGTCGGGGCGGAACCCCTTCCTCATCCTGCTCGCCACGCTTTTCATCGTGATCGGCGGTGTCGTCGCCGTGATGAAGACCCCGCTCGACGCGCTGCCCGACCTCTCCGACGTGCAGGTCATCGTGTACACGGAGTATCCGGGCCAGGCCCCGCAGGTCGTCGAGGACCAGGTCACCTACCCGCTCACGACGGCGATGCTTGCCGTGCCCAAATCGAAGGTGGTGCGCGGTTTCTCGTTCTTCGGTGCGTCCTTCGTCTACGTGATCTTCGAGGACGGCACCGACATCTACTGGGCGCGCACCCGGGTGCTGGAGTACCTGAACTTCGCGTCCGGCCGCCTGCCCAAAGGCGTAACCCCCACGCTCGGGCCCGACGCGACGGGTGTGGGCTGGGTGTACCAGTACGTGCTGCTGGCCAAGGAAAAGTCGCTGGCCGAGCTGCGCACCATCCAGGACTGGTATGTGCGCTACCAGCTTACTAAGGCGCACGGCGTGGCGGAAGTCGCGTCCATCGGGGGCTTCGTGCAGACCTACCAGGTCACCGTCGACCCGGTGAAGCTGCGCAGCTACGGCATCCCGCTGGCCAAGGTGTCGCAGGTGATCCGCGATTCCAACCGCGATGTGGGCGGACGCGTCGTCGAGATGGCCGAGACCGAATACATGGTCCGCGGCAAGGGCTACCTGCGCGGCAAGAGCGACATCGAGATGCTGGTCGTCAAGAGCATGGCCGGCACGCCGGTGCTGATCCGCGACATCGCCCGGGTCGAGCTCGCGCCTGACGAACGCCGGGGCCTGGCGGAGCTGAACGGCGAGGGAGAGGTGGTTTCCGGCATTGCGATGGCGCGCTATGGACAGAACGCGCTGGAAGTGATCGGCAACATCAAGGCCAAGGTCGAGGAGATCTCCGGCGGCCTGCCGGCCGGCGTGACGATCGAGGCGGTGTACGACCGCTCCGAGCTGATCCACCGGGCCATCGACACCTTGACGCGCACGCTGATCGAGGAAAGCCTGATCGTGGCGGCCGTTTGCGTGATCTTCCTGCTGCACGTGCGCTCGGCTCTGGTGGCCATCCTGATGCTGCCGGTGGGTGTGCTCATCGCCTTCATCGCCATGCGGCTGCTCGGCATGAACTCCAACCTGATGAGCCTGGGCGGCATCGCCATCGGGGCGATGGTGGACGCCGCGATCGTGATGATCGAGAACGCCCATAAACATCTCGAGCGTTTGAAGCCCGGGGAGTCCCGGGTCGAACCGATCATCGCCGCCTGCCGCGAGGTGGGACCGGCGCTGTTCTTCTGCCTGCTCATCATCACCGTCTCGTTCCTGCCGGTGTTCACCCTGGAGGCGCAGGAAGGCAGGCTGTTCAAACCGCTTGCTTACACCAAGACGTTTGCCATGGCCGGCGCCGCGTTCCTGTCCATCAC
>JAUYOG010000023.1 GCA_030695945.1 Ramlibacter sp.
ACCCTCGGCCTGGGGCCGGCGCCGCACAACTCGCAGAGCGCCTAAGGCCGCTCTGCTCGGACAGGTGCGGCGAGAATGAAACGAAGCGCGCTGCGCGCGCCCGTCCCCAGGCCGAGCCGCTACGCCGCCACAGAAATCGCCGCCGCCGTGTACCGCCTGACGCTCAACGAGAGGGTTGGTATTCCAACAGTGGCGTGCCAACTCTGTGACTGCAAATCCGCGTGCGGGTGGGCTGTGTCGCGCAATCAGGCAAGGCGCCTGCGATGGGCGGTTTTGCGGCCGGCGCGCGCAGCGCGCTTCGTCAACATTCTCATCGCGCCTGTTCGAGCGCAGCGCCCTTCGGGGCGCGAAGCGAGTTGCGCGATGCGGCCGCAAAACCGGTCATCGCAGGTTTAGTCGGCGAAGCCGACCGCCTTGTCGCGCGACACAGCCCACCCGTGCGCGGATTTGCCGCGAGGTCTAGGAATACAAACAAGCGAACTAGCGACACCCTGGGACTCAAACTGTGCGCGTGACCTTCGCAAGGTGCCGCGGCCGGTCGGGATCGAGCCCGCGCGCGCGCGACAGCGCTTCGACCATGGGGTAGAAACTTTGCAGCACGGAAATCGGGTCGAGTTCGCTGGCGCCGGTCTCCACGATCGGCAGGCTGGTGCGCGGCGTCGCGCCGGGGGCTGCCAGCAGCACACGCGCGCCGCGCGCGCGCAACTCGTCGGCGAGCCCCAGCAAACCCGCCTGGGCGGGGCCGCCGGGTGCGAGCACCAGCACCGGGTAGCCCTTCTCGATCAGCGCCATCGGGCCGTGCTGCACCTCGGCGCCCGAGAACGCCTCGGCCTGGATGCCGCAGGTTTCCTTGAACTTCAGCGCCGCCTCCAGCGCCACGGGCAAACCCAGGCCGCGGCCGATCACCAGCAAGCGGTCCGTGTCCTTGAGCGCGGGCACGGCGGCGGACCAGTCAGCGTGCACCGCGCGGGACAGCACCTGGGGCAGGCTGGACAGCGCCAGCTGCAAGGGCACGTCGTTTTGCCACGCGGCCACCAGCCGCGCCGCTGCCGTCATCTGGGCGATCACCGTCTTCGTCGCGGCGATGCTCGCCTCGCTGCCCGCATGCAGCGGGAAGACCCACTGCGCGGTTTCCGCGAGCGGCGAGGTCGCTTCGTTGACGAATGCCGACGTGATGGCGCCGCCCTCGCGGAAGTAGCGCGTGGGCTCGACCAGGTCGGGGCTCTGCCCGGATTGCGAGAACGCGAATGTCGCCAGGCCCGTGCAGGCGATCTTCGATTGGTAGAGCGTCACCAGGGACATGGGAAGCGACGTCACGAGCCGGCCCATCCGCGCCATGATCAGGTAAGCCGCGTAATGCGCCGCATTGTCGGAGCTGCCGCGCGCGATCGTGAGCAGCGATCCGGGAGGCTCCGAGCGCAGCAGCGCGCCGAACTCGCGATACGCCAGGATGTCGTGCGCGAGTTGCCGGGCCACGGCGGTAGGCGCGTCCCGGGCCTCAATCAGCATGCGCGAGCTCAATCGGAACTCCTTCCAGGTAAACGTCCTTCAGGTTCAGGTCCCGGTCCAGCACCACGACGTCGCCCCAGGCGCCGGGCGACAGCCGTCCGCGATCGGCCACGCCGAGGTAGTCGGCCGCATGGGTGGAAACGCGTGCCGAGGCCTCGGCCAGGCCGAGCCCCAGCTCGCCGGCCAGGTTGCGCAGCGCCAGATCCATCGTCAGCGTGGAGCCGGCCAGCGTGCCATCGGCCAGGCGCACGCCGCCGAGGCACTTGGTGACGGCCTGGCGCCCCAGCCTGTATTCGCCGTCGGGCATGCCGGTGGCGGAAGTCGAGTCGGTCACGCAATAAAGGCACGGGATGGCGCGCAGCGCGACGCGCAGTGCCCCGGGATGCACATGCAGCAGGTCGGGGATGATCTCCGCGTATTTCGCATGCGCGAGGGCCGCACCGGCGATGCCGGGCGCGCGGTGGTGCAAGCCCGTCATGGCGTTGAACAGGTGGGTGAAGCCGCGGGCGCCCTGCGCCAGGGCCTCGACGCCGTCCTCATAGGTGCCGAGCGTGTGGCCCATTTGCACGAGGTACCCGGCTTCGCTCAGAGCGCGGATATCGTTCATGTTGCCGGCCACCTCCGGCGCCAATGTGATGAGGCGGATCGGCGCAATGGCGTTGAGCTGCTTGATTTCGGGCAACGACACCGGCCGGGTGAAGTCGGGCTGGGCGCCGAGCTTGCCCGGGTTGATGTAGGGGCCCTCGAGGTGCACGCCGAGGACGCGTGCCGCCCGCGGCCGGCGCTCGGCCGCGCAGGCCCGCACGCCCCCGAAAGCCGCTTCCAGGTCGGCCAGGGGCGCGGTCAACGTGGTGGCCAGCAGCGCCGTCGTGCCGTGCGCCGCATGGCACTGCGCCACATGCAGCGCCGCATCGGCGCCTTCCATGATGTCGCGCCCGCCGCCGCCGTGCACGTGCAGGTCGATGAAGCCGGGCAGAACGATGGCTTGCGTGGATTCGCGCACTGCGTTCTCATCCACTGGCGTGCCCGAGACACCGAGCACGCGGCCGGCCGCGTCGAACGCCACGCTGCCGTCGACGAATCCTTGCGGGGTGAGGATGTGGCCCTTCAGTGTTCGGTTCACCCGGGAATGGTAGCGGGCCCCCGCTGCCTCAGCAGTAGGACAAAGGCCACTGCGGGACGGCGTCGTGGCCGACCGTGGGGATCGTGGGCCGGGCTTAAGCTCCCACGGCGTGCTGCGAATCCGCTCAGTGCGAGGAGACCCCATGACCAAGCCACCGCTGCGCCAGCGCATCATCCCGTCGCTGTTCGCGATCCTCTTTGCCGCGAGTGGCTGGGCCCTAGCGGACCCGCCGTCACGCGTCGCGCGCCTGGCCTACGTCAGCGGCGCGGCCAGCTTCTCGCCGGGTGGCGAGCGCGACTGGGGCCGCGCCGTCGTCAACCGGCCGATGGTGACCGGCGACCGCCTGTGGGTGGACGAGGGCGCCCGCGCCGAACTGCAGCTGGGGGCAGCCGCGATCCGCGTCGGCGGGGGCACCAGCATCACGCTGCTGAACCTGGACGACCGCATCGCGCAGGTGCAGCTCTCTCAAGGTACGCTGAACATCCGCGTGCGCCGGCTGGACCGTGGCAACACCTTCGAAGTCGCCACGCCGAACCTGGCGTATTCGATCCGCCGGCCCGGCAACTACCGCATCGAGGTGGCGCCGGACGGCAGGACCACCACGGTGGCCGTGCGCACCGGCCTGGCCGAGGTCTATGGCGAAGGCCGGGCCTTCATCATCAACGCGGGCCAGACCTTCCGCTTCTTCGGCGGCGGACTGCGCGACTACCAGACCTTCGCGGTGTACCGGCCGGACGAGTTCGACCGCTGGTCCACGCAGCGCGACCGCCGCTGGGACACCTCGCCGTCGCGCCGCTACGTTTCCGCCGAGATGATCGGCTACGAGGACCTCGACCAGTACGGCACGTGGCGCAAGGTGCCCACGTACGGCAATGTCTGGGTGCCGCGGCGCGTCGCCGCCGATTGGGCACCGTACAAAGACGGGCACTGGTCGTGGGTGGAGCCGTGGGGCTGGACCTGGGTCGACGACCAGCCCTGGGGCTTCGCGCCCTCGCATTACGGCCGCTGGGCCCGCATCGACACGGGCTGGGCCTGGGTGCCGGGGCCGGCGACCGTGCGGCCGGTGTACGCGCCGGCGTTGGTAGCCTTCGTCGGCGGCGATGATTTCCGCTCCAGCGGCGCCGGCGCCGGCAACGCGGTCGCGTGGTTCCCGCTCGGCCCGCGCGACGTGTACCGGCCCTCGTACACCGTCAGCCGCGAGTACTTCACTACCGTCAACACCAGCAACACCGTCGTATACAACCGGTCGAACATCACCACGCTGTACGACAACCGGAACACGACCAACGTCACGTACGTCAACCAGTCGATTCCCGGCGCCGTGGTGGCCGTGCTCGCTGCGGCCTTCGCGCAATCGAGGCCCGTGGCCCGGGAGACGGTGACCGTCACCCGCGAAATGATCGCCAGCGCGCCCGCCAGGACGTTTGCGCCTGTCGCGCCGGTCCAGGCCAGCGTGATCGGCGCGGCAGCGGCCCCGGCGGCCAAGCCACCGGAAGCCGTGCAGACGCGGCGGGTCGTGGCACAGGCGAAGCCGCCGGCGCCGCCGGTCGCGTTCGAGGCCCGGCGCGGCGCACTCGCGGCCAACGCGGGCAAGCCGCTGGACACTGCTGCCATTGCCGCGCTGAAGCCCGCGGCGCCAGCGCCCACTCCCGCCGTCACGGTCGTCGCACCGGAAAAAGCCATCGCCGCGCCGCCCAGGCCCGCCAGCGCACCGATGGCGGCCGCACCGGCTTCCGCCGCGCCCGCACCGGCGCCAGCACCCGCACCCGCTCCGGCGGCTGCCGCGCCGCCGACGGCCCAGGCACCGGCGGCGTCGCAACCCGCTGAACCGGGCCGCCGCGAAGGCCGGGCATCAGGGCCGCGCGAGCGGCCGGGCCGCGCGGCGTCGGCGCCGATGGCAGCACCGGCATCCGCACCGGCACCGGCGGCTGCACCCGCGACGAGGGCTGCACCCGCGCCCGCGGCTGCGCCTACGCCTACGCCGGCACCGACGCCTGCGCCTACGCCGGCACCCACCCCGGCGCCGAGACCCGCCACCGCACCGGCACCTGCGGCAGCTCCCGCCCCAGCGGCGCCGCCGGCCGCGAGCGCGTCATCGGCTCGTGAGCAACGCGAACAGCAGCGTGAGCAACGTCGCGACGAGCGGCCCGGGTCGCGGCCAACGCCGGCTGCGGAGCAAGCACCGCCGGCGACCGCCGTGCCGGGCGCACGCCCGCCCGCAGCAGTCGCACCCGCAGCAGTCGCACCCGCTGCTCCCGCTCCCGCGCCTGCTGCCGCGCCGTCCCGCCCGTCTGCGCCGGCCCCCGCTGCGGCACCCGCCGCGCCGGCAGCGCGCGCCGCCGCCAGCGCATCGCCTCCCGCAACACCGGCGGCGTCCGAGCCGCGCGGTGCACGCGCCAGGCCGCCGGCCGCCACTGCTTCCGAGCGCCGCGAGGCGGCGAGCGAAGCGCGCGATGAGCGGCGCAAGCGCAAGGACGAGGAGCAAGGCCGCAAGCCGTAGGTCCGGGCAGCGCGGCGCCGCTGCGTGCGGCACACTGGAGGCCATGAAGCAAGTCCGCATGCCTTCGGGCGACCTCGTGCCGGCGCTGGGCCAGGGCACCTGGCAGATGGGTGAGAAGCGCTCCGCGCGAGACCAGGAGATCGCCACGCTGCGCGCGGGCATCGAGCAGGGGCTTGCCCTCATCGACACCGCCGAGATGTACGGCGACGGCGCCACCGAGAGCTTGGTGGGCGAGGCGCTCACCGGCCTGCGCGATGGCGTGTTCCTGGTCAGCAAGGTCTATCCGCACAACGCGTCGCGCAAGGCGATGCGCGCCGCCTGCACGGCGAGCCTGCGGCGCCTGCGGACCGACCGGCTCGACCTCTACCTCCTGCATTGGGCGGGCCCCGTGCCGATCGAGGAGACCGTGGACGCATTCGAGCAGCTGGTGCACGATGGCCTCATCCGCAGCTGGGGCGTGAGCAACCTCGATACGGCCGCCATGGAAGAACTGTGGGCCGTGCCGGGCGGCCGCGCGGTGCAGGCCAACCAGGTGCTCTACAACCTCACGCGGCGCGGCATCGAATGGGACCTGCTGCCCTGGCAGCGTGAACGCGGCATTCCCACGATGGCCTATTGCCCCATCGAGCAAGGGCGCCTGCTGCGCAATCGCAAGCTCGCCGATTTCGCCAAGCGCCGCGGCTTGACGCCGGCCCAGGCCGCGCTGGCCTGGCTGCTGGCGCGCGACGACGTGATCGCGATCCCGAAGACGGCCAGGCCGGACCGGCTGGCCGAGAATCGGGCCGCCCTCGACCATCCGCTGGATGCCGCCGCGCTGGCCGAACTGGACTCGCTGTTCGGGCCCCCTTCAGGCCCCGCTCCCCTCGAGATGATCTGACGGCGCCCGGGTTGGGAAAATACCTCATCGCACCGCTCCGATGCCCGCTTGCCGCGGGCGCGCCCCTGAGGTCCAATGCTGGACCATGACGCGCTCCCCCTCCAACACCGTCAAACTGGCGCCGCCGACCGAGCGGGACGCGTGGGTTCGGCATTTCGCCGGCGCGTTCGAAAACGCCGTGATCGGCATGACGCTGCTGGGAACGGACCACCGCCGGCTCACGGTGAACCGCGCGTTCTGCGAGTTCCTCGGCTACACGGAGGCCGAGCTGCTGGCCCTGTCGCTGGAGGATCTCATGCACCCGGAAGACGCGCAGCACACCCGGCGGCAGCTGGCCGCGCTGCTCGCGGGAGAGAAGGATAGCTTCCGCCGGGAAATTCGTTACCTGCGCCGGCGTGCGGACGTCGCCTGGGGCGATTTCAGCTGCACCCTGGCGCGAGACCTCGATGGGCAGCCGCTCTTTTTCATCACGCAGGTGCAGGACATCACCGAGCGCAAGCGCGCCGAGCAGGGCCTGCGCGACACGCAGGCCATGCTGCACCTGGCGGCGCAGGTCGGGCGCCTGGGCGCCTGGGCCTGGGACGTCGGCGCCGAAACGCTGCAATGGTCGCAGGAGGCGTGCGCGATCTTCGAAGTCAAGCCCGGCTTCGCGCCGACGCCGGCGCAGGTGATGCGCTTCGTCGCGCCCGCATACCGCGCCAACATAGGCGCCACGCTCAAGGCCTGCCTGCGTGGCGGCAGCCCGTTCGACATCGAGGTGCAGATCGTCACGGCCAAAGGCCGCCCGCTGTGGGTGCGCTTCATCTGCGAGGCCGAGTGGGACGCCCATGGCCGCGTGCGCCGCCTTCAAGGTGCGTTGCAGGACATCTCCGAGAGCAAGGGCGCGCAGCAGGAGATCCTGCGCCTGAACGCCGAGCTCGAGGAACGCGTGCACCGGCGCACCGCGCAGCTGGAAGCGGCCAACCGGGAACTGGAAGCGTTTTCCTATTCCATCGCGCACGACCTGCGCGCGCCGCTGAGCTCGATCGACGGCTTCAGCAACACCCTGCAGGAGAGCGCGGGCGATGCGCTGGACGAGCGCTCCCACCATTACCTGCGGCGCATCCGGGCCGGCGTGCGCCAGATGAGCGAGCTCACGGACGGGCTGCTTTCGCTCGCCAGCCTTTCGCGCGCGGACCTGCGGATGGAACCGGTGGACCTGGCCGCGCTCGCCCGCAGGGCCGTGGCGGGGTGCCGCGAGCGTTCGCCGCAACGCGCCGTCGACGTCGTGACCTCGGACAGCCTGCCGGCCCGGGGCGACCCGCGGCTGCTGGCCCAGGTGATGGACAACCTGGTGGGCAACGCGTGGAAGTTCACTTCGCGCAAGGCCCGGGCGCGCATCGAAGTGGGCGGCACGCAGGGCGGCGACGGGCAATGGGTGTATTACGTGCGCGACGATGGCGCGGGGTTCGACATGGCCTACGCGTCGAAGATGTTCGAGGCCTTCCGTCGCATGCACACCAGCGCCGAATTCGAGGGCACGGGCATCGGCCTGGCGATCGCGCACCGCGTCATCACGCGCCACGGAGGGCGCATCTGGGCCGTCTCGGAGCCCGAGAAGGGCGCCACCTTCTACTTCACGCTGGGCACGACCGCGTAGCGCGGCGTACCGCCGGTGCCCACCACCAGCTGGTTGACCACGCCCATCACGTCGTCCACCAGCCCGATGGCCTTTTCCATTGCCGCCGCTTGCTCCTGCGACTGCACGCAGCCCATGAGCGTCACCAGTCGCCGCTCGCCCAGCACCCAGACGCTGGTGTCGTTGAATCGGCCATCCAGCCGCAGGTACTGGACCACGCGCGGGATGATCTCCTTGTCGTAGAGGTAGGAATTCGCGAGGCGGCAGCGTCCCGACAGGTGGCAGCTCGTGCCGTGCTGGGCGCGGACGTGCGCCAGCGCCGCCATCTCGTCCTTCGTCACCCCCGGGGGCTGCGGCACGGGGCAGTTCGGCACGGCCGACGTCACCTGCTCGAACGGGTCGCCGAACAGGTTGCTGCGCTCCTGCGCCCTTGCGGCGCCGAGCGCGAAAAGACTGCCTGCCAGAAGGACGAAGATCGTTCGTTTCATGCGTGCCCCCACACCTGGCCTCCCCCGGAGGGGGAGGGATTTTCGGTTTCTCAGACGTTCATGATCGTCACGGCGCGGGCGTTCAGGTAGGCCTCCATCGCCTCCGGGCCGCCTTCGGAGCCATAGCCGGAATCCTTGATGCCGCCGAAAGGCATTTCAGCCGACGGCATCGCGGGCATGTTGATCCACAGCATGCCGACTTCGACGCGGCGCGCGAGCAGGTCGGCGTTCTTCAGCGACTTCGTGAAGGCATAGCCGGCCAGGCCGTAGGGCAGGCGATTGGCTTCGCTGATCGCGTCGTCCAGCGTGTTGAAACCGCGGATCGCGGCCATCGGGCCGAACGGCTCGTCGTTGAACACCTTGGCTTCCAGCGGCACGTCGGTGAAGATGGTGGGCTGCCAGAAGTTGCCCTCGCTGCCGATGCGCTCGCCGCCATGCGCCACCGTCGCGCCGCTCTTGATCGCGTCCTGCGTGAACTCGGCCATGGCCGTCAGTCGGCGCGGGTTGGCCAGCGGGCCCATCTGCGTGCCTTCCACCGCGCCGTCGCCCACCTTGAGGCCCTGCGCGTGCTTGACCAGCGCCTGCGCGAAGTCGTTCTTGATGCTCTCGTGCACCAGGAAGCGCGTGGGCGAGATGCAGACCTGGCCCGCGTTGCGGAACTTCGCCGCGCCGGCGGCCTTGACGGCCAGCGCGATGTCGGCGTCTTCGGCGACGATCACCGGGGCGTGGCCGCCCAGCTCCATCGTCACGCGCTTCATGTGCTTGCCGGCCAGCGCGGCCAGCTGCTTGCCGACCGGCGTGGATCCGGTGAACGTGATCTTGCGGATCACCGGATGCGGAATCAGGTAGTTGGAGATGTCGGCGGGATTGCCGTAGACCAGTCCAAGCACGCCAGCGGGCAGGCCCGCATCGGCGAATGCGCGGATCAGCTCGGCCGGGGCGGCGGGCGTTTCCTCCGCGGCCTTGACGATCATCGAGCAGCCGGTGGCCAGCGCGGCCGCGAGCTTGCGCACCACCTGGTTGATCGGGAAGTTCCAGGGCGTGAACGCGGCGACCGGGCCGACCGGGTCCTTCAGCACCATCTGGCGGGCGGCAAGGTTGCCGCGCGAGGGCACGATGCGGCCGTACACGCGCAGGCCCTCGTCGGCGAACCACTCGATGATGTCGGCGGCGGCCAGCGCCTCGCCCTTGGCCTCGACCAGCGGCTTGCCCTGCTCCTGGGTCAGCAGCATGCCGATGTCGCCGGCCCGCTCGCGCATCAACGCGGCGGCCTTGCGCATGATCTTGTTGCGCTCGATGGCGGGCATGTCGCGCCATTTCTCGAAGCCTTTTTGCGCGGCGGCCAGCGCGCGGTCCAGGTCGGCGGTGCCGGCGTGGGCGACGCGGCCGATTTCCTTGCCGGTGGCGGGGTTGAAGACGGCCAGGCTCTTGCCGTCGGCTGCGTCCTGCCATTGGCCGTCGATGAAGAGTTGGGTGTTGGGATAGCTCATCGGGAATTCCTGTGGTGCGGTGAAAACGGGTCGGCGAAACCAGACATTCTCTGGCAAATGCAACTTGCCTGCTTTTGGGAGTCCGGGAGCGGGGAATATGCCTCGCCTCAGGTGGGGGTAAACGCCCGATTATTTTCACCAAGCACCCGCTTGCTAAAAATACCGCGCTTTGCTATGGTCGGCCCATGGAAATTGCCGTTGCCCCACCGGTTGCCGACCCGGCAAAGCGCCCGCGCGGCCGGCCGCGCAAGACGGTGGAGGACCAAGGCGACGGCAATCGACGCGGCGAGCTGCTGCGCTCGGCGGCCCGCCTCTTCCGGCGCAAGGGCTTCGACGCCACCAGCACCCGCGACATCGCGGCGGCGGTGGGGATGCGCAGCGGCTCGCCGTTTTATCACTTCAAGAGCAAGGGCGCGCTGCTGTACGCCGTCATGGAGGAGGGCATGCGCTCGGCGATCGACCGCCAGCAGATGGCCCTGCTGCGCGCCGAGCTGGCCGCGCCGGATGCCGCGGGCCGCCTGCGCATCCTGATCCGCAACCACTTCGACGTGCTGCTGGGGCCGGGCAGCGACTTCATCCCCGTCATGCTGTACGAGGCCCGGTCGATCACGCCGCGCCAGCGCACCACGCTGGCCCAGCTGCAAAGCGAATACGAGGCGCCGTGGATTCCGGTGTTGGAGGCGCTGCACGGCGCCGGGCGCCTGAAGGCTGAAGTCAAGCTGGCGCGGCTGCTGATCTTCGGCGCGCTGAACTGGTCGGCCCAGTGGTACGACCGGCGCAAGGGCGCGTCGCTGGACGAACTCACCGACGAGGCCGTGAAACTTTTCATCGGAGACGCCACTTGAGCGAACACTACCGTTCCATCTTCGCGCCCGGCCTGTTCAAGGGCAAGGTCGTCGTCGTCACCGGCGGCGGCTCGGGCATCGGCCGCTGCGCCGCGCACGAGCTGGCGGCGCTCGGGGCGCACGTCGTGCTGATCGGCCGCAAGCTGGAAAAGCTGCACGACACCGCGGGGGAGATCGTCACGGATGGCGGGCTCGCCAGCTTCCACGCGTGCGACATCCGCGACGAGGAAACCGTCAAGACGACGGTGCGGGCGATGGTCGCGGTGCATGGGCGCATCGATGCGCTGGTCAACAACGCCGGCGGGCAGTTCATCGCGCCGCTGGAGACGATCAGCGGCAAGGGCTGGTCGGCCGTGATGGACACCAACCTGACCGGCGGCTTCCTGATGGCGCGCGAGTGCTACCTGCAGTCGATGCAGCAGCACGGCGGGGCGATCGTGAACATCGTGGCGGACATGTGGGGCTCGATGCCCAACATGGCACACAGCGGCGCGGCGCGCGCGGGCATGGTGAGCTTCACCGAGACGGCGGCCGTGGAATGGGCGCACGCCGGCGTGCGGGTCAACGCGGTCGCGCCGGGTTACATCGCGTCCAGCGGCATGGACCACTACCCGCCCGAGGCCGGGCCCATGTTGCGCGAGATGCGCAAGACCGTCCCTCTCGGTCGCTTCGGCACCGAGGCGGAGACGTCGTCGGCCATCGTGTTTCTGCTCAGCCCCGCGGCTTCCTTCATCAGCGGCGATGTGTTGCGCGTGGACGGCGCGAGGCCGCAGGTGCGCATGGGCTGGCCGATGAGGGCGCCCAGTGAAGAGGCGCGGCAGCGCGATGCCGTGAAGCCTTTCGATGGGTTCCATCGAGCGCGGGTGCCGAAGGTGTTCCAGGACCTGGGGTGAGGGCAGTGCCAGGCTATTCCTCTTCATGGAATCCGCAGAGCGCACTGGCGCTGCAGCGGCGCGAAGCCATGCTGTCGCGCATCGCGCAGCTGCGGGCGCTGGAGGATCGCGCGGCCGCGGCTTCCGCGAAGTCGAAGCCGGTCTTCGACAAGCGCGGCCAGCTGCTGCCGCGCGAACGCGTGGCGCTGCTGCTCGACCCCGGCTGGCCGTACCTGCCGCTGTGCTCGCTGGCGGGGTTCATGCAGGACACCAAGGACCCGGCGGCCTCGGTGCCCGGCGGCGGCATGGTCGCCGGCATCGGCTTCGTCTCCGGCGTGCGCTGCATGATCGTGGCCAGCGACTCGGGCATCGACGCCGGTGCGATCCAGGCGATGGGCCTGGACAAGATCCTGCGGGTTCAGGAGCTGGCGCTGGAAAACAAGCTGCCCTTCATCCACCTCGTCGAAAGCGCCGGCGCCAACCTGATGCGCTACCGGGTCGAAGGTTTCGTGCACGGCGGCGCGCTTTTCCGCAACCTCGCGCGGCTGTCGGCGGCGGGCATTCCCGTCATCACCGTGCAGCACGGCTCGGGCACCGCGGGCGGCGCGTACATGCCGGGTCTGTCCGACGTGGTGGTGATGGTGCGCAAGCGCTCGCGCGCGTTCCTCGCAGGTCCGCCGCTCTTGATGGCGGCCACGGGCGAGATCGCGACCGAGGAGGAACTCGGCGGCGCGGAGATGCACACGGCGGTGTCGGGGCTGGGGGAGTACCTGGCCGAGGACGACCGGCATGCGCTGGGGATTGCGCGGGAGGTTGTTTCGAAGCTGTCATTCCGGCGAAAGCCGGAATCCATGGGGGAGGGCTCGCCAAGGTCGCGGAAATTGGAATCTGACCCCAATTTGCGGGATCAAGTCCGGCATGAGAGGGTCGAGGAATTGTTGACCCTCATCCCCTCCAACCTCCGCGAGCCGGTCGACATGCGCGAGATCATCGCGCGCCTCGTGGACGGGGCCGACCTGCTGGAGTTCAAGCCGCTCTACGGCGCGCAGACGGTTTGCGTGCAGGCGGCTATCGAAGGCCACGCGGTGGGGTTCATCACCAACAACGGGCCGATCGACGTGCCCGGCGCGAACAAGGCCACGCATTTCATCCATCTGATGTGCCAGCTGGGCCACCCGATCATCTACCTGCAGAACACCACGGGCTACATGGTGGGCAAGGAGAGCGAGCAGGGCGGAATGATCAAGCACGGCAGCAAGATGATCCAGGCCGTCACCACCGCCACCGTGCCGCAGATCACGATCCAGTGCGGCGCGTCCTTCGGCGCGGGCAACTACGGCATGTGCGGCCGCGGGTACGCGCCGCGCTTCCTCTTCAGCTGGCCGAGCGCGAAGACGGCCGTGATGGGCGGCGAACAGGCGGCGCGCACCATGCAGATCGTGACGGAAGCGGGGCTCGCGCGCAAAGGCATCAAGCCGGACCCGGAACAATCCCAGGCGCAGTTCGACAAGATCGTCGCGATGTTCGAAGCCCAGGCCGACGCGTTCTACACGTCGGGCCTGCTGCTGGACGACGGCGTGATCGACCCGCGCGACACCCGGGCCGTGCTGGCGTTCTGCCTGGACACCTGTACGGAGGCGGAGCAAAGGCAACTGCGGCCCATGCAATTCGGCGTGGCCCGCATGTAGGAGACAAACATGAACTACACCCACGAACACCTCGAGATCCAGAAAACCCTCAAGCGCTTCATCGACGAGGAGATCAACCCGCACGTCGATGAATGGGAAGAGGCCGAGATCTTTCCCGCGCACCAGGTGTTCAAGCGCCTGGGCGAGCTGGGCCTGCTCGGCCTGACCAAGCCCGAGGACTACGGCGGCGCGGGGCTGGATTACTCCTATGCCATGGCGATGGCGGAGGCGCTGGGCCACACCCATTGCGGCGGCGTGCCCATGGCCATCGGCGTGCAGACCGACATGGCGACGCCGGCGCTCGCGCGCTTCGGCAGCGACGAGCTGCGCAAGGAATTCCTGGCGCCGGCCATCGCAGGCGACATGGTCACCTGCATCGGCGTGAGCGAGCCCGGCGCGGGCAGCGACGTGGCCGGCATCAAGAGCCGGGCGGTGAAGGACGGTGACGACTACGTGATCACCGGCCAGAAGATGTGGATCACCAACAGCCTGCAGGCCGACTGGATGTGCATGCTGGTGAACACCGGCGAAGGCCCGATCCACAAGAACAAGTCGCTCGTGATCGTGCCCATGCGCGACGGCCGGAACGGCAAGCTGACCAAGGGCATCGAGGTGGCGAAGAAAATCCGCAAGATCGGGATGAATTCATCGGACACGGGCCTGATCTACCTCGACGAAGTTCGTGTGCCGCAGCGTTACCGCATCGGCAACGAGGGCCAGGGCTTCATCTACCAGATGCAGCAGTTCCAGGAAGAGCGCCTCTGGGCCGCGGCGAGCTGCCTGCAGTCGCTCACCAACTGCATCCAGTGGACGGTGGAGTGGGCGCAGGAGCGCAAGATGTTCGGCGCCACCCTGGCCGACCAGCAGTGGGTGCAGTTCAAGCTGGCCGAGCTGAAGACGGAGGTCGAGTGCCTGCGCGCCTTGACCTATCGCGCCGGCGAGCTCTATGTGGGCGGCCAGGACGTGCTGGAGCTGGCGTCGATGGCCAAGCTGAAGGCCGGGCGCCTGAACCGCATCGTCTCCGACACCTGCCTGCAGTTCTGGGGCGGCATGGGCTTCACCTGGGAGAACAAGGTCTCGCGCATGTACCGCGACGGGCGCCTGGGCTCCATCGGCGGCGGCGCCGACGAGGTGATGCTGGGCATCCTGGCCAAGATCATGGGCATCGCGAAGCGGCCGGCGGCGCAGTGAGCATCCGCCGCCTGCTCATCGCCAACCGCGGCGAGATCGCGCGCCGCGTGATCCGCACCGCGCATCGCATGGGCATCGCAACCGTGGCGGTGTACTCCGATGCCGACGCGCAAGCCCTGCATGTGCGCGAGGCGACGACGGCGTTCGCGCTCGGCGGGAACACCTCGGCCGACACGTACTTGCGCATCGACAAGATCATCGGGGCGGCGAGGGCCGCCGGCGCTGATGCCGTCCACCCGGGCTACGGGTTCTTGAGCGAGAACGCCGATTTCGCGCAGTCCGTGATCGATGCGGGCTTGCAGTGGGTCGGGCCGCCGCCCCAGGCCATTCGCACCCTGGGAAGCAAGTCCTCGGCCAAGGAGCTCGCGATTGCGCGCGGCGTGCCCTGCCTTCCGGGCTATCAGGGTGACGACCAGTCGGACGCCCGCTTCGAAGCGGAGGCGCAGCGCATCGGCTTCCCGGTCATGGTGAAGGCGGCAGCTGGTGGCGGCGGCCGGGGCATGCGGTTGGTGACGCAGGCGCTGCAGCTTGAAGCCGCGCTGCAAAGTGCGCGCTCGGAGGCGCAGTCGGCCTTCGATTCCGGCGAACTGCTGCTGGAGCGCGCGTTGCTCGCGCCGCGCCACGTCGAGGTGCAGGTCTTCGCCGACGCGCACGGCCGATGCATCCACCTGGGCGAGCGCGACTGCTCGGTACAGCGGCGCCACCAGAAGATCATCGAGGAGACGCCCAGCCCGGCAGTGGTTGCCGCGCTGCGCGATCGCATGGGCCGCTGCGCGGTGGAGCTGGCGCTGGCGGCGGGCTATGTAGGCGCGGGGACGGTGGAATTCCTCTTGGATGGGAGCCCTCACCCCAGCCCGCTCCCAGGGGGAGAGGGAGCAATACCGTTCTACCTGATGGAGATGAACACGCGGCTGCAGGTGGAGCACCCGGTGACGGAGGCCGTGACCGGGTTGGACCTGGTGGAATGGCAATTGCGGGTGGCGCAGGGAGAACCGCTGCCTCTGTCGCAGGAGCAGGTGCAGTTCGAGGGCCACGCGATCGAGGTGCGCCTGTGCGCCGAGGACGAGCACTTCACGCCGCGCTCCGGCACCGTGCTGCATTTTCTCCCTCCCCCTCCGGTGGAGGGCGGGGGTGGGGGCACTTCGCTGCGTTTCGACCATTCGATATTCGAAGGCCTGCAAGTCTCCCCGCACTACGATTCGATGCTCGGCAAGCTGATCGCGCACGCCGCCACGCGAGACGAAGCGATAGCGCAACTGGCCGCGGCCCTCGACCGCACCGAGATCCTCGGCCTGCCCACCAACCGCCGCTTGCTCGCGGCGTGCCTGCGCCATCCGCAGTTCCAGGCCGGAGAAGCGCTGATCCCCTTCCTCGAGGAGCAGGGCACGGCGCTGCGCGGCGAGCTCCACGCGGCCGAGGCGGCGATCGCGCTGGAGTGCGGGCTGGCGACGCTCTACCCCATGGGCGATGCGCCTCTGGCGTGTCCCTTTCCGCGCCCAGTGCGGCTGCGGCATCGTGGGCGCTCGATGGATGCGCTGCCCGGTTCGCGGGCGGCACGATCCGTCACCGGCGTGCGCGTGGAAGGCTGCACATGGCATCTGCAGTCCGGCGCCATCGACCTGCTGTTGGAGGATGCATCGTTCGAGCCGGCGGCCGGCGGTGTCGGCGCCGCGGCCGCCAACGAGCTGCGCGCGCCGTTCAACGGCAAGGTGATCGCGATCCAGGCGCAGCCCGGCGCGACGGTCGTGCGTGGCGACACGCTGCTGGTGCTGGAATCGATGAAGCTGGAGCACGCGCTGGGTGCATCACGCGACGGCGTGATCAAGGCCGTGCACGTCGAGCCGGGCCAGCAGGCCGCCACGTCGCAGGTGCTCGTGACTTTCGAGGCGCTGCAATGAACGACGAACTGCGTCGGGACGCCCAGGCGCTGGCGGACACCGTCAGGCGCTTCACGCTGGAGCGCATCGCGCAGCAAGTCGCGCAATGGGACGAGGCCGGCGAGTTCCCGCGCGAGCTGTACCGCGAAGCGGCGGCGGTGGGGCTGCTGGGGTTGGGCTACCCGGAGTCGCTCGGCGGCACCCCGGCGCCCTTCGCGCTGCGCAATGCGGTCTCCACGACCATGGCGCGCCACGGCGGCAGCGGCGGCATCATGGCCGGCCTGTTCTCGCTGAACATCGGCCTGCCGCCGGTGCTGCGCCACGGCTCCGCGCAGGTGCAGCAGGAGGTGATCCCGCCCGTGCTGCGCGGCGAGAAGATCGCGGCGCTGGCGATCACCGAGCCGGGCGGCGGCTCCGATGTCGCGGCGCTGCGCACGACAGCGCGCCGCGAGGGCGACGACTGGGTGATCGATGGCGAGAAGGTTTTCATCACCTCCGGCATGCGCGCCGACTGGATCACGATGGCGGTGCGAACCGGCGACCCTGGAAGCAAGGGCGCGGGCGGCATCTCGATGATCGTCGTTCCCGGCGACGCGCCGGGGCTTTCGCGCTCGGCGCTCGACAAGATGGGCTGGTGGTGTTCGGACACCGCGCACCTGCGCATGGACACGGTGCGGGTGCCTGCGCGCTACCTGCTGGGCGAGGAGGGCGGAGGCTTCAAGATCATCATGGGCAACTTCAACGGTGAGCGGCTGGGCATGTCGGCGATGGCGCTGGGCTTCGCGCAGGCCTGCTACGACGAGGCACTGGACTGGGCGCGCCAGCGCAAGGCCTTCGGCAGCGCGCTGGTGGAAAAGCAGGTGATCCGCCACAAGCTGGTGGACATGCAGATGCGCATCGCGTCCACGCAGGCGTGGCTCGACGCGGTGACGCAGCTGGCCGACGAGGGGAAACTGGAATCGGACCCCCATTGTGTGGCGCAGGTGTGCATGCTGAAGAACCACTCGACGCAGGCCATGCAGTTCTGCGCCGACCAGGCGGTGCAGATACTGGGTGGCATGGGCTTCATGCGCGGCACGAAGAGCGAGCGGATTTACCGCGAGGTCAAGGTGATGATGATCGGCGGGGGAGCGGAGGAGATCATGAAGGACCTCGCTGCGCGACAATTGGGGCTATGACCAGGAACAAGACGCCCGGTGCGAAGGCCGTGGAATTCGAGCCCGAGTTCGTCGCCACCCTCAAGGACATGTTCGAGGACAAGATCGTCTTCAACCGTGTGCTGGGCCTGAAGATCACGCGGCTGGCGCCGGACGGCGTGACCGGCCGCATCGACATGAAGCCCGACCTGATCGGCCATTTCAGCCACCAAAGGCTGCACGGTGGCGTCATCAGCGCGGGGCTGGACGCGATGGCCGGCCTGGCCGTGATGGCCGCGATCGGCGCACGCCACCTGGACGAGCCGCCGCTGCAGCGACTGAACCGCTTCGGCAAGCTGGGCACGATCGACCTGCGCGTCGACTACCTGCGCCAGGCTATCGGGGACCATTTCGAACTCACCGCGCAGGTCATGCGGCTGGGTTCGCGCGTCGCATCCACGCGCATGGAGTTTCGGGGCGCGGACGGCGAGCTGCTCGCCACCGGCGCCGCGGCCTACATCGTTTCCTGAGCGCCCTCGCGCCAGGCCGTCAGATGGTGTGCGGCTTGGTGGTGAGGTACACCGTGCCGGTGAAGCTGGACACCGGCACGCCGTCGCCCTTGCACACGTCCACCCGGTAGACCGCGAGCTTGCGCGATCGTGACACTTCCACCGACGTGGCAACGAGCCGGTCGCCCACGTGGCTGGCCTGCTGGAAGGTGAGGTGGGTGTCGATCCCGGCGGCGATCACGCCATAGGAGTTCGCCGCCAGCCCGAAGGCCGTGTCGGCCAGCGCGAAAACGATCCCGCCGTGGCAGGTGCCGTTGAAATTGATGTGGTGCGGCTGCAGCGTCACTTCCACCGTGGCCGTGCCCCGGTCCGCGTGCGTGCAGGTGATGCCGGCCCAGCGCAGGAAGGGGTCGGCCGCCGCCAGCTCCTTGACGCGCCGGCCGACGGTGTTGTCGCCTGCCGGCGCGACCGGCTGCCGGCCCTGCAGGCGGCGGCCACGGCCCGCAGCGGCGGCATGGGCGGCTGTCGCGTCGGCCAGTGCCGCGATGCCCGTCCCGCTCGTGGCCGACGTGCCGAGCGCCGGCACCTGCCAGCTGCCGGCGGCGCCGGCCGCCCGCAGGTGCAACATGTCCTTGAGGTCGCGCGCGGTGATGTCGGCCCCGGGCAGGTCGCATTTGGTGACGACCAGCACGTCCGCGATCTCCAGGATGCCCGCCTTGATCGCCTGCACGTTGTCGCCGAGGCCCGGCGCGCACGCCACGAGCCGCGTGTCGGCCACGCGCATGATCTCCACTTCCGACTGGCCCGCGCCGACGGTTTCGACGATCACGGTGTCGAATCCCGCGGCGTCCAGGATATCGACCATCGCCTCGGTGGTCGGGGCCAGCCCGCCGAGGTGTCCGCGCGACGCCACGGAGCGGATGAACACGTTGGGGTGGGCGCCATGCTCGCCCATGCGGACCCGGTCGCCGAGCACGGCGCCGCCGGTGATCGGGCTGGACGGATCGACGGCGACGACCGCGATGCGCTGCCCGCGCGCCAGCAACTCGCCGAGCAAGGCATGCACCAGCGTGGACTTGCCCGCGCCCGGCGAGCCCGTCACGCCCAGCACGTGGGCGCGGCCCAGGTGCGCGGCCAGCGCCGCGCCGACCGCGGCCGGTTCGCGCTCGCCGCGCTCGACCTGGCTGATCGCCCGGGCGACGGCGCCCCGGTCGCCGGCCAGCACGGCCTGCACCCAGCCGCCCGCGTTTTCGTGGAAACCCGGTTCCCGCTTCACACGATCGCCTGCACGTGGCCGAAGCCCATCTCGCGCCGCAGCGTGCTGCAGATTTCGCCGTGGGTGCATCCGGCCTCCGCGGCTTCGACCACGCGCGCGAACACGTTGTCGCGCGCGTCGCCGGCCGCGCGGGCCAGCGTGTCGAGCGCGCCCCGCACCTGGCCGGCCGAGCGCTGCGCCTTCCAGGCCTTGAACCCGTCGACGTGCGCCTGCATGGTGGCACGGTCCGGGCGGGTGTTGATGGGGCGGGCGCTGGCGTCTTCCTCCAGCTGGTAGGCATTGACGCCCACCACGGTCTGCTCGCCGCTGTCCACCTGCTGCTGGAACCTGCGCGCGGACTCGCCGATCATGCGCTGCACCAGCCCGGCCTCCACGGCCCTGTACATGCCGCCCGCGTCCTCGACGATCTTCATCACCCGCTCGATCTCGGCTTCCATCTCGTCGGTGAGCTTCTCGACATAGAAACTGCCGCCCAGCGGGTCGATCACGTCGGTGAGGTGGGCCTCCTCGCGCAGGACGTTCTGCGTCGCGATCGCGATGCGCGCGCCGTACTCGCTGGGGCAGGACAGCGCCTCGTCGTAGGCGTCCGTGTGCAGCGACTGCAGGCCGCCGAGGATCCCTGCCATCGCCTGCACCGTCACGCGCGCGATGTTGTTCAGCGGTTGCTGGCGCGTCAGGTCGGCGCCCGAGGTCTGGCCGTGGAACTTGAAGCGCCAGGCCCGCGGGTCTTTCGCGCCCAGGCGGTCGCGCGTGATGCGCGTCCAGATGCGGCGCGCGGCGCGGAACTTGGCCACCTCCTCGAAGAAGCTCACCGAGATGTCGAAGAAGAACGTGAAGCGCGGGAGGAATTCATCCGGGTCCATGCCGCGCTCGATGCAGTCGCGCGCGTTCTGGATCGCCGTGCTCAACGTGAACGCCATGGCTTCGGCCGGGGTGGCTCCGGCCTGCTGCATGTGCTGGCCCACCACCGACATCGGGTTCCACCGTGGCACATGGCGGTTGCAGAACTCGATGTGGTCGCCCAGGATGCGCCGCGCGCCCGGCAGGGCGACCCGGAAGAACATGTGGTTGGCCACGTAATGGCTGAGGTAGTCGCTCTGGTTCGACGTGCCGCTCACCTGGCCCCAGTCGGTGCCGCGCCGGCGCGCCGCCGCGAGCATGAAGGCCAGCAGCGTGAACGGCGTCGGGTCGTTCTGCGCGCAGGAGGTGCGCGCGAAGTCCACGCCCTGCAGCGCCGCGTCCATGTGCTCCCAGGTATTGATCACGGTGCCGCATGTGCCCAGCAGCTCGATGTGGGATTCATCCATGTCGTAGCCGCGAAAGACCGAGTTGCAGGGCAGCAGCGAGATCGCGGTCGCGCCCTGGGCCAGCACTTCCCGCAGGCGTGCGTTGTATTCCTCGGGCGTGCCCAGCCCGATGAGCTGGCGCTGCGTCCAGGTCCGGCCCCGGTGCATGGTGGCGTAGATGCCCCGCGTGAAAGGTGCTTGGCCCGGCACGCCGAGGTCGGGCGCACGTTCGGCGGCGTTCCAGTCGGCGGCCGTGTACAGCGGCTTGATCGGCACGCCGGAGCGGTTCGTCACCTGCTTGTCGGCACCGATGGTGGCGGCGTAGTCCCTTTGCCAGGCGCCGTAGGCGTCGGGCTCATGCAGCAGCTTGCTGTCGATTGGCTTGTTCATGGGAGTCCTTCAGGGGCCGCGTTACAGCGTCACGCGCCGGGCGCGGACCTGGCCGGCCAGCTCGCGCAGGAACGAGGCGATGTCCGCCATCGCGCTGCCGGGATGGAACACGCGCGCCACGCCGGCATCGAGCAGGGCCTTTTCGTCCTCGTCAGGGACGATGCCGCCCACGACCACGCCGATGTCGCCCAGCCCGGCTTCGCGCAGCGCGTCCATCAGCTTGGGCACGATCAGGTGGTCGGTCGCGAGCGAGGAGATGCCGATCACGTCGACATCTTCCTCCATCGCGAGCTTCACGACCGCGGCGATCTCCTGCCAGGGCGGCGTGTAGATGACTTCCATGCCGGCGTCGCGCAGCCCCGCGGCTACCACGCGGCTGCCGCGGTCGTGCCCGTCGAAACCGATCTTTGTGACCAATACCTTCGGAATCATGGAACTCATGCGGTGACCTCCTGGCCCTGCCGCAGCAGGGCGATGAATTTGCGCGCGATGGTGCGCGGGTTGAAGCGGCCACCCGGCCGGTACCACAGCTGCGACTGGTTCATGGCGCCGATCAGCATCAGGCGCAGCATTCGCCGGTCGGTGGCGCGCGACAGGGGCAGGGCGCCGATGAGGCTGCCGAAGATGGCCTCGTACTGGTTGCGCAGGTCCACCAGGCTGTCGTCCGCCGCGCCCACTTCGGCGGGGCGGACCCGCACCACCACCTGCGCGTAGTCGTCGTCGTGCAGGATCGCTTCCAGGTGGGCGACGCAGGCGGCCTCGAGCCGGTCCCACGGGTCTTCGTGCCGGGCGATGGCGGTCTGCACGGCGTCCGATATCTGCCGCACGCCCTTGACGTATACCGCCACCAGCAGCGCTTCCTTGGTCTCGAAGTGGCAATAGAGGGAACCGGGCAGCATGCCTACCGCGCGTGCGATGTCGCGCATGGACGTGCCCTCGAAGCCTCGCGCGCGAAACAGCCGGGCGGCCTCGTCGAGCAACTGGGGCAGGCGGCTGTCCGCGTGGGGATTTCGGGTGGTGGCCATGGGGAGTGGGTGCCAGTATAGCAAACAGTCGTTTGCTTTCCAAAAGCGCGCGGCCCGGCGCGCCCCGGGCGCCACATTTCGGGCGCGGCGGGCTATAGTGGACGGCCCACCATCTCCCAAGGAGCGGCCATGCCCCGATTCGGTTTTGACCAGGATGCGTTGATCGAGCAGTTCGCGCAAGCGTCCGCGCGCCAGGGCGAGGCTCTGCGCCGGTCAGTGCAGGAGGCCACGCTCAAGGCGCTGCAGGGGCGCGAGCTGACCCTGAAGAACATCAAGGATGTGGTCAAGCAGGTCAGCGGCGCCGCGGCGCAGGGCGCGGGCCAGAACCCGCTGGGCCCGGCGCAGATGGAGCCGCTGCTGTCCAAGGCCGTCGCGGGCATGGACGCCGCATTGCGGCAGGCGGTGGAGGCGAACCGCCGCGCGCTGCAGCAGCTGATGGACTACGGCGCGGGCTTGCGCGAGAACCAGGTCAAGAAGGCGATGTCGGACATCGAGCACATGGAGGACATGTTCTTCACCACGGTGCGCAAGGCCGTGGCCGGCAGCTCAGGACCGCTGCAGGGCGCGTGGTCGCAGGTGCTCGACAAGATGCAGGTGAAGGGCAGTGGGACTGGCGCCCATGCGACCCAGACCATCGAGCAACTCACGGAACAGGCCCAGACCGCCCTGCGCGAAGGCCGTGCCATGGGCCTGAAGGCGGCGCAGACGCTGCTGGACAGCTACGCGGCGCTCGCAAGCGGAGTGCTCATCGGCATGTCGCAGGGCATGCAGGGCGATGCGGGCGGAGAAGAGTCCGCGGCCCGTCCCAGGAAACGCAAGTAGTTACCGGGGTGGCCGGTCGCCCGTGCGGCGCCGGCGCCTGCGCGGCTCGTCGGCAGGCTCGCCGGTGAGCCTGTCGACGCCCCGCGTCTCTCGAGCGAGCCGTTCTCCCGTCGCGCCCTGTTCCTTGCGCGCTTCGGTGAAGATTTCCCATGTCGCCAAAAAGATCGCGGCGATCACCGGCCCGATCACGAACCCATTGATCCCGAAGGCCGCCAGGCCACCCAGCGTGGCGATCAGCACCAGGTAGTCCGGCAGGCGCGTTTCCTTGCCGACCAGGATGGGCCTCAACACGTTATCGACGAGGCCGATCGCCAGGACTCCCCAGGCCACGAGGCCGACCGCGGGCCACAGCGAGCCGGTGGACAGCAGGTAAATCGCGACAGGGCCCCACACCAGCGCCGCGCCGACCGCCGGCAAGAGCGACAGCAGTGCCATGAGCGCGCCCCACAACAGCGGGCCGCTGATGCCCAGCACCCAGAAAGCCAGCCCGCCGAGCGTGCCCTGCACCAGGGCGACGACGACATTGCCCTTGACGGTGGCGCGCACCACGGTGGCGAACTGCCTGAGCAGGCGCTCGGTGTGCCGCTTCTCCAGCGGCAGCGCGCGTGCTGCCTGTGCGGCGAGTGACTTGCCGTCGCGAAGCAGGAAGAAGAGCACGTAGAGCATCACGAAAAGGTTGACGACGAACTCCAGCGTGTTCTGCCCGATGGTCATGACGCGCGAAGTGAGGGCCTGGCTGCTGCGGCCGAGCGCCTCCACCAGCCTGCGCTGCACCTCGGACAGGTCGGCCAGGCCCAGGCGGTCCAGGCCGGCGCGGACCCAGGAGGGCAGCGCGTCGATGCCGCGCTGGAAATACTCGCTGAGCGAGATGTCTCCCGTCTTGAAGCGTTCATAAAAGGCCGCGGCTTCCTGCGTGATCGAAGCCGTGAGCAGCGCCGTGGGAAGCAGCACGCTGACAACGATCACCACCAGCGTGCCGAAAGCGGCCCAGCCCCGTCGGCCGCGGCACACCAGCACCGACCGCTCCTGCAGGGGCGAGAACACGATCGCGATGAAGACCGCCCAGGACACGGCACCGGACAGCGGCCACAGCACGACTGCGAACAGGACCGTCACGATCATCAGCAGCCAGAGCAGGGCCTTGCTCTGCAGCAGCGGTGAGTTCAGGGGATCGGTCTCGGGCATGGGTCCGGTGGGTGGTTTGCCGATAGCGTATCACCCGGCGCCAAGAAAAAGCCGCCCGGGTGGGCGGCTGTCGGGGCTGGGCAGGGCCGGCTGCTTACTGCCGTACGTAGTCGGAAACCACCTTCCATTTGCCATCGGTGATCTGCGACAGGCGCGAGAACTCGTTGCCCAGGCGCTTCTTGGGGCCGAACTTCGCCTCGGGGCTGCCGAAGATGTCGGCCGGGAACGTCATGGTGTCCATCGTCTTGATGAAGCTGTCGGTCGTCAGCGTCGGGCCGGCCTTGCGCGCGGCCGCCGCGAACGAGTCGATCAGCTGGTAGCCGTACACGGAGAACACGGTCGGGTCCTCGTTGAACTTGGTCTTGTACTTGTTGGCCCAGAAGCGGATCGGCTGCGAGGCCTCGTCCAGGTAGGGGTGCTGCGCGGTGTGGGCGGCGTAGAAGCCGTCCATGGCCTTGCCGCCCAGCTTGTGGATCAGGTCGGTGTAGGCGGCGCTGGAACCGATGAAGGTGGGGCTGTAGCCGGTCTTGCGCGCTTCGCCGATGGCGCCGATGGTCTCGCGGATGATCGTGCCCAGCACCACCATGTCGCAGCCCGAGGACTTCATCTTGGCGACCTGCGACGAAAAGTCGGTCGCGCCGCGCTTGTAGCTCGTCTTCTCGGCCAGTTCCATGTTGATGGTCTTCAGGCCCGCTTCGGCGCCACGCATCACCTCCAGGCCGAACTCGTCGTCCTGGTACATGGTGCAGACCTTCTTGGCGCCCTTGTCCTTTGCCAGCTTGGGCACCGCGGTTCGCATCTGGTCGTAGTAGGTGGCGGCGAAGGAGTACTTCAGGCGGTGCCAGGGCTCGTACATCTCGCGCGCCGCCGTCACCGGGAAGAAGTTGATCACGTTCTTCTCGAACTGCACCGGCATGGCGGCCATGTTCTGCGCCGTGCCGATGTGCCCGACCATGGCGAAGATCTTGTCCTGGTTGACCAGCTTCTGCGCGGCCAGCACGGCCTTCTTCGGGTCGTAGGCGGAATCCTCGACGATGAGCTTGACCTTGCGGCCGTTGATGCCGCCCTGCTCGTTGATCTCGTCCACCCGCAGCAGCATGCCCAGGCGGACCTGCTTGCCGAAGCCCGCGATGGGGCCCGAGAGGTCCTGGATGGAGCCCAGCGTGATCTCGTCCTTGGAAACCCCCTGGTTCGAGTTCTGCGCGGTGGCCAGGCTCGTGCCCAGCGCCAGCGTGGCGAGGGCGGCGGCGGTTTTCAGCTTCATCTTGCGTCTCCTGTGGTCGGCGTGAATGTAACCGCTGCATTCTTGCCGGCCTGCGGGGGGTGTCAAGCTGGCGTATTCACTTAGACGGGCCTTCGTCCACCTTCCACGGCGGCAGGGCGATGCCGGCGTGCACGGCGACGATTCGCAGGGCCGCGGCGACCCCGGTCGCCGCGGCCAGCGCCAGCCACAGCGGCGCGCCCTGCGCATGGGCGCCCAGCAGGACCCAGCCGCCGGCGAACGCGCACAGCGCGTAGGGCTGGTGGTCGCTGAAGGCCGCGGGCACGTCGTTGCACAGCACGTCCCGCAAGACCCCGCCGAAGACCGCCGTGACGACGCCCATCAGGACGACCACCAGGGCCGGCATGCCCAGGTCCAGCGCGATCTGGGCGCCGTTGGCCGTGAACAGCCCCATCCCGAGCGCGTCCGGCCACAGCAGCGCGCGGCGCGTGGGCGCGAGATGCCGTGCCCGGAGCACCAGCATCGCGACGACGCACAGGGCCAGCACGATCCAGAGCCAGCCGGAGCGCTCCACCCAGAAGAACGGGCGCCGGTCCAGCAGGACATCGCGCAGGGTGCCGCCGCCGAACGCCGTGATGCCGGCGATCACGCACACGCCGACCGGGTCGAGCCGCTTGTTGGCCGCGACGATCAGGCCCGAGATGGCGAAAGCGAGGGTGCCGGCGATCTCGACGGCTTCGAGCGCCGTCGAGACGGCGGAGGCGGAACTGAGCATGGCCAGCATTGTCGCTGGCGGCCGTCTGGCCCATCAAGACGCTGCGTGCCGTCCGATTGCGCGGCGCCCCGTGGCGGCGTAGCGTGGCCGGATGACAACCCCACAGGAGCACAACATGGTCAATCACAAGGTCGGCTACTTCGTCGGCAGCCTCTCCTCCACCTCCATCAATCGCCTGCTCGCCAAGGCGCTCGTGCGGTTGGCGCCCGCGGGCATGGAAATGCGGGAAATCCCCATCAAGGACCTGCCGCTGTACAGCGCGGACTACGACGCCGACTATCCGCCGGTCGCCCAGGCGTTCAAGCAGGCCATTGCCGATGTCGACGCGGTCCTGTTCGTCACCCCTGAGTACAACCGCTCGATCCCGGGCGGGCTGAAGAACGCGATCGACTGGGCGAGCCGCCCCTGGGGCCAGAACTCCTTCGCGCGCAAGCCGTCGGCGGTCATCGGGACGTCTCCCGGCTCCATCGGCACAGCGGTGGCGCAGCAAAGCCTGCGCGGTGTGCTGTGCTTCTGCAATTCGCCGCTGATGAACACCGTGGAAGCCTACATCCAGTTCAAGCCCGGGCTGATCTCGGCGGAGGGCGAGGTGTCCAACGAAGGCACTGCCGAATTCCTGCGCAACTACATGACAGAGTTCCAGGCGTTCATCACCCGGGTGCTGACGGTGCTGCCGCGCGAGACTTGAGTCGCCGCGCGGCCGGCGGTGTTCACTGGTCCTTGAAGAACTCCGACTCCACCTTCCACTTGCCGTCCTTCTGCAGCGTCGGCTTCAGGCCGGAGAAGGCAACGTAGTCGGAGGTCACCTTCCAGCGGCCGTCCTGGATCTGCGACAGGCGCGAGAACTGGTTGCCCAGGTGCTTGTTGGGGCCGAAGGTGAGTTCGGCCGTTCCGAACATGTCGCGCGGGAAGGTCATGCCTTCCATGGTCTTCACGAAACTGTCGGTGGTGAGGTTGGGGCCGACCTTGTACGCCACCTTCAGAAAGGACTCCATCGCGCCCCAGCCGTACACCGAGAACACTGTCGGGTCCTCGTTGGTGCGCGTCTTGTACTTGGTGGCCCAGAAGCGGATCGGCTGCTCGGCCGAGTCCAGGTAGGGGTGCTGCGAGGTCATCGTCGCGAACAGGCCTTCCGTCAGCTTGCCCCCCAGCTTGGGGATCAAGTCGGTGTACACGGCGCTGGAACCCACGAACAGCGGGTTGAAGCCCGTCTTGCGCGATTCGGCCATCGTGCCGACGGTCTCGCGGATGATGGTGCCCAGGACCACCATGTCGCAGCCGGCGGCCTTCATCCTCGCGACCTGCGACGAAAAGTCCGTGGCGCCGCGCTTGTAGCTGGTCTTCTCGACCAGCTGCTTGCCGATGGTCTTGAGGCCCGCCTCGGCGCCGCGCATCACCTCCATGCCGAAGTCGTCGTCCTGGTAGATGATGCAGGGCTTCGCGAGGTTGCGGTCCTTCACCAGCCGCGGGGCGGCGATGCGCATCTGGTCGTAGTAGGTGGCCGCGTTGGCCCACTTCAGCTTGTGCTGCGGCTCGTACATCTCGCGCGCCGCCGTGATCGGGAAGAAGTTGATGACGTGCTTCTCGATCTGCACCGGCATTGCGGCCACGTTCTGCGCCGTGCCCACATGGCCGACCATCGCGAAGATGCCCGGCTCCTGGCTGACCATCTTCTGCGCGGCCAGCACCGACTTCTTCGGGTCGTAGCCGTCGTCTTCGATCAGCAGCCTGATCTTGCGGCCGTGCACACCGCCCATCTCGTTGGCCTCGTCCACCCGCATCTGCATGCCCATGCGGATCTGCTTGCCGTAGGAGGCGAGCGGCCCCGAAAGGTCCTGGATGGTGCCGAGCACGATCTCGTTCTTGGTGACGCCGGGGGCCACCTGGGCGCCGGCCGTGCCGGCGGCGGCCAGCAGGGCAAGGAAGGCGAGTTTCAGTTTCATCAGTCGATCTCCAGGGAATGGTTCCGGTGGTGGACGCAGCGCACCTGCGACGGCGCGAGCGCATTCTTGCGGAGCGCGCCGCAAAGCGCGTTTCACCTTGGCGACTGGCTAGGGTAATAACGGATGAATGCAAGTCGCTTGCGCGACTGATGACGGGTCCGTTACCGGTACATCGCGTCGATCTGCGGGGCGTACTTGGTTTGCACCAGCTTGCGTTTGAGCTTCATCGTCGGTGTCAGCTCCTCGTCCTCGGCCGACAGCTGCGTGTCCAGCAGGAAGAACTTCTTGATCTGCTCCACGCGCGCGAACTTCGCGTTCACGCGGTCGATTTCGCCCTGGATCAGCTCCTGCACCTGCGGAGCCCGGGTGAGGCTCGCGTAGTTGGAGAAGGGCACGTCGTGGTCCTGCGCGTACTTCTCGACGTTCTCCTGGTCGATCATGACGATCACCGTGAGGTAGGGCTTCTTGTCGCCGATCACCACGGCGTCGGTGATGTAGGGCGAGAACTTCAGCTCGTTCTCCAGCTCGCTGGGCGTGATGTTCTTGCCGCCGGCCGTGATGATGATGTCCTTCATGCGGTCGGTGATGCGGAAGAAACCGTCGCCGTCCACCAGCCCGACGTCGCCGGTGTGCAGCCAGCCGTCCTTGTCGATGGTCTCGGCCGTCTTCTCGGGCTGGTTCAGGTAGCCCATGAACACGCTCTTGCCGCGGACCTGGATTTCGCCGGTGGCGGCGTCGATGCGCATCTCGGCGAAGCTCGCCGGCAAGCCGATGCTGCCGGGCTTGATGCGCGTGGCCGGCATGCCGATGGTGATGCCGCATTCCGTCATGCCCCATACCTCCAGCATCGGCACGCCCAGCGCGAGGTACCAGCGAATGAGGTCGGGAGAAATGGGCGCCGCGCCCGTGTTGAGGAATCGCGCGCGGTGGATGCCGATCAGCTTGCGCACGTTGTTCAGCGCCAGCCAGCGCGCCAGCATGAACTTCAGTTTCAGAAAGCCGTCCACCGGCTGGCCGGCGAGCACCCTGTCGGCGATCAGCGTGCCCACGCCGATGCTCCACTTGTAGGCGGCCTGCTGGACAGGGCTGGCCTCCTTCAGGGCGATCATCGCGCCGGAATAGAACTTCTCCCACACGCGAGGCACGGCGCCGAAGACGGTTGGCGAAATTTCGCGGACGTTCTCCGGCACCGTCTCCGGGTTTTCGACGAAGTTGAGGACCGTGCCCGTGTACAGCCCGAAGTACTCGCCGCCCGTTCGCTCGGCCACGTGGCACAGCGGCAGGAAGCACATGCGCTCGTCGGTTTGGTCCTGGCGGATCAGGGTGTTGTAGCCGCGCACGGTGTACACCAGCCCGCCCTGGGAATGCATCGCGCCCTTGGGCTTGCCGGTCGTGCCCGACGTGTAAATGAGGATGGCCAGGTCTTCTGGCTTCACGGCACGCGCGCGGCGCGCGACGGCTTCGGGATCGCGCTGGTTGTACGCCCGGCCCAGTTCACGCAGCGCGTCCAGGCTGATGATGCCCGGGTCGTTCACGTCGCGCAGGCCTTCCATGTCGAAGACCACGATCTTCGTGAGCAACGGCAGCTTCCCGCGCACTTCCAGCGCCTTGTCCAGCTGTTCGTCGTCCTCGACGAACAGGATGCTGGTGCGGGAGTCGTCGCAAAGGTAGTGCACCTGGACCGGCGCATCGGTCGGGTAGATGCCGCTGGAGACGCCGCCGCACGAGAGGATGGCCAGGTCGGCCAGCACCCACTCGATGGTGGTGTTGGCCAGGATCGAAGCGGTGTCTCCCGGGCCGAAGCCCAGGCTCATCAGGCCGCCGGCGATCTCGCGCACCGCCTCGCCGGTCTTTGCCCAGGTCCACGCGCGCCAGATGCCGAACTGCTTCTGGCGCATCCACACCTGCGCGCCGCGCTGGTCCACGCCGTTCCAGAACATGGCGGGGATGGTCTCGCCTTCCAGGACGACGCTGGTTTCGGGTTGGATGTGTGAAAGGTCCCAGAGATTGCTCATAAATTTCCTATGCGTTGTCATGCCGGAGTTGATCCGGCATCCATGGATTGCGGGTCAAGCCCGCAATGACAAGGCCGTTTCTATCTCCAGTTCTTCTTTTTCTTCCAGCGCCGCTCGCCGCGAACGCCGGCTTCCTTCATGCCCAGGTAGAACTCCTTGATGTCTTCCTTCTCGCGCAGGCGCGCGCAGGTGTCTTCCATCACGATGCGGCCGTTTTCCAGCACATAGCCATAGTCCGAGGCGTTGAGCGCCATGTTCGCGTTCTGCTCGACGAGAAGGATGGTGGTGCCGCGCTCGCGGTTGATTCGCACCACGATCTCGAAGATCTCGCGGGTGAGCTTGGGGGACAGGCCCAGGCTCGGTTCGTCCAGCAGGATCAGGTCGGGGGCGGCCATGATCGCTCGCGAGATCGCCAGCATCTGCTGCTGGCCACCCGAGAGCAGGCCCGCGTCCTGGTGGGCACGCTCCTGCAGGATCGGGAAGTAGCGGTACACGGCTTCCATGTCGCGGGCAATGCCGTCCCTGTCCTTGCGGGTGTAGGCGCCCATCACGAGGTTATCGTGTACGGTGAGCAGCGGGAACACCTCGCGGCCCTCGGGAACGTGCGACAGGCCCTGCTGCACGATGTGCGCCGGGTCCTTGGCGGTGATGCTCTCGCCCTTGAACTCGATGCTGCCCTTGCGCGGGTCGATGATGCCGGAGATGGTCTTGAGGATCGTGGTCTTGCCGGCGCCGTTGGAGCCGAGCACGGTGGCGATCTCGCCGCGGCGCACCTGCAGGCTGACGCCGCGGATGGCCTTGATCGGGCCGTACGCCGATTCGACATTCAGCAGCCTGAGCACGGGCGTCTCGCTCACGCCGGGAGGGTTCTCGCTCATTTCACCACCTCCCTGCGCAGCGACGACATGTCGTCCACCGAGCCCAGGTAGGCCTCGATCACGCCCGGGTGGTTCTGCACTTCGCGCGGCGTTCCCATGGCGAGCACCTCGCCCATGTTCATCGCCAGCACGCGGTCCGACACCTTGGAAACCAGCGTCATGTCGTGTTCCACCATCAGCACCGTGATGCCCAGGTCGTTCTTGATGTCCTGGATCCAGAACGCCATGTCTTCGGTTTCTTCCACGTTCAGGCCCGACGACGGCTCGTCGAGCAGCAGCAGCTTGGGCTCGGTGCACAGCGCCCGGGCCAGCTCCACCACCTTGCGCACGCCGTAGGGCAGGCCGGCGACCATCGAATCGCGGTAGTGCTGCAGGTCGAGGAAATCGATGATCTTCTCGGTCTTCTCGCGCGCCTCGATCTCGGCGCGGCGGGTCTTGCCGGTGAAGAACATGTCGCTCCACAGGCCGGTGCTGCGGTGCGTGTGGCGGCCGATCAGCATGTTCTGCAGCACGGTGGCGTACTCGAACAGCTCGATGTTCTGGAAGGTGCGGGCGATGCCCAGCGACGCGATCTGGTGCGGCGGCTGCTCGGTGAGCACCCTGCCCTCGAACTCGATGCTGCCGGTGGTGGGCGTGTAGATGCGGCTGATCAGGTTGAACACCGTCGTCTTGCCGGCGCCGTTGGGGCCGATCAGGGTGAACACCTCGCCGCGCCGGACGTCGAAACTGACGTTGTTGACGGCCAGCACGCCGCCGAAGCGCACGCTGAGGTTCTTGGCCGAGAGCAGAACTTCATCCATGGAATGCTTCCGGTGCACGTGTCTTTTCGTGGGCCACCGCGGAACCGGCTTTGCCGGGCCGCTGGTGGCGCCCCCTTGAGGGGGAGGCGCCGAAGGCGCTTCGGGGGTGGGTCATTTCAGCCTGTCCGATTTCTGGAAGGATTTCTGCCGCTTGAACAGGCCCTTGCGGTAGAACGGGAAGAGCTGCAGGTAGGTGCGGATCTTCAGCCAGCGGCCGTAGATGCCCAGCGGCTCGAACATCACGAAGGCGATCAGCACCGCGCCATAGACCAGCCCCTGCAGGCCGGGGGCCTGGCCGATCACCGGCGGCAGGTAGTCCTTGGTCAGCGCGATCACCTGCGGCATGGAGATCAGGAAGATCGCGCCGAGGAAGGCGCCGTGCACCGAGCCCAGCCCGCCGATCACCACCATCAGCAGCAGGTCGATCGACTGCAGGATGTTGAACTGGTCGGGGGAGATGAACGAGAGCTTGTGCGCATACAGCGCCCCGCCGATGCCGGCCAGCGCGGCCGACAGCGCGAACGACAGCGTCTTGTAGCGCGCGAGGTGGATGCCCATGCTCTGGGCGGAGATTTCCGAATCGCGGATGGCCACGAAAGCCCGCCCGGTGGGCGAGCGCAGCAGGTTGAGGATGGCCAGGGTCGAGACCACCGCGATCACGAGGCACAGGAAGTAGAAGCCCGTGGCGGAATCGACCTTGTAGCCGAACAGGTCCGGGTGCTTGACGTGGATGCCCGAGTTGCCGCCGGTGACCGACTCCCAGCGGGCCAGCACCTCCTCCACGATGAAGCCGAAGGACAGGGTGGCGATACCCAGGTAGATGCCCTTCACCCGCAGGGCGGGCAGGCCGACGACCACGCCCACCGCCGCCGAGAGCAGGCCGGCGAGCGCCAGCGCGATCGGGAAGGGCACGCCCATGTTGACGAACACCGCCTGCGTGTACGCGCCGACGCCCAGAAAAGCCGCGTGGCCGATCGAGAAGAGCCCGGTGAAGCCGGCCAGCAGCATCAGCCCCAGGCCCACGATGGAGTAGATCAGCACGAAGGTGAGCTGGGCCAGCCAGTACTCGGCGAAGAGCCACGGCGCCGCCAGCAGCACCAGCATCATCAGCCCGTACCAGAAGACGTGTCCGCCGTGCTTGGCGAGCTTGATGTCCTGGCCGTAATCGGTCTTGAAAATAAAGCGCATGTCGTTGTTCTTCTTCTTCTAGACTTTCTTGCGGAGCTTCTCGCCGAACAGGCCGTTCGGCTTCACCATCAGCATGACCAGCACCACGATGTAGGCCGCGGTGTCCTTGAAGCCCTGGGGCAGGTAGAAGCCCGACAGCGATTCGACGATGCCGATGATCAGGCCGCCGACGATCGCGCCGGGCAGGCTGCCGAAGCCGCCGACCACCGCGGCCGGGAAGGCCTTCAGGCCGATGAATCCCATGTTGGCGTGCACGAAGGTGATGGGCGCGAGCAGCAGCCCGGCCACCGCGGCGACCGAGGCGGCGAGACCCCAGACCAGGCCGTTGAGCCGCTTGACGGGGATGCCCATGTAGTACGCGGCCAGCTGGTTCTGCGACGATGCCTGCATGGCGATGCCGACCTTGCTGTACCTGAACACGGCGAACAGGATCGCGCAGAGGACGGCGGTGGCGCCGATCACCACCATCTGCTCGGCGTTGAGCACCAGCGGGCCGGCGTTCCAGATCTCGTCCTTGTACGGCACGGGCAGGGCGTGCGTCTCGGTGCCGATGTTGGGGATCATCGTGATCAGGCCGCGCGCCACATAGCCGATGCCGATGGTGAGCATCACGATGGAGAAGGCGGGTTGCCCCAGGATCGGGCGGACCACGACCCGCTCCAGCAGCACGCCGAACAGCGCCATCGCGGCGATCGCACTGATCACGGCCAGCCAGAACGGGAAGCCCATGAACGTCATCGAGGCCAGCCCGAGGAAGGCGCCGAGCATCATCAACTCGCCCTGCGCGAAGCTCACGGTCTCGGTGGCCTTGTAGATGAGCACGAAGCCCAGGGCGATCAGGCCGTAGATGCACCCCTGCGAGATGCCGCTGATCACCAGTTGTACGAATTGCACCGTCTCTCCAATCTCTCTTGTAGTGGCCGGTTATAGCTTCGAGGCGCCTGCATCATGTAGAGGGTTGGCCCGAATCCGTGTCGCCAACTCGACCGGGCCGCGCCATTTGCGGTGTAATCCGGGGATGAACGCAACCGTCCACGTGGAAAAGCTCGGGCCCGTCACGGTGGTGACGCTTGACCGCCCCGAGGTGCGCAATGCC
Source organism: Ramlibacter sp. (assembly GCA_030695945.1). Lineage (GTDB taxonomy): Bacteria > Pseudomonadota > Gammaproteobacteria > Burkholderiales > Burkholderiaceae_C > Ramlibacter. The sequence continues at coordinate 33,625 of JAUYOG010000023.1, forward strand.
GTGGATGCCGCCACCGCGGGCGCGCTGCACCAGGCCTTCGTCGCCTTCGAGGCGGACGAAGGCGCCAGCGTAGCGGTGTTCCACGGTGCAAACGGCCATTTCTGCGCGGGCTGGGACCTGCAGCGCGGGGCGGAACTGGCGCGCGAATCGGGCGGCGCGAACGTGCTGGCCGACCTGGATTTCTCGCCCGATGCCACTCAGCCGTTGGGGCCGATGGGCCCGACGCGCCTGGTGCTGTCCAAGCCGGTGATCGCGGCCGTCAGCGGCGCTGCGGTGGCGGGCGGGATGGAGCTGGCGCTGTGGTGCGACATGCGCGTCATGGAGGAGGACGCCTATTTCGGCGTCTATTGCCGCCGCTTCGGCGTGCCCCTGATCGACGGCGGCACGGTGCGGCTGCCGCGCCTCATCGGCATGGGGCACGCGATGGACCTGATCCTGACCGGCCGCAAGGTGGCAGCGGCCGAAGCGCTGCAGATGGGCCTGGCCAACCGCGTCGTGGCGAGGGGCGGCGCGCGCGACGCCGCGATCGAGCTGGCGCTGCAGCTCGCGAAGTTTCCGCAGCAGACGATGCTCTCCGACCGGATGAATGCGTACGAGCAATGGGGCAAGCCGCTGCCCGAGGCGCTGCACGCGGAGTGGGAGCGCAGCAAACACCGCATCGCCGACGGCCTCGAGGGCGCGGCCCGCTTTGCCGGCGGCGAAGGCCGGCACGGCAAGTTCTGACGCGATGCAGGACGGCGTCGCCGCATCGCGGGCCAGTTTCGCCCGGGTCTTTCCCGCGCTGTGGGTGGCCGCGTTCTTCGGTTTCACGTTCACGGGGTCCGTCGTTTCACCGCCCGACATCGCCCTGACGGTGCTGGCCGTGCTGGGCGCAATCTACGGGCTCGCCTTCGCGCGGGGCGAGTGGCGAGAGATGGTCGCCGGGCATCCGCTCATGCTGGCGGCGTCGCTGGCCCTGGCGGTGGCGATCCTCTGGTCGCAATCGATGATGGCCTGGCGTGGCGTGCCGCCGTCGGACACCGTGCCGGCGCAGACCGCCGTGCTGCTGTGCCTGCCGGTGCTGGCAGTGTTCCTGTCGGACGGACGGATCTTCAAGGCGGTGGTGGCGTTGTTTGCCGCGGTATGCCTCTGGCACTTCGTCATGATGCCCGTCGAGGCCATGATGGGCTTCAAGCTCACTTGGCATCCACACTTCCTGCTGGCGCGCGCGGCCTGGCCCTTCCAGTTCCAGGCGTCGGGCCTGGCGTGGCAGACCTTCTGCTTCGTCGGCCTGTTTCTGCCGCTGTTCTACCTCGCGTGGGGCCCGTTGTTCGAGCGGCGCGTGTTCGACAGGTTGCGGCTGCCCCATGGGTTGGTGGGCCTGCTGCCGCTGCTGTGGCTGATCCCGGTGTCGAGCGTGCAGTCGCGCAGCGGCCTGGCCGGCGCGCTGGTCGCGGGGGTGCTGGCGATGCTGGCCTGGCACAAGCGCCCCGGCGTCGCGCGCTGGCTGCTGCTGGCCGGCGTGGGCGTCCTGGTCGTCTGGTTATACCTGTACCTGTTCGCCGAAGGCAAGACCGGCCCCGGCCTGCGCTGGGCGTACCTGCAGGCGTACGTTCGCGAGGCGATGGACTGGCAATGGCTCACGACAGGGCGCGGATTCTCGCGCGAGGTTCCGGCGCCGGTGGTCGTGCCCGGGTTGATGCCGCTGGCGCACAGCCACAACGACATCGCCCAGGTGTTCTACAGCTGGGGCCTGCCGGGCCTGCTGGCGTATGCGGCTTTCTGGTTCGCGATGCTGCGGTTGGTGTTTTCCCGCTTCGTGGCGCGCGGCGAGTACTGGCCCGCGCTGGCGCTCGTCGCGGTGATTCCGAACCTCGTCACCGACGTCGGCTTCCACTTCTTCGAGAAGGCCGCCTTCCTCGTCATCCTCGTGGCGATGTGCATGGCGTGCGCGCCGAAGCGCGTGGCTTAGCGCCGGGTGATCGGCCGGGGCTTGCCGGCCTCGTCGATGGCGACGTAGGTGAGCGACGCCTCCGTCACCTTCACGTACCGCCCTTGCGCCCGGAAGCGCTCGGCGTACACCTCCACCTCCACCGTGATCGAGGTGTTGCCGATGCGCGTGACGGACGCGAAGAACGACAGGATGTCGCCCACCCGCACCGGCTGCTTGAAGATGAACTGGTTCACCGCGACGGTCGCCATCCGCCCATCGACGTAGCGGGCGGGTACCACGGAGCCGGCCAGGTCGACCTGGGCCATGACCCAGCCGCCGAAGATGTCGCCATTGGCGTTGCAGTCCGCCGGCATGGGGATCACCTTGAGAACCAGCTCCTTGTCCGAGGGCAAGGGGGCGGCGTGCAGGCTTGAGTTCTCGGACATGGGCACAATCTCTCTTCAGTAGACCAACCAGGATTGTCCCCGATGCGCCGTGCCGGCGATTTAGCCCGTTCCTCCATGGCGCTGCCGCCAGGCGCCGTCGAGCCGCCACGCGGCCACACCGATTGGGCCACGCTCAAGCGCCTCTTCCCCTACCTCTGGCAGTACAAGCTGCGGGTGGTGGGCGCGCTGGTGTTCATGATCGCGGCCAAGCTGGCGAACGTGGGCGTGCCCATGCTGCTCAAGACGCTGGTGGACGCCATGTCGTTCAAGCCCGGCGATCCTTCGGCCGTGCTCGTGGTGCCGGTGGGGCTGCTGCTGGCCTACGGCCTGCTGCGCCTTTCCACCACGCTCTTCACCGAGCTGCGCGAGTTCATCTTCTCCAAGGCCACGCAGGGCGCGGCGCGCAGCATCGCGCTGCAGACCTTCCAGCACCTGCATGCGCTCAGCCTGCGCTTCCACCTGGAGCGGCAGACCGGCGGCATGACGCGCGACATCGAGCGCGGCGTGCGCGGTATCGAATCGCTCATCTCCTATTCGCTGTTCAGCATCTTCCCCACGCTGATCGAGGTGGCGCTGGTGCTCGCCATCCTGGGCGCGAAGTTCGACATGTGGTTCGTCTGGATCACCCTCGGCGCGCTGGCCTTCTACATCGTCTACACCGTGACGGTGACGGAATGGCGCACCAAGTTCCGCAAGGAAGCCAACGAGTTCGACTCCGCCGCGCACACCAAGGCCGTGGACTCGCTGCTGAACTACGAGACGGTGAAGTATTTCAACAACGAGGAATTCGAGTCGCGCCGCTACGACGAGAGCCTGCAGAAGCTGCGCATCGCGCGCCTGAAGAGCCAGACGACGCTGTCGATGCTGAATACCGGACAGCAGCTGATCATCGCGGTGGGGCTGGTGGCGATGCTCTGGCGGGCGACGCAGGGCGTCGTGCAGGGCACCATGACGCTCGGCGACCTGGTGATGGTCAATGCCTTCATGATCCAGCTGTACATACCGCTCAACTTCCTGGGCGTGCTGTACCGGGAGATCAAGCAGAGCCTGACGGACCTGGACAAGATGTTCGTGCTGATGGAAAAGGAGCGCGAGGTGGCGGATTCACCGGAGGCCCGGCCGCTGGCGATCGGCGGTGACGCCAACGTCCGCTTCGAGGACGTCAGCTTCGCGTACGAGCCGGCGCGCCCCATCCTGCACCACGTGAGCTTCGAGATTCCCGCCGGCAAGACGGTGGCCGTGGTCGGGCCCTCGGGCTCGGGCAAGTCGACACTGGCGCGATTGCTCTATCGCTTCTACGACGTCCAGCACGGGCGCATTACCATCGCCGGCCAGGACATCCGCGAGGTGACTCAGTCCAGCGTGCGCCAGGCGATCGGCATCGTGCCGCAGGACACCGTGCTGTTCAACGACACGGTGGAATACAACATCGCCTACGGCCGCCCCGGCGCGAGCCGCGCCGAAGTGGAGGAGGCTGCCCGCGCCGCGCGCATCCACGGCTTCATCGAATCGACGCCCAAGGGCTACGACACCATGGTGGGCGAGCGCGGGTTGAAGCTCTCGGGCGGCGAGAAGCAGCGCGTGGCCATTGCGCGCACGCTGCTCAAGAACCCGCCGATCATGATCTTCGACGAGGCCACGTCCGCACTCGACTCCGCCAACGAGCGCGCCATCCAGGCCGAGCTGAAGGGCGTGGCGCAGAACAAGACCACGCTCGTCATCGCGCACCGCCTGTCGACGGTGGTGGATGCGCACGAGATCCTGGTGCTGGAAGCCGGCCGCATCATCGAGCGCGGCACGCACGGTGACCTGCTGGCCCGGGGCGGCCGTTATGCCGAGATGTGGGCGCTGCAGCAGCAGAGCGGCGAGGGCGAGAAATTCAGTGAAGTGATGGGGATGTAAACTCCGCCGAAACAGACTCGCCGGGGGAGGGTAATCATGGCCGCACAGCTTGAGACGGCGCCTGCTGGCGCGCGCGCGGAGAGCACGTTGTTGCGCAACCTCAATGTGTTTATCGCCGCATTCGTGCTCGGCGTGGCGGTCGGCGGATGGGTATTGATGGTGCCCACCTCGCTCGTCCTCAAGCTCTTCATTGAGCCGCGCCGCGCGGAGATCGTCGCGCTGCCCGCCTCGTATGTTGTCCTGGCGGCGATACTCGCGTGGCACTGGTGGCGAACCGGCCTGTCACCCAAGGTGCGCCGGCCCGAGCGTGAGGGGAGTTTCCGCAAGGGCCATGCCTTGCTCCTGGTTTCGAACTTGCTGGCCGTGGGCGGACCCGCTTCGTCGTTCTTGCTGCCCGCGTTGCTGGTGCACACGAAGCTGCCGACACTGGCCTCCGCGATCATGGCGGCCTACCCGCTCAGCATGATCGCCGGCATCGCGGGGCTGATCATGGTATGGAGCGCGCGCCCGGCCGCGGACGCGGCGGCACCGGCCGATGCCGATGCGTTCGCCGACACGGTCGCCCAGGGGCCGGCCGCAATCGCCCGCTGGCCCGCCAGGCCGGCGAAGAAGAAGGAGAAGGCGAGCGTGGCGAGTGCGTTGCCAGCGGTGCTGGGCATGGGCGCATCGGCACTGTTAACCTTCATTTTCCTCGTCTTCGCGAGCCTGGGCTTCCAGGGACGCACGAAGATGTTCACGGGCACGGTGCTGCCCATCGCGGGCGTGTGCTTCGTGTTCTACGTGACTACCGTCATCTGGCTGCTGGGCACTGCGCGGCGCAGCGCCGCGACTGCGCTGGCTTGGTCACCCGTGCTGCTTGGTGTGATCGGCCTGCCGGCGCTGCAAGTCATCGCGATGGCCGTAGCCGTTTTGCTGGGCAAGTAGGCTGCGGCTTCCGGCTCACCGCATGCCGGCGCCGGGACGGCGGCGCCGGCATCTGCTATCGACCGGAGAGGGTTCAAGGCGGAAAATTGAACATCCAGTGCCGTTTTGGCTCACTATGAGCGCTAACAAGTCCGTCAACGCCGACGCCCAAGGGCGACCGCGCCTGCGGCGCTTCAGTTCCTTGGGCGCCGGTTACGTCAGCCTTAGGTCGTTGCCAAATGCTAAAAGTCGTCCTGGTCACAAATGCCACGTCGCGTTTGCCCCACGATCTTGCGGCTCTCGGACTTAGTCAAAGCTTCTACTGCGTCGTCAATTCCAGTGAAGAGGGAGTCGCCAAGCCCGACCCGGAACTTCTAAGAGTGGCGCTAGCGCGAGCAGACGCAAGTCCAGAACAAGCGCTGTTCGTCGACGACACCATCGCCAACGTTGACGCGGGGCGTTCCCTTGGCATACTCAGCCATCACTTTGTAGGGTATGAGCCGATGCTCGCGTTTCTACGCTAGGTCGGGGCTATTAATGACGAAGCGCTCTAACAGGTCAATCGACACGGACGTCATCGCGGCGGGCTTCGCCCGCCTATGTGCCGCCGGTCATTTCCGGCGTTATACCGCTGGGCCAGGCTGTTGACGTACATACGCCGTGTATATACACTAGCGCATGGAGTTCATATGGTCAGAGGCGAAACGCTCAGCCAATCTCAAAGCCACACGGGCTCGACTTTGTTGATGCGGCGTTTGTGTTTGAGGGCGTGACCTTCACCTTCGAAGACGATCGGTTCTCCTACGGCGAGCAGCGCTTTGTCACCTTAGGGCTACTCGCAGGCATTCCCGTTTCAGTAGTTCATACGGAGAGTGAAAATGAAATCCGCATCATCTCGTTCCGCAAAGCCACAAGCCGCGAAGCGCAAATCTACTTCAATGAAATCCAAAACTGATTGGGCTCGCCTGAAGGAGGGCGAGGCTGGTGCTCCGACAAAAGACCACCCGGAAGGCAGCGTTGCGCACATCGTGCGCGGCGTTGTGCGCCGCGGTCTGCAGCCGCTTCCGTCGAAAGCGTCCATTTCGCTCCGGGTGGATCAAGACGTCCTCGAATGGTTCAAGGCGCAAGGCCCTGGGTACCAGACCCGCATCAATACCGTTTTGCGGGCTTTTCGTGACGCATCGGTATAACAGGTCCTTCGACGCGGACGCACAACTGCGTTCGTGCGCTTCGCGCACTCCTGTCTTGTGCGCCGGTCAAGTCCGACGTTAGATCTGCATGAACATCGCGCCGTATCCGAGCTTCTCATCCATCCTCGTCCGCGCTCTCGTGGCGTATTCCGTTTATGAGCACAGGTACGAAGGGGGAACGGCAACAGCAATTCGGCTCACCTTGCACCGGCGAGGGTGCACCCTCGAAGACGATGGACGAGGAATCGGCCTTCATCGCGAAGGCTACGTCACAGGTCTCGTAGAGCAATTGGCCGTGCGTGGCGGCGCAGTGGCGCTGCACGGACTTGGCTTGGCGCTCATTTCCATGTCGTCGCCGTCCATGGCGATCGAGTCGCGGCGCGACGGACGCAAGTATTCACAGCATTTCAGCTGGGGAGTTGCACAAGGTGGCGTCCAGGCTGAGCCCTGGGAAGGACCGAGTGGCAGCCGTATCACGTTCACTTTGCAAGACTCAGCCACCGAAATCGATATCGACGAGGTCGCCGCGCAAGTACAGTTGTGGCGGTCAGCGCATCCCGAACTTCGCATTGACGTAGCGCAAGGCGCCGGTTAACTTCACGCCAGGCGGCACAGGAACCATCGACTCCTCACTCCATGCATCAACAACAGCCTCCACTGTCGCTTCACGGGTCCTGCCATTGCGGGGCCGTTCGCCTGACTCTTCCGAGCGCGCCAGAGAAGGCGACAAGCTGCAACTGTTCCTTGTGTCGCCGCTCGGGCGCCATCTTCGTCTACTACGAGTTCGGAACGGTTTCCGTTCAGGGCCACCCGGAGAACACCGAGGAGTACGTATGGGGCGATCGCACGCTCAGAAACGTACGCTGCAAGACGTGCGGCATCCTCACTCACTGGGAGCCACTCGATTCGAAGCCTGGGGCGCGGCATGGCGTGAATCTGCGCAACTTCGATCCAAAGCTGTTGGAGTCCGTGGTTGTCAGGCGCTTCGACGGCGCGGACACTTGGACGTTCCTCGATTGAAGGCGCCCGCCTCAGTGCCGCCTAACCCTTCCATCGAGAGGACAGCTTCCGGCGGGCTTCGCCCGCCTCCGGCTGCCCCTCATGTCAAACGTTAGCGATATTGGAGAGTTCTATGATCTGTCGCATGTGGCATGGAGTTACACCGCGCTCGAAGGCCGACGCCTATACGGCCTTCCTTAAACAGCGAGCAATTCCTGATTACCGCTCAGTTCCCGGCAACCTGGATGTTGCCGTGCTGCGGCGAGACGAACCTGAGGTCACGCACTTCCTGACTGTGACCCATTGGGAATCGGAGGAGAGCATCCGCGCTTTCGCTGGCGATGACCTGCTTAGGGCCAAGTACTATCCTGAGGATCAGGACTTTCTTCTTGAGTTTGAGGCTGAGGTCCAACATTTCGTTGTGGCGGCCTTTGCAGATGCCGCCTAACAATCCATTCAAGCCGAAACCGCTTCGCGGTTCGGCTTAATTCAGGCGTTAGCCGGCACCTTCATGCTCAGCCGACGCGCCGCGCTGTTTTGGTCTTTGCTTGTCGGCGTAGTGGTGGGCGGTGGCTACCCATGCATCGACCTCGTCGTGGCTTGCCGAATACCGGCGTCCGAGGCATGCGTTTGGGGGAAGGCCTATTTCCCTCTCAGCCTCGGCCTGAGTCTGGTCCTCTTGGGTGGAATCAGCGCTGGATTGGTGTATGCCTGGCTGGCATGGCGCCGCAAGCAGAAAGGACGTTAGACCTCAGTGAAAATCGTCCCCAGGCGCAACCTGTCCTCGCAAGGCCGGATCGTGGTGCTCAACGGCCCCTCAAGCGCGGGCAAGTCGTCATTGGCACGCGCGCTTCAAGAGTGTGCTCCCGATCCATTTCTGCACGTGCAGTTAGACGTGTTTCGCGACATGGAACCGCCCGGCTACTTCCGTAAAGGGCAGCCGGAAGTGTCTGCCCTACGCCTGGCGGCCTTGTGCCGGGCGATGAACGCGACCTGCGCCGAATACGCGCGCCACGGCCAGAACGTCTTGCTGGATCATGCACTACCCGCGCAGGGTTGGCGGTATCTGGCTGAAGACCTGGATTCGTTTGCGGTGTTGCTCGTGGGTGTTCGCTGCTCGCTGGAGAAGCTCGAAGCCCGGGAACGCAGCCGCGGCGATCGCCCGATCGGCCTGGCGGCGTCGCAGGTGCTTGAAATTCATGCGGGCCGCTCGTATGACTTCGAGGTCGATACCACCGCCAGGAGTGTCGGCGATTGCGCGGCCGCAGTGGGAGAATGGCTCGCTGGCCTTCCGCGTCCAACGGCTTTCCCCGAAGTGGTGCGCCAATGTGCAGCGGTCTAACAATTTCCGTGCGCGTGGCACCTTAGGCCACGCGAGAATGCACACATGACATGGCCCCTCGAGTATCAGCGCGCGTCGCACGACTTCGAACAATTCATTGTCGCCGCCCGGGACGCGGCAGGCCTGGCGACAACAAACATGGCCTGGACGATGGTCCAGGGCGTGCTGCTCGCATTTCGACGGCGGCTGACGATTTCGCAGGCTATCGAGTTCGCCAACGTCTTGCCGCCACTTCTGCGGGCGCTATTTCTGGAAGACTGGCGCCCGAATGAAGAGCCGGTGCCGTTCAGTTCCCGAGACGCGCTCACCGAAGAAGTGCGATCGTTGCGTTCCCAGCACAACTTCTCGCCTGACAATGCTATCGAAGCCGTAGCTATCGCCCTACGAGGCAGCGTAGACGGGGCGGCGCTAAAACAGGTCCTGGCGAAATTGCCGCATGATGCGGCGAAGTTCTGGTCGGTGCGCTCCGGCAGCGAGTGAAGTTCCAAACGCGCCGGCAACTGATGCCGTGGCCCAGCATGCCAAAATGCGATCCCCATGAGCAGCGCTGTACCCGCGGCAGAGTCGGCTCGGGGTCCATCGTGGTCTACACATTCGTCTGAGGCATCATGGCAATCGAACTTTCCAGGGAGATACGCGCCGAAGCCGTTGCTTCCATCGAGCGTTACTTTCGCGAGAACATGGAAGAGAAGATCGGCAACATCGCAGCCGGGGCGCTCCTCGGCTACTTCCTGGAGGAGCTGGGGCCGCTCGTCTACAACAAGGCCGTGGCCGACGTCCAGGAGCGGCTGCAGGTCCGGGTTTCGGAACTGGACATCGACCACCACCAGGATGAGTTCCAGTACTGGCGCAAGTTCGACCAACAGCGCAAGAAGCGCTAACGCCTCATGAAATACGTCACTGCCCTTCCTGAGCTGGAGGCCCTGTTCGGTCCCGTGGGGGAGGCCTCCGTCAGGAAGGAAGTCCCCGTCATCCACCCCGCCTACCGGGCGTGGATCGAAGCGTCGCCCTTCCTGGTGCTGGCCACGTCGGGTGAGACGGGCCTGGACGTGTCCCCCCGTGGAGACCCGGCGCCGCTGGTGCGGGTCAAGGATGCGGCGACCCTGCTGCTGCCGGAGCGCAGGGGAAACAACCGCATCGACAGCCTGCGCAACATCATCGCCAACCCGAACGTCGCGATGATCTTCTTCGTACCGGGCGTGCGTGAGACCGTCCGCGTGAACGGGACGGCGAAGATCTGTACGGAGCCGTCGGTGCTGGCGGAGTTTGCTATGCAGGGGGTCCTGCCGAAGTGCGTCATCGAGGTTTCCGTCCAGGCCGTGTTCTTCCAATGCGCAAGGGCGTTGCTGCGGTCGTCGCTCTGGTCCGGGGAGCAAGTGGCCGGCCGGCGCACCGTACCCACCGCGGGCGAAATGCTGGCAGCCCTGACCCAGGGGGCCGTCGGGGGCAAAGCGTACGACGACGAACTCCCGCAGCGGCAGGCAAAGACACTGTACTGAAACGGACGAAGCCATGAACAGCAATCGCATCAATCACATTGCGCGGCTCGCGCACCGGGCCTGACCATGGCAGTCACCTGGTCCGATTCGATCGCGCGTTTCGACTGGAACGAGCTGGAGGCGCTCTACCGAGCCGCGCCGTTGGGCAACAAGAGTGCCGAGGGCCTGAAGACGGTGTTCAACAACAGCCGGTACCGCGTCTTCGCGTTCGAGGACGGCCGGCTGGTCGGCGCGGGCAGGGCGCTGGCCGACGGCGCCGACTGCTCGTACATCTGCGACGTCGCCGTGCTGCCGACCCACCAGGGCACGGGCCTGGGCAAGGAGATCGTGTCGCGGCTGGTCGCGCTGTCGCATGGCCACAAGAAGATCATCCTTTACTCGGTGCCGGGAAAGGAGCCGTTCTACCGCAAGTTCGGGTTCCGCCGCATGCTCACCGCGATGGCGATCTTCGAGAACGAGGCGCAGGCCCTCGAGCGGGGCTATGTCTGCGAAGACTGATCCTGCGATGCGCGTCGCCCTGGAAGACCCGCGCCGGCAAGACGTGCATGCGCTGGTCGACGAGCTCGACGCCTACCAGGCCGCGCTCTACCCACCGCAGAGCAACCACGGGATCGACATCGATGCGCTGTCGCAGCCGGAAGTGCTGTTCGCCGTCGCCCGCGATGAGGCGGGCGCCGCGGTCGGCTGCGGCGCCGTCGTGCTCGGCGCTGGGTTCGGCGAGCTCAAGCGCATGTTCGTGCGTCCGGGCCGGCGCGGGCTTGGGGTCGGCAAGTCGTTGCTCGCGTTCCTGGAAGCGGAGGCGGCGCGTCGCGGCTGCACGCATTTCATGCTCGAGACGGGCATCCGCCAGCCGGAAGCCCTCGGCCTGTACGAGCGCGGCGGCTATGTCCGCCGCGGCCCTTTCGGCGCTTACGCGGAAGATCCGCTCAGCGTCTTCATGCACAAGCCCGCGAACAGCGCGGGATAGAGGACACCATGCGAATGCGAGGCATCGTCGTGACGGACAACGGCGTGTACCACCCGAAGGCCCTGACGGCGCGCCTGGTCCTGTACTTGATCTGCCTGGCCGCTATCGCGGCGATGGCATTGGCGGGCCGGATGCCGCTGCAGACGGCGGGGTTGTACTTCGCGCTGCTCGCGCTGCCGGCCGGCTGGGCGCTGTACACCTGGCGCAAATACGGGAAGCTGGGCAAGCCCAGCATCCTGCTCGCGAACGGCGAGCTCGTGATGGATCGCCCGCAGGGCATCGAGGTTCGTTTCGCGCTGGACAGCCTGCAGGAGGTGCACGTGCATGGCATGCGCGGCAAGCGCACCTACCGCTTCACGAGCAGCAACGGTGCCGTCGAGGAGGTTTCGCCGCTGTGGGCGCGCCAGGTCGAGGCGGCGGTGATCCAGTTCCTGCAGCACCGGCTGCCGCCGTCGGTCAAGGTGACGGTGGACGAGCCGACGTCGCTGTTCACGGCCTTCCGTGGCGGCAAGCCCTGACCGCGCAATAATCCCCTTCATGGAAACCAAGTGGCTTGAAGATTTCGTGAGCCTTGCGGAAACGCGAAGCTTCAGCCGCTCCGCCCAGCTGCGCCACGTGACGCAGCCCGCCTTCTCGCGCCGCATCCAGGCGCTGGAAGCCTGGGCCGGCACCGACCTCGTGGACCGCAGCTCCTACCCCACGCGGCTGACGCCGGCCGGCGAGACGCTGTATGCGCAGTCGCTGGAAATGCTGCAGGCGCTGCAAAGTACGCGCGCGATGTTGCGCGGCCACTCGGCGGCGGGGCAGGACGTGATCGAGTTCGCGGTGCCGCACACCCTGGCCTTCACGTTCTTCCCCGCCTGGGTCTCGTCGCTGCGCGAGAAGTTCGGCCCGATCAAGAGCCGCCTGATCGCGCTCAACGTCCACGACGCCGTGATGCGACTGGTGGAGGGCGGCTGCGACATCTTCATCGGCTACCACCACGCCTCGCAACCTTTCCAGCTCGACGCGGACCGCTATGAGATGGTGTCGCTGGGGCAGGAGGTGCTCGCGCCCTATTGCAAGGTGGACGCCGACGGCGAGCCGCTCTTCAAGCTGCCGGGCCGGGCCGGCCAGCCCCTGCCGTACCTGGGCTACGCGCCGGGTGCCTACCTCGGGCGCGTGACGGACCTGATCCTCAAGCAATCGGCCACCGCCATCCACCTGGACCGGGTGTACGAGACCGACATGGCCGAAGGCCTGAAGGTGATGGCACTGGAAGGCCACGGCGTCGCCTTCCTGCCGTACAGCGCGGTGAAGAAGGAGCTGAGGTCCAAGCGCCTCGTCAACGCGGCGCCGCCCGAAATCAAGGGGCTGGAGATGACGATGGACGTGCGGGCTTATCGGGAGAAACCCGTAGGCAAGGAAGCGCCCAAGGGTACGGCCCAGGCCCTGTGGACCTATCTGGCGACCCACAACAGCGCGAAATGAGCTGAAGATCAGCGCCGCTGCTCGGTTATTAATTATTTGCATAACCGTCCGCGCAAACAGCATTGGCGTGGCGGCGCAGTCCCCTCTACAGTTCGCGCCACCCCAAAACCAGCCGCCACTCGCATGTCGTCCGCCATGGTCGGAGTGATGCAAGGCGCATGCGCGTCGAGGTGGACACCCTGATGCAGGGAGCAATGATGCCGGCGCGGCGAGTGCGTGATTTCGAATGCCGCTGGTGCGAAGAAGTCGATGCAGGCTGCGCGCGAAATTGATCGAGAGCAAAGCCGGGCACAAAGCCTGCTTGGGTGTTGGAGAGAGAATGCACGGTTGCCGAGGAGGAGGTTCAGGGTAATCCCGAAAGCCTGAATCCCTAGAATTTCGTTGTCAGTTAACCCTAACGCTTCACCACAGGAGATTTGTATGAAGAAGCATTTATTGGCTTTCGCGGTTGCGGCCCTGGCCGCCGGCGGTGCTTTCGCGCAGGCGAACGACACCATTGCCAAGGTCAAGGCCTCGGGCGTCGTCACGATGGGCGTGCGCGATTCGTCGGGCGCGCTGTCGTACACCCTGGGTGACGGCAAGTACGCGGGCTACCACGTCGAGATCTGCCAGCGCATCCTGGCCAACCTCGAGAAGGCTGCCGGCAAGAAGCTGGAAGTCAAGTACCAGCCTGTCACGTCGCAGAACCGCATCCCCCTGGTGCAGAACGGAACCGTGGACATCGAGTGCGGCTCGACCACCAACAACGCCACCCGCCAGAAGGACGTCGCCTTCGCCCTGACCACCTACGTGGAAGAAGTGCGCATCGCCGTCAAGGCCAGCTCCGGCATCGACTCGCTGGCCAAGCTGAACGGCAAGAACGTCGCCACCACCACCGGCACCACCTCCGTGCAGCTGCTGCGCAAGCACGAGCGCGCCGCGGGCGTCGACTTCAAGGAAATCTTCGGCAAGGACCACTCCGACAGCTTCCTGCTGCTCGAATCCGGCCGCGCCGACGCGTTCGTGATGGATGGCCAGATCCTGGCCGGCAACATCGCCACCGCCAAGAACCCCGCGGACTACCGGATCGTGGGCGAGACCATCAGCGTCGAGCCGATCGCCATCATGCTGCGCAAGGACGACCCGGCCTTCAAGAAGCTGGCCGACGACACGATCCGCGACATGATGAAGTCCGGTGAAATCCAGAAGATCTACGACAAGTGGTTCGTCAACCCGATCCCGCCGAAGAACACCAAGGTGGGCCTGCCGGTCAGCGCCGCCACCAAGGCGGCCTGGGCCACCCCGAACGACAAGCCGCTCGAAGACTACCTGAAGAAGTAATAGCGCCGTGCCTGGCGAAACCCCGCCCTGCTGTTGCCGCGGCGGGGTTTCTGCCTTAAGGTAAGCCGAGGGCACGCGCGACGCGTGCCTTCCACGAACAACGACAACTCGAGGGGCCCCCGCGGGGACGACGTATGGCTTGGGACTGGCAGGTTTTCTGCAAGACGACTGACGAGGGAACGGTGATGGCCAGCTGCCTGGGCAAGGCGGGCGACATCACCTACCTGGACTGGATGCTCCAGGCCTGGGGCTGGACGCTGTCCGTTGCCGGCTGCGCCTGGGTGATCGCCGTGCTCACGGGCTTCCTGGTCGGCACGCTGCGCACGCTGCCCAACAGCCCCTGGGTCGTGCGGTTCGCCAATGTCTGGGTCGAGGTATTTCGCAACGTCCCCATCCTGGTGCAGCTGTTCATCTGGTATTTCGTCATCCCCAAGGCTTTTCCCCTGTTCCAGCAGGTACCGGGTTTCCTGCTGGTGATCTTCGCGCTCGGCTTCTTCACCTCGGCGCGCATCGCCGAACAGGTGCGCGCCGGCATCCAGGCACTGCCGCGAGGCCAGCGTTACGCGGGCCTCGCCGTGGGCTTCACCACCGCGCAGACCTACCGCTACGTCATTCTGCCGATGGCTTTTCGCATCATCCTGCCGCCCCTCACCAGCGAGTCCATGAACCTGCTGAAGAATTCCTCGGTGGCCTTCGCGGTGTCCATCGCCGAACTGACGATGTTCGCCATGCAGGCGCAGGAGGAAACGTCGCGCGGCATCGAGATCTACCTTGCGGTCACGGGCCTGTACGCGCTCTCGGCCTTCGCGGTCAACCGCGTCTTCGCCTTCATCGAAAAGAAGGTGCGCATCCCGGGCTTCATCGTCGCGGGCGGCATGGGCGGGGGGCACTGACATGGGAAACCTCGACCTCACCTTCGTCAACTGGGACATCATCAGCAAGTTCGTCGTCAAGGGCTTCGCGTTCAGCGTGCAGCTCACCATCGTCGCGACGCTGGGCGGCATCCTTTTCGGCACCATCCTCGCGCTGCTGCGCCTGTCGGGCAAGCCGTGGCTGGTGTACCCCGCCACGTTCTACGTCAACGGCATGCGCTCCATCCCGCTGGTGATGGTGATCCTGTGGTTCTTCCTGCTGGTGCCGATCATCATCGGCCGGCCGGTGGGCGCCGAGTATTCGGCCAACATCACCTTCGTCGCGTTCGAGGCGGCGTATTTCAGCGAGATCATGCGCGCGGGCATCCAGTCGATCCCGCGCGGGCAGGTGCACGCCGGCCAGGCGCTGGGCATGACGTACGCCCAGAACATGCGGCTCATCGTCCTGCCGCAGGCATTCCGCAACATGCTGCCGGTGCTGCTCACGCAGACCATCATCCTGTTCCAGGACACCTCGCTGGTCTACGCCATCGGCGCCTACGACCTGCTCAAGGGCTTCGTCACCGCCGGCAAGATCTACGGCCGGCCGGAGGAGGCCTACCTGCTGGCCGCCGTCGTCTATTTCGCCGTCTGCATGACCCTGTCGTACCTCGTCAAGCGACTGCAGGCCAAGATCGCCATCATCCGTTAAGCGCCAAAGAGTCTCACATGATCGAAATCAAGAACGTCTCGAAGTGGTACGGCCCCGTGCAGGTGCTCACCGACTGCTCCGTCAACATCAACAAGGGCGATGTCGTGGTCGTCTGCGGGCCTTCCGGCTCGGGCAAGTCCACCCTCATCAAGACCGTGAACGCGCTGGAGCCCTTCCAGAAGGGCGAGATCTTCGTGGACGGCGTGGCCGTGCACGACCCCAAGACCGACCTGCCCAAGCTGCGCAGCCGCGTCGGCATGGTGTTCCAGCATTTCGAGCTGTTCCCGCACCTGTCGGTGACGGAGAACCTCACGATCGCGCAGATCAAGGTGCTGAACCGCACGCCTGACGAGGCGATGGCGCGCGGCCTGAAGATGCTCGACCGCGTGGGCCTGATGGCGCACAAGGACAAGTTCCCCGGCCAGCTCTCGGGCGGCCAGCAGCAGCGCGTCGCGATCGCCCGCGCGCTGTCGATGGACCCGATCGTGATGCTGTTCGACGAGCCCACCTCCGCGCTCGATCCCGAGATGGTCGGCGAGGTGCTGGACGTGATGGTGAAGCTGGCCAAGGAAGGCATGACCATGATGGTGGTCACGCACGAGATGGGCTTTGCGCGCAAGGTGGCCAGCCGCGTGATCTTCATCGACGTGGGCGGCAAGATCCTGGAGGACTGCACCACGGAGGACTTCTTCGGGAACCCGGACGCCCGCCAGCCGCGAACCAAGGACTTCCTCAACAAGATCCTGGCCCACTGATGGCATCCCCCTCTCCCCCCGGGAGAGGGTTGGGGTGAGGGCAATGGGACAATACGTCCCATGACCCAGCAGATCACCATCACCCGCCCTGACGACTGGCACCTGCACGTGCGGGACGGGGACGCCATGAAGGCCGTGGTGCCGCACACCGCCGCGCAGTTCGGCCGCGCGATCATCATGCCCAACCTCAGGCCGCCCGTGACCACGGCGGCGCAGGCCATGGCGTACCGCGAGCGCATCCAGGCCGCCGTGCCCGAGGGCGCCAGTTTCGAGCCGCTGATGACGCTCTACCTCACCGACAACCTGCCGCCGGACGAGATCCGGCGCGCGAAGGACGCCGGCGTGGTGGCCCTCAAGCTCTATCCGGCCGGCGCCACCACCAACAGCGACGCCGGCGTCACCGACATCCGCAAGACCTACAAGACGCTCGAGGCCATGCAGCGCGAGGGCATGCCGCTGCTGGTGCACGGCGAGGTGACCTCGCCTGAAGTGGACCTGTTCGACCGTGAGGCCGTGTTCATCGACACCCAGCTGATCCCGCTGCGCCGCGACCTGCCGGAGCTGAAGATCGTCGTCGAGCACATCACGACGAAGGACGCGGCGCAGTACGTGCGCGACGCCGATCGGTTCGTCGCAGCCACCATCACGGCCCACCACCTGCTGTACAACCGCAACGCGATCTTCCTGGGCGGCATCCGGCCGCACTACTACTGCCTGCCGGTGCTCAAGCGCGAAGTCCACCGCGTCGCGCTGGTGGAAGCGGCCACCAGCGGCAACCCCAAGTTCTTCCTGGGCACCGACAGCGCCCCGCACGCGGCCCACCTGAAGGAGCACGCGACGGGCTGCGCGGGCTGCTACACGGCGCATGCGGCCATGGAGATGTATGCCGAGGCCTTCGACAAGGCCGGTGCGCTGGACAAGCTCGAAGGCTTCGCCAGTTTCCATGGCGCGCATTTCTACGGGCTGCCGCGCAACACCGGCACGATCACGCTGCGGCGCGAAACCTGGACGCCCCCCGAGAGCTACTCCTTCGGCGAGGCGCAGCTCAAGCCGCTGCGCGGCGGCGAGGCACTGCCCTGGAGGCTCGCATGAACGACACCCGCCGCGTGATGCTGCTGATCGACGCCGACAACGTCTCCGGCGACGTGATCGAGCAGGCCGTGCAGCGCACGCTCGCCGAGTACGGCGCCATCCATGTCCGGCGCGCGTATTGCAACGCGGAGACGGCCGTGAAGCAGCAGGCCTTGTTCAAGCGGCTGTCGGTGCGGCCGATGGTCAACCTTTCGTCCGGCAAGAACAGCACGGACATCGCGCTCGCGGTCGATGCAATGGATCTCGCGATCGCCGAGCGCCCGGATGTGGCCGTGCTGGTCTCGTCGGATTCCGATTTTGCGCCGCTCGTGATCCGCCTGCGCGAGAAGGGTTGCCGCGTCAGCGGCATCGGCCAGCAGGGCAAGACCGGTGAGGAAACCACGACGGTGTACGACGAGTTCACTGACCTGCGGCATCAGGCGGGGCGCGCGCCCGCCGCGCGGACCCCCGCAGGGCGCGAGCCTGCCGCGCGGGAGCTCGCCGCAACGAAGCGCGCCGCAACGAAGCGCGCCGTGCGCGCGCCCCGCGCCGGCCGGGCCGCGAAGGCGCCGCCGAGCCCGCCGCCGCTGCCCGACGACGTGCTTTCCATCCTCGATGCCCTGCCCGAGCTGCGCTCCGGCGAGCGCATCGAGCTGAACCAGGCCGCGGAAGCGTTGCGCGCGACGCAGTTGCTGGGCCGCAGCGCCAGCTCGCTCAAGCTGTTCAGGAAGCATCCCGACCTGTTCGCGCTGTCGCCCGAGGCCCGTCCCAGCAAGGTCCAGTACGTCGGGCCGCGCTTGAGGTGAACGCCCCGCCGTGGCGCAGCGCGCTCGCCGGGCTGGAAGCCGGCGGGCCCTGGTTCGATCCCTGGCGCGACGCAGCAACGAGGGTGGAGGATGCGGTGAACAGCGGGGCGACGCTGCCGCAAGCCCTGAGCCGGCAGGCGCCTGCGGCCATCCAGTTCGTGCCGCCGGATGATCTTCCCGCCGGGGCCGCCTACGAGCAGTACATCTTCGACACAGGGCGCTGCCCCACGCGCGAGTGCCTGCATGATTTCCTCAACGGGCTCGCCTGGCTGGAACTGCCGCTCGCCAAGCGGCAGCTGAACCGGGTGCACGTCGCGCAGATCGCGGCGAGCGGGATCGGCGGGCAGCGCGGCCCGGTGCGCGACGCGGCGACGCTGTTCGATGAGAACGGCGCCGTGCTGAGCGCCCCCGAGCCGCTGTGGGACGCGCTGGCGGGGCGCGACTGGCAGCGATTGTTCGTGGGGCTGCGTCCGCTCTGGCTGCAGGCCCGGCTGCTGGTTGTGGGGCATGCGCTGCTGGAGAAGCTGGCCGCGCCGCGCAAGAACCTCACCGCCCACATCTGGGCGCAGCCCTGCCCGGCCGCCGCCACCGCCGATGTGGACGCATGGCTGGCCGGGCAGCTCACCGCCGGCCGGCTGGCCGCCAAGCCGTTCCTGCCGCTGCCGGTGCTGGGCGTCCCGGGCTGGTGGCCCGGCAACGAGGATTTTTCCTTCTATGATGACCCCCTGGTTTTTCGCCCTTGATTTCGGGGCGCTCAGCCACAACTGTGGCGCGGGGAGTGAACCCTCTTTCACGCTTCGAATCGGAGAAACATGAAACGTATTGTTCTGTTCGTCTTGACCAACCTCGCCGTCGTGGTGGTGCTGGGCATCGTCGCCAGCCTGCTGGGCGTCAACCGGTACCTCACGGCCAATGGCCTGAACCTCGGTTCCTTGCTGGTGTTCGCGGCGATCATGGGCTTCGGCGGCGCGATCATCTCGCTGCTGATCTCCAAGCCGGTGGCCAAGTGGAGCGCCGGCGTGCAGGTGATCGAGCAGCCGCGCAGCGCCGACGAGGCGTGGATCGTGGAGACGGTGCGCAAGTTCGCCGAGAAGGCCGGCATCGGCATGCCCGAGGTCGGCATCTTCGAGGGCGAACCCAATGCCTTCGCCACCGGCGCGTTCAAGAACAGCGCCCTGGTGGCCGTGTCCACCGGCCTGCTGCAGGGCATGACGCGCGAGGAAGTCGAGGCCGTGATCGGCCACGAGGTCGCGCACATCGCCAACGGCGACATGGTGACGATGACGCTGATCCAGGGCGTGATGAACACCTTCGTGGTGTTCCTGTCGCGGGTGATCGGCTACGCCGTGGACAGCTTCCTGCGCAAGGACGCCCGGGGCGGCCCCGGCATCGGCTACTGGGTGACCACCATCGTGATGGACATCCTGCTGGGCTTCCTGGCGGCGATCATCGTGGCCTGGTTCTCCCGCCAGCGCGAGTTCCGCGCTGATGCCGGCTCGGCCAGCCTGCTCGGCCGCACGCAGCCCATGATCAACGCCCTGGCGCGCCTGGGCGGCATGGTGCCCGGCGAGTTGCCCAAGAGCATCCAGGCGTTCGGCATCACCGCGGGCGTGGGCAAGCTGTTCTCGACCCACCCGCCGATCGAGGAACGGATCGCGCGGCTGCAGACGGCGTGATTTACTCCCTCCCCCTCCGGGGGAGGGCTGGGGTGGGGGCAGGCATGGTGGAGGGGGAGGGAACAAGACTGAGCGCTACCGCTTCTCCGACCCGGATTCCGTCCACGCCGGCCGACAGGATCCCGCCGGCGTAGCTCGCGCCTTCGCCGGCCGGGTAGAGGCCCCGCACGTTCAGGCTCTGGTAGTCCTCGCCGCGGGTGATCTTCAGCGGCGACGACGTTCGCGTTTCCACGCCCGTCAGCACCGCATCGGCCATATCGAAGCCCTTGATCTTGCGGCCGAAGGCGGGGAGGGCTTCGCGCAGCGCGGCGATCGCATAGTCGGGCAGGGCGCCGTTCAGGTCGCCCAGCGTCACGCCGGGCTTGTACGAAGGCTCGACGCTGCCGAGCTGGGTGGAGGGCCGGCCCGCGATGAAGTCGCCGACCAGCTGGCCCGGCGCGTCGTACGTTCCGCCGCCGAGCACGAAGGCGTTGGACTCGAGCTTGCGCTGCAGCGCGACGCCCGCGAGCGGGCCGCCCGGGTAGTCGCGCGGGTCGATTCCCACGACCATCCCTGCGTTCGCATTGCGTTCGTTACGCGAGTACTGGCTCATGCCGTTGGTGACCACGCGCCCGGCCTCGGAAGTCGCGGCGACGACGGTGCCGCCCGGGCACATGCAGAAGCTGTACACGGTGCGCCCGTTGGCTGCGTGGTGCACCAGCTTGTAGTCGGCGGCGCCCAGCAACGGGTGGCCCGCGTGGCGGCCCCAGCGTGCGCGGTCGATGACGCCCTGCGGATGCTCGATGCGAAAGCCGATGGAAAACGGCTTGGCTTCCATGAAAACGCCGCGCTCGTGCAGCATCTCGAAGGTGTCGCGGGAGCTGTGTCCCAGCGCGAGCACGACATGGTTGGCGCGCAATTCGGTTGTCCCGCCCGTGGCCTGGTCCAGCACCGTGAGCCCACGCAGTTGCCGCACGCCGCCCTCGCCCTCGATCAGCAGGTCGGTCACGCGCTGCTGGAAGCGGATCTCGCCGCCCAGCGCGATGATCTGTTCCCGCATGTTCTCCACCACCTTCACGAGCTTGAAGGTGCCGATGTGCGGGTGCGCGACGTACAGGATCTCCTCCGGCTCGCCGGCCTTGACGAACTCCTTCATGACCTTGCGGCCGAGGTGGCGCGGGTCCTTGATCTGGCTGTAGAGCTTGCCGTCCGAGAAGGTGCCGGCCCCGCCTTCGCCGAACTGCACATTGCTCTCGGGGTTGAGCTCGCGCTTGCGCCACAAGCCCCAGGTGTCCTTGGTGCGCTCGCGCACGGTCTTGCCGCGCTCCAGCACGATGGGACGCAATCCCATCTGCGCCAGCACCAGCGCCGCGAAGATGCCGCAGGGGCCGAACCCGACCACCACCGGCCGTCCGGGCAACGGCGTGGTGACCTGCACGGGCGGGCGCCATTCCATGTCCGGGGCGGGTGCGATGTGCGGGTGCTTCGGGAAGCGGGCGAGCACGGCGGCTTCGCGCGACGGGTCGGCGAGCGTGACATCGACGATGTACACCGCCATCAGCTCGGCCTTGCGCGCGTCGAAGCTGCGTTTGAAGACGTCGACCCGGGCGATGTCGGCGGATGGCAGGCCCAGCAAGGCGGCCGCGGCCGCCTGCAAGGGCGCGTCGGGGTGCTCCGCCTGCGCGAGCGTGAGCTTGATCTCGGAGAGTCTGATCATGGTGTCCTGTGGCCTGTGTTGATCAGGCAGGGATCAGCCATCATAAGGCGCTGCCGCGCCGCGGCTTCAGGTCGGCAGGAAGCCTTCGATGGAGAGGTAGCGCTCCCCGGTGTCGTAGTTGAAGCCGAGCACCGTAGCGCCGGCCGGAAGTTCGGGCAGCTTCTGCGCGATCGCGGCGAGCGTGGCGCCCGAGGAAATGCCCACCAGGATGCCTTCCTCGCGCGCGGCGCGCCGGGCCATCTCGCGCGCCGGTTCCGCATCGACCTGGATCACGCCATCCAGGAGCGACGTATCCAGGTTCTTCGGGATGAAGCCCGCGCCGATGCCCTGGATCGGGTGCGGCGCTGGCTGGCCGCCGGAGATCACGGGCGAGGCGATCGGCTCCACGGCGAACACCTTCAGCTTCGGCCAGGCCGCCTTCAGCACCCTGGCGCAGCCGGTCAAGTGGCCGCCGGTGCCCACGCCGGTGATCAGGTAGTCGAGGCCTTCGGGAAAGTCGGCCAGGATTTCCTGCGCGGTCGTCTTCGCGTGCACCTCGACGTTGGCGGGGTTCTCGAACTGCTGCGGGATCCAGCCGCCGGGCGTCTGCGCCAGCAGTTCCTGCGCCCGGGCGATCGAGCCCTTCATGCCTTTCTCGCGCGGGGTCAGCTCGAACGCGGCGCCATAGGCCAGCATCAGGCGGCGGCGCTCGATCGACATGCTGTCGGGCATCACAAGGACGAGCTTGTAGCCCTTCACGGCGGCCACCATCGCCAGGCCGATGCCGGTGTTGCCGGAGGTCGGCTCGATGATCGTGCCGCCGGGCTTGAGCGCGCCGGTGCGCTCGGCGTCCTCCACCATGGACACCGCGATGCGGTCCTTGATCGAGCCGCCGGGGTTGCTGCGCTCGGACTTCACCCACACCTGGTGGGTGGCGCCGAACAGGCGGTTGATGCGGATGTGCGGCGTGCGGCCGATGGTCTCGAGGATGTTGGCGGCTTTCATGGGGTCTCCGGGCGGGCAAATGCGCATTCTGCCCCGGCGGGGGATAATCCGTCCCGTGAAGCCCGCCAGACCGTCGCTGGTGCAATCGCCGAAAGGCCGCACTGGAGGAACGTCCGGACTGCACAGGGCAGCGTAGGAGGTAATACCTCTCCACCGCGAGGTGAGGATCAGAGCAACAGAGACGAGTCCCCGGGCCGCAAGGCACGGGGGGTGAAACGGGCAATCTCTACGCGCAGCAATACCAAATAGGCCAGCGTTGATGTGGCTCCGCGGAGCTGGCGGGTAGGTAGCACCGAGCCGGTGGGCGATCACCGGCCCAGAGGAATGGCGGTCACGTCCGGGCCTTCGCAAGAGGGTCCGGTCGCCACAGAATCCGGCTTATCGGCGGACTTCACACTTTATCTCGCAGGGGCGATTCCTCGCGTCGCGCCAGGCGGTACCCGGCAGCGGCTCATACTGTGACGGTCGTCGCTGTCGCGCCGACTCCGCTTCGCTTACCTCGGCCTGGGGCCGGCGCCGTACAACTCGCAGAGCGCCTAAGGCCGCTCTGCTCGGACAGGTACGGCGAGCATGAAACGTAGCGCGCTGCGCGCGCCCGTCCCCAGGCCGAGCCGCTGCGCCGCCACAGAAATCGCCGCTGCCGGATACCGCCTGGCGCTCAGGGACCAAGTTGGCACGCCTCCGGTGGCGCGCCGACACTGTGCCTGCAACGCCGCGTGCGGGTGGGCTGTGTCGCGCAATCAGACGGGGCGCCTGCGAGGGCCGGTTTTGCGGCCGGCGCGAAGCGCTTCGTGAACTGACTCATCGCGCCTGTTCGAACGAAGCGGCCCCAGGGCGCGCAGTGAGTTGCGCGATGCGGCCGCAAAACCGGTCATCGCAGGTTCAGTCGGCGTAGCCGACCGCCTTGTCGCGCGGCACAGCCCATCCGCACGCGGCTTTACCGCGAGGACGACGCGTGTCAGCAACAGTCAGAAGCGCTCGCCTGCGCGAAGGTAGCGCCAGCGGCCCTCGGGCAGGCCGGCCAACGGGAGGCGGCCGATGCGGATGCGCTTGAGCCCCGTGAGCCGCAGGCCCACCTGGGCGCACATCCACTCCACCAGCCACGGCGGGATGCCCTTGAGAGCGAAGCGCAGGCGCGTCTCGTTCTGCCAGCTCACCTTGATCGGCGGCAAGGCCCGGCCTTCGTACACCAGTCCGTGCGCCAGGCGCACGAGGCCGCCCGCGACGATCGTTCCGGTCACCTGCGCGATCAGCTCCTGCTCGATCGCGAGCGCGTCCTCGGTCAGCTTGCGCAGGATGCGTCCGTCCTGGCTGAACACCGCCAGGCCGCTGGCTTGCGGGGGCAGAGGCAGCAGCACGTTGAGGTGCGCGAAATGGCGCTTGACGGAACGCACACCCGAGCCGTCGTCCGGCGCGCGCGTGGCGGGCGACAGCAGGTGCCGGGCTTCGTCGTCGGACATGCCGGCCGGCTTGTGCAGCAGCAGCGTCACCGGCTCGAGGTTCGCGGCGGCCGCGCCCGGGTCGAGCTCGACCCGCTGTTCATCCGTGACGCGGGACTGCGGCTCTTCCACGACATTCCCGTCCACGCGCACCCAACCGCCTTCGATGTACTGCTCGGCCTCGCGCCGCGAGCAGGGGACCATCGCGGCCACCCGCTTGGCGAGGCGGATCGGTTCAGACATCGAGGTTGTGCAGGCCGAGCGACTCGATCCGCTGCACGTGCGCGAGCAGCGAGCGCTTCGCGACCGGCCACATGCGCGGCGGCACGTCGTCGTAGGCCAGCTCCACCCAGTCCTCCAGGCCGCCTTGCGGCCGCGCCTGCATGGCCGCGACGATCTTCGCCTCGCGGTGGAGGCGATGCGCCTTCAGGTGCGCGATGGCCTCGCGCGCGAAGCCCAGCACCCAGCCGTGGGCCGGCAGGATGAACTCGAGGCCGTGTGCGTTGCATGCGGCGGACAAGGTGTCCAGCGAATCCAGGTAGGAAGTCATGTCGCCGTCCGGCGGATCGACGACCGTGGTGCTGCCGTTGAGGATGTGGTCGCCCGAGAACAGCAGGCCGTCCTCCAGCAGGACAAGGCAAAGGTGGTTGGCCGCGTGGCCGGGCGTGTGGAGCACCTGCAGCGTGTGGCGCAGCCCGTCGCCTTCGACCACCAGCTGCTCGCCGTCGCGCAACGGGCGGTCGGGCGTGAACTCGCTCGCGGCGCGGGCCGTGGGCGCGGAGGGCAGGCCCAGGATGGGGGGCTTGGTCGCGCACAGCGCCTGCAGCGGCCGGGCGCCTGGCGAATGGTCGGGATGCGAGTGCGTGCAGACGATCATGCGGATGTCGCCGCCGCACTCGCGCCAGATGCGCTGGATGTGTTCCGGCTCATTCGGGCCGGGGTCGATCACGAGATAGCCGGTGGCCGGGCCACCCACGAGGTAGCTGTTGGTGCCGGGGCCGGTCATCACGCCGGGATTGGGCGCGGTGATGCGGGTGACGTTCTTCAGCAGAGGAACCGGCTGGTCGCAGCGCCAGTCGAGGTGGTGCACGATCTGGCCGTCGGGACTGACCAGCGCCAGCTCGCCGTACGGCATCTCGTGCTCCATGTAGCGGATTTCGGCGCCGCTAAGCAGGCCGGCGCGCGGACAGCTGGTCCATAGGGGTCGCTCGCTGGCGCACGCCGCCAGGACGGCATCGACCGCATCGAATTTCGCCAGCCGCTCCAGTGTGCGGATGGTCGGGAAGATCATGAAGAAGGTGCCCGCCTTGTGGCGTTCCAGCGCATCGGCGGGGCGCACCCATACGGGCTCGAACTGCTCGGCCTCGTCGGCCACCGGCGTCTGCCCCTGCGGCATGCGCGCGACGAGGAAGGGGACGTCGAAGCGGCGCGGCAGGTCGCGGTCGGTGATCCAGTGCGCGAGCACGTACACCTCGTCGGCGGCGAGCAGGAGGCCCCGCTCGCGGCATTGCTCCGGCAGTGGCTTGTGGCGGTCGATCGCCGCGAGCTCGGCGGGCGTGGGGTCCGTCCCGTCGGCGCGCCGCACCAGCAGGACGCCGAGTTCCTCGAAGCTTTCGCGGATGGCGGCGATGGCCTGGGTCAGCCGCAGGTCGTCCTGCGTCGGGCGCCTGGCGGCGATGCCATGGGATTGCGCGTCGGCGGCGTCGATGGTCCCGCCGGGGAAGACGTAGGCCCCGGGCGCGAAGCTGGCGCTCGCGGAGCGCCGCGTCATGAGCACTTCGAACCCCTGCGCGCCGTCGCGCAGCAGCAGGACCGTGGCCGCCGGACGGGTCGCCACCGGCTGCCGCTGGGCGTGGAGAAGCTGGGAAGGTCGCACCATCCGGGAATTACATCATGAGCGCTGGACCCGCACCTGTCGGACGATAATCTCGGCCATGCTGATCCGTTTCACCAAGATGCAGGGAGCCGGGAACGACTTCGTCGTGCTCGACGAAACGCGTGGGCGGCTGGGCCTCACGCCCGGCCAGTACCGATTCCTGGCCGACCGGCATTTCGGCGTCGGCGCCGACCAGGTGCTGTCGGTGCGGCCGTCGCCGGCCAGCGGCATCGACTTCGAATACGTGATCCACAACGCCGACGGCGGCGAGGTCGAGCAATGCGGCAACGGCGCGCGCTGCTTCGCGCGCTACGTGCGGGAGAAGGGGCTCTCCTCCAGCGACCGCATCAGGGTGAGTACCGCCTCGGGCCTCATCGAGCCGCAGCTGAACCCGGACGGCCGCGTGACGGTGGACATGGGCGCGCCGGTGTTCGATCCCGTCGTGATCCCTTTCGATGACGCCGGGCTGTCGTCCCAGGCCGACGGCGCGTGGGAAAAGTGGCACCTGGCGCTCGGCGCCCGAGCCGATTCCGCCATCATTTCCGTGGCGATCCTCTCGATGGGCAATCCGCATGCGGTGCTCGAGGTGCCGGACGTGGACCAGGCGCCGGTGAGCACCCAGGGACCCCTGATCGAAAACCACCCGCGCTTTCCCAACCGGGTGAACGCGGGCTTCATGCAGGTGGTGGACCGGTCGCACATCCGCCTGCGGGTGTGGGAGCGCGGCGTCGGCGAGACGCTGGCCTGCGGCACGGGGGCGTGCGCGGCGGTGGTCGCGGGCATCCGCCTGGGCCGGCTGGCGCCGAAGGTCGACGTGGAAACGCACGGCGGCCCGTTGACGATAGAGTGGGCCGGCAACGGCGCGCCGGTGCTCATGACGGGGCCGGCCGTCACGGTCTTCGAAGGCGAAATCGAGGTACCCGACACATTATGAAAACCGATGGCATGAACCCGATCACCGAAGACGATATCGCCAACTACCTGGCGAACACCCCCGACTTCTTCGCGCGGCACGCGCAGCTGCTGGCCGCGGTGCAGCTCTCCAGCCCGCACGGAACGCGCGCGGTGAGCCTGCAGGAGCGGCAGGCCGAAATGCTGCGCGAGAAGATCAAGGCGCTGGAGCACCGCCTGATGGACATGGTGCGCTACGGCAACGAGAACGTGATCATCGCGGACCGCCTGCACCGCTGGGCGCGCAACCTGTTCCAGGTCCAGTCGGGCCGGGCGTTGCCGGCGACGATCGCCGCGGAAATCCAGAACCAGTTCATGGTGCCGCAGGTCGCGATCAAGGTGTGGGACGTGGACAGCCGCTACGGCGCCGAGGTGTTCGCCGAAGGCGTGAGCGAGGACGCCAAGAGCTTCGCCTCGTCGCTGACGCAACCCTATTGCGGCGTCAATTCCGGCTTCGAGGCAGTCAACTGGCTCGACGACACCGCGATGGCGATGTCGGTCGCGCTGATTCCCCTGCGCGAAGGCAGCGCCAGCGGGACCGGGCCCGCTTTCGGCATGCTGGTGCTCGCCTCGCCCGACCCGCAGCGCTTCCAGAGCGGCATGGGCACGGATTTCCTGGAGCGCATCGCCGAACTGGCGAGCGCGGCGCTGTCGAGGCTGCGCGCGAAGTAGCCATGCAGCTCGTGGAGCGATATCTGGAGCATGTGCGGGTCGAAAAACGGCTCGCGGCTCGCACGGTGGAGCTCTACTCGCTGGACCTGCAGAAACTCACCGAGAACGCGGCCAAGGCCGGCGTGGAGCTCACGCGCGTGCAGAACGCGCATATCCGCCGCTGGGTCGCGCAGATGCACGGCGCCGGCCGCAGCGGGCGGGGCATCGCGCTGATCCTCTCGGGCTGGCGCGGCTTCTACACCTGGCTGGGGCGCCAGGGGCTGGTGGAGAGCAACCCGGTGCAGGACGTGCGGGCGCCGAAAGCGCCCAAGCCATTGCCCAAGGCCTTGAGCGTGGACGACTCCGTGCAACTTGCCGCGTACACGGATGCCGAAGCCGATCCGTGGCTCGAAGCACGCGACGCGGCGATGGTCGAACTCCTGTACGGCTGCGGGTTGCGGGTGGGCGAGCTCGTGGGGCTGGACGCCGCCGCCAGCAGCGGTGCACGCGGCTGGATCGACATCCAGGCGGCCGAAGCCCACGTGCTGGGCAAGGGCAGCAAACGGCGCACCGTCCCGGTGGGCAGCAAGGCCGTCGCGGCATTGGAGCATTGGCTGTCGGTGCGCGGGCAGGGCGGGCCCGGCGCGCAGGCCGCGCTGTTCGTCGGCCGGCACGGCACGCGATTGACGGCCCAGGCGATCTGGCAGCGCCTGAAGCGCCGCAGCCTGCTGGCGGGCCTGGCGACGCCGGTGCACCCCCACATGCTGCGCCATTCTTTCGCGAGCCACGTGCTGCAGTCCAGCGGCGACCTGCGGGCCGTCCAGGAGCTGCTGGGCCACGCCAACATCACGACCACGCAGGTCTATACGCGGCTCGATTTCCAGCACCTGGCCAAGGCTTACGACGCGGCCCATCCGCGCGCCCACCGGAAACCGAAGTAGCGTTGCGTTTGTGAGTCCCTGCGTCGCGCCAGGCGGCACCCGGCAGCGGCTCATACTGTGACGGTCGTCGCACTGCGACGACTCCGCTTCGCTACCCTCGGCCTGGGGCCGGCGCCGTGGCACTCGCTACGCGCCCTGAGGCCGCTGCGCTCGGACAGCTACGGCGAGCATGAAACGTAGCGCGCTGCGCGCGCCCGTCCCCAGGCCGAGCCGCTGCGCCGCCACAGAAATCGCCACTGCCGGGTACCGCCTGACGCTCAGGTGCCGTCGGGGCACGCCACCGGAGGCGCGCCAACATTGTGTCTGCAAAGCCGCGTGCGGGTGGGCTGTGTCGCGCAATCAGGCAAGGCGCCTGCGATGGCCGGCTTTGCGGTCGGCGCGAAGCGCTACGTCAACATGCTCATCGCGGCTGTTCGAACGAAGCGGCCTTGGCGTAGTGAGTTCCGCGATGCGACCGCAAAACCGGGCGTCGCAGGTTCAGTCGGCGCAGCCGACCGCCTTGTCGCGCGACACAGCCCACCCGTGCGCGGCTTTGCAGCGAGGACGAGGCGTGGAAGGCGCGCTGGAAATGAATGCCGGATCGTGCCCGGCATGCGGCTGTCAACTCGTCAGCGTGAAAACGGCCCGCTTGCTGTCGGGCGCGACGTTGTTCAGCAGCGCGGAGAGCCGGTCGATCACCTGCTGCGCGTCGGCCCTTTGCGTGGGCACCAGCGTCTGCGCGACGCGCACCTGTGCCACCCAGTCGATCGGCTTGTTCTTGAACGGCATCAGGCAGCGCGCCACGATGCGCGGGCCGGCGGAGGCGGCATCCTCGGCGGTGAGAGGCCCTTCCACCAGCATGCCGAACCGCAGTTCCGACAGACGCGCCACGCCGTCGATTTCGCGCGCCGCCGACAGCAGCCGGCCGGCCACGCGCAGGGGCAATTCCTCGGCCGAGCGTGCGCCGAAGGTGCGCCGCACCTGGTCGATGTTGACGAGGTCGATCACCAGCACGGCGCTCTGGTACTTCAGCCGCTCGGAGCGCGCCATCATGCGGGCCAGCCGCTCGACGAACACCTGCCCGTTGATGAGGCCGGTGGCCGGGTCGATGCGGTCCAGGCCGTGGATGCGGCGGTTGTGCTCGCGCCGCTGCTGGCTGCGCACCATCAGGATCACCAGCAGCACCGGCAGCTCGATGGCGATTCCCACCTGCATGCCGTGCATCGTCCAGAAGCTCACCGGGATCAGCCCCCACAGCCGGGCTAGCGGGAACGCCGAGCCGACGATCACGGGCAGCATGCCCGCCATCAGGCCGGGCGCGTAGCGGTCGCCGCGCCGGGCGGCCCAGAGCACGGCGGTCACGGCCACACTGCTCGCGACGACGATATACGGCACCATCAGGCGCAAGCGCAGCGACGGCTCGACGAGCATGACGCCCAGCGCGACCGGCGCCGACAGCAGGGCCAGCCCGATGAGCACCAGGTTCAGCTTGCGGGAGCGCTCGGGCATCGAGACCACGGCGGCGAAGAACCACAGCAGGGAGCCCACGGCCAGCACCGGCAGCACCATGGACGACACGTCGTTCCATGCGGGCCAGTGCGGCCACAGGTGCAGGCCGCCGATGCCTGTCATGGCGGCCTGCGCCAGGCCCATCAGGGCGACACTGGCCGCGTAGAGGCCGTAGGCGCCGTCGCGCAGCGAGACGGCGCTCAGTGCGCCGACGGCGACGGCGAGCCCGGCCAGGCCGAAATAGATGCCCAGGATCAGCGAGGTCCGCTGTTCGTGGCGGCTCAGGTAGCTTTCGCTCACGAAGGTGAGCGGCGCGCTGAAGCTGTGCGGGTTGTCGATCCGCAGCAGGAACTTGCGCGGCTCCTCGGCGGAGACGACCACCGGCAGCAGCGGGTGGCGGTGGGGGACGGGCCAGTCGGCCACGGCCAGCGTGTCGCCGGCCGACTGGGGCAGCCACTGCCCCACGCTGTCGGGCGTGTACAGCGTGGCGCGGTTGACGGAGGGATAGGGAATCTCGAGGTACCAGCGTTCGGCGTCGGGCGCCGGCGGGATCGTGAATCGGATCCACAGCGACTTCCCCGTCGTGACCGGGTAGATCGCGCCCTGGCGGGTCGGTGCCCATTCGATGCGGGTATCGGACGCGACGTTGTCCACGAGCGTTTCACCGGTCGTATCGATCCAGGCGTCGCCCCAGTCCTGCAATTGCACCGGCTGCCGCGCGGGGTCCAGCTCCAGGACCGTGCGCGCCTCCACCGGCGCCGCAGCGACCGTGACAAGCAGCAACACGATTCCCAGCAGCCTGCGGCCGCTCTCCTTCAACCCCATGTTCCGGACACTCCTCAGGCGCCTATTGTGCAGTCCGGCGGCCACCGGCGAATTGCCGGGGGCGACAAGGCCGGACAATCGGGCCCATGAAAACGATCCGGCTCAAAGACGGCAAGGAGCGCTCGCTGCTGCGCCGCCACCCATGGATTTTCGATTCCGCCATCGCCAAGGGCGGTGGCGACCCCGGGGAGACCGTGCGCGTGGAATCGCACGCGGGCCAGTTCCTCGCCTGGGCCGCCTTCAGTCCGGCCTCGAAAATCCGGGCCCGCGCCTGGAGCTTCGACGAGGCCCAGCGCATCGATGCGGCCTTTCTTGCCGCCACCTGCGAGCGGGCGGTGCGGGCGCGCTCGCGCTTCGACATCCGCAGCGACGCCATGCGGCTGGTGCACGGCGAATCGGACGGCCTGCCCGGGCTGATCGTCGACCGCTACGGCGACACGCTCGTGGCGCAGTTCCTCTCCGCGGGGGTGGAGCGCTGGAAGCCGCAGCTGGCGGACGCGCTCCTGAAGGAGACCGGGCTGGCCCGGCTCTACGAGCGGTCCGACACGAGTTCGCGCCCGCTCGAAGGGCTCGCGCCGGCGGCCGGCTGGTTGCGCGGCGAGGGGCCCACGGAACTCACGATCCGGGAGAACGACTGGACGCTGACGGTGGACATCGCCGGCGGGCACAAGACCGGGTTCTACCTGGACCAGCGCGACAGCCGGCGCAAGTTCTCCGAATTCACGCGGCGGCTGCGGTTCCAGCGCGTCCTGAACTGCTATTGCTACAGCGGTGGCTTCACCGTGGCCGCCCTGGCGGGCGGCGCGGCGCACGTTACCTCCATCGACTCGTCCGCGCCGGCCCTGGAGCGGGCGCGCGCGCACGTGGCGCTGAACGGTTTCGACGCGGCGCGGGCCGATTTCCTGGATGCCGATGTCAATGCCACGTTGCGCCGATTCATCGAGGAGGGCCGTACCTTCGACGCGATCGTCCTCGACCCGCCCAAGCTCGCCCCGACGGCCGCCCATGCCGACCGGGCCGCCCGGGCCTACAAGGACATCAACCGGCTGGCCCTCAAGCTGCTGGAGCCGGGAGGCGTGCTGTTCACCTATTCCTGTTCGGGCGGGATCAGCGCCGACCTGTTCCACAAGATCGTGGCGTCCGCGGGCGCCGACGCCGGGGTGGACGGCTACATCGGCGAACGGCTGGGGGGCGCGCCCGATCATCCGATGACGCTGGCCTTCCCGGAAGGGGAATACCTCAAGGGGCTGGTGATCGTGCGCAGGTAAAGGGCGGGGGCGGGCGGCCTCACCGCCCGCCGACCCTTGATTTGCCCGCTAAACTGCCCCACCTCCGAAGTATTTGGGCGCCATCATGAGTCTCATTCCCGCCACCATCCTCACCGGCTTCCTGGGTTCCGGCAAGACCACCCTGCTCAAGCGCGTGCTCGAGGAAGCGCACGGCCAGAAGATCGCCGTCATCGAGAACGAGTTCGGCGAGGAGAACATCGACAGCGACATCCTCGTGTCCGACACCCAGGAGCAGATCATCCAGATGAGCAACGGCTGCATCTGCTGCACCATCCGCGAGGACCTGCGTACGACCCTGCAGGACCTGGCTGCCAAAAAGCGCAAGGGCCTGCTGGAGTTCGACCGGGTGGTGATCGAGACCACCGGCCTGGCCGATCCGGGCCCTGTGGCGCAGACCTTCTTCATGGACGACGAGATCGCAGAGACCTACCTGCTGGACTCGATCCTGACGCTGGTGGATGCCAAGCACGCCGCCCAGCAGCTCGACGACCGGCAGGAAGCGCGGCGCCAGGTGGGCTTCGCCGACCAGATATTCATCAGCAAGACCGACCTGGTCGCCCAGGACGAGACCGACGCGCTGATCCACCGCCTGAAGCACATGAACCCCCGCGCGCCGCAGCGGGCGGTGCACTTCGGCGAGGTGGCGCTCTCCGAGGTGTTCGACCTGCGTGGCTTCAACCTGAACGCCAAGCTGGACATCGACCCGGACTTCCTCAAGGAGGAGGAAGAACACCATCACGATCACGAGCATGGCGAGCATTGCGACCATCCCTCGCATGCGCACGAGGGGCATGGAGAAGGACGCGCCGGCGCGTCGGGACACCACCATCATCACGACGACGACGTGAAGAGCTTCGTCTTCAAGGCCGACCGGGCGTTCGACCCTGCGAAGCTGGAGGATTTCCTGGGGGCCGTCGTGAACATCTACGGCCCCCGGATGCTGCGCTACAAGGGCGTGCTCCACATGAAGGGCACCGACCGCAAGGTCATATTCCAGGGGGTGCACCAGCTGATGGGCAGCGATCTGGGCCCGCTTTGGGCCGAGGGCGAGTCGCGGGGCAGCAAGATGGTCTTCATCGGCATTGACCTGCCTAAAGATATCTTCATGCAGGGCCTTGAACAGTGCCTGATCTGACCATTTAAAAAAGTCGCTGCGCGACATTTTTAAATGGTTGATATGCGTAGCAAGGCCCGGCGGAGCCGGATCCTTCCCACGAGTGGGGCTGCCCTGCACGTCGTTTCGGGCGGCCCGGTCCGGCGAGCAGCGAACGCTGACCGCCCGCAGATTGCGCGCAGCAACGCGCAGCGCAATCTCACTTGAGGACGGGATCCGGCTCCGCGGCGCCTGGCCTCACTGATCAGCCTCTTAAAAATCGCCTCGGTGATTTTTAAGAGATTTATCAGTTAGGCTAGCGCCTTCCAAAAATAAGGCGGGGGCGCCGGATGATTGTCTCGATTCTGCAACTTATGGGTTTTCCCTTTGGCAGTGGCGCGTCCGAACGCAGGGGTGAAAACCCCAGCGGCGGGCGCCCGGGGGGGGACAATCGGGGTATAACTCGCACTCATGAAGGCGACAGATCACCAGAACAAGGACAGTGGGCGGGCGCGCAGACGGACCATGCCGTCGCCGCTGCTGCGAGGAGAGAAGAAGTGAAGTCCCCCATCAAGGCCAGCAAACCCGCGGCCAAGGCCAAGCCGGCCGCCAAGGCAGCCAAGCCGGCTGCCAAGAAGGCAGCGCCGGCCAAAAAGGCGCCGGCCAAGAAGGCGTCGGCCAAGGCGGCCAAGCCGGCCGCGAAGGCCCCGGCCAAGAAGGCGCCGGCCAAGGCGGCCAAGCCGGCCGCGAAGAAACCAGTGGCTGCGCCCAAGGCCAAACCGGCCGTCAAGGCAGCGGCCACCAAGCCCAAGGCAGTTCCCGCCAAGACCCCCGCCAAGGCGAAAGCCCCGGCAGGGCCGGCGTTGCCAAGGGCCATGCCCCCCCGTCCCGACGCGGCCGCCCTCGGCGCCGAGCCGGCACGGGCCACCAAACCTTCGGCGCGGCTCGCGCAGATCACGGTGCCCTCCATGGCGCAATCCGTGGCGTCGACCGCCGCCAAAGCCAGTTATATCCAGACCATGTCCCCTTCCGTCCTCACTCCTCCACCCCTGGTGGCCATCAAGAAAGACCCCAAGCTCGCCAACAACTGGAAGAGCAAGGCGGTCGAGCAGCTCTCCGACGCCGAGGTCCTGGCCATGCCGGACTCGGAGTACATGAACGACAAGCAGATGGCGTTCTTCCGCCTGAAGCTCACCCAGCTCAAGCAGGACATCCTCAACAGTGCCGGTGAAACCACCGAACACCTGCGCGAGGACACCGTGATCGTTCCCGACCCGGCGGACCGCGCCACCATCGAGGAAGAGCACGCCCTGGAACTGCGCACGCGCGACCGCGAGCGCAAGCTGCTCAAGAAGATCGAGCAGTCCATCGCGCGCATCGACGCCGGTGACTACGGCTACTGCGACGAGACCGGCGAGCCGATCGGCGTGGGGCGCCTGTTGGCGCGGCCCACGGCCACCCTCTCGCTGGAGGCCCAACAGCGCCGCGAGCTCAAGCAGAAGATGTTCGGGGACTGATTTGGCCCCCACGCTCGTCACTCCACGTGCGTCGCCGCGCCCCGAGGGGGCGGCAGACGGCTTGGGGTGGCCCGGCGCCGTCTGAGCCCCCCAGCAGTACCCCCGTCCACCCTACCTCCGCCATGCCGCCGAAGGAAGAGCCAACCGGCCTGCTGTCCAAGGTAGTGAAGTTCGTCAAGAACCCGACGACGAACTGGGCTGACCTCGACCAGCAGGAAACCGACCGCGAGAGCAGCTACTCCAAGCAGATGCTCAAGGAGATGATCGAGCGCAAGCGCCGCAACGATTTCGTCCGCAAGCGCGAGTTCGACATGCTGCGAAAGATGCGCCGCAGCGAGGTGATGGCCGGGCAGGACCCGGCGGCGCGGCCGTCCTTCTTCCAGAGCTCCATGCCGTCCAAGCCGGACGACCGCGCGACCACTCTCAAGAAGATCGACGAGATCGAGGCGCAGATGTCGATGCAGTGGTGGAAGACCAAGCATGGCGAAGTCTCCAGCCGCAGCGGCAGCAGCACGAACTTCCCGATGTCGTCGCACGTGCCGCCAGACGCGGCCGGGCGTCCTTCGGGCGCGCCGCCCATGCGCTCCACGGCTTACACGCGCACGGAGCCCCAGCCGCTGGAGTCGAGCAAGCAGAACGACAAGACGGAACCAGCCGACCTGGCGCCGATGATGGATTTCGAAACGCCGGAGTCGGCCTCGCACCTTTCAGTGGCGCCGCCGTCCCCTTCGGTGTTCCCGTCCGTGGCGCCGCCCGCCGCGCGAGTGCCGCCGCCTGCGCAGCGCGGGGCGACGCCGCTGGCGAAGCCGGCCTCGGCCCCCTCGATTTCCGCCGTGACGCCGGCCGCGGGGCCCAATTCGGAGCCAGCCAGTTCCAGCACGGGGTTCTCGGCGTCCAAGCTGTTCGCCATCGACGTCGACGAGTTCGCGCACGACCCCGAACTCGAGGAGGCCTCCATCCGCTTTGCCAATGGCGACGACGCGGGCGCCGAAGCCGGCCTGATGGAGGTGCTGAGCCCTCAGGGCGCTCGCATCGATCACGACGAGACCTGGCTGACCCTGTTCGACCTGTACCGTGCCACCGGCCAGCAGGACCGTTTCGAGACGGCCGCGATCGACTTCGCGGGGCGTTTCGGCCGCTCCGCCCCGCAGTGGTTCTCCATTCCCGAAGCCGTCGGCCGCATGCACGCGGCGCCAGCGGCCGCGACCGCCGGCGCCGTGCAGCAGCCGGCCCACTGGACCTGCCCCGCGACGATGGGGACCCAGACCGTCGCAGCCATGGCCATCGCGCTGGGCAAGGCCACGCCGCCGTGGCGCCTCTCGTGGGTCAAGCTCAATACGATCGACGAGGCCGCGGTGGAAAGCCTGACCAGGCTCTTCACGCAGTGGGCCTCGCAGGCGGTGCAGCTGCGCTTCATCGGTGCGGACAACTTCGAGAAGGTCCTCAAGAACGCCACCCCGTCGGGCGACAAGAGCGTGAGCCCGGCCTGGTGGAAGCTGCGGATGGAGGTGTTGCGTGTCATGCACCGCCCCGACGAGTTCGAGCTGGTGGCGCTGGACTACTGCGTCACGTACGAGGTGTCGCCGCCGTCGTGGGACAGCGCACGCTGCGAATACAAGCCGCTGCAGGAAGATGGCAGCTACGTGCCCGGCCACACGATCATCGGCGAGGCCTTCCGCGACTCCCTGTCCTCCGGCATGAGCATGGGCTACAGCGACACGCACGCGGCAGGGCCCAATTCACAGATGTCCAACATCGCCACCGTCGAGCTGGCCGGCCAGATCCTGGGCGACGCGACCGAGGCGCTGGACATGCTCGAAACCAGGATGGGCGCGGCCGACGTGATGGTGATCTCCTGCGCCCGGCTGATCCGCATCGACTTCTCCTCCGCCGGCACGCTGCTCAACTGGGTGACGGCGCGGCAGGCCGAGGGCCGGCAGGTCCAGTTCGTCGAGGTGCACCGCCTCGTGGCCGCGTTCTTCAACGTCATCGGCATCAGCGAGCACGCGCGGGTGCTGGCGCGCACGGACTGATACCGTCCCGCGGCCCGGAGCCGGGGCTGTTGCTGAGCTTCCCGGGGGTATCCTTCCGGTTGCCTTGCATTCGCGAGCCGAACCCCAAACTGGGCCCAATGGAACAATTTCACGGCACGACCATCGTCAGCGTGCGCCGCAAGGACGCTGACGGCCGCTGGCAGGTGGCGATCGGCGGCGACGGCCAGGTGACACTGGGTAACGTCGTGGTCAAGGGCACGGCGCGCAAGGTGCGCAAGCTCTATCACGACAAGGTGATCGCCGGCTTCGCGGGCGCCACGGCCGATGCCTTCACCCTGTTCGAGCGTTTCGAAGCCAAGCTGGAGAAGCACCAGGGCCACCTCGTGCGCTCGGCGATCGAGCTGACCAAGGATTGGCGCACCGATCGCGTGCTGCGCCGGCTGGAGGCGATGCTCGCGGTGGCGGACAACGAGGCTTCGCTGATCATCACCGGCAACGGCGACGTGCTGGAGCCCGAGCACGGCATCATCGCCATCGGCTCGGGTGGCGCTTACGCGCAGGCGGCGGCCAAGGCGCTGCTGGACAACACGCAGCTCGGCGCGCGGGACATCGTCAAGAAGTCGCTGGAGATCGCGGGCGAGCTGTGCATCTACACCAACATGCACCACACCATAGAAACCCTCTGATGTCTTCGATGACTCCCCAGGAAATTGTGTCCGAGCTGGACCGGCACATCGTCGGCCAGGCCGACGCCAAGCGCGCCGTGGCCATCGCCCTGCGCAATCGCTGGCGCCGCCAGCAGGTGGACGAGAAGCTGCGCGGCGAGATCACGCCCAAGAACATCCTGATGATCGGCCCCACGGGTGTCGGCAAGACCGAGATCGCGAGGCGGCTGGCGCGCCTGGCCGATGCGCCCTTCATCAAGGTGGAAGCCACCAAGTTCACCGAAGTCGGCTACGTCGGCAAGGACGTCGATTCGATCATCCGGGACCTGGCCGAGATGGCGGTGAAGCAGACGCGCGTCGCCGAAATGCGCAAGGTGCGCGCCCGGGCCGAAGATGCCGCGGAAGACCGCATCCTCGACGTGCTCGTGCCGCCACCCCGCATGGGGGACGCGCCGGGCGAGGGCGCCGCGCGCCAGGCCTTCCGCAAGAAGCTGCGCGAAGGGTTGATGGCGGAGACGGAGATCGAGATCGACGTGGACGAGCCGCGCCAGCAGCTGGAGATCATGGGCCCGGCCGGCATGGAGGAGATGGCCGAGCAGCTGCGCGGGATGTTCAGCCAGTTCGGCGCTAACCGGCGCAAGACGCGCAAGCTCAAGATTGCCGAGGCACTGAAGCTGCTGGCCGAGGAGGAAGCAGCCAAGCTGGTCAACGAGGACGAGATCCGCACGGCCGCCATCCACAACGCCGAGCAGAACGGCATCGTCTTCATCGACGAGATCGACAAGGTGGCCTCGCGCAGCGAAATGAGCGGCGCGGACGTCTCGCGGCAGGGCGTGCAGCGCGACCTGCTGCCGCTGGTGGAAGGCACGACCGTTTCCACGAAGTACGGGCCAATCCGCACCGACCACATCCTGTTCATCGCGAGCGGGGCATTCCACCTGTCCAAGCCGAGCGACCTGATCCCCGAGCTGCAGGGACGCCTGCCGATCCGCGTCGAGCTGCAGTCGCTGTCGGTCCAGGACTTCGAGGCGATCCTCACGCAGACCCACGCCTCGCTCGTCAAGCAATACCAGGCGCTGCTCTCCACCGAGGGGGTGACACTGGAATTCCAGCCCGGCGCCATCACGCGCCTCGCGAACATTGCCTTCGAGGTGAACGAACGCACCGAAAACATCGGCGCACGGCGTCTGGCCACGGTCATGGAACGGCTGCTGGACGAGGTAAGCTTCGATGCCACCCGCCTCGGGGGGCAAACCGTCAGCATCGATGCAGCCTATGTCGATGCCCGCCTGAAGGAACTGAGCCGCGATGACGATCTGTCGCGCTACATTCTTTAACATTAGACAGCGTGCTGAGGATTCACTTTCACAGCACTCGCTAAGTGCTTCATTTAGAACGGCTTTTGTCGTGTTGAGTCATGTCAAATCCGCTCTAAGTCCTTGATTTCATTACAAAAACTGGCAGCGGCCTCGCTTGCATCGCTGAGTTTTCCTGCTACAGTGCAAAAAAGTGCAATTAAGTGGTGAAGAGTGCCTTCGCACCTCCACAGTTGCGCTTTTTCTGTAGCAAGGGCTCACACAGGTGTTTCAAGGCGCTTCGTCGCTCAGTCTCGATGGCAAAGGCCGGCTCTCGGTGCCGACCCGGCATCGTGACGTCCTGAGCGCGACCGCCGGCAACCAGCTCACCATCACGCGCCACCCTCATGGCTGCCTGATGATCTTCCCCCGCCCGGAATGGGAGAAATTCCGGGACCGTATCGGCGCGTTACCCATGGCTGCCCAGTGGTGGAAGAGAATATTCCTGGGCAACGCAATGGATGTCGAGCTCGACGGCACGGGCCGCGTGCTGGTCTCCCCCGAGCTGCGTGCCGCGGCGGGCATCGAGAAGGAAACCATGCTGCTCGGCATGGGCAACCACTTCGAGCTCTGGGACAAGGCGACGTACGAGGCCAAGGAAGCGGAGGCGCTGCGCGGCGAAATGCCCGACGTCTTCAAGGATTTCTCCTTTTGAGAGCAGGCGGTGGAAAGCACATGGCAACACACCACCGTCTTGTTGAACGAAGCAGTAGACGCTCTTCTCACCAAGCCGGATGGCACCTACATCGACGCGACCTTCGGCCGCGGCGGCCACTCGCGGCTGATCCTCTCGCGGCTCGACGAGACCGGCCGGCTGATCGCGTTCGACAAGGATACGGAAGCCGTGGCCGTCGCCAATGCGATCGAGGACACCCGCTTTTCGATTCGGCACGAAGGCTTCAGCGGCCTGCGCGACCTGGAAGGCGGCAGCGTGGCCGGAATCCTGATGGACCTGGGCGTGAGCTCGCCGCAGATCGACAACCCGGCGCGCGGATTCTCTTTCCGGGGCGACGGGCCGCTGGACATGCGGATGGACACCACGCGCGGCGACAGCGTGGCCGACTGGCTCGCCACGGCCGAAGCCGGGCAGATCGCGGAGGTGATACGTGACTACGGCGAGGAACGGTTTGCTGTTCAGATTGCAAAGGCGATTGTGGCTCGCCGACAGGAACGGGGCCCTCTTGCAACCACCGCCGAACTGGCCCAGCTCGTGGCTGGCACGGTCAAAACCCGCGAGCCGGGCCAGGACCCTGCAACGCGCACATTTCAGGCTCTTCGGATTTTCATCAACGCCGAGCTTGAAGAGCTGCAACAGGCGCTAGAGGCCAGCTTGGACATCCTCCAACCCCAGGGACGGCTCGTGGTGATCAGCTTTCATTCGCTGGAAGACCGCATCGTCAAGCAGTTCATCGCGAGCCACTCGAAGGAAGTGTTCGACCGGCGCGCGCCGTTCGCCGCGCCCAAGGCGATGAAGCTGAACGCCCTGGGGCGTGTGAAGCCGACGGCCGAAGAAGTCGCGGTGAACCCGCGTTCGCGCAGCGCGATCATGCGCGTGGCCGAGAGGACAGGCGAATGACGAGATTGAACCTCGTCCTGCTCATCGCCGTGATCGCGAGCGCGCTGTACCTCGTGCGGACGCAGTACGAATCGCGCAGCCTCTACGCCGAGATCGACAAGGCGGCGGGTGAAGCGCGCAAGATCCAGCAGGAAAACGAGCGCCTGCAGGTCGAAAAGCGCGCGCAGGCCACGCCGCTGCGGGTGGAGAAGCTCGCCAAGGAGCAGCTGCAGATGCGCGGCGCCTCGCCTGCCATCACGCAATACGTCAATGCGCGGCCCTTGAGCGCCGCCGGGCCGCCCCAAGGCGCGAACGCCCCCTCGGGGGGCCGCGCAGCGGCTTCAGCCGCAAGCGTGGGGGCCCAATGACCCGCAGCGTCGCCTATACCTCCAGCCCGCTGCTGGCGAGCAAGACGCCGGTGTGGCGCAGCAAGTTCATCGTGGCGGCGATCGCCATGGGTTTCGTCGTGCTCGCCGGACGCGCCGCGTGGGTGCAGGTGTTCGCCAACGACTTCTTCCAGCGGCAGGGGGAGGTGCGCTTCGCGCGCACCCTCGAGCTGCCGGCCAATCGCGGCCGGATCCTGGACCGCAACGGCCTGCTGCTCGCGTCCAGCGTTCCGGCGCCGAGCATCTGGGCCATCCCCGAGGACGTGGAGCGCGATCGCGCCAAGCTTTCGCGGCTGGCAAAACTGCTGGAAATGCCGCTGGCCGAGCTCGAGAAAAAGCTCGAGGACGAGGACAAGACTTTCGTCTGGCTCAAGCGGCAGGTGGAGGACACCGTCGCGCAGCAGATCACCGCGCTCGACATCAAGGGCATCTACCAGCGCAAGGAATACAAGCGCCAGTACCCCGAGGGCGAGGCCGCGGCCCACGTCGTGGGCTTCACCAACGTCGAGGACCGCGGGCAGGAAGGCGTCGAGCTCGCGTTCGAAAAGGACCTCGCGGGGCGCGCCGGCATGCGCCGCGTGATCAAGGACCGTCTGGGCCGCGTCGTCGAGGACGTCGGCGAGCAGGTCCTGCCGGTGCCCGGCCGCGACCTGCAGCTGTCGATCGACAGCAAGGTGCAGTTCTTCGCCTACCAGAAGCTGCGCGACGCCGTGCTCGAGCACAAGGCGCGCGCCGGCAGCGTGGTGGTGCTGGATGCGGTGAGCGGAGAGCTGCTGGCGCTGGCCAACTACCCGAGCTACGTGCCCGGCAAGCGCCAGAACCTTTCGGGCGAGCAGCTGCGCAACCGCGCGATGACCGACGTTTTCGAGCCCGGCTCGACGATGAAGCCTTTCACCGTGGGCCTGGCGCTGGAGAGCGGGCTGGTGACGCCGCAGACGCCGATCCAGACTGCGCCGGGCTTCATCGTGATCGGTGGCCGGAAGATCTCGGATGCGCACGCCCACGGCGTGCTCAGCGTGCAGCAAGTCATCCAGAAATCCAGCAATGTCGGCACGCTCAAGCTGGCGATGCAGATGCAGCCGCGCGAAATGTGGGAGATGTTCACGCAGGCGGGCTTCGGGCAGAAGCCGCAAATCGCCTTCCCCGGCGCCGTCACCGGCCGCTTGCGCCCGTACAAGAGCTGGAAGCCGGTGGAGCAGGCGACCATGTCGTACGGCTACGGCCTTTCCGCCTCGCTGTTCCAGGTCGCGCGTTCCTACACCGTGTTTGCGCACGACGGGCAGATCATCCCGGCGACACTGCTCAAGACCGACGAGCCCGCGACCGGCACCCGCGTGTTCTCGGCCAGGACTGTCGCGGAAATCCGCACCATGCTGCAGATGGCGGCCGGCCCCGGCGGCACGGGCCCCAAGGCGCAGACGCTCGGCTACTCGGTCGGCGGCAAGTCGGGTACCGCCTACAAGCAGGTGGGCAAGGGCTACGTGACCAACAAGTACCGTTCGTGGTTCGTCGGCATCGCGCCCATCGAAAAGCCGCGGATCATCGTCGCGGTGATGCTGGACGAACCCTCCAACGGCAAGCATTACGGGGGCGAGGTCGCCGCGCCGGTGTTCAGCGCCACCGTACAGCAGACGCTGCGCATGCTGGGCGTGCAGCCCGACATGAACGTCAAGCCCCAGATCGTGGTGCAGGCCGTGGAGGAGTCGTTCTGATGCGCGAACTCCACAGCCCGCAGGAAGCCGCGCAATGGCTGCGCGACCGGGTCACGGGCACGCTGCACATTGACAGCCGCAACATCGGCGCGGGCGACGGTTTCATCGCCTGGCCGGGCGCGGCCACCGATGGCCGAGCGCATGTGCCGTCGGCGCTGGGCCGGGGCGCGGCGGCCTGCCTGGTCGAGCGGGAAGGCGTGGAGGCATTCGGTTTCGAAGGCGAAGCGATCTCGGCGTACGCGCAGCTCAAGGCGGCCACCGGCCCCATCGCCGCGGCGTATTTCGGCCAGCCGACCGAGCAGCTGCAGGTGCTGGCGGTGACGGGCACGAACGGCAAGACTTCCACGGCGTGGTGGCTGGCCCAGGCGCTGTCCAACCTGCAGGGCGCGCATGCGACGCCCTGTGGCCTGATCGGCACGCTGGGCACCGGCCGCCCGCCGGAGGTCGAGTTCGTCGGCCTCACGACGCCCGACCCGGTGCTGCTGCAGCGGCAGTTCCGCCGCTTCGCCGACGACGGCCTGAAG
Organism: Ramlibacter sp.; assembly: GCA_030695945.1. Taxonomy (GTDB): domain Bacteria; phylum Pseudomonadota; class Gammaproteobacteria; order Burkholderiales; family Burkholderiaceae_C; genus Ramlibacter. The sequence goes on from JAUYOG010000023.1 coordinate 76,387, forward strand.
GCCTGCGCGATCGAGGCTTCGTCGGTCGGCGTCGTCGAGCGGCGGCTGGACGGCACGCATGTCCGCGTCGCGATCTTCACGAACTTCACGCAGGACCACCTGGACTACCACGGCACGATGGAGGCGTATTGGGAAGCCAAGGCCGAGCTGTTCCGCTGGCCCGGGCTGCGGGCCGCGGTGATCAACATCGACGACGAGAAGGGCGAAGCGCTTTCGCAATCGCTGCCAGCCGGCCTGGAACTGTGGACGGTGTCCTGCCAGCAGCCCGCGCGGCTCGCGGCGCAGGAGATCGGCTACGACCAGGGCCTGCGCTTCGCGGTGGTGGAGGGCGCCGAGCGGCATGAGCTCGCGACGCAGCTGATCGGCCAGTACAACGTGTCCAACCTGCTGGGCGTGATCGCCGCGATGCGCGCGCTGGGCGTGCCGCTGGCCGACGCCGTCGCGGCCTGCGGCGGCCTGCTGCCCGTGCCGGGGCGCATGGAACGCCTGCAGGAAGCAGGCAAGCCGGTGATCGCGGTGGACTACGCGCACACGCCCGATGCGCTGGACAAGGCGCTGCAGGCGCTGCGGCCGCTGGCGGCGCAGCGCGGCGGCAAGCTGTGGTGCGTGTTCGGCTGCGGCGGCGACCGCGACCCGACGAAACGCCCCCTGATGGCGGCGGTGGTCGAGAAGAACGCCGACCGCGTGGTCGTCACCAGCGACAACCCGCGCAGCGAGAAGCCCGAGAACATCATCAGCCAGATCCTGCTGGGGCTGTCGCACCACGAATGCGTGCAGGTACAGGCCGATCGGGCATTGGCCATCGCGGAAACCATCGCGGCGGCCGGCGCGCAGGACGTCGTGCTGATCGCCGGCAAGGGCCACGAGGACTACCAGGAGGTGGCGGGTGTCAAGCACCCGTTCTCCGACAAGGTCCATGCGCAGCGCGCGCTGGATGCGAGGAGCGCGGGATGATGTTCACGCTCGCGCAGGCCCTGCAGTGGATCCCCGGTGGCAAGCTGGTGGGCGAGGGCGCCACGGAAGTCCTGCGCGTCCACAGCGACACGCGCACGCTGCAGCCCGGCGACCTGTTCGTCGCGCTCAAGGGCGAGCGTTTCGACGCCAACGATTTCCTGGCCGACGCGAAGGCCAAGGGCGCCGCCGCCGCCATCGCGCACCGCGGCAAGCTGCCGGCAGGCCTGCCGGGCATCGAGGTGGACGACAGCAAGCTCGCGCTCGGCACGCTCGGCGCGGGTTGGCGCTCGCAGTTCGGCCTGCCCCTCGTCGCCGTCACTGGCAGCAACGGCAAGACCACGGTGACGCAGATGATCGCCTCGATCCTGCGCGCCTGGCAGCCGGACGCGATGCTCGCGACGCAAGGCAACCTGAACAATGACATCGGCCTGCCGCTGCAACTCCTGCGGCTGCGCGCGGACCATCGCGTCGCCGTGCTGGAACTGGGCATGAACCACCCGGGCGAGATCGGCTACCTGGCCGGCCTCACCCAGCCTACCGTCGCGCTAGTGAACAACGCGCAGCGCGAGCACCAGGAATTCATGGCCACCGTCGAGGCGGTGGCGCGGGAGAACGGCTCCGTGTTCGCGGCCCTGGCTCCGACCGGCGTGGCCGTGTTCCCCGCCGGCGAGGAGTTCACGCCGCTGTGGAAGGAATTGGCGGGCGCGAGGCCCTGCATGACTTTCGGCGACGCGCAGGGCGCCGCCGACATCGTTTTGGCCGGGACTGAATGGCAAGAGGGGCTCTGGCAGGTGGGCGTGCAAACGCCCGCCGGCCCGGTGGCATACCGACTCCATATCGCCGGCCGCCATAACGTGCGCAACTCGCTGGCCGCGGTGGCCTGCGCACTCGCAGCCGGCGTCCCGCTGGCTCCCATCGCTCAGGGCCTGGAGGCGTTCGAGCCGGTCAAGGGGCGCTCGCGGGCACTGGCGGTGCAGCTGGGCGGCCGGACGATCACGCTCGTCGACGACACATACAACGCCAACCCGGATTCCGTGCGGGCCGCCATCGACGTGCTGGCCGAACTGCCGGGGCCGCGCCTGCTGGTGCTGGGCGACATGGGCGAGGTGGGCGACCAGGGCCCGCAGTTCCACGCCGAGGTGGGCGAGCATGCGCGCCGGCGCGCCATCGAGCACCTCTTCACGATCGGCGACCAATCCACTGCCATGCGCGGCCGCCACTTCACGGCGATCGATGCGCTCAACGCCGCCGTGCTGGCCGAGTTGCCGCATGTCGCCAGCGTACTGGTGAAGGGGTCGCGGTTCATGCGAATGGAACGTGTGGTCGAGGCGATCGGGGCCCATTCGCCACAACAAGAACAAGACCCGAAGGAGTCCGGCCATGCTGCTTAGCCTCGCCCAGTGGCTGCAAACGCTGTCGCCGGAATTCGGCTTCCTGCGCGTGTTCCAGTACATCACGTTCCGCGCCGTGATGGCCGCGATGACCTCGCTGCTGATCGGTCTGATCGCCGGGCCCTGGGTGATCGACCGGCTGGCCCACCTCAAGATCGGCCAGCCGGTGCGCGGCTACGGCATGGAGACGCACCTGACCAAGACGGGCACGCCCACCATGGGCGGCGTGCTGATCCTGCTGGCCATCGCGATCTCCACCCTGTTGTGGTTCGACCTCACCAACCGCTTCGTGTGGATCGTGCTGGCCGTCACCCTCGGCTTCGGCGCCATCGGGTGGGTGGACGACTGGCGCAAGGTGGTCAACAAGGACCCGGAAGGCATGCGCTCGCGCGAGAAGTACTTCTGGCAGTCGGTGATCGGGCTGCTGGCCGCGCTGTACCTGGTCTTCAGCATCTCGGAGAGTTCCAACTGGCGCGTGCTGCAGCTGTTCTATACCTGGGTGGCGTCCGGGTTCGACGTCAACCTGCCGCCCAAGGCCGGCCTGCTGTTGCCCTTCTTCAAGGAAGTGAGCTACCCGCTGGGCGTGTTCGGCTTCGTGATCCTGACCTACCTGGTGATCGTCGGTTCCAGCAACGCGGTGAACCTCACCGACGGCCTCGATGGCCTGGCGATCATGCCCGTGGTGATGGTCGGCTCCTCGCTCGGCGTGTTCGCGTACGTCACAGGCAGCGCCGTGTATTCGAAGTACCTGTTCTTCCCCCACATCCCCGGCTCGGGCGAGCTGATGATCTTCTGCGCCGCGATGGCCGGCGCGGGGCTGGCATTCCTGTGGTTCAACACCCATCCGGCTCAGGTCTTCATGGGCGACGTCGGCGCGCTGGCGCTGGGCGGCGCGCTCGGCACGAGCGCGGTGATCGTGCGGCAGGAGATCGTGCTGGCGATCATGGGCGGCATCTTCGTTGTCGAGGCGCTGTCGGTGATGGCGCAGGTGATGTACTTCAAGTACACGCGCAAGAAGTACGGCGAGGGCCGGCGCTTCCTGAAGATGGCGCCGCTGCACCATCACTTCGAGAAGAGCGGCTGGAAGGAGACCCAGGTCGTCGTGCGCTTCTGGATCATCACGATGCTGCTGTGCCTGGTCGGCCTCTCCACCCTGAAATTGAGGTAACCGTGCAGGATCTGAAAGACCGCCACGTTCTCGTCCTCGGCCTCGGCTTGTCCGGGCTGGCGATGGCGCGCTGGTGCGCGCGCAACGGCGCGCGGGTCACCGTTGCCGACACGCGGGACGAGCCACCGCAGATCGAAGCCATGCGCGGGCAATTGCCGCAGGTGGAGTTCATTGGCGGCGCATTCGGTGCCTCGCTGCTGGACGGCGAGGTACAGGCGGTGTTCCGCAGCCCGGGCCTGTCACCCCAGCAGGTTGCGCCCGTGGTGTCGGCCGCGGCCGAGCGGGGCATCCCCGTCGGCGGCGAGTTGAGCCTCTTTGCCGCGGCGCTGGCCGGGCTGCGCGCGCAGGACGGCTACGCGCCGGCCGTCCTGGCAGTGACAGGCACGAACGGCAAGACGACCGTCACGGCGCTCACGGGCCAGCTCGTGGAGCGTGCCGGCAGGACGGTCGCTGTCGCGGGCAACATCGGCCCGTCGCTGCTCGACACGCTGGCCGCGAAGATCGATGCGCAGGCCCTGCCCCAGGCGTGGGTGATCGAGCTGTCCAGCTTCCAGCTGGATGCCGCGGGCGACTTCGAGCCCACCGCGGCGGCCGTTCTCAATCTCACGCAGGACCACCTCGACTGGCACGGCAGCATGGATGCATACGCGAAGGCCAAGGCCCGCGTCTTCGGCAAGGGCGGCCTCATGATCCTCAACCGCGAGGACCCGCTGGTGATGAAGATGCTGCCCGAGCCCGTGAGGCTCAAGGGTGGAAAGATGGAGCAGCGCGAGTACGTCACCTTCGGCGGCGACATGCCGCAGCGGCCCGGCGACTTCGGCATCGAAGTGGTGAACGGCATGGCCTGGCTGGTGCGCGCGCTCGAAGCGGACGAAACCCTGAAGAAGCGCAAGGACAACGACGAAGAGTTGCACTTCCAGCGCCTGATGCCCGCCGACGCGCTGCGCATCCGCGGCCGCCACAACGCCGTGAACGCGCTGTCGGCCCTGGCGCTGGCCACGGCCGCAGGTTGCACGCTCGGCCCCATGCTTTACGGGCTGCGCGAATACCGGGGCGAGTCGCATCGCGTCGAGCCCATCGGCGTGATCCACGACATCGAGTATTTCGACGACAGCAAAGGCACCAACGTCGGCGCGACGGTGGCCGCCCTGCAGGGGCTGGGCGAGCAATTGGGCGAGCCGACTGCCGCGGGCTCGCGGCGCCAGCTGGTGGTCATCCTCGGCGGCGACGGCAAGGGGCAGGACTTTTCGCCCCTGGCGGCGCCAGTGGCCCGCTACGCGCGCGCCGCGGTGCTGATCGGGCGCGACGCGCCCCTGATCCGCGCCGCGCTGGAGTCCGCGGGGGTGCCACTGCTGGATGCGGAATCGATGGAGCAGGCCGTGTCGCTCGCCACGCAGCGTGCGCATGCTGGCGACGCCGTCCTGATGTCCCCCGCTTGCGCCAGCTTCGACATGTTCAGGAACTACCCGCATCGCGCCGAAGTCTTCCGCGCGGCGGTGCGTGCCATCGCCCATGATGCGGGCGTGCAGCTGGAGGGCAGCGCATGAACGTTGTCATGCAGCGCATCAACGGCTGGTTCGGCGGGCTGTCGCCCGTGGACGGCCCGGCCCCTGCCATCCGGGGCGCGGGCTACGGCCGCGCGACCGCGGCGACGCCGGTGAGGGGCTTCGACCAGGCCTTGCTGTGGGTGACGGTCGCGCTGCTCGCATTCGGTCTCGTCATGGTGTATTCGGCGTCGGTGGCGCTCCCGGACAACCCCAAGTTCGCCCGTTACGCGCACAACCATTTCCTGGTCCGCCACGCCATCTTCACCGTGCTCGCGTTCGTCGCCGCGCTGCTGGCCTTCCAGGTGCCGATCGCGACCTGGGAGAAAGTGGCGCCGTGGCTCTTCGTCGCCTCCCTCATCCTGCTGATCGTCGTGCTCATCCCGCACGTCGGCAAGGGCGTGAACGGCGCGCGCCGCTGGATCGGCCTGGGCTTCATGAGCTTCCAGCCGTCGGAGCTCGCCAAGTTCGCGGTGCTGCTCTACGCGGCGGACTACATGGTGCGCAAGATGGATGTGAAGGAGCGGTTCTTCCGCGCGGTGCTGCCCATGGCCGCGGCTGTGGCCATCGTCGGCATGCTCCTGCTGGCCGAACCCGACATGGGCGCGTTCATGGTGATCGCCGTGATCGCGATGGGCATCCTCTTCCTGGGCGGCGTCAACGCCCGCATGTTCTTCCTGATCGCGGCGGTGATCACCATCGCCTTCGTGCTGATGATCGCGCTGTCCGACTGGCGGCGCGAACGCATCTTCGCGTACCTGGATCCGTGGAGCGAGAAGCACGCGCTGGGCAAGGGCTACCAGCTGTCTCATTCGCTGATCGCCATCGGGCGTGGCGAGATCTTCGGCGTCGGCCTGGGCGGCAGCGTGGAGAAGCTGCACTGGCTGCCCGAGGCGCATACCGACTTCCTGCTGGCCGTGATCGGCGAGGAATTCGGCCTCATCGGCGTGCTGGTCGTGATCGGCCTGTTCCTGTGGATGACGCGCCGGATCATGCACATCGGCCGCCAGGCCATCGCGCTGGACCGTGTGTTCGCCGGGCTGGTGGCGCAGGGGGTGGGCATCTGGATCGGCTTCCAGGCCTTCATCAACATGGGCGTGAACCTGGGCGCGCTGCCGACCAAGGGCCTTACGCTGCCGCTCATGAGTTATGGCGGCTCGGCGATCCTGATGAACCTCGTCGCGATCGCGGTCGTGCTGCGGGTGGACTACGAGAACAAAGTGCTGATGCGCGGAGGCCGGGCATGAAGACTTTGTTTCGCCAAAACAAGGTCAGCGCGCAGCGCTGCAAGGCGCGGAACGCGGCTTGGCTGATGCGCGGAGGCCGGGCATGAGCGGCCGCTGCGCACTCGTCATGGCCGGCGGCACGGGCGGCCACATCTTCCCGGGGCTGGCCGTGGCCGAAGCGCTGCGCGAGAAGGCGTGGCGCGTGCACTGGCTGGGCGCACCGGGCAGCATGGAAAGCCGCTTGGTGCCGCCGCGCGGTTTCACCTTCGAAGCCATCGACTTTTCCGGCGTGCGGGGCAAAGGCCCGAAGACCCTTTTCCTGCTGCCGCTGCGGCTGTTGCGGGCTTTCTGGCAGAGCATCGCCGTCGTGCGGCGCGTCAAGCCGGACGTGGTGATCGGCCTGGGCGGCTACATCACCTTCCCCGGCGGCATGATGAGCGTGCTGCTCGGCAAGCCGCTGGTACTGCACGAGCAGAACTCGGTGGCCGGCATGGCCAACCGCATCCTGGCCGGCGTCGCCGACCGCGTTTTCACCGCGTTCCCGAACGTGCTGAAGAAGGCTGTTTGGGTAGGCAACCCGCTGCGCGCCGGCTTCCTGCAACAGCCGGGCCCGGTCGAGCGGATGGGATCGCGAGCTGGCCGCCTGCGCCTGCTGGTGGTGGGCGGCAGCCTCGGCGCGAAAGCTCTGAATGACGCCGTGCCGAAGGCATTGGCGCTGATCCCCGAGGCCGCCCGGCCGATCGTGCTGCACCAAAGCGGCGAGAAACAGATCGACGCCTTGCGGGCCAGCTACGAGGCGGCGGGCGTCCAAGCCGAGCTGACACCCTTCATCGAGGACACGGCGCAGGCCTATGCCGATGCGGACCTGATCGTGTGCCGAGCCGGAGCCAGCACCGTCACCGAGATCGCCGCCGTCGGCTGCGCCGCGGTGTTCGTGCCGTTCCCCTCCGCGGTCGATGACCACCAGACGACCAATGCGAAGTTCCTGGTCGAGAAGGGTGGCGGCTGGCTGGTGCAACAGCGCGACCTGACGCCCGAATGGCTGGCCCACCTGCTGCAGGTGGTGGAGCGGGGCGAGCTGATCCAGCGCGCGATCGCGGCGAAATCCATGCAGAAGACCAAAGCCACGACCGAGGTCGTCGCGGCCTGCGAAGCATTGGCGAGGAAACCATGAAACACGCCGTCAAGCATATTCACTTCGTAGGCGTGGGCGGCGCCGGCATGTCCGGCATCGCCGAGGTGCTGCGCAACCTCGGCTACCTGATCTCCGGCTCCGACCTGTCCGACAGCCCGACGCTGCGGCGGCTCGAGGGGCTGGGCATCAAGACGTTCGTGGGCCATGCGGCCAGCCACGTGATCGGCGCGGACGCCGTGGTGACTTCCACGGCCGTGCACGAGGACAACCCCGAAGTGCTGGCGGCGCGCAAGCGCAAGATTCCCGTGGTGCCGCGCGCGATGATGCTGGCCGAGCTCATGCGGCTGAAGCAGGGCATCGCCATCGCCGGCACGCACGGCAAGACGACGACCACCAGCCTCGTGGCCAGCGTGCTGGCCGAGGGCGGGCTGGACCCGACCTTCGTGATCGGCGGGCGCCTGAACAGCGCCGGGGCCAACGCCAAGCTCGGCGGCGGCGACTACATCGTGGTGGAGGCCGACGAGTCCGATGCCTCGTTCCTGAACCTCATGCCGGTGATGGCCGTCGTCACGAACATCGACGCCGACCACATGGAGACCTACGGCCACGACTTCAACCGGCTCAAGGGCGCGTTCGTCGAGTTCCTGCACCGCATGCCGTTCTATGGCACCGCGATCCTGTGCACCGACGACCCGGCGGTGCGCGAGATCGTCCCCGACGTGCAGTGCCCGATCACCAGCTACGGCTTCGGCGAGGACGCGCAGGTGCGCGCCGTGGACGTGCGCGCGGTCGGTCCCCAGATGCACTTCACCGCGCAGCGGCGCAACGGCGTCACGTTGCCCGACCTGAAGATCGTGCTCAACCTCGCGGGCATGCACAACGTGCTGAACGCGCTGTCGGCGATCGCGGTGGCGGTGGAGCTGAACATTCCCGACGAGGCCGTGCAGAAGGCGCTGGCGGAATTCCACGGCGTGGGCCGCCGGTTCCAGAGCTATGGCGAGCTGCCCGTGAAGGCGGAGCACGGCGGGGGGTGCTTCACCGTCATCGAAGACTACGGGCACCACCCGGTGGAAGTCGCCGCCACGCTCGCCGCGGCGCGCGGCGCCTTCCCGGGCCGGCGCCTGGTGCTCGCCTTCCAGCCGCACCGCTACACCCGTACGCGCGACTGCTTCGAGGATTTCGTGAAGGTGCTCGGCCACGCCGACGCCGTGCTGCTGGGCGAGGTGTACCCGGCCGGCGAAGCGCCGATCGTCGCGGCCGATGGCCGTTCGCTGGCGCGCGCGGTGCGCGTGGCCGGCAAGGTGGAACCCGTGTTCGTCGACGACATTGCCGGGATGCCGGATGCCATCCTGGAAACCGTGCGCGACGGCGACGTGGTGATGTGCATGGGCGCGGGCTCGATCGGCGGCGTGCCGGCGAAGCTGGTGGAAATGGGAGGCGTATGAGCGCTGCGCAGAACCGCTTCAAGCAAGCTCGCGCCCCCTTGGGGGGCAGTGCAGCCGCCCTGGCGGCAAACGTGGGGGCCAACATCACATGACCGCAGGCAAGGAAAGCCAGGACTTCGGCAAGGTCGCCGTGCTGATGGGTGGCCGTTCGGCCGAGCGCGAGGTCTCGCTCATGTCCGGCAGCGGCGTGCTCAAGGCCCTGCAGTCGAAAGGCGTGGATGCGCATGCGTTCGACCCGGCCGAACGCGACCTGTCGGAGCTCAAGCGCAAGGGCTTCAAGCGCTGCTTCATCGCGCTGCATGGCCGGTTCGGCGAGGACGGGACGGTGCAGGGTGCGCTCGAGCTGCTGGGCATCCCCTACACGGGCTCGGGCGTCATGGCCTCCAGCATCTCCATCGACAAGGTCATGACCAAGCGCGTCTGGCTGGCCGAAGGGCTGCCCACGCCGAAATACGTGCTGCTGCGCCGGGGCTCCTACACGCGCGAGCAGGTCCGCGCCGTCCCCGACGACCTGAACCTGCCGCTGATCGTGAAGCCGGCGCGCGAGGGCTCGTCCATCGGCGTGGCCAAGGTCCATGGCTACTCCGAGATGGCCGATGCCGTGGACCAGGCGGCGGCGTTGGACGCCGACGTGCTGTGCGAGCAATTCATCAGCGGGGACGAAGTGACCTGCCCGGTGCTCGGCTCCGGCGACGAGGCCCGGGCCCTGCCCGTCATCCGCATCGTCGCGCCCGAAGGCAATTACGACTACCAGAACAAGTACTTCACCGACGACACCAAGTACCTGGTGCCGTGCGGGCTTCCCCAGGGCGAGGAAGAGGCGATCCAGGAGATCGTCGTCAAGGCCTACCGGGTGCTCGGCTGCCGCGGCTGGGGCCGCCTGGACGTGATGATCGATTCGGCCACGCGCAAGCCTTACCTGCTGGAGATCAACACGTCGCCGGGCATGACCGGGCATTCGCTGGTGCCGATGTCCGCCCGCGCCGCGGGCATCAGCTACGAAGACCTGTGCGTGCAGCTGCTGGCCTCGGCCGCGCTGGACCAGGAGAAAGGAGCGCAACGGCCATGAAAGCCCCCCTGCAGCAGCCCTTCGACGTCAAGCTGATGAACGTCGCCGCCTCGGCGCTGTTCGCGGCCGGCATCGTGCTGCTGCTCGCGGCGGTGTTCTGGTGGGCGCTGAGGCATCCGCTCTTCGCGATTTCCGGCATCACCGTGCAGGGCGACGTGGCGCACAACAACGCCGTCACCTTGCGGGCCAACGTGGCGCCGCGCCTTGCCGGGAACTTCTTCACGGTGAACCTGGCGACGGCGCGGGAGGCCTTCGAGGGCGTGCCGTGGGTGCGCGCCGCGGTGGTCCGGCGCGAGTTCCCGAACCGGCTGCGTGTTTCGCTGGAGGAGCACCGCGCCGCGGCTTTCTGGGGGGCCGAGGGCGAGGGCCGCCTGGTCAACAACTTCGGCGAGGTGTTCGAGGCGAATCCCGGCGACGTCGAGTCCGATGGACTGCCGCGCCTCTCGGGCCCGCAGGAGCAGGCGGCGCTGGTGCTGACGATGTACCAGACGCTCCAGCCGATGTTCGAGGCGCTCGACCTGGGGCTGGAACACGTGGCGCTGACGTCGCGTGGCAGCTGGCAGGTGGAACTGGACAACGGCGGGCAGGTGGAACTGGGGCGCGGCACGCCGGAGGAAGTGGTGGCGCGCACGCAGCGCTTCCTGCAGACGCTGACGCAGGTGACGTCCCGCTATAGCCGGCGCCCTGACGCGCTGGTGTCGGCGGACCTGCGGCATGGCGACGGGTATGCGGTGCGGTTGAGGGGCGTGGGCACGACGGGTGCCGACGCGGTGGGCAAAAACTAAATGGCTTGACCAGAGACGAACATGGCAAAAGAGTACAAGGACCTGGTGGTAGGCCTGGACATCGGAACCGCCAAGGTGATGGTGGTGGTGGCCGAGGTCATGCCCGGCGGCGAGCTCAAGCTCGCGGGGTTGGGCGTGTCCGCGTCCAACGGGCTCAAGCGAGGCGTGGTGGTGAACATCGACGCCACCGTGCAGAGCATCCAGCAGGCGCTGAAGGAGGCCGAGCTGATGGCCGACTGCAAGATCACCCGCGTCTACACCGGGATCACGGGCAACCACATCCGGGGCATCAACTCCAGCGGCATGGTGGCCGTCAAGGACAAGGAAGTCACGCAGGCGGACGTCGCCCGCGTGATCGAGACGGCGCGCGCGATCAACATCTCCACCGACCAGCGGCTGCTGCTGGTCGAGCCGCAGGAATTCGTGATCGACGGCCAGGACGTGAAGGAGCCGATCGGCATGAGCGGTATCCGGCTGGAGGCCAAGGTGCACATCGTCACCGGCGCACAGAGCGCGGCCGAGAACATCATCAAGTGCGTGCGGCGCTGCGGGCTGGAAGTGGAGCAGCTGCTGCTCAACGCCCTGGCGTCGAGCCAGGCCGTGCTGACCGAGGACGAGAAGGAGCTCGGCGTGGCGCTCGTGGACATCGGCGCCGGCACGACGGACGTTGCGATCTATACCAACGGCGCGATCCGCCACACGGAGGTGATCCCGATCGCCGGCGACCTGATCACCAGCGACATCGCGATGGCGCTGCGCACCCCCACCAAGGACGCGGAGAACATCAAGGTCGAGAACGGCTACGCCAAGGAACTGCTGGTCAACCCGGACGAACAGGTCGAGGTGCCCGGCCTGGGCGACCGCGAGCCGCGCCAGATGGCGCGCCAGGCCCTGTCGTACGTGATCGAGAAGCGGGTGGAGGAGATCTACCTGTGCGTGCGCAACGTGATCCGCGACACCGGCTACGAGGAGGTGCTGTCCTCCGGGATCGTGATCACCGGCGGCAGCGCCCTGATGCCGGGCATGGTCGAACTGGGCGAGGACGTGTTCCTGAAACAGGTGCGCCGAGGGCTGCCGAGGTATTCGGGCGCGCTGGCGGACATGGTCACCCAGCCGCGCGCGGCCACCGTGATGGGCTTGCTGGAAGAAGCGCGCCTCGCGCGCATCCGCGGCTTCAAGGTGGCGCAACAGAACGGCTCCATGAAGACGGCTTTCGGCCGCTTCAAGGATTTCATCGTGGGGAACTTCTGATGTGCCAGCCCAGCAAGCTGTGGCTGGCCAGGGGCAGCCCCCCGCCGAGAAAGGAGCGATGGCGATGCACCGATCCGCCGACGCGACCTTCATGAGCGACGACATAACAATCTATCCAGTGGCAACTGCAAACGTATTCAGGAGATTCAAATGAGCATCGAAATGATTGAAGTCGAAGAGTTCCACCTCGGCACCCAGATCAAGGTGATCGGCGTCGGCGGTGGCGGCGGCAACGCGGTCGACCACATGATCGGCCGGGCAGTGCAGGGCGTGGAGTTCATCTGCGCCAACACCGACGCGCAGGCGCTCTCGCGCACCGCGGCGCACAAGACGATCCAGCTGGGCCAAAGCGGACTGGGTGCCGGCAGCAAGCCCGAGAAGGGCCGCGAAGCGGCCGAAGCCGCGGTGGACGACATCCGCACCGCGATCAATGGGGCGCACATGCTGTTCATCACCGCCGGCATGGGCGGCGGCACGGGCACCGGGGCCGCACCGGTGATTGCGCGCATCGCCAAGGAGATGGGCATCCTCACCGTGGGCGTGGTCACCAAGCCCTTCGACTGGGAGGGCGGGCGCCGCATGACCAACGCCGACAACGGCCTGGCCGAGCTGGAAGCCAACGTCGATTCGCTGATCGTGGTGCTCAACGAGAAGCTGCTCGACGTGCTCGGCGACGACATCACGCAGGACGAGGCTTTTGCCCATGCGAATGACGTGTTGAAAAACGCCGTCGGTGGCATCGCCGAGATCATCAACGTCCCCGGCCATGTGAACGTCGACTTCGAAGACGTGCGCACGGTGATGGGCGAGCCGGGCAAGGCGATGATGGGTACGGCCGTGGCCAACGGTCCGGACCGCGCGCGCATCGCGGCCGAGCAGGCCGTGGCCTGCCCGCTGCTGGAAGGCATCGACCTGTCGGGCGCCAAGGGCGTGCTGGTGCTGATCACCGCGGCCAAGGGCAGCCTGAAGCTGTCGGAGTCGAAGCTCGCGATGAACACCATCCGCGCCTATGCGTCGCCCGACGCGCACGTGATCTATGGCACGGCATACGACGACGACCTCGGCGACGAAGTGCGCGTCACGGTCGTCGCCACCGGCCTGTCGCGCCAGGGCCAGCGCCGCACGGCCCCGCCGCTGCAGGTGCTGCGCACCGGCACCGACAACGTGGCGTTCAACATCCCCACGGTGAACAACGCCGTGGGAGGGCCCGGCGCCATCGCCACCCGTGAAGCCCCGCATGCCACCCAGCCCGATTACGGCGGCATGGCCGTGCCCAGCGTCTGGCGCACCAACCGCACGCAGGCGGCGGCGAGGGTCGACGCGCTGTCCAATGGCGGCATGGACGATTTCGAGATCCCGGCGTTCCTGCGCAAGCAGGCGGACTGACTGACTGAAATAAAAGAGTGTTCTCCAAGGGAAGTGCTTGGGGGTGGGCCTTGCAAGGGGTTCACCCTCTTTTCTTCGCATTCACCGGTTGTCATTGCGGGCTTGACCCGCAATCCAGGCCATGACGGCGATTTACCCTTCGTTCATGAAGGCACGCGGCTGACCGCCTAAAATTGCACCATGCTCCAGCAACGCACCCTGAAGACCTTGACCAAAGCGGTCGGCGTCGGCCTGCACAGCGGCCAGCGGGTCGAGCTGACGCTGCGCCCGGCCCAGCCGGACACGGGCATCGTGTTCCGGCGGGTGGACCTGCCGATCCCGGTGGACATCCCGGTGTCGGCGCAGGCGGTGACGGATACACGGCTGGCCTCCACCATCTCGAACGGCGGCGCCAAGGTGCACACCGTCGAGCACTTGATGTCGGCCTGCGCGGGCCTGGGTATCGACAACCTGTACGTGGACATCACGGCCGAGGAAGTCCCCATCCTCGACGGTTCCTCGGCCTCGTTCGTGTTCCTGCTGCAAAGCGCGGGCATCGTCGCGCAGAACGCGCCGCGCCGCTTCATCCGCGTGCTGAAGCCCGTGGAAGTGCGCGAAGGCGACGGCGACAACCTCAAATGGGTGCGGCTGGACCCCTACCACGGCTACAAGCTGCGCTTCGAGATCGATTTTGCCCACCGCGTGGTGAGCTCCACCGGCCAATCCGTGGAGTTCGACCTGAGCACCGGCTCCTATGCCCGCGACATCGCGCGGGCCCGCACCTTCGGCTTCACGAAGGATGTCGAGATGATGCGCGCCAACGGGCTGAGCCTGGGCGGCGGCCTGGACAACGCCGTGGTGATGGACGATTACCGCGTGCTCAATGCCGACGGCCTGCGCTACGACGACGAGTTCGTCAAGCACAAGATGCTGGACGCGATGGGCGACCTGTACCTGATCGGCCGTCCCCTGCTGGCCGCCTACAGCGCCTTCCGCTCCGGCCACGCGCTGAACAACAAGTTGCTGCGCGAGTTGCTCGCGCAGCCGGGCAGCTACGAAGTCGTCACCTTCGACGACGAGAAGCTCGCGCCCGCCGGCTTCACCCAGCCCGCCAGGGCCTGGTAAACCGCGATGCTGCTGTTCCGGTGGGCGATGCTGATGCTGCTGCTGGCAGCGGCGGTCTGCTTCGTCTTTTACGCCGGCACGGGGCAGGTGCGTTTCAAGCGCTACGGCCTCGTCACGCTGAAGTGGACGCTGATCGCGGCGTTCGCGTTCTTCGCCATCCTGATCCTCGAGCGGTTGGGCTAGTACGTCCGCCCGCCCTTGTACATCCCGCTGGTCCGGCGGGCGGTCGACGTGGCCTGCGCGATCCGGCTCATTGCCGCGCCGGCATGGGCGTGCGTGATGGCCAGCCCGAGCGCGTCGGCGGCGTCCTTGCCCGGCAGGCCGGGCAGCTTCAGCAGCCGCTTGACCATCTCCTGCACCTGCCCCTTGGCTGCCTTGCCGTGGCCCGCGATGGCTTTCTTCATCTGCAGCGCGGTGTATTCGGCGACCGCCAGTTCGCAGGCGACCAGCGCGGTGACACATGCGCCGCGCGCCTGGCCGAGCAGCAGCGTGGCCTGGGGATTGACGTTGACGAACACGATCTCGACGGCCGCGACGTCGGGGCTGTAGCGCTCCTTGACTTCGGCGATGCCGTCGAACAGCACCTTCAGCCGCGCGGGCAGGTCGCCGCGCTCCAGGTGCGTCGTGGTGATGGTGCCGCTGGCGACGTAGGTGAGGGCGTGCCCGGCCACGTCGACCACACCGAAGCCGGTGGTCTGCAGGCCGGGGTCGATGCCGAGAATTCGCATACGCGTATTAGGCTCCAAAGTACCAGCGCGCGGAATGAAAGAAGATCGGCGCGGCGAAGCACAGGGCGTCCACCCGATCCAGCAACCCGTTGGCCCCCGTGACCGACATGTCGCGCTGGCCCCAGGCCGTGACGCCCCGGTCGCGCTTGAGCGCCTTCATCACCAGGTGTCCCATCGACCCGGCGACGCAGGCGACGAAAGCCATGGCCAAGGCCTGTCCGGGCTTGAACGGCGTTATGAAGGACAACAGGCCGCCGACCACGCCCCCGACGATCACGCCGAGGAGCCAGCTGGTCCAGTTGAAGCTCTTGCTCACCTCCGGGGCGCTGGGCGCACCTTTCATGCGGCGCGTGGCAACATGCTGCACGATCATGCAGGTCTGCACCACGAACACCAGGAAGAACACCAGGAAGGCGCCCTTGCCCTCGTAGTTGCGGAAGTCCAGCAGCATCAGCGCGGGGACGTGGCTCATGCCGTAGACGCAGACCATGATGCCCCACTGCAGCTTGGCGTTGCGTTCGAGGAAGCGGTGCGGGTCGCCCGAGAGCGCGCTCACCACTGGGATCGCGAGGAACACGTAGACCGGAATGAACACGGTGAACAGGTCGAAGTGCTCGGTGCGCACCAGCCAGAACTGGATCGGCAGCACGATGAAAAACGCCAGCACCAGGCTGCGGTGGTCGCCCCGGCGCGTGGGCGAGAGCGTGATGAACTCGCGCAGCGCGAAGAACGCGATCAGTCCGAACAGCACCGTTGCCACCGTGTCGCCCACGGCCCAGGCGACCCAGAACACCACGACCATGAACCACGAGGTGCCCAGGAGCCTGCGGAAGTTCTTTAGCTCGGCGTTCCATGCCTCGTCGTGCTCCTCGGCACGGAACGAGAGCAGGAACGCCGTCACGCTCACGGCGATGAGGATGCCGAAGACGATGAGGAACAGGGCCGCCACCTGCTGGGTGGGCGTGAGGCTGCGCAGGAACTGGTTCATGGCAACGCCTCAGACGTCCCGCAGGGCAATGACCGCCTGCCGCGCGCGATCCAGGAATTCGCGGCGCTCTTCGTCGTTGCCCAACTGGATCGGCGCGCCGAACGTTACCGAGCACAGGATCGGCACGGGGACGACCTCGCCCTTGGGCATGACGCGCTGGATGTTGTCGATCCAGGCGGGCACCAGCACCACGTGCGGGAATTTCTCGGCCAGGTTATAGAGACCCGCCTTGAAGGGCTGCGGCTCCTCGGCGTTGCCGCGCGTGCCCTCGGGAAAGATGATGATCGAGTCGCCGCGTTCCAGGGCGTCGATGAGCGGCTCCAGCGGATCCTGGTCGGCGGTGCGCGCGCGGTCGACGTAGATGGCATTGAACACCGCCGTGGTGATCCACTTCTTGAACGGCGACTTCGTCCAGTAGTCCTTCGCGGCGATCGGCCGCGTGATGCTGCGCAGCTCCTGCGGGAGCGCCGCCCAGATCATCACGAGGTCGGCGTGGCTTTGGTGGTTGGCGAAGTAGATGCGCTGTTCGGCCTTGGGCGGGCAGCCGTACCAGCGCGCCTGCGCGCCGGTCAGCACGCGCACCAGGCCCAGCAGGAACAGGCTCATCAGCTTGGCAAGCATGCGCGGATGATAAGGCTGAGCTGCAGCGCTTGCGTCAGGGCAGTTCGGCGTCGCGCATGCGGGCCACGATGGTCGAGGCGCGGCTCGCGAGGTAACCGGAGTTGGGCACCCGTTCGAAGTACTTGGGCCGCGGCAGCATCACGGCCAGGCGCGCTGCCTCGTAGGCGGAGAGTTGCGCGGCCCCCTTGCGGTAGTAGTGCCGGGCGGCGGCCTCCGCGCCGAACACCCCTTCACCCCATTCAACGCTGTTCAGGTAGATCTCCAGGATTCGCTCCTTCGAGAGCATCTTTTCCAGCGCGAACGCCAGCACGAACTCCTGGCCCTTGCGCAGGAGCGTCCGCTCGCCGGACAGCAGGATGTTCTTCGCCAGCTGCTGCGTGATGGTGGACCCGCCGACGATCTTGGGCGGCTTCACGGCCCGGGGCGCCAGCTGCGCCCTCCCGGCGCGCCGGGCCGCCTGTTCCTCGGCCTTGACGTTGCGCTCCCAGGCTTTCTCCAGCGCCTCCCAGTCCACGCCTTCGTGGCTGGTGAAGCTGCCGTCTTCCGAGGCGATCACCGCGCGCTTGAGGTTGTCGGAGATCTTCTCGTACGGCACCCACTGCTGGCGCCAGCGCAGCCTGTCTTTCTGGGTGGCGATGCGCCACGCCTCGGAGCGTTGGAACGTCGTGGACTGCGGGTCGATCGTCGCCATCAGCGCGATGCGTGCCAGGAAGAAGAACTGCAAGGCCAGCCCCGCGACGAGCACCAGCGCGGCCCAGCGAAGCAGCGACCTCATGGGAGCGTGGCGCGCAGTTCGGCGAGCACCTGCGCCGCCGGTGGGTGCACACCGCGCCAGACCAGGAAGGCCTCGGCCGCCTGTTCCACCAGCATGCCCAGGCCATCGCGCGGGGTGGCGCCGTGCTCTCGCGCCCAATCCACGAAACCCTGCGCGGCAGGGCCATACATCAGGTCGCAGGCCAGCGCGCCGGGCTTTAGGGCGGTGGCGGGGATGGGGATGCCGCCGCCGCTCAGGCTGCTGGCCGTCGCATTGATGACGATGTCGAACGCGCCGCGCACCTGTGCCGGCTCGATAGCGGCAAGCTCGACGCCGTGTTGCTGCGCCAAAGCGGCATGGCGTTCTATCAATTCAACGGCGCGGGAGAGGGTGCGGTTGGCGATGACGATGCGCCGCGGACGGACCTCGATGAGCGGGCCCAGCACGCCCGCCGCCGCGCCGCCCGCGCCGGCGAGCAGCAGGTCGCGCCCGGCGAGGTCGACGCCGGCGTTGCCGCGGATGTCGTTGACCAGACCCACACCGTCGGTGTTGTCACCCAGCACGGCGTCGCCGTCGAAGCGCAGGGTGTTGCTGGCCTGCGCCAGCTGCGCTCGCGGCGTCAGCTGCGTCGCCAGGGCCGGTGACTCGAATTTGAACGGCACGGTGACGTTGCAGCCCTTGCCGCCCTCGGCGCGGAACTCGCGCACGGCCTGCGCGAAGCCGCCCAGCGGCACGAGCCGCTTGCCATATTGCAGCTTCTGCCCCGTGAGCTGCGCGAAGCGCGCGTGGATCCACGGCGACTTGCTGTGCTCGACGGGGTTGCCCATGACGCAGTAAAGATCGGTGGTCATCGGGCCAGCTGCTTCGTCTCGAGCGTTTCGTCGCGGGTGAACTTGAAGCGCGACACCACGACGATCTGGTCGGCCTGCCTGCGCATGGCGTCGTTGAAGCGCCCGAACGGACCGGCGGCCCGCGCGATCGTCTTCGCGCGGCGGTCCAGGGCAAGGCTGCCGGAACTCTCGGCCACTTCCGCGTCCAGCACCTTGCCGTCGAAGTTCACGGTGACGACCATCGTGAGCTCGCCATACAGCTTCTTGCCGGCGACCTCAGGGAAATTGTGCGTGCCCTTGTCCTCGATCTTGCGGCGCAGGCCGTCGTAGTAGATCGCGTACACCTCCTCGCGCGTAGAGGGGCTGATGTACCGCTTCTTGGGCCGGGCGTTTTCCTCGTTGATGCGCCGCTCGATCTCCGCGAGGATCTTGATCAGCTGGCGCCGCTTGTCCTCGCGGGCCTGCGCTTCGGGGTTGCTCGTGGGTTGCTTCGGGTCCGGCGGGGGCAGGGCGGCCAGCATCTTCTTGACCTGCCCGAGCAGCAGCATCTGCTGCTCCTGCATCGCGTCGATCTTGCGTTGGGCGTCCTCCGGCGAATCGCCCAGCTCGGTCAGCGCCGACGGCGGCAGCGGCGAAGTGGCGCGGCCCTTGGCGGCGTCGCCGCCGCCGGCCAGGCGGGTCTGCGCGATGGCGTGGGCCTTGTCGGCCTTCTCGTTGGTCTTGGTGTTGACCAGGATCACTTCCAGCGGGGTGTCCTCGAACACGCGGTTGAAACCTTCGGGGTCGACGATGCGCAGCCCCAGCAGCGCCGCGTGCACCGCAACGGAGATGCCGAGCGCGATCTGCAGGGTGCTGAAGGAACGCCAGTTCACGAGGGGAAATTATCCGGTATTGCGGATGAGTTACATGCTATCGGGGGATGCTGCGCACCCCGATAGCCCGGCGCGTTGGACGGGACCAACAGGCCCGTCAACTTGCCGCTGGCGAATCGGCCGTCGCGGATTCGCTTTCGCTGACATCCACCGCGATCGCGATCGGGCCGGCGACCGGCTCGTCTTCCGCTTCCTCTTCGGCTTCCAGGGGCTCGGGCGCGAGGTCGAGCCGCTCGATCACCGTCCCCTTCACGTCCAGCGTGATCAGGTCGATCTCGCCCAGCTTCACGCGCACGTGGGCGCCGCGCGGCAGGTCGGCGCCGCCCAGCACCGGCAGCACCAGCGGCAAGTCATCGGCGCGGACCAGGCCTTCCTTGAAGACGACGCCCGTCAGCTCGGACAAACCCTGCTGCTGCAGGTACTTGAGCGTCCAGAAACGCTCCATGCCCGCCTGGTGCCCGTTGTAGGCGGCGTAAGCGGCGTCGAACCCGGAGATGATGGAGAACAGCTCGGCATCCTTGGGCTTGAACGGGGCGGCCAGGGCGGCGGTGCGGCCATGCCGGGCCGCCGCGATGATCTGCCACTGGTTCACCAGGTCGGTGTAACGGCGCAAGGGCGAGGTGCTCCAGGCGTAGCTCTTCACGCCGATGCCGGCGTGCGGCAGCGACTTGGTGCCCATGCGCACCTTGACACCGGGGGCCAGGCTGGCCTGGCTGCGGTAGATCGCCGGCACGCCGAGTTCGGCCAGCCACGCGCCCCAGGTGCTGTTGGCCAGGATCATGGCCTCGGCGACGATCAGGTCCAGCGGCGCGCCGCGCCGACGCACCGTGATCTGCACCTGCTCGTCGCCCGTCGGTTCGGCGCCGCCATTGCCGACGAGGCGGAAGTTGTAATCCGGCCGGTTGAAGTTCTCCGGCTTGCCGCGCACCACCTCGCGCTGCGACTTGAGCTGCGAGGCGAGACGATGCAGGAAACCCAGTTGCAGTCGCAGGGCCGCGACCGCATCGGGCACATCCACGTCCGGCTCGAGGCCTTGCAGCCACTCCTCGGTCACGACGGCGTCCAGCCGGTCGTGCCGCAGGTTGACGGTGATCGGAACCCGCTCCAGCCGGGTCAGCGTTTCCTTCAACTGCAGCGTCGCCTCGTCGAAGGTGGCGTAAAGCGAAACGGAAGGGCAGTCCCGGCCTTCCTGGAGGGTGTAGGCCTGCACCACGTCGTCGGGTAGCATGGTGACCTTGTAACCCGGCATGTAGACGGTGGAGAGGCGCTGCCGCGCGACGCCGTCGACCGGCGTCGAAGGCTGCAACGCGAGCGCGGGCGCCGCGATGTGGACGCCGACGATGACGGTGCCGCTGCCCAGCCCCCGCACCGAGAGCGCGTCGTCGATTTCCGTGGTGTGCGAATCGTCGATCGAGAATGCCTGCGCGTCGGCCAGCGGCAGCTCGTCGCGGATCTCCGGCGCCGACAGCGGCGGAAAGCCGGTGCCCTTGGGAAAGTTGTCGAACAGGAAGCGCTTCCAGTGAAACTGGTAAGGGCTGGCGATGGCGCCGGCCTTCTGCAGCAGCTCCAGCGGCGCCGTATGCGTATGGCGCGAAGCCTCGACCACGGCCTTGTACTCGGGCGCGTTCTTGTCGGGCTTGAAGAGGATCTTGAACAGCTGGTCGCGGATGGCGGGCGGGCAGCTGCCGGCGGCGAGTTCCGCGGCCCACGCTTCGATCTGCGCCTGCACCTGCTTCTTCTTTTCGATCGCCGCGAGCGCCTGTTGCAGGATTTCGGCGGGCGCCTTCCTGAACCGTCCCTTGCCGGCGCGCCTGAAGTAGTGGGGTGCCTCGAAGAGGCGCAGCAACGCGGCGGCCTGCTGCTCCAGCGTCGCCTTGGCGCTGAAATAGTCGCGCGCCAGGTCCGCGAAGCCGAACTCCTCTTCGGGCGCGAATTCCCACGCGAGTTCCAGCTCGATGGATTGCGCCAGCGCCTGGGCATCGCGCATCAGTTCCGCCGGCGAGGGCTTCTCGAATTTCAGCAGGATGTTGGCGGCCTTGACCTTGACGCGCTTGCCGCTGTCGAGCTCCACCTGTGCCGATGCTTCGGCTTCGGCCAAAACGCGGCCCGCCTGGAACTTCCCGGCTTCTTCAAACAATACGAACATGGGCGGGATTGTCCCATGCAGATGCTTCAGCCCGGTGTGCCCGCCCCGATGAAATCGAACACCTCATCGATATGCGCGTCGAAATCCGACAGCGCATGGTCCCCGCCTTCCAGCAGCTTGATCCTGGCCCCGGCGTAGCGGGCCGTCATCTCCCGCCAGTCGAGGACTTCGTCGCCCTTGGCGACGACGGCGAAGAAATCCGCCGGGCGGATGAGCGGGCCGGTTTCGAGCCGCCGCAACTCCTCCACGTATTCCGGGGCGAAGAAGAAGTGCTGGCCGGGGTCGTGCCAGGCCGTCTGTTCGCCGATGTGGCGGGCCAGGTCCCGCGCCGGGTCGATCGCGGGGTTGAGCAGGACGGCGCGGCAGCCCGTGGCCTGCGCCACGCACGTGGCATAGAAGCCGCCCAGCGATGAGCCGATCACGGCCATCGAGTCGCGCGGCCAGCCGGCGATACCGCCCATGACCATGGCCATCGCGGCCCGGGGAGAGGGCGGCAGTTGCGGGCACCACCATACGACTTCCGGGTGACGCTCCCTCACGCGGGCGGCGACCTGCCGGGCCTTGGTCGATTGCGGGGACGAGCGGAAGCCGTGCAGGTAGAGCAAGTGGGTGAGGGCCATGTGGGGATGTTTCCATGTTTGCGCCGGGCAGGCCGGATAATGCCCTGCCATGGCAGCAGTGTTCGAAAAACCCCCCATCACGCACCGGCTGGCCCCGATGCTGCAAGGCTTCGACGGGCCACTGGCGTTTGCCGTGTTCCTGCTCGCCTGCGCCGGGCTGTTGACGATGTATTCGTCGGGATTCGATCACGGCACTCGCTTCGCCGACCACAGCCGCAACATGGTGCTCGCGGGCGTGATCATGTTCGTGGTGGCCCAGGTGCCGCCGCAGCGGCTCATGAGCTTCGCCGTGCCGCTCTATACCGTGGGCGTGGCGCTGCTGATCGCGGTGGCGATCTTCGGCCTCACCAAGAAGGGGGCGAGGCGCTGGCTCAACGTCGGCATCGTGATCCAGCCCAGCGAGATCCTGAAGATCGCCACGCCCCTGATGCTGGCCTGGTGGTTCCAGAAGCGCGAATCCCAGATGCGGCCCCTTGACTTCCTGGTGGCCGGCATCCTGCTGGCGATCCCGGTCGGCCTGATCGTGAAGCAGCCGGACCTGGGCACGGCCATCCTCGTGATGGTGGCGGGCCTGTCCGTGATTTTTTTCGCGGGCCTGTCGTGGAAGCTGATCGTGCCGCCGGTGGTGCTCGGCATCGTGGCCGCGGTGCTGCTGATCGTGTTCGAGGACCAGCTGTGCGCCGCGGGCGTGCGCTGGCCGATCCTGCACGACTACCAGCAGCAGCGGATCTGCACATTGCTGGACCCCGGCAAGGACCCGCTCGGCAAGGGCTTCCACATCATCCAGGGCATGATCGCGATCGGCTCCGGGGGATTCCTCGGCAAGGGGTTCATGCCGGGCACGCAGACCCACCTGGAATTCATCCCCGAGCGGACGACCGACTTCATCTTCGCGGCGTTCTCGGAGGAGTTCGGCCTCGTCGGCAACCTGTGCCTGATCGCCGGCTTCCTGTTCCTGGTGCTGCGGGGGCTGGCCATCGCGCTTGAAGCTTCGACGGTGTTCTCGCGGCTGCTGGCCGGTGCGATCACCATGATCTTCTTCACCAACGCTTTCGTGAACATGGGCATGGTGAGCGGCATCCATCCCGTGGTGGGCGTGCCGCTGCCCTTCATCAGCTATGGCGGCACGGCCATGGTCACGCTGGGCATGGGCCTGGGGATCCTGATGTCGATCTCCAAGGCCAAGCGACTGGTGCAGTCATGAAACACCCCCCGAAGCGCCTGCGGCGCCTCCCCCCTCAAGGGGGGCGACACCAGCGGCCCGGCGAAACCGGTTCCGCGGTGTCCCCCGAAGGGAGCGCGCCGTTTCGTGCGTCGCGAGTCACGCGCAGCGCGGTGGGGAACTGAGATGAGAGGAGTCGCCATCGTCGGCGTCGGCAACATGGGCGGCGCGATCGCGCGGCGCCTGCTGGACCAGCGCTGGCCGGTGCAGGTGTTCGACGTCGACGCGGCCAAGGTCGCGGCATTGCAGGCGCTGGGCGCCGGCGGCCGCGGCGACGCTGCCGCGGCGGTGGTGGGGTGCGGCGTCCTGGTCGTTTGCGTGGTGGATGCGGCCCAGGTCGAGGACGTCCTGTTCGGCCCCCGTGGCGCGGCGCAGGTGATGCGGGCGGGACAGGCCGTGCTGCTGTGCCCGACGATCGCGCCCGGCGACGTGGAGGATTTCGCCCGGCGCCTCGGAGAGCGCGGCATATCGGCGATCGACGCGCCCATGTCCGGCGGCCCCGCACGCGCCCGGGACGGCTCCATGAGCCTGATGGTCGCCTGCGACGAGGTGGTTTTCGAGCGCCAGCGCATGGTGATCGAGGCCATGAGCAGCAAGGTGTTCCGCATCAGCGGCAGCCCCGGCGACGGCGCGCGCACCAAGCTGGTCAACAACCTGCTCGCCGGCATCAACCTGGCAGGCGCGGCCGAGGCCCTGGCGATGGCGCAGCGCCTGGGCCTGGACCCCGCCGGCACCTCGACGTGATCGAGCAATCCAGCGGCCAGAGCTGGATCGGCTCGGACCGCATGCGGCGCGCGATCGCCGGCGACTATGCGCCGCGCGCCCACGTCACCCTGTTGCAGAAAGACACCCGGCTTGCCGTGGAAGCCGCCGCCGCCGCCGGTTTCATCGGGCCGCTCGGGCCGGCCGCGCGCGACGTGTTCGCGCGCGCGGCCGCCGCGGGCCTGGGCGACCTCGATGACGCGGCCCTGTTGCGGTTGCTCTCGGAGCCGGGCCGCTAAACTGGGGCCTGGCCGCGGTACAGAGGAGGCGGCCCGCCCCCCATGACGCAAATCCTGATCGTCGAGGACGACGACGCCATCCGCAACAACATCATCCGGCTGCTCAAGCTGGAGGGCTACGACATCGTGTCGGCCATCAACGGCCGGTTGGGGCTGGAGCGCGCGCGCGAAATGCGCCCCGACGTGGTTATCTCCGATGTCAGCATGCCGGAGATGGACGGCTTCCAGCTGCTGGAGGCGATCCGGGCCGACCGCGACCTCGCGGCCACCTCCGTGATGCTGCTCACGGCGTTGGACGACCGTGCCAGCATGCGGCGCGGCATGACGGCGGGCGCCGACGATTACCTGGCCAAGCCGTTCACCCGGCTGGAACTGCTGGAGGCGCTGGAGGGGCTGCTCAGGAAGAAGGGCCGCATCGAGGAGACCATCGAGTCGGCCGTCAAGGCGCGCGAGGAGCACCTGCGCCGCGCGTTCACGGAAAGCCTTGGCGGCACGGCCCTTCCGGACAAGTTCGCCCTGGAGGCGCCGCATGGGGCGATCCCCGACACGGTCATCGAGGCGACGGTGCTGTTCTCCGACATCCGCAACTTCACTTCGCTCGCCGAGAAGCTCAGTTCCCCCGAGGTGGCTGAACTGCTCACCGAGTATTTCGAGCGCACCTGCGAGCCCGTTCTCAAGAACGGCGGCCGCCACCTGAAGTTCATCGGCGACGGCCTGATGAGCGTATTTGCCGATACTTTGAGCGGAGGCTCGCCGCTGCCGGCGTCGCGCCGCGCGGTCTCGGCGGCGCTGGGCATGGCGCTGGCCACGCACGAGTTCCGCGGCTGGCTGGACCGGCGCTTCGGGCAGCGCGGCCTGCCGCCGTTCGCCATCGGCGTCGGGCTGCATGCCGGCGAAGTCACGATCTGCCGGCTGGGCACCATCCACAACAAGGAAACCAC
The DNA here is from genome assembly GCA_030695945.1 of Ramlibacter sp. Classification (GTDB taxonomy): domain Bacteria; phylum Pseudomonadota; class Gammaproteobacteria; order Burkholderiales; family Burkholderiaceae_C; genus Ramlibacter. The sequence goes on from JAUYOG010000023.1 coordinate 101,568, forward strand.
GCCGATCGGCGATACGGTGAACGTCGCGGCGCGCCTCGAGGCGGCGAGCAAGGAGCTGGGCTGGACCGTGGTTGCCAGCAGCGCGGTGCTGGGCACGGCCGGCGACGGCGTCCAGACCGGCGGCATGACGTCGCTCGCCGTGCGCGGCAAGAACGCATTCGTCGACGTCGCGGAGATCACCGGGCTGGTGACGAACATCGACGATCAGCGCCACGGCATGGCGACCCTCACCGAGCGCGCCGGCGAGGTGCGCGACGCGGTGCAGGTGAATTCGGAGATCACGGCCCGCGCCGTCAAGGGGGCGCTGCAGTCCAAGCTGTCGGCATTCAAGGACCACCAGTTCGAGTCCGGGCAGGCCCCCCTGCGGCTCAAGGGTTATTGCCTCAGCCGCAAGATCGGCTCGGGCGGCATGACCGAGGTGTACCTGGCCGCCCGCGAAAGCGACGACCTGCCGGTCGTGCTCAAGGTGCTGGACGCCAGCGGCAAGGCGGCCAGCGAGCACCTTTCGCGCTTCATCCAGGAGTACGCGCTGCTGTCGCGGATCGAGCACCCGAACGTCATCCGGATCTACGACCAGGGCTTCACCGACGACCACGCGTACATCGCGATGGAGTATTTCGAGCAAGGGGACCTGCGCGCGGAGATCGCCGCGGGCATGAGCCAGCAGCGCGTGCTGGCGATCGTCGCTCAGGCGGCGCAGGCGCTGGCGGCGATCCACGAACGCGGCGTGATCCACCGGGACCTGAAGCCCGAGAACATCATGCGCAGGCCCGACGGCAGCGTGGCGCTGGCGGACTTCGGCATCGCCAAGTCGATGCTGCAGGCCGAGAACATGGCGCTGACGCAGACGCGGCACGGCGATGTCGTGGGAACGCCGTACTACCTGAGCCCCGAGCAGGCCACCGGCCAGGTGATCACGCCGCGGTCCGACCTGTACAGCCTCGGGGTCATGATGTTCGAGATGCTGGCCGGCGAACGGCCCTTTCGCGCCGAGTCGCTGGACCTGCTGTTGGCGCGCCATCTGACGGCCCCGACGCCCGCGCTGCCGCCCGCGCATGCGGCGCTGCAACCGGTCGTCGAACGGCTGATGGCCAAGAAGCCGGAGGACCGTTACGAGTCCGCGCTGGGCCTCTTGGCGGACCTGGACCAGAGGGCGCTGCTGCAAACCGTTACGGGGCCAAAAGCCTAGAATGACCCGATGATTTCCCGCGAACCCACCATCGAGCGCCTGGCCACGGCGCAACGCCTCCTGCTGGAGCCTTTCGGCCTGACCGAAACCCACCTGTCGCGCGCCCTCGCCGAGATCGCCACGCACAGGGTTGATGACGCCGACCTGTATTTCCAGTACACGCGCAGCGAAGGCTGGAGCCTGGAAGAGGGCATCGTCAAGACGGGCAGCTTCAGCATCGACCAGGGCGTCGGTGTTCGGGCCGTGAGCGGCGAGAAAACGGCCTTCGCCTATTCCGACGATATCTCCGAGTCGTCGCTGATGGACGCCGCGCGCACGGTGCGCACCATCGGCGCGGCGGCCGGCCAGGGCCGCGTGAAGGTGGCCACGCGCAAGATCGCGGGCGGCCGCTCGCTGTATGGCGGCGTGGATCCCATCTCCACGCTCGACAGCACGGCCAAGGTGCAATTGCTGGAGCGTGCCGAGAAGTTGGCCCGCTCCAAGGACCCCCGGGTGGCCCAGGTCATGGCGGGACTGGCCAGCGAGTACGACGTGGTCATGGTCGCGCGTGCCGACGGCACCCTGGCAGCGGACGTACGTCCGCTGGTGCGGCTGTCGATCACCGTCATTGCCGAGCAGGACGGCCGGCGCGAGGTCGGCTCCGGCGGCGGCGGCGGCCGTTTCGGCTTGGCCTACTTCGATGACGAGCGCATCGAAAGCTACGTGGACGACGCGGTCAGGGCCGCGCTCACGAACCTCGAGTCGCGTCCCGCGCCAGCGGGGGAGATGACCGTGGTGCTCGGCCCCGGCTGGCCCGGCATCCTGCTGCACGAGGCCATCGGCCATGGCCTGGAAGGCGACTTCAACCGCAAGGGCTCGAGCGCGTTCTCCGGGCGCGTGGGCAAGCGGGTGGCGGCCAAGGGGGTCACTGTCCTCGACGACGGGACGATCGCGGACCGCCGCGGCTCGCTGAACGTGGACGACGAGGGCAACGCCAGCCAGCGCACCGTGCTCATCGAGGACGGTATCCTGCGCGGCTACATCCAGGATTCGCTCAATGCGCGCCTGATGGGCGTGACGCCGACCGGCAACGGCCGCCGCGAAAGCTACGCGCACGTCCCGATGCCGCGCATGACCAACACCTACATGCTCGGCGGCGACCGCAAGCCCGACGAGATCGTGGCCAGCATCAAGAAGGGCCTCTATGCGACCAATTTCGGCGGCGGGCAGGTGGACATCACGTCGGGAAAGTTCGTGTTCTCGGCCAGCGAGGCCTTCTGGGTCGAGAACGGCAAGATCCTCTACCCGGTCAAGGGCGCCACGATCGTCGGCAACGGGCCGGACGCGCTGACGCGCGTGACCATGATCGGCGACGACATGGCGCTGGACACCGGCGTGGGCACCTGCGGCAAGGAGGGCCAGAGCGTGCCGGTGGGCGTGGGCCAGCCGACACTGCGCATCGACGGCCTGACCGTCGGCGGCACGGCCTGAAGAGATGTTGGCCCCCACGCTCCCAGTGGTCGCTGCCCCCCGAGGGGGCCTGGCCCTGCTTGGGAGCGGCCCGGCGCAGGGGTGACCGCGCGGCGGACAGAACGCATGGCCCGCGACCCGCGCCTTCCGATCGACCCGTCCACCAACCTGCCGAGCATCCACTCGTTCGGCGAGCTGAGCAACTTCCTGCGCGGCTCCGTCGCCGACGAGGACAGCCGGCATTTTTCGGACAGCATGAGCCAGCTCGCGGTGCACATCGAGGCGATCATCGCGGGCCTGCGCCTGAACCGCGCGCGCGTCACGGTCGCGCCGATGCTGGTGGACCTGCTCACGGTCGTGCGCGGCCACCGCAACCTCGTCGTCGGGCTGGGGCTGCCCTGGCGCGGCCTCTATGAATATGCCGCCTACCTGCAGGCGCTGAACAACTTTCGCGTCCTGATCGGCCAGTGGCTGCTGGACGGCGGTCCGCGCAGCGCGCAGCTGCTGGTCTCTGCCGAGGACTTCGAGCTGGTGGCCTGGCGCACGCTGGGCGAAGGCATGCTGCTGATCGACATGTACGAGCAGTGGGCGGGCAGCGATCACCCGGAGCAGTCCTCCCTGGCGTCCCTGAGCGAGCCGCAGGTGGAGCGCGCGCTGCAATGGTGGAAGAAGCTGAGGCTGTAGGACCTATGCCGCGTTGTGCTACATTTCCTTCCATGCATACGGTTCGCGCGTATTTTTTTGGCTACTTTTGGCATCTCACGTCCACCGGCGGCAGAGAGATCTGAGCGTACCCAGCAAAAACGCAACGACCCCCTAGCAAACCGCCGGATCCCGGCGGTTTTTTTTTGCCCGAACCCATTTTCCGAACCCGAGAGGAGCCCGCGAATGAATGCCAAAGCCACGGCCGCCAGCGAAGGCTGGTATGCGCACCCCGTCGACAAGACCAGCGAGACCGACGACGAGCGCATCAAGGACATCACCGTGCTGCCCCCTCCGGAACACCTGATCCGCTTCTTCCCGATCCACGGGACGGCGGTGGAAGCGCTGATCACCGACACACGCCGCAACATCCACAACATCATGGCCGGCAAGGACGACCGCCTGCTCGTCGTGATCGGCCCCTGCTCGATCCACGATCCCGGTGCGGCCCTCGACTACGCGCGCCGGCTGAAGGAGGCGCGTGGAAAGTACGCCGGCACCCTGGAAATCGTGATGCGGGTCTATTTCGAGAAGCCGCGCACGACCGTCGGCTGGAAGGGCCTGATCAACGACCCCTACCTCGACGAGAGCTACCGCATCGACGAGGGCTTGCGCATCGCGCGGCAGCTGCTGATCGAGATCAACCGCCTGGGCCTGCCGGCCGGCAGCGAGTTCCTGGACGTCATCTCGCCGCAGTACATCGGCGACCTGATCTCCTGGGGCGCGATCGGCGCGCGCACGACGGAAAGCCAGGTGCACCGGGAGCTTGCGTCGGGCCTCTCGGCGCCGATCGGCTTCAAGAACGGCACCGACGGCAACATCCGGATCGCCACGGATGCGATCCAGGCGGCCGCCCGCGGGCACCATTTCCTGTCCGTGCACAAGAACGGCCAGGTGGCGATCGTGCAGACCAACGGCAACAAGGACTGCCACGTGATCCTGCGCGGGGGCAGGGCGCCCAACTACGACTTCGCCAGCGTGGCGGCGGCCTGCAAGGACCTGGAAGCGGCCAGGCTGCCGCAGACGCTGATGGTCGATTGCAGCCATGCCAACAGCAGCAAGCAGCACGACAGGCAGGTGGACGTGGCGCGGGATATCGCCGGCCAGGTCGCCAGGGGGTCGCACTGCGTTTTCGGCGTGATGGTGGAAAGCCACCTGAACGCCGGCGCCCAGAAGTTCACGCCCGGCAAGGACGATCCGGCCGCGCTGGACTACGGCAAGAGCATCACGGATGCCTGCCTGGGCTGGGGCGAGTCGCTCCAGGTGCTCGACCTCTTGTCCGATGCCGTCAAGGCACGCCGTCTCCTCTAAACCAGCCATATACAGAAACACTGTTTACATAAAGTAACGTTTGGGGTAGATTTGCTCCCGGCCCCGCAGTGCACTTGGGGCTGCCAGCAATATGACCATTGAACATCCTGTGCTGCGCCTGGGCCTCGCCGGTTTCTCGGCACGGGAGCAGGACGAGATCAGGGCGGCCGTTCCGGCCGTCGCCCCGGGAGTGCCGTGGGTGCTGGCCGAACTCGGCGACGCCGATGCATGGTGGGTGAATGGCTCGCGACTGCGCATGCTGGACGAGGCGACGGTCAAGGTCGCCGCTGCGGAGGCGACGGCCCGATCCCTGCGCCTGCGGTTGCCCGACATCGACCGGCCGGTGGCGTTCACGCTGCCGCTCTCCTGCGAGGGGTTGCCGCCCGCGTACACCCTGGACGTCGCGTCGGGCGACAGCATGGCGGCTGTTCTCGGCAAGTTCGAGGACTGGCTGTCGCCCCTGACGGCGCAGTTGTGCCTGGCCTCGCACATCGTCGAGCACCAGGCCGCGCTGGGCAGCGGCATCTTCGAGGTGAGGCTGGACGGGCGGCTCCTCGCGGTGGTCGACATGCATGGCGAGGCCGGCGTGCTGCCCGGCACCGGGCCGGCGGATTTCGAGGATGCCGAATGGCGGCGGCGGGCCTCGCGCCACGTGCCCGAGGACCTCGCGCACGCCAGCATGTCGCAGCTGATGTGGCAATACAGCGTCCGCACCCAGCGGGACTTGCTCCCGCGCCATTACCGCACGGGCTTGCTCTATTTCCGGCGTCCGCCGCGGCTGCCGAACCGCCTCCTGCGCGACTCCCACCTGTTGCTGATGCGCGAGCTGGCGGGCGGGCCGGCGAGCTTCCAGGCGCTGCAGCGCGCTACCGGCCTGCACCCCGCCCGGCTTGCCCAGGACCTGGCCGCCCTGTATTTCGTCGGAACGATCACCTCGAACCCGAAGCGGGCGCCCCTGTACCAGCTGCCCCGCGCCGACCACGTCGACCTGGCCACTGCGCACAGCAGCCTGCCTTCGGGCCTGGACTCCGGACTGCCGCGAGAGGACGGTCGCGCAGCCAGCCGGTCCGACTTGACGGCGCCGGCACCCCTTGAACGGCATTAGCCGCGGGGCCGGTTTTCTCCCCCAAATGGGGGGCGACGGGTGCAGCCGGACGCGCCATGATGGGGCGGCGAGGCGGGGGCGCCTCGGTATGAAAGCACCAATAACAAGGAAGTACCCCGGTGAGAGAAGAAAAGACAGCCGGCGCAGCTGTGGAGCAGCCGATCCTCTGGCTTGGCATGGCGGGCTTCGCTCCGCAGGAGCGGACCGTGCTCGAGGCTTCGCTGGACCGCTACGGCGGCCTGCCGCGCTGGCGTCCCAGCGCGTTCGGGGATGCCGACGCCTGGTGGGTGAACGGCGCCAAGGTGCGGCCGACACCGGAAGGCAACCTGAAGGTCTCGCCCGGGATGCCCACCGAGCACACGCTGAACCTCAACCCCAGCGAAGTCGACCGGCCGATCGCCTTCGCCTTGCCGCTGGTCGGTGACGACTTCGAGCCGAGGTATACCTTCGACCCCGTGTCGCAGCCCAGCATCGACGGCGTGCTGTCGCAGTTCGACCATTGGCTCTGGCTTGTCCGCGCGCAATTCGTGCTGGGGGCGCAGATCATCGACCGCGCCACGACGCTGCGCCGCGACGTTTATCACGTGGGCCACGCCGGCAGGCTGCTTGCGGTGCTCGATTTTCACCACGGCAAGGCGGCGCTCGCGCCACGCGCGCATCCTGTCGACCTCTGGCAGGCCCAATGGCTCAAGCGTCCGATCGGGGCCCATGGCCTGCCCGAAAGTTTCGTGCCGATGACGCCTGCGCACCTGACCTGGACGTACGTGCGGCGCACGGATCGCAACATGCTGCCCGAGCGCTACCGCACGCAGACGATCTACTACCGCCATGTTCCGGGCGTTCCCCTGTGGTGGCTGCGGGACTCGCAGCTCATGCTGCTGCGGGAGCTCTCGGCCGAGCCCGGGACCATCGAGGCACTGCGACAGCGCACCGGCTTGCCGCTCGGGACCATCGAGCACGACCTGAGTTGCCTCTATTACGCCTACGCCATCACGACCACCCGGGAGAAGGCTGCGGCGCCAGTTGCCTCGCCGCACGAACGCCAGGCGCCTTCTTCCCAATCGATGATGGATTCGGTGTTCAGCAACCAGTCGCGCCCGTCGCAGCCGCATCGCGACCTGACGGCGCCCGCGCTGCTGGAACGACGGAAGCCCGCCGACCCGGACCCGGCGGACTAGGCTGCTTCGCGCTGCGGCGCCGCCAGCGCGCCCAGCAGCTTCGCGTGCACGTCCCCGAAGCCGCCGTTGCTCATGCACAGGATGTGGTCACCGGGGCGGGCCACCTGCGCGACTTCCCGCACCACCTCATCGATGGAGGCGCACACCCGGGCCCGCCCGCCCATGGGCGCGAGCGCTTCCGCCGCGTCCCATTCGAGGCCGCCACTGTGGCAGAAGGAAAGGTCCGCCTGCTCGAGGCTCCAGGGCAGCTGCGCCTTCATGGCGCCGAGCTTCATGGTGTTGCTGCGCGGCTCGAACACCGCGAGGATCCGTTGCGCGCCCACCTTGCGGCGCAGGCCATCGACGGTCGTGCGGATCGCCGTAGGATGGTGGGCGAAATCGTCGTACACCGTGACGCCGGCGACGCTGCCCCGCACCTCCATGCGCCGCTTGACATTGCGGAACTCGCGCAGCGCGCGGGCGGCGGCTTCCGGCGGGACGCCGACATGCTCGGCGGCGGCGATCGCTGCCAGCGCGTTGAGCTGGTTGTGCACGCCGGTGAGCTCCCACTCCACGCGGGCGACCGGCTTGCCGCGTTCCAGCACGTCGAAGCTGTGCGGCTCGCCTTGCGCGCAGAAATCGCTCACGGCGGCGCCGAAGCTGCGCAGCTCGCTCCAGCACCCCATGTTCAGCACGCGCTGCACGCTCTCCTCCAGGCCGTTCGCGATCACCCGCCCGCTGGACGGCACGGTGCGCACCAAGTGGTGGAACTGCCTCTCGATCGCCGGCAGGTCGTCGAAGATGTCGGCGTGGTCGAACTCGAGGTTGTTGAGGATGGCCGTTCGCGGGCGGTAATGGACGAACTTGCTGCGCTTGTCGAAGAATGCCGTGTCGTACTCGTCGGCCTCGATCACGAAGCTCTTGCCTTGCCCCAGCCGGGCCGAGATGCCGAAATTGGTAGGCACGCCGCCGACCAGGAAGCCGGGCTGCAGCCCTGCGTGTTCCAGGATCCAGGCGAGCATGGACGTGGTGCTGGTCTTGCCGTGCGTCCCGGCCACCGCCAGCACATGCCGGCCCTGCAGCACGTGCTCGGACAGCCACTGGGGCCCGCTGGTGTAGGGCAAGCCGGCATCGAGTATGGCCTCCATCAGCGGGTAGCGCGGCGTGCCGTCGGGCTTGCGCGCGCGTGACACGACGTTGCCCACGATCCAGGCGTCGGCCTGCAGCGCGAGCTGGTCGGCACCGAAGCCTTCGATGAGGTCGATGCCCAGCGCGCGCAACTGGTCGCTCATGGGCGGGTACACGCCGGCGTCGCAGCCCGTGACCTTGTGGCCCGCCTCGCGGGCTAGTGCGGCAAGGCCTCCCATGAACGTGCCGCAGATGCCGAGGATATGGATGTGCATCGAGCGATTATCCAAGCTTCGTCGCAGGAACTGAGCGACGCCGGGCCGCCCCAAGGCGCGAACGCCCCCTCGGGGGGCAGCGAACCACACGCAGTGGGGAGCGTGGGGGCCATGCTATTTCGGGAAGCGCTCGCGTAACTTCATCTTCCAGAACTTGCCCGTCGATGTCCGCGGGACGGCCTCGATGAATTCATAACGATCGGGCAGCTGCCACTTGGCGAAACTCTGGCGCAGCAGGTGGGCATTGAAATCCCCGGGCGTTGCCGACTGGCCCGGGCGCAGCACCACGCAGGCGAGCGGCCGCTCGCTCCATTTTTCGTCGGGGATGGCGATCACCGCTGCCTCGGCGACCGCCGGGTGCGCCATGATGGCGTTCTCCAGGTCCACCGAGCTGATCCACTCGCCGCCGGACTTGATCAGGTCCTTGGTGCGGTCCGAGATCTTCACGAAGCCCAAGGGGTCCACCGAGGCGACGTCGCCCGTGCGCAGCCACCCGTCGGCCGTGAATTTCTCCGCCTCCACCGGCACCTCATGGTAGCTCGCCGTGATGAAGGGCCCGCGCACCTGGATCTCGCCGACGCTCTTGCCGTCCCAGGGCTGGTCGCCGCCGGTGTCGCCGCGAACCCGCAGGTCCACCAGCGGCACCGGGACGCCCGCCATCGCGGCGCGGCGGTAGCGCTCGTCGGCGCTGGCGTCGCGCAGTTCGGCACGCGGGTACGAGATGGTGCAGACCGGCGAGGTTTCCGTCATGCCCCAGCCCTGCAGGATCCAGATGCCGTGCCTGTCGAACGCGCGGATCAACGCTTCGGGCACGGCGGCGCCGCCGACCAGCGACCGCATGCCGCGCGGGAGCTTCCAGCGGCCGTGATGGGGCGACCCCTCGGCCTGCGCGGCGTCGTAAGTCTGGATCAGGCTCATCCAGATGGTGGGCACGCCCAGCGACAGGGTCGGCGGCTCCTGCTGGATCAGGTCCAGCAGGTCCTCCGGATGCAGGTGCGGTCCGGGGAAGACCAGCTTCACGCCCATCATCACCGCGCCATAAGGCATGCCCCAGCTGTTGGCGTGGAACATGGGTGTCACCGGCAGGACGACGTCGGTGCCACGCAGGCCCCAGAAGTCGCCCAGGCTCGCCACCAGGGTGTGCAGGATGGTGGAGCGGTGGGAGTACGCGACGCCCTTGGGCCGGCCGGTGGTGCCGGACGTGTAGCACATGGCCACCGGGTCGTTCTCGTCGTGCTCGGCGTACTCGAAGCCGTCCGGGTCGGCCACATCGAGCAACGCCTGGTAGTCGGCAAATTCCGGGGCGACGGGTGCGCCGGAGAAGGGAAAGACGATGACCTTCTCGAACTTGTGCAGGTGCGCGAACTGCCTGTACAGCGGCAGCAGGACGTCGTCGATCACGAGGAACCGGTCCTTCGCGTTGCCGGCGATCCAGCCGACCTCGTCCGGCGAAAGACGCAGGTTCAGCGTGTGCATGACGCCGCCGGCCGCGGGGATGCCGAAATAGCATTCCAGGTGGGCGTGGTGGTTCCAGCACAGCGTCGCAACCCGGTCGCCCTTCTTAAGGCCGAGCTTTTGCAGGGCGGCGCCGAGCGCGCGGGTGCGGCGGTAGAACTCGCCGTAGGTGTGCCGGCGCAAGGATTTGTCGGGCAGGCGCGAGACGATCTCGTTGCCGCCGAAGAGCTTTCCCGCTCGCTCGAGCAGGTGATTGAGCGAGAGGGGAACATCCATCATCGTGCTTTGCATGCCGGTCTCCTTATGGAGAGCACTGTACGGCCCGGGCGGGCGTGATCAATGCAGAATGACCCCTATGGAAAGCGCGAAGTCGGAGATCGCCGCGACAGCGGCACGGATGGTGGTGGAGGAGGGCCTGGAATACGGCCCCGCCAAGCGGCGGGCGGTGCGCCAGCTCGGCCTGAACAGCCGCAGCGCCTTGCCCGACAACGATGCCCTCGAGGAGGCGGTCCGCGAGTACATCGAGCTTTTCTGCGCCGACACCCAGCCTGTGGAATTGGCCGCGTTGCGCAAGCTGGCGCTGACCTGGATGGAGCGGTTGGCCCAGTTCCGGCCTTACCTGGGCGGCGCGGTCTGGCACGGGACGGCCACGCGGCTGTCCGACATTTATATCCAGCTGTTCTGCGACGACCCGAAATCGGCCGAGATGGCGTTGATCGAGAACAAGGTCGACTACGTGCCCCGCACGGTCACGGGCCTCAATGGCGAGCCGGTCGAGGCGCTGAGCCTGTCGAGCATCAGCCGGGAGCTTGGTGAACCCATCGGCGTCCACCTGCTGATTTACGACCACGACGACGTTCGAGGCGCACTGAAGCCTGATGCCAAGGGCCGGACCCCGCGTGGGGACATCGCCGCGGTCCGCGCGCTGGTGGAGAATCGGGCGCCATGAACGTCCAACCCGAAATCCCACCGGCTCCCGCCGATCCTGCGCGCCGCCGCCTTCTCTATGCCGGGGTCGCGGGGGCTGCGGCGCTCGCGGGTGCCGGCGCGGCGCTGTGGAAATGGAGGGTCGAGGCAGGCCGGCGGGATGCAGCGGCCGTCCTCTGGCCGATGAGTTTCGACACCCCGACCGGTGCGACGCTGGCGATGCAATCGCTACGCGGCAAGCCGCTGGTGCTGAATTTCTGGGCCACCTGGTGCCCGCCGTGCGTGGAAGAGTTGCCGCTTCTGGACCGTTTCTACCGCGAAAATGCAGCTAAAAGCTGGCAAGTAGTCGGCTTGGCGATAGACCAGCCGAGTGCGGTGCGCAAGTTCCTCGAGCGCGCACCGGTCAGCTTTCCGATCGCCATCGCGGGCCTGGGGGGCACCGAACTGGGTCATGCATTGGGCAACCTGGGAGGCGGGCTGCCCTTCACGGTCGTCGTCGGCGCGGGTGGGGATGTGCTGCAGCGTAAAATGGGCCGGGTCACCGCCGCTGACCTGGCGGGCTGGACGCAGCTGCGATAGCGCAGTTCGTGCCGGGATGGGCTGGCCGCCGGTTCGTCAAGTGAAATGCTATAAATAAACGAAAAATGGCTGCAGAAGCGTGAGTTAAGTGAATTTTGCTGTAAATTCGCCTTCCTTTCGTTCGCACGCGTTGGAGATCAAATGGACTTGCGCAAATTAAAGACGTTGATCGACCTGGTGTCGGAATCCAACGTTTCCGAGCTGGAGATCACCGAGGCCGAGGGCAAGGTTCGCATCGTCAAGGGTGGTGGCGCCTCGCCGCAGCCACTGGCCGGCCCGGCCATGGCGGTGGCTGCTCCCGCCGCTGCGCCCGCCATCGGCGCACCGGCCGCGGCCCCGGCCGCTCCCGTTCCGTCCGGCCACATCGTCAAGTCGCCCATGGTGGGCACCTTCTACCGGTCTTCGAGCCCCGGCGCCAAGCCGTTCGTCGAGATCGGAAGCCAGGTCAAGGAAGGCGAGACGATCTGCATCATCGAGGCGATGAAGATCCTCAACGAAATCGAGACCGACAAGGCCGGCACCATCGTCAAGATCCTGTGCGAAAACGGACAGGCCGTCGAATACGGGCAACCGCTGTTCGTGGTCGAGTAAGCACTCCCTCATGTTCAAGAAGATTCTTGTCGCCAACAGAGGCGAGATAGCCCTTCGTATCCAGCGCGCGTGCCGCGAACTCGGCGTCAAGGCCGTGATGGTCTATTCCGAGGCCGATCGCGAGGCCAAGTACGTGAAGCTGGCGGAGGAAGCGGTGTGCATCGGCCCGGCGCCTTCGCCCCAGAGCTACCTCAACATGCCGGCCATCATTTCGGCCGCCGAGGTGACCGACGCCGAGGCAATCCATCCGGGCTACGGCTTCCTGTCGGAGAACGCCGATTTCGCCGAGCGCGTCGAGAAGAGCGGCTTCCAGTTCATCGGCCCCACGCCCGAGAACATCCGCATCATGGGCGACAAGGTCTCGGCCAAGCAGGCGATGATCAAGGCGGGCGTGCCGTGCGTGCCCGGTTCCGAAGGCGAACTGCCGGACGACCCGGTGATGATCCGCCGCACGGCCAAGGCCGTGGGCTATCCGGTGATCATCAAGGCCGCCGGGGGCGGCGGCGGGCGTGGCATGCGCGTGGTGCACACCGAGGCGGCGCTGATCAACGCGGTGCAGATGACCAAGGCGGAAGCGGGCGCGGCATTCGGCAATGCGGCCGTCTACATGGAGAAGTTCCTGCAGAACCCGCGTCACATCGAGATCCAGATCCTGTCGGACAAGCACAAGAACGCGGTGTACCTGGGCGAGCGCGATTGCTCCATGCAGCGCCGCCACCAGAAGATCATCGAGGAAGCCCCGGCACCGGGCATCCCGCGCAAGCTGATCGAGAAGATCGGCGAGCGCTGCGTCACGGCCTGCAAGAAGATCGGCTACCGCGGCGCGGGCACCTTCGAGTTCCTGTACGAGAACGGCGAGTTCTATTTCATCGAGATGAATACGCGCGTCCAGGTGGAGCACCCCGTCACCGAGCTGATCAGCGGCGTGGACATCGTGAAGACGCAGATCATGGTGGCCGCCGGGGAGAAGCTGCCTTTCGCCCAGCGCGACATCACCTTGCGCGGCCACGCGATCGAATGCCGCGTGAACGCGGAGGACCCGTACAAGTTCGTGCCTTCGCCGGGTCGCATCACCATGTGGCACGCGCCGGGCGGCCCGGGCGTGCGAGTGGATTCCCACGTCTACACCAATTATTTCGTGCCGCCGAACTACGACTCGATGATCGGCAAGATCATCGTGCACGGCGACACGCGCGAGCAGGCCCTGGCGCGCATGCGCACCGCCCTGCTCGAAACCGTGGTGGAAGGCATCAACACCAACATCGCGCTGCACCGCGAGCTGATGGTGGACGCCAAGTTCATGGACGGCGGCACCAACATCCACTACCTGGAAGAGTGGCTGTCGCACCACAAGCGGTAGAAATGGCTCCCCCCCGAAGCGCCTACGGCGCCTCCCCCTCAAGGGGGCGCAACCAGCGGCCCGGCAAAGCCGGTTCCGCGGTTGCCCCCGAAAGGTCGCTTCTGTGTTCGAGTTGAGTCTGCTTTGCCCCGAGGACCGCATTGAAGTGGTGAGCGAGGCACTGGACGCGCTCGATGCCCTCAGCGTGTCCGTGGAGGACGCCGACGCGCAGACCGACGCCGAGCAGGCGCTGTTCGGCGAGCCGGGCATGCCGCCGCCGAAGGAGGGCTGGCAGCGCTCCCGCGTGATTGCCCTGTTCGCGACCGATGCCGCGGCCCGCGATGCTTTACGGTTGCTCGAAGTCCAGGATTTCTTCGGCAGCTGCAGGTTCCTCGGCGTGACGCCGGTGCCGGACCAGGATTGGGTGCGCCTCACGCAGTCGCAGTTCGCGCCGGTGGAGATCACGCCCGAATTCTGGATCGTGCCGACATGGCACGAGCCGCCCGCGCAGGCGCGGCAGGTGATCCGCCTGGATCCGGGCCTGGCCTTCGGCACGGGCACGCATCCCACCACCCGCATGTGCCTGCGCTGGATCGCGCGTCACGCGATGCGGGGCCAACGCGTGCTGGACTACGGCTGCGGCTCGGGCATCCTGGCGATCGGCGCCGCACGCTTCGGGGCCTCGCATATCGATGCGGTCGACATCGACCCGGCCGCCGTGCAATCCACCGTCGACAACGCCACCGCCAACGGGGTCCGGGTCAACGCGGGCCTTCCCGACAAGGCCGGGGGCCGCTACGACACCGTGCTGGCCAACATCCTCGCGACGCCGCTCAAGGTGCTGGCGCCGCTCCTGTGCTCTTACGTGGCGCCAGGCGGCGCGCTGGTGCTGGCGGGCATCCTCGAGCGCCAGGCCGACGAACTCCGGGCCGCGTATGCACCTTTCGCCAGGCTCGACGTGGCCGATGCGGAGGATGGCTGGGTGCTGATGACGGCGACGCTCTGAGTTCGACGCCAGGGCGGCGGGGGCGCGCTGGCTACAATCGCGGGCTGATGCCGGCCCCCACGCTTGTCACTTCGTTTACTGCGCTGCCCCCCTGGGGGGCTTCAGCCTCCTTGAGGCGGCTCGGCGGAGGCTGAATGAGCCTGATCACGCGCTGCCCCGCCTGCGGGACGATGTTCAAAGTCGTGCCCGACCAACTCAGGATCTCGGAAGGATGGGTGCGCTGCGGGCATTGCGCCGACGTCTTCGATGCCTCCGCGCACCTGCAGGCCGATGCCCCCGTCGTGCCGGAGGCTCCGCCCGTCGAGAGCCCCGCCACACTGGTGCGGGAAAGCGGCGGCGTCGCTGCCCCCGCCGATACACCGGACATTGATGAGGGGCAGGCCGAACCCGAGGAGTTCCTGTCGTCGCTGAACACGGAGGTGGACGGCGCGATGGCGCTGGATGCGCCGGATTCGGCGCAGCTGGAAGCCGAGGCGCGGACGTTGCGCGAAACGCCGCTGGACCGGCCGTTCGAATTGCGGCGACAGGATGAGGCCGACGAGGTCGCCGAGCCGCTGCCCTCGCGATTCACGCCCGTGCCCGAATCGGAACTCGAACCCGAACTCCACGACCTGTCGTTCGTGCGCCAGGCGCGCAGCCAGGAGTTCTGGCGCAAACCCGGCATCCGCGCGGTCCTCGCGCTCGTGCTGTTGGTGCTGGTCTTCCTGCTGGCGGCGCAGATCGGCGTGCATGACCGGGACCGTCTCGCGGCCGCGCACCCCGCGCTGCGACCCTGGCTGGCCCGGCTGTGCGAGCCGCTCAGGTGCCGCATCGCACCGCCGCGCCAGATCGACGCGATCGTGATCGACAGTTCGTCTTTCAACAAGTTGCGCGGCGATGCCTACCGGCTCAACTTCACCCTGAAGAACCAAGCCACCATGCAGGTGGCGATGCCCGCGCTGGAGCTGACGCTGACCGATGGCCAGGAGCAGCCCGTGGTGCGGCGCGTACTGCTGCCGGCGGATCTCGGGACCCATCCCGGCGTCATTGCCGCCACGGCGGACTGGTCCGGCTCGCTCGCGCTGGCCGTGGCGGGCAACGGCGCCGGTGCACGGATCGCCGGTTATCGCCTGCTGGCTTTCTACCCCTGACTACCCTCACGGAACCTTCACCATGGCAGCATTGATCTGTGGCTCCCTTGCCTTCGACACCATCATGGACTTCGAGGGGCGCTTTGCCGAGCAGATCCTGCCGGACCAGCTGCACATCCTCAACGTTTCCTTCCTGGTGCCGGCGCTGCGGCGCGACTTCGGGGGCTGCGCGGGCAACATCGCCTACAGCCTGAAGATGCTGGGTGGCGAGCCCCTGCCGATGGCGACCGTCGGCAGCGACGGCGCGGACTACCTGGCGCGGCTGGAGGCGCTGGGTATCGCCACGCAATACGTCAAGGTGGTCGGCGACACCTACACGGCGCAGGCGATGATCATGACCGACCGCGACAACAACCAGATCACGGCGTTCCATCCCGGCGCGATGATGCAGGCCCACGCCACGCGCATCGAGGCGAGGCCGGATGTCAAGCTGGGCATCATCTCGCCCGACGGCCGCGACGCGATGCTGCAGCACGCGCAGCAGTTCGTGGATTGCGGCATCCCGTTCGTCTTCGACCCGGGCCAGGGCCTGCCGATGTTCGACGGCAGGGAACTGGCGCGTTTCATCGAGCAGGCGACGTGGGTGACGGTGAACGACTACGAAGGCAAGATGCTGGGCGAGCGGACGGGCTGGAGCAGCGCGGAAATCTCGCGCCGGGTCGAGGGCCTGGTCGTGACGCTCGGCGGCGAGGGCTGCGAGGTGTGGATCGATGGGGAGAAGACGACCGTGCCGCCGGTGAAGGCGCGCGAGATCGTGGACCCCACCGGCTGCGGCGATGCCTGGCGCGGCGCGCTGCTGCACGGGCTGGAGCAGGGCTGGCCGCTCGCGCGCTGCGCCGAGCTTGGCAACCGGGTGGGCGCGACCAAGATCGCGAGCCGCGGCCCGCAGAACTGGAAACCCTAGCCGCGCGCCAGCGTCACGCCGCCATCGACGACGATGGTCTGGCCGACCACGTAATCGCCGGCCCGTGAGGCGAGGTAGATCGCGACGCCCGCCATGTCCTCCTCCGTGCCGATCCGCCCGGAGGGAATGCGCCTGGCCACTTCGTCGCCATGGTCGCGTGCCAGCCGGTTCATGTCGGAGGCGAAGGCGCCCGGCGCGATGCCGCTGACCACGATGTTGTCCTGCACCAGGCGCAGCGACATGCGCTTGGTCAGGTGGATCAGGCCGGCCTTGCTGGCGGCGTACGAGTAGGTCTCCTGCGGATTCACCGAGACGCCGTCGATCGAGGCGATGTTGATCACCTTGGCGCAATGGGACTTGGCGCCGTATCGCAGCTGCTCGTGCAGCGCCTGGGTGAGGAAGAACGGCGACTTGACGTTCAGGTCCATCACCTTGTCCCACCCCTTCTCCGGGAAGGTGTCGAACGATTCGCCCCAGGCCGCGCCCGCGTTGTTCACGAGGATGTCGAGCGCGCCTTCCTTCGCTGCGTAGGCCGAGGCCAAGCCCCGGGCGCCTTCCACGGTGGACACGTCGGCGGGGAGCGCGAAGCACGGGCCCAGCGCCGAAAGCTCCCGGGCGGTGTCTTCGCAGGCGGCGGCCTTGCGCGAGGAGATGTAGACGCGTGCGCCCTGCATGAGGAAGCCCTTGGCGATCATGCGCCCGATGCCGCGCGAGCCGCCGGTGACGAGGGCGGTGCGGCCCTTGAGCGAGAAGAGGTCGTTCATTGCTGTTTCGAGGTTGGGACAGCGGCAGGTTAGCGCCTGCCCGCCGGGCGGCCAATCACCTGGATGACACCCTGGCGCGGCCGGGCTGGCTCAGGCGCGGGCGCGCCGCCGGTCCATCCAGGCGCGCAGCTCGCCGACCACGCCCTTGCGGAAGGCCAGAACGCAAACCACGAAGATCGCACCGATGATCACCGTCACCCAGCTGCCCACCTTGTCGGCGAGCATGTCCTGCAATGCGATGACGATGCCGGCGCCGAACACCGGGCCGAAGAACGTGCCCACGCCGCCCAGCAGGCTCATCAGGATCACCTCGCCGGACATCGTCCAGTGAACGTCCGACAAGGTCGCGAAGCCCATCACCAGCGTCTTGAGCGAACCGGCCAGCCCCGAGAGCGCGGCGGACAGCACGAAGGCCAGCAGCTTGTAGCGGTCGACCTCGTAGCCGAGCGACACGGCGCGCGGCTCGTTCTCGCGGATCATCTTGAGCACCTGGCCGAACGGCGAGGTGACGATGCGCGTGATGCCGAGGAAGCACGCGATGAAGATGACCACGACCACGTAGTACATCACGGTGTCGGACGACAGGTCGAGCACGCCGAAGAGCGTGCCGCGCGGAACGCCCTGCAGGCCGTCCTCGCCGCCGGTGAACGGCGCCTGCAGGCAGATGAAGAACACCATCTGCGCCAGCGCAAGGGTGATCATCGCGAAGTAGATGCCCTGGCGGCGGATCGCCACCAGGCCGACCAGCAACCCGAGGAAGCCGGCGACGACGACGCCGGCGGCGATCGCCAGCTCCGGGGACCAGGCCTGCGACTTGACGAAGTAACCCGTCACGTAGGCTGAAAATCCGAAGAACGCCGCATGCCCGAACGAGAGCAGGCCGGTGAACCCGAGCAGCAGGTTGAACGCGCATGCGAACAACGCGAAGCACAGCAGCTTCATCACAAAGACGGGGTACAGCCCGATCAGCGGCGCCACGAGCGCCAGGGCCAGCAGCGCCACATAAGTGGCGCGGATCAGTTTCTTGTCGTTGGTCATTTTTTTCACGCCTCCTTGCCGAAGAGGCCGGCGGGGCGCAGGATCAGGACGACCACCATCACGACGAAGACGACGACACTGGATGCCTCGGGGTAGAACACGCGCGTCATGCCCTCCACGACGCCCAGCCCCAGGCCGGTGATGACGGAGCCCAGAATCGAACCCATGCCGCCGATCACCACCACGGCAAAGACGACGATGATCAGGTTCGAACCCATCAGCGGGTTGACCTGGATGATCGGGGCGGCCAGCACGCCCGCCAGCGCGGCCAGCGCGGCGCCGGCGCCATAGGTGAGCATCACCATCATCGGCACGTTGACCCCGAACGCCTGGACCAGCTTGGCGTTCTCGGTGCCGGCGCGCAAATAGGCGCCCAGCCGCGTGCGTTCGATCAGGAACCAGGTGCCCAGGCAGACCACCAGCGAAGCCAGCACCACGAAGGCGCGGTAGTTCGGCAGCACCATGAACCCCAGGTTGGTGGCGCCGGCGAGCAGGTCGGGCACCGGGTAGTTCTGCCCGGAAACGCCGTACTGGTCGCGGAAGATGCCTTCGAATATCAACGAAAGCCCGAATGTGAGCAGCAGACCGTACAGCGGATCGAGCCCGTACAGGTGCTTGAGCATGGTGCGTTCTATCACCACCCCGAGGATGCCGACCACGAGCGGTGCCAGGACCAGGGCGAGCCAGAAGTTGACACCGAACTTGTCCAGCATGATCCACGCGGCGAACGCGCCCAGCATGTACAGCGCGCCATGCGCGAAGTTCACGATGTCCAGCAGGCCGAAGATGACGGCCAGGCCCAGGCTGAGCATGGCGTAGAAAGCGCCGTTCACCAGGCCCAGCATGAGCTGGCCCAGGAAGGCCTGGTGGGGGATGCCGAAAATCTCCATGGGGGTAACGCTTCGCGAAAGGAAGAAGCCGGCCCGCGGGGGCCGGCTATTTCTGGGTTTTTACTTCTTGAGCAGTGCGCACTTGGACTCGGCCACGGTGGTGAACGCCTGGTCACCCGGCACCTTCTGCACCAGCTTGTAGTAATCCCACGGCGTGGTCGATTCCTTCGTGCCCTTGACCTGGAACAGGTACATGTCGTGGATCATGCGGCCGTCGGCGCGGATCTTGCCCTTGCTGTAGAAGTCGTTCGCGCCCGTCTTCTTGATCTCGGCCATCACCTTGTCGGCGTCCGTCGAGCCCACGGCCTTCACCGCGTTCAGGTACGTCAGGGTCGCGGAGTAGTCGGCGGCTTGCAGGCTGGAGGGCATGCGCTTGTACTTGTCGAAGAAGCGCTTGGCGAACTTGCGCGAGGCGTCGTCCTGGTTCCAGTACCAGCTGTCGGCCAGCTGCAGGCCTTCGGTGTTCGCCAGCCCCAGGCTGTGCACGTCGTTGATGAACACCAGCAGGCCGGCGATCTTCATCGTCTTGTTGATGCCGAACTCCTTGGCTGCCTTCATCGCGTTCGTGAAGTCGCCGCCGGCGTTCGCCAGGCCCAGGATCTGCGCCTTGCTGGACTGCGCCTGCAGCAGGAACGACGAGAAGTCAGAGGCGTTCAGCGGGTGGCGCACGGCGCCCACCACTGTGCCGCCGTTGGCCTTGACCAGCGCGTTGCCGGCAACCTTGGCCAGCGCCACGGTGTCGTAAGCGTAGTGGACCGTGTAGGGTGAGCAGTCCTCGTTGGTCAGGCGGGCCGAGCCGGCGCCGATGACCAGGAACGGGCGCTTCTTCTCGAGTGCCACCTTGGACATGGCCAGCGCGGTGCCCGAGCTGGTGCCACCCACCAGCATGGAAAGGTTTTCCTTGTCCATCCACTCGCGGGCCTTCGAGCTCGCGACGTCGGCCTTGTTCTGGTGGTCGGCCGTCAGCACTTCGATCGGGCGGCCCAGCACCTTGCCGCCGAAGTCCTGCGCGGCCCACTTGATCATTTCTCCGCCGGCCGGGCCGTCGATGTCGGCGTACAGGCTCGACATGTCGGTGATGAAGCCGATCTTCACCGGGCCGGAACTGCTCTGCGCGAAGGCGCTGAACGTGCCCAGGCCGACGGCCAGTGCTGCCACGAGGGTCTTGAGTTTCATGTAAGTCTCCTGAAAAAACGGGGTTGGGTGACGTGGACGGGCGGCGCTACACGCCCAGGAATTCCTGCAGCATGGCCATGTTGCCGGCCAGTTCGCGCTGCTCGAACTGCTTGACGATGCGGCCGTGTTCCATCACGTAGAAACGGTCGGCCAGCGGCGCCGCGAAGCGGAAGTTCTGCTCCACCAGGACGATGGTGTAGCCCTTGGCCTTCAGGGTGCGGATCATCTCGGCCAGCTTCTGCACGATGACGGGGGCCAGGCCCTCGGAGATCTCGTCCAGCAACAGCAGGCGGGCGCCGGTGCGCAGGATCCGCGCCACCGCCAGCATCTGCTGCTCGCCGCCCGACAGGCGCGTGCCGGGGCTGCCGGCACGCTCCTTGAGGTTGGGGAACATCTCGTAGATGTCGGCCACGCTCATGCCGCCAGGGGCGATCACCGGTGGAAGCATCAGGTTCTCTTCGGCCGAGAGGCTGGCGAAGATGCCGCGCTCCTCGGGGCAGTAGCCCACGCCGAGCCGCGCAACTTTGTGCGGCGGCAGCTTGATGGCTTCCTCGCCGTGGATGCGGATCGATCCCTTGCGGCTGCCGGTGAGCCCGACGATCGCGCGCATGGTCGTGGTGCGGCCCGCGCCGTTGCGGCCCAGCAGGCAGACCACCTCGCCCTCGTTGACGGTGAGGTTCACGCCGTGAAGGATGTGCGATTCGCCGTACCAGGCGTTCAGGTCCTCGATGCGAAGGAGCTCCTTGGCCATATCAGTGGGCTCCCTGGAGGGCGGCATCGGCCGTGCCCATGTACGCCTCGATGACCTGCGGGTTGGCCGACACCTCGGCGTACGGCCCGTCGGCGATGATGGCGCCGCGCTGCAGCACCGTGATCCGGTCGGCAATGGAGGCGACGACGTTCATGTTGTGCTCCACCATCAGGATGGTGCGGCCGGTGGACACCTTCTTGATCAGCTCCGTCACGCGGTGCACGTCCTCGTGGCCCATCCCCTGCGTCGGCTCGTCCAGCAGCATCAGGTCGGGCTCCAGGGCCATGGTGGTGGCCAGTTCGAGCGCGCGCTTGCGGCCGTAGGGAAGGTTGACGGTGAGCTCGTCCGCGAAATCCTTCAGGTCCACCGCGGCCAGCAGCTCGTCCGCTCGTTCATGCAAGTGGTGCAGCGAGTGCTCCGGTCTCCAGAAGTGGAACGAGGTGCCCAGGCCGCGCTGCAGGGCGGCGCGCACGTTCTCGAGCACGGTCATGTGGGGGAACACCGCGGAAATCTGGAAGGAGCGGACAATGCCGCGCCGCGCCGTTTGCGCGGGCTTCTCGTGCGTGATGTCCTCGCCGCGGTAGATGATGGTGCCGCGGGTGGGGATGATGAATTTGGTCAGCAGGTTGAAAAAAGTCGTCTTGCCGGCCCCGTTCGGGCCGATCAGCGCATGGATATGCCCGCGCGCGACCTTCAGGTCGACGTTGTTGACCGCGACGAAGCCCTTGAACTCCTTGGTCAGGCCCTTCGTCTCGAGAATGAACTCAGCTGCCAATCCGCCTCCTGCGTTGAACGAGTTGCTCCAGCCAGTAGCGGAGCAACGGGATGGCGAATGCTAAGAACGCATGCTGCACTGCGATAGGGGGTAAGACCTTAGGTAGTTTTGCGTGATGGACCGCGCCAGAGGGCGGCTCCTCGAGCATGCTGTCAGAAGCCTGACTGACGCGCGCTAATGGCCCTCGCGGGCCCTTGCCAGCAGCTCCGCCGGGAACGCGTTCATGTGGCCCACATGGTCGCAGTGCCACGGGTAGACGGCGCCACGGTAGGTGATGCCCGCCTCGGCCGCCCTCACATGTTCCTGCGGTACTGGCCGCCGACCTCGAACAGCGCGTTCGTGATCTGGCCCAGCGAACAGACGCGCACGGCGTCCATCAGCACCTCGAACACGTTGCGGTTGTCGATGACGGCCTGCTGGAGGCGCTTGAGCATGGCCGGCGCCTGTTTGGCGTTGCGCGCCTGGAAGTCCTCCAGGCGCCTGAGCTGGCCCTGTTTTTCCTCCTCGGTGGAGCGGGCGAGCTCCAGCTTGTCCTGCACGGCATCGCCATGCGGGTTGCGAAAGGTGTTGACGCCGACGATGGGCAGCTCGCCGGTGTGCTTGAGCATCTCGTAATGCATGCTCTCGTCCTGGATGCGGCCGCGCTGGTAGCCGGTCTCCATCGCGCCCAGCACGCCACCGCGCTCGGCGATGCGTTCGAACTCCGCCAGCACCGCTTCCTCGACCAGTTCGGTGAGCTCCTCGATGATGAAGGAGCCCTGGTTCGGGTTTTCGTTCTTCGCCAGGCCCCATTCGCGATTGATGATCAGCTGGATGGCCATCGCGCGGCGCACGCTGTCCTCGGTCGGCGTGGTGATCGCCTCGTCGAACGCGTTGGTGTGCAGCGAGTTGCAGTTGTCGTAGATCGCGATCAGCGCCTGCAGCGTGGTTCGGATGTCGTTGAACTGGATCTCCTGCGCGTGCAGGCTCCGCCCGGAGGTCTGGATGTGGTACTTGAGCTTCTGGCTGCGCTCGTTGGCACCGTACTTTTCCTTCATCGCCACGGCCCAGATGCGGCGGGCCACGCGCCCCATGACCGTGTATTCCGGGTCCATGCCGTTGGAGAAGAAGAACGACAGGTTCGGCGCGAAGTCGTCGATGTGCATGCCACGCGCCAGGTACGCCTCGACGAAAGTGAAGCCATTGGACAGCGTGAACGCCAGCTGGCTGATCGGGTTGGCGCCGGCCTCGGCGATGTGGTAGCCGGAGATCGACACCGAGTAGAAGTTGCGCACGTTGTGGTGCACGAAGTACTCGGCAATATCGCCCATCACCTTCAGGCTGAACTCGGTCGAGAAGATGCAGGTGTTCTGGCCCTGGTCTTCCTTCAGGATGTCGGCCTGCACCGTGCCGCGCACATTGGCCAGCACCCACTCGCGGATTTTCTGGCTCTCGGTGTCCGTGGGCTCGCGGCCATTGTCGGCCTTGAACTTCTCCAGGTTCTGGTCGATGGCCGTGTTCATGAACATCGCCAGGATGGAGGGGGCGGGGCCGTTGATCGTCATCGACACAGAGGTGCTCGGGCTGCACAGGTCGAAGCCCGAATACAGCACCTTCATGTCGTCCAGCGTCGCGATGGACACGCCCGAGTTGCCGACCTTGCCGTAGATGTCGGGGCGCAGGTCGGGGTCGTTGCCGTACAGCGTGACCGAATCGAAGGCCGTGGACAGGCGCTTGGCCGGCATGCCCGAGCTGAGCAGCTTGAAGCGGGTGTTGGTGCGGAAGGCGTCGCCTTCGCCCGCGAACATGCGGGTCGGGTCCTCGTTCTCGCGCTTGAAGGCGAAGGTACCCGCCGTGTACGGGTAGCTGCCCGGCACGTTGTCCAGCATCAGCCACTTGAGGATCTCGCCGTGGTCTTCGTATGCAGGCAGGCTGACCTTGCGGATGGTGGTGCCCGAGAGCGACCTGGTGGTCAGTTGCGTGCGGATTTCCTTGTCGCGGATCTTGACCACGTACTCGTCGCCCGAATATGCCTTCTGCATCTGCGGCCACTGCGCCAACAGCTTGCGCGCGGCTCCATCGAACCGGGCGTCGCGCTCGTCGGCCAGCCGCAGGACGGTGTTCTTTGCGCCGTCGCGCTCGGCGTCATCCTCGTGCAGCATGCGGGCGCTCTCGCGCAACTGCTGGATCTCGCGCGCCAGCCGGGCCTGCTCGCGCGCCTGCTTCTTGTAGCCGCGCACGGTGTCGCTGATCTCGGCCAGGTAGCGGGTGCGCGCCGCGGGCACGACGGGCGTCTGGTTGGTGCTGTGACGCACATTGACGGCCGGAAGCTCGCCTTCCTTCAGCTTCAGCCCCAGCTCGGCCAACCGCGGTTTCAGCGCCTGGTACAGGGCCGTGACGCCATCGTCATTGAAACGCGCGGCCATCGTGCCGAAGACCGGCATCTCGTCCGGCTTCCTGCCAAAGGCCTCCTTGTTACGCTGGACTTGCTTGGCAACGTCGCGGAGCGCATCGAGCGAGCCCTTGCGGTCGAACTTGTTGATCGCGACGAACTCCGCGAAGTCCAGCATGTCGATCTTCTCGAGCTGGCTGGCCGCGCCGAACTCGGGCGTCATCACGTACATGGGAATGTCCACCAGCGGCACGATGGCGGCGTCTCCCTGGCCGATGCCCGAGGTTTCGACCACCACCAGGTCGAAGCCGGCCGCCTTGCATGCGGTGACGACGTCCGGCAGGGCAGCCGAGATCTCGCTGCCGAAATCGCGCGTGGCCAGCGAGCGCATGAAGACGCGCGGACCCTGGCGCCACGGGCCGATCGCATTCATCCGGATGCGGTCGCCCAGCAGCGCGCCGCCGCTCTTTCGGCGGGACGGGTCGATGGAGATGACGGCGATGCGCAGCGAATCGCCCTGATCCAGCCGCATGCGGCGGATCAATTCGTCGGTGAGGGACGACTTGCCGGCGCCGCCGGTGCCGGTGATACCCAGCACCGGGATGTGCCGGCCTTGCGCCGCGGCCGCGACGGCCTTCATCATGCCGGCATCGGCCTTGCCGTTTTCCAGCGCGGTGATGAACTGGGCCAGGGCGCGCCAGTTCATCTCGCCGTGGCCCTGGATCGCTTTCGCGTCCTTCGGGGCGTAACCGGTGATGTCCTTGTCGCAGCGCATCACCATCTCGCCGATCATGCCGGCCAGGCCCATGCGCTGGCCGTCTTCGGGGCTGTAGATGCGGGAGACGCCGTAGGCCTGAAGCTCCCGGATTTCGGGGGGCACGATCACGCCGCCGCCGCCGCCAAACACCTGGATGTGCTCGCCGCCGCGGGCCTTGAGCAGGTCCACCATGTACTTGAAGTACTCGACGTGGCCGCCCTGATACGAGCTGATCGCGATGCCCTGCACGTCTTCCTGCAACGCAGCCGTCACGACGTCGTCAACGCTGCGGTTGTGCCCGAGGTGGATCACCTCGGCGCCCATGCCCTGCAGGATGCGGCGCATGATGTTGATGGCGGCGTCGTGGCCGTCGAACAGGCTCGCGGCGGTGACGAAGCGCACCTTGTGGGTGGGACGGTAGTTCGCGAGCGCCTTGAATTCGGCGGACAGGTCGGTCATGGGTGTCTCCGCTCGCGGGCAAGGGCATGCCAACGAGCCACAGGGATCGGGGCTGCTACCTTACTTGACGTTTACGTAAACGTCAACCCCGCAGGCGGCAGTCGCGGCTGCGGTTGCATTCCGGCGTTAGCACGCTAGCGTTGAAAGGCCGGTCCATTGCGCTATTGCGGGTAATTCAGCTTTGTTTGGGGTAATCCCCCACAGACAGGAAGGGTCAAGCCCGTAACGTAGTGGGGGTCCGTAGCGGCAGGCGAGTTCCGTGAACCAATGAAATCACTCGCAGAAAGCCTTCATACGAACGTTTTCAACTCATCAAGCGAAGGAGACATGTTCATGAATGACAGTATCCAGACAAGTGCCGCGCCGGTCGCCGAGGCCAAGCCGGCACGCCGGCGGTTCCTGCGCGCCGCGGTCGGCGGCGTCGCCGGCGTCGCCGGCGCAGCCGCGATGACGGCACCCATGGTTTCGGTGGCCCAGTCGCCCATCGTGCTCAAGATGCAGGGCGCCTGGGGCGCCAAGGACATCTTCAACGAGATGGCCGAGGAATACGTGAAGCGCGTGAACGAGATGGCTGGCGGCCGCCTGCGCATCGACTACCTGATTGCCGGCGCCGTGGTCAAGCCGTTCGAAGTCATGGACGCGACGAGCAAGGGCGTGCTCGACGCGTCGCACGGGGTGCCCGTGTACTGGTACGGCAAGTCGAAAGTCGCCTCGCTGTTCGGCTCCGGACCGATCAACGGATGCGACGCGCACCAGACGCTCGCGTGGATCTATCGTGGCGGCGGCATGCAGCTGTACAACGAGCTGCTCCAGAAGATCAACCTGGACGTGGTGGGATTCTTCGCGATGCCGATGCCCACGCAGCCGCTGGGCTGGTTCAAGAAGCCGATCAAGGACGCGAGCGAGCTGAAGGGCCTGAAATATCGCACCGTGGGCCTGGCCGCCGACCTGTTCCAGGCCATGGGCAGCAAGGTGACGCAGCTGCCGGGCGGCGAAATCATGCCCGCGCTGGAAAAGGGCGTGATCGACGGGTTCGAGTTCAACAACCCGACTTCCGACATGCGCTTCGGCGCCCAGGACGTGCTCAAGAACTACATGATGGGCAGCTACCACCAGGCGATGGAATTCTTCGAGATCGCGTTCAACAAGAAGAAGTGGGCCACCATCCCGAAGGACCTGCAGGCGATCCTGCAGTACGCCGCCGAGGCCGCCAGCTCCGCCAACTGGTGGACGGCGATGGACAACTACTCACGCGACCTTGAGGAGCTGAGGACCAAGCACAAGGTCAACGTGATCCGCACGCCCAAGTCGGTGATGGCCGAGCAGCTGAAGGCCTGGGACGTGCTGACCAAGAAGCTGTCGGACGAGGACCCGTTCTTCGCCAAGGTCGTCGAATCGCAGCGCGCGTGGGCGAAGCGGGTGGCCTACTACATGTTCGTGAACGAAGCGGACTACCGGCTGGGCTACGAGCACATCTTCAAGACGAAGCTGCCCGCCTGATTGCCGCGCAGGCAAGCAAGGCATGGGGCGGGCGAGGTGGCCGCCCCATTTTTTCACCCCGGGGACTGGGACGGAGCCATGGTACATCGCGTCATCTATTCGATCGACCAGCTGAGCAAGACGGTCGGCCACGCCTTCGCGTGGTGCATCATCATCCTCACCTTCGGCACCTGCTACGAGGTGTTCATGCGCTACGTGCTGAACGACCCCACGAGCTGGGCCTTCGACCTGAGCTACCTCATGTACGGCGCCGTGTTCTACATGGCCGGCGCCTATACGCTGTCGCGCGCGGGCCATGTGCGCGCCGACATGTTCTACCGCCTGTGGAGCGAGCGCACCCAGGCCGTGGTGGAGCTGGTGCTGTATGTCGTGTTCTTCTTTCCCGGCATCCTCGCGCTGGTCATCGCCGGCTCGGCGTACGGGCTCGAATCGATGCGCATCCTGGAGGTGAGCGTCAACAGCCCCGCCGGCGTCCCCATCTGGCCTCTCAAGATGATGATCTGCGTCGGCGCGGCTCTGATCGCGCTGCAGGGCTTCGCCGAGGTGCTGCGCTGCATCGTCTGCCTGCGTGAAGGAAAGTGGCCGGCCCGCCTGCACGACGTGGAGGAGCTCGAGCAGCAGATCCTGCGCGAGCACGCGGAAAAGACGGCGGCCCAGGCCGGGCAGGGGGTGCCGCAATGAGCGATCCGGCAGTCGCCCTGCTCATGCTCGGCATCCTGGTCTTCACGATCTGCATCGGTTTCCCTGTCGCATTCACGCTCATGGCGCTGGGCGTGGGCTTCGGCTTCTACGCCTATTTCCAGGCCGGGCAGGCCTTCTTCGACAGCCGTGTGTTCTACCTGCTGACGCAAAATACCTTCACGGTGCTCAACAACGATGCGCTGGTCTCGATCCCGCTGTTCCTCCTGATGGGGTACCTCGTCGAGCGAGCCAATATCCTGGACAACCTCTTCAAGAGCCTGCAGATCGCGCTGAAGGGCGTTCCCGGTTCGCTCGCCGTGGCGACGCTCGCGACCTGCGCGCTCTTCGCGACCGCCACCGGCATCGTCGGAGCCGTGGTCACGCTGATGGGGCTGCTCGCCTTCCCGCAGATGATGAAGGCCGGCTACGACACCAAGCTGGCGGCGGGCGTCATCTGCGCCGGCGGCTGCCTCGGCATCCTGATCCCGCCTTCGATCATGCTGATCGTGTACGGCGCCGTCGCGGGCCTCTCCGTCGTGAAGCTCTACGCGGCCGCGTTCATACCCGGGTTCTTCCTGGCGGGCATGTACATCGCGTACGTCATCGGTGTCGCGATCGTGAAGCCCGAACGGGCCCCGCGCCTGCCCAAGGAAGAGGGGAATGTGTCGATGAGCGTGCTCGCCACGATGCTGCTCAAATCCTTCTTCCCCCTCGCGTTGTTGATTCTCGCGGTGCTGGGCGCGATCATGTTCGGCATCGCGACGCCGACCGAGGCGGCCGCTGTGGGCGCGCTCGGCGCGATGCTGCTCGCGGCGGCGTACCGCGCCCTCACGTGGAAGGGGCTGCGTGAGTCGGTGTTCCTCACGGCGCGGACCTCCGCAATGGTGTGCTGGCTCTTCGTGGGATCCGCGACCTTCGCGTCCATCTTCGCCTACCTCGGGGGCAACGAGATCATCAAGAACGCCGTGCTGGCCATGGACCTGAACGCGGTCACGTTCCTGTTGCTGTCCCAGGTGATCATCTTCGTGCTCGGCTGGCCGCTGGAGTGGACCGAGATCATCATCATCTTCGTTCCCATCTTCCTGCCCATGCTGCCGCACTTCGGCATCGACCCGATCCTGTTCGGAGTGCTGATTGCCCTGAACCTGCAGACCGCGTTCCTGTCGCCCCCCATGGCAATGTCGGCGTACTATCTCAAAGGGGTCAGTCCGCCTTCGGTGCTGCTGACGCAGATATTCAGCGGCTGCATGCCCTTCGTCTACGTGGTGCTGGTGACGATGCTGCTGGTCTACGTGTTCCCCGGCATCGCGATGTGGCTGCCCGATGCGCTTTATGGACGCTGAGCGATGGATGTGACTCAACTCGAAAAATGGTCGGCCACGGACGCGGCTCGCGCGATCCAGGCCGGTGCGATCAGCTCGGAGCAGCTGGTGCAAGCGTGCCTCGCGCGCATCCGGGCAACCGAGCCCCAGGTCCACGCCTGGCAGTCGCTCGACGAAACCCATGCGCTGACCCAGGCGCGTGCACGAGACATGGACCACCGGGAGGGCCGCCCCTGCGGCCCGCTGCATGGCGTGCCCGTCGGCATCAAGGACATCATCGACACGTCCGACCTGCCGACCGAGGACGGCACGGTGCTGCACGCCGGCCGGACGCCCGATCGGGACGCGACGGTCGTTGCCATGCTGCGGGCGGCCGGCGCCGTGATCATGGGCAAGACGGTCACGACGGAGCTCGCCACGTACTCGCCCGGCAAGACGCGCAATCCGCACAATTTCGAGCACACCCCGGGCGGATCGTCCTCGGGCTCGGCCGCGGCCGTTGCCGCCGGCATGGTGCCGCTGGCGCTGGGCACGCAGACGAACGGGTCGATGATCCGCCCCGCCGCGTTTTGCGGCGTGTACGGCTTCAAGCCCACGCACGGCCTGGTGCCGCGTCACGGCATCCTCAAGCTGTCGCGCACGCTGGACTGCGTGGGTGTGTTCGCCCGTTCACTCGAGGACATCGCCCTGGTGGCGGAACAGTTGGTGGGCCACGACGAGAACGATCCCGACACGAGCCCGCGCGCGCGTGTTCCGTTCCTGTCGACACTCGCGCAGGAGCCGCCCCTGGAGCCGCGGCTGGCTTTCGTGAAGACGCCGATCTGGGATCGTGCGGATGAAACGACTCGCGAGGCGTTTGCCGAACTCGCGGGAGTGCTGGGCGCGCAATGCGAGGAGGTCGAGCTGCCGGGGTCGCTCGTGGGCGCGTGGGATTGGCTGCGCACGATCATGGAATCCGAAATGGCCTTCAACCTGCAGGCCGAATGGGAGCGCGGCCGCGACCGGCTGTCCGGGCCGCTGCGCGCTCAACTCGAACGGGGCCGCGAAGTCAAGGCCCTGGACTACCAGAACGCAGTGGCGAGAATCGCCCAGCTCAACGAGGGCTTCGACGAGACGTTCTCGCGCTTCGACGCCATCCTCACGCCCTCGGCCCCGGGTACCGCGCCCGATGCCGCGACGACCGGCGACCCGGCTTTCTGCACCCTCTGGTCGCTGTGCGGCATGCCGGCGTGCAACCTGCCGCTCATGACCGGCCCCGATGGGTTGCCGCTGGGCGTCCAGCTGGTGGGCCGCCGGGGCGACGATGCCCGCCTGCTGAGGACCGCGCGGTGGCTGGTCGGCCGTGCGTTCGCCGCCTGAACAGATCGAATCGAAGCAAGGAGGCCCATCATGCCCGTCAAGATCTTCGCAGCCCTCGTTGCCGTCGTCCTGGTCGTCGGGTACCTGGCTCCCGTCGTCCTGAAGCTCAAGGAGGCGGCGCTGGGGATCGTGATCGCCGTCGGGATTGCCATGATGCTGGTCGACCTCTGGCAATCGTTCCGGGAACGCGACTAGGCGCGTGAGCGCCCGCCCGGCGATGGGCCTAAACTCCGAGTTGAAGGTGCAGCGCATGAACCAGCCCCTACAGCTTTTCGACCCGGCTTCCAGCACGTATACGTACGTCCTCTTCGACGAGGGCACGCGCGAGGCCGTCATCATCGATCCCGTCGACGACCAGCTGGTGCGCGACCTGGCGGTGCTGCGCGAGAATGGCCTGCACCTGGCCTGGACCCTGGAAACCCACGCCCATGCCGACCACATCACCAGCGCCGGCCTGCTGGCAGAGCACACCGGCGCACGCACGGCAGCGCCCGAAGGCTGCGGCATCGGGACGGCCGCTGTGCAGCTGAGGAACGGCGACGTGCTGCGTTTCGGGCCCGAGCAGCTGAAGGCCCTGCACACACCGGGCCACACAGCGGGCAGCATGAGCTACCTGTGGCGCGGCCATGTGTTCACCGGCGACACCTTGCTGGTCGATGGTTGCGGCCGCACCGACTTCCAGTCGGGCAGCGCGGCGGCGCTGTACCGCAGCCTCACCGAGGTGCTGTTCGCCTTGCCTGATGAAACAGTGGTGTGGCCGGGCCACGACTACCACGGGCGTACCCATAGCACCATCGGCGCGGAGAAAACCGGCAACGCCCGTGTGGCCGGAAAGACGCTGGCAGAATTCGAGACGACCATGAATGAATTGAACCTGCCCAAGCCACGCCGGCTGGATGAAGCCGTCCCCGCGAACCTGAGTTCCGGCCTGCGGCACGACGCTGGCGCGGCTGCGGCCGAGAAGCCCGGCGGGCCCGACCACGCGCGGCCAGCTCAGGGTTATGCCGGCGACGTCCCGCCGCAGTTGGCCTACGACTGGTGGAAGAGCGGCGACGCGGTGCTGGTGGATGTGCGCAGCGACGCCGAGCGCGAGTGGGTGGGTTTCATTCCCGGCGCGGTACCGCTGGCCTGGAAGCAGTGGCCGGGCATGGTGTTGAACGCTTCCTTCGACGATGGAATGAAAGCAGCCGTGCCACCGGGCAAGAAGGCGGTGCTGCTGTGCCGCAGCGGCGTGCGGTCCATCGCGGCGGCGCAGCGCGCGACCGAGCTCGGCATCGAAGCCTATAACGTCCTGGAAGGGTTCGAGGGCGACCCCGACGAGAATGCCCAGCGGGGCAAGCGCGGCGGTTGGCGTTATCGCGGCCTGCCCTGGCGGCAGCGTTAGGCGTTTTCGCTGCGAGCAGGGCGATGGGCAAACAGGTAATCCCCGCGGTCAAGAATCTGAAATCCCCTTGCCGCAAGCAGTTCCACGACGAAAGCGGGGTCGCCGTGGTCCGCATGCATTTCCATGGCAATGCGGCGCGTGTGCTGCAGCCAGTCGAGGTTCTCCGAAAATAGCGCGAACTCGGACCCTTCGATGTCCACCTTGAGGAAATCTATTTCCCGGATACCGTGTCGTGCGAGCAGTTCGGCCATGGAAATCGATGGCGGAATCGCGCCCTCAAGGTGGGACGCAGCGCCGAGGGTCTTGGCTTCCGAAAGCAGCCCCCGAGCCGCGCCGACGAGCGCGACTTCAATCGCGACGTTCCGATCGACACCTTGAAGGGCTAGCAGTGCTCGCATTTCCCTGGCGAAACCTTTCTGAGCCTCGACGGCAAGGACATGACACCCGGCTTTGGCAGCGAGGAGTGAGAACAGCCCGATATTGGCGCCCAGATCGACGACGACACCGCCGCGCCGGAGCCTGAAGTCAGGTGTAGGAAAATAGACCTGCCGGCAGTACATCTCGCGGGCCTGGGAGAAGTCCCCCTGAAGGACGACTTCGACACCCTGCAGCCGATACCGGCATCCCCGCATCTTCCGATCCGCTGGCACGAGCGTTCCGGTGCGCAGGATCTCGGGAATTGTTGTGAAGATGGCAGCGGCGTATGCGAGAGCGCTTGCAGGGCCGCAGGTGCGCCAGACACAGATGAAGTTGTCTACCAGCTTGCGTGCACGCATGATCGAGTTTACCTGCCGGCCCTGCGCTCATCAATGCGCCGGCCGGAAATAATCACGCCGCCTCTCGCGTGCGAGCGGAATCCGCTGGCAAAATTCAGTCCAGCCCCTTCTACGACACCCACCATGCCCGTCAACTTGGCCGCGCCCCGTGCTGGCGACCTTCACCCCATCCCGGGCGTGCGCATCGGCGTCGCCGAGGCGGGCATCCGCAAGGCCAACCGCAAGGACCTCACGGTCGTCCTCATCGACGAGGGCGCCGCGGTGGCGGGTGTCTTCACGCAGAACCGCTTCTGCGCGGCGCCGGTGCAGGTGTGCCGCGAGCACCTGGCGCGCGGCGGTATCCGCGCCATGGTCATCAACACCGGCAACGCCAACGCAGGCACGGGCGAGGACGGCCTCGTGCGGGCCCGCACGACCTGCGTCGCCCTCGCGCGCAAGCTGGATATCGCGCCGGAGCAGGTGCTGCCTTTCTCGACCGGCGTGATCATGGAGCGCCTGCCCGTGGACCGTATCGAGGCGGGCCTGCCTGCGGCGCTTGCGGACGCTTCCGTGTCCAACTGGCTGCGTGCCGCGGAAGGCATCATGACCACGGACACCATCCCCAAGGCTTTCAGCCGGCAGTTGGCGATTGACGGTGTCATGGTGAGTATCACGGGCATCAGCAAGGGCGCGGGGATGATCCGGCCCAACATGGCGACCATGCTGGGATTCATGGCCACGGACGCGAAGGTGGATGCCGCCGTGATGCGACAGCTCGCGCTCGAGCTGGCCGAGGGCTCCTTCAACCGCGTCACGGTGGATGGCGACACGTCCACCAACGATTCGTTCGTCGTGATCGCCAGCAACAAGGCGGCGCACGCCCCCATCACTTCCCTCGGGAGCGCATCCGGCCAGGCACTGAAGTCCGCGATGCTTGATGTGGCACGGTTGCTGGCCCAGGCCATCGTGCGGGATGGCGAGGGCGCCACCAAGTTCATCACCGTGCGGGTGGAGGGCGGCAAGACCGGCGAGGAGTGCCGCAAGGTGGCCTATGCGATCGCGCATTCGCCCCTCGTCAAGACTGCGTTTTTCGCGAGTGACCCCAACCTGGGCCGCATCCTGGCGGCGGTGGGCTACGCGGGCATCGACGACCTCGACCAGACCAAGATCGACCTGCACCTCGACGACGTGCACGTCGTCGTCAACGGCGGGCGCAACCCGGCCTACCGCGAAGAGGACGGCCAGCGCGTGATGAAGCAAAGCGAGATCACGGTGCGGGTCGGCCTGGGCCGCGGCAACGCGGCCGACACGGTCTGGACCTGCGACTTCAGCCACGAGTACGTGAGCATCAACGCCGATTACCGTTCATGAGCGACAAACTGGAGAAGCTGGTCGAGCGCGCGGGAGAGCTGATCGCCCGCATCGAGGCGATCCTGCCGCAACCCCTTTCCGCGCCGGACTGGAGTGCGTCCACTGCCTGGCGCTACCGCAAGCGCTCGTCCGGCCACGGCACTCTGGAGCCGGTGCGGCACGTCGCCGCGATCCGCCTTTCCGACCTGAAGGAAATCGACCTCCAGAAGGAAAAGATCCAGCGCAACACGCTGCAGTTCGTGCAGGGGCAGCCCGCCAACAACGTGCTGCTGACGGGGGCGCGGGGCACCGGCAAGTCGTCGCTCATCAAGGCCTGCCTCAACGAGTACGCTGGGCAGGGCCTGAGGCTGATCGAGGTCGACAAGGCCGACCTGGTGGACCTGCCGGACATCGTGGACGTGGTCGCGCCGCAAAAGGAAAAGTTCATCGTCTATTGCGACGACCTCAGCTTCGAGGAGGGCGAACCTGGCTACAAGGCACTCAAGTCGATCCTCGACGGCTCCGTCGCGGCCTCGACGCCCAATGTGCTCATCTACGCGACCAGCAACCGCCGCCACCTGCTGCCCGAGTACATGAAGGAGAACCTCAGCTACACCCACACCGAAGACGGCGAGGTGCATCCGGGCGAGGTTGTCGAGGAGAAGATCTCATTGTCCGAGCGCTTCGGGCTGTGGGTGAGCTTCTATCCGTTCACCCAGGATGAATACCTCGCCATCACGGCCCAATGGCTCGCCTGGTTCGGCGTGAAGGCCGAGGCGATTTCCGCAGCGCGCCCCGAGGCGCTCGTGTGGGCGTTGGAGCGCGGCTCACGCAGCGGCCGCGTCGCCTACCAGTTCGCGCGCGATTACGCGGGAAGAATGGGCGGCCGGCCGGCATGAGTCGGCCATCGGCGAAACCCCTCGTGGCGCATCCGGAGCGCCCGCGCGAGGGCGGCCCGGACCGCGCCGAAGTCGAAGTGGCCGTCGGCGTGCTGATCCGCCCGGACGGCGCATTCCTGCTCACCTCGCGTCCGCCCGGCAAGGTGTACGAGGGCTACTGGGAGTTCCCCGGAGGCAAGGTGGAGCCCGGCGAAACCGTGGAGCGGGCCCTTCGGCGCGAGCTGGTCGAGGAGATCGGCGTCGTGATCGGCGCCGTGCATCCGTGGCGCATCGAGCGCGTGGACTATCCGCACGCGCTCGTGCGGCTGAACTTCTGCAAGGTGTTCGAGTGGAGTGGCGAGATGCACATGCACGAGGGCCAGTCGTTCGCCTGGGAAACGTTGCCGGTCCAGGTGCGCCCCGTGCTGCCGGGCACGGTGCCGGTGCTCGAATGGTTCGCGCAGGAACGCGGCTTCGAGGGCGCCACCCACGCGTAAGGGCTAGTCTTCTTCCCTCGGGGGTTTCTCGGGCACCCGAAAGCTTTCGCTCGCCCAGGCCCCCAGGTCCGTGTTCTTGCAGCGTTCCGAACAGAACGGCCGGTAGGGATTGGACGGGGCATAGACGCTGTCGCCGCCGCAGGCCGGACAGCGCACCACGCGTGGCTTGGCATGGGCGGGGGTGTCCGGCTGTCCCATCGCGGGCCTCTTTACGAGCAGAGCGTGAGTTCGAACTGGGCGCTGTCGTTGCTCGCCTGCAGCCGGTCGGCGCTCTCCTGCCGCATCAGCCGCACGGAAACCATCAGGCGGTTGCCGCTGATCTCCGGAACCAGGCCCAGCGCGGGGTCCAGCCGCAGGCGCAGCAGCTGGAAGGTGCGGCCCTGCGGCAGGGTCTGCTGCAGCTGGCCGTGGCTGGCCATCACTTTCTGGGGCGTGCCGGAGTCGCGCAGCAGCTTGAGCAGCATGTGGATGGATTCGGCCAGCGGCGCGAGGGTGGAAGCCCAGCGCTCCAGGTCGTCCTGCCGCGTGCGCGCCGCTCGGTGCTGCCACGCGTAATAGGCCGGCAGGTCGAACTCGCAGGTGCCACCCGGGATGCCCACACGGCTGCGGATGCTCATGAGCCAGTCGTTCTCGGTCAGGGATTGCCCGGCCTTTCCGGGCAGGTTGTTCAGCGCGGAAAAGCAGCGATCGAGCTTGCCGATGACTTCATCGAGGACGCCTTCGGCGATGGCCGGGTTGCCACGGTAGCCATTGAGGGCCTGCTTCTGCTTTTCCAGGTCCTTCATCACGTCGGACTTGAGGTCGGCGCGCGCCGCCACGTCCATCACTTCGAAGATGGTGGCCAGCGCGTAGTGATGATCGATCGGGTGGGAACGCGGCACCAGCTCGCCGAGCCGGCGGAACAGGTGTTCCAGGCGCAGGTAGGTGCGAATGCGTTCGTTGAAAGGGTATTCGTAGAGGATCACGCTGGGGCTGTCCTGGGGCTCTTCGGCAAAGCGGCCCATCATAGCCCGAAGCGCCGGGCGGCCTGTACCACGTTGTCACGCAGAGCCTCGAGCGAAAGCCCTTCGTTGCAGATGACGACATCGGCCGCAGCCAGGCGCAAAGCGCGCGGGGCCTGGGCGGCGATGATGGCGAGCACCGCCTCGGGCTTGATCGCACTGCGGGCCACGGTGCGAGCCACCTGGGTTTCGGGCGAGCAATCGATCACCAGCACCCGGTCAACCTGTGACCGCCAGCGGCCCGATTCGACGAGCAGGGGAATGTCGAACACGACGCAGCGGGCGCCGGCGTCGAGCGCCGCCTGCACCTGGCGCGCACTCTCGTGCCCAACCAGGGGGTGGATGATCTCTTCGAGCCGCTTGCGCGCCCCCGGGTCCGCATAGGCGTGGTCGCGCATGCGTTCGCGGTCGAGCGCGCCCTCGGCGGTGACGAAGTCGGCGCCGAACACCCGCGTGATCTCGGCGATGGCCGCACCGCCGGCCGAAGTCGTGGAACGGGAGATCGCGTCGGCATCGATGGTGGCCGCCCCGAGGTCCGCCAGCATCCGCAGCACGGTGCTCTTGCCGCTGCCGATGCCGCCTGTCAGGCCGACCCGGATCGTCATGGCCTAGAGTCCGATGGCGCCGAGGATGGAGGCCGGGCCGAAGACCATGGCCGTGAGGCCGGCGCCGGCGAGGAACGGGCCGAAGGGCACGTAGCCGCCTTCGCGAAGGCCGCTGGTGAACTTCATCGCGATCCCGACCACGGCGCCGATGACCGAGGCCATCAGGATGATCGGCACCAGCGCCTGCCAGCCGAACCAGGCGCCCAGCGCGGCGAACAGCTTGAAATCGCCGTAGCCCATGCCTTCCTTGCCGGTGAGCAGCTTGAAGCTCTTGTAGACCAGCCACAGCGAGAGGTAGCCCGCGACGGCGCCCCACAGCGACTGCGGCAGGGTGACGCCGTTCCAGCGCAGGGCCGCGACGATGAGGCCCGCCCACAGCAGCGGCAAGGTGATGTCGTCGGGCAGCAGCGTCGTGTCCCAGTCGATCAGCGCGAGGGCGACGATCGCCGCCGAAAAGCCGCACCAGGCCAGGCCCGCGGGCGTCGCGCCCCAGTGCCAGACGGAGAAGGCAAAGAGGGCGCCGGTCCCCAGTTCCACCAGTGGGTAGCGCAACCCGATGGGCGCGGCGCAAGCCGAGCACTTGCCGCGCAGCGCCAGGTAGCTGAGAACGGGCACGTTTTCGTACCAGCGGATCAGGTGCCCGCATTGGCGGCAGCGGGAGCGGGGGCGCACCAGGTTCACGGGGGGGCCTTCGGGGGCAGGCTTGCCGGCCAGCTCCGCGCACTCCGCGGCCCACTGGTGCTCCAGCATCTGCGGGAGTCGGTAGATCACGACGTTCAGGAAGCTGCCCACGAGCAGCCCGAAGACGCCGGCGAGACCGGCGTCGATCATCGGCGACCCGAACATCAGACGACCTGGCCGAGCTTGAAGATAGGCAGGTACATGGAAACCACGATGCCGCCGATCAGGCCGCCGAGGAACACGATGATGATCGGCTCCATCAGGCTGGACAGGCCCGCGACCATGTCATCGACCTCGGCTTCGTAGAAGTCGGCGGCCTTGCCCAGCATGTGGTCCAGGGAGCCGGACTCTTCGCCGATCGCGCACATCTGCAGCACCATCGAGGGAAACACGTTGGCGTTGGTCATGGCGGCCGTCAGGCTGGTGCCGGTCGAGACCTCCATCTGGATTTTCTCTGTGGCCGCCTGGTAGACATAGTTGCCGGAAGCGCCGCCCACGGAGTCGAGTGCTTCCACAAGCGGCACGCCGGCGGCGAACATCGTGGACAGGGTGCGCGTCCAGCGGGCGATCACGGACTTGAAGACCAGGTCGCCGAACACGGGCAGCTTGAGCATCAGCCGGTCCATGAAGATCTGCACCTTCTCGCTGCGCTTCCAGGCCTGCATGAAGAAGTACAGGCCCCCGCCGATGCCGCCGAAGATCAGCCACCAGAACTTCACGAAGACCTCGCTCATGGCGATCACGAACAGGGTGGGCGCCGGCAGGTCGGCGCCGAAGGACGAGAACACTTCCTTGAAAGCCGGGATCACGAAAATCATGATCACCGCGACCACGACGAACGCCACTACCACCACCGAAATGGGGTACATGAGGGCGGACTTGATCTTGGACTTGATGCCCTCGGTCTTTTCCATGTAGATCGCCAGCCGGTCCAGCAGCGACTCCAGGATACCCGCGGCTTCGCCGGCCTCGACCAGGTTGCAGTACAGGTTGTCGAAGTACAGCGGGTACTTGCGGAAGGCGGCAGAGAGCGAGGTGCCGGTCTCGACGTCGGTTCGGACGTCATTGAGCAGTTTGGCGACGCTGGCGTTGGGATTGCCGCGTCCCACGATATCGAACGCTTGCAGCAGCGGCACGCCGGCTTTCATCATGGTGGCGAGCTGGCGCGTGAAGATGGCGATGTCCTTCGGCTTGATCGCCTTGCCCGAGCGCATGCGGCGCTTGCGCACCTTGGTGGGAGACACACCCTGGCGGCGCAGCGCTGCCTGGACCTGGTTCTCCCCGGCGGCGCGCGTCTCGCCTCGGACCTGCTTGCCGTTGCGGTCGCGTCCCTCCCACTCGAAAACAAACTCGACGACTTTGGTAGCGGCCGTGGCCATGCGCAACTCCTCTAAACCTTCATGCCGTTATACATTGGTGCAGCCCAGCACCTCTTCCAGCGAGGTGACGCCCAGCCTGACCTTGTGGAGGCCGGACTGGCGCAGGCTCTTGACACCCTCGAGCTCGGCCTGCTTGGCGATCTCCAGCGCGCCCCCGTCCGCCAGGATGATCCGCTGGATGTCCTCGCTGATGGGCATCACCTGGTAGATGCCGACCCGTCCCTTGTAGCCGTTGTTGCACGCCGAACAGCCGACGGGCCGGTAGGGCGTCCAGGTGCCATCCACGTCTTCTTCGCTGAATCCCGCGTCCAGCAGGGTTTCGTGCGGGATGTCGGCGGGCGCCTTGCAGTTCGGGCACAGGCGGCGCGCGAGGCGCTGCGCGGTGATCAGGATGACGCTGGAGGCGATGTTGAACGGCGCAATACCCATGTTGCGCATCCGGGTCAGCGTCGTCGGCGCGTCATTGGTGTGGAGCGTGGACAACACGAGGTGGCCGGTCTGGGCGGCCTTGATCGCGATGTCGGCGGTTTCCAGGTCGCGGATTTCGCCGACCATGATCACGTCCGGGTCCTGCCGCAGGAAGGATTTCAGCGCCGCGGCGAACGTGAGTCCCGCCTTGTCGTTGACGTTGACCTGGTTGATGCCGGGCATGTTGATTTCGGACGGGTCTTCGGCCGTGGAGATGTTCACGCCCGGTTTGTTCAGGAGGTTCAGGCAGGTGTAGAGCGACACGGTCTTGCCGGAGCCGGTGGGGCCAGTGACGAGGACCATGCCGTACGGCCGGCTCACCGCGTCCAGCAGGCGCTTCTTTTCCTCGGGCTCGTAACCCAGCGCATCCACGCCCAGCCTGGCGCTGCTCGGGTCCAGGATCCGGATCACGATCTTTTCGCCGAACAGGGTGGGCAGGGTGCTCACTCGGAAATCGATCACGCGGTCCGGTCCGATCTTGAGCTTCATCTTGCCGTCCT
The DNA here is from genome assembly GCA_030695945.1 of Ramlibacter sp. Lineage (GTDB taxonomy): Bacteria > Pseudomonadota > Gammaproteobacteria > Burkholderiales > Burkholderiaceae_C > Ramlibacter. The sequence continues at coordinate 141,156 of JAUYOG010000023.1, forward strand.
GCGGCACGCGCTTTTCGGAAATGTCCATCCGCGAGATGACCTTGATCCGGGACGCCAGCTTGTCCTTGATGGCGACGGGCGGTGAAGCGATCTCGCGCAGTTCGCCGTCCACCCGGAATCGCACCCGGTAGGTCGACTCGTAGGGCTCGAAGTGCAAATCCGACGCGCGCATGCTGAAGGCGTCCAGCAGCATCTTGTGCAGGAACTTGACGACCGGCGCGTCTTCGACCTCCGACGTCGCGGACTCGCTGTCCTCGGTCGTACTGGCCTCCATCGTGGACTCGTCGAACTCGAAGTCGTCCCCGATGATGCTGTCCATGGCCTCGGTGGCCGTGGTGGAGTTGGCCTCCACCATCTTGGTCAGCTTGTCGTACTCCGCGATGATCCAGTCGACGCCCATCTGCGTGGCGAACTTGATCTTTTCGCCCGCCTGCTGGTCCGAGGGATCGGCCGTGGCGACGATGAGGCGGTTGTTCCGCTTGGACAGGACCACCACCCGGAAGGCCTGGCAGATCTTGGTGTCGAGCAGCCCCTTGGGCAGCCGCTGCATGTCGATCGCGTCCAGGTCCAGCAGGGGCGCGCCGAAAGCCGTGGACATGGTGTGCGCCAGGTCCGACGCGGACACGGCGCCGGAGCCCGTCAGCTCCGCGATGAAGCTGTTGCGGTTGGCCTGCGCCTTGCGGGAGATGTCCTCCGCCGACTTCTGCCCCAGCTTGCCGGCCGAAATGAGAGCCCTGGCCAACCCGGGCAGGGCCATGGAGGGAGCTTCGGTGACGGGGTCGACTGCGGCCATTGCGAAAGGATGTACTCGGTGGAAACGGTCCTCCAACTTTTGTAAGAGAAACCGGAATCGATCATCGCTGATTGCACTGGCGCTGTAAATCGCCGCCAGGGTCACGGCGGGGCGTCAGTTGGCGGGAAGTCACGAGGGAAAACGAGGCCCCCACGCTTGCCCACTTCGTGGACTGCGCTGCCGCCCGAGGGGGCCTTCGCGCTTGGGGCGGCCCTGCGCCGCTCAATACTGGTCGGGGTGAGAGGATTCGAACCTCCGGCCTCTACGTCCCGAACGTAGCGCTCTACCAGGCTAAGCTACACCCCGATTGCCGCTGCGTTGTCGCCGTTTCGGGCTGTCAGTTGCGGCGCTGCAGCAGTTGAGCCGCCAATTGTAGCAGCCCCTGCGTGTACGGATTGTCGGGGAGCTGCTGAGCGGCCTGCATCGCCCGGCGTGCTTCCGCTGCCGCGGCGTCACGCGTTACTTCCAGCGCCCCCGTTTGCTTCACGATGGCGATGATGTGATCGAGTTCCTCGACCCCGCCGGTTTCGATCGCCTTGCGAATGAGGTCGCGCTGTTCCGCGCTGCCGCGTTCCATCGCGGCGATCAGCGGCAAGGTGGCCTTGCCCTCGCGCAGGTCGTCCCCGAGGTTCTTGCCCATTTCGCCCGCGTTACCGTCGTAGTCCAGCACGTCGTCGATCACCTGGAAGGCCGTGCCCAGCGCCTGCCCGTAGTTGGCGCAGGCCTGCTCCACGGCGGCATCGGCGCCCGCCAGCACCGCGCCCAGGCGGGCGCTGGCTTCGAACAGCTTGGCCGTCTTGGAGCGGATCACGCGCAGGTACGCCGCTTCATCCAGCGAGGCGTCGTGCATGTTCATGAGCTGCAGCACTTCTCCTTCGGCGATCACGTTGGTGGCATCGGCCAGGATTTCCATGATCCGCATCTGGCCGGCGTCCAGCATCATCTGGAAGGCGCGCGAATACAGGAAATCGCCCACCAGGACGCTCGCGGGATTGCCGAAGCTCTCGTTGGCGGTTGCGCGGCCGCGGCGCAGCGTGGATTCGTCCACGACATCGTCGTGTAACAAAGTTGCAGTGTGTATAAATTCCACCACAGCCGCGAGATTGAACCGCTGCGCCCCGGTGTAGCCCAGGGCGCCGCAAATCAGCAGCAGCAAGGCGGGACGCAACCGCTTGCCGCCGGCGGAGATGATGTAGCGCGAGACCTCGGCGACCAGGGGCACGCCGGAGTCGAGCCGGCGGGCGATGACGAGGTCGACCTCGCCCATGTCGTCGGTAATGAGGGTAAGCACCGAGGCGGTGCTGGAGGAGGATGCGGTCAAGGCAAAGCGGAAGAGGTTGGCCCGATTATAGGAAGGGCGTGCTTCCTCCCCGCGGGCCTCCCGGGCAGGGGTGTGAGTAACCGCAAACTATGCTATAGTGTCGGGCTCTGCGGAAATCCGTCCGTGGAGCTTCTCATTATTCAGAGGTCAACATGTACGCGGTCATAAAAACCGGCGGCAAGCAGTATCGCGTTGCTTCCGGCGAAAAAATTAAAGTAGAACAGATTGCTGCGGACGTAGGCCAGGAAATCGTGATCGACCAGGTTCTGGCCGTCGGCAACGGCAGCGAGATCAAGGTCGGCACACCCCTGGTGTCCGGCGCAACTGTGAAAGCCACCGTGGTGGCTCACGGCAAGCACGACAAGGTTCGCATCTTCAAGATGCGCCGTCGCAAGCACTATCAAAAGCGCCAAGGGCATCGCCAGCAGTTCACCGAACTGGAAATCGGCGTGATTGCCGGCTAACCAGGAGCAACGGAAATGGCACAGAAAAAAGGCGGCGGCTCTACGCGAAACGGGCGGGATTCCCAGCCCAAGATGCTCGGCGTGAAGGCTTTCGGCGGTGAACTCATCAGCGCCGGCTCCATCATCGTGCGCCAGCGCGGCACCAGGTTCCACCCCGGCACCAACGTCGGGCTGGGCAAGGACCACACCCTGTTCGCCCTGGTGGACGGCCACGTGTCGTTCGCGACCAAGGGTGCAATGAACAAGCAGACCGTGAGCGTCGTCCCGGCGTAACGCGTCACTTCGCCCACCCGCGAAGCCCCGATTCGTCGGGGCTTCGTCTTTTTGGGGCGAAATTTATACTGAGCGCTTATGAAATTCGTCGACGAAGCCTTCATCGACATCGCCGCGGGCGATGGGGGGAACGGATGCGTCTCGTTTCGCCACGAGAAGTACAAGGAATTCGGGGGCCCCAACGGCGGCGACGGCGGCCGTGGCGGCCATGTGTTCGCCGTGGCGGACCCGAACCTCAACACGCTGGTGGACTACCGTTTCTCGCGCCGGCATGAAGCCAGGCGCGGCGAGCATGGCATGGGCTCGGACATGTTCGGCGCGGCCGGGGACGACATCGTCCTGAAAATGCCCGTGGGGACCGTGATCACCGACGCCGAGACCGGCGAGGTGCTGTACGAGCTTCTCAAGCCGGGCGAGATGATCACGATCGCGAAGGGCGGCGACGGCGGTTTCGGCAACATGCGCTTCAAGAGTGCGATCAACCGGGCGCCGCGCCAGAAGACGATGGGCTGGCCCGGCGAGAAGAAGGAGCTGAAGCTCGAACTGAAGGTGCTGGCCGACGTCGGCCTGCTCGGCATGCCGAATGCCGGCAAGTCCACCCTGATTTCCGCGATCTCGAACGCGCGGCCGCGCATCGCCGACTACCCGTTCACGACGCTGCACCCCAACCTCGGCGTCGTCCGCGTCGGCCCGGAACAAAGCTTCGTGGTCGCCGACCTGCCCGGCCTGATCGAGGGCGCCTCGGAAGGCGCCGGCCTCGGCCACCAGTTCCTGCGCCACCTGCAGCGCACGCGCCTGCTGTTCCATGTGGTGGACCTTGCGCCGTTCGACGGCGCCGACCCGGTGGCGCAAGCCAAGGCCATCGTGGGCGAGCTGAAGAAGTACGACCCCGTGCTGTACGAGAAGCCGCGCTGGCTGGTGCTGAACAAGCTGGACATGATCGATGCCGAAGAGCGCGAAGCCCGCGTGAAGGATTTCGTGAAGCGCTTCAAGTTCAAGGGCCCCGTGTTCCAGATCTCGGCGCTCACGCACGAAGGCTGCCAGGAGCTCGTCAAGGCTGCCTACCAGCACATCAAGGCGCAGCAGGTGGCGGAGCAACCGCCTGTCTACGTCGATCCGCGCTTTTCGGGGGAAGCCGCCGAATGAGTTCCGGCATCCTGCGATCGGCACGCCGCATCGTGGTGAAGGTTGGCTCCAGCTTGGTCACGAACGATGGCCGCGGCCTGGACGAGGCCGCCATCGGCGAGTGGTGCCGCCAGCTCGCGGCACTCGCCGGCGACGGCCGCGAAGTGATCATGGTGTCGAGCGGCGCGATCGCCGAGGGCATGAAACGCCTGGGCTGGGCGACGCGGCCGCACGAAATCAACGAGCTGCAGGCTGCGGCCGCCGTGGGCCAGATGGGGCTGGCGCAGATGTACGAGACCAAGCTGCGCGAGAACGGCATGGGCTCGGCCCAGGTCCTGCTGACACACGCCGACCTTGCCGACCGCGAGCGCTACCTCAATGCGCGCTCGACGCTGCTCACGCTGCTGCAATTGCGCGTGGTGCCCGTGATCAACGAGAACGACACCGTCGTCAACGACGAGATCAAGTTCGGCGACAACGACACGCTGGGCGCCCTTGTCGCGAACCTGGTGGAAGCCGATGCACTCGTCATCCTGACCGACCAGAAAGGGCTTTACAGGGCGGACCCCCGGAAGGACCCGGCCGCCACCTTCGTCCATGAGGCGCGCGCGGGCGATGCGGCGCTGGAAGCCATGGCCGGCGGCGCGGGCTCCAGCCTCGGACGCGGCGGGATGATCACCAAGATCCTCGCGGCGAAGCGGGCGGCCGGTTCCGGCGCGTCCACGGTGATCGCCTGGGGACGGGAGCCCGATTGCCTGCTGCGCCTCGCAGCGGGTGAAGCGATCGGCACCTTGCTCGTCGCACCCACGCAGAAGAGCCAGGCCCGCAAGCGCTGGATCGCCGACCACCTCCAGTTGCGCGGCGCCGTGACCGTGGACGACGGTGCCGCCGCCAAGGTGCGCGCCGAGGGCAAGAGCCTCCTGCCGATCGGAATGACTTCGGTCGAGGGTGACTTCTCCCGCGGTGACGTTATCGCGGTGCGCGACGCCGCCGGCAGCGAGATCGCGCGGGGCCTGGCCAACTACGCCAGCGGCGAGGCACGCCTGTTGTGCCGCAAGCCTTCCAGCGAGATTGAGCGTTTGCTGGGCTACGCCGCCGAGCCCGAGATGATCCACCGCACCAACCTCGTGGTGACGCGCTAGCTCATTGCGGTTGGTCGAAGCGCGCCACCGGTGCGCGCAAGTCACTGACGATCTTGGCGGTCGAGCTGGCGGTGCCGTGACCGACGCAAGCGCCGGTGCGGGCGATGGTCAGCGCATGCCGGGGCATCGGCGCCGATTGCAGCGGCAGCCACTGCGGGTCTTTCGCGATCACCCAGCCGCTCCCGGGGTTGTGCCGCGCATAGACCTTGTATTCCCCGGTCTTGCACCGGATGCCTTCGTACATGGCGTTGACGGCGCCCGAAGGCGCGGTGGCCACGACCACATAGCGAACGATGCCATCGCTGCCCAGGGCGACCGAGGCCGGCGCGACGCCGAACCGCAGGGCCGAGCGCGGCGTATCCAGGGCGATCAGGCCTTCGGCGCTGAAGGCGGGCGCGGGCGGCGCCTCGACCTCGCGCCAGTCCGGGTCGATCGGGGCGAGCTGCGCGTGTGCGGTGAACCCGGCGATCGACAGCGCCAGTGCGAAAAATCGATCAAGGCGCATGCTTGTTGACCTGCGGCTTGAGGCCGGACTGCGGATCGGGCTCGAATGTCGCGCCCGGCGGGAGCTCCAGGCCGGCGCCGGGAATGGGTTCCATGGCGCCGTCGTGCCCATCGTGGTCGCGCGCGCGCATGCCGCTGCGCAGGTAGCGGTTGCGATGGTCGTGCCGCGGCAGGAATCGCGCGAGTTCGGTGAGCGCCATTTCATAGACGCCGCGCTTGAATTCCACGACCACGTCCAGGGGCACCCAGTAGTCGTTCCAGCGCCAGGCGTCGAACTCCGGATGGTTGGTGGCGCGCAAGTTCAGGTTCCAGTCCTGCCCCATGAGCTGCAGCAGGTACCAGATCTGCTTCTGGCCCTTGTAGTGGCCGCGCGCGTCGCGGCGGATGTACCGGTCTGGCACCTCGTAGCGCAACCAGTCGCGGGTGCGGGCGATGATGCGCACATGCTCGGGCATGAGCCCCACTTCCTCGTGCAGCTCGCGGAACATGGCCTGCTCCGGGGTTTCGCCCCGGTCAATGCCACCCTGCGGAAACTGCCAGCTGTGGGTGCGTATGCGCTTGCCCCAGAACACCTGGTTTTTCTGGTTGAGCAGGATGATGCCGACGTTCGGCCGAAAGCCGTCCCGGTCAAGCATAATCAAACCCCAATTTTTAAACTGAGTTCATTATGCACGGCGCGCTTCGCGCAGGCAAAGGGCTCAGCGGCCAGACGGCGGCCCCCATCCGATGAAAGCATCCCAGTTCTTCATATCCACCCTCAAGGAAGCCCCGGCCGACGCCGAAGTGGTCAGCCACCAGCTGATGATGCGCGCCGGCATGATCAAGAAGCTCGGCGCCGGTATCTACAGCTACATGCCCATGGGGCTGCGCGTGGTGCGCAAGGTCGAGGCCATCGTGCGCGAGGAAATGAACCGGGCGGGGGCCGTTGAACTGCTGATGCCGGTCGTCCAGCCGGCGGAGTTCTGGCAGGAAACGGGCCGCTGGCAGGCCATGGGGCCGGAGCTGATGCGCGTGAAGGACCGGCACGACCGCGACTTCATCATCCAGCCCACCAGCGAAGAGGTGGTCACGGACATCGCCCGGCAGGAACTGCGCAGCTACAAGCAATTGCCGAAGAATCTGTACCACATCCAGACGAAATTCCGCGATGAGCGCCGTCCGCGGTTCGGGGTGATGCGAAGCCGCGAATTCATCATGAAGGACGCCTACAGCTTCGACCGCGACGAGGCGGCGGCCAAGGCAAGCTACGAGGTGATGGCGCGGGCTTACCGGGCCATCTTCGACCGCTTCGGGCTGACCTACCGGGCGGTGGCGGCCGACAGCGGCGCCATCGGCGGCGACCTTTCGGAGGAGTTCCAGGTGATCGCCGCCACGGGCGAAGACGCGATCGTCTACTGCGCCGGCAGCTCCTATGCGGCCAACATGGAAAAGGCCGAGGCCCTGCCGCCACGGTCGCCCCGCGGCGCGGCTTCGCAAAGCCTGGTGAAGACACCGACGCCGGGCAAGAGCACCTGCCCCGACGTTGCCGAGCTGCTCGAGGTGCCGCTCGCCACCACGGTGAAGTCGCTGGTGCTGGCCACCGACCAGGTGGACGAGCGCGGCGAAGTCGTGAAGACGCAGGTGTGGCTGCTGCTGGTGCGCGGCGACCATGACATGAACGAGATCAAGGTGGGCAAGGTGCCCGGCCTGGCCGCGGGCTTCCGCTTCGCGACGGTGGCCGAGATCGTGGACCATTTCGGCACCAAGCCGGGCTACCTCGGGCCGATCGCCACGAACAAGCCGGTGAAGGTGGTCGCGGACCGCGAAGTCGCGGTCATGGCTGACTGGATCTGTGGTGCGAACGAGGAGGGCTTCCACTTCACCGGTGTGAACTGGGGCCGCGACCTGCCGGAGCCCGACGCGGTGGCCGACCTGCGCAACGTCGTGGAAGGCGACCTGTCGCCCGACGGCAAGGGCGTGCTCGCGATCGAGCGCGGCATCGAGATCGGCCACATCTTCTTCCTCGGCACCAAGTACAGCGAGCCGATGAACGCCACCTTCCTCGACGAGAACGGCAAGCCGCAGCTGATGCAGATGGGGTGCTACGGCATCGGCATCACGCGCCTGCCCGCGGCGGCGATCGAGCAGAACAACGACGAGCGCGGCATCATCTGGCCCGATTCGATCGCGCCCTTCACGGTCGTGATCTGCCCGATCGGCATGGACCGCAGCGCCGACGTCAAGGCGGCGGCGGAGAAGCTGCACGACGAGCTGCTGGCGGCCGGCGTGGACGTGATGCTGGACGACCGCGGCGAGCGCCCGGGCGCGATGTTCGCGGATTGGGAGCTGATCGGCGTGCCGCATCGCGTCGTCATCTCCGACCGGGGCCTGAAGGAAGGCCAGCTCGAATACCAGCACCGCCGCGATGCCCAGGCCACGAAGGTGCCGGCCGGCGAGGTCTTCGGCTTCGTCCGCGGCCGGCTGAAGGCGTGATCGGCCGGCGCGATTGCCTGAAGGCCGTCCCGGCCGGGCTCGGCATGCTGTGGTTCTCGGCGCCGGTGCAAGCCGGCGGCCAGATCGAGGAGCCGCTCGCCGACTCCGTGCGCTCCGCGTTGAGTTCCGCCGTGGCCAATTCCGCGCCGCCGATCCCAGAGTTCCCGGACACGGATGCGCGGTTGCGCTACCTGCGCTGGCTCGGCGCGATGAGCGGGCGCCTGCGCAAGCGCAAGGTCGACTGGCAGGAGCGCAAGGAATTCCTGCAGTCCGTCTGGTACGAGAGCCGCCGTGCCGGCCTCGATACCGGGCTCGTGCTGGGCCTGATCCAGGTGGAAAGCAATTTCCGCAAGTTCGCCGTGAGTTCGGTGGGCGCGCGCGGCTACATGCAGGTGATGCCGTTCTGGACGCGCGTAATCGGCGACGGCGACGCGGGCAAGCTGTTCCACATGCAGACCAACCTGCGTTTCGGTTGCGTGATCCTGCGGCATTACATCGACCGCGAGCGCGGTAATTTGTTCATGGCGCTGGGCCGCTACAACGGCAGCCGCGGCAAGCCGCAGTACCCGAACGCGGTATTCGCCGCGAGCAAGACATGGGATTTCCACGACTTGCCGGCGATGGAGAGGTCGCCGGACCCGACCCGGCCCGCGGACAAGGCCCCGGCCGGGCCGAGCTGATTACTGGACGAAGCCGATCTTCCCCTTGGCGGAACCGGCCTTGGGCAGGTCCTCCACCGAGATTTCCCCGCGCTGGTCCAGCCGTGCGTTGCCAAAGCCCGTCATCAGCGCGCGGCGCATGTCGCGCGGCGCCAGCTCGGCCAGCTGGTCCAGCACGTCATCCGGCGGGGCCGGGTCGAAGCGCGCCCCCCAGCCGTGTTCCGCGCGGATCGACGAATAGAGGTTGCGCGCGATGTGGCGCGCCGCCTCGAAGGAGGGAGGCTCGATCTCGAACACGTTCATCCGGTTGAGGATGGGTTCGGGGATGCAGCGCTCGTCATTGGCCGTCATGATCCAGATGACCTGGCTCGCGTCGATCGCGACTTCGGCGAATTCGTCCATGAAGGAGCCCGCGGTGTCGTGTTCCAGCAGGCTGTACATGGCGCCGAGCGGGTCGTACTGCGCGTCGGCACTGGCCTTGTCGATCTCGTCCACCACGATGACGGGGTTGGCGTACTGGCCTTCCACCAGGGCCTCGAAGACCTTGCCGGGCTTGGCGCCTTTCCATTGCGACGAGGCGCCGGACAGCAGCCACCCCGCCGTCATGGAACTCATGGGCACCAGGTTCATGCCCGTCCCCAGCAACTCGGCCAGCTTGCGGGCGAAATGCGTCTTTCCGATACCCGGCGGGCCGAGCAGCAGCATGGGCGTGACTTCGAGGCCGTCGCGGCAATCCTGCGACAGCGCCACGTGGCGTTTCACGTCATCCAGGGCGTCGGTGAAGTTCGGCAACTGGTCGTACAGCGCGCCCATGTCGGGCAGGCCGCTGGGCTTGACCTGGAAGCGCTCGGGACCGCGTTCGAGCATGCGCTCGTAGGTCGTGCGAAGGCTTTCGTGGTCCCTTCCGGGCAGCTTGGCCAGCTTGCGCTCCACGTCGTGCGGATGGAACACATTGCGCAAGTTGGCGATGGGCAACTGGAACGAGGAAGACTGATGAGGAACGAGACTGCGTGATTCCATCGAGCACTCCTATCCGGGCTTGGCTGATTCCAGCATAAGCCGTGCCAGAGGGCAATCGAGTGGGACCGCAGTCGCAACGCAATGTCAGCAATTGCCGACAACGTACTGGCAGCCGCATCGCGCGACTGCTACCGGACGATCAGGCCTGCGGCGGGGTACCGAGGACCTGTTGCAGCTCGCCGCTCTGGTACATCTCCATCATGATGTCCGAGCCGCCCACGAATTCGCCCTTCACATACAGCTGGGGGATCGTCGGCCAGTTGCTGTATTCCTTGATGCCCTGGCGGATTTCTTCGTCCTCGAGCACGTTGACTGTCCGCACGCCCTTGGGATCGACGCCGCAGGCCTTGAGGATCTGGATCGCGCGGCCGGAGAAGCCGCACATCGGGAAGTTCGCATCGCCTTTCATGAAGAGGACGACGTCGGCGCCCTTCACGAGCTGGTCGATGCGTTGTTGGGTGTCGCTCATTTCGAATACTCCTTGCAGGGCCGGGGGCCCGTAAGACATTGGGGTGGATTATCCCAGTTCAAGCCACTGGCCGCCGGAGCAGCGTTCGATGCCCTGGATGTCCCGCCGGCTGGCTACCCTGCCGAAACCGGCCGCCGCCAGCAGCGCGCGCACCGCTTCGGCCTGGTCGAACCCATGCTCCAGCAGCAGCCAGCCTCCCCGCACCAGGTGCGAGGGAGCCTGGCGGACGATGGTCCGGATGTCGCGCAGGCCGTCGGCGCCGGCGGCGAGGGCGCTGAGCGGCTCGTGCGCGAGCGCGGCGAGATGCGGATCGCCCTCGGCCACGTATGGCGGGTTCGACACGATGAGGTCGTACCTCGCTTCGCTGGCGCCGAGCCAGGAAGCCTGCCGGAAGGTCACGCCCAGCCCCAGGGCCTGCGCGTTGGCGCCCGCCACTGCGAGTGCGCCGGCCCCGGCGTCGACGGCTTCCACCTGCGCGGCGGGCCGATGCTTCTTGATGGCGAGCGCGATCGCGCCGCTGCCTGTCCCCAGGTCGACCACGCTGGCGGCGGACTGTACGGGCAGGATGTCCAACGCCCATTCGACCAGGGTTTCGGTGTCTGGCCGCGGCACCAGCACCCGTTCGTCCACGGCCAGCCGAAGGCCGAAGAACTCCTTGTGGCCCACGATGTAGGCCAGCGGTTCGCCGATGGCCCGCCGCTCGCAAAGGAGCCTGAAAGCCTCCTGCAGGGCTGGCTCCAGCGGGTCGGCATCATGGGCCAGCAGCCAGGCGCGATCGGTCTGCGGCCGGCCCAGCACGTGCAACACCAGCAATTGCGAATCCAGCCGCTCCAGTCCGAGGGCGGCGGCCGAGGCGAGCGCCTGCGCGAAGGTCATCAGCGTCCGCCCAGCCCGATCTCCAGCTCTTCGAGCTGCTCGGCCTTGCGCGCCAGCAGCAGGGCCTCCACGACTTCATCCAGGTCGCCATCCATGATGAACTGCAGCTTGTACAGCGTGAGGTTGATGCGGTGGTCGGTCAGGCGCCCCTGCGGGAAATTGTAGGTACGGATGCGGTCGCTGCGATCGCCGCTGCCGATCAGGCCCTTGCGCGTGGCGGCCTCCCTGGCGGCGCGCTCGCTTCGTTCCTTTTCCTTGATGCGGGCAGCCAGCACCTGCATGGCCTTGGCCTTGTTGCGGTGCTGCGAGCGGTCGTCCTGGCACTCCGCGACGATGCCGGTGGGGATGTGCGTGATGCGCACCGCCGAATCCGTCTTGTTGACGTGCTGGCCGCCGGCGCCGCTGGCGCGGTAGGTGTCGATGCGCAGGTCGGCGGGGTTGATCTGCACGGCCTGCGCCTCGTCGGGCTCCGGCAGGGCCGCGACGGTGCACGCGCTGGTGTGGATGCGGCCTTGCGTCTCCGTGGCCGGCACGCGCTGCACGCGATGCCCGCCCGACTCGAACTTGAGCTTGCCGTACGAGCCTTCCCCGACGACACGGATCACCACTTCCTTGTACCCGCCCACCTCGCCTTCGCTTTCGCTGACGATCTCGGAGCGCCAGCCCTGGCGCTCCGCATAGCGCGTGTACATGCGCAGCAGGTCACCGGCGAAGAGCGCCGATTCGTCGCCGCCCGTGCCGGCGCGGATTTCGAGGAAGGTGTTGCGAACATCGTCCGGGTCCCTGGGCAGCAGCAATCGCTGCAGTTCCTCTTCCAGCCCCGGCAGCCCGGCTTCGAGCGCCGCGATCTCGTCGCGGGCCATTTCGGCCATCTCGGGGTCTTCCAGCATCTCCCGGGCTTGCGCCAACCCGCTCTCGGCCTGCAGGAACCGTTCGAACAATGCGGCCACCACGCTCACTTCGGCGTGCTCGCGCGTGAGCGCGCGGAAGCGCTCCATGTCCTGTACGACTTCGGGTTGCTGAAGGAAGAAGTCCAGCTCCTTGAGGCGGACGGGGTAGCGTTCGAGTTGCTGGCGAAGGAAGGATTTCATGGGCGTTGCTGGATGGCTGGGGACTGTCATTGCGGACCTGATCCGCAATCCATGGCGGCGCATGGATGCCGGGTCGAGCCCGGCATGACGAAGGCCGGTGACCCGTTGGGCGAGCCCAGCTAACGCTCTTTGCGCAGGAAGAAGTGCTGGATGGCGGAACTGGCGCGCTGGCGCGCCTCGGCGTCGCCCGCGTGCAGCTCGGCCATCGCGCCGTGCAGCATCTTCTGGGTGAGGCCCTTGGACATGGCTTCCAGCACGGCGTCGACGTTCTCGCCCTTGGCCAGCAGCTTGCGGGCCCGGGCCATTTCCATGGCACGCCACTCGTCCGCCTGCGCATTCAGCTGCTGGATCAGCGGGACGGTGCCGCGCTGGTCCATCCAGTGCAGGAAGCTCTGCACGCCGGCATCGATGATGGCTTCGGCTTGCTCGACCGCCGCCTGCCGGTTGGCCTGGCCGGTCTGGACGACACCCGCCAGGTCGTCGACCGTGTAGAGGTATACGTCCTCCAGGGCCTTGACCTCGGGCTCGATGTCGCGGGGCACGGCCAGGTCCACCATGAACATGGGGCGGTGCTTGCGAGCCTTGAGCGCGCGCTCGACGGCGCCCAGGCCGATGATCGGCAAGGTGCTGGCGGTGCAGCTGATCACGGCGTCGAATTCGTGCAGGCGATCGGGCAGGTCCGCCAGGCGCATCACCTCGCCGCCGAAGCGCGAGGCCAGCCGTTCGCCACGCTCCAGCGTGCGGTTGGCGATGGCGATGCCTTTCGGGTTGCGCGCGGCGAAGTGCGTCGCCGACAGCTCGATCATCTCGCCGGCGCCCACGAACAGCACCCGGATCTTGCCCATGTCCTCGAACAGCTGCCCGGCCAGGCGCACGGCGGCGGCGGCCATGCTGATGGAATGCGCGCCGATCTCGGTGGAGGTGCGTACCTCCTTGGCGACGGCAAAGGAGCGCTGGAACAGCTGGTTGAGCGTCGTGCCGAGCGCGCCGGCCTGGTCGGCCACGCGCACGGCGTCTTTCATCTGGCCCAGGATCTGCGGTTCGCCCAGCACCATCGAATCCAGGCCGCTCGCAACCCGGAATGCGTGGCGCGCGGCCAGCCCGTCATGAAGCGTGTAGGCATGCGAGCGCAGCAGGGTGGGGGACACGCCGCCGGAATGGGCCAGCCAGTCCAGTGTCGGGTCGATGTCGCCCTGGTCGCCCGCACAATAGATTTCGGTGCGGTTACAAGTTGACAGGATGGCGGCTTCCGCGCGCCGCGACAATGCATTGCGGAGGGCCTTCAAGGTGGGTTCCACCTGGTCGATGGCATACGCAAACCGCCCGCGCAGATCGAGCGGCGCGGTCGTGTGGTTGATACCCAATGCCCAGACTGCCATTGCCGGAATTATAAAATTTGCGCCAGATTCAAGCACTTGCGATTTATCAAGTCCCCAAATATGGGCCCAATCGACCTTTTTTTCCACCTCATCGGTTTCGCCGCGCCGGCAGTCGCGGTTGCCATGCTGGTCGCGCTCGGCGCCCGCGTGATCATGCCCGCCCGGGCCGCAACCCGGCCCTGGTGGCTCCAGTCTGCTATCAATTCGATAGTGGGGGTCACGGTGCTGGCGGCCGGCCTGTGGCACTTCGGCGTCGACGGAAGGATGGCGACTTACGCGGCGCTGGTGCTCGCCGTGGCCAGTTGCCAGTGGGTGAGCGCCCGCGGCTGGCGCGGGTAAGTCAATAATCGCGGGCATGAGCACGACCCAGACCCAGGCGATCACGCCGCAGCTGCGCCAGTGGATCGTCGAGCAGGCGGAGGCCGGGCATAGCGCCGATGTGGTGCTGAAATCCATGCTCGCGTCCGGCTGGAAGGAGGACGTGGCCGTCGAAGCCATGGAGTCCACCTTGCGCGGGCACCTGGAAAATAAGGCCCTGCAGGAGGGGCTGCCTCCGGCCTTGGCGGTGCCGGACCCCGGGCTCGACGAATCGCCGCTTTACATCGACGCCGGCGACCGCCGGGTCTGTGTCCTGCAAGCGATGTACAACCCGCGCGTCGTGGTGTTCGGCGGACTGCTCTCCGACGGGGAATGCGAGGGCCTGATCGCGCTGGCCAAGCCGCGGCTGGCGCGCTCGCTCACCGTCGCCACCAAAACCGGCGGCGAGGAGGTCAACGCCGACCGCACCAGCAACGGCATGTTCTTCCAGCGCGGCGAGAACGAACTCGTGCGCACGATCGAGGCGCGGATCGCGCGGCTGGTGGCCTGGCCGGAGGAAAACGGCGAGGGCCTGCAGGTGCTGCACTACGTACCAGGCACAGAGTACAAGCCGCACTACGACTATTTCGACCCGAGTGAACCGGGCACCCCCACCATCCTCAAGCGTGGCGGCCAGCGGGTGGCCACGATCGTGATGTACCTGGGCGAGCCCGACAAGGGCGGCGGCACCACGTTCCCCGATGTGCACCTGCAGATCGCGCCCAAGCGCGGCAATGCCGTGTTCTTCAGCTACGAGCGGCCCCATCCGTCCACGCGGACGTTGCATGGCGGCGCGCCGGTGCTCGCCGGCGAAAAGTGGATCGCCACGAAGTGGCTGCGCGAGCGGCGCTTCACCTGAAGGCCGCCCGGCATGGTCGAGCGCCAGCCGGCATCCCCGTCCCGCACCTTGAAAGCAGCCTGAAGGCCATGAACCCCGAAGATTCGCAACTTGGCAAGCCTGCGCCTTACGCCGACCAATACGACGCTTCGCTGCTGTTTCCGATCTCGCGCCTGCCCAAACGGGTTGAACTCGGCCTGCACGGCGCGGTGCCGTTTTTCGGCGCCGACCTCTGGACCGCCTTCGAGCTGAGCTGGCTCACGCCGCGCGGCAAGCCGCAGGTTGCCATCGCGCACATCACGGTGCCGTGCGAGACGCCGAACATCGTCGAGAGCAAGTCGTTCAAGCTCTACCTCAACAGTTACACCAACACGCCTTTCGCATCGGTCGACGAGGTGCGCGACCGCATCCGGGCCGACGTGAGCGAGGCCGTGTGGCGGGGCGCGCCCGCGCAGTCGTCGGTGGGGGTGCGTATCCTGATGCCCGACCAGTTCGACCGCGAGCCGGTGCACGAGCTCGACGGCCTGAGCCTGGACCGCCTGGACATCGAGTGCACGCAGTACACGCCCGCGCCGGAGCTGCTCACGGCCGCGTTCGGCGAGCAGCCGGTCGAGGAGGTCCTCACGAGCAACCTGCTCAAGAGCAATTGCCTGGTGACGGGGCAGCCCGACTGGGGCAGCGTGCAGGTCCGCTACAGCGGTCCGCAGATCGACCAGGGCGGGCTGCTGCGCTACCTCGTGAGCTTCCGCAACCACAACGAGTTCCACGAGCAATGCGTCGAGCGCATCTTCATGGACATCTGGAAGCGCTGCAAGCCGGTGAAGCTCGCCGTCTACGCACGCTACACGCGCCGCGGCGGGCTCGACATCAACCCGTTCCGCACCAGCCACCCGATGGCGCCGCCGCCCAACATCCGCACTGCGCGCCAGTAAGCGCGCGCGCCTCGCGCGGTGGGCGCTACGGCTGAAGATCCCTGAACGAGGCCAGCGGCGGCAAGTCCGGGAACACCGCCGCGCGTTTCTCCTTCATGGCGGTCACCGATTCGCGCACATGCGAGTTGCTCCAGATCGCGCCCTGGATCCAGCCCATCTGCTTGAGGGCGTCGTCCACCGAATGGTCGCGCGCGTAGTGGATGACCTGCTTGGTTCCCCAGATCGCCACCGGTGGCTTGGCGGCGATCTCGCCGGCGCACTTCAAGGCGGCCCCCACCATGGCTTCCTGCGTGTCGAACACCTCGTTGACGAGCCCGTACCCGAGCGCCTTCTGCGCCGGCAGCCGCCGGCCCGTGTACGCGAGCTCCTTGACGACGCCGAGCGGCACCAGTTTGGGCAAGCGCTGCAGCGTGCCGACGTCCGCGACCATGCCGATGTTGATCTCCTGGATGCAGAAGAACGCGTCCGCCGTGGCGTAGCGGATGCAGCATGCCGTCACCATGTCGACTGCACCGCCGATGCAGCCGCCCTGGATCGCCGCGATCACCGGGATTCGCAGCGTTTCCAGCCGTGTGAAGGTGGCCTGCATCTCGGCAAGAAGGTCGAAGACCGCGGCGCGGCCTTCGGGCGTGCGGTCGTTCATCGCGATGTCGCCGCCGAAAGTTTCCAGCGCCATGCCGGCGCTGAAATGCTTGCCGGTCGACGAGATCACCAGCGCGCGCGCGGCGCCTTCGCGGTGCAGTCTCGCGAGGACGTCATCGAGTTCGCGCCAGAACTTCGGATGCATGGTGTTCAGCGCATCGGGGCGGCTGAGCACAAGGTGGGCGACGTGATCCTGCAGCGTCAGGTTGAAGCATTCCATGGCGATCCTCTCGATTGAACGTGGGATCACTTTAGCGCGCGGCAGTGCGCGCGCCTGGCAAACACGGGACAAGCACGCGAGGAGCGGCTGCCTAGGGACGCAGCCAGTCGCAGCGCAGCTTTTGCGCCCGGTGCGCCTTGACTCGCCAAGCCACGTACATGCCGGGGGCTGCGATGGCGAGCGCGCAGAGGGGGATGCCCCAGAACTGCTCGAATGCATACGCCGGCAGCCAACCCACCCAGCCCATCACCCACAGCGTCAGCACCGCGTCCCACAGGTGGTACTCGACCGGATGTTCGAGTCGATGCGCGACGTGCCATTGCTTGATACGTTGCAGTTCGTTGAGCGTCATGGCGGTCTCCGGGGCGAGAAAGCGCGTCTGTAAGTTCGGCGTCAGATCCAATGTAAGTTAGCAGTAAGCATCCGTCAAGTGCCTCAGCCCTGGCGCTGATACAGCACCAGCTTGGCTTCGGTCGTGACGTCCGCCTTGTGCGCCTTCATCACGATGTCGTAGCGTGTGCCCGCGACGGGGAAAGGCGAGCTGAAGCTGAATTCGAAGTGGCCGTTCGAGTCCGCCTGCACGGTGCGGGAGAACACGTTCTGCGCGACGCCGAACTGGCCGACCACCGGCGGTACCGCGTCCACGCGGACGTTGACCTCGGCCATGGGCGCCGTGCGTCCGCGAACGTGGGTCACGTTGCCGTCCACCTGCCCGTTGTTCACGTGGCTGAGGATCTGGATCGGCACGCCGGCCGGGCCGGACGCGACTTCGAAGCTCCATGTCCTGCGGACCGTGTTGCCGGCGTTGTCGCGTGCCGTCACGTCCACGGTATGCCGTCCGGGCGGCAGCGGCGCGCGGTAGGTGAACGAATCGGGGTTGACCTGCGCATCCGACGTCACGTTGCGGCCGGAGAGCATGATGCGGACCGTGCCGGGGTCGACGCCGGCGCCGCCCCGGTCGCGGAACGAGCCGGAGATCACCGTGGCCGGGCCGCCCGCGACCGTGTCCCCCTCGCGCGGCGTCAGGTTGGTGATGGAGGGCGGCCGGTTGTCGGCGGCCACCAGCGGCTGCGCCAGGTTCATCGACACGGCGCGTTCTCCCATGCGAAGCGTCGCCACGACCGGGCCGCTCGGGTCCAGCGTGTCGCGCCGCCGCACGACATACGTCCCTTCGTACTGGCCGGGGCGCACTTCTCGCAGCGCCACGTTGTTGGCCACGCCCGGCAGGTCCACGGAGGCCGCGGCGCCGGGAAGGCCCACCAGCGTGAAGCGAATTTCGGCGCCGGGTTCGATACGGTCGAGGGCGGCGACCTGGAACCGCTCGATACGCAGTGGCAGGGGCGCCGGGGGAGCCGGGGGCGCGGAGGCAACGTTGCCCAACCCGGCGGGGATGTCATAGCTTGCCGTCACAGTGCGGTTGCCACGCCGCATGATGGCGCGGATCTTGTCGCCTTCCTGGATGTTGTCATTGCGGCTGATGACGTAGCGGCCGACGTACACCCCACGCGAAGTCTCGGCCAGCGGGATCATCGCCTGGGCGCCGCGGATGCGGATGCTCGCCTTCGCCCGGGGCGTGCCTTCCAGCCGGAAGCGCAGGCGCGAGCCGGGTGCGAGGCCGTTGTCGCTGGTGACCTGCAGCGAGTGGACTTCCGGTGTCGCCGGCTGCGCGACGACGGTCGACGGCAGCGCCGTGAAGGCGATGGCGGCCGGCGCCAGCAGGGACAGGGCCAGCAGGTGGCTGCGTAGTTGTGCTTTCATATCGAACCCCTGAAAGAGTGGAACCCATTCCACGGTAGGGGCGAATACGTCCTGCTCATGTAGGCGGAAGGGGCTTGGCGCGGTAGGACTGCTCCAGCGTGGCGGGCCGGGGCACGGGGCCGTGGCCCCCCGCCTTGGTACCATGCGGCCGATGAAGCGCCGCCAGTTCCTGATGGTTCCATTCGCCGCCGGAGGTATCGCCATGGCAGACCTGCCCAAAGTGCAATCGCTGGACGCTTCGCTGCGCTGGCTCGACCGCATCGAACGGGCGGCGGGTGTGAAGGCTATCGGCGCCTGGCCGCTCGGTGCGGTGCTGGAACACCTCGCGCAAAGCATCGAGATGAGCATGGATGGCTATCCGCAGCCGCGCAGCCCGTTGTTCCAGGGAACGGCGGGCAGCGCCGCGTTCGCCTGGTTCAAATGGCGCGGGCGGATGAGCCACGGCCTGGACGAGCCCATCCCGGGGGCACCGGCGTTGGCGGCCGGGGCCGACTGGCGATCCGCCGCGATCCGCTTGCGCGGGGCGATCACCCGCTTCAATGGGTACAACGGCCCGCTCAGTCCGCATTTCGCCTACGGCGCCCTGGCCAAGCCCGATTTCGCGCTGGCGCACAACCTGCACATCACGAACCACCAGGACGAAATCGTCATCGCCTGATCCGTGGCGTTTGGCCTGTCCTCAGAACAGGTCCAGCGTCCCTTCGAACGGCGGCGACGGCTCCGCAACGCGATGGCCGACGGGCGCCGGCGTGCCGACGGCCGGCAATGCATGGGCCTCGGGTGAGCCTGCCTTGGCCAGCTTACCCACGCGCACACCCAGCAGTCGCAGGCGCCGGTCCAACGGGACGCGCTTCAGGCATTGCCCCGCCACTTGGCGGATCGTCTTCGCGTCGGCGATGAAATGGTCGATCGTGTGGTCGCGCGTCGCGATCCTGAAATCATCGTAGCGAAGCTTGATGCCTATCGTCCTGCCGACGTAGCCCTTGCGCTGCAGGTCGCTCGCCACCTGCTTGCACAGGTCCGTGAAGATCGACCCCAGCTCGGCGCGATCGCGCACCGCGTGCAGGTCGCGGTCGAACGTGGTCTCGCGGCTCATCGACACCGGCTCGCTCTCGGTGACCACGGGCCGGTCGTCGCGGCCCCATGCGGCGTCGTGCATCCACGCGCCATAGGACTTTCCGAAGTTGTCGACCAGCCATTCCCGCTCCTGCGCGGCGATGTCGCCGATGGTATGCAGGTGAAGCTTCGCGAGCTTCACTTCGGCCTTGGGCCCGATGCCGTTGATCTTGCGCACCGGGAGCGGCCAGATCTTCGCCTGCACATCTGCCTCGTACAGCACGGAGATGCCGTTCGGCTTGTTGAACTCGCTCGCCATCTTGGCGATGAGCTTGTTGGGCGCGACGCCGATGGAACAGGTGAGGCCCGTCTTCTCGAGAATGGCGCGCTGGATCAGCCGCGCGAGCGCCCGCCCGCCTTCGCGCTGGCCACCGGGTACGTCGGTGAAGTCGATGTACACCTCGTCCACGCCGCGGTCCTCGACCACGGGCGCGATTTCGGCGATCGTGCCCTTGAACAGGCGCGAGTACCTGCGCACCTCCTCGAAATCCACGGGCAGCACAATTGCCTGCGGGCACAGCCGGGCCGCCTTCATCATGCCCATCGCGGAGCCCACCCCGAACTGGCGCGCGGGGTAGGTGGCCGTCGTGATGACGCCGCGGCCCACGTAGTCCTTGAGCAGCGGGAACGCCGAAGCCGGAATCTCGCCCAGGGGCAGGCCGGCGTACTGTTTGCGCACCATCTCGTCCACCTCGCGCCGGCCGCCGCCGATGACCACCGGCAGCCCCTTGAGCTGCGGGTAACGCAGCAGCTCGACGGAGGCGAAGAACGCGTCCATGTCGAGGTGGGCGATGCGGCGCAGGGGCATGCAGGGATTCTGCCGTCTTGACCGGCGGTTTCGATCCCGGTGAAATCGTTCACTGACGTTTTTGGGCTGAATCCCTAGAATCGCCCGCTTTCCCGAAGCCGAGGCTGGAGCACCAATCATGAAGCGATGGATCAAATGGACAACTGCCGCCGTGGGTGCGGTGGTGGTGGTCGTGGCCGGCGCCGGGGCGCTGGGTTACCAGCTGGCCGAGCGCAAGATGGCGCGCAAGGTCGAGATCGCGGTCAAGCCCGTGGCGTACACCGCCGAAGCCCAGGCGCTGGCGCGGGGCAAGTACCTGTTCGAGTCGCGGGGCTGCGTGGATTGCCACGGCGCGAAGGGCGAAGGCAGGGTGTTCGTCGACAACGGCAGCCTGCGCATCGCGGGCCCCAACATCAGCCCGGGCGGTGTGACGGTGGGCTACAAGCCGGAGGATTGGGTCCGCACGATCCGGCATGGCGTCAAGCCCAACGGCCAGCCGACGATGATCATGCCCAGCGAGGACTACAACCGCTTCACCGACCAGGACCTCGCCGCCCTGGTCGCATACGTGCGCGGCTTGGCGCCCGTGCAGGGAACGGCGCCCGCGATGATGCTGCCGCCGCCCGTGCGCATCCTCTACGGCTTTGGCGCCATCAAGGACGCGGCCGAAAAGATCGACCATTCGCTTCCCCCGGCGCAGCCCGTGCCGGAAGCCGTGGATGCCAGGCACGGCGCGTATGTGGCCAATATGTGCCTGGGCTGCCATGGGGAGCACCTGTCGGGCGGCAAGATTCCGGGCGGCCCGCCCGACTGGCCGCCCGCGGCGAACATCACTCCCGGCGAGGGCTCTGCCATGACGCGCTACAAGGACTCGGCGGCATTCATCACGATGCTGCGCAGCGGCAAGCGGCCGGACGGCACGCCGATCAAGGTGATGCCCTTCGAATCGCTGGCCAAGATGAGCGACGTGGATTCGCAAGCGCTGTACGAGTACCTGAAGACGGTCGCGCCCCGTCCCGCCGGCGGCCGATGAAATGAACCCACCCCCGAAGCGCCTGCGGCGCCTCCCCCTCAAGGGGGTGCCACCAGCGGCCCGGCGAAGCCGGTTCCGCGGTGGCCCGCGCGTGGCTGCCCTGATTGCTCTTGTGGCCGGCTTGTCGCTGGCGGGCTGCGCCGCGCCGGTGGCGCGGCTTGGGCCCGATGAGGCCCGCCGGCAGGTGATGGCCGCGGAAAGGGCCTTCGCGAAGACGATGTCCGACCGCAACCATCGTGCCTTCGCCACCTTCGTCGCGGAAGACACGGTGTTCTTTTCGGGACCGAAACCGCTGCGCGGAAAGGCGGCGGTCGTAGATTTCTGGGCGCGGTTCTACAAGGATCCGCAGGCCCCGTTTTCATGGGAACCGGACGAAGTGGAGGTGCTCGATTCCGGCACGCTCGCCATCAGCTCGGGGCCGGTCCGCAACCCGCAGGGCAAGGTCTTCGCTCGCTTCAGCTCGATCTGGCGGCTGGAAGCGCCGGGCCAATGGCGGGTGATCTTCGACAAGGGCAGCCCGGAGTGCGACTGCGCGAAGCGTTGAGGGCGACGGCCCTTCAGTAGCTTCCCGGCAGCAGGATGCCTCGATCCACCGTATTGATGTCGGTGCGGCCGCAGAAGGCCATCGTCACGTCCAGCTCCTTGTGGATGATCTCCAGCGCTTTGGTGACGCCTTCCTCGCCCATGGCGCCCAGCCCGTACGCCATTGCTCTGCCAATGTAGGTGCCCTTCGCGCCGAGCGCAACGGCCTTGAGCACGTCCTGGCCGGAGCGAATGCCCCCGTCCATGTGCACTTCAATCTTGTGGCCCACCGCATCCACGATGGCCGGCAGGGCCGAAATCGAGGAAGGCGCCCCATCGAGTTGCCGGCCGCCGTGGTTGGACACGATGATTGCTTCGGCGCCGCTGTGGGTTGCGAGCTGGGCGTCTTCGACATCCTGGATGCCTTTCAGGATCAACCTGCCGCCCCAGCGCTTCCTGATCCAGGCCACGTCGTTCCAATCGAGCTGCGGGTCGAACTGTTCCCGGGTCCACGCGCTCAGCGAGGACATGTCGCTCACTCCCTTGGCATGCCCGATCAGGTTGCCGAAGCCATGCCGCCGCGTGCCTGCCATGCCCAGGCACCACCTCGGCTTCATCATCAGGTTGATGATGTTCGCGAGGGTTGGCTTGGGCGGTGCGGTCATGCCGTTCTTCAGGTCCTTATGGCGCTGGCCCAGCACTTGCAGGTCGAGCGTAAGCACCAGCGTGGAGCACCCCGCCGCTTTTGCCCGGTCCATCAGACGGTCCATGAAGTCGCGGTCCCGCATCCAGTAAAGCTGGAACCAGAATGGCGCCTGGGTTGCCGCGGCGATATCCTCGATGGAGCAGATGCTCATGGTGGACTGCGTGAACGGGATGCCGAATTTCATGGCGGCCCGCGCCACGAGGATCTCGCCGTCCGCGTGTTGCATGCCCAGGAGGCCGACCGGCGCGATGGCGACCGGCATCGCCACGTCTTCGCCCACCATGCGAGTGCGGGTGGTCCGGTTGTCCATGTTCACGGCGACCCGCTGGCGCAGCAGGATGCGCCCGAAGTCGGTTTCATTGGCGCGATAGGTGCTTTCGGTCCACGAGCCGGAGTCGGCGTAGTCGTAGAACATGCGCGGGACGCGTTCTTGCGCCAGGACGCGCAGGTCTTCGATGTTGGTGATCACGGGCACGGCGGGACTCCTCTTTTTTTGACGACGGGCCGCCCCTAGGCAAAAGCGCCCCCTCGGGGGGCAGCGAAGCGTGGGGGCCCCATGTGCCCGGAATGCTAGCGGGTCACGGCCCGCATGGCTTGAGGAATTTTGGGCCTCTCCCGAAAAAAGCTCACGCAGCGTCGCCGGGAGGACCCGGCCGGGCCCTGTCCAGCAGGGATCCCAGCAAGTCCATCGGCAGCGGGAAGACGATTGTCGATGCTCGGTCCCCAGCCACCTGCGTCATGGTCTGGAGGTACCGCAGCTGCATCGCCTCGGGCTGCTGCGCCAGCATCTGCGCCGCTTCCAGCAACGAGGCCGCGGCCTGCTTCTCGCCCTCGGCATGGATGACCTTTGCGCGGCGCTCGCGCTCGGCCTCGGCCTGGCGGGCGATGGCGCGGATCATCGATTCGTTCAGGTCGATGTGCTTGATCTCCACATTGGTGACCTTGATGCCCCAGCCGTCGGTCTGCGCGTCGAGGATGCGCTGCACGTCGATGTTCAGGCGCTCGCGCTCGGCGAGCATCTCGTCCAGCTCGTGCTTGCCCAGCACCACTCGCAGCGTCGTCTGCGCGAGCTGGCTGGTGGCAAAAAGGTAGTTCTCGACCTGGATGATGGCCTTTTGCGGGTCCATGACCCGGAAAAACACGACGGCGTTGACCTTGACCGAAACGTTGTCGCGCGAGATCACGTCCTGCGGCTCCACGTCCATCGTCACGATGCGCAGGTCGACGCGCACCATCTTCTGGATGCCGGGAATGAGGATCACCAGACCCGGGCCCTTCACGCGCCAGAACCTCCCCAGCTGGAAAACGACTGCACGCTCGTACTCGCGCAGGATGCGGATCGACATGGCGAACAGCACCAGCAGGACGGCCACCAGCGGCAGCAGCGCGCCGCCCAGGCCCAGGTTGAAGATGTTGATCATGGGGAGCCTCCTTGGGATTGCGGTTCCGTATCGGCATGCACTCGGAGCGTGAGGCCGTCCACCCCGGCGACGCGGATGCGCTGGCCGGCGACGAGCGGCCGGTCACCGGTGACCTTCCAGCGTTCACCCAGCACCTCGGCCCAGGCCTCACCTTCGGAGACCTGCAGCACCTCACCGGACGCGCCTACCAGCACTTCCCGGCCGCTGACCACGGGCCTGCGTCTTGCCTTGAGCGCCATCCCGCCGCCAAGCAGAACCACCGCGGCGGACGCGAGCGCCAATCCAACGACCAGCGGCAGCGGCACCCCGACACCGGTGACGTCTTCATCGAACAGCAGGAGCCCGCCGGCGACGAGGGCCACGATGCCGCCGACCCCGAGCACGCCGAAGCTTGGCGACAACAACTCCGCGACCAGCAGCGCCATGCCGAGCAGCACGAGGCCCAGCGCCGCGTAATTGACAGGCAGCAACTGCAGCGCGAACAGGGCCACCAGGAGGCAGATCGCACCGGTGACGCCGGGGATGCCGTGGCCGGGCGAGGAGAACTCGAAGAACAGCCCCCAGATGCCGATCATCATCAGGATGAGCGCGACGCTCGGATGGGTGACCGCCGCCAGTGCCTTCTGCCGCCAGTCGGGCAGGCGGGTTTCGACCGCGGCGCCGCGCGTGGCGAGCCGCCGGTCGGAGGCCTGAACGCGCACGCTGCGGCCATCGATCTGGGCCAGCAGGTCGGGCAGGTCCTTCGCAACGACATCGATCACTTTCGACTGCAGGGCTTCCGCGGCAGTGAGGCTCACGGCCTCGCGCACCGCGCGCTCGGCCCATTCGGCGTTGCGGCCCCTCAGTTGCGCCAGCCCGCGGATGAAGGCTGCCGCATCGTGAACCTGTTTGGCCGTCATCGCGTCGCCCAAGCCCGCGGCCGGTGCGCTCGAACCCGAGGCCGGGCTGCTGGCCCCTCCGGCCGGCCGGTCCGCGGGCGGTTTGCGGTCGCTGCCGGGCATTCCGATCGCCACCGGGGTCGCTGCCCCGAGCGTGGTGGCGGGCGCCATCGCCGCGATGTGGGCCGCGTAGAGGATGTAGGTGCCCGCGCTCGCGGCTCTCGAGCCTTCGGGACTGACGTACACGGCCACCGGCACCGGCGAAGCGAGGATCGCCTGGATCACCTGCCGCATGGAAGTGTCCAGGCCGCCGGGCGTGTCCAGCTGGACGACGACGAGCGGCGCGCCGCTTTCGGCCGCCTTGCGGATGCCCCGCACCAGGTAGTCGGCGCTGGCAGGGCCGATCGCGTCCTGCAGCTGGAGCGCCACGACGGGTGCGGCGGAGGCAATTGCGCCCAGCAGGCTCAGCACCAGCACCACGGTGAACGAGCGCCACCGAAGGAGGATCGCCATGCCCATGGAACCCATCGGCCCACTATGCGCCTTTTCCGCCGCGGCTGCCAACCGGCCGCACGGATGGGCAGGGCGCGCCCTGCCTGCGGGGTCAGCCCAGGCGGGCGCGGTGCCGTGCGATCTGCGCGCGCACCTGCGACGGCGCTGTGCCGCCCAGCACGTTGCGCGTCTCGAGCGAGCCGCGCAAGGACAGTACGTCGTACACGTCCTTCTCGATCGCGGCATTGAACTGCTTGAGCACCGTAAGCGGCAGTTCGGACAGGTCGACCTGGTGCGCTATCGCTGCTTTCACGGCATGCGCCACCGTCTCGTGCGCGTCGCGGAACGGCAGGCCCTTCTTCACGAGGTAGTCCGCAAGGTCGGTGGCCGTGGCGTAACCCTTGAGAGCCGCCTTTTCCATGGCCTCCGGCCTGGCCGTGATGCCGCCGACCATCTCCGCGAAGATGCGCAAGGTGTCCTTCAAGGTGTCCACCGTGTCGAACAGCGGCTCCTTGTCTTCCTGGTTGTCCTTGTTGTAGGCCAGCGGCTGGCCCTTCATGAGGGTGATGAGGCCCATGAGGTGGCCGACGACGCGCCCCGCCTTGCCTCGCGCGAGCTCCGGCACGTCGGGGTTCTTCTTCTGCGGCATGATCGACGAGCCCGTCGTGAAGCGGTCGGCGATCTCGATGAAGCCGAAATTCTGGCTCATCCACAGCACCAGCTCCTCGGACAGGCGGCTGATGTGAACCATGGCAAGCGAGGCCGCGGCGGTGAACTCGATGGCGAAGTCCCGGTCGCTCACCGCGTCCAGCGAATTCTGGCAGACGCCGTCCATGCCCAGCGTGCGTGCCACCCGTTCGCGGTCGAGCGGGTAGCTCGTGCCCGCCAGGGCCGCGGCCCCGAGCGGCAACTGGTTGACCCGCTTGCGCACATCGGCCATGCGGTCGGCGTCGCGGCTGAACATCTCCACGTAGGCGAGCATGTGGTGGCCGAAGCTCACCGGCTGCGCCACCTGCAGGTGCGTGAACCCGGGCATGATGGTTTCGACATTCTTCTCAGCGAGGCCGAGCAGGGCCTTCTGCAGTTCGGCCAGTAACGCGGCGATCGCGTCGATCTCGCCACGCAGCCACAGCCGGACGTCCGTCGCGACCTGGTCATTGCGGCTGCGCCCGGTGTGCAGCCGCTTGCCGGCGTCCCCCGCCAGCTGGGTGAGGCGCGCCTCGATGTTCAGGTGCACGTCCTCCAGGTCGAGCTTCCATTCGAACCCGCCCGCTTCGATCTCGCGCGCGATCTGCGCCATGCCCTGCTCGATCGCGGCCAGGTCCGCCGCCGAAATGATGCCCTGCGCCGCCAGCATCCCCGCGTGCGCGAGCGACCCCTCGATGTCCGCCTTCCACAGCCTTTGGTCGAAGGACACGCTGGACGTGTAACGCTTCACCAGCTCGCTCATGGGCTCGGAAAACAGCGCCGACCAGGCCTGGGACTTCTTGTCGAATTGGTTCATAAGGGGCAGGGGCGGGCCGATTACTGGTTCGCCCCGGGGGTGGTTGCGGCAAGGATCACCAATAATCGGGCCAAAGCCAGCTGCTGATGAAGGATTCACAGATTTTATCGACGTTCCAGGAGGGCGCCACCCCCATGGCGCCGTCACGCCCGGCGCGCGCGCTGGTTTTCGACGCCTGCCACGTCGGTGTGATCCTCAGGGCCGTCCTGTTCGTCGAGACCGTGATGTCGGTGGGGGCGATGTTCGGCGCCGCGTCGCCGGCCGACTGGCTCCTGCGCGTTGCCATCCTCAGCGTGGCCGCACTGCCCGCCACACTCGCCTGGCTGATCGTCGGCTGCAGCCTCAAGAAGGCGCTCGCACGGCTGCCGCCGGCCTGGCAGCAGGTGTGCGGCATGGCACTGGGTGCGCTGGCCGGCCTGTATGGCTGCGCCATGATGGCCCTGATCGGCACTGCGGGCGCGCCCTGGGTCGCTTCCGCCTTCACCGGGGCCGTCCTGGCCGCGGCCCTGGTGGCGGCGCTGGCGTTGCGCGCGAAGGGCCGCATGCCGGCGGACGCCGCCGCCCGCCTGTCCGAACTGCAGGCTCGCATCCGCCCGCACTTCCTGTTCAATACCCTCAATAGCGCTATCGCCCTGGTGCGGGAGGACCCCGCTCGCGCGGAGGCGATCCTGGAAGACCTGAGCGACCTGTTTCGCCATGCCCTGATGGAGCCGGGGGAATCGGTGACGCTGGCCGAGGAGGTGACGCTGGCAAGGCGCTACCTGGACATCGAGCAGGTACGCTTTGGCGACCGGCTGCAGGTCGAATGGGCGCTGGACCCGCTTGCGGGCAGCGCGCGCGTGCCGCCGCTGGTGCTGCAGCCCCTCGTGGAAAATGCCGTGAAGCACGGCGTGGAGCCCAGCGCGGCGGGCGCGCAGGTCAAGGTCAGCACGCAGCGCCGCAGCGGCACGGTGGTCATCAAGGTGACGAATACCGTTCCGGCGGGCCAGGGACGGCGCGGGCATGGCGTCGCGCAAGACAATGTGCGCGACCGGCTGCGCCTGTTGCACGACGTGCAGGGGCAATTCCAGGCGGCGCTGAAGGATGGGATCTACCAGGTGAGGATGGAGGTGCCGGTATGAGCTTGACGGGGGCGCGCCAATGACGCTGCAATTGCTGGTCGTGGACGACGAGCCGCTGGCGCGATCGCGCTTGCGCACCCTGCTGGGCGACTGCCGGGCGCCCGCGGCCGGCGTGGGAGGCGAGGCGGGCAACGCGGCGCAGGCCCTGGAGCAACTGCAGCGGCTGCGTTTCGACGCGGTGCTGCTCGACATCCACATGCCGGGCGCGGACGGCCTCGCCCTGGCCCAGGCCCTGCGCCGGATGCCGCAGCCGCCCGCGGTGGTGTTCGTCACCGCCTATGCCGAACACGCCGTGGCGGCGTTCGAGCTCGATGCCGTGGACTACCTCACCAAGCCCGTGCGCCTGGAGCGGCTGCAGACCGCGCTGCAGAAGGTGGACCGGCTGCTGCAGGCGCGCGCCGGCGCCGCCGCGGCGGCGGTGCCTGAGGTGCTGCTGATCCAGGACCGTGGCCGGACCGAACGGGTGCCCCTGGCCGAAGTGCTGTATTTCAAGGCCGAACTCAAATACATCACCGTCCGGACGGCCGGCAGGAGCTACATTCTGGATGCCTCGCTCAGCGAACTGGAAGAGCGCCACGCCGCGCACTTCCTGCGGGTGCACCGCAATGCGCTGGTGGCGCGGCGTGCCGTGCGCGCGCTGGAGAAGCACTACGACCCGGAGGAAGGCGAGGGCTGGGCCGTCCGGCTGAACGGCATCGAAGACCTGCTGGCGGTTTCCCGACGGCAGCTCAGTGCGGTCCGCGAGGCATTGACCTCCTGAACAGAAGGGAACGATGAATCAACCCGAACAGCACGAGCCGGAGGCGCAAGCCCCGCCGCCACTGGCCGCGGACCCGGAAGACCCTTCGCACGTGCTGCTGCGGGGGCCGACGGAAGTGCGCAGCGTGGCGCTCGTCGTGCTCACGGTGCTGGCCGTGCTGGCAACGCTCAAGTGGGCGAGCGCGTTCCTCATCCCCGTGATGATCGGCGTCATGTTCAGTTATGCCTTGTCGCCCATAGTCGACGCGCTCGAGCGGTGGCGGATCCCGCGCGCCATCAGCGCGGCGGTGCTGATACTGGGGCTCCTCGGCGGGACGGGCGCCTCGGTCTGGGCCTTCGCCGACGATGCCAACCAGCTGGTCGCGTCCCTTCCGGAGGCCGCGAAGAAGCTGCGCGACACGATGCGGCGCACCAGCCGGTCCGACAACACCACCCTGGGCACCGTCCAGAAGGCGGCCGAGCACCTCGAGCAGGCGGCGCAGGACGCGAGCACGACCGCCCCGACGGCTCGCGGCGTGCAGCGCGTCGTCGTCGAAAAGCCCGCCTTCAACATCCGCGACCACCTGTGGAGCGGCACCGTGGGCCTCGCCAGCCTGATCGGCCAGGTCGTCGTCGTGACCTTCCTCACGTACTTCCTGCTGTTGGCGGGCGACACGTTCCGCCGCAAGCTGGTGAAGATCGCCGGCCCCACGCTCACCCACAAGAAGGTCACGGTGCAGGCCCTGGACGAGATCACCGGCCAGATCCAGCGCTACCTCCTGGTCCAGCTGTTGGCCAGCATCGTCGTCGGCGTGACGACGGGGCTCGCCTTCTGGGCGCTCGGGTTGAAGCACGCCGCGGTCTGGGGATTCGCCGCGGGCGTGCTGAACCTCATTCCCTACATCGGCTCCGTCCTCGTGACCGGCGCGGCTGGAACCGTGGCGTTCCTGCAGTTCGGCGAGATCAACATGGCGCTGGCGGTGGCCGGCGTCTCGCTCTTCATCAACACCATCGAGGGGAACCTGATGGTGCCCTGGCTCACCAGCAAGGCGAGCCGGATGAACCCGGTGGCCGTCTTCATCGGCGTCCTGGGTTGGGGCTGGCTGTGGGGCGTGTGGGGCCTGCTCCTGGGCATCCCCATCATGATGGTGATCAAGGCCGTTTGCGACCGCGTGGACGACCTGAAGCCCGTGGGCGAGCTGCTCGGAACGTAGGCGTCAGCCGGTGTTCCGCAGCGCGGCGGCGATGCCGTTGATCGAGATGTGGATGCCGCGCCGCGCCCGGTCGTCCAGCTTGCCGCTGCGGTAGCGCCGCACCAGTTCGACCTGCAGGTGGTGCAGGGGGTCGATGTAGGGGAAGCGGTGGCGGATCGAGCGCTGCAGCGCGGGGTTGCCCGCGAGCCGCTGCTTCTCCCCTGTGATCGCCTGCAGGGCGTCCACGGTGAGATGCCACTCGGCTTCGATCGCCCCGAAGATGCGCTTGCGCAGCTTGGCGTCCGGCACCAGTTCGGCGTAGCGTGACGCCAGGGCCAGGTCGCTCTTGGCGAGCACCATGTCCATGTTCGACAGCAGCGCGCGGAAGAACGGCCACTGCCGGTACATCTTCTGCAGCAACGCGAGGCCCTCGCGGCGCGGCTGCGCGGGGTTTTCGTCGAGGAACGCGTGCACCGCGGTGCCGAAGCCATACCAACCCGGCAGCGTCAGGCGGCACTGGCCCCAGCTGAAGCTCCAGGGGATCGCACGCAGGTCCTCGATGCGCAGGGTCGCCTTGCGCGACGCGGGGCGCGAGCCGATGTTGAGTTCGGCGATCTCGCGGATCGGCGTGGAGCCGAAGAAATACTCCGTGAAGCCGGGCGTTTCGTAGACCAGCGCGCGGTAGGCGGCCATGCTCGATTGCGACAGCGTCTGCGCCGCCTGCAGGAACGCACGGGGCGCCGTCTTGGTCGGCTGCAGCAGCGTGGCTTCCAGCGTGGCCGCCACCAGCGTTTCCAGGTTGCGCCGGCCGATCTCGGGGTTGGCGTACTTGGAGCCGATCACTTCGCCCTGCTCGGTGAGGCGGATCTGGCCGCGCACGGTGCCGGGCGGCTGCGCCAGGATGGCCTGGTAGCTCGGCCCGCCGCCGCGTCCCACCGTGCCGCCGCGGCCGTGGAACATCCGCAGCTGGATGTTGTGGCTGTGGGCGAGCTCGTCGAACAGCGCCACCAGTGCGATCTCCGCGCGGTACAGCTCCCAGTTGCTGGTGAAGATGCCGCCGTCCTTGTTGCTGTCGCTGTAGCCCAGCATGATGTCCTGCTCGGCCCCTGAGCGCTGCACCAGTTTCGCGATGCCGGGCAGTGCGTAGAACTCGCGCATGATGGGCGCGGCATTGCGCAGGTCCTCGATGGTTTCGAACAGCGGCACGACGATGAGCTGGGCGACGGCCTTGTCGTCGAGCGTGCCCGTCACGAGGCCCGCTTCCTTTTGCAGCAGCAGCGCTTCCAGCAGGTCGCTGGCGGTTTCGGTGTGGCTGATGATGTAGTGGCGAATCGCCTGCGGGCCGAAGCGCTCCCGCATGCGCCGGGCCATCTCGAAGATGTCGAGTTCCTTGCGGGCGAGCTCGGAATACTGTCCGCCGATCACGCGCAGCGGGCGCGCATCCGACAGCAGCTTGACCAGCAGCGCGCGGCGCGCTTCCTCCTGGAGCCTGCCGTAATGCGGTTCGATGCGCGCCACGGCCAGCAACTCCGCGATCACGGCTTCATGCTGGTCAGAGCTCTGGCGCAGATCGACGGTCGCGAGGTGGAAGCCGAACACCTCCACCGCGCGGATCAGCGGGTGCAGGCGCTGCTGCACCAGCGCCGAGCCATGGTGCGCAAGCAGTGATGCCTCGATCGTGCGCAGGTCGGCGAGGAATTCCTCGGCGCGCAGGTAAGGGTTCTGCGGGGCGATCGCATGGCGGGCTGCTTCCCCGCCGGTGAGCTCCTTGAGCGTGGCGGCCAGCCGCGAGTACATGCCGGTGAGGGCGCGGCGGTACGGTTCGTCCAGGCGGTGCTCGCTGGCGTCGGGCGAGCTGTCGGCGAGCGTCCGCATTTCAGGCGTGATGCCGACCAGCATCGCGGACAGGGAAAGCTCGCCGCCGAGGTAATGCACCTCGGTCAGGTAGTGGCGCAGCGCCACTTCGGATTGGCGGCGCAAGGCGTATTCGAGCGTCTGCGCGCTCACGTTAGGGTTGCCGTCGCGGTCGCCGCCGATCCACTGGCCCATGCGCAGGAAACTGGCCACGGGGTGGTGCCCGAGCTCGCGTTCCAGTTCCGCATAGATCTTGGGAATCTCGCGCAGGAATGTCGCCTCGTAGTAGCTGAGCGCGTTCTCGATTTCATCGGCGACCGTGAGCTTGGTGAAGCGCAGCAGGCGCGTCTGCCACAGTTGCAGCACGCGCGCGCGAATCTGCGCCTCGTTGGCCGCGAGTTCGCGCGGCGCCAGCGCATCCTTGGGCAACGCGCGGGCCTTGATCTCGTCGCGCTGGGCCAGCAGGTTGGCGATGTCCCGCTCGGCGTCCAGGATGCTCTTTCGCTGCACTTCGGTCGGGTGCGCCGTCAGCACCGGCGACACGTGGGCCCCGGCCAGGGTCTGCGACACCGCCTTGGTGCCGATGCCCGCCCAGCGCAGCCGTGCCAGCGCAACCTCGATGCTGCCTTCCTGCGTGTCGCCGGCGCGCTCGTGGATCGCGCGGCGGCGGATATGGTGCCTGTCCTCCGCCAGGTTGGCCAGGTGGCTGAAATAGGTGAAGGCGCGGATCACGCTCACCGTCTGCTCGCCCGACAGCGACTTGAGCAGGCTCTTGAGCGCCTTGTCGGCCTCGTGGTCGGCGTCCCGGCGGAATGCCACCGACAGCTTGCGGATGCGTTCCACCAGCTCGTAGGCTTCCACGCCTTCCTGCTCCCGGATCACGTCGCCCAGGATCCGGCCGACCAGGCGGATGTCCTCGACCAGGGGGCGTTCGTTGTCGCGGGCCCGCCGGGACGGTGAAGTGGGCAATGTTGGCGGGGCTGAGGGCATGGGTTTGCTTATTTTTTCGGCAGCGCGCATGCTAGCATCGCATACCCCCCAAGCATTACAAACAGGTTACGAGATTGAGCAAGCTAGTGATCGCCACCCGCGAAAGCCGCCTGGCGCTGTGGCAGGCCGAACATGTCAAGGCGCTGCTCGAGCAACGCGGGCACGAAGTGTCGCTGCTGGGCATGACGACCAAGGGCGACCAGATCCTGGACCGTTCGCTGAGCAAGGTCGGCGGCAAGGGCCTGTTCGTCAAGGAGCTGGAAGTCGCGCTCGAGGAAGGCCACGCCGACCTCGCGGTGCATTCGCTCAAGGACGTGCCCATGGATCTGCCCGAGGGCTTTGCGCTGGCCTGCGTGATGGAGCGGGAGGACCCCCGCGATGCCTTCGTGTCCAACCGCTACGCTGCGTTCGCGGACCTGCCGCAAGGCGCCGTGGTCGGCACGTCCAGCCTTCGCCGCGTGGTGCTGCTGCGTTCGCTACGGCCGGACCTGAAGATCGAGCCGCTGCGCGGCAACCTCGACACACGGCTGCGCAAGCTCGATGACGGCAACTACGACGCCATCGTGCTCGCCGCGGCGGGCCTGAAGCGCCTGGGCCTGGGCCAGCGCATCCGGCAGGTCTTCGAGCCGGAGCAGATGCTGCCGGCAGCAGGGCAGGGCGCCCTGGGCATCGAGGTGCGGGCCAATCGCGCCGACCTGCTCGAGATCCTGGCTCCGCTCGCCCACCAATCCACGTGGCTGGCCGTCGCGGCCGAGCGCGCGGTAAGCCGCGCCATGGGCGGCAGCTGCTCCATGCCGCTGGCCGCGTTCGCCACGTTCTCGGGCGAATACCTGCAGCTGCGCGCCGCATGGGGCGATCCGGACACCGCCACCGCGCTGGTGCGGGCCCAATCCGCCAGTGCGGCGGCCGACCTGGCGCGCGCCGCCGAACTCGGCACCCAGGTCGCCGGGCAACTTCGCGCCGCCGGCGCGCACTGACCCTTTCGCGCCATGCGCGTCATCGTCACACGACCCGCCGGCGAGGCGGGGCGTTGGCTCGACGCATTGCGCACGCGCGGCTTCGATGCGGTCGCGCTCCCGTTGATGGCCATCGCACCGGTTTCGGACCCGGCGGCGCTGCGCGCCGCGTGGGCCGGCGTGGCGCGGGCACGCGCCGTGATGTTCGTCAGCGGCAATGCGGCACGGCACTTCTTCGCCGGCCAGCCTTCCGGCGGCTCGTGGCCGGCCGGCACGCGCGCCTGGGCCACCGGACCGGGCACGCGCGAGGCCCTGCTGGAGGTGGGCGTGGACGCGGCGCTGGTGGATTCGCCACCGGCTTCGGCCGTCCAATTCGACTCGGAAACCCTCTGGCGGCAGGTGGCGGCGCAGGTCCATCCCGGCGACCTGGCCCTGATCGTGCGCGGCGGCGATGCGCAAGGCGCCAGCAGCGGCCGCGACTGGCTGGCCGACCAGCTGGCGGCTGCGGGCGCCAAGGTCGAACTGGTGGTTGCCTACCGGCGTGGGGCGCCCGAGTTCAGTCCCGCTCAATTGCATCAGGCGTCGGAAGCGGTTGAGGCCGGGGACGTCTGGCTGTTCAGCAGTTCGCAGGCGATCGCCCACCTGCGGGCGGCGCTTCCGCAGCAGGACTGGTCGCGCGCCCGTGCGGTGGCGACGCATGCGCGCATTGCCGATGCAGCGCGCAAGGCGGGCTTCGGTGTTGTTTGCGAGTCACGACCGGCCGTGGACGCCGTGGTCGCGGCCCTAGAATCGTTTCGATGAGTACCGAGCCGAGCAGCGAATCCGCCACCGTCACGCCGGCACCAGTGCTGGACGCCACACCGGCCGACGACGCGCTGGCGCCACCCCGCGGCGTGCTCGTCGCCCGGGGCACGCTCTATTTCTTCCTTGCCCTGTCGGCCGTGGCGCTGGCCGCGAGCGGCCTGCTGTGGCAGAAGCTCTCCAACATCCAGGAGCAGCTGGCGCGCCAGAGCGCCGACAGCGGCGCCAACGCGATCGAGGCGCGCACCGTCGCGAAGCAGGCGCAGGAACTGGCCCGCGAGACCGCGGCTCGGCAGGCGCTGACGGAAACGCGCCTCGGCGAAGTGGCGCTGCAGCGCACCCAGGTCGAGGAACTGATGCAAAGCCTGTCCCGGTCGCGCGATGAAAACCTCGTGGTGGACATTGAGTCCTCACTGCGGCTCGCACAGCAGCAGGCGCAGTTGACCGGCAGTGTCGAGCCCTTGTTGGCGGAGCTGCGCAGCGCGGACAAGCGGCTGGATCGGGCCGCGCAGCCGAGGTTGTCACGCGTGCGAGCCGCCATCGCGCGCGACATCGACCGCATCCGCACGGCCAGCGTCACGGACGTGCCGGGGTTGCTGGTGAAGCTGGACGAGCTGGCCCGCCAGGTCGACGAGCTGCCCCTCGCCAACGCCGTCGTTCCGGCGGGCGCCGCGGCCGCGGCGCGCAAGGCCGCGTCCGCTTCGGTGCAGCTGCCGTGGTGGGGAAAGCTGTTCGCCGACGTGCGCGAGGAGGCGAGGGGATTGGTGCGCGTGAGCCGAGTGGACCAGCCGGAAGCAGTGCTGCTCGCGCCGGAGCAGGCGTTCTTCCTGCGCGAGAACCTCTAGCTCAAGCTGCTCAACGCGCGGCTGGGGCTGCTGGCGCGCCAGACCGACGCCGCGCGCGGGGACGTGACCGCGGCCGTGGCAGCCCTGCGCAAGTACTTCGACCCTGCGGCGCGCAAGACCCAGGGTGCCATCGCGCTCGCGCAGCAGGTGCAGGCGCAACTGCACGCGGTGGAGTTGCCGCGCATCGACGAGACGCTCGCCACGCTCGCGACCGCGGCGGCCGGACGGTAAACACCCCGATGCGCGCAGCTCTCTGGCTCCTCGCCCTGTTCGGCGTCGCGGTGGCGATAGCGCTGTTCGCGGGCAACAACCAGGGCACCGTGACGGTGTTCTGGCCGCCGTACCGGGTGGACCTGTCGCTCAACCTCGTCCTGCTGCTGCTGTTTGCGGCCTTCGTGTTCCTGTACGCGGCATTGCGTGCGCTGTCGGCGTTGTTCGACCTGCCGCGGCAGGCGCTGCGCTGGCGGACGCAGCAGAAGGAGCGCGCCATGCACGGGTCGCTGCTCGACGCCTTTTCGCACCTGCTGGCCGGGCGCTTCATCCGCGCCCGCAAGTCGGCCGAGGCGGCGCTGGGACAGGAGCGTTCGCTCAGCACTGGCGGCCAGGAAGTGGGCAACGCCTCCCAGGTGCGCACCCTCGCGCACCTGCTCGCTGCGGAGAGCGCGCAGGCCCTGCAGGACCGGGCCTCGCGCGAGGAGCACCTGAAGCAGGCGCTGGAGCAGGCCGCTTCGCGCGATGCCCAGGAAACGCGCGAGGGCGCCCTGATGCGGGCGGCGCGCTGGTCGCTGGACGACCGCGAGCCCCAGGCGGCGATGGCCTGGCTCAAGGGGTTGCCGCAGGGCGCGGCTCGCCGCACGCTCGCGCTGCGCATCAAACTGAAGGCGGCGCGGCTTGCGCAGCAGACGGCCGATGCGCTGGAGACGGCGCGCCTGCTGGGCAAGCACCGCGCCTTCTCGGCCGGCGCGGCCCAAAGCATCGTCCGCGGCCTGGCCATCGACGTCTTGAACGGGGCGCACGACGTCGCACAGCTGCAGCGCGCGTGGGCCTCGCTGGAGTCCTCCGAAAGGGAAATGCCGGAGCTCGCGATCCATGCGGCGCAGCGTCTCACCGCCCTGGGCGGCGATGCGCACCTGGCGCGTGACTGGCTGCTGCCGGTGTGGGAGCGCCAGGACGAGCTGGGCGACGGCCTCAAGGTCAAACTGGTGCGCGCGCTGGAGGCCGGGCTGGACAGTTTCGACGGCGCCTGGCTGGCTCGCATCGAACAGGCGCAGCGCGGCAATCCGCGCGACGCCACGCTGCAATACCTGGCGGGCGTGGCATGCATGAAGCGCCAGCTCTGGGGCAAGGCGCAGCAGTTGATGGGCCAGGCCGCGGTGGGCTTGCAGGACGCGAAGCTTCATCGCAATGCCTGGCGCGCGCTGGCAGTGCTGGCGGAGGAGCGCGGCGACGACGAGGCAGCCGCCCAGGCCTGGAAGCGGGCAGCCACGGACCAGCTGCAGTAAGCTTTTTCGGGGGCCACCGCGGATCCGGCTTTGCCGGTCCGCTGGTGGGCCTTGCAGGCCGCATGGCCGCAAGACGCGGCCATTCCTCGACCTGTCCAAGCCGACGCAGGTCGGTTTGGAGCCGCAGGTCTCGGCCCCCGTGAGGGGGAGGCGCCGCAGGCGCTTCGGGGGTGGGTCTTATTACAGCAGGCTGGTTTGCTCGAACGGCAGCTTCATGTCGCGCAGGTCGCGCTTCGTTTCCACCAGCACCAGCGGGCCCTCGTCGATGACGATGGGCGCCGGGCGCTCCCGTGGCACGCGCACGGGCTGGGGTTCGGCCGCCATCGCCGCCTGGGCGGCTGCGATCTTTTCCGCATCCGAGCGGACCCACTGCAGGCCGGAGCTCTCCGCGACTTGCACCAGGTCCTCCACCGGCAGCTGGAACGGCTGGACCTTCGGCAGGCCCGGCGCCGCATGGGCCGGGGCGCTATGGACCGGCGCGATATGGACCGGCGCCGCGGCAGCGGGGTGCATGGCCTGCACCGGCGCTTCCGTATCCTCGTTCACGAAGCCGGTCGGGTAACGCACCCGCTCGGTACGCTCCTGCAGCGTTTCAGCGACCGGTTGCACTTGCTCGGTCGCTGCCGATGCCGGTGCGGCGCCCTCTTCGCGGGGCTGGCGATCACCACGTTCCCTGCGGTCACGGCCGTAACGGTCGCGTGAGCGGCGTTCACGGCGCTCTTCGCCTTCCTGGCCCTCGGGAGGACGCACGTCCTGGTGGGTGTGCGATTCAAGCACCGCATCGGCGGCGGGAGCCTGCTGGCTGCCGCTGTCGGCCACCATGCCGACCGATCCCGCGGCGCCGGCCAGTGCGGCAGCCTCGGCGTTTTCGCCGGCGGGTGCCTGCTCACGCGGGCCGCGGTCGCCACGGCGGCCGCCCCGCT
The DNA here is from genome assembly GCA_030695945.1 of Ramlibacter sp. Taxonomy (GTDB): domain Bacteria; phylum Pseudomonadota; class Gammaproteobacteria; order Burkholderiales; family Burkholderiaceae_C; genus Ramlibacter. Next base: position 178,873 of record JAUYOG010000023.1, read on the forward strand.
CACCGCGCTCTCGGCGGCCTTCGCCGCGCTCGCCCCGCTGCTCACCGCGCGGTGGGCGCTCCTGGCGCTGTTCGGCGCCCGCGCCTTCCATGCCCGGTTGCAGGTTGGCGGCTGCGCCCTCGGCCGGTGCGCGCTGCTCGCCGTCCCGGCGCTCGCGCGGGCCCTGGCGCTCACCACGGCTTTCGCCGCGCTCCTGCCGATCGCCGCGGTCCTGGCGCTCTGCGCGCTCGGGCCGCTCGCCACGTTCTTGCCGGTCGCCGCGACGCTGCTCGCCGTCGCGCTGGCGCCCGCCTTCGCCGCGCGGCTGGCCTTCGCCTGCCTCTGCGCGTTCGCGGCGCGGTTCGCCGTCACGGCCGCGCCCGTCGCCTCGTCCTTCACCCCGGCGGCCATCGCGGCGCTCGCCGTCACGGCCGCGTCCGCCGCGGCGGCTGTCGCCGCGCGCGCCTTCGCGCCGTTGTTCTTCCTTCTTCACTTCGGCCACCGGCACGGGAGCAGGCGCGGGCGCCGGCGCGGCGCCGAACAGGCTCTTGATCCAGCCGATGAAGCCGGACTCGGCCGGCACCGGGGCAACCGGCGCGGGGGCGGCGACCGGCTTGCGGGCCACGGGCTCCGCGGCCTTGACCGGTTCCGGCTTGGGCACGGCGATCGGCGCGGGTGCGTCCGGCAGCACGCCCTTGATCACGGGCTCCTGCTTGTTGGTGCGTTCGTGCGAGCGGCGCGTGACTGCCGTCGGGTCCTCGATTTCCTCGGCCATGTGGTAGCTGGCCTGGATGTTGTCCAAACGAGGGTCGTCGTGCTTCAGGCGTTCGAGGCGGTAGTTGGGCGTTTCCAGCGTCTTGTTGGGAACCATGATCACCGAAAGCCGCTGCTTGAGCTCGATCTTGGCGATCTCGGGGCGCTTCTCGTTGAGCAGGAAGGACGCCACGTCCACCGGCACTTGCACGTGAACGGCGGCGGTGCCGTCCTTCATCGACTCTTCCTGGATGATCCGCAGGATCTGCAGGGCCGAGCTCTCGGTGTCGCGGATGTGGCCGTGGCCGCCGCAGCGCGGGCAGGGGATGGAAGCGCCTTCCGACAGGGCCGGGCGCAGGCGCTGGCGGCTCATTTCCATCAGGCCGAACTTGCTGATCGTGCCGAACTGCACGCGGGCACGGTCCTGCCGCAGCGCGTCGCGCAGGCGGTTTTCCACTTCGCGGCGGTTCTTCGACTCTTCCATGTCGATGAAGTCGATGACGATCAGGCCGCCCAGGTCGCGCAGCCGCATCTGGCGCGCCACCTCGTCGGCGGCCTCCAGGTTGGTGCGGGTCGCGGTCTCCTCGATGTCGCCGCCCTTGATGGCCCGCGCGGAGTTGACGTCGATGGACACCAGCGCCTCCGTGTGGTCGATGACGACCACGCCGCCCGAGGGCAGCTTCACTTCACGAGCGTAAGCCGACTCGATCTGGTGTTCGATCTGGAAGCGGGAGAACAGCGGCGCGTCGTCGCGGTAGCGCTTTACGCGGGCCGCGTGTTCCGGCATCACGTGCGACATGAACTGCTGGGCCTGGTCGTAGATCTCGTCGGTGTCGATCAGGATGTCGCCGATGTCGTGGTTGAAGTAATCGCGGATGGCGCGGATCACCAGCGACGATTCCTGGTAGATCAGGAAGGCGCCCTTGCCGCCCTTGGAGGCGCCGTCGATGGCGTTCCAGAGTTTCAGCAGGTAGTTCAGGTCCCACTGGAGTTCCGGCGCGCTGCGGCCGATGCCGGCGGTGCGCGCGATGATGGACATGCCGTTGGGGTATTCCAGCTGGTCCATGTTCTCCTTAAGCTCGGCCCGGTCGTCGCCCTCGATGCGGCGCGAAACGCCGCCGCCGCGCGGGTTGTTGGGCATCAGCACCACGTAACGGCCGGCCAGCGAGACGAACGTCGTGAGGGCCGCGCCCTTGTTGCCGCGCTCTTCCTTCTCGACCTGGACCAGGAGCTCCTGGCCTTCCTTGATCACGTCGTTGATGCGGGCCTGGGACACCGGCACGCCCTGGGCGAAGTAGGTCTTGGAGATTTCCTTGAACGGCAGGAAGCCGTGGCGGTCTTCGCCGTAGTCGACAAAGCAGGCTTCGAGCGAGGGCTCCACCCGCGTCACCACGGCCTTGTAGATATTGCCCTTGCGCTGCTCGCGCCCTTCGATTTCGATTTCATAGTCGAGGAGTTTCTGTCCATCGACGATCGCCAGCCGGCGTTCTTCCGCCTGCGTGGCGTTAATCAGCATGCGCTTCATAGCTGCACCTTCTTGTAGTCAAACATCAAACCGACCCGTGACGGGTCAACGATGCCTGCTAGCGCTTCGAAACGATGGAATTGCCGGAGATGCTTTCGCGCGGCCGAGTGCTAACTCGGTCGGCGAGGCAAGGGCGCGTGGAGGAGGGCGAGTCGCGGGCCGCCGAAAAGGCGGTGCCGCGGTGCTGCAGGACCTGCAGCGTGCTGGGCCCGCGGGACGCGGGCGGGCGGCGACGCCAAGCCATCGGCCGGGGCTGTGAGCCACCGCCAGCAGGCCGCAAGGATCGCCATCAACACAGGAGTTCTCGCTTTAGTCCGTCCGCAAGGCTCGTGGCCCGCGGACTGTATTCCGTATCAGTGTTTCAAAGTGCCGGCTTGACCGCCGTCTTCACGGACCATCGACAGCATCTGGCTGGCGATCTGCGCGCAAAGGGTGCGGTGGCATCGACCTTCCAGCGTGGCCGGTGGCAGTGCGTGGACTAAACTCCAAGGCAAATCAACCACTTACAGCGTAACGCTAGTGAAACAGATTATAGGGGGCGCGGCATCGCCTGCAAGCGCGCAGGTGAAATTTGTGACCGTGGAGGAGGAATCTGCGGGCCAGCGGCTCGACAATTTCCTCATCCGCGAGCTCAAGGGCGTCCCCAAGACCCATGTCTACCGGATCATCCGCAGCGGGGAAGTGCGGGTGAACAAGGGCCGCGCGGGGGCGGACACGCGCGTGGCGGCGGGCGACGTGGTGCGGTTGCCGCCGGTGCGGGTCTCCGAAAGGATCGCCGAAAAACTGGAAAAACCGGCCCCGGCGCGCGAATTTCCCGTTCTTTTCGAGGACGAGCACCTGATCGCGATCGACAAGCCGGCCGGCGTGGCGGTGCATGGCGGCAGCGGCGTGAGCTTCGGCGTGATAGAGCAGCTGCGGCAGGCGCGGCCGGCGGCGAAGTTCCTGGAACTGGTGCACCGGCTGGACCGGGAAACCTCCGGCATCCTGCTGGTGGCCAAAAAGCGCTCCGCCCTGACCCGTCTGCAAGACCAGTTCCGCGAGCGGGAGACCGGCAAGACCTACCTCGCGCTCGCCGTTGGCGCCTGGCCCGCCAACAAGAAGGTGATCGACCTGCCGCTGCACAAGTACCTGCAGGCCGATGGCGAGCGGCGCGTGAAGGTGGTGGGCAAGGATGACCCTGACGGGATGCGGTCGATCACCCTGGTGAAGGTGGCGCGGAAGCTGGACGGGTTTACGCTGCTCGAGGTCACCATCAAGACCGGCCGGACGCACCAGATCCGGGTGCATCTCGCGGCGCAGGGACACCCGATCGCCGGCGACGACAAATACGGGGAGTTCGAGCTGAACAAGACGCTCGGCAAGCAGGGCCTCAAGCGCATGTTCCTGCATGCGTGGCGGCTGAAGTTCGCGCATCCCCAGACCGGGGAAGCCATCGAGCTGCTGTCGCCCTTGCCGCCTGAGCTGGCCCGATTCGTGGAGGAGAAAAAATGACCAAACGTGAATGGCGCATCGCCATCCCCATCCTCGTGGGGTTGGCCTTGTGCGTGGCAGGGTTCCTACGCGGCCTCGATATCGACAAATCGTTCGTGGGCATGAGTGCCATGCGCGCCATGCCCGACGGAAAGCTGGCGGTGGTGGCGAACCACGCGCTGCACGTGCTGGATCCGGCCGGCCGGCGCGTCGCCCGCCAGCCGCTCAAGGCTCTCGGCATGGTGGAAGACCCGAACGACATGGACTGGACCGTGGACGGCCAGGGCCGGATCGAGGCCTGGTTCTTCGACGACAGCGTGCCGCGCGTCGTGCGGTGCGGCTGGGACGCGGACAGGCAGCAGCTGGGCCAATGTGCCGCCGCCATGTCCGGGCCCCACCTCAAGGCCAACCCGGTGTCGCGTGCCGTGCACCTGGCGGTGGACCGGGCGGGAGAGCGCATCTTCATCGCCGATGCCAATGGCCAGCGGGTGCAGGTGTTCGACCTCGCGGGCAAGCGGATCACGTCCTCGGTGCCAGCCACGCTGCCGCTGTATTTCCCGAACCGGCTGCGCTACCTCGGCAACGATACGCTGGCGATCGCCGACAACGATCACCACCGCGTCGTCTGGGCGCGCAGCACCCCGGGGAAGGCGCCCGAGCTGCTTCGCGCACTGGACGCCTCGGCGCACCCCCAGGCCCGCTCCAGCCGCAACAAGGTGACCGACATGGCATTCGGCCCGCAGGGGGCGCTCTGGATGATCGCGATGAGGCAGGGCCAGAAGGACGGCGACGTGCTGGTGTTCGACGGCGACCGGCCGGTGGCCCGCGCCGAGTTGCCGCCTGGCGCCGACCCGATCGTGATCGAGAGCCTCGGCGAGGCCGCGGTCGCCGCCGACTACTCGCTGGTCGAGCTGTATCGGCTTGACGACCGGGGCAAGTACCTGGGGCCGTTCGGCGACAAGGCGTTCACCGCGGAGATGGCGCCGCTGAAGGCCCTCAGCCGGGAAGTCGCCTGGTGGACCAACGGCAGCCTGGCGGCCGGCGGGCTGGTGATTGCTCTCGGCCTGTTGCTGGCCTGGCGTTACGGCGAGAAACCGGCGTGGCGAGGGGACGGCCCCCCGGCCGTGAGGGCGGACCTTGGGGGCGATGGTGCCTTGAAATTTCCCGTGGTGCTGCCGCAGACGGCCGCGTACCTGGCGGCGATGCGGCGGATGGCGCTCGGGCTGGGCGTCGTGGTGGTCCTCATGTTAGCGGCGCTGGCCGTCCTGGCCTTGAACGTGAAACCCGGACTGGTGATCTACCTTCAGCTCGGCAGCGGTATGGTGGCGACGATCGCCATGGCATGGCTCACCTTCCGGGACCTGCTCCACCCGCGCGAGCTGCGCATCACCGCGAACCGGGTGGGTCTCTTCCGTCGCGGGAAGTTGCTCGCCGAGGCGGTCCTGTCCGATGTGTACGCTTCGCGCAAGGCGCTGCTGATCGGTCGCACCTACCTCGTGTATCACCTGGGCAGTGCCCAGCTGGGCAAGATCCCGCCGATGTTCGACGCCGCCCTGCTGGAGCGAGCGTTGCTGGCCCGGTTGCCGGCCGCCAACATGCTCGATGACCGCCGGATGCAGACGGCCATGCTGAAACGCCAGCCTGCGCTCATCGCGCTCGTGGCTGCCACTTTTGCGGCCACTGCCTGGATCGCGTACCGCACGCTGTGGGGATAATCCGGGGGATGAGCAGTACCCGTCCCCGCCGTTTCGACCTCATCGCCTTCGACTGGGACGGCACGCTTTTCGATTCCACGAAGATCATCGTGCGCTGCATCCAGCGCGCGGTGGTGGACGTCGGCGGCGCCATGCCCACCGACAAGGCCGCCTCGTACGTGATCGGCATGGGCCTGATGCAAGCCCTGGCGCACGCCGCGCCCGATGTCCCGCAGGAGAAGTACCCGGAGCTGGGCGCGCGCTACCGTCACCACTACACGGCGCACCAGAATGACATCGCGCTGTTCGACGGCGTGCTCGCGCTGCTGGAAGAACTCAAGGCGCGGCACCACTGGCTGGCCGTGGCCACCGGCAAATCGCGCCGCGGGCTCGACGAAGCGCTTCGGTCGGTGCAGCTCAAGGGCATGTTCGACGGCTCGCGTACCGCCGACGAGACGGCGGGAAAGCCGCACCCGCGGATGCTCGAGGAACTGATGCGCGAGTTCGGCACAGCGCCGGACCGTACCCTCATGATCGGCGATACGACCCATGACCTGCAGATGGCCGTCAACGCCGGTTGCGCAGGCGTCGGGGTGAGCTACGGCGCCCATGAACCGGGGGACTTCCACGCCCTGGGTCCGTTGTTCGTGGCGCACACGGTTGCCGAACTGCACACCTGGCTGTTGGGCAACGCCTGATGGGTGGCGCGGAAGTCCCGCTCTGCAATTCCGCCGACCTGGTCGACGGCGGCGATGCCGTTCCCTTCGACGTCGTCTTCAGTGGGCAGACGTGCCGCGCTTTCGCGATCCGCTACGAAGGGCGTGTCCACGCCTACCTCAACCGCTGTGCCCACGTGGCGATGGAAATGGACTGGCAGCCGAACCGCTTCTTCGACGACACCGGCCGGTGGCTGTTGTGCGGCACCCATGGTGCCGTCTACCAGCCGGACAGTGGGGAATGCGCCGGGGGCCCCTGCCGCGCCGGGCTGGTCAAGATCGCGCTGAGCGAGCACGACGGCGTGGTGCGCTGGCATACTGCCTACAACCTTCAACCTGTCGAGTTCTAGAAAATGAACGAATCGCAACCGCCCGGCAACGGGCTGCCAGAAACCCCGGCCCCTGCTCCGGCTGTCCGCGCCGAAGCGCCCGGCGGCCCGCCGGGCTGGGAGCGCGCGAGTTTCGAGAAGCTGATGTTCGCCACGCTCGAGGAGCAGCGAAGGGCGCGGCGCTGGCGCACGATCAGGAGCTTCGCCTGGTTGCTCTTCTTTGCCTTCCTGTTCTGGGGGCTCATGGGCCGCGGCTCCCCGGCCACGGACAAGACCGCCCCGCATACGGCGGTGATCGAGATCAAGGGCGAAATCGCCTCCGACAGCGACGCCAGCGCGGAGTCCGTGGTCGCCTCGATGCGCAGCGCTTTCGAGGACTCCGGCTCGCAGGCCGTCGTGCTGCTGATCAACTCACCGGGCGGCAGCCCGGTGCAGGCGGGCATCATCAACGACGAGATCAGGCGCCTCAGGGCCAAGTACAAGAAGCCGATTTACGCGGTGGTGGAGGAATCCTGCGCGTCGGCGGCCTACTACATCGCCGCGGCTACGGACCGGATCTTCGTGGACAAGGCCAGCATCGTCGGCAGCATCGGCGTCCTGATGGACGGCTTTGGTTTCACCGGACTCATGGAAAAGGTCGGCGTGGAACGGCGGCTGATGACGGCGGGGGAGAACAAGGGTTTCCTCGACCCGTTCAGCCCCCAGACCGAGAAGCACCGCGTCTTCGCCCAGTCGATGCTGGACCAGGTGCACAGGCAGTTCATCGACGTGGTCAAGGCGGGCCGTGGCAAACGGCTGAAGGAAACGCCGGAGCTCTTCAGCGGCCTGTTCTGGACCGGCCAGCAGGCGGTCGAAATGGGCCTGGCCGATCAGCTGGGCAACGTCGACTTCGTGGCGCGCGAAGTCGTGAAGGCGGAAGACCTGGTGGACTACACCCGCCGCGACAACGTGGCCGAACGGCTCGCCAAGAAGTTCGGCGCGGCCATCGGCGAGGGCGCCATCCGCGCGGTCAAGGCCGTGCCCGTCCTGCGCTGATTGGCATTGGGGTCGCGCGCTAGCGCCCGATCCCGAACACGGCCGGGGTGTCGTTGGCGACCGGCGCGCCCTCCCGCCGCCAAGCGCTTACCGGAAGCCCACGCGTCGCCGCGGTTGCCAGCGTCAGTCCGCTGCCGACGGCGAGGCGCGTCGTCGGTTGCAACGTCCTCGTCAGGGCGTCCCACAATGCCGTGTTGCGATAGGGCGTCTCGATGAAGAGTTGCGATTGGCCGTCCCTGAGCGCGATCGCCTCCAGCTCGCGAATGCGCTGGGCGCGCTGCGCGGCGTCCTGCGGCAGGTATCCCACGAACGCGAAGTTCTGGCCGTTCAGGCCGCTGGCGGCGAGCGCCAGCAGCAACGACACCGGGCCGACCAGCGGGACGACCTGCACGCCCAGGTCGTGGGCCGCACGCACGACCGAGGACCCCGGATCGGCCACGGCCGGCATCCCGGCTTCGCTGAGCAATCCGATGTCATGGCCGGCCAGCGCAGGCGCGAGCAGGGGCCGGGCATCGAAGCCGCCCGCTTCGTGATCGCCCTTCTTATGGACCTCGCGCGGCAATTCCGTGACCTGCTGTTCGCGCAAGGGCAGCGCGAGCGGATGCAGCGCGTCGATGCGCTTGAGGTAGGCGCGAGCCGACTTGGCGTTCTCGCAGATCCAGTGCGTGAGCCGAGCGGCGGCCGCGAGCGTACCCGAGGGCATCGTTTCAGGCAGCGGCGTTTGCGTCGCGCAGCCGAAATCCAGCGGCGCCGGAACCAGGAACAGCTTGCCCTTGGCGGACGCCTGCATCACAGGACCTTGACGCCGGCGGCCCGGATCATGCGGCAGGTGCGGATCAGGGGCAGGCCCACGAGAGCCGTGGGGTCGTCGCTGTCGATCGCGTCGAGGATGGCGATGCCCAGGCCCTCGCTGCGCGCGCTGCCGGCGCAATCGTAGGGCCGCTCGGCGAGCAGGTAGGCCTCGATTTCCTCGTCGGTGAGGGTGCGGAACTTCACTCTCACGGGGGCCAGGTCCGACTCCTCGAACCCGGTGGCGAGGCAGACCACCGACACGGCGGTCTGGAATACGACCGTACGCCCGCGCATGCGCCGCAACTGGGCCACGGCGTTCTGGTGATTGCCGGGCTTGCCCAGCGGCTCGCCATCCATGTCGGCGACCTGGTCGGAGCCGATCACGACAGCGTCCGGAAACCCGGCTGCCACTGATTTCGCCTTGGCCAGGGCCAGGCGCACGGCCAGCCCATACGGCGATTCGCCCGCAAGCGGCGTCTCGTCGACGTCAGGGGCCGCAACCTGGAAATCCAGGTGCAGGCGCGACAGCAGCTCGCGCCGGTAGGGAGATGTCGAGCCCAGCACCAGCGGGCGGCTCAGGGGTGGGGAGGTTGCCTCGGGCATGGCCTGATTCTCTTACACTGGGCCAATGGTGCGACTCGAAGTCGCTTCATAGCAGTCCTAGTGACTGCATTCAACAGAGCATTTCTCCTCTGGAGACATGACGATTTCCTCCCCGGAAATCAATCAGAAAGATGGCCAACGCGCCCCGCGCGCCGACCATCTTGGAAGCACCGTCAAGGTCGCTTTCGCAACAAAATTTGGCCTTCCGGCAGGAATTTCTGTTGCCTGAACGATACAGATACAAAATAAATTTGTACTGTCTCCACCGCCTCTCTGGGCGGTCAACGAAGCGGCACCGCTCAAGGTGCCTTGTTTCTATTAACCGAAACCACTTCTGGAACGAAGTGACCTCGTCCGTTAGTGCATCCCGAGCAATTGGGATGTGCGGAGCTACGGATAAACATCCTGCGCCTCACGGCGCGCAGCACACCAGCAATGGTGCGCGACACATCGAGCAAGACGATGCGGGGATGCCGAGGTAAAGGGTATGGGAAACACACTGTGAACGTTCGTCAGAACCGTCGTGACCAGTAAGCAGCTAACTCTTGTTTTCCGGGCTCGCCCGGAGAGCTGCGGCCAAAACGGCAATGCGTCTGGGACCAACTGTCATTGACGTTGGTCCGTTCCCTAAGTACGCACGGCGGATAGAACGTCCCTAACCCCATCTTCCGGCCTGCCGGCCGAATGGGCACCGTGGGAAACGAGGTAAACCCGATGCATCGCCACGCCCTCACGGACGTGGCAACCGAAGCGCAAGCGACGGCCATGGTGTAGCGGGCAGAGGAAGAAGCAAAAAGCGAATGCCGATCTGTAACGGATCGGATAGGGCTGGTGCCCAGCGTGAAAGCGTGCTGACTTGCTTCAGGTGCGACGGCGTAAAGCCATTGCGAACTTTATCAATGGCCCTGCGGGTGGTTAGCCCGTAGGGGCCGACCTTCGCCCAATGGGTCTCCTCACTGGAGAAGGTATGCAAACAAGTGCGGGCGCTCGCGCCCATATCGCTGCGTCTTCGGGCGGACCAAGCGACTGGCACCTCATCGATTGGGGTCTGGTCGCGCAATTCGTCGGGAAGGCGCAGATGCGCATTGCGCAGGCAGAACAGGACAAGGACTATCGACGAGTCAAACGGCTCCAGAGAAGCCTCGTCCGATCCTGGCAAGCCAAGGCATTGGCGGTCAGGAAAGTTACCGAGAACCGAGGGAAGCGAACGAGTGGCATCGATCGCGAACTCTGGCCTTCACCAGAGGCCAAATGGAACGCGGTGTGTCGATTGAATAAATCGGGATACCGGGCGCGACCTTTGCGGCGCGTCTATATCCCGAAATCGAACGGGAAGGAGCGCCCCTTGGGCATTCCGACCATGTTCGACCGGGCGATGCAGGCCTTGTACCTGCTCGCGCTGGAGCCAGTCGCGGAATGCGCGTCCGATCCGAACAGCTACGGCTTTCGCAAAGGACGGTCAACGCACGATGCGCGGAGCCAGTTGTTCTTGTCTTTGTCCAAACAGGCTTCGGCCCAATGGATATTGGATGCGGACATCACCGGGTTCTTCGACAACATCAATCACGAATGGCTGCTAGCGAATGTTCACATGAACAAACGCGTTCTCCAGCAGTGGTTGAAATCAGGCGTCGTCGAAAGGGGACAACTGAGCCGCACCGAGATGGGCACGCCGCAAGGCGGGATCATCTCGCCGACATTGGCGAACATCACCCTGAATGGGCTGGAAGCGGGACTGCAGCGGCACATCGTGGCCGCGCTGGGATTCCGGAAGGCTCAGAAGGCAAAGGTCAATTTGGTCCGGTATGCGGACGACTTCGTGGTGACCGGCGACTCGCAAGAGCTGCTGGAAACCGTGGTTCGACCTTGGATCGTGGAATTCCTGCGCGAGCGGGGACTGACGCTGTCTGAGGAGAAGACCCGAATCGTCCACATCGACCAAGGCTTTGACTTCCTTGGGTGGAACTTCCGCAAGTACCGCGGAAAGATGCTGATCAAACCGAGTTCGAAGAACGTGAAAGCGTTCTACGGCAAGGTGCGGGATGTCATCGAACGTTCGCTGTCAGTTCCAACGGAACTGCTCATCAGGAAGCTCAATCCAATCCTTCGGGGTTGGGCTGAGTACCACAAGGGTGTGGTCGCCAAAGCGGCGTACTCGCGTCTTGACCACCAGATCTATTGGCGGTTGATGCGCTGGGGGCTACGGCGGCATCCTAGAAAGTCCGGCAAGTGGGTGTACGAACACTACTGGCAGCAACTCGGCTCACGCCGGGCGTTTGCCACCACGACCCGGAACCGACAGGAAGAACAGGTGACGCTGGTCTTGTACCAGCTTGCGGACACGAAAATTGTCCGCCACCAGAAGGTCGTGGGGGCTTACAACCCCTTCGATCCCCAGTGGGAAGTCTATGGCGAAGAACGTCATGCCGCCCAGAAATCGCAAGAAATCTGGGACGGTCAGCGTTTGACGCTGTGGCTGCAGCAGGGTGGCCATTGCGCCCTGTGTGAGCAGAAACTGGACAGTGCAGGCGACGCGGACGACCACCATATCGTCTATCGAATGCACGGCGGGAGTCATGCCCTCGCCAACCGTTTGCTTTTGCACTCGGTCTGTCACCGGCGGGTACACGCCCTGGGTTTGGAGGTAACCAAGCCGGTCCCAGTACGGGGACTTTAATCCGGGGGTTAGACTGCGCGCATGCAGCGCAAGAAGTCTAATTTTCCGGTGGTCGTGCGTGAGCCGGATGCGTTGAAAGGCGCAAGTCCGGTTCTTAGGGGGGGGGGGGGCCGAGAGGCTTCCTCCCTACCCTCCAGCACAGCGCCAAACCGCTTCAAGCAAGCGAACGTCCCCTCGGGGGGCAGCCCGGCAGCGCCGGGCGTGGGGGCCACATGAGCAAGGAGTTTGCCGCGCGGCGGCTTGATGTCAAAGCGTTCGCCGAAGAGGGAGCGCACCTGCACGGCGAGCAACCGCTGCGCGAGCACGACCGGCTGATGGCGGAGACCGAACGCCGTGGCGCCGGATCGGCAGTCCACTGGTCGGCTACCGGGGAGTTGCGCAATCCGCGCCATGTGCACCCGGAGATCTGGGTGCATCTCCAGTCGGACGCGATCCTGCCCCTGACCTGCCAGCGCTGCCTGCTGCCCGTCGATGTGCCTGTTTCCGTGGACAGGTCGTTCCGGTTCGTCCCGGACGAGGAGATGGCCGCGGCGCAGGACGAGCAATCCGAAGAGGACGTGCTGGCGCTCAGCCGCAGCCTGGACCTGGTCGAACTGGTCGAGGACGAGTTGCTGATGGAACTGCCCCTGGCGCCGCGCCACGAGGCCTGTCCGGAGCCGCTGAAACTGGCCGTGGCGGACGAGGATTTCGAGGAGGCTTCCGCGCCCCGCGAGAACCCGTTTGCGCTCCTGGGCAAGCTCAAGGGCGGCAAGCCCTAGCAATCGCCAGCCAAATCAACAAGTTGGGCTATAATCATGGGCTTCGCGCCATTGGGGCTTTGTGCCCCTTGCGCTTACCGCCAACCCATTAACCGCCCCGGGCGCAATCCGCGCGCAGGGCCCTTTGAATCCAGGAGCCCCTCATGGCCGTCCAGCAAAACAAGAAATCGCCGTCCAAGCGCGGCATGCACCGCTCGCACAACGCCCTGGTCGTGCCCGGCATCGCGGTGGAAGCCACCACCGGCGAAACCCATCTGCGCCACCACATCAGCCCGACGGGCTTCTACCGTGGGCGCAAGGTGCTCAAGACCAAGAACGAAGCCTGACCCGGCCCTACGGCCATGGAGGCCCGGCTGCGCCCATCGCAGCGCGGGCCTTCGTCGTTTTCGGGTATTGAATCCGTTCTACATTTGATTCCATGACTACTCTGGCTGTCGACTGCATGGGGGGCGACCATGGCCCCCGCGTCACGCTGGCCGCGTGTCGGCATTTCCTCGACAAGCAGCCCGACGCGCACCTGCTGCTGGTCGGCGCGCAAGAGAGCCTGCGGGCGTTCGCACACCCGCGGGCGCGGATCGTGCCGGCCTCCGAAGTGGTGGCGATGGACGATTCGGTCGAGGTAGCCCTGCGCCGGAAGAAGGACTCGTCGATGCGGGTGACGATCCAGCAGGTCAAGGACGGCCAAGCCCAAGCGGCCGTTTCGGCTGGCAACACCGGCGCGCTGATGGCGCTTGCGCGCTACCTGCTCAAGACGGTCGACGGCATCGATCGACCCGCTATCGCGTACCCCATGCCCAATGCCAAGGGAGGCGCGACGACGGTGCTGGACCTCGGCGCCAACGTCGATTGCACGGAGCACCACCTGCTCCAGTTCGCCGTGATGGGTTCGGCCCTCGTTTCGGCCCTCAACCATGTGGAGGCCCCATCCGTCGGCTTGCTGAACATCGGCGAAGAGGTGATAAAAGGCAGCGAAGTGATCAAAAAAGCCGGGGAATTGCTACGATCTGCGGCCAATTCCGGCGATTTGAATTTCTTTGGGAACGTCGAGGGTAACGATATTTTCAAGGGGACCACGGATATCGTGGTGTGCGACGGGTTCGTTGGAAACGTCGCACTCAAGACCAGCGAGGGGCTGGCCACGATGATTGGCGGCTTCCTGAGAGAGGAGTTCTCGCGTAGCCTCTTGACAAAACTTGCTGCTATCGTCGTCTATCCGATCCTATCTGCTTTCAAAAACCGCGTTGACTACCGGCGTTACAACGGTGCGGCGCTGTTGGGTTTGCGTGGCCTGGTGTTCAAGAGCCACGGCTCGGCGGACGAGGTTGCTTTCGAGCAGGCTTTGAACCGGGCGTATGATGCGGCCCGAAACAACCTGCTCGAACGCGTCCAGGCGCGCATCGCCCATGCCAGGCCCCTGCTGGTGGGCAGCGAAGGCGATGCGCAGTCGGTGGAAGCCGTGGCGTCCTGATCGATGACAACCTATTCCCGCATCACCGGCACCGGCAGCTACCTGCCGCCGCGCCGCGTGACCAATGCCGACCTGGCCGCTGAACTGGCGGCCAGGGGGGTCGAAACCTCCGACCAATGGATCGTCGAGCGCACCGGCATCCGCGCGCGCCACTTCGCGGCGCCGGACGTCACGGCCAGCGACCTGGCGGCGCATGCATCACGGCAGGCACTCGAAGCCGCGGGCGTTGCGGCCAAGGACATCGACCTGATCATCGTCGCCACGTCGACGCCCGACATGGTGTTCCCGTCGGCGGCATGCATCCTGCAGGCCAAACTGGGAATCGCGGGCTGCCCGGCGTTCGACGTGCAGGCGGTCTGCAGCGGCTTCGTCTATGCACTGACGATCGCCGACTCCATGATCAAGACCGGTGCGGCCAGCAAGGCGCTGGTGATCGGCGCCGAAGTTTTCTCGCGCATCCTGGATTTCAACGATCGCACCACCTGCGTGCTGTTCGGCGACGGCGCCGGAGCCGTGGTGCTGGAGGCGTCGGACACGCCCGGTATCCTCTCGAGCGACCTGCATGCCGACGGCAAGCACGTGGGCATGCTGTGCGTGCCGGGCACGGTGTCGGGCGGGAAGGTGCTGGGCGACCCGCTCCTCAAGATGGACGGCCAGGCCGTGTTCAAGCTGGCCGTGGGCGTCCTGGAGGACGCCGCGCGGGCGGCGCTGGCCAAGGCCGGGAAAACCGACGCGGACATCGACTGGCTCATTCCGCACCAGGCCAACATCAGGATCATGACGAGCACGGCGAAGAAGCTGAAGCTGCCCATGGAGAAGGTGGTCGTCACCGTGGACCAGCACGGCAATACCTCGGCGGCTTCGATCCCGTTGGCGCTGGATTCGGCCGTGCGCAGCGGCAAGATCAGGAAGGGTGACACGCTGATGCTGGAAGGCGTTGGCGGCGGTTTCACCTGGGGCGCGGTCCTGCTGGACTTCTAGCCATTCCCGTTTCCCTTTCACAGACCCGTCCATTTCATCGTCGGAAATGAGCATCAAACCGTTCGCATTCGTCTTTCCGGGCCAAGGCTCTCAGTCCGTGGGCATGCTCGACGCGTGGGGTGGCCATCCCGCCGTGACGCAGGCGCTCCAGGAAGCATCCGACGCACTGGGTGAAGACGTCGCGCGCCTGATCAAGGAAGGCCCCAAAGAGGCGCTGGCGTTGACCACCAACACCCAACCCGTGATGCTGGTCGCCGGCGTGGCGGTCTACCGGGCCTGGCGCGCCGAGGGCGGAGCGGAGCCCGCCGTGGTCGCGGGCCATTCGCTCGGCGAATATTCGGCCTTGGTCGCTTCGGGTGTCCTGACGCTCGCGCAGGCGGCGCCGCTGGTGCGCTTTCGCGCCCAGGCCATGCAGGATGCGGTGCCGGTCGGCACGGGCGCCATGGCGGCCATCCTGGGCATGGACGCGCAGAAGGTGATCGAGGGGTGTGCCGAAGCGGTGCGCAGTTTCGGGCTCAATCCCGGCGAGACCGTGGAAGCCGTGAACTTCAACGATCCGGCGCAAACCGTCATCGCGGGCAGCAAGGCGGCCGTCGAGAAGGCGTGCGAAGTCCTCAAGGCCCATGGTGCCAAGCGTGCGTTGCCGCTGCCGGTATCGGCGCCTTTCCATTCCAGCCTGATGAAGCCGGCGGCCGAGAAGCTGAAGGAAAAGCTGGCGGCCACTGCATTCGCGGCGCCGCGGATTCCCGTGATCAACAACATCGAGGCCAAGGCCGAAAGCGATCCCGACCGGATCCGCGCCGCGTTGTACGAGCAGGCCTTCGGCCCGGTGCGCTGGGTGGAGTGCGTGCGGGCGATCAAGGCCCGTGGCATCACGACCATCGTCGAATGCGGGCCGGGCAAGGTCCTGGCGGGCCTGTGCAAGCGGATCGACCCCGAACTGGCCGGCGCAGCGCTGTACGACCCGGCCACGCTCGCCGATGTGAAAGGGCTGCTCCCATGAACCCGAACTTCGAGGGACAGGTTGCCCTGGTTACGGGCGCGTCGCGCGGTATTGGCGCGGCCATCGCTGCGGAACTCGCGCAGCGCGGGCTGAAGGTGATCGGGACGGCGACCACCGACGAGGGCGCGGCGCGGATCACCGCTGCCCTGGCCGGCCACGCCGGCTGCAAGGGCGCGGCCCTGGACGTGAACAACGCCGCCGGCGCGCAGGCGCTGGTCGACGCCATCATCAAGGAACATGGCGGGCTGCACGTGCTCGTCAACAACGCCGGGATCAAGCGCGACATGCTCGCAATGCGGCTGAAGGACGAGGACTGGGACGCCGTGCTGGATACCAACCTCAAGGCCGTGTTTCGCATGAGCCGCGCCGTCATGCGCACCATGATGAAGCAGCGCTATGGGCGGATCATCAGCATCACCTCGGTGGTCGGCGCCTCGGGCAACCCGGGCCAGGCCAACTACGCCGCCGCCAAGGCAGGTGTTGCCGGGATGACCCGTGCCCTCGCACGCGAGCTCGGCAGCCGGGGCATCACGGTCAACTGCGTGGCGCCCGGCTTCATCGAGACGGACATGACCGCGGCGCTGCCCGAAGAGCAGCAGAAGGCCTTGCTGGGGCAGATCCCGCTGGGCCACCTGGGCAAGCCTGCCGACATCGCCTACGCCGTCGCTTTCCTGGCCTCGCCGCAGGCAAATTACGTGACGGGGCAGGAGCTGCACGTCAACGGCGGCATGTACATGGCCTGAACACAGTTTGCGCCGGTTTATCCGCCCGGCCGCGGCCTACAGGGACTGCAACCCGCTGGCAGCTAAAATCGCGGATTCATTCACAACCCTTTGAGGGAACCATGAGCGATATCGAAGCACGTGTCAAAAAAATCATCGCCGAGCAGCTCGGCGTGGAAGAGTCCCAGGTCACCAGCGAAAAGGCCTTCGTGGCTGATCTCGGTGCCGACTCGCTCGACACGGTGGAACTGGTGATGGCGCTCGAAGACGAGTTCGGCATCGAGATCCCGGACGAGGATGCCGAGAAGATCACCACGGTGCAGAACGCCATCGACTACGCCAACGCGCACCAGAAGGCCTGACAGCAAATGACCCGTCGCCGAGTCGTCGTGACCGGTCTGGGTTGTGTCAGCCCCGTGGGCAACACGGTGGCCGAATCCTGGGCCAACCTGCTGGCCGGCACGCCCGGCATTGACTTCATCACGCAGTTCGATGCGGGCAATTTCGCTTGCAGGTTCGCGGGCGAGGTCAAGGGCTTCAATATCGGGGACTACATCCCCGAGAAGGAAGCCCGGCACATGGACCGTTTCATCCACCTGGGCCTGGCCGCGGCTTGCCAGGCGGTGGTGGACAGCGGCCTGCCCACCGGCGAAGCCCTTGGCGACGAGCTGGCCACGCGGATCGGCTGCAACATCGGCGCCGGCATCGGCGGCCTGCCGATGATCGAGCAGACCCACGCCGAGCTGACAGCTCGCGGCCCGCGCCGCATCTCGCCTTTCTTCGTTCCGGCGTCGATCATCAACATGATCTCGGGGCACGTATCGATCAAGTACGGCTTCAAGGGACCGAACATCGCGGTTGTGACGGCCTGCACCACGGGCCTGCACGCCATTGGGCTGTCGGCGCGCATGATCGAGTACGGCGACGCCGACGTGATGGTCGCCGGCGGCGCCGAAGCGGCCGTTTCTCCGCTGGGCATCGGCGGCTTTGCCTCCGCACGGGCCCTTTCAACGCGCAACGACGACCCCAAGACCGCGTCCCGTCCCTGGGACAGGGACCGCGACGGGTTCGTCCTGGGTGAAGGCGGCGGCGTGATGGTGCTGGAGGAGTACGAACACGCCAAGGCGCGCGGCGCCAGGATCTACGCCGAGGTCGCGGGCTTCGGCATGAGCGCCGACGCGTACCACATGACGGCGCCGGACGTGGACGGTCCGCGCCGGTCGATGGTCAATGCCCTGCAAAACGCGGGCGTCAACGCCGACCAGGTCAACTACCTGAACGCGCACGGCACGTCGACGCCGCTGGGCGACCTGAACGAAACCAACGCCATCAAGGCCGCCTTCGGCGACGCCGCCAAGCAGCTCGTCGTCAACTCCACGAAGTCGATGACGGGCCACCTGCTCGGCGGCGCCGGCGGCATCGAATCCGTGTTCACCGTGCTCGCGGTGCACGAGCAGAAGAGCCCGCCGACGATCAACATCTTCAACCAGGACCCGGAGTGCGACCTGGACTACTGCGCCAACACCGCGCGGGACATGAAGATCGACGTGGCCGTGAAGAACAACTTCGGTTTCGGCGGCACGAACGGCACGCTTGTTTTCAAGCGGGCGCCTTGACACGGGGCCGGGGACCGAAGCACCTGCTGAAACCCGCTTTCCATGCATAACGCCCCATCGGTGAGCTATCCGGCGGGGCGTTCACGTTTGGCGCTGGCCCTGCTGCTGGGTGTCTGGCTGCTGGGCTGTGCGGCTGCGGCGCTCTGGCACTGGCATACCCCCGACGCATGGCGGCTCGCGACGATGCTGGCGGCGTTGTGCGCGGCGGGCGCGTTCGCCGCATGGCACTGGTGGCGTGCCCCGAGCGGCACGCTGGCCTGGGATGGCGAAGGCTGGACCTGGTCCGCGCAGCCGGAATCAGCCGCCGCGTCGGTGGAAGTCGGGCTGGACCTGCAGCGGTCCCTTCTGCTGCGTTGGCGGGCAGGCGGCGCGTCGCAGTGGATCTGGCTGGATCGTGGCACCTGTGCCGAGCGCTGGGATGACGTGCGCCGTGCTGTATATTCGCGCGCCAGACCGAAAGCGCTGCACCAGGCCCCGCGGCCCGTGGCGAAACCATGACAAAGACGCCGCGCGCAGCCCCTCCCAGCCCCGCCGACACCGACCTCATGCTGGTGGAACGCACTGTGGCGGGGGACCAGAAGGCTTTCGAACTGCTGGTGCTCAAGTACCAGCGCCGCATCCAGCGCCTGATCGGACGCATGGTGCGCGACACCGACCTGGTCGAGGACATCGCGCAGGAGACCTTCATCCGTGCGTACCGCGCGCTGGCTCAGTTCCGGGGGGAGGCCCAGTTCTATACCTGGCTGTACCGGATCGCGGTGAATACCGCCAAGAAGGCGCTGGGCGACCTCAAACGCGACCCGCTGGTCTCCGAGACGGCGCTCCGGGGGAACGACGAGGAAGATGAAACTTCCGGCGTGGAGAACGAACTAACCACCGCGGAAACACCCGAGACCGTGCTGGCAGCCAAGGAAATCGCCGCGGCGGTGAACTCGGCCATGGAAGCCCTGCCCGACGAACTGCGACAGGCCGTGACGCTGCGCGAGATCGAGGGCTTGAGCTACGAAGAGATTGCGGAAGTGATGAATTGCCCGATCGGCACCGTGCGATCCCGGATTTTCCGGGCGCGCGAAGCCATTTCGGCCAGGATCAAACCCTTGCTGGAAAACCAGTCAGGCAAGCGCTGGTGAAGCGAGATGGGCAGGTGACGTGATGGACACAATGCGTACCGAGGAACTGATTTCCGCGTTGGCCGACGGTCAGCTGGCAGGCGAGGCGTTCGCGCGCGGCGTCGAACTGGCGGCAGCCGACCCGGCGGCACGGCAGGCGTGGCAGACCTACCACCTGATCGGCGATGTGCTGCGCTCGGGCGAGCAGGCGGCAGGCGCGCTGCCTGCCGAGTTCCTCGGCCGCCTCCAGGCGCGGCTGCGACAGGAGCAGGTTGCGGCGCCCGGCGGCGCGGCGGCGGCGGGCCCGGTGCGCGAGCCGGCGCAGGCGGCTGCGAACGACGCCAGCTTTCGCTGGAAGCTGGTCGCCGGCTTCGCGTCGCTGGCCGCGGTGACGGCGATTGGCTGGATGGCGGTGGGTGGCTTGGGGGCCAAGCCCGAACAGGCGCAGCTGGCGGGCGGCGCGTCGGCCGGCACCGTGCTGGCCGAAACGCAGCGCGGCGTGATGATCCGCGACGCGCGCCTGGACGAATTCCTCGCGGCGCACCGCCAGCTCGGTGGCGCGTCCGCGCTGCAGATGCCCGCGGGGTTCCTGCGCAATGCCACTTTCGAAGGACCGGTCCGCTGAAGGCGGCCGCCACTGCATGGGATACATCCCCGACCTGAATCCGGTCCTCGCCCGCCGCAGCCTGGCCGCCCTCTGGGCGTTCGGGATGCTGGGCCTGGCCGCCGCCGAAGCGCCGCAGCGGGGCCCGGCGCCGTCCCCCGACACGGCAGCCCACGGCAAGCCCGGTGAGCGCAGCATCGGCGATTGGCTCATGCGCATGCACGAGGCGTCCCGGCTTCGCAGCTACGTGGGCACCTTCGTCGTCACGTCCAGCAATGGTGGTATGTCGAGCGCGCGAATTTGGCATGCCTGCAACGGCAACCAGCAGGTTGAACGGGTCGAGTCGCTGACCGGTGCGCCACGCTCGACCTTCCGGCGTAACGACGAGGTCGTCACTTTCATCCCCGAGAGCCGGGTGGTGCGCACGGAACGCCGCGAGGCCCTCGGGCTGTTTCCCAGCCTGGTGAAGGCCGCCGACAGCTCGATTCCCGAGTTCTATTCAGCGCGGCGCCTCGGGGGCGACCGGGTTGCCGGGTTCGAGGCCGATGTCGTCCAGCTGGCGCCCAAGGACAACCTGCGCTTCGGCTATCGCATCTGGAGCGAAAAGAAGACCGGCCTCGTCGTCAAATTGCAGACCGTTGACCCGGACGGCAACGTCCTCGAGCAGGCTGCCTTCTCCGAGCTGTCGCTCGATGCCCCGGTGCGCATCGACAAGCTCAGCCAGATGATGGCTGCCACCGAGGGTTGGCGCGTCGAGAAGGCGGACGCCGTGAAGACCACGGCCGCGGCCGAAGGCTGGCAGCTGAAGTCCGAAGTGGCCGGGTTCAAGCCGGTCAGTTGCTACCGGCGTCCGACCGCAGGCTCTCCCATGCCGGACGGCACGCTGCAGTGGGTGTTCTCCGACGGCCTGGCGGCAGTGTCGCTGTTCGTCGAGGCGTACGACCGCCAGCGCCACGCTCAGGAGGGCATGTTCGCGAGCGGCGCGACGCAGACGCTCACGCGGCGCATCCAGGATTGGTGGCTGACGGCGGTGGGCGAAGTGCCGCCGCAGACGCTCAAGGCATTCGCGCTCAGCCTTGAGCGGCGCAAATAAGCCCCCAAGTTGCCCCGGTGTGGCCGGGAATATGCGATGGTTCGCGACTGGGCGAACCATTTCTGCGCTTGCCGTTCTCAACATTTACCTGTGATTGAAAGGTCGACATGTTCAAGATCGATGGGAAGAATCTCCGCTCCCTTGGCGCAGCGGTCGCCCTGGCCGCAGCAGGCGCTGCCGCGCTGGTGCCGGCCGCGCCGGCAGCGGCGCAGGTGCGGGGCCTGCCCGATTTCACCGACCTGGTGGACCAGGTCGGCCCGTCCGTGGTCAACATCCGGACGGTCGAGCGCTCCCGTGGCGGCAGCGCCGCCCCGGGGAATGTGGACGAGGAGATGCAGGAGTTCTTCCGGCGCTTCTTCGGCCAGCCGTTGCCGGGCGTGCCGAGGCAGGCACCGCGGCCCAACCGGCCGCAGCCCGACGACGAGCAGCCACGAGGCGTGGGCTCCGGTTTCATCCTCACGACCGACGGCTTCGTCATGACCAATGCGCACGTGGTGGACGGCGCCGACGAGGTGCTGGTGACGCTGCCCGACAGGCGCGAGTTCAAGGCCAAGATCGTCGGTTTCGACAAGCGCACCGATGTGGCCGTGGTGAAGATCGACGCTGGGGGCCTGCCCGCTGTCCGGGTGGGCGACGTCAGCCGGCTGAAGGTGGGCGAGTGGGTCATGGCCATCGGCTCGCCGTTCGGCCTGGAGAACACCGTGACGGCCGGCATCGTCAGCGCCAAGCAGCGCGACACCGGCGACTACCTGCCCTTCATCCAGACGGATGTCGCGATCAACCCCGGCAACTCGGGCGGCCCGCTGATCAACATGCGCGGCGAAGTCGTCGGCATCAACAGCCAGATCTATTCGCGCTCCGGCGGCTTCATGGGCATCTCCTTCGCGATCCCCATCGACGAGGCGATCCGCGTGAGCGAGCAGCTGCGTGTCTCCGGCCGGGTGCAGCGCGGCCGCATCGGCGTGCAGATCGACCAGGTCACGCGCGACGTCGCCGAATCGATCGGCCTGGGCAAGCCCCAGGGCGCGCTGGTGCGCAGCGTCGAGGCCGGCTCGCCGGCGGACAAGGCGGGCGTCGAGGCCGGCGACATCATCACGAAGTTCGACGGCAAGCTGATCGACCGCGCGACCGACCTGCCTCGGCTCGTGGGCAACACCAAGCCCGGCACGCGCAGCTCGATGACGGTGTTCCGGCGCGGGGGCTCCAAGGATCTCGCGGTGACCATTGCGGAAATCGAGGCCGACAAGGCGGTGCGCCCCACCGCCCAGAAGGACGACAAGCCCAAGGGTTCCCCCGCGGCGCAATCGATCGGCCTGTCCGTGAGCGAACTCACCGATGCGCAGAAAAAGGAACTCAAGCTCAAGGGCGGCGTGAAGGTGGAGGCCGTTACCGACGGCGCGGCGCGCGCCGGCATCCACGAGGGCGACGTCATCGTGGCGATCGGCAACACCGAGGTCAACACCGTGAAGGAGTTCGATGCCGTCGTGGCGAAGGTCGACAAGACCAAGCCGATTCCCGTGCTGCTGCGCCGCGGCGAACTGGCGACGTACCTGTTGATCCGGCCGGCCCGCTGAAAGCCCTGGCTCGACCAAAGCCCCTGCCCGCAGTCGGGTTTGGGGCTTTTTTTTGGCGGGTGACCGAAAAAACACGGCGCCCGAAAAATATTTTTTTCTGGGTCTGAGGCGGGTTTATGTTGGTAATCGCTAACTTTATGGGCGAGCTAATTACATTTTTGGATAGAATCCCCGGACCTCATCGGCCATTAGCGGCATATCAAAAACCGCCGAACCCACCATGCGGGATGAATCCCGCCGGTGCACCGCCGATCCACAGATCGCCCACAAGTTGTCCCAAAGCTTGCCCCCTTATTTTGTTGATAAGTTGTGAATAACATTCGTGTTGCTGGCCTGCAACGAGCCTGCCGGACGTCCGGCGCGGCTGTACGCCCGGGGCTTTTTGCCTACAATGAAGCTCCAACTATCGCAGTTGCCATAGATTGTTGGTTCAGGGCGCGTCACCATTCGACGCGCCCTTTTTTCTTTTCCACCCCCTTTTGAATTCAATCACTTAAGCGTTGCCGTTGATGAATCACATCAGAAACTTTTCGATCATCGCGCACATCGATCACGGCAAATCCACGCTCGCGGACCGCTTGATCCAACGCTGCGGCGGATTGTCGGATCGCGAGATGGAAGAGCAAGTCCTCGACTCGATGGATCTCGAAAAGGAGCGTGGGATAACCATCAAGGCGCAGACCGCGTCGCTGCGCTACACGGCGCACGACGGACAGGTCTATCACCTCAATCTGATCGACACGCCTGGCCACGTCGATTTCTCATACGAGGTTTCGCGCTCGTTGTCTGCATGCGAAGGCGCTCTGCTCGTCGTCGATGCCAGCCAGGGTGTCGAGGCGCAGACAGTCGCCAACTGCTACACCGCACTGGACCTCGGCGTCGAGGTGGTGCCGGTACTCAACAAGATGGACCTGCCGCAGGCCGACCCCGAGAACGCGAAGGCGGAGATCGAGGACGTCATCGGCATCGACGCGACCGACGCGATCCCCTGTTCCGCCAAGACCGGCATGGGCATCGACGAGATCCTGGAGGCCGTGGTGGCGCGCATCCCCGCGCCGCGCGGCAACCCGCAGGGGCCGCTGCGCGCCATGATCATCGACAGCTGGTTCGACACCTACGTCGGCGTGGTCATGCTCGTGCGCGTCGTGGACGGCCGCCTGGCCAGGGGAGAGCGCATCAAGCTCATGGCGACGGGGGCCATGTACAACGCCGACAACCTCGGCGTGTTCACTCCGGCCAGCCAGCCGCGCGACTCGCTGGAAGCCGGTGAGGTGGGCTTCATCATCGCGGGCATCAAGGAACTCCAGGCCGCCAAGGTCGGCGACACGGTGACGCTCATCAAGCCCGGCACGGGCGGCGCGGCCATGACCGCCACCGAGGCGCTGCCCGGCTTCAAGGAGATCCAGCCGCAGGTGTTCGCAGGGCTCTATCCCACGGAGGCCAACCAGTACGACTCGCTGCGGGATGCCCTGGAGAAGCTCAAGCTCAACGACGCCTCGCTGCACTACGAGCCGGAAGTCAGCCAGGCGCTGGGCTTCGGCTTTCGCTGCGGCTTTCTCGGCCTGCTGCACATGGAGATCGTGCAGGAACGCCTGGAGCGCGAGTTCGACCAGGACCTCATCACGACGGCGCCGAGCGTGGTCTACCAGGTGCTCAAGGCCGACGGCGAGATGATCATGGTGGAGAACCCCTCCAAGATCCCGGACCAGGGCAAGGTCACGGAGATCCGGGAGCCCATCGTCACGGTCCACCTCTACATGCCCCAGGAGTACGTCGGGCCGGTGATGACGCTGGCCAACCAGAAGCGCGGCCTCCAGCTGAACATGGCCTACCACGGCAAGCAGGTCATGCTGACCTACGAGATGCCGCTTGGCGAGATCGTGCTGGACTTCTTCGACAAGCTCAAGTCGGTGAGCCGGGGCTATGCCTCCATGGACTACGCCTTCAAGGAGTTCCGCGCCTCCGACGTCGTCAAGGTGGACATTCTCCTGAATGGGGAAAAGGTGGACGCCCTGTCCATCATCGTGCACCGCAGCCAGTCGCAGTACCGGGGGCGGGCGGTGGTGGCCAAGATGCGCGAGATCATCAGCCGCCAGATGTTCGACGTCGCCATCCAGGCGGCGATCGGCGCCAATATCATCGCCCGCGAGACCATCAAGGCGCTGCGCAAGAACGTGCTGGCAAAATGCTACGGCGGCGACATCAGCCGCAAGCGCAAGCTCCTCGAAAAACAGAAGGCAGGCAAGAAGAGAATGAAGCAGATCGGTTCTGTCGAAGTCCCGCAGGAAGCGTTCCTCGCCATCCTGCAGGTAGAAGAATGATGCCCCCACGCTCACTGCGTTCGCTGCCCCCCGAGGGGGCGCTTGCCTCCCTTGAGGCGGCTCGGCGGGAGGCAAGATAATGATGCAGGCCCTCACCGCCGCGGTCCTCGCGGCTTTCGCCGGCTATGCCGGCGCCTGGTACCTGGGCTACGTGGACGGCAACTTCGCGCTGCTGCTGTTCCTCGCCACGGTCGTGACCGGCGTGTACTGGCTCGCCGAGCGCCTGTACTTCCTGCCCAACCGGAGGCTTGCCGCGGAACGGCTGGAGGCGAGCGCGGCCCGCCGCCGGACCGACCTCATGGCCAAGGGCATCACCCAGGTGGACGGGGACGTCGCGCAGGCCCGCCAGCGGGTCCTGATGCAGCCCTGGTGGCTGGATTGGACGGCCGGCCTCTTCCCCGTGATCCTGGCCGTCTTCGTGCTGCGGTCGTTCCTGTTCGAACCCTTCAAGATCCCCTCCGGATCGATGATTCCCACGCTGCTGATCGGCGACCTGATCCTGGTCAACAAGTTCACGTACGGCGTGCGCCTGCCCGTCCTCAACACCAAGCTGACCGGGGGGACGCCGCCGCAGCGGGGCGACGTGATGGTGTTCCGGTATCCGCCCAAGCCCAGCCTGGACTACATCAAGCGGGTCGTCGGGGTGCCGGGCGACGAGGTCGCCTACTTGAACAAGAGCCTCACGATCAACGGCAAGCCGGTTCCCAAGACGGCGCTGCCCGAGTTCTTCGACGAAGACGCGATGCTGTACTTCAAGCAGTTCGAGGAAGACCTCGGGGGCCGGCGGCACCGGATCCTCAATGACGACAACCGTCCGGCGTTCGTGCCGGGCACCGAGGATTTTCCTTTCAAGCAGAATTGCCGCTACAGTGTCGAGGGCGTTGCCTGCAAGGTGCCCGAGGGCCACTATTTCATGATGGGCGACAACCGCGATAATTCGCTCGACTCCCGGTACTGGGGTTTCGTCCCCGATCGCAATATCGTGGGCAAGGCCTTCTTCATCTGGATGAATTTCGGCAGTTTCAAGCGGATCGGTTCGTTCGAGTAGTCATTCTCAATGCGCAAAAGGTTAGCCACATGAAGCTTCGACTCAAGTCACGACAAGCCGGCCTCTCGTTCGTCGGCCTGCTGTTCGTGGTCGGCCTGCTTGCCTGCGCGGGCGTGCTGGCGGCCCAGGTCTTCCCGACGGCGGTGGAATACCAGACCGTCGTGAAGGCCGCGCAGAAGGCCTCCGAAGGCAACACCGTGGCCGAGGTCCGGCAGATCTTCGACAAGGCGGCCCAGATCGACGACATCAAGTCCATTACGGCCAAGGACCTCGAAATCACCAAGGAAGGCGACAGGGTCGTGGTCAAGTTCGCGTACAACAAGGAAATCCACATGTTCGGCCCGGCGTACTTGTTGCTGAAGTACGCGGGGCGGTCGAAGCCGACAAGATAAGGCTAGCGTGGATGGCCAACTCGTTGCACTGCAGGCGCGCTTGCAGCACCAGTTCTCCGACCGGCACCTGCTGGAACGGGCGCTGACGCATCGCAGTTTCTCCTCGGACCACAACGAACGCCTCGAATTCCTCGGCGATTCCGTCCTCAACCTCGCGGTCGCCTCCCTCCTGTACGACCGCCTCAAGGACCTTCCCGAAGGCGACCTTTCGCGCGTGCGGGCCAACCTGGTCAAGCAGGAAACGCTGCACCAGCTGGCGATCACGATGGGCCTGCCGGACCTGCTGCGCCTGGGAGAGGGCGAGCTGCGCTCGGGCGGCAACCGCCGCCCCTCCATCCTGGCCGACGCGCTGGAGGCTCTGATCGGCGCGGTTCACCTGGACGCGGGCTTCGGGGCCGCCGAGTCGCTGGTACGCCGGCTGTTCCAGGACGTCGAAATCAAGCCCACCATGGCGGCGACGGCCAAGGACCCGAAAACGGAACTGCAGGAATGGCT
Source organism: Ramlibacter sp. (assembly GCA_030695945.1). GTDB lineage: Bacteria > Pseudomonadota > Gammaproteobacteria > Burkholderiales > Burkholderiaceae_C > Ramlibacter. The sequence continues at coordinate 205,630 of JAUYOG010000023.1, forward strand.
GCAGGGTCGAAAGATGAAACTGCCGGTGTATCGCGTCGCGGCCACGCTGGGCGCGGCTCACAAGCAGACGTTCGACGTCGAGTGCGAGATACCCGAACTCGGTGCCGTCGAGCGCGGCATCGGCGCTTCGCGCCGTGCGGGTGAACAGGCGGCCGCCGCGGCCATGCTGATGGCGTTGAAGACAAAGGGCAAGTGATGGATACCCCGGAAAACCCCGGCCCGCAGGCTGCAGGACAGCGTTGCGGCTCTATAGCGATCGTCGGCAAGCCCAACGTCGGCAAGTCCACGCTGCTCAATGCGCTCGTGGGCCAGAAGATCAGCATTACCTCGCGCAAGGCGCAGACGACCCGCCACCGCATCACGGGCATCCGCACGCGCGGGCAGACGCAGTTCGTCTTCGTGGACACCCCGGGCTTCCAGACCCGACACGCCACGGCCCTGAACAAGTCGCTCAACAAGACGGTGATGGGTGCGGTGGGTGACGTGGACCTGGTGCTTTTCGTGGTGGAAGCGGGCAAGTTCACCCCGGCCGACGCCAAGGTCCTCTCGCTGCTCAGGCCGGGCATCCCTGCCCTGCTGGTGGCCAACAAACTGGACACGGTGCACCGCCGCGGGGATCTCGCGCCCTGGCTGGGCGATATGCAGAAGCACCACGAGTTCACCGAGTTCGTCCCCATGTCGGCCAAGAACGCCAAGGATGTCGAGCGGCTGTTCGCGATCTGCGAGAAGTACCTGCCGGAGCAGCCCTGGTGGTATGGCGAGGACGAGCTGACGGACCGGACGGAGAAGTTCCTGGCGTCCGAGACGGTGCGCGAGAAGCTGTTCCGGTTCACCGGCGACGAGCTGCCCTACACCTCCACGGTGGTGATCGACAAGTTCGAGGAAGAGCCCAGCCCCAAGCACAAGCGCATGGTGAAGATCGCCGCCACCATCGTGGTGGAGCGCGACGGCCACAAGGCCATGGTGATCGGCGACAAGGGCGAGCGCCTGAAGCGTATCGGCACGGAGGCCCGCCAGGAGCTGGAAAAGCTCATGGACTGCAAGGTGTTCCTCGAGATCTGGGTCACGGTGCGCTCGGGCTGGGCCGACGACGAGGCCCGGGTGAAATCCTTCGGCTACGAATGAACGCCCCCACGTTGGCCCCTGCGCGGCTGCACTGCCCCCCGAGGGGGCCCAAGTCCCCTAGGGGCGGCCCGTCGGGGACTTGAAGGGCCCCGCGCGTCGACATGGCCAAGCGCATCTCCGATGAGCCCGCGTTCGTCCTGCACCGCTACGACTGGAGCGAATCCAGCCTGATCCTGGAAGTCTTCACCCGCCACCACGGCCGGGTGGCGCTGGTGGCCAAGGGCGCCAAGAAGCCCAGCTCCAACTTCCGCCCCGTGCTGCTGCCCTTGCAGCCGTTGCAGGTGGCTTTCGGCGGCGACAGCGAAATCAGGACGCTCAAGGGCGCCGAATGGGCCGGCGGCCAAGTCATGCCGACCGGCGACGCGCTCCTCTCGGGCTACTACCTCAACGAGTTGCTGCTGCGGCTGCTGGCCCGCGACGACCCGCATCCGCAGCTGTTCGACACCTATGCGGCGGCGGTGAGCGTGCTCGCCTCCGAGCACGGCGAGGCGTTCGAGCCGGCCCTGCGCGCGTTCGAATTGCTGCTGCTGCGCGAGATCGGCCTGCTGCCTTCGCTGGACATGCAGACGCTGACACTGGGGGCGCTCGAGACGGGAGGCCGCTACAGCCTGGTTCCCGAAGCCGGCCTCGTGGCTGCACGCGAGCAGGACGGGCGCGCGAGCCTGGGCGGCTCGCAATGGCTGGCGTTGCAAAGGGCGCTGGATGACCCCGCGCCTTTCAGCGCCACCGTCCGCCAGGCCGCACCTGTCATTGCCGAGCTCAAGTCGCAGTTGCGCACGCTGCTGCACTACCATTGCGGTGTCTCCACGCTGCGAACCCGCCAGCTGATGATCGACCTGCAGGCCCTGTAAGAACATGACCCCCAAGACCGCGCTGTCCGTCAACCTCAACAAGGTGGCCCTGGTCCGCAACACGCGCCACCTGGGCATCCCCAGCGTGACACGCGCGGCCACCTTGTGCCTGGAGGCTGGCGCGGGCGGCATCACCGTTCACCCCAGGCCCGACGCCCGGCACATCCGGGCGCAGGACGTGCGCGACCTGCACGAGCTGCTCAAGGCCTGGCCGCAGGCGGAGTTCAACATCGAGGGCAATCCCTTCCATAACCTGATGGACTTCGTGCGCGAGTTGCGGCCCCACCAGTGCACGCTGGTGCCTGACAGCGAGGGCCAGTTCACCAGCGACCACGGCTGGAACCTGCCCGCCGACAGCGAGCGGCTGCGCCCGCTCGTCACGGAAGCCAAGGCTCTGGGCGTGCGCGTCAGCCTCTTCATGGACCCGCTGCCGCAGGCCATGGCGCATGCGAAGGCCTTGGGCGCGGATCGGGTCGAGCTCTATACCGAAAGCTATGCGGGCGCCTGGGGCACCCCCCGCCAGCCGGAGGTGCTGCGGGCGTTCACCGACGCGGCGCACGCGGCGCGGGCAGCCGGCCTGGAACTGAATGCGGGCCATGACCTGAGCCGCGAGAACCTGGCGGACTTCCTGCGCGCCGTACCCGGGGTTCGGGAGGTTTCGATCGGCCACGCGCTGATTTCCGACGCGCTCGAGCTGGGCTATGCGGCCGCCGTGAAGGCCTATCTCGCGAGCATTGACCGCGCCTTCGAATGATCCAGGGCATCGGCACCGACATCTGCGACGTGCGGCGCATCCGCGCGTCGGTCGAGCGGCATGGCGAGCGTTTCGCGCGCAAGGTGCTCAGCGACGGCGAGCTCGCGGTCTGGAAGTCCCGCAGCGCGCGCTGGCCGGAACGCGGCCTGCGCTACCTGGCCACGCGCTTCTCGGCCAAGGAGGCGTTCAGCAAGGCCGTGGGCCTGGGCATGCGCATGCCCATGACCTGGCGGCAGTGCGAGATCGCCAACCTGCCGAGCGGCAAACCCTTCATCGTCCTGCACGGCGGCCTGAAGGACTGGTTCGAGGCGCAGGGCCTGGTGGCCCACGTCACCGTCACCGATGAAAGCGACTACGCGGCGAGCTTCGTCGTGGTCGAGAAGAAAGAAAGCGAATGAGCGAACACGCCCCCCTGATCCTGGACGTTGCCGGGACGGCCCTGACCGACGTCGATCGCGCGCGCATCGCGCACCCCATGACCGGCGGCATCATCCTGTTCCAGCGCAACTGGAAGAGCAGGGCCCAGCTCGAGTCGCTTTGCGCCGATATCAAGGCCATCCGCGCGGACGTGCTGGTCTGCGTCGACCATGAAGGCGGGCGGGTGCAGCGCTTCCGCACCGACGGCTTCACGCACCTGCCGCCCATGCACGCGTTCGGCGAGCTCTGGATGAAGGACGAGCGGGGGCGCCCGGGTTCCGGCGCGATGGCCGCGACCAACGCCGCCACGGCGGCCGGCTACGTGCTCGGCGCGGAACTGCGTGCCTGCGGCGTGGACTTCAGCTTCACGCCGGTGCTCGACCTGGACTGGGGCGAGAGCGACATCATCGGCGACCGCGCGTTCCACCGCGATCCCCGGGTCGTCGCGCTGCTGGCCAAGAGCCTGATGCATGGCCTGTTGCTGGCGGGCGTGGCCAATTGCGGCAAGCACTTTCCGGGGCATGGCTTCGTGACGGCGGACTCGCACACGGACATCCCGGTGGATCCGCGCGGCCTCAAAGCCATCCTGCAGGACGATGCCGCGCCGTACGGATGGCTCAATACGGCGCTCTCCAGCGTGATGCCCGCCCACGTGATCTACCCGAAGGTGGATTCGCGCCCCGCCGGGTTTTCCAGCCGTTGGCTGGGCGACATCCTGCGCGGGCAGCTGGGGTTTCGCGGCGCCATCATCAGCGACGACCTCAGCATGGCGGGTGCCCGCCTGATCGAGGGCCGGGAAGTGAGCTTCGCCGATGCGGCCGTGGCCGCCCTGAACGCGGGGTGCGACCTGGTGCCCCTGTGCAACCAGTCCGTCCAGGACCCGCCCGCGGTGGACGGCCTGCTGGAGGGCCTGGCCGAAGCGCAGCTCAAGGGACGCTGGCACGCCAGTGAAGCCAGCGAGCAGCGCCGGCTCGCCCTGTTGCCCAAGGGGGCCGCGCTGCCGTGGGATGCCTTGATGGCGCACCCCGACTACATCCACGCGCTGGATCTGCTGCCTTGACAGCGTGATTCAGCCGCGCAGGCCCGCGTAAGCGAGCCCCGACGCGACGCCGCCGAACAGGTCGCCCTCAACCAGGGGGACGCCGGGAAAGCTGCGGCGCAGCGCCGCCTGGAACGGGCGCAGGGCCGACGAGCCGCCGGTCAGGTAGATCGCGTCGAGCCGCGCCGTCTCCAGCCCGGCACGGCTCACGCACTCCCTGGCGCAGCGCATCACCTGGTCCAGCAGGCCGGCCAGCTGCCGTTCCACCGCGGCCGCGTCCAGCTGCGTGCGCAAGCCCGGCTCCACGTACGACAAGTCGATGCCCGTCGGCGCGTCGCTGCCGGCGCTGCGGATCTTGGCCAGCTCCACGTCGCTGGCGAGCCGGTGGCCCAGCCGGTGGTCGAGCACCGTCATCAGCCGCCCATGCAGCTGCGGGTCGGTGTAATCCGTCTTGAGCTCCAGCGCCTGCTGCCGCATGCGGGGGGTGTACAGCCAGTTGATCAGGTGCCAGGTCGCCAGGTCGAAGAAGACCGGCGCCGGCACTTCGCGCCCGTGCGGCCCGATGTGCCGCAGGCCCAGCAGGGGCATGACCTGTTCCAGGCTCAGCTTGCGGTCGTAATCGGTGCCCGCGATGTGGACGCCGCTGGTGGCCAGGATGTCGTCGCTGCGATCCCGCCGTGCCGCCCGGCCGGGCCCCAGCCGCACGACGGTGAAGTCCGAGGTGCCGCCGCCGATGTCGGCGATGAGCGTCAATGACTCACGGCCGACCCGCCGCTCGTAGTCGAACGCCGCGGCGATCGGCTCGAGCTCGAACGCCACTTCGGCGAACCCTGCCGCATGGGCGGCCTTGAGCAACGCTCCCTGGGCTTGCCTGTCCCGCGCCGGGTCGTCATCCACGAAATGCACCGGGCGGCCGATGACGACGCGCCCCGGCTCCGCGCCCAGCTGGTGCCGTGCCCGCGTGCCCAGCTCCGAGAGGAAGCGCGAGATGATGTCCTGGAAGCTCACCAGGCCGTTCGGGGTGTGGGTCTTTTCCTTCAGCAGGCTGCTGCCCAGCAGGCTCTTGAGCGAGCGCATCAGGCGCCCCTCGACGCCCGTCAGGTACAGCGAGATGGCATCGCGCCCGAAATGGATGCTGCGGTCTTCCCCATTGAAGAAGATCGCGCTGGGCAACGATGTTTCGGTGCCCTCCAGCGGGACGAGCCGGGCCAGACCGTCGGGCCCCACGGTCGCTATCGCCGAATTGGAGGTCCCGAAGTCGATGCCGAGGGTGTGCGCCTTGCGGCCCGCCATGGACCGGTCAGGATTCCCGGCGCAACGCCGGGAAGAGGATGACGTCGCGGATGCTGGAGCTGTCCGTGAGCAGCATCATCAGCCGGTCGATGCCCACGCCGCAGCCGCCGGTGGGCGGCATGCCGTATTCCAGCGCGCGGATGAAATCGTGGTCGTAGAACATGGCCTCGTCGTCGCCTGCGTCCTTGGCATCGACCTGCGCGTTGAAGCGCGCCGCCTGGTCCTCGGCGTCGTTCAACTCCGAGAAGCCGTTGCCGAACTCGCGGCCGGTGATGTAGAGCTCGAATCGCTCCGTCACCTCGGGCCGATCGTCGTTCGCGCGGGCCAGCGGCGAGATTTCCGTCGGATGTTCCATGATGAAGGTCGGCTGCCAGAGCTTTTCCTCGACCGTTTCCTCGAAGTACATCACCTGCAGGCTGGCCAGGGAACGGGTGGACAGCCGTTCCTTCTCCTCGGTCATGCCGAGCTTGCGCAAGCCGTTGATGAGCCACTGGCGGTCATCCACGTTGTCGCCGGCCCCGGTGTGCTTGAGGATCGCTTCGCGGATCGTGAGGCGCTCGAACGGCTGGGACAGGTCCACCTCACGGCCGGCGTAGGTCAGTTGCAGGGTGTCCACGGCGCGCTGGGCGGCATCGCGGATCAGCGCCTCGGTGAAGTCCATCAGGTCGCGGTAGTTCCAGTAGGCCGCGTAGAACTCCATCATCGTGAACTCGGGGTTGTGGCGCACCGAGATGCCTTCGTTGCGGTAGCTGCGGTTGATCTCGAACACGCGCTCGAAGCCGCCCACGATCAGGCGCTTCAAGTACAGCTCGGGCGCGATGCGCAGGAACATCTGCTGGTCCAGCGCGTTGTGGTGCGTGACGAACGGCTTGGCGTTGGCGCCCCCCGGGATGGGGTGCAGCATCGGCGTTTCCACTTCCAGAAAGCCGTGCGACACCATGAATTCGCGGATGCCGCTCACCGCGTTGCTGCGGGCCACGAAGCGGTCGCGCGCCGCCGGGTCCATCATCAGGTCCACATAGCGCTGGCGATACTTCATTTCCTGGTCGGCCACGCCGTGGAACTTGTCCGGCATCGGCCGCAGGCTCTTGGTCAGCAGGCGGATGCGCGTTGCGTGCAGCGAGAGCTCGCCGGTGCGGGTCTTGAACAGCTTGCCCTCGGCCCCGATGATGTCGCCGAGGTCCCAGTGCTTGAAGGCTGCATAGGTTTCCTCGCCCACGTCGTCCCGCGTCACGTAGATCTGGAAGCGGCCCGTCGAGTCCTGCAGCGTCACGAAGCTGGCCTTGCCCATCACCCGCTTGAGCATCATCCGCCCGGCGAGGCTGGCCTGGATGCCCTCTTCGGCGAGCAGTTCCGTGCTCTTGGCGCCATGGTGTGTCTGCAGGTCGGCCGCGTGGTGCCCGGGCTTGAAATCGTTCGGAAAGGCCACGCCCAGGCCGTTTTTCTGCGCTTCGCGCAGGGCCTTGAGTTTCTCGCGGCGCTCGGCGATCAGCTGGTTCTCATCGACGGCCGGGGCGGGCGGGGCGGGGGGATTGTGGTCGGACATGAAGGGGAGGGGAAAGGGGGGTGGGACGGGCCAAACCGCTCATTTTAGTTTTCCTGGGGCCCGGCGGCGGGCGCACTCGATAATCCACGCCATGTTTTTGAAAGCCGGCGCCCTGTCCCTGGCCCTGCTGCTGGCCAGCAGGCTGCTTGGGCTGCTGCGTGAATCGGCGCAGGCCGCAGCCTTCGGCACGTCGGCTCTCGCCGACGTGGTCGTGCTGATGCTCACCTTGCCAGACTGGCTGGCGGGTGTCCTGGCGGCGGGCGCGCTGGCCTATGTCCTGCTTCCGGCCTGGGCCGCCCAGTCGCCGGCGCAGGTCGCCGCGACGCAGCGCAAGGTGGCTGTGGGACTGATCGCGGGCGGCGTGGTCCTGGCCACGCTGCTCGTCCTGCTGCGCCAGCCCGCGCTGGATTGGCTCGCCGGCGGCCTGCCGGCGGCGATGCGGCCGGCGGCCGGGGGCGCCTTGGTGTGGAGCGCCATCGCATTGCCCGCCGCGCTGCTGGCCGCCCTGTGGACCACGCGCCTGCAGCACGAACGCGACTTCACCGGCATGTACTCGGCCAACCTGGTGGTCAATGCGGTGGTCATCGCGGCCATCCTGTGGGGTGCCACGCGGCCGGGCAACGCCGTGCCGTGGCTGGGCACGGGTCTCCTGGCCGCGATGTTCCTGCGCCTGGGGTGGCTGCATTGGCGCACGCCGCGGGGTACCAGCGACGCCGCCGGTGCGGGGCCTGGGATCGCCCCGCCCCTGCCCCCGCCGCAAGTGTGGTTGTGGGCGGTGCTGTCGGCAGGGGTGCCCCTGGCCCTGCCCTTCGTTGCGCGCTCGATCGCGTCGCAGGCCGGGGAAGGCGCATTGGCCACGTTCAACTACGCGTGGAAGCTCGTGGAACTGCCGCTGGTCCTCGCGATTCAGCTTGTTGCCACCCTGGCCTTCCCCGGCATCGCGAAGGCGTTGGCGGCCGAGGATCCGGCCGCGACCACGCGTGCGGTTCGCACCGCCATGGCGCTGGCCTGGGCGCTGGCGTGCGCGGCGGCCGCGGCTTTGCTCGTCGGTTCCCCGGCGATCGCGCAACTGCTTTTCGGCTGGGGCCGCATGGGGCCGGAGGCGCTGGCGCGAGTGGCGCACTGGGGCGGGCTCGGCGCCTGGGGCCTGTTGCCGCAAGCCCTCATCGCCGTCGCGCTCACGGTGCTCGCGGGGCGCGGCCGGATGAGGGCCGCGGTCGCGGCCTATGCGCTGGCGCTCGTCCTGCTGCTGGCCTACGGAGCCTGGGGCACCAGCGATGGCGGGCGGCTCATGGTCCTGCTCAACTTGCTGCTTGCGGGCGTGGCGGCGGCCGTCACCGCGGCCCTGGGACCGCAGGTGCGCGCTTGGCTGCCCTGGCGCTCCATGGCGATATCGCTTGCGTGCCTGCTGGCGATAGCCGCGCTGGCCTTGCCGTCGGCGCTGGGCCAGCCCGCGGACCCTTGGGTGGGGCTGTTGCTCGCAGGATTCGGGGGCGTGCTGGTCGTGGCCGCGACGTGGTGGGGCAGCGGAGACATGCGCTCGGCCCTCGCGAGATAATCGCAGGCTTGCCCATGCTCGAACTCATACAGATCACAAACGATCCGGCGTTGGCGCGCCGCTGCGACGCGCTGGACGGCTTGCGCCTGTTCGTGGACCTCGAACGCCTGGGCAAGGCCGAGAGGCAGGCCGGGCGAAACACGTTCATCAGCGTGCACGGCATCGAGGATGTCGGACGCATCAAGCAGGTATTGCGGCGATCGCAGCTGATGGTTCGCGTGAACCCGCTCAACCCGGGCACGGCCGCGGAAGTGGACGCCGTCGTCGCGGGTGGCGCCGACCTGATCATGCTGCCGATGTTCACCCGCGCCGCCGAGCTGCGCGAGTTCTCCGCCATCGTCGCCGGGCGACTGCCGATCGTGCCGCTGCTGGAAACGGGTGCGGCGCTGGAGTGCCTCGAGGACTGGATCGCCACGCCGGGCCTGGTCGAAGTCTTTGTCGGCCTGAACGACCTGCACCTGTCGCTGGGCTATCGTTTCATGTTCGAGCCCCTGGCCCTCGGACTCGTGGACCGGGTGGCCGAGGCCGCCCAGCGCCAGGGCCTGCGTTTCGGTTTTGGCGGCATCGCCCGCGTGGACGAGGGATTGCTGCCCGGGCGGGACGTTTTGGCCGAGCACCTGCGGCTGGGTTCGGGTTCGGTCATCCTTTCGCGCACCTTCCACCGCGGCGATGAAACCGAGTCGTTCGAGGACGCAGTGGCCCGGCTGCGCAGCGCCGAGAAGGAGCTCGCGCATCGGTCGCAGGCGCAGGTCGATGCCGACGCCGCGCGCATCGCGGGCGTCATCCGGCGCATCGCGGCAGGCTCGGCCGCATGAAGCGGCTGATGGATATGTTGCTGTCGCTTGCCGCGCTCGCCGTGCTGTCGCCGGTGCTCGTCGCCACGGCGGCCGCGATTGCGCTGGAGAGCGGAAGGCCCGTGCTGTTCCGGCAGGCCCGGCTGGGCCTCGCGGGCCGTGAGTTCCCGATGCTCAAGTTCCGCAGCATGGTGAAGGATGCGGCGAGCATCGGCCCGTGGCACACGGCGAGCGACGATCCGCGGATCACCCGCGTGGGGCGTTTCATCCGGCGCACCAGCATCGATGAACTGCCGCAGCTGCTGAATGTCTTCACAGGCGACATGAGCCTGGTCGGCCCGCGGCCCGATGTGCCCGCGCAGCGTTCGCTCTACAGCGAAGCCGATTGGGCGCTTCGCTGCAGTGTGCGCCCAGGCATCACTGGACTTTCCCAAGCCCTGCTGCGGTCGGACGCGACACCCGAGCAGCGCCTGGCGCTGGACCTGCGCTATGCGCGCGAGCACAGCCTCTGGCTGGACCTGAAGATCGTCGCCTGGACGCTGGGGCGGCTGACGGGCAGGGGAAGCAACTAGATGTGCGGCATCTTCGGTTACTGGGATCGCCATCGGCGTGCGCTGCCCGTTGAAGCGCTGCCCGCGATGGCCCGCAAGCTGGAGCACCGCGGGCCCGACGACGAGGGCGTCTGGAACCAGCCGCAGCGGGGTGTCGCCATAGGCAACCGGCGCCTCTCGATCATCGACATCGGCGGCGGCCACCAGCCGTTCGTTTCGGACGACGGGCAGGTCGCGGTGGTGCAGAACGGCGAGATATTCAACTACGTCGAGCTGGCCGACGAGTTGCGGCAGCAGGGTGTCACCCTGCGCACGCACTCCGACACCGAGGTCATCCTGCGACTGTACGAGCGCGAGGGGATCTCCTTTCTCAGCAAGCTCAACGGCATGTTCGCCATTGCGATCGACGACGTGCGCCAGGATGCGATGTACCTGGTGCGCGACCGCATCGGCGTCAAGCCGCTGTATTTCGCGGACGACGGCACGCGGGCGGTCTTCGCTTCCGAGATCAAGGCCATGCTGCCCTGGTCCGGAACCGACACCGGCTTCGACGGCATCGACCTCGAGGCTGTGCACCACTACCTGACGTTCAACTACATTCCCGCGCCGTGGACGATCTGGCGCGGCATCCGGCACGTGATGCCGGGAACGTGGATGAAGTTCACCCGCAGCGGGGTGGAGACCCAGCGATGGTGGAACCTCGCTGCGCAGCGCGAGCAGGACTTCGAATTCGGCGACTGGGCCCGGGAGTTCATGGGCATCCTGGACGATGCCACCCGGATCCGCCTGCGCGCCGATGTGCCCTGGGGTGCGTTTCTCTCGGGCGGCGTCGATTCCAGCACCATCGTCGCCCTGATGGCCCGGCACGTGGACCGGCCGGTCAAGACGTTCTGCATCGGCTTTGCCGACCCGCGTTTCGATGAATCGCCGTTCGCCGCCGAAGCCGCACGTCGCTTTGGCTGCGAGCACACCAGCGAGATCGCGGAGCTGAACATGCTGGGCCGCTGGCCGCATGTGCTCTATCACCTGGACCAGCCTCATGGCGATGCCTCGTTCATGCCGACGCTGCGCGTAAGCGAACTGGCGGCCAGACACGTGAAGGTGGTGCTGACCGGCGATGGCGGCGACGAGCTGTTCGCCGGGTACGAGAAATACGCCGAATTCTTCGCCCGGGCGGACGCGCAAACCATGGATGCGGAAACGTTCCAGCGCCGCTATTTCGACTCGATTTCGCTGTTCACGCCGCAGGCCAAGAACGCGCTCTACCAGCCGGCTGTCGCGGCGCGGCTGCAGGGGCTCGACAGCTTCGACGCCGCCGCGAAACCCTGGTTCGACGAAGCCGCGCACTTCGACCGCCTGAACCAGGCGCTCTACCTCGACATGCAGCTCCTGCTGTCGGGCAACAACCTGGTCAAGCCCGACCGGATGGGCATGGCGGTGTCGATCGAGGCGCGAACGCCCTTCCTGGATTGGCGGATGATGGAATTCGCGTTCCGGTCGCGGGGCGCCACCAAGCTGCATGGCGACGACAAGAAGCACTGGTACAAGAAAGCGGTGACGCCGCTGATCGGTGCCGATCTTGCCTACCGCAAGAAGCAGATGTTTACCGTGCCCGTGGGCGAATGGTTCCGCACCGACAGCTACCCCTGGTTGCAACAGACGCTGCAAGGCAGCGAGCTGCTGCGCCGCCTGTTCCGGCCGGAAGCGATCCAGGCCATGCTGTCCGCGCACCGCGACGGCACGGCCAACCACACGCGTGAGCTGCGGGCGCTGGCGGCGCTGGCGCTGTGGTCGGCGCAGGCGCAGGCCGGGCCCCAGCCATGAAGAAGGTCCTGTTCGTCTGCTACGGTTCCGGCCATGTGCGCATGGTGGTGCCGGTGGCGAAAGCGCTGGCGGAGTCCGGGTTGGCGCAGGTGCAGGTGCTCGGCCTCACGACGGCAGCGCCGGTCGTGCGCGCCGCGGGCCTGCCCTTGCTGCGATTCAAGGATTTCATCGGCACCGGCGACGAAGCCGCGTTGGCACGCGGCCGCGAACTCGTCGCGGCCATGGGCGCGCTGGACGACCCCGCCGAGAGCGAGGCCTACATGGGCCTGTGCTACGCCGAACTGGAGGCCGAAGCGGGCGCGGCCGAGGCGCAGCGCCGGTACGCGCAGCTGGGGCGGCAGGCCTTCCTGCCCGTGCGCACGATGAAGCGTTTCCTGCGCCAGGTGAAACCGGATTTGCTGGTGGTGACAAACTCGCCTCGCGCCGAACGTGCGAGCGTCGTCGCCGCGCGCCAGCTGGGAATCCCCGCCATCTGCCTCGTGGACCTGTTCGCCGTCGACGAAGTGCGCTGGATCGGCGCGGCGGACTATGCGCAGAAGGTTTGCGTGCTCAACGAAGGGGTGCGTGATTTCCTCCTCGCCGCGGGCAGGCAAGCGGGGCAGGTGGTCGTGACGGGCAATCCCGCGTTCGACGCGCTGCTCGATCCGGTCAATGCCGTTCAGGGCCGCGAGTTGCGCCGGCAACACGGTTGGGACGGCCGGCGGGTGATTCTCTGGCCCAGCCAGGCCGAGCCGGCGATTCACCCGTTCGATGGCACACCCGGCGACCCGGAACTGCCCGCGCGCGTGCTCGAACGCCTTTATGGCTGGGTTGGCCGCAATGAAGATGCCGTCCTGTGCGTCCGGCCACGCGCCGGCGAGCCGGCGCCTGTCATTCCCGCAGGCGGGCGCGTCGTCGTCACGGGCCAGGATTGGCCTTTGCCGGCCCTGTTGCACGCCGTCGATACGGTGGTGACGCTCACCTCCACGGTCGGCCTGGAGGGCCACCTTTGCGGCGCCCGGCTGGTCCAGGTGCTGGGTTCGGTGTTCGAGGCGGCGATGCCGCTGGCGCGTTTCGGAGTGGCAGATGCCGCCGTGCCGGTGGATGGCCTGGAAGGCGCGCTCGATCGCTGGACGCTCGAGACGCGGCGAACCGTCAGCCAGACAGCCGGGGCCGCCACGCCGAAAGTGGTTAGCGTCCTGGCCGAATTTCTATAATCGACCCTTTCACGGGCGGCCATCCCGCTTTCCGCCGGCGCCCCATCCCCCATCACCTCGCATGCCACTCATCCCCAACCCGAAGCCGGTCGACCTGGCCGCCTTCGATGCTCCCGAAGACACCGCCGACACCAAGTACGGCCTGCCGCGCTATGTGCACTTCTGCAAGCACTGTGTCATTTCGAACCAGCGCCCCAATTCGGCGGTGGAGTACGAGCACACGAAGGCCAGCAAGAAGGCCACGATCGCCTTCGACGAGGAGGGCGTGTGCGATGCCTGCCGCTTCGCCGAGCAGAAGCGCGGCACCATCGACTGGAAGACGCGCGAGGACCAGCTGGCGGCCCTGTGCGACAAGTTCCGCAGCAAGTCCGGCTACGACTGCCTGGTGCCCGGCTCCGGCGGCAAGGACAGCTTCTACGCCTCCCACATCCTCAAGACCCGCTTTGGCATGCACCCGCTCACCTGCACGTGGGCGCCGCACGTCTACACCGAATGGGGCTGGAAGAACTTCGAGTCCTGGCTGCATGCGGGGTTCGACAACTACCTCATGACGCCCAACGGGCGCGTCCATCGGCTGCTGACCCGCCTTGCGGTGGAGAACCTGTTCCACCCGTTCCAGGCCTTCATCTTCGGCCAGAAGTCGCTGGCGCCCAAGATGGCGATCCTGCACGACATCCCGTTCGTGATCTACGGCGAGAACGAGGCCGAGTACGGCAACCCGATCGGGGACACCAGCAGCGCCAGGCGCGACTGGTCGTACTTCACCTCCTCGGACAAATCGAAGATCTACCTGGGCGGCACCTCGATCCAGAGCCTGTACGACGATTTCGGCCTGGAAGAGCAGGACCTGCTGCCCTACCTGCCCGCCGACCCGCTGCAGATCGAGAAGAAGCAGGTCGAAGTGCACTACCTGGGCTACTACCTCAAGTGGCATCCGCAAAGTTGCTACTACTACGCGGTGGAGCACGGCGGTTTCGAGGCCTCGCCCGAGCGCACGCCCGGCACCTACAGCAAGTACAACAGCATCGACGACCGCATCGACGACTTCCACTACTACACCACGTTCACCAAATTCGGCATCGGCCGGGCCACGTACGACGCCGCGCAGGAAATCCGCTCTGGCGACATCACGCGGGACGAAGGCGTGGCGCTGGTGCGGCGCTATGACGGCGAGTTTCCCGAGCGCTTCGCCGAGGAAATCTTCCGCTACCTGAGCATCCCGGCCAGGGAGTTCCCCAAGGCATCGACGATGTTCGAGTCGCCGGTGATGGATCGCGACTACTTCATGCGCCTGGCCGACACCTTCCGCTCTCCGCACCTGTGGACCCGCGAGGGCGGCCAGTGGAAGCTGCGCCACACGGTATGGCAGCAACCGTGAAGACGCGCCCGAGCGCTGCGCAGAACCGCTTCAAGCAAGCGAGCGCCGCCTCGGGGGGCAGCGCAGCCGCTCCAGCGGCAAGCGTGGGGGCTCCATGACTCATGTCCGGATCATCGCCAGGCTGGACATCAAGGGTCCGAACCTCATCAAGGGGGTGCACCTGGAGGGCTTGCGCGTGGTCGGCGACCCGCACGAGCACGCGCTGCGTTACTACGCCGAGGGCGCCGACGAACTGCTGTTCATCGACATCGTCGCCAGCCTGTACCAGCGCAACAACCTGTCGGACATCATCAAGCGCACGGCCGACCGGATCTACGTGCCCATCACGGTGGGCGGCGGCATCCGTTCGCTGGGCGACGTGAGCCAGATGATGCATTCCGGCGCGGACAAGGTGGCGATCAACACCGCCGCCATCGCGCGCCCCGAACTCATCACCGAGGTCGCGCGGCGCTACGGCTCGCAGTGCATGGTGCTGGGCATCGAGGCCAAGCGCGTCGCGCCGGGCCGCTGGGAGGCCTACACGGACAACGGGCGCGAGCGTACCGGGCAGGACGTCGTGCAATGGGCGCGGCGCGCCGTGGACATGGGCGCGGGCGAGATCCTGCTGACTTCCGTGGACCAGGAGGGCACGCGGAAGGGCTTCGACCTGCCGCTGGTGCAGCAAGTGTGCGACGCCGTGAACGTGCCGGTGACCGCGAGCGGCGGCTTCGGCCGCGCCGAGGACCTTGCGGCGGTGGGCGCGACGGGCGTGTCCGGCATCGCCATCGCCGACGCGCTGCACTGGAAGCGGATGACGCTGCCCGAGATCAAGGTGCATGCGGCCTCGGCGGGACTGGACGTGCGGCGTACCGACGGGAGGCCGGCATGAGCATCCCGGTGACGGTGCTCGACTACGGCATCGGCAACCAGTTGAACGTGCTTCGGGCGCTGGAGCATTGCGGCGCATCGGTCAAGGTGGTGCAGAAAGCGTCCGCCGCCGATGTGGAGGCGGAACGCCTGGTTCTTCCCGGTGTCGGCGCGTTCGGCGACGGCATGGTCGAACTGCGAGCGCGGGGCTTCGACGACCTTGTGAAGCGGTTCGCGCAGACGGGCAAGCCTTTCCTTGGAATCTGCGTCGGCATGCAGGTGATGTTCGATGCCAGCGAGGAAATGGGCGAGCATGCGGGACTGGGCCTGCTGCCGGGGCGCGTTCGCGCGGTGCCCGCGACCGGCACCGATGGCAAGCCGCACCGCATCCCTCACATCGGCTGGCGTCCGCTGGTGCCCAGCGCGCCGTGGGAAGGCACGATCCTGGGCGACGTGCGGCCGCTGGAGCGCGTGTACTTCGTCCACTCCTTCGCCGCGGAGCCGGCGCAGGAAGCCGTGCGCCTCGCGCACGTGGACTACGACGGCATCCCCATCTGCGCCGCCGTCCATCGCGACAACCTCTATGGTTGCCAGTTCCATCCCGAGCGCAGCGCCGAGACGGGGCTGAACGTCCTCAGGCGCTTCCTCAAGCCATGAGCGCACCGGCCGCCACGGGACGCACCATCGCGACGATCTGCGCGCGTGGCGGCAGCAAGGGCCTGCCGGGCAAGAACATCCGCGCCTTCGCGGGCCGCCCGCTGATTGCGCACACCATCGCCGATGCGTTGGGCTGCGCGGACATCGATGGCGTGTATGTCTCTACCGACGACGACCGGATCGCCGACGCCGCTCGCGCCGCGGGCGCTACCGTTCCCTACCTGCGGCCCGCCGAGCTGGCGACGGACCAGGCGGGCAAGCTGCCGGTGATCGAGCACCTCGTGGCCCAACTGGAAAAGCAGGGTGAACGCATCGCGCGCATCGTGGACCTGCAGCCGACATCGCCGCTGCGCGAGAGCAGCGACATCGCCGCCGCCCTGCGCGCACAGCCCGACGCCCAACTTGTGGTGAGCGTGGGCGAGGCCGCCGACAATCCTTACTTCAACCTGGTGGAGCAGGGCGCGGACGGCCTGGTTCGCCTGTCCAAGGGCGACGGCGCCGCGCGGCGCCAGGACGTGCCGGCGGTCTTCGCGCTCAACGGGTCGATCTACGTGTGGCAGCGCGCCGCGCTGGCCCACGCGGCGGTGCACGGCCTGTGGAGCGTCACCGTGGCGCCCTACGTGATGCCGCGCTGGAAATGCGTGGACATCGACACGCTGGAAGATTTCGAATACGCGCAGTGGCTGTACCACCGTCACCTCGGACAGGGAGCGAGCCATGGCTGAGCCCGTGTTCGTCATCGCCGAGGCAGGTGTCAACCACAACGGCGACATCGCCATGGCGCTGCGCCTGTGCGATGCGGCGCATGCGACCGGGGCCGACGCGGTCAAGTTCCAGACCTTTCGCGCACAGGACCTGGTGGTGCCGGGTGCGCCGACGGCCGGCTACCAGGCACGTGAAACCGGCGAGCAGGACCAGTTCGCGATGCTGCGGAAGCTGGAGCTCACGCAAGCGCAGCACGAAACCATCAAGGCGCACTGCGATGCCATCGGCATCGAGTTCTTCTCCACCCCGTTCTCGACCGATGCGGTGGACATGCTGGTTCGCCTCGGGGTTCGGCGCATCAAGCTGTCGTCGGGCGAACTCACGCACAAGGCACTCGTCGAACGCGCCGCCGCGGCGCGCCTGCCGCTGCTGGTCTCGACCGGCATGGCGACGATGGACGAGATCGCCGAGGCGCTGCAGTGGATCGCTGCCGCGCGCGGGAACCTGGATGGCGTCACCCTGCTGCATTGCACCTCGGCCTATCCGGCGCCGGACTCCGCGCTCAACCTCAACGCGCTGGGCTCGATGGCGCGCGACCTGGGCGTCGCCATCGGCTATTCCGACCACAGCCTGGGCATCGAAGCACCGCTGGCGGCCGTCGCCCTGGGCGCGACCGTGATCGAGAAGCACCTGACGCTGGACTGCAAGCTGCCGGGCCCCGATCACAGCGCGTCGCTGGAGCCGGAGGAATTTGGGCGGATGGTCGCCGGCATCCGCCGCGTCAGCGCCATGCTGGGTGACGGCGTCAAGGCGCCCACCCCCGAGGAGCGCGACACCGCGCGCGTGGCCAGGCGTAGCGTGGCGGCGGCGGTCGATATCCCCGCCGGGGCCGTGATTATCGAATCCATGCTGGTTTGCCGCCGGCCCGCGACGGGCATCGCCCCGCGCGACCTGCCCCGCGTAATCGGACGCGTCGCCACCTCGGCTATTCCGGCAGGAACAGTGCTGCGCTGGGACCAGCTCGAAGGCGGGCACCCGCAATGAGCCCGCCTGCCTCGCCGCGCCGGCTGGTCTACCTGACCGGCACGCGGGCCGACTTCGGCTTGATGCAAGGTTCGCTGCTGCGCATCGCCGCAACGCCCGGGCTCCATCTCGAAGTCGCCGTCACGGGCATGCACCTGAGCGTGGCCCACGGCAACACGGTGCAGGAGGTGCGCGCCAGCGGCCTGCCGGTCTGCGCCGAGATCGCGCTCGACATGGGAACGCGCACCGGGGCCAGCATGGCGCTGGGGGTGGCGGAATGCCTGCGGGGGATGACGGAGCTGCTGCAGCGCGAGCGCCCGGATTTCCTCCTCGTGCTGGGAGACCGCGGCGAAATGCTCGCGGGCGCAATAGCGGCCCTGCACGTGGGCGTGCCCTGTGTCCACATCCACGGCGGCGAGCGCTCCGGGACGGTGGACGAGCCGGTGCGGCACGCCATCAGCAAACTCGCCAGTTATCACTTCGTCGCCACCGAGGGATCGCGCGAGCGCCTGCTTCGCATGGGCGAGGAAGAGGGGCGCCTCTTCGTCACCGGCGCGCCGGGCCTGGACGGGCTGGCGGAACTGGGCGCCATGGCGCGCGAGGAATGCACCCGCAGTCTCGGTCTCAGATCCAGCGCCCCGTTCGCGCTGGCGGTGTTCCATCCTGTCGTCCAGCAGTCTGCAGAGGCCGGCGCGCAGACGAAGGCCGTCGTTCACGCGCTGCAGCGCGTCGGCCTCCCGGTCGTCTGGCTGGAACCCAACGCCGACGCCGGCTCGCGGGAAATCATGGCGGCGCTCGACACCGCGCCGCTGCCGGCCGGCTCCGTGCGCCTGCGCCATGTGCCGCGGCCGCTGTTCGCCGCGGCGATGCGCCATTGCGAGGTGCTCGCCGGCAATTCGTCCGCCGGAATCATCGAGGCCGCCACCTTTGGCACGCCGGTGCTGAACATCGGCGACCGGCAGCGGTTGCGCGAGCGCAATCCCAATGTGGCGGACGCGCCTGCCGAAGCCGGCGCGATCGAATCCGGCATCCGCGCGGCGATCGCCCACGGCCGATGGGCGTGTGACAATCCCTGGGGCGACGGGAAGGCGGGCGAGCGCATCGCACGCCTGCTGGCCACGTTACCGGCCGGGCCCGCGCTTCTGGAAAAGGTAAACAGCTATTGAACCCGAGGGCGCAACCGCCGTGTCGAGCTTGCTGATCTTTGGTGCGGGCGGCCATGGCCGCGTGGTCGCGGATGCCGCCCTGGCCGCGCGCCAGTGGCTGCGCGTGCTCGCGTCGGACCGCGATCCTTCGCGCTGCACCGGCGAGCTGCTCGCCGGGGTCGCCCTGCTGCCCGCCTATGCCGCAACGGCCACCGCGGGTGCCGTCCACATCGCGATCGGCGATGGTGTGGCCCGGGCACGCGAAGTCGCCGCCTTGCCGGCCGGGTTGCTGGCCACCGTCATCCATCCGAAAGCCAGCGTGTCGCGCCACGCCCACGTTGCGCCCGGGTGCTTCATCGCGGCGCAAGCGGTTGTCGGACCGAACGCGACGCTCGGCGTCTGCGTGATCGTGAACCACGGGGCCGTCGTGGACCACGACGTGAGCATCGGCGATTACTCGCACGTCGCTCCCCTGGCGGCGCTGGGCGGCGGCGCGAAGCTCGGCCGCCGCGTGCTGGTCGGCAGCGGCGCGAGCATTTTGCCCGGCGTACAGATCGCCGACGACGTGGTGATCGGCGCCGGCGCGGTGGTGGCGGGGGACCTGGCCGAAGCCGGCACCTATGCGGGCGTTCCCGCCAGGAGATTGAAGTGACTGCCGAAGAATTCGCCGCGCTCTGCGTGGCGCCGAGCTGCACCCTGCGCGAGGCATTGGCAGCGCTGAACAGCACCGGCCGCGGCGTGCTGCTGGTGCTGCATCCCGATGGCAGGCTGCGCCGTACGCTCACCGACGGCGACTTGCGCCGTGCCGCACTGAATCATGTGAGCGACACCAGCCCCGTATCGCAGCTGCCAGAACAGCATCCCATCACCATCGGGACCGATGGCACCTATGCGGCCGGGATGGCGCTGCTCGACAAGCACCAGATCGACCACCTGCCCGTCATCGATCCCGCCGGCCGCGTGAGCGACGTGATGTTCAGGCGAGAACTCTCGCAGCGCATCTGGCTTTCTTCTCCCCACCTGGGTGAAGAGGAGACCGCTTTTGTCGAAGACGCGTTCCGCACCAACTGGATCGCGCCGCTCGGCCCCCACGTGGACGGCTTCGAGCGCGAGCTCGCCGCCTATGCGGGCATTGGCCACGCGGCCGCGGTGAGTTCGGGCACGGCCGCGATCCACCTGGCGCTGCTGCTGCTCGGCGTGAAGCCCGGCGACACGGTGTTCTGCTCGTCGCTCACTTTCGTGGGCAGCTGCAACCCCATCCTCTACTGCGGCGCGCAGCCCGTGTTCGTCGATTCCGAGCCGGAAACCTGGAACATGTCGCCCGCCGCGCTGGAGCGCGCGCTCGAATGGGCGCAGCGTGAAGGCCGGCTGCCACGCTGCGTGATCATCGTCAACCTGTATGGCCAGAGCGCCGACATGGATGCGCTGCTGCCGCTGTGCGAGCGCTACGGCGTGGCGGTGCTGGAAGACGCCGCCGAGTCGCTGGGCGCACAGTACAAGGGCACGGCCAGCGGCGGGTTTGGCCGCATCGGGGTCTACTCCTTCAACGGCAACAAGATCATCACCACGTCCGGCGGCGGCATGCTCGTTGCCGACGACCCGGCCGTCGCCGAGCGTGCGCGCAAGCTCGCGACGCAGGCGCGCGAGCCGGCCGCGCATTACGAGCACGTGGAAGTCGGCTTCAACTACCGCATGAGCAATGTGCTGGCGGGCATCGGCCGCGGGCAGCTGCGCGTGCTGGACCAACGCGTCGCCCAGCGGCGGCAGGTGTTCGACAACTACCGCAAGGAGCTGGCCGACCAGTCGCTGGTCGCCTGGATGCCCGAGCCGGAAGGCTTCCGATCCACCCGCTGGCTCACCTGCTTCACCCTGCAAGGCAAGGACGCCGGCGCCCGGCGCGACCTGGTGCTGCGGTCGCTCGAGCGGCACTCGATCGAGGCGCGACCGGTGTGGAAGCCCATGCACCAGCAGCCGCTGTTTCGGGGGGCGCCGTATTTCCCGCACAGCACCGGCGACGTGTCGGCTTCGCTGTTCGAGGCGGGCATCTGCCTGCCGTCGGGCTCCAACCTCACGCCGGAGCAGCAGGCCCGCGTGATCGAACAGCTGCGCCGCGCTTTGGCAGAGGACCGGCGTGCGGCTGCCTAGGAACACGCTGATCCTCCTCGCGGCCGACCTGGCGCTGGTGCTCTTCGCCGGATGGGCGGCGTTCTGGCTGCGGTTCAACTTCGACATCCCCGACGAGTTCTACCGCCTCGCGCTGCGGGCGGCCCCCTGGAGCATGGCCTCGTATGGCATCGGCCTGGTGCTGGCGCGCGTGTACCGCCAGGTGTGGAGCTATATCGGCTTACCCGAGCTGCGGCAACTCGCCACCGGCATCATGCTCGGTGCGCTGCTGACGACGGCGGCGGTGCTGATGCAGCGGATCCCCAGCTTTCCCCGCTCCGTGCTGCTGCTGCAGCCCCTGATCGCCCTCGTGTTGCTGGGCGCCGTGCGAGCCGCATGGCGGACCTTCATCGAGCGCCGCACCCTCGGGCAGGGTGGACGCCGCCTGGTGATCGTCGGATCGCTCCAGGACGCGTCCGATGCCTTGCGGGCCCTGAAGGGCTCGCTTCAATGGCAGCCGGTAGGGATCGTGTCGCCGATACCCTCCGAAGTGGGCCGTTCGATGCAGAACGTGCGGGTGCTGGGCGGGACGGCCGCGCTGGCCGACATCTGCGACGCCGTCGAAGCCCACGCTGCCCTGGTGGCGAGCCCTGCCGGCTCCAACGAGCGCCGCGAGGCACTCATGGGCGCAGCGGGCGCGCGGGTGATGCTGCTGACCATGCCGCGGCCGGACGAGTGGCTCAAGACCGAAAGCGCGGGCCCGCGCAAGATCGAACTGGAGGACCTGCTTGGGCGCACGCCGGTGCAGCTCGACGAGGCGGGCCTCGCGGAAATGTTGTCGGGGCAGACGGTGCTGGTCACGGGGGCGGGCGGATCGATCGGCTCGGAGTTGTGCCGGCAGGTCGCGCGTTTCGGAGTCGGGCGTTTGATCTGCGTGGACGTGTCCGAGTACGCGGTGTACCAGCTCGAACAGGAGATGCGCGAGACCCACCCTCAGATGCACGGGTGCTACTACACGGCCAACGTGCGCGAAGCCGACCGGCTGCGGGCCATTGCCCTCAAGCACCGCCCGGCGGTGATCCTGCATGCGGCCGCCTACAAGCACGTGCCGCTGATGGAAGAACTCAACGAGATCGAGGCATTGCGCACCAACGTCGTCGGTACGCTCAACGCGGCGCGCGTCGCGGGCGAGTGCGGCGCGAGGCGCTTCGTGATGATCTCCACCGACAAGGCCGTGAACCCGACGAACGTCATGGGCTCGAGCAAGCGCCTGGCCGAACTCATGGTGCAGGGCGTCGCGGCGGAGTATCCGGGGACGCAGTACGTTTCGGTTCGCTTCGGCAACGTTTTGGGATCCAGCGGGTCCGTAGTGCCGCTCTTCACCGCGCAGATCGCGCGCGGCGGGCCGGTCACCGTGACGCACCCGGAGATCGTGCGCTACTTCATGACGATCCCGGAGGCCGCGCAACTGGTGCTGCAGGCCGGCCTGATGGGACGTTCGGGCCAGATCTTCGTGCTGGACATGGGCGAGCCGATGAAGATCGTCGAACTGGCGCGCATGCTGATCCGCCTTTCGGGACGCACGGAGCAGGAGATTCCCATCAGCTACACCGGGCTGCGGCCGGGCGAAAAACTCTTCGAGGAACTGCTCGCGGACGACGAGACCACCGAGCCCACGCCGCACCCGAAATTGAGAATCGCCAAGACGGCCACCCCGCCGTTGGACATCGAGGCCGTCCTGCGCTGGATCAGCGAGGCCGGTCCGGCGCCGGCGCACGACCAGCTGCGACTGTGGCTGCGCAGCCAGGTGCCGGAATACGCCCCGCGATAAGGCGAGCCGGGGTCACTGGGCGATGCCGGTGCGCGCGAGGACGTCGCTCACCAGTTCCAGGCGCACCAGCGGGTTGTCCAGTTCCATCAGGCGCTGTTTGAGCTGGACGGGCAGGGGCAGCAGCTCGCACCAGCGGTTGGCCACCCAGCCGCAATCGTCCAGCTGCCACGGTGCCTGGATCGGCAACTGGTCCGGGTTGCCGGTCTTTTGCTGCAGCGACTGGATCAATTTCCCCAGGGCGGCGGCAGTGAACTTCAGGTCGTCCGGGATCGGGACGGCCATGTCGGCCGGGATCCGTTCGACGTCGGCCACCCAGAGACCGTGCCGCAGCTGGTCGCTTGCCGTGATGCGGAAACGCTGCGCGCCGCTGGCGCGGATCACCATCAGGCCCGGGCGAGGGGTGTCGAAGTCGCTGATGGTGGCCAGCGTGCCCACGTGGGAAAATGATTCGGTCGCGCCGGGCTGCCGCACTTCATGGCCCTGCGTGAGCAGGACCACCCCGAAGGGCGCGCCGGCCTTGTGGCAGCGGCTGATCATGTCCAGGTAACGCACCTCGAAGATCCGCAGCGGCAGGATGCCGCCCGGGAACAGCACCGCGCCCAGGGGGAACAGCGGCAGGGACTGCAGGTTGAGGGCGGACGACATCGAATTCCCGATTCTGCCCGCTATCATCCCACGACCTTACCAACCGGCGGCTTATGGCCTACCAAATCATTTCCTTCCTCCTGGATGTTGCCGCCGGCCTGCTCGGCGGCGCATGCCTGCTGCGCCTGTACATGCAATACCAGCGTGTCCCGTTCGGCAATCCCGTCGGCCGATTCGTGTTTGCGCTCACTGACTGGCTGATTCTTCCGCTGCGCCGGATCCTGCCCGCGGTCAGGCGCGTCGACACCGCCAGCCTTGTGGCTGTGTACCTGGTGGAGCTGGCGCAGTTCGGGATTCTCTGGCTGATGACCGGCCGGGTCACGGGGGCGGAAGTCCTGCCGGTGCTGGCCCTGTTCGGGGTGCTGCGCCTCGTGATTTCAGCGCTGACCGGGCTGGTGATCGTCTACGCGATCCTGTCCTGGGTGCGGGCCGATTCGCCGATCGTGGACGTCATCGACCGCCTGTGCGCACCGCTGCTGCGCCCATGGCGCAAGCTCATTCCGCTGGTGGGGGGCATCGACCTGTCGCCGCTCGCCTTCCTGGTCGCGCTGCAGGTGGCGGCCATCGTGCTGGCGTACCTGCAGGCCGCCGTCCTGCGCTGACGAGGGCGCCTTCCCGCGCCTCGATCAGGCCACGGCGTCCGCCGGCTGTCGTTGCAGCATGGCCAGGGCGTGGGCCACCGTCTTGCGCAACTCGCGCCGGTCGCAGATGAAATCGACCGCACCCTTGGTCTGCAGGAATTCGGCGCGCTGGAAGCCTTCGGGCAAGGTCACTCGCACGGTCGATTCGATCACCCGCGGCCCGGCAAACCCGATCAGCGCCTTGGGCTCGGCGATGACGATGTCGCCGACGAAGGCGAAACCGGCGCTCACGCCGCCCATGGTCGGGTCGGTGAGGACGCTGATGTAGGGCAGCCCTTTCTTGGCCAGCCGCGTCAGCGCGGCATTGGTCTTGGCCATCTGCATCAGCGACAGCAAGCCCTCCTGCATGCGGGCGCCGCCGGTGGCGGTGAAGCACACGAATGGCACCTTCTGCTCGACCGCCGCTTCGACGCCGCGCACGAAGCGCTCGCCCACGACGCTGCCCATGCTGCCGCCCATGAAGTCGAACTCGAAAGCCGCTGCCACCAGGCTGATGCTGTGCACGGAGCCGCCCATCACCACCAGGGCATCGGTTTCGCCGGTGTTTTCCAGCGCTTCCTTGAGCCGCTCGGGGTACTTGCGGCTGTCCTTGAACTTCAGGGCGTCCACCGGCAGCACTTCCTGCCCGAGCTCGTACCGGCCTTCGGCGTCCAAAAAGCCGTTCAGCCGGCCGCGCGCGCCGATGCGGTGGTGGTGGCTGCAGGTGGGGCAGACGTTCTGGTTCTGCTCCAGGTCGGTCTTGTAGAGCACGCTTTCGCAGCTGGGGCACTTGACCCACAGGCCTTCAGGCACCTGCCGCCGCTCCGCCGGGTCGGTCGGCTGGATCTTGGGGGGCAGCAGTTTTTCGAGCCAGCTCATGGGGGTGCTCCTTGGGGGGGATGACTATTTTATGCGTCCAGCGCGAAGCGGATTCCGCGCAGGAATTCGCCTGCCACGGCCACGACCTCATGGCGCGGGCGGTCCTCGATCAGCTGGATGATCTTCGTGCCGATGACCACGGCGTCGGCCACCTTGCCGACGGCTTTCGCGGTCGTCGCATCACGAATGCCAAAGCCCACGCCGACGGGGATATGCACGTGCTGCCGTATGCGCGGCAGCATCTGCCCTACCGCGCCGGTGTCCAGGTGGCCGGCGCCGGTGACGCCCTTGAGCGACACGTAGTAGACATAGCCGCTGGCGACCCGGGCCACCTGCTGCATGCGTTCGTCGGTGCTGGTGGGCGCCAGCAGGAAGATCAGGTCCAGGCCGTTCGACTTGAGCTTGGCCGCGAAGGCCTCGCACTCCTCGGGCGGGTAATCCACCACCAGGATGCCGTCCACGCCGGCCGATGCCGCGTCGCGGATGAAGGCGTCCTTGCCGTGGGTGAGGTCGTAGCGCTCCACCGGGTTGGCATACCCCATGAGGACGACGGGCGTCTTGCCGTCGCCCTCGCGGAACCGGCGCACCATCTCCAGCACCTGGCGCGTGCCGATGCCCAGCGCCAGCGCCTTCTCGCCGGCCTTCTGGATCACGGGGCCGTCGGCCATCGGGTCCGAGAAGGGAACGCCCAGTTCGATGACGTCCGCGCCGGCGGCGACCATGCCGTGCATCAACTCGGGCGTGATGTCGGCGAACGGGAAGCCGGCAGTGACGTAGGGGATGAGGGCCTTGCGCCCCCGGTTCTTGAGTGACTCGAAGGTCGAGGCGATGCGGCTCATGACTTGCCGCCCTTGACCTGCAGGCCGCGCATCGACGGCCGGTCGTAGAAGTCCACGCCCGCGAGATCGGCGACGGTGCCGATGTCCTTGTCGCCGCGCCCCGAGAGGTTCACCAGGATGCTTTGCTGCGGGCTCATCGTCTTCGCCAGTTTCATCGCGTACGCGATGGCGTGGCTCGACTCGAGGGCCGGGATGATGCCTTCGGTGCGGCACAGGTAATGGAACGCCTCCAGCGCTTCCTTGTCGGTGCAGCCGACATATTCGGCGCGCCCGATGTCCTTGAGCCACGCGTGCTCGGGACCCACGCCGGGATAGTCCAGGCCCGCGCTGACGCTGTGGGTTTCGGTGATCTGGCCGTTCTCGTCCTGCAGGATGTAGGTGCGGTTGCCGTGCAGCACGCCGGGGCTGCCTCGCTGCAGCGAGGCCGAGTGCTTGCCGCTGTCCAGGCCTTCGCCGGCGGCCTCCACGCCCACGAGCCGTGTCTTCTCGAACGGGATGTAGGGGTAGAAGATGCCCATGGCGTTGCTGCCGCCGCCCACGCAGGCGACGACCACGTCGGGCTGTGCGCCCGCCAGCTCCGGCATCTGGGTCAGGCATTCGGTGCCGATCACGCTCTGGAAGTCGCGGACCATCATCGGATAGGGATGGGGGCCGGCCACGGTGCCGATGATGTAGAACGTGTTCTCGACGTTGGTGACCCAGTCGCGCATGGCTTCGTTGAGCGCGTCCTTGAGCGTCCTGCTGCCCGACTCCACGGGCACGACGGTGGCGCCGAGCAGGTTCATGCGGTAGACGTTCGGGCTCTGGCGCTTGACGTCCTCGCTGCCCATGTACACCACGCACTCGAGGCCGTAGCGCGCGCAGATCGTGGCCGTGGCGACGCCGTGCTGGCCCGCGCCGGTTTCCGCGATGATGCGCGGCTTGCCCATGCGGCGTGCCAGCATGGCTTGCCCGATCACGTTGTTGATCTTGTGGGCGCCGGTGTGGTTCAGGTCCTCGCGCTTCAGGTAGATCTGCGCGCCGCCCTGCTCACGGCTCATGCGCGCGGCATGGTAGACGGGCGAGGGGCGGCCGACGAAGTGCTTGAGCTCGTAGTGGAATTCGCGCAGGAATTCCGGGTCGTGCTGGTACTTCGCGTAGGCGTCTCGCAGTTCGCTGATCGCGTGAGTCAGCGTCTCGCTGACGAAGCTGCCGCCGTAGATCCCGAAGTGGCCGGTCGGGTCCGGTTGTTGATAGGAGGGCATGTGTCTTCAGGCAAGGAGCTTGTCGGCGGCACGCACGGCCGCGACAAACTGATGGATCTTTTCCGGGTCCTTGATGCCCTTGAGGGTGCTCCCCCCGCTGGCGGACACCTCGACGCCGGAGCTCACATCGACGGCCAGCGTCTTACAGCGCGGCCGTACCTGCACGATGCCATCGGTCACGTTTGCAGGCGTCAATCCACCAGACAAAACGAGGTGACAGTTGACGCTTGGTGGAAGACGTGACCAATCGAAGGCTTTCCCGCCGCCGCCGTACCCGTCGACATGCGCGTCGAGCAGGATGGCCTGGGCTCTTGGATAGTGGGAAGCGAATTTTACCAAGTCGAAGGGCTCGGATGCGACCAGGGGGATGCGGGCGACCCGCAGGAAGGGGTAACGCCCGTTCCCGGTGGCCGCGAGGCATTGCCCGGCGGTTTCATCGCCGTGGAACTGGACGGTAGCCCCCGCCACCTGCTCGCAGGCCGCCAGGACGGCCCCTGGGGTCTCGTTGACGAACAGAAGCACCGGGGTGACGAAAGGGGGCAGCCGGTGCGCCAGTTCCGCGGCGCGCTGCGGCGCCACGTAGCGCGGACTTTTCGCATACATGATGAAGCCGACCGCGTCAGCGCCGGCCGCGACGGCCGCGTCCACGTCCTCCTCGCGCGTAAGGCCGCAGATCTTGACGCGGGTGCGTAAAGGGACCGTGCTCATGGCAACCAATCATACGCAGCCGTACGGCTGGGCAAGTCCCACTCCGGGCCGTAGACCGGGCCCATGAAGTACAGGCCGTCCGGCGAGAACGTGGGAGCCGCCGCGTCGCGGTCGCGCGCGGCCAGCACCTGCGCCATCCAGGGCGGCGGCTGGTGGCCCTGGCCGATGGCGAGCAGGCAGCCCATGATGTTTCGGATCATGTGATGCAGGAAGGCGTCGGCTTCGAATTCGAACCGCCAGTAGGCGCCGTGGCGCGTGATGTCGATGCGCTTGATCGTCTTGACCGGCGACTTGGCCTGGCAGGCGCTGGCGCGAAACGACGTGAAGTCATGCTGACCGAGCAAGGCTGCGGCCGCTTCGCGCATGGCCGCGTCGTCCAGCGGCCGGAAGACCCATCCCACCCGGCCGGCGTCGATGCTGGGGCGCACGGGCGATTCCAGCACCACGTAGGCGTAGCGGCGGGAGGTGGCGCATGCTCGGGAATGAAACGCAGCGGGGACCGCCCTGGCCCATTGGACGGCGATGTCGCCCGGCAGGAAGCGGTTGGTGCCACGGACCCAGGAGAATTCCTCGCGGTCGATCGGCGTGTCGAAGTGCACCACCTGCATGAGGCCGTGGACGCCGGCATCGGTGCGGCCGGCGCACACCGTCGAGACCGGTTGCGCCGCGAATTGGCCGAGCGCGTGCTCCAGCCGGTCCTGCACGGTGCGGCCCGAAGGCTGGCTCTGCCAGCCCTCGTAGGCCTGTCCGTTGTAGCTGATGCCGAGCGCCAGCCTCATTGGCGGCCCTTCAGGGGATGCGGGTGCGCGAAGAAGCGGGGCTTCAGCTGATTTCCGCGAGGAACCGCTGGGCCTTGTTCTTCAGGTCGCCGGAGGCTTCTGCCACGACTTCCTCGGCGAGGCTGCGCGCACCGTCCGGGTCGCCGATCGCGTTGAATTCCTGGGCCAGGGCCAGCTTGGTCGCCAGCGGGTCTCCGCCGGTGTCCTCGAAGCCGCCGGTGCTGAGGGGGGCGCCGGCGGTGCTCAAGGGCGCGTCGGCGGTGTCAGGCTCCGAGGGCGCCGCGGCCGCAGGTGCCGTGGCGGGTGAGGCTGTGGGCGCAGGGCTGTCCAGGTCCAGCGACAGGGCGCCGAGATCGAACTCGATCATTCCGGCATCGGCTGCGGGTGCCGCTGCCGCAGCAACATTCACGGCCGGGGCTGGAGCGGTCGCGGGCGCCGCTTTCGCCGGCTCCAGGTCGAAGTTGAGGCTGTTCTCCGATAGCGTGAGGTCCGGCGCGTCCAGGCGCGCCGGCGCGGCCGGGGGAACCTGGGGCAGGTCGAGCGTCGGCGCAGGGGAGGCCGCCGGCAGTTCCAGCGCCACCGTCGCTGAGCCGAAATCCATGTCGAGCGCGGGCATCGGCTCCGCAACCGGGGGCACGTTCAGCGCCAGGGTGGACTGGGGCGAGATCGGAGCGGCAGCCGGGCTCCTCGCCGTGGAGGGCTCGTCGTCACCGACCGAGAAGTCGAGGTCGAGATCCAATTCGACCGGGGCGGCGGCCGCCACGGGCAGGGCCTGCGTGGCCGTCGTCGCGCCGAAACTGCCCGGGGCAGGCGCAGTTGCCGCGGCAATCGCACCCTGGTCGGGCTGGCCACCGGGACGATAGAGGGGATTCGACGGGTCCAGTTCCTGGCCGAGCTCGCAGATGTGCTCCCAATCCGGGCCCTGGCCGTGCGTGAGGGCATATGCCTCGGTCGCGACGAGTTCGAACGCCTTGGCGTCGCGGCGCTTCGAATAGATCTCGAGCAGCTTGCTGTGCACCGCCACCCGCTGCGGGGTGGTGCGCATCGCTTCCTTCAGGATTTCCTCCGCCTGCAGGTCGCGGCCGTAGGCCAGGTAGACGTCGGCCTCCGCGACCGGATCGACGTCGCCGGCGGCATCGAGCTGGCTCGGCGAATACACCATTGACGAGCCGGTGGGGCTGCCCTCGTTGGTGTCGATGCGCTGGCCGCCACTGGCGCCGAAGAAGGAGTCGGGCTGCAGCCGGCTTTCCAGGAAGGAACTGTCGACTTGCGTGGATTTCTTGCGCTGCTGTGAACGATAGAACGCGAAGCCCAGGAGGAACGCGAGCAGGCCGCCGATCGTGGCGGGCACGATCGGGTTCTCGAGCATGTCGTCGATGAGTGTGGTTTCCGGCGGCGTCACCGGCGCGGGCTGTGGCTTCGAAGCTGCAGCGACTGCGGGTGCGGGAACGGCCGGCGTGCTCGCCGCCGGTGCCGCCGCGACGGGCAAGGAGGCGACTGCGGAGGCCGGCGCCGCAGCGGCGGGCACCACAGCCGATGCCACTGCAGCGGGTGGCAGCGCGGAGGAGGCCGGCACGACAGCAGCCGCGGCCGGCGTCGCGACGGCCGAAGCCGCGGGCGTCGCGTCCGAAGCGATGCCCATTGCAGGCGCGGAAGCGGGCCTGGCCGCGCTTGCCGTACCCAGCGGCAGTGCCACGCCCGGCTTGGCGGCGCTCGCGCCTGCGGCCGCTGGCGTCGTCCCCGTCCCGAGCTTGTTCAAGTCGGCGATGTTCTTGTTCAGTTCGGCCAGGCGCGTGGCGGCGTCCTGCGCAGCGCGGTCGCGGGCGATCTTGTCGGCGTTGGCCTTGTCCTGGATGGCGCCCTTCGAGAGGGTCAGCTTGTCGGGGGTGGGCGCGGCTGTCTTTTTTTCCTCGACCTGCGCCTGCAGCTTGCCGGACGCCTGGCGGTCGGCTGCGCCCACCTGCGTCGTGGGCAGCCCTTCGGCGAGACGTCGGCGGAATTCGTTGAAGTCACGGCTTTGCGCGACGATGGTCTGCCTGGCCTCGCCCGAGGGGACCAGGCCGACTTCCTCGGAAGACGGCATCTCGAGCACGGCACCGGACCGGAGCCGATTGATGTTGCCGCCGATGAATGCTTCGGGGTTGGCGCGCAGCATCGCGACGAGCATCTGGTCCAACGAGACGTCGACAGGCTTGTGCGCCGCCGCGATCTTGCCGGCGGTGTCGCCGCTTTGCACCGTGACCTGTTTGCCTTCGCCAGCCGGCTTGGCCGCGGCGGCGCGCTCGGCTGCCGCCCGCTGGGCAGGCGTCGTACGCATCGGTGGAAGCGCGGTGCGCGCAGGTGGCGTGCCGGCTCGCGAAGCCTGCTCGGCTGGCGCCCTGGCCGCAGGCGGCGTTACTTGCGCGGCCATCGGCGGCGGGGCTTGCCGCAGGTTCGGCGGATCGAACAGCATCGTGTAGTCGCGCACGATGCGCCCGGAAGACCAGTTGGCTTCCAGGATCAGGTCCATGAACGGCTCGTTGACGGCGCGCTGGCTCGTCAGCCGCAGGAAATGCTTGCCGTCGGGGCGGCGCTGGAGCGTGATGGTGATCGCGCCGAGAGCCGGGTTGTAGTCGAAGCCCGCCGTGCGAAAGGCATCAGGCGAGGCGATCGTGGCGCGAAGGCTGGAGACCTCTTCGGCCGTGATCTCCGGAATTTCGATCTCGGCGCGCAGAGGCTCGCCCAGTGCGGACTGGACCGTGACGCGACCCAAGGCGAGGGCGTTGGCGTCCGATGCGGAAACGCCCAGCAGCACGGCCGTAGCGATTGCCAGGGCGGTTGCACGCCATTGCGGCTTTTCCATCGGTTTTTGCGCCCCCATTGCTCGGTCTGCAGGCAATTTTTTTCTCATCATGCGAACAAACGCCTCGACGCTGAATTTGCTAAAAGGACCATAACATCAATGTCTTAGACTGACAAGCTGAGACAGGTTTTAACTTCCCAGGGTGTCATTCGACCATGGTTACCCCGCAGGCAGCGTTGTGATGCGACAACGGCCTGTAACCGTTGATTACAGGCCGTCGGAAAGCGCAGGGCAGGTCGGCGTTTATGCCTCGAGCAGGATGCGCAGCATGCGCCGCAACGGCTCGGCCGCTCCCCACAGAAGCTGGTCGCCGATCGTGAACGCGCCGAGGTACTCCGGGCCCATCGCGAGCTTGCGGATCCGGCCAACCGGAATGCCGAGCGTGCCCGTCACCGCCACGGGCGTCAGTTCCTTCATGGTGGCTTCCCGCGTGTTCGGCACGACCTTCACCCATGCGTTGTCGTTGGCAATGAGTTGCTCGACGTCGGCCAGCGGAACATCCTTCTTCAGCTTGAACGTCAGCGCCTGGCTGTGGCAGCGCATCGCGCCGACGCGCACGCAGAACCCGTCCACTGGCGTTGCGGGCGTGCCGAAGCCCTCGCCCTGGCCCAGGATCTTGTTGGTTTCGGCGCCGGCCTTCCATTCCTCGCGCGAAACGCCATTGCCCAGGTCCTTGTCGATCCACGGGATCAGCGAGCCGCCCAGCGGCACGCCGAAGTTGGCGATGTCGCCGCCCGAGAGCGCCTGCTGCCGGGCCAGGACCTTGCGGTCGATCTCGAGGATCGCCGACTTCGGGTCGTCCAGGAGCTGGCGGACCTCGGCGTTGAGAGTGCCGAACTGGGTGAGCAGCTCGCGCATGTGCTGGGCCCCGCCGCCCGAGGCCGCCTGGTAGGTCATGCTGCTCATCCACTCCACCAGCCCTGCCTTGTAAAGGGCGCCGACGCCCATCAGCATGCAGCTCACGGTGCAGTTGCCGCCGATCCAGTTCTTGCCGCCCTTGCCGAGGGCGTTCTTGATCACCGGCATGTTGACCGGGTCCAGGATGATGACGGCGTCGTCCTTCATCCGTAGCGTCGAGGCCGCGTCGATCCAGTGCCCGTTCCACCCCGCCGCACGCAGCTTGGGAAACACCTCGGTCGTGTAGTCGCCGCCCTGGGCGGTGATGACGATGTCGCACTTCTTCAGTGCGTCGATGTCGAACGCGTTCTTCAGCGTGGCCTCGTTCTTCGCCTGCGCGGGGGCCTTGCCGCCGGCGTTGGAGGTCGAGAAGAACAGCGGCTCGATCAGGGCGAAGTCGCCTTCGGCCTGCATCCGGTCCATGAGGACCGAGCCGACCATGCCGCGCCAGCCAACGAGGCCGACCAGGGGTTGTTGTCCGTTCGAGAGTTTCATGTCGTCGCCCTTTTCAAGTTGAATCAAACTTTGGGGTTCCCCGGCTCGTGCGGGCCGGGGAGGGCGCGACGAACCGGAGCTTGCTAGCTCTTGGTAATCTTCTTGGTGGTGGTGATCGCGGCAACCACAGCGTCGCCCATCTCGCGGGTGCCGACCTTCTTCGTGCCTTCGGAATGGATATCCGCCGTGCGCAGGCCGGAGGCGAGCACGTCCTTCACCGCGGACTCGATACGGTCGGCGGCTTGGGGTTGGTTGAGCGAAAAGCGGAGCATCATGGCGGCTGACAGTATTGTAGCCAAAGGATTGGCGATCCCCTTGCCGGCGATGTCCGGGGCGCTGCCATGGCTCGGCTCGTACAGGCCCTGGCTCGAGGCGTTCAGGCTGGCCGAGGGCAGCATGCCGATGGAGCCCGTCAGCATCGCGGCCTCGTCCGACAGGATGTCGCCGAACATGTTGCCCGTCACGACCACGTCGAACTTCTTCGGTGCCTTGACCAATTGCATGGCGGCGTTGTCCACGTACATGTGGTCCAGCGCGACGTCGGGGTACTCCTTGCCAACCTCGGTCATGACGTCCTTCCAGAGCTGGAAAGTCTCCAGCACGTTCGCCTTGTCCACGCTGGTGACGCGCTTGCTGCGCTTGCGGGCCGCCTGGAAGGCGACATGGGCGATGCGCTCGATCTCCGGGCGCGAATAGCGCATCGTGTCGAACGCCTCCTCGGCACCGGGGAAATGGCCGTCCACGGCGGTGCGGCGGCCGCGCGGCTGTCCGAAGTAGATATCGCCCGTCAGCTCGCGGATGATCAGGATGTCCAGGCCCGAGACCAGCTCGGGCTTCAGGCTGGAGGCGCCGACCAGCTCGTCGTAGCAGATGGCGGGGCGGAAGTTGGCGAACAGGCCGAGGTTCTTGCGCAGCCCCAGCACCGCCTGCTCGGGACGCAGTGGGCGGTCGAGTTTGTCGTACTTCCAGTCGCCCACGGCGCCGAACAGCACCGCATCGGCTTCCTTGGCGAGCTTGAGCGTCGCCTCGGGCAGGGGGTGGCCATGGGCCTCGTAGGCCGCGCCGCCCACCAGCGCGGGCTCCATCTCGAACTTGAGGTCCAGCACGTCGAGAACCTTGACGGCTTCCGCGACGATTTCCGTGCCGATGCCGTCACCCGGCAGAACTGCGATTTTCATTGTCTGTGCTTTGGATGAAGCGGGCGTCAGCCCACCAGGGTGTGGGCCAGCCACGGTTTTTGCGCCAGGCGCTGCGCCTCGAACGCCTTGATCTTGTCGGACTGGCGCAACGTGAGGCCGATGTCGTCGAAGCCGTTGGTCAGGCAGAACTTGCGAAAAGCCTGGACTTCGAAAGGGAGTTCCTCGCCTTGCGGCTTCACGATGACCTGGCGCTCCAGGTCGACCGTGAGCTGGTAGCCGGGGAACGCCAGTGCCTCGTCGAACAACGCGGACACCTGCGACTCCGGCAGGACGATCGGTAGCAGGCCGTTCTTGAAGCAGTTGTTGAAGAAGATGTCGGCGAAGCTGGGCGCGATGATGGCGCGGAAGCCGTACTGGTCCAGCGCCCACGGCGCGTGCTCGCGCGAGGAGCCGCAGCCGAAGTTCTTGCGGGCCAGCAGTATGGACGCGCCCTGGTAGCGCGCCTGGTTCAGCACGAAGTCCGGGTTGGGCTTGCGGGTGGCGGGGTCCTGGCCGGGCTCGCCATGGTCCAGGTAGCGCCACTCGTCGAACAGGTTCGGGCCGAAACCGGTCTTGCGGATGGACTTGAGGAACTGCTTGGGGATGATCGCGTCGGTGTCGACGTTCTCGCGATCCATCGGGGCCACGAGGCCCTTGTGCACGGTGAATTTCTGCATGATTTATCCAGTTGGGGACAGAGCTGAAGATCTGTCCCGCAAGTTCATTTCCTGGCCTTTTCCTCGATCTTGTCGCCCACCTTCTGGAGGTCCTGGCCGAAGCCCTTGACCGTGTTGCAGCCGGCAAGCGCCAGCGCGAACGACAGGGCGACCCATGTGGCAACGGTCTTCATGTTTCTTCTGTCCTCTCAGGCAAATTGGCGGACATCGACGAAATGCCCGTGGACCGCCGCCGCTGCGGCCATGGCGGGGCTGACGAGGTGGGTGCGGCCGCCGGCGCCTTGGCGGCCCTCGAAATTGCGATTGCTCGTGGAGGCGCAGCGCTCGCCCGGCTCCAGCCGGTCGGCGTTCATCGCCAGGCACATGGAGCAGCCCGGCTCGCGCCACTCGAAGCCCGCGGCCTTGAAGATCTCGTGCAGGCCTTCGCGCTCCGCCTGCTCTTTCACCAGTCCGGAGCCCGGCACGACCATCGCCAGCTTGACGTTCTTCGCCACCTTCTGCCCGAGCTTCTTCACCACGGCCGCGGCTTCGCGCATGTCCTCGATCCGGCTGTTCGTGCAAGAGCCGATGAACACCTTGTCCACGTAAATGTCGTTCAGCGGCTTGCCGGGCTCCAGGCCCATGTAGGTCAGGGCGCGCTCGATGGCGCCGCGCTTGCTCGGGTCCTTCTCCTTGTCGGGGTCCGGCACGCGGCTGTCGACGCCCAGGACCATCTCGGGCGACGTGCCCCAGGTGACCTGCGGGATGATGCGGGTGGCGTCCAGTTCGACCACCGTGTCGAACTTCGCGTTGGCGTCGGACTGCAGCGTGTTCCAGTAGGCGACGGCCTGTTCCCACTCCATGCCCCTGGGCGCCAGCGGCCGGCCTTTGACGTAATCGATGGTCTTCTGGTCCACGGCCACCAGGCCCGCGCGCGCGCCGGCCTCGATCGCCATGTTGCACACGGTCATGCGGCCCTCCATCGACAGCGACCGGATGGCGGAGCCCGCGAACTCGATCGTGTAGCCCGTGCCGCCCGCGGTGCCGATGCGGCCGATGACGGCCAGCACGATGTCCTTGGCCGTGACGCCGGGGGCGAGCTTGCCCTCCACCCTGACGAGCATGTTCTTCGCTTTCTTGGCCAGCAGCGTCTGCGTGGCCATCACGTGCTCGACCTCGCTGGTGCCGATGCCGTGCGCGAGCGCGCCGAACGCGCCATGCGTGGACGTGTGCGAGTCCCCGCAGACCACCGTCATGCACGGCAGCGTCGCACCCTGCTCGGGGCCGATCACGTGGACGATGCCCTGCCGCTTGGACAGGAACGGGAAGTACGCGGCCGAGCCGAACTCGCTGATGTTCCTGTCCAGCGTGGTCACCTGCTCCTTGCTGATGGGGTCGGTGATGCCGTCGTAGCCGCGCTCCCATCCGGTGGTGGGTGTGTTGTGGTCGGCGGTGGCGACGATGGAGCTGATGCGCCAGACCTTGCGGCCCGCCTCGCGCAGGCCTTCGAACGCCTGGGGGCTCGTCACCTCGTGCACCAGGTGGCGGTCGATGTAGAGGATGGCGGTGCCGTCCTCCTCGGTGTGGACGACGTGCTCGTCCCAGATCTTGTCGTAGAGGGTTCTGCCCATGGGTACTTCCGGAGTGGATGCGATTTTATTCATTCGATGGCTGCCGCTTCAGGCTCCTCGACGCGGGCGGCCAGGTGTTGCACCAGCAGGCGCCCGGTGACCGGCAGCGTCGAGAAATCGCGCGCGACGAGGTCGATGCTGCGGCTGGCCCACGCGTCGGTGAGCCGCACGCATTCGAGGTCGCCCACGCCGTGCATCAGCTCGAAGGCCCGCTGCGGCATCACGCCCACGCCCAGGCCGTTGTGGATCATGCGGCACATGGCGTCCAGCCCCGTCACGTGGATGCGCAGCTTGATGGTGCGGCCCGCGGCGGCGGCGGCGTCGCGCATGGCAACGTAGACGGAGCTGTTGGAATGCAGGCCGACATGGTCGCAGTCCAGCGTCTCCTCGAAGGCGATGGCCTTGCGCCGCGCCAGGGGGTGGCGGCGGGGCACGATGAGCACGAGCTGGTCCTGGCGGTAGGGCCTCACCTGCAGCTCGTGGCCCGGGGTGAGCACGCCCGTGTTGCAGATGCCCAGGTCGGCCGCGCCTTCCTGGACGGCGCGCAGCACTTCGCTGGACAGGTGTTCCTCGAGGTCGATCTTGACCTCGGGGTGGTCCTGGATGAAGCGGCCCAGGTCCTCGGGCAGGAACTGGATGACGGCGGAGATGCTGGCGTGCACCCGCACGTGGCCCCGCACGCCGTCGGCGTATTCGCTCAGCTCGCCCTGCATCTTCTCCAGGCTGAACAGGACGGAGCGGGCGTGGTGCAGCAGGCTTTCCCCGGCGGGGGTCAGGTCCACCCCTCGCGTGTGCCGGTACAGCAGCGGGGTGTCCAGCGTGGCCTCCAGGTCCGAGAGGCGCTTGCTCACGGCCGAAGCCGCGATGAACTCGCGCTCGGCCGCCTTGCCGATGCTGCCGAGCTCGCACACGGCCACGAACAACTGCAGCGAAGTCAGGTCGATCCGGCGGGCGAAGTTGCGTTCTGTGGGTTTCAAGGCGGCTTCAGACATCGCGCTGCGCGATGGCGATCACGGATTTTCGCCTAAGTGGAGCAGCCTCGTCATCGTGGACCACGATGACCACCTTGCCCGCCCGGAAACAAAAAAGCCCGCCGAAGCGGGCTTGGAGGGCCGGTTTTTGCGGGTTAGCCGCAGGACCGGTCGTTATCGCTTGGAGATCGGGACGATGTCGCGCTTGGTCGAGCCGGTGAAGAGCTGGCGCGGGCGGCCGATCTTGTACTCGGGGTCGCCGATCATCTCGTTGAGCTGGGCGATCCAGCCGACGGTGCGGGCCAGCGCGAAGATCGCGGTGAACAGGCTCACCGGGATGCCGATGGCGCGCTGCACGATGCCGGAGTAGTAGTCGACGTTGGGGTAGAGCTTGCGCGAGACGAAGTATTCGTCTTCGAGCGCGATCTTCTCCAGGGCCATCGCCAGCTTGAACAGCGGGTCGTTGTGCAGGCCCAGGTTGTCGAGCACTTCCTTGCAGGTTTCCTGCATCAGCTTGGCACGCGGGTCGTAGTTCTTGTACACGCGGTGGCCGAAACCCATCAGCTTGACGCCGGAGTTCTTGTCCTTGACCTGCTTGATGAACTCGCCGATCTTGTCCACGCCGCCCTGGCGCTGGATGTCGTAGAGCATGTTGAGGCAGGCTTCGTTGGCGCCGCCGTGCGCCGGGCCCCACAGGCAGGCCACGCCCGCCGCGATGGCGGCGAACGGGTTGGTGCCGGAGGAGCCGCACAGGCGCACCGTCGAGGTGGAGGCGTTCTGTTCGTGGTCGGCGTGCAGGATGAAGATGCGGTCCATCGCGCGCACCAGCACCTCGATCGGCTGGTATTCCTCGCACGGCGTGGCGAACATCATGCGCATGAAGTTGCCGGCGTAGGAGAGGTCGTTCTGCGGGTACATGTACGGCTGGCCGGCGCTGTACTTGTAGGCCATGGCCACCAGCGTGGGCATCTTCGCGATCAGGCGGATCGCGGCAACCTCGCGGTGTTCCGGGTTGTTGATGTCGGTGCTGTCGTGATAGAAGGCCGACAACGCGCCGACCAGGCCGGTCATGATGGCCATCGGGTGGGCGTCGCGGCGGAAGCCCCGCAGGAAGAACTGCATCTGCTCGTTCACCATGGTGTGCATGGTCACGTTGCGGCTGAACTTCTGCTTGCCCTCGGCGTTGGGCAGCTCCCCGTACAGCAGCAGGTGGCAGGTTTCCATGAAATCGCACTGCGTCGCGAGCTGTTCGATGGGGTAGCCGCGATACAGCAGCTCGCCCTTGTCGCCGTCGATGAAGGTGATGGCGGACTGGCATGCCGCTGTGGACATGAACCCCGGGTCGTAGGTGAACATGCCCGTCTGCGCGTAGAGCTTGCGGATGTCGATCACATCCGGGCCTACGCTGCCCTGGTAGACGGGCAGGTCGACGTTGGGGCTGCCGTTCGAGAACGACAGGGTGGCTTTGGTGTCAGAGAGTTTCATAACGTCTTTCCTTGGGCTTTAATTCGGGTGGCTTCGCAGCATCTCGAGCACTTCTCTCACGTCGCTTGTATCCATCGCGCCCTGGGGCTCCTTGCGCCGCAGCAGCAGGTCCAGCAAGTCGTTGTCCCCCAGGTCCATCAATTCGTTCAGCGCCGCGGCGTGCCTCATGGTGAGGCCCGCCTCGTGCCGGTCGAAGAACCGTTCGATGAACAGGTCGTTTTCCAGCAAGCCCCGGCGGCACCGCCATTTCAGCTTGCTGAGCGACCTCTCGTCAATCAGCTCGTCGCCATCGTCCACTAGATCGCCCGCCGAACCATCAATTCCTTGATCTTGCCGATCGCCATCGTCGGGTTCAGCCCCTTGGGGCACACATCCACGCAATTCATGATCGTATGGCACCTGAAGAGACGGTAGGGGTCTTCCAGGTTGTCCAGGCGCTCAGCCGTGGCTTCGTCGCGGCTGTCCGCCAGGAAGCGATAGGCCTGCAACAGCCCGGCCGGCCCGACGAACTTGTCCGGGTTCCACCAGAAGCTGGGGCAGGCTGTGGAGCAGCTGGCGCACAGGATGCATTCATATAGACCGTTGAGCTCCTCTCGCTCTTCTGGGGACTGTAGCCGCTCCTTCTCGGGGGGCACATTGTCATTGATCAAGTAAGGCTTGATGGAGTTGTACTGCTTGAAGAATTGCGTCATGTCCACGATCAGGTCGCGGATCACGGGCAGCCCCGGCAGGGGCTTGAGCACGATCGTGCCCTTGAGCGTCAGCATGTTGGTCAGGCACGCCAGGCCGTTCTTGCCGTTGATGTTCATGGCATCCGAGCCGCAGACGCCTTCGCGACAGGAGCGGCGGAACGACAGCGTCGGGTCCTGCGCCTTGAGCTTCATCAAGGCGTCCAGCAGCATGCGCTCCTGGCCATCGAGTTCGATCTCGATGGTCTGCATGTAGGGCTTGGCGTCCTTGTCCGGGTCGTAGCGGTAAATCTGGAAGGTGCGTTTTTGCATTGGAGTTCGTCTCGTTGAATCTAGGCGCTTTGCGGGTCCGCGGTATTACGTAGGAGGCGGCGGCTCAGAAGGTGCGGACTTTCGGGGGCACCGATTCCACCGTGAGGGGCTTGAGCTGCACGGGCTTGTAGGACAGCCGGCTGCCTTCGCTGTACCACAGCGTGTGCTTCATCCAGTTCGCGTCGTCGCGGCCGAGCGGGGCGACCGGGTCGTCCGCGGGGCGCTCGTAGTCGCTGACGGTGTGGGCGCCGCGGCATTCCTTGCGCGCGGCGGCCGAAACGATCGTGGCTTCGGCGCACTCGATGAGGTTCTCGACCTCCAGCGCCTCGATCCGGGCGGTGTTGAATACTTTGGACTTGTCCTTGAGCGCCAGCGACTTCACCCGGTCGCGGATCACGGCGATCTGCTTCACGCCTTCGTCCATCATCGCCTGGGTGCGGAACACGCTCGCGTGCTTCTGCATGGAGTTGCGCATGTCGTTGGCGACGTCCTGCGCGTATTCGCCGTTGTTCGTGTTCTCCAGTCGGTTGAGGCGCTCCAGCGTGCGTTCTGCCGCGTCGGCCGGCAGTGCCTTGTGCGATTTCGTGCGGCTGGCGAACTCGACGATGTGGTTGCCGGCCGCGCGGCCGAACACCAGCAGGTCCAGCAGCGAGTTGGTGCCCAGCCGGTTGGCGCCATGCACGCTGACGCAGGAGCACTCGCCCACGGCATAAAGGCCATTGACGACCGCGTTGTGCGCTTCACCCCGCGGGACGACGACCTGGCCGTTGATATTGGTGGGGATCCCGCCCATCTGGTAATGGATGGTCGGCACGACGGGGATCGGCTCTCGCGTGATGTCGACGTTGGCGAAGTTGACGCCGATCTCGAACACCGAGGGCAGGCGCTTGTGGATCGTCTCCGAGCCCAGGTGATCGAGCTTGAGCAGCACGTAATCCTTGTTCGGCCCGCAGCCGCGGCCTTCCTTGATCTCCTGGTCCATCGAGCGCGAAACGAAGTCGCGCGGCGCCAGGTCCTTCAATGTGGGGGCATAGCGCTCCATGAAGCGCTCGCCCTGGCTGTTCAGCAGGATCGCGCCTTCGCCGCGGCAGCCTTCGGTCAGAAGCACGCCCGCGCCGGCGACGCCGGTCGGGTGGAACTGCCAGAACTCCATGTCTTCCAGCGGGATGCCGGCGCGCGCCGCCATGCCCAGGCCGTCCCCCGTGTTGATGAAGGCATTGGTGGATGCCGCGAAGATGCGGCCCGCGCCGCCGGTGGCCAACAGCGTCGTCTTCGCTTCCAGGATGTGCAGGTCCCCGGTTTCCATCTCCAGCGCCGTGACGCCGACCACGTCGCCGTCGGCGTCGCGAATCAGGTCCAGCGCCATCCACTCGACGAAGAAGCTGGTCTTGGCCTTCACGTTCTGCTGGTAAAGCGTGTGCAGCATGGCGTGGCCGGTGCGGTCGGCCGCGGCGCAGGCGCGCTGCACCGGCTTCTCGCCGTAGTTCGCGGTGTGGCCGCCGAAGGGGCGCTGGTAAATCGTGCCGTCGGGGTTGCGGTCGAAAGGCATGCCCATGTGCTCGAGGTCATAGACGACCTTGGGCGCCTCGCGGCACATGAACTCGATGGCATCCTGGTCGCCCAGCCAGTCGGAGCCCTTGATGGTGTCGTAGAAGTGGTAGTGCCAGTTGTCCTCGGACATGTTGCCGAGCGACGCGCCGATGCCGCCCTGGGCAGCGACGGTATGCGACCGCGTGGGGAAGACCTTCGACAGGACTGCCACGTTGAGGCCCGCGCGCGCAAGTTGCAGCGACGCGCGCATCCCGGAGCCCCCGGCGCCGATGATGACGACGTCGAACTTGCGCCTGGTGATGTTGTTGGAGGTATACGACATTGCTCACAGTCTCCAAAGAACTTGGACGGCCCAGCCGGCGCACGCCGTGAGCCAGACGATGGTGAAGACCTGAAGCACGAGCCGCAGCCCTACCGGCTTGATGTAATCCATGAACACTTCGCGCATGCCCACCCAGACGTGCATCAGCAGGGCGACGATGACGGTGAAGGTCAGCACCTTCATCCACTGGGCGGCGAAGATCCCCGCCCACTTGTCATAGCCGATGGGGCCCTTCGAGAAGATGACCTGCGCCAGCACGACCAGCGTGAAGAGCGCCATCAGGGCGGCGGTGACGCGCTGGCTGAGCCAGTCGCGAAGGCCGTAGTGCGCGCCCACGACGAGGCGCTTGGAACCGTAATTCACGGACATAGTTTTTTTCCTCGAATTTCTTAGTACAGGCCGAACAGCTTCGCGCCCAGCACCAGGGTGAGCAGGGTGCTCGCGACGAGCGTGAACAGCGCCGACTGCCGGCCGGAAGCCTTGCTCACCGCGGCATGGCTGACGTCGGTCCAGAGGTGGCGCAGCCCCGCGATGAGGTGGTGCACGAACGCCCAGATCAGCGCCAGCGCCACCAGCTTGACGATCCAGCCGGGAAAGAACCAGAGGCCGGCGTTGAAGGCGGCCTTGAACCTGGCGAAGGAGAACTCGGAAGTGACGGAGGTGTCGAACATCCAGATGATGAACGGCATCAGCACGAACATCAGGATGCCGCTGATCCGATGCATGCCCGACACGATCGATGCGAGGGGCCAGCGATACGCCGGCAGGTCGTTGAACGCGTTGATGTTGCGGAATTCCGGCCGCTTCTTCGCTAGCTCTGTTGTCATGGCGTGGCTTTCTGGTGGCGCTTGCGCAAATTGTTCGGGAATGGCAAATAGCCCAAAATTCTATTGCAACGCATCAAACTGACTCGGAGCCTTCACGGAGAGGGCCGTCAGCTCAGTTCGTTCCGGTAGTGGTGGGTGTCGGTGCGATAGAGGCCGCGCCGCAGTTCCATCGGCACGTCGTTGTAGGTGTACGCGACGCGTTCGACGCTCAGCAACGGTCCGCCCGGCTCGACTTGCAGCAATGCGGATTGCTGCGCGTCGGCGGCGACGGCGCGGATCTTCTCCTCGGCGCGCACCATGCGCACGCCGAATTCGACCTCGAACATCGCGTAGGTGGGCCCCTGCCATCCGGCCATCTGCTCGGCGTTCAACCCCTTGAAGGCGTTGCCGGGCAGCCAGAGGTCTTCCAGGATGGCGGGCATGCCGCCGAACGAGAGCACGCGGCGCACTTGCACGACAGGGTCGCCCGGGCGCAGGGCGAGGGCGCGCGCCACTTCGGCGGAGGCGCGCACACGCTTGCACTCGACGATTTCACGGTGGGCCGGCCCCTCGCTGGCGCGGTCGCCCGCATCCGGCATGAGCTTGAGGAAGCGGTACTGCACCTGTTGCTCGGAGTGGGTCGCGACGAACGTGCCCTTGCCCTGGCGGCGCACCACGAGGTTTTCCGCCGCCAGTTCGTCGATGGCCTTGCGCACCGTGCCCTGGCTCACGCGGAAACGCGCGGCCAGGTCCATCTCGCTGGG
Source organism: Ramlibacter sp. (assembly GCA_030695945.1). Lineage (GTDB taxonomy): Bacteria > Pseudomonadota > Gammaproteobacteria > Burkholderiales > Burkholderiaceae_C > Ramlibacter. The sequence continues at coordinate 248,579 of JAUYOG010000023.1, forward strand.
GATCGCCTCGCCGGGCTTCCATTCGCCGGCCTGCAGGCTTTGCAGGATCAACACCTTAATCTGCTGGTACAGCGGACTGAACGCCGGCGTTGCCGAGACCGGTGCGTCGGCGGCCGCCAAGGCATTTTCGGGTGTGGAAGCAGGCGTCTGGGCCATCGCTGTCGGCGTCCGGTGGGTGGTTGAGGGGGCTTGCAACTGAAACGCAAAACTGCTTGAATCATATCTTATATAAGACATAAGACAAATTGACGGCCTAGGGTTTTCGAGAGTACACTCCACAGGTTTCCGGCAGGGCTTTGCCGCATGGCTGGCGCCCGCTGGCCGGACCCGTTTCCCAACTCTCGACTCGGAGAATTCCATGAGCAAAAAGCCCGTCCGCGTTGCCGTCACCGGTGCCGCAGGTCAAATCGGTTACGCCCTGCTGTTTCGCATCGCATCCGGTGAAATGCTGGGCAAGGACCAGCCGGTCATCCTGCAGCTGCTGGAAATCCCCGACGAAAAGGCCCAGAAGGGCCTCAAGGGCGTGATGATGGAACTGCAAGACTGTGCCTTCCCGCTGCTGGCCGGCATGGAAGCGCACAGCGATCCGATGACTGCATTCAAGGACACCGATTACGCCCTGCTGGTCGGCGCCCGTCCGCGCGGCCCCGGCATGGAGCGGGCCGACCTGCTCGCCGCCAACGCGCAGATCTTCACCGCGCAAGGCAAGGCCCTGGACAAGGTCGCCAGCCGCAACGTCAAGGTGCTGGTGGTCGGCAACCCCGCCAACACCAATGCCTACATCGCCATGAAGAGTGCGCCCAGCCTGCCGCGCGAGAACTTCACCGCCATGCTGCGCCTGGACCACAACCGCGCCGCATCGCAGATCGCCGCGAAGACCGGCGTGGCCGTCGGCGACATCGAGAAGCTGACGGTGTGGGGCAACCACTCGCCGACGATGTATGCCGACTACCGCTTCGCCACCGCCGGCGGCAAGTCGATCAAGGACATGATCAACGATCAGGTCTGGAACGCCGACACCTTCCTGCCCACCGTCGGCAAGCGTGGCGCCGCGATCATCGAGGCGCGCGGCCTGTCCTCGGCCGCCTCGGCCGCCAATGCCGCCATCGACCACATGCGCGACTGGGCGCTGGGCAGCAACGGCAAGTGGGTCACCATGGGCATTCCGTCCAACGGCGACTACGGCATCCCTAAGGACGTGATGTTCGGCTTCCCGGTCACGACGGCCAACGGCAAGTACGAAGTCGTGAAGGGCCTCGAGATCGACGCCTTCAGCCAGGAACGCATCAACAAGACGCTCAAGGAACTGCAGGACGAGCAGGCCGGCGTCGCGCACCTGCTTTGATCGGTGAGATTGAGTGAAGCATCCGCGTGAAATCCTTCTTGGCGCACAGGCACAAACCGGGTTCCTGCCGGTCTGCGACCATTACAGCGGCGTCGAGGCGCGGATGCGCAAGAGCCTGCAGCTGCAGGCGGAGATGACCGAGGAGTTCGGGGCTTGCGTCTTCGACGTGACCCTGGACTGCGAGGATGGAGCGCCGGTGGGCGGCGAGGCGGATCACGCCGCCCTCGTCGTCGCGCTGGTGTCGCTCGCGAGCGACAAGGCGCGCGTTGCCGTGCGCATCCATCCGGCCGATCATCCCGCTTTCGAGCAGGACATCGCCACGATCGCCGGCAAGGCGGGCCGCAAGCTGTGCCACGTCATGATCCCCAAGGTGGAGTCGGTGCGCGACGTGGAGCGGGCCTGCGAGCTGCTCGAAGCGGCCGGCGCGGGCCACCTGCCGCTGCAGGCGCTGATCGAGTCACCGGCCGCCGTGCACCGGGCGTTCGACATTGCGGCCCATCCGCGCATCCAGTCCCTGAGCTTCGGCCTGATGGATTTCGTGTCCGCCCACGGCGGCGCCATCCCGTCCTACGCGATGGGCCTGGAAGGACAGTTCACGCACCCGCTCGTGGTTCGCGCCAAGCTGGAGATTTCCTCGGCCTGCCACGCGCACGGCAAAGTGCCGGCGCATGGGGTGGTCACCGAATTCAAGGACAAGGCAGCCTTGGGCGCCGCTGCGCGCAGGGCGGCACTCGAGATGGGATTCACCCGGATGTGGAGCATCCACCCCGACCAGATCCGGCCCATCCTGGAGGCCTTCGCGCCGAGTGCGCATGAAATCGAGGTTGCTACAAAAATAATAGCTGCGGCGGTCCGCGTGGATTGGGCCCCGATCAGCTTCGACGGCAAGCTGGAGGACAGGGCGAGCTACCGCTACTACTGGCAGGTGCTGGAGAGGGCGCACCGGACCGGAAGGAAGCTTCCCACCGACGTGCAGGGGTGGTTCGACACCCCGCATCATTAAAACCAAATGGAGACAAGTTGAATGAAAGCCCTTCTGGCCGCAATGCTCATCGCCGTCACGCCCGCACTCGTGGTGGCGCAATCGAAGCCTCCCGCGAAAAAGGAGGCGAAGGAAACGGTCAAGAAGCGCGGCGGCAAGGCCGCCCCCAAGACGGTGGAGGAATCCATTCCCGTCGATGACGATCCCGCCACCAAGCTGACACCGGCCGACCTCGAAGTCGCCAAGCTCGTCCATGTGGGGGACATCCCTTGCGAACTCGGCGCCACCGTCCACATCACGCCGCACAAGCGCGAGGGTTTCTTCATCGTGCGAACCGGCATCCAGAGATTCCGCATGCACCCGGTGGAAAGCAAGACAGGCGCGATTCGCCTCGAGGATCCCGTTGCGCAAGCCATGTGGCTGCAACTGGGCAACAAGTCGATGCTCATGAGCCAGAAGCTGGGCCGCCGCCTCGCCGACGAGTGCATGAGCCCGGCCCAGTCCGCCGTGGCCGAGGCATTGAAGACGAACCCCATGCCGAGCCTGCTGGAGCCCTTGCCCGCGGCGAATCCTGCCTCCGCGCCGCAAGCGCAGGCCGCCCCCGCGCCCGTTCCCGCGGCGCCGGCGTCCCGGTAGCCTGGCCGCGTCCGCGGCCCCCACGATTTTGATTTGAACGGAGAACCCGAATGTTGCAAGCCTATGTTGACCACGTCGCGGAACGCGCCGCCCTCGGCATCCCGCCGCTGCCCCTGTCGGCCAAGCAGACCGAGGCGCTGATCGACCTGCTGAAGAACCCCTCGCAGGGAGAAAGTGAATTCCTGCTGAACCTGATCACCCACCGCGTGCCGGCCGGCGTGGACGACGCGGCGAAGGTCAAGGCCAGCTACCTGGCGGCCGTGGCGCACGGCACCGAAAAGTGCATGATCATCAGCCGGGAGAAGGCCACCGAACTGCTGGGCACCATGCTGGGCGGCTACAACATCGGCCCCCTGATCGACCTGCTGGATGACGCGGAAGTCGGGGGCATCGCGGCCGCGGGCCTGAAGAAGACGCTGCTGATGTTCGACCAGTTCCACGACGTCAAGGAAAAGGCCGACAAAGGCAACGCCAATGCCAAGGCCGTGCTGCAAAGCTGGGCCGACGCCGAGTGGTTCACCAGCCGACCGGAAGTCGCGCAGAGCATCAAGGTCACGATCTTCAAGGTGTCCGGCGAGATCAATACCGACGACCTGTCGCCCGCGCCGGACGCCTGGAGCCGTCCCGACATTCCGCTGCATGCCCTGGCCATGCACAAGAACCCGCGCCCCGGCATCACGCCCGAGGAAGAAGGCAAGCGCGGCCCGGTGAAATTCATCGAAGAGCTGCGCGCCCGGGGCAACCTGGTGGCCTACGTCGGCGACGTGGTGGGCACGGGCTCCTCCCGCAAGTCCGCGACCAACTCGGTGCTGTGGTTCACCGGCGAGGACATCCCGTTCGTGCCGAACAAGCGCTTCGGCGGAGTCTGCCTGGGCGGCAAGATCGCCCCGATCTTCTACAACACGATGGAAGACGCCGGCGCGCTGCCGATCGAGCTGGATGTGAGCAAGATGGAAATGGGCGACACGATCGAGCTGCGGCCCTATGAAGGCAAGGCCCTGAAGAACGGCGAGGTCGTCGCCGAATTCAAGGTAAAGAGCGAAGTGCTGTTCGACGAGGTGCGCGCCGGCGGCCGGATCCCGCTGATCATCGGCCGCGGCCTCACGGCCAAGGCGCGCGAGGCGCTGGGCCTGCCGCCTTCGACGCTGTTCCGCCTGCCGCAGGCGCCCATCGACACCAAGAAGGGCTTCACGCTGGCCCAGAAGATGGTGGGGCGCGCTTGCGGCCTGCCGGAAGGCCAGGGCGTGCGCCCCGGCACCTACTGCGAGCCGAAGATGACGTCGGTGGGTTCGCAGGACACCACCGGCCCGATGACGCGCGACGAACTGAAGGACCTGGCGTGCCTGGGCTTTTCCGCCGACCTCGTCATGCAATCCTTCTGCCATACGGCTGCGTACCCGAAGCCGGTGGACGTGAAGATGCACCACGAGCTGCCCGACTTCATCTCCACCCGTGGCGGAGTTTCGCTTCGCCCCGGCGACGGGGTGATCCACTCCTGGCTCAATCGCCTGCTGCTGCCCGACACGGTGGGCACGGGCGGCGACAGCCACACGCGCTTCCCGATCGGCATTTCGGTCCCGGCCGGCTCCGGACTGGTCGCCTTCGCGGCCGCGACGGGCGTGATGCCGCTGGATATGCCCGAGTCGGTGCTGGTGCGCTTCAAGGGCAAGATGCAGCCGGGCGTCACGCTGCGTGACCTGGTCAATGCCATCCCGCTGTACGCCATCAAGCAGGGCCTGCTGACCGTGGAGAAGAAGGGCAAGAAGAACATCTTCTCCGGCCGTATCCTCGAGATCGAGGGGTTGCCCGACCTCAAGGTCGAACAGGCCTTCGAGCTGTCCGACGCGTCGGCCGAGCGCTCTGCCGCCGGCTGCACGGTGCACCTGAACAAGGAGCCGATCATCGAGTACGTCAACAGCAACATCACGCTGATGCGCTGGATGATCTCGCAGGGCTACCAGGACGCGCGCACGCTCGGACGCCGCATCGCCGCGCAGGAGGCCTGGCTGAAGGATCCGCAGCTGCTCAAGGGCGACGAAGACGCCGACTATGCGGCCGTGATCGAGATCGACCTGGCCGACATCCACGAGCCGATCGTGGCGTGCCCGAACGACCCGGACGACGTGAAGACGCTCTCCGAAGTCGCCGGCGCCAAGATCGACGACGTGTTCATCGGCTCGTGCATGACCAACATCGGCCACTTCCGCGCGGCATCCAAGCTGCTGGAAGGCAAGCGCGACATCCCTGTGAAGTTGTGGGTGGCGCCGCCGACCAAGATGGACGCGCACCAGCTCACCGAGGAGGGCCACTACGGCGTCCTGGGGTCGGCGGGTGCGCGCATGGAAATGCCCGGATGCTCGCTGTGCATGGGCAACCAGGCTCAGGTGAGGGAGGGCGCGACGGTGTTCTCCACCAGCACGCGCAATTTCCCGAACCGCCTGGGCAAGAACAGCAACGTCTACCTCGGCAGCGCGGAACTGGCTTCGATCTGCTCGAAGCTCGGGCGTATCCCGACGAAGGAGGAATACCTCGTCGACATGGGCGTGCTCACGGCAGCGAGCGACAAGGTGTACCAGTACCTGAACTTCGACAAGATCGAGGAGTTCAAGGCGGCGGCGGACACGGTGCCCGCTTGAGGCGTTGACGCCCTCAAGGAAAAAAGCGGCCCGGGGGCCGCTTTTTTCATGGACGCGCGCGTCAGTTGCGGTCGGTCTTGGCGGTGCGGGCCGAGGAGCCCATCGTGGTCGTGTCGCTGGAGCTCGCGCCCATGGTGGACGACGAGCCGGACGACGATGTGCCGCTCTGGGCGGTGGACGACGGGGTGGTCGTGCTGCTGCTGCCCGCGGTGTCCGTGGATGGCGTCGTCGCGGCGCCGGAGCTCGTGCTCGGCGTGGCGGCCGTCGAACCCGTCGCTGCGCCCGCACCCGGGGCAGTGCCCGAGGTCGTGCCGCCCGCGCCGGCGGCCGGCGCGCTGCTGCCCGTGGTACCGCTGGTGCCCGACGACGTCTGGGCCCATGCCAGGCCGAAGGTGCCCGCCATGGCGGCGGCGATGACGGTCATGCTCAATGTCCGGTGAATCGATTTCATAAGAACTCCCTAGGTGTGATCAGGTGGAAAGGATAGTGCTATCCGCCAGCCGGCGAGATTGCCGGTGGCGGTAGTCGCTACGCGGCTGAACGCATCTTGTCGATGCCACGTGTGCACACGTGTGGGAACGAACCACGGCCGCTTGTCGGCCATCGCTGACAGGCGCGCCGGTATGGCTCAGCCTCGATACATCGTCTCCATTGGCAATGCAATCGGCGCGGCAACATGCCACACTTTCACTTACCCTTGTGACAGTGTCCGCAGCACCTCTCCCGTCGCTGCGTCCGCGGGAAAGAAAGTTTCCATCGCCAACTCTTGCAGGGTGACGTCCACGGGCGTGCCGAAGATGGTGGTCGTGCTGATGAAGCTCAGAACGCCATGGGAGGTGCGAAAGCGAAAGGGCATGACGACGCCCAGGTGTTCGCCAACCATGTGCAGGTCGTCCGCGCCGTCGGGCACTGGATAGCCGCGCAACTCCTCCAGCAGCGCCCCCAGAGTGGCATCGCCCGTTGCGTGGATCTGCTGGCGCAGCCGCTCGAACAGGTGGTTCCTCCATTGCGCCAGGTTGACGATTTTCGGCGCCAGGCCCTGCGGGTGCAGCGACAGGCGAAGCACGTTGACCTGCCCCTGCAGCAGCGAAGGGTCCGCACCCGCGAGCAGGTGCGGCAGCATGCTGTTGGCGGCCACGAGGTTCCAGTGGCGATCGACCGCGAGCGCCGGATAGGGCTCGTGGCTTTTGAGAATGAGCTCCACCGCCTGCCGCGCGGCGGCCAGCGCCGGATCATCGAGCGGGCGCTCACGGTACATGGGTGCGTAGCCCGCGGCCACGAGCAATGCGTTGCGCTCGCGCAGCGGGACGTCGAGCCGCTCGGCGAGCCGCAATACCATCTCGCGGCTCGGGATGGAGCGGCCCGTTTCCACGAAGCTCAGGTGACGGGTCGAGATCTCGGCGTCCTGCGCGAGGTCGAGCTGGCTCAGGCGCCGGTGCTGCCGCCATTGGCGCAGGTAGTCGCCGAAGGGACGCAGGGCGCGAGGGGCGGGGTGGGTCGCGGTATTCATGCCGCGATCCTAGGGCCAGATGCGCCCGGCTTGCATTACCTCGCGCGTAATCGACTGGCGGCCGCTGCATGGCCAGCATGGAGGCCTTCGCAACCCCCCAAGGAGCCATGCCATGTCGATCTTCGCTTCACCCCGATTCCTGCGCAACGTGCTGTGGGCGGACGCCGCTGCCGGCGCCGCGAGCAGCCTGCTGCACCTGCTGGCCGCCAGCGCGCTGGCGCAGCTGCTGGGATTGCCGGCCGGTGTGCTGGCCATGAGCGGAGCGCTGCTGCTCGCGTACGTGGCGGCGGCGATGTACCTCGCCGCGCACGAGCCGATCTCCCGCAAGGGCGTCGGCATGCTGGTCGCGGCGAACTGGGCCTGGGTGGGAGGCTGCGCAGTCGTGTTCATGACGCATGCCGGTTCGGCCACGCCGCTCGGCCAGGCCTATATGGTCGTTCACGCCCTGGCCGTTGCGGCGCTCGCCGAGCTGGAATGGTTCGGCCTGCGCCACGCGCCGCGTGTCGGCTGGGCGTGAGCGAAGCTCGTGCGATTGTCGGTGGACTGCCGCAGGTCAAGGCCGGCGTCGGTGCCGGCGTGTGGGAATTCCTTTCTTGTATGCTGTTGAACCTTGGCGCTATTGCCTGCGCCACCCCGGTTCCCATCCCCAGCCAAGAGAGAAAACCCCATGACCCGCGTCTTCAATTTCAGCCCCGGACCCGCCACCCTGCCCGAATCCGTCCTGCGCAAGGCAGCCGAGGAAATGCTCGACTGGCACGGCAGCGGCATGTCCGTGATGGAGATGAGCCACCGGGGCAAGGAATTCATCTCGATCCACGCCGAGGCCGAAAGCCTGCTGCGGGAGCTGCTGGGCGTGCCGGCCAACTACAAGGTGCTGTTCATGCAGGGCGGGGCCATCGGCGAGAACGCGATCGTGCCCATGAACCTGATCGGCAAGACCGGCAAGGCCGACTACGTCATCACCGGCGACTGGTCCAAGAAGTCGATCAAGGAAGCCAAGACCTACGGCAAGGCCAACGTCGCCGCCACCGGCGAGGCCAGCACCTTCACGGCCATCCCGAAACAGTCCGAGTGGAAGCTCGATCCCGAGGCCTCCTACGTGCACATCTGCTCGAACGAGACGATCGGCGGCGTCGAGTACCACTGGACGCCCGAGACCGGCGCCGTGCCGCTGGTGGCCGACATGTCCTCCAACATCATGTCGCGCCCGATCGACATCGCGAAGTACGGCCTGATCTACGCCGGCGCGCAGAAGAACATGGGCCCCTCCGGCGTCACCGTCGTCATCGTGCGCGACGACCTGATCGGCCATGCGTTGCCGATCACGCCCTCCGCCTTCAACTACCAGCTGCAGGCCGAGAACGACTCGATGTACAACACGCCGCCCACTTATGCGATCTATATCGCGGGCCTGGTGTTCAAGCACATCAAGGAGATGGGCGGCCTGAAGGCGATGGAAGAGCACAACAAGGCGAAGGCCGCGGTGCTCTACGACTACCTGGACAACAGCAAGTTCTACCGCAACCCGGTCGCGAAAGAAGACCGCTCGCTGATGAACGTGCCGTTCAAGCTGAAGGACGATTCGCTGGACGACGCCTTCCTGAAAGGCGCGCATGCCAAGGGCATGATCCAGCTCAAGGGCCATCGATCCGTGGGCGGCATGCGTGCCTCGATCTACAACGCCATGCCGATCGAGGGCGTCAGGGCGCTGGTGGCCTACATGAAGGAATTCGAGGTCCAGCATGGCTGACGCCGCCGGGCCGCCCCAAGGCGGCAAGGCCCCCTCGGGGGGCAGCGCAGCGGCCTCGGCCGCCAGCGTGGGGGCTCGTCATCGGCAGTTCAAGATCCTGGTCCTGAACCAGATCTCCGCGAACGGCCTGAAGCGCCTGCCTGCCGAGGCGTACACCACCGGCAAGGACGTGGCCGATCCCGACGCCGTGCTGGTGCGCTCGGCCGATATGCACGGCATCGACATTCCGGCGAGCGTGAAGGCCATCGGCCGTGCCGGTGCCGGCACCAACAACATCCCCGTGAAGGCGATGAGTTCGCGAGGCGTGCCGGTGTTCAACGCGCCGGGCGCCAATGCCAACGCGGTGAAGGAACTGGTGCTGGCCGGCATGCTGATGGCGGCGCGCAACCTGGCGCCGGCGCAGCGCTTCGTCGAAAAGCTCGACCCGGGCTCGGCCGACCTGGACAAGACCGTGGAAGACGGCAAGAAGAACTTCGCCGGCTACGAGCTGGCGGGCCAGACGCTTGGCATCGTCGGCCTCGGCAAGATCGGCTGCCTCGTCGCGGACGCCGCGATCAAGCTGGGCATGAACGTGCTGGGTTACGACCCCGAGATCACGGTGGATGCGGCATGGAGCCTGCCGGCGCAGGTGAAGAAGGCCGCCAGCGTGACCGACGTGCTCAAGAACGCGAACTTCATCAGCCTGCACGTGCCGCTGGTGGAGGCCACGCGCGACCTCGTCAACGAGAAGAACGTCGGCCTGACCAGGCCAGGCGCCGTCCTGCTCAACTTTTCCCGCGAAGGCGTGGTGAATGACGCGGCGGTGCTGGCGGCCCTCGACAGCGGCCAGCTCGGCTGGTACGTGTGCGACTTCCCCAGCGGGAAGATCCTGCGGCATGCCAAGGTCGTGGCCCTGCCCCATCTCGGTGCCTCCACGCGTGAGGCGGAAGAGAACTGCGCGATCATGGTCGCCGACCAGGTGCGGGACTACCTCGAGCACGGCAACGTCGCCAACGCGGTGAACTTCCCCCAGGTGAGCATGGCGCGCGAGTCGCGCTTCCGCGTGGCGATCGCCAACGCCAACGTGCCGAACATGCTGGGGCAGATCTCCACCGCCATGGCCCATGCGGGCCTGAACATCCACAACATGGTCAACAAGTCGCGCGGCGACATGGCTTACACCCTGGTTGACGTGGACAGCCCGGTGAGCGATTCGGTGATTGCGGCGCTGAAGGGCATCGAGGGCGTGCTGGCAGTGCGCTACCTGCCGCAGGCCGAGTAGCGCGGCAGGGCGAAAGGAACCGCAACACCGCCGGGGTGAACGGTTCTGGCTGCAAAATGGGGGGCAAGAGCAACAACAACCGAGGTTGAGATGGCCCATCCTTTCGCGCAAACGCAGAAGAGCTTCAAGGTCGCGCCCGGAAAGGCCGGCCGTCTCTTTTCGCTTCCTGCACTCGCGCAGCAGTTTCCCAAGGTCGCCCGGCTGCCGGTGTGCATGCGCATCGTGCTGGAGTCGGTGCTGCGCAACTGCGATGGCAAGAAGGTGACCGTCGAGCACGTGCGCCAGCTGGCCAACTGGTTCCCCAATGCGGACCGCACCGAAGAGATCCCCTTCGTGGTGGCGCGCGTGATCCTGCAGGACTTCACCGGCGTGCCGCTGCTGGCGGACCTCGCGGCCATGCGCAGCACCGCCGCGCGGCTGGGCCGCAAGCCCGGGGCCGTGGAGCCACTGGTGCCGGTGGACCTGGTGGTCGACCACTCGATCATGGTGGACCACTACGGCACGAAGGATTCGCTCGACCTGAACATGAAGCTCGAGTTCCTGCGCAATCGCGAACGCTACGAGTTCATGAAATGGGGCATGCAGGCGTTCAAGACCTTCGGCGTCGTGCCGCCGGGCTTCGGCATCGTGCACCAGGTGAACCTCGAATACCTGGCGCGCGGGGTGCACAGTACGGCCGACGGCGTGCACTATCCCGACACGCTGGTGGGCACCGACAGCCACACCACGATGATCAACGGCATCGGCGTCGTGGGCTGGGGCGTCGGCGGCATCGAAGCCGAGGCCGCGATGCTCGGACAGCCGGTGTACATGCTCACGCCGGACGTGGTCGGCTTCGAACTAACCGGGCGCCTGCGCGAGGGCGTGACGGCCACCGACCTGGTGCTCACGGTGACGGAAATCCTGCGTCGCGAGAAGGTGGTGGGCAAGTTCGTCGAGTTCTTCGGCGAAGGCACGCGCACGCTCGCCGTGCCGGACCGCGCCACCATCGGCAACATGGCGCCGGAGTACGGCGCGACCATGGGTTTCTTCCCGGTGGACGAGAAAACCGTGGAGTACTACCGTGGCACGGGCCGCACCCAGGCGCAGATCGACACGTTGGAAGCGTATTTCAAGGCGCAGGGGATGTTCGGGGTGCCGCTGGCAGGCGAGATCGACTATTCGCAGGTCGTGCGGCTGGACCTCGGCAGCGTGACGCCCAGCCTGGCGGGGCCGAAGCGGCCGCAGGACCGCATCGAGCTGGGCAACGTCGCCGCCAATTTCGCCGAGCTCTTCAGCAAGCCGGTCGCTCAGAACGGCTTCAACCAGCCGCCGGAAATGCTGCTCACGCGGCACCTCGTGAAGCGCGCCGGCGAAGAGCCCGAGGCCAAGGTGCCCGCGAGCCCGCCCACGCCGCTCGCCGCGGAGCGGATGGAGATGGAGATGGAGGGCAACAAACCCACGCTGGCCGCGGCTCAGTCCGAGGCGCCGCCTCCCGTCATCACGGTGGAGGACGTCACCATCGGCAACGGCGACGTGCTGATCGCCGCCATCACCAGCTGCACCAACACCTCGAATCCCGGCGTGTTGCTGGCCGCGGGCCTGCTGGCGAAAAAAGCCGTCGAGGCCGGCCTGCGCGTGAAGCCCCACGTCAAGACCTCGCTCGGGCCCGGCTCGCGCATCGTCACGGAGTACTTCGAGCGCACCGGGCTGCTGCCCTACCTGGAGAAGCTGGGTTTCGCGGTCGTCGGCTACGGCTGCACAACCTGCATCGGCAACTCGGGCGACCTGACGCCTGAGATCAACGCGGCCATCACGAAGAGCGACCTGGTGTGTGCGGCCGTGCTGTCCGGCAACCGCAACTTCGAGGCCCGCATCCACCCCAACATCAAGGCCAACTTCCTCGCCAGCCCGCCGCTCGTCGTGGCGTACGCGATCTCCGGCACCGTGCTGAAGGACCTCATGACCGAGCCCGTGGGCAAGGGCCATGGAGGCAAGGACGTTTACCTGGGCGACATCTGGCCGTCCAGCGACGAGATCCACAAGCTGATGAAGTTCGCGCTGGACGGCAAGGCCTACAGCGCGAACTACGCCAAGGTCAAGAGCGAGCCCGGCGCGCTGTGGCAGGAGATCCATGGCGTCAGCGGCGAAACCTACACCTGGCCCACGAGCACGTACATCGCGCAACCGCCTTTCTTCGAGGAGTTCACGATGGTGCCCGCCGCGGCGAAAGAGCCGGTGTCGGTGCGCGGGGCGCGCGTGATGGCGCTGTTCGGCGACTCGATCACCACCGACCACATCTCGCCGGCCGGCTCGATCAAGGAAAGCTCGCCGGCGGGCCAGTGGCTGCTGGCCCACGGCGTGAAGAAGCCCGACTTCAACAGTTACGGGTCGCGGCGCGGCAATCACGAGGTGATGATGCGCGGCACATTCGCGAACGTGCGCATCAAGAACCTGATGATCCCCGCGGGCCCCGACGGTTCGCGGGAGGAGGGCGGCCTCACGCTCTACCGCGACGCCCAGGGCCGGGCCGAGAAGATGTTCATCTACGACGCGGCGATGAAGTACATGGCGCAAGGCCGGGCCACCGTCATCTTCGCGGGCGAGGAATACGGCACCGGTTCGTCGCGCGACTGGGCGGCCAAGGGCACGCAGCTGCTGGGGATCAAGGCCGTGATCGCCAAGAGCTTCGAGCGCATCCACCGCAGCAACCTGGTGGGCATGGGCGTGCTGCCGCTGCAGTTCCAGGGCAGCGACACCTGGCAGTCGCTGCGCCTGAACGGCGAGGAGCTGGTCGACGTCATTCCCGATCCCGGGTTGCGGCCCCAGAGCGACGCCCGGGTGGTGGTGACGCGGGCCGACGGTTCGCGCCAGGAGATCACGGCGACGCTGCGCATCGACACGCCGATCGAGGTCGACTACTACCGGCACGGCGGCATCCTGCCCTTCGTGCTCCGCCAGCTCCTGGCAGCATGAGCCGCGCGGTTCGCCAGTGAGGCCGCAGCTGCTCATCGCGGGTGGCGGGATGGGCGGCCTGGCCGCCGCGCTGGCCTGCGGCAGGGTGGGCTGGCAACCGCGTGTCTACGAGCAGGCGGCGAAGTTCACCGAGGTGGGCGCGGGTATCCAGCTCGGCCCCAACGCCACGCGGATCCTCGAGGGCTGGGGGCTGGCCAGGGCGCTCTCCGCGGTCGCGGCGTTCCCGCGGCAGTTGCGCGTGCGCAGCGCGCACGACGGCGCGCAACTGGGGCTCCTGCGGCTGGGCGAGACGATCGCCGAGCGTTATGGCGCCCCTTATGCCACCATCCACCGCGCCGACCTCCAGTCGGTCCTTCTGGACGCCGTCCGCGCGGCCGGGATCCAACCCAGGCTGTCATCCAAGGTGGTGGCGGTACTGCCCTCTGACGACGGCGTCACGGTGGGCATCGAGGCCCACGGCCGGGTCGAAGGCGAGGCCCTCATCGGCGCGGATGGATTGTGGAGCAGCGTCCGTACCCAGGTCTGGGGCGACCGGCCGCCACGCGCGACGGGCCACCTGGCTTATCGCGGCGTCATCGCGCAGTCCGACCTGCCGGTGGCGCTGCGCTCCCACGACGTGAATGTGTGGCTGGGCCCGCGGATGCACCTGGTGGCCTACCCCGTGCGCCGTGGAAGCGAACTCAACGTCGTGGCGATCGTGCAGGGCCGGTCGCCGGGACCGGCGGAGGACTGGGACCAGGAGGCCCTGGCGGTGGAACTGCAAAGGGCGATGGGCAGGTTGTGCACGCCGCTGCGCGATCTCGTCTGGGCCATGCCCTCGTGGCGGCTGTGGTCCCTGAACGACCGGCCGCCGATGCGCAGCGCCCGCGAGATGGCGCGCGGCCCGGTGGCGCTCCTGGGGGACGCTGCGCATCCGATGCGTCCGTATTTCGCCCAGGGTGCCGGCATGGCCATCGAGGATGCCGCCGAACTGGCGCGCCTGCTCGCGATCAAGCCGGGACGGGATGTCGACGTGCCGCTTGCGCTGCGCGGCTACGCCCTGAACCGGTGGCGGCGAGGCGCGCGCGTGCAGGCGCTGTCGCGCCGCAACGGGCGGATCTTCCACGCCACGGGCCTCGTGCGCTGGGGACGCGACCTCGCGTTGCGGATGTCGGGGGAGCGCCTGCTGGACCAGCCCTGGCTGTATGGCACGGCCCGCTAGAGATCGGTGCGCAGCTTCCAGATCTCCGGGAACAGGACGACATCCAGCATCTTGCGCAGGTAGCTCACGCCCCCGGTGCCGCCGGTGCCGCGCTTGAAGCCGATGATGCGCTCGACGGTCGTCACGTGCCGGAACCGCCAGAGGCGAAACGCATCCTCCAGGTCGGTGAGTTCCTCGCCCAGCTGGTACAGGTCCCAATGCTGCTTGGGATCGCGATAGACGACCAGCCAGGCCTGCTCGACCTCGTCGCTCTCGATGTACGGCTGGGTCCAGTCGCGCTGCACGTACGCCGCCGGCACGGCGAGCCCGCGCCGCGCCAGAAGGCGCAGCGCCTCGTCGTACAGCGAGGGCGCCTCATACGCTGCCTGCACCTGCGCCAGCAGCTCCGGCCGGTGCACGTGGGGCTTGAGCATCGCAGCGTTCTTGTTGCCCAGCGCGAACTCGATGCAGCGGTATTGCGCGCTCTGGAAGCCGCTCGAGCTGCCGAGATAAGGGCGGATCGCGCTGTACTCGGGAGGCGTCATCGTCGCCAGCACGTCCCACGCATGCACCAGCTGCTCCATGATGCGGCTCACGCGCGCCAGCATCTTGAAGGCGTTCCCGAGTTCGTCGGCCGCCACGTTCGCGATGGCAGCGCGCAGCTCGTGCAGCATCAGCTTCATCCACAGCTCGCTGGTCTGGTGCTGGATGATGAACAGCATCTCGTTGTGGTCGGGCGAGAGCGGCTTCTGCGCGTTCAGGATCGCGTCGAGCTGCAGGTAGTCGCCGTAGCTCATCGAGCGGCTGAAATCGAGCTGCGGGTTTTCCGCGGCCACGATGGATTCCGGCGATCCGGGCGGTGGGGGTTTGTTGCCGTTCATGTCATGTCACCGCGTGCTTGCGTTTGAATTCGGGGCGTTGCCATTCGGCGCCTTCCAGCACCAGCCGCAGTTGCTCCACGGCATGCCACGTGTCCTCGAACCCGATGTACAGCGGCGTGAACCCGAAGCGCAGGATGTCCGGCTGCGCGCCGGCCGCGGCGCGATCGCCGGCGCGGAAGTCGCCGATCACACCGCGCGCGATCAGTGCCTGCACGATCGCGTATGCCCCTTCGGCTCGCGTGAGGCACACCTGCGAGCCCCGGCGCCCATGCTCGCGCGGCGTCGCGAGGCCCAGCCCGTGGCCCGCGCATCGTTCCTCCACGAGCCGCATGAACAGGTCCGTGAGCGCGAGCGACTTCCGGCGCAAGGCCGCCATGCCGCCCAGCGGCTGCGCGGCCAGCACGGTGTCCAGTCCGCACTCGAGGGCCGTCAGGCTCAGGATCGGCTGCGTGCCGCACAGGTATCGCCCGATGCCCGGGGCCGGACGGTAGTAAGGCGTGAACTCGAACGGCGCCGCGTGCCCCCACCAGCCGGAGAGCGGCTGCTCGAATGCGTCCGCATGGCGCGGGTGAACCCACACGAAGGCCGGGGCGCCGGGCCCGCCGTTGAGGTACTTGTAGCCACACCCGATGGCGAAGTCCGCATCGGCCGCGTGCAGGTCCACCGGCACCGCGCCGGCGCTGTGCGCGAGGTCCCACACCGCCAGCACGCCGCCGCGGTGCGCCGCCGACGTGAGTGCCGCCATGTCGTGCATCGCGCCGGTGCGGTAGTTGACGTGCGTCAGCATGAGCACCGCGGCATCCCCGCCGAGTGCCTCCTCGATCCGTCCGTCGTCCACCAGTTCGAGCGTGTAGCCGCGCTCCCTGCACACCGCCTGAGCGATGTACAGGTCGGTCGGAAAATTGTCGCGCTCGCTGACCACCACCTTGCGTCCGGGGTGGTCCCGGCTGGCGATGTGCAGCGCCGCGCTCAGCACCTTGTACAGGTTGATGGACGTGCTGTCGGTGGCGACCGTCTCGCCCGGTCCGGCGCCGATCAACGTTCCGATCTTGTCGCCCAGCCGCTGGGGCAGGGTGAACCATCCCGCGTCGTTCCAGGAGCGGATCAGGCCCTGGCCCCATTCCTGCGTGACGGCTTTGGCGAGGCGCCCGGGCGCGCTGCGGGGCAGCACACCGAGCGAGTTGCCGTCGAGGTAGGTCACGCCTTCGGGCAGCGTGAAGAGATCGCGCAATGGGCGCAGCGGGTCTTGCGCGTCCAGCGCGCGGCAGTCTTGCAGTGTCGTCGTCATAGCTCGCGCAGCACGGCCCGCACGGGGGAAGCGTCGGCTGCCATCAGTTTGAGGGGGAGGGCGATCAGTTCGTAATCGCCTTCGGGTACGTTGTCGAGCACCAGGTTTTCCAGCACGCGCAGCCCCAGGCGGCGGATCACCTGGTGGCTGTCGAGCGACTTGCTTTGCGCGGGGTCGATGCTCGCGGTGTCGATGCCCACCAGCTTCACGCCGAGACCGGCGAGCTTTTCGATGGCCTCCGGCGCGTAGGCGGCGAGCTGCGGGTCCCAGCGCTCCGCCGGCATGCGCTCGTAGGTGCGCACCAGCACGCGGGCCGGCATGTCGCGTGCCGCGTGCTGCAGGTGTTCCCAGTGCACCAAGGGCCCCTTGCCGATGGCGTGGATGACCCGGCACGGACCCAGGTAAGGCAGGAGGTCGATCGCGCCGATGGGCGCGCCGTCCGGGTCGTAATGCAAGGGCGCGTCGGCATGGGCGCCGACGTGCGGGGACATGGTGATGCGGCTGACGTTGACCGGGCAGCCCGGCGAGAGCGTGGCCGACCACTCCTGGCTGTAGGGTGTGTCACCGGGGAAGACGGGCGAGCCGGGCGCCACCGGCGGCGAGATGTCCCAGATCCGTTTCATCGAATTCATGGAATCAGTGTCCGTCGCCGCCAATACCCATGGTGTCGGTTAATTCCAACAAGTCTCAAAAATAGTTTAAGCCTAAAGCAAATAACCCGTGAGGGGGGCCAGGCCGTGGCGCCGCCGCGCGGTGTTGCACGCCGGGCTTCCCGCCTCGAACTCGCGGCAGGGCGAAGGGCGCCACTCGTAGATGCCGCAGGCAACCCCTCCCCGAGGCGGCCGGTGAGTGCCGCGCAGCGGGGCGGCGCGTGGTCCGTGCCGCGCATACGCGAAGTCATTGTGGTGACTTCCACGGCGAGCCCGTCCGGCACCCGGCCACCCTGGCCCTCCAGCTCATCCGACGCGAAGTCCACCCGGAAGGCCGCACAGCACGCGCCGCATCCCAGGCACGGGTGAGAGGCGGCTTCAGCCATGAGCGTCAACCCACGCCAGGACTGGCGCGTTGCGGATCAACTGTATGAAAATACAGCACATCAAACCCCTTTCAATGGAGGAATGCATGGAACTGCACACTGCCCGCCAGATTATCGACACCCTCTCCCAGGGCGTTCATCCCGTCACCGGCGAGGCCATGCCCGCCGACAGTCCGTACAACGACCCGTCGGTGATCCGCGCCCTGTTCACCGTTTCGCAGGCACTGGAGGTCAAGGCGCCACGCACGCGCCGCGACATCCCGCCGAACGCCGGCAAACCCTGGGATGCGCAGGACGACGCCAGGCTCGAGTCGGCGCACCGCGAGGGCGCCGACCTGAAACAGATGGCCGAGCAATTGGGCCGCACCCCCTTCGGCGTGGAGACCCGCCTCGTGAAGCTGGGCCACCTGCCTCCCCGGCCGGGCATGCGCTTGGGCGTCGCGGCCTAGGTGACCCGGCCGAGCAGGAGGTACTCCATCAGTGCCTTCTGCGCGTGCATCCGGTTCTCCGCCTCGTCCCACACCACCGACTGGGGACCGTCGATCACGTCGGCCTCGACCTCCTCGCCGCGGTGGGCGGGCAGGCAGTGCATGAACAGCGCATCGGGCTTGGCGACGCGCATCATCTCGGCATCCACGCACCAGTCGGCAAAAGCCTTCTTGCGCGCCTCGTTCTCCGCCTCGTAACCCATGCTGGTCCACACGTCCGTTGTCACGAGGTCCGCGCCGCGGCAGGCGTCCATCGGGTCCTTGAAGACCTTGTAGCTCTCGTTGCTGCGCAGGCCCGCCACGGTCTGGTCCACTTCATAGCCGCTGGGCGTGCTCACGTGCACCGTGAAGCCAAGCAGCTCCGCGGCCTGCAGCCAGGTGTTGGCCATGTTGTTGCCGTCGCCCACCCAGGCCACGACCTTGCCCTTGAGGAAGGCCGGGTCCGGCATCCCCTGCGCGTTGGTGCCGCGGTGCTCGAGCAGCGTGAAGATGTCCGCCAGGATCTGGCAGGGGTGGAATTCGTTCGTGAGCCCGTTGATGACGGGCACGCGCGAATGCTCGGCGAAGCGCTCGATCTTGTCCTGGCCGTAGGTGCGGATCATCACCAGGTCCACCATGCGGCTGATCACCTTGGCGCTGTCCTCGATCGGCTCGGCGCGGCCGAGCTGGCTGTCGCCCGTTGTCAGGTGGACGACGCTGCCGCCCATCTGGTACATGCCGGCCTCGAAGCTCACCCGGGTGCGCGTCGAGGCCTTCTCGAAGATCATCGCGAGCGTCCGGTCCGCGAGGGGATGGTACTTCTCGTAGGCCTTGAACTTCTTCTTGATGATCGCGGCGCGCTGGAACAGCCACGCGTATTCGGCGGCCGAGAGATCGCTGAACTGGAGGTAGTGCTGGATGGTCATGGGCTCCTCACTGCGCGAGGAATTCCTTTACGAGGGGGACGAGCATGGCCACGACTTCGTCGGCCTCGCCCTGGTTCATGATGAGCGGCGGCAACAGCCGGATGACGTTGTCGGCGGTGACGCTGATCAGCAGCCCGGCCTCGGCCGCGCGCGTGGTGAGCACCGTGCAGGTGCGGTCCAGCTCGATGCCGATCATCATGCCCTGGCCGCGGATTTCCCTCACGCCCGCAAGGCCGCCGATCTCGCGCGCCAGCGCTCCCTTCAGGTGCGCGCCCACCGTGGCGGCGTTTTCCAGCAGCCCCTCTTCCTGCATGATGCGGATCGTCTCGACGCCGGCGCGCATCGCGAGCGGGTTGCCGCCGAAGGTGGTGCCGTGGTTACCGGGCTGGAAGATGTTGGCGGCCTTCGGGCCGGCGACGACGGCGCCGATCGGCACACCCGAGCCGAGCCCCTTGGCCAGCGGCATCACATCCGGCTTGATGCCCGCCCACTGGTGGGCGAACCACTTGCCGGTGCGGCCCATGCCGCACTGCACCTCGTCGATCATGAGCAGCCACTCGCGCTGGTCGCACAGCTGGCGAATCTGCTGCAGGTACTCGATGCGCATCGGGTTCACGCCGCCTTCGCCCTGGATCGTTTCGAAGAAGACGGCCACCACGCTCTTGTTGCCTTCGGTGGCCTTCTTCAGCGCCTCGATGTCGTTGAGCGGCACGCGGATGAAGCCCTCGACCAGCGGACCGAACCCTTGCTGCACCTTCTCGTTGCCGGTGGCCGACAAGGTCGCGATGCTGCGGCCGTGGAAAGCCTTCTCGTACACCACGATCTCGGGCCTGTCGATGCCGCGGTCGTGCCCGTACTTGCGCGCCAGCTTGATCGCCGCCTCGTTGGCTTCCAGGCCCGTGCAGCAGAAGAACGCGTTGGTCAGGCCCGACAGTTCGGCGAGCGTCGCCGCCAGGCGTTCCTGGTCCGGCACGTGGTAATAGTTGCAGCTGTGGATGATCTTGCTGACCTGGTCCTGCAGCGCCGGGACCAGCTTGGGATGGTTGTGGCCGAGGGTGTTCACGGCGATGCCGGCCAGCGCGTCGAGGTACTCCTTGCCGTTGATATCCCACACTCGCACGCCCTGGCCGTGCGACAGCGCGATCGGCAGCCGGCCGTAGGTGTTCATGGTGTGGGGCGAGGAAGCCTCGATAAACGCCATTGCAATCTCTCCAGGAAAGGGCCCAAAAAAGAAATCGGCTCAACGAGTGAGCCGCTGAGGCCCGATTTTAGGCACACAGCCCGGCGGTCATGGTTGAGGATTGCGCATCACAGCGATGCGGTTTGACAGCTCGGTGAAAGCTGGATCGGGTCTTATATAAGATATAATACTTGTGCACTGCAGCAAGGGGCGATCCCCCGTGCGCAAGGTCCCCCACCAGCACCTCCACACGATGGTTTCGAGCAGCGCCAAAGAAGTCTTCATCCAGGGCATTACCCGCGACGGCAGGACCTTCCGCCCCAGCGACTGGGCGGAGCGCCTGGCGGGCGTGATGAGCTCGTTCCGCCCCGGGGGCGCCCGGCCGGGCAGCCACCTGAGCTACTCCCCCTGGTGCATTCCCACCGTCCTGAACGGCGTCAAGGCCGTGATCGTGAACCGCGAATTGCGCGAGTGCGAGCCCATGGCCTGGGACTTCGTGATCAATTTCGCCCGGGACAACGACTTGCAGGTGTCCGAGGCGTGCCTGCTGCCCGAGCAGCGGCGGGCGTGACGCAAAAGCAAAAAGCCGTCTTGCGACGGCTTTCTCGTTTGAGGCACGAAAACGAAAAACCCCCATCAGGGGGTTTTGCTTTTGCTGGCAGCGCACCCGTTTCAAACGGCGCCGGCTCCTTGCGGAACCCGCGGGCTGCTTGCCTGAAGCGTCAGGCGGCGGCGGTGGCCAGGGCTTTCACCTTGGCCGAAAGACGGCTCTTGTCGCGAGCGGCCTTGTTCTTGTGGAAGATCTGCTTGTCGGCAACGATATCGACGATGCTCTGCGCCTTGGCGAAAGCTTCGGTCGCCTTGGCCTTGTCGCCGGCGGCCACGGCCTTCTCGACGTTCTTGACGGCAGTGCGGTATTTGGAGCGCAGGGACGTGTTCGCTGCGTTCAGCTTGACGTCCTGGCGGGCGCGTTTACGGCCCGACGCGAGGCGCGGGTTCTTTTTCTTGGGTTTGGCTGATGCCATGGTGAGGGTTCCTTGTGTCTGAGGATGATGCCAGCAAAGCCTGCCATTATATCCCGCCGGCTTCCCGCTTACACTCATCCCGCACTTGCCCCCTTCGATGACCCTGTTCAAAGCCGCCTCCACCGTTTCCCTGCTGACGCTCGCCTCGCGGGTCACGGGGCTGGTGCGGGACCTGCTGATGGCGGCCACCTTCGGCGCCACGGCGCTGACCGACGCGTTCAACGTGGCGTTTCGCATCCCCAACCTGTTCCGGCGCCTGTTCGGCGAAGGCGCCTTCAGCCAGGCTTTCGTGCCGGCCCTGGCCCACACCAAGGAAACCGAGGGAGAGGAAGCCACGAAGCGCCTGATCGACAGCGTGGCCACGGTGCTGGCGTGGGCGCTGCTTTTCACGTGCGCGCTGGGCGTCATCGGTGCGCCGGTGCTGGTCTGGGCGCTGGCGAGCGGCCTCAAACAGGGGCCGCACAGCTTCGAGGCGGCCGTGTTCATGACACGCTGGATGTTTCCGTACATCGGCTTCATGTCGCTCGTGGCCCTGTCCGCCGGCGTGCTCAACACCTGGAAGCGCTTTGCCGTTCCCGCGTCCACGCCCGTGCTGCTGAACCTCGCCATGATCGGCGCGGCCTGGCTGGGCGCGCCTTGGTTCGCCAGCATGGGCATCGAACCCATCTACGCGATGGCGGGCGGCGTCATGGTGGGCGGCGCGCTGCAGCTGGCGGTGCAGGTCCCCGTGTTGCGGCGCCTGGGCCTCCTGCCGCGCATCGGGCTGGGCTGGACGGCCCTGCGCACCGCGTGGTTCGATCCCGGCACGCGCCAGGTGGCCAACATGATGGTGCCCGCCCTGCTGGGCGTGGGCGTCGCGCAGATTTCGCTGCTCATCAACACGCAGATCGCTTCCTGGCTGGCGCCGGGGAGCGTCACCTGGCTGGGCTATGCGGACCGGCTCATGGAATTCCCCACGGCCATGCTCGGCGTCGCGCTGGGCGTGGTGCTGATGCCCCAACTGGCGGGGGCGCGGGCAAGCAACGACCCGGAGCGCTATTCGGCCATGCTCGACTGGGGCCTGCGCCTGGTCGTGCTGCTGGCAGTGCCTTCGTCGATCGCGCTGCTCGTGTTCGCGCAGCCGCTGGTGGCCACGCTCTTCCATTACGGCGCGTTCAAGGATACCGACGTGTCGCAAGTGTCGCTGGCGCTCGGCGGCTATGGCGTCGGCCTGCTGGGCCTGGTGGCCATCAAGGTGCTGGCGCCCGGCTTCTACGCCAACCGCGACATGCGAACACCGGTGCGAATCGCGATCATGGTGCTCGTGATCACGCAGCTGCTCAACATCGCGCTGGTGCCGATCTTCAGGCACGCGGGCCTCGCGTTGTCGATCGGCCTGGGCGCGCTGATCAATGCAGGCGCGTTGCTCGTCGGGCTCATCAAGCGCGGCAGCTACCGGCCCGCGCCCGGCTGGGGGGTATTCGCGCTGCAGGTGTTCGCCGCGAGCGCGCTGCTCACCGTTTTCCTGATGTGGGCCGCGGGGGGCTTTCCGTGGGTGGCGATGCGCGACCACGCGCTGCAACGGGTCGGGCTGATGGCGCTCATGCTGGTGGGCTCGGTTGCTATCTACTTCGTAGCGCTTTGGGCGGCCGGGCTGAAGTTGCGCCAGTTTGTCACGCGCTGAATGCGCGGACTGCGCGGGGTGCGCCGCAGCTTGACGCGCGGTGGCGGCTCCATTACAAAGAACTCATGCTGCTGAATTTCACTGCTCCGACGCCGCTCGAGTACTTCAGCGCACTGGTGCAGAGCGACGATCACTTTCCGCTGCTCGAGACAGCCGCCAGCATCGCGCAGGATGAGTATTGCGAGCTCGACGTTCAGCAGGTGCTCGGCGATGTGGACCAGCTCCTGGCACGCCTGAAGCGCCGCCTGCCGGCCGACGCGGCGCCGCTGCAGCGGCTGCGAGCGCTCAACCAGTTCTTCTTTCGCGACCTGAGCTTCGGCGGCAACGTCAACGACTACTGCGATCCGGACAACAGCTACCTCAACGTCGTGCTGCGCACACGCCGGGGCAACCAGATCTCGCTGGCAGTGCTGTGGATCGAGCTGGCGCAGAACCTGGGCCTGCACGCGCGGGGCGTCTGCTTCCCCGGGCACTTCATGGTCAAGGTCAACCTGCCCAAGGGCCAGGTGGTGATCGACCCGTTCACGGGACAATCGCTCTCGCGTGAGGAACTCGCCGAGCGGCTCGAGCCCTACAAGCGGCGCAGCGGGCTGGTGGACGAGTTCGAGGTGCCGCTGGGCCTGTACCTGCAGGCCGCGCCGGGGCGAGACATCATCGCCCGCATGCTGCGCAACCTGAAGGAGATCCACCAGGCCCAGGAAGACTGGCAGCGCCTCATCGCCGTGCAGGACCGCCTGGTGATCCTGCTGCCCGAGGCCTGGGCCGAATACCGCGACCGTGGCCTCGCGCACGCCGAGCAGGG
The DNA here is from genome assembly GCA_030695945.1 of Ramlibacter sp. Classification (GTDB taxonomy): domain Bacteria; phylum Pseudomonadota; class Gammaproteobacteria; order Burkholderiales; family Burkholderiaceae_C; genus Ramlibacter. Next base: position 272,102 of record JAUYOG010000023.1, read on the forward strand.
CCACACTTCGATGGCCGTGACCGACCTGGAAACCTACCTGGTGCACGCGCAGGATGCGCTGGACATCGACGCCATCGCCGACCGCGTGTCCGAGCTGCGCCGCGCGAAAAATTAGCGGTTAACGCTTCAGGAAGCGGGGAATCGCGCTCGGGGCTTCACTGCGCGGCAGGGTGCGCGCCGGCGTGCGGTGCTCGATCACCGCGGCCCGCGAACCTGAAGCCACCATCAACCTCGAGCCATGGATCAGCGCTTCCTGTGCGGGCATCAGGCTGTCCGGCCGGGACGGGCCGACGCGGGCGGGGTGGATCTGAGTCGGCGGCGCGTCATTGGCGGCCTGTGGAGGCTGCAAGACGGGTTGCATCCACTCGATGATGGGTGACCATTGCGCGAGGTCGGCCGCGGCCTGGTTCGGCGGCAGGTCGAACATCGTGAGGCCCCGCTCCAGGCTTCGCACATACAGCTGCGTCTCGCGCAGCGGCCCCAGGAACGGGACGCCGAGCGTCTTCGACCACTCGGCGAGTATTTGCGCCGCGCTGGTGCGGCCGTCGATGCGCATGCCGACGGTGGCGAGCCGGCAGCGGCCCGAAGCCACGCGCGGCAGCGCCATGAGTTCGGCGTGGCACGCGGCCGCGGATTCGCGGTCGAACACCGACGGGCAGACCGGCATGATGATGGCGTCGGCGAACATCACGACTCGCGCCAGCTCGAACCCATGGATGCCGCCGGGGGTATCCAGCACCACATGGGTGATGCCGGTGGGCACGCGCAGCATGTTCTTCTGGTCCATCGCCCAGGGCGCGATGTGGGGCAGGGCCGGGTCGCGGCGCTTGAGCCAGCCGCGGCTCGATTGCTGGCGGTCCACGTCGCCCAGCATCACCGAATGCCCCTGGCGCGCGCACCACGCCGCCACGTGCGCGGCGAAGGTGCTTTTGCCGCTGCCGCCCTTGCGGTTGACGACTGCGATCACGGGCATGGGACGCTTTCGGGGGTGGGGGAGGGAGATACAGTCTGGTACAAAAGTGCTCTTCCGTCCAGAGGCTTAACCCCGGAGCGCCTCCTACGCTAGTGGTTTTGTAGCAAAACTGCATCCGACGGGCGTCCGGCCATGCCGAACTGCCGCCACGTCCGGCGCAGCTGCGTGTCCGAGCTGAAGCCCGCCGCCTCCGCCGCCTGGCCCACGCTGCGGCCGGAAGCGAGTGCGGCCTGGGCGACGGCCAGGCGGATCCGGCGCAGGTATGCCAGCGGCGCGGTCCCCGCATGGTCCAGGAAGAGCCGGGTCAGGTGCCGTGGCGACGTGTGACCGACTTCGGCCATACGCGGCACCGTCCAGTCGGCTTGGGGCTGCGCGCTGACGGCGTCCTGCACCCGGTGCAGGGCGGGATGCATGTGGTTGCGGTACGCGAGGAACGGCGACAGCTCCGGGTCTTGCGGGCCCCGGCGCAGCGCGACGACCATGGTCTGCGCGACCTGCGATGCGAGCGGCGCGCCGCACTCCTGCGCGACGAGGTGCAGGGCCAGGTCGATGCCGGTCGTGATACCGGCGCTGGAGGCCACCGGGTCGTCGAGCACGAAGACGCGATTGGCGACCACCTCGCAGCCCCCGGCCAGCGCGCGCAGCTCGTCCAGGTGCTGGTGATGGGTGGTGACGCGCCGGCCCTGCAGGAGGCCGGCGTGCGCAGCCAGCAGGGCGCCCGCGCAGACCGTGACAAGGCGCAGGCCGTCACGGCCCGGGGCCAGCCCGCGCAGCCAGCGAATCGTTTCGGGGGCTCCGGGCTGGTGCGGATCGAAACGGCCCGGCATTCCCACCAGGATGACCCAGCTGGGCGAGGGCAGGTGAGCGGGCAGCGGCGCGACGCCGGTCAAGCTGACGCCCACGGAGCTGCATGGCCCGGGCTGCGGGCCCACGAAGCGCAGGTCGAACCGCGCCGGTTCGCCGTGGCCTGCCAGCAGCTGGTTCGCGATCCGGAAAGCTTCGGCGGGGCCGGCCCAGTCGAGGATCAGGCTGCCCGGCAGCAGCACGAAGAAGAGGTTGATCGGCTGCCGGTCCATGGCCCTCAGGCCGGCGTGGCGAGCCGGTCCACCGCCTGCGCGACCGTGCAGATCCGCGCAAACCGGTCCTTCAGGACAGTGGCGGTGCGCGACTTGATGTCGGCCGCGCTCAGGGGCGTGCCGTCCTCATGCTTCATGTCGAAGGTGAGCGTGGCATCGGTCACGTAATCGACCTGGAAGCCCAGGTCGGAGGCGTGACGGGCGGTTGTCTCGCAGCATTGCTCGGTGCGGATGCCGGAGATGATCACCCGGCCGATGCCGTTCTGCGTGAGCCAGACATCCAGGCCCGTGCCGACGAGGGCGCTGTGGCGCGACTTGTGGAAGGTGGCCGCGGCCTCGAACGGCGCCAGCCCCTCGATCGGGCGCACGTGGCCGGATTCCAGCGCGAACGAGTTCTGGGCGGTCTTCGGCCCGTCGACGTGGAAGACGCGCACGATGGGCACGCCGCTGCGCGTGCAAGCCTCGATCAAGGCGTTTTGCGCTGCCAGCCAGGCGGGATAGTCGCGTTCGGTGAAGTACGGCCGGTGGCGAAACGATTCCTGGGCATCGATCAAAACAAGACACGATTTCATGGGGGCCTCCTGGGCAAGTAGTGAGCCTCATTGTTCCCTTGACGCCCCGGCGCGTCCATTCGCGACCGGACCGGTTTCGGTCATTTTAGGACATCAATTTCGGCGCAGCGCCAGGCCCGCGAGCGCGAGCGCGGCGAGCACGCCGCCGGCCATGAACGTGACGGGCGCGCCCCACTGGTCCCACAGGAAGCCGGCAGCCCCGCTGGCCAGCAGCATGGCCAGCCCGCTCACCAGGTTGAAGAAGCCGAATGCGGTGCCGCGCAGGTCCGCGGGGGCCGCGTCCGCGACCATGGTGGCGAGCAGCCCTTGCGTCATGGCCATGTGCAGGCCCCACAGGGCAATGCCGCCCCACAGCCACAGGCCGGCGTTGCCCATCGCCAGCAGCACGTCGGCCGCGATCAGCACCGCCAGGCCCCAGGCCAGCAGCGCCCGGTGGCTCACCTTGTCCGAGAGCTTGCCGAAGGGGTAGGCGCCGACCGAATAGACGACGCTCATCACCACCAGCACCAGCGGCGTCCACGCCAGCGCCAGGCCACCCTGCTGGGCCCGCAGCACCAGGAACGCTTCGGAGAAACGCGCCAGCGTGAAGACGGCGCCCACGCCCACGACCCACCAGTAGCCGCGCCCCAGGCGGCGCAGGTTCTCGCGGCGGATCGGGTTGCCCCGCCGCTCCCCGGCCGGCCGCGCCGGCTCGTGCACGCCCACGACCAGCAAGGCGACGGCGAGGAAGCCCGGGATCACCGCCACCCAGAACACCGCGCGGATATCGTTGGCCCACAGCAGCATGAGACCGATCGCCAGCAGCGGCCCGATGAACGCCCCGACCGTGTCCAGCGATTGCCGCAACCCGAAAGCCGCGCCGCGCACCTCCGGCGGCGCGATGTCGGCGATCAGCGCGTCGCGCGGGGCGCCCCGGATCCCCTTGCCGACGCGGTCGATCAAGCGTGCCGTGAGCACCAGCCCCGATGTGGCGGCCAGCGCGAAGAGCGGCTTGGAGATGGCGCCCAGCCCGTAGCCGAGGAGGGTGAGCGGCTTTCGCTTGCCCCAGTAGTCGCTCAGCACCCCGGAAAACACCTTGACGATCAGCGCCGTCGCCTCGGCCGCCCCCTCGATCAGGCCCACGGCCAGCATGCTGATGCCGAGCGTCGTGACCATGAAGACGGGCAACAGGCTGTGGATCAGTTCGGAGGAAACGTCCATCAGCAGGCTGACGAAGCCCAGCACCCAGATTCCCGCCGGCAGGCGTGCGGCGGAGGCGGCAGCGGGAAGGGGACCGGTTGGCATAGCAGCGATAATTTCCGTATGAACCCGAATCAAGCGACCCCGCCCGGCACGCTCAGCTACGACCAGGCCGGCGTCAACTACGACCTGATCGACCCCCTGAAGGTCGCCGCGCAGCGGGCCGCGGCCGCCACGGGTTCGAACCTTGCGGCTCACGGGTTCACCGAAGTCAAGTCCTCGCGCGGCGAATCGGCCTACGTGGTGGACGTGGGGCCGTTCTACATCGCATCGATCGTCGAATGCCTGGGTTCGAAGGCACTCGTGGCCGACGAGATGCACAAGCTCACCGGCAAGAGCTATTACGACAGTATCGCGCAAGACACCATCGCGATGGCCATCAACGACCTCATCACCGTCGGCGCCACGCCGCTGGTCGTGCAGGCCTATTGGGCCGCGGGCGGCTCCGACTGGTTCGGAGATGCGCAGCGCTCGCAGGCCCTGGTCGAAGGCTGGAAGCGCGCATGCGACGTCTGCGGCGTCGCCTGGGGCGGCGGCGAAACGCCCGCGCTGGCGGGCATCGTCGAAGCCGGGCGCATAGACCTCGCGGCCTCCTGCACCGGACTCGTCAACCCGAAGGAGCGGCTGTCGCTGGGCGACCAGCTGGCGCCCGGCGATGCGATCGTGCTGCTGGCCTCCAGCGGTATCCACGCCAACGGCCTGAGCCTGGCGCGCAAGCTCGTCGAGCGCCTGCCCCAGGGCTACCTCACGCCTCTGCCCGGCGGCTCGAACTACGGCGAGGCGCTGCTCGCGCCCACGGTGCTGTATTCGCCGGTGACCGAGGCGCTGTACAAGGCGGGCATCGTGCCGCGGTACTGCGCGAACATCACGGGCCACGGATGGCGCAAGCTCCTGCGCCACCCCGCGCAGCTCACCTACCGCATCCGATCGGTGCCGGAAGTCACGCCGGTGCTTCGCTTCATCCAGGAGCAGGCGCGGCAGGACGACCGCGAGGCGTACAGCACGCTCAACATGGGCGCGGGTTTCGCGATCTTCGTGAAGGCGCAGGACGCGCAGCGCACCGTCGAGGTCGCGAAGGCGGCGGGCGTGCACGCCATCGTCGCCGGCAGCGTCGAGGACGGGCCCAAACAGCTGCTGATCGAGCCGCTGGGCATCCGCTTCGGGGACGACGACCTGCAGCTGCGTTGATCGCCCACGACCGCCCGAATGCAGTTCACCCCCGCCCAAAAGCGCATCGCGACCTGGCTCCTGATCGCGCTGTTGGCCGTGCTGGCGCTGCGCTCGCTGGGCCGCGTGCTGACGCCCTTCGTCGTCGCGGCGGTGCTGGCCTACGCGCTGACGCCGCTGGTAGACCGGCTGGACGACCTCTGGCGTGGCCGCATGCCGCGCATCCTGGCCGTGGTGATCGTCGAGCTGCTGCTGATCTTCGCCCTGATCTGCCTCGTGCTGCTGATCGTGCCCGTGATCGCCAAGGAAGTGCCGCTGATGCGCGAGCAGCTGCCGCTGGTGTTCGACAAAATCAATGCCACGCTGTCGCCGTGGCTGCGGCAGCTGGGCATCCGCGTGTCGCTGGACCTGGAAAGCCTCAAGTCGCTGGGCCTGCGGTACCTCAACGCCAACTACGCGGACGCGTTCGAGTCCCTGCTGCCGTCGATCAAGCTCGGAGGCAGCGTCGCGCTCACGGTGATCGGCTACACGGTCCTGATCCCGGTCGCCCTGTTCTACCTGCTGCTGGACTGGAAGCAGATCGTCATGCGCGTGCTGGAGCTCGTGCCGCCGCGTGCGCGCCCCGGCGTCGACTCGTTCACGTCGGAGGCCGACCAGGTGCTGGGCCAGTACCTGCGGGGCCAGCTTCTCGTGATGCTGACGATGGCCGTGTTCTACAGCACCGGCCTCGCGCTCTTCGGGCTCGACCTGGCGGTGCCCATCGGCTTCTTTACGGGCCTCGCGATGTTCGTGCCCTACATCGGCTTCGGGATCGGATTGATCCTGGCCCTGCTGGCGGGCCTGCTGCAGTTCGCTTCGGCCAAGGCGCTCGTGATGGTCGCGGTGGTGTATGGCTCCGGCCAGGTCATCGAGGGCTTCTACCTCACGCCGCGCCTCGTGGGCGAGCGCATCGGCCTGCATCCGCTGGCCGTGATTTTCGCGCTGCTCGCGTTCGGGCAGCTGTTCGGCTTCGTCGGCGTGCTGGTGGCGTTGCCCGCCAGCGCCGTGCTGCTGGTGGCGATCCGCCGGGTGCGCGCCGGCTACATGGGCAGCAAGCTCTACCACAGCTGAAACAAGAATGGCCATGAAGCAGATCGCGCTGGACATCGGCCTCGCCCGCGCGCCCACGCTCGCGGGCTTTTGCGCCGGGCCCAACGAAGCGGCGCTCAGGCACCTGCAACTCTGGGCCGGCAGCCCGACGCGCTCGCCGGTCCCCACCTACCTCTGGGGCCCGGGCGCCAGCGGCAAGACGCACCTGCTGCGCGCGGTGGCCGAAGCCTTGCGCGAGCAGGGCGCTTCGGCCGGCTGGCTGGACGCGTCGGTGCTGGAGCCGCCGGAATTCAACGAGAACTGGGCGGTGGTGCTGCTGGACGACGTGCACCTGTACACGGCGGTGCAGCAGCACGCGGCCTTCAACTGGTTCGTCAATGCGCAGACCTTGCAGCGCGGCGTACTGGCCGCGGGCGCGCTGCCGCCTGCGGACCTGAAGCTGAGGGAAGACCTGCGCACCCGCCTGGGCTGGGGCCACGTGTTCCAGCTGCAGGTGCTGAGCGAGCCCGAGCGGCGCGCCGTGCTGCGCCAGGCGGCCGACGCGAGGGGCGTGTTCATCGGCGACGAGGTGATGGACTTCATGCTCACGCGGTTCTCGCGCGACCTGGGCAGCCTGATGCAACTGCTCGAGGAGCTCGATGGCTACGCCTTGCAGACCAAGCGCGCCATCACCATCCCCCTGATCAAGTCCATGCTGGAGAACGAGTGAGCGACGCAAAGACCCGGCTCGCGCTGTTCGACCTCGACCACACGTTGCTGCCGATCGACTCCGACTATTCCTGGGGCGTCTTCACCCAGGAAATCGGCTGGACGGACCCGGTGGTCTTCAAGGAACGCAACGATGAGTTCTTCGAGCACTACAAGGCCGGCACGCTCGACATTCACGATTACGTGCGCTTCGCGACGGAGGCCCTGCGCCTGCGCGGGCCGGGCGAGGCGCAGGCCGCGCACGAACGTTTCATGCGTACCGTCATCGCGCCGGCGATCCGGCCCGAGGCGCTGGCGCTGGTGCGGCAGCACCGGGAGCGGGGCGACCAGCTGGTGATCGTCACGGCCACCAACGAGTTCGTGACCCGGCCCATCGCCCATGCCTTCGGCGTGGACGAGCTGATCGCGGTGGAGCTCGCGCGCGGCCCCGACGGCTGGATCACGGGAGAAATCTCGGGCGTGCCCTCGGCCCGGGAAGGCAAGGTCGAACGTGTGGCCCAATGGCTGGCCGCGCGGGGGTTGGGCTGGGACGGTGTCGAGGCCACTTTCTATTCCGACTCCGTCAACGACCTCGCCCTGCTGGAGGCGGTCGACCACCCCGTGGCGACCAACCCGGACGTGGGCCTGAGAGGCATCGCGGCCGCCCGTGGCTGGCGCATACTGGACCTGTTCAAGGAAAAATGATCAAGAAATTCATCGACAAGCTGTTCGGCACGTCCACCAGCACGAAGGGCGGCAAGCCCAGTTTCGGCAAGCGCCAGGAAGTCGGCCCCCAGGAACACGGCATCGACCCGTCGCTGGTGGATGACCGCGCCCTCAACGTCGTCCACACGCTCAAGGAGGCTGGTTTCGAGGCCTACATCGTCGGCGGCGCCGTGCGCGACCTGCTGGTGGGCCTGCGGCCGAAGGACTTCGACGTGGCCACCAGCGCGACGCCCGAGCAGGTCAAGAGCCTGTTTCGCCGCGCCTTCATCATCGGGCGGCGGTTCCGCATCGTGCACGTTGTGTACGGGCGCGGGCGCGAGCACGAGGTGATCGAGGTCTCCACCTTCCGCGCCTACATGGACAACGCCGCCGCCGAACAGGTGGCCGGCAACGAGAAGACCAGCAAGAGCGAGCTCGCGGGCATGAAGCACGCCGTCGATTCGACCGGCCGCGTCCTGCGCGACAACGTCTGGGGCCCGCAGGAGGAAGACGCGACGAGGCGCGACTTCACCATCAACGCGATGTACTACGACCCGGAGACGCAGACGGTGGTCGACTACCACAACGGCATCAAGGACTCGAAGAAGCGCACGATCCGCATGATCGGCGACCCGCTCACACGATACCGGGAGGACCCGGTGCGGATCATCCGCGCCGTGCGCTTCGCCGCCAAGCTGAACCCGCTGGGCTTCCAGCTCGACCCGAAGACGGCCGCCCCGCTGATCAAGTGCCAGGCCCTGCTGGCCGACGTACCGCAGAGCCGCCTGTTCGACGAGATGCTCAAGCTCCTGCAGACGGGCCACTCGCTGGCCACGATCGAGCAACTCAAGGCGCTGGGCATGGCGCGTGGCATCTATCCGCTGCTGGACCTTGTCGTGGAGCGGGCCGAGCAGCCGTTCGTCAAGGCGGCGCTGCAGGACACCGACCGGCGCGTCGACGAAGGCAAGCCGGTGGCGCCGAGCTTCCTGCTGGCCTGCGTGCTCTGGGCGGACGTGCGTGACGGCTGGGCCGAGCGCCTGGGCCGCAAGCAGCATCCCTTCCCGGCGCTGCAGGACGCGATCGACGATGTCTTCAACGCCCGCATCGGCGACGTCTCGGGGCGCGGCAAGCTCGCCGCCGACATGCGCGAGATCTGGATGATGCAGCCGCGCTTCGAGAAGCGTACCGGCAACACCCCGTTCAGCCTGGCGGAGCAGCCGCGGTTCCGCGCCGGCTTCGACTTCATGCGCCTGCGCGCCGACATCGGCGAGGTGGACGTGGTGCTGGCCGATTGGTGGCAGGAGTTCAGCCAGGCGAGCGATGCCGTGCGCGAGGACCTGGTGGCACAGCTGCGCGAGGAGCAGCACAAGGGCGCGCGGCGGGTGCGCGGAGCGCGGCCCGCCGAGCGGCCCCTCGGATCGTCGGAGGAGCCGCCGCCCCAGGCGCGCGCACCGCACGACGAAGGTGAATCGCCGGCCGGCGAGGCGGGCGCGTCCGATGCCCCGCGCAAGCGCAGGCGCCGCAGGCGCAAGCCCACGGGCGAAGGCGGCGCCAGGCAGGCTGGCGAGCCGGCCGGCCCGCTGGACTAGGGCCGGCGCAAGGCACACCGTCCATGCGCGATACGGTCACCGCCTTCGTGGGCGTGGGCGCCAACCTGGGTGACCCGGTGCAGTCCGTGCTGGATGCGATCGCGCGCATTGCGGAGCTGCCGCACACGCGGGTGGTCGCCGAATCGTCGCTGTACCGCACCGCGCCGATCGAATCGAGCGGCCCGCACTACATCAACGCCGTCGTCCAGGTTTCGACGAGCCTTACGTCTCTCGAGCTGCTGCGGCAATTGCAGCGACTCGAGGCCGAAGCGGGGCGCGAGCGCCCCTACCGGAATGCCCCGCGCACGCTCGACCTGGATCTGCTGCTGTTCGGCAGCGAGCGCATCGACAGCGCCGAGCTGCAGGTGCCGCACCTGCGGATGTACGAGCGCGCGTTCGTGCTCGTGCCCCTGGCGGAAATCGCGCCGGATCTCGTGTCCGCGGGCCAGCTGGCGGCAGTCGCCGGCCAGGAATTGACGCCTATCTGAGCCCCGGCCTTACCTCGCAGGTAATTGCCCGCATGACGCCGCCGCCCCACCATCGGGGCATGGCAAGGTTCATCGACTTAACGGAGGTTCACATGAGCGACACAGGCCTGATTGCGATTGCGTGCGGCTTGATCATCGGGCTGGGCGCCATCGGCGCGTGCCTGGGCATCGGCACGATGGGCGGGCGCTTCATCGACGGCGCGGTGCGCCAGCCCGAGATGATGGAGCCGCTGCAGACCAAGATGTTCCTGCTGGCCGGCCTCATCGACGCCAACTTCCTGATCGGCGTGGGCGTGGCGATGATGTTCGTTTTCGCGAACCCGTTCGCGAAGTAGCGCGAGGCTGGGCCCGTCGCGACAGAACCAAGGCAGTGGGCCTCAAAGGCTGCCAGTGGCAACATAGTGGCGGCGCCGCGCACGGCCGGGTCGCGGCGCGATGGCTACGGCGTCCGTCGCCGTGCATTGCACGGCTTGCGGATTCCCCGCGCCGGCCGCCCTGGCGTCCCGCGCGGCATAACTCGCTTCACTGCGTTGCGCTCAGACAGATGCCGCGAGCATGAAACGTACGCGTCGCTCGATATGCGCCTTGCGGCGCGCTCGTAGCGACGCTGGGCCGCCAGAGCGTCCACCGCGGGCGCCTGGGCTGTATTCGCGCCGCGACCCGGCCGTGCGCGGCGCTGGGGTGAGGTAGTGGCCCGCCACCGGTGGCGCGCCAACTCTGTGCCTGCAAAGCTGCGCGTGGGCAGGCTGCGGCGCGAATCAAGCCCGGCGCAAGGAATTCGGTGTCGCTGCGAAGCAGCCACACCGAACGCCGTAGCCATCGCGCCGCGGCCCGCCCACGTGCAGCTTTGCCGCGAGGAATCGGCCCGCCTTGGTCCCGAGTACGTTCACATCGTCATCGGTTGTGTGAACACGCGCTGGCCATGGGGGCCGGGCCTTACACTCCCCTGTCGGGTTCGTTCGCAACCCCGTGTTTTCAAGAGCGTGGCGCACGCGGAAGGCAGTCCCTGCATGTCCTGCGCTACGGTGCCATCCCCGGCTCCTTGCTTCCCCGGCTACGAAGTCAAGTTTGAACGGGTCACCGGCACCGGCGGCGACCTCCAGATTCGCTCATTGCTGGACCGCCGGCAATTCCACGACCCCCTGGGCGAGGCGGAGCGCGGCGGCATCTCCTCGGCGGCGTGGCCGCTGTTCGGGATGCTCTGGCCTTCGGGCCGCGTGCTGGCGCAGGCCATGCTCACCTTCGAGCTCGAAGGCAGGCGGGTGCTCGAGATGGGCTGCGGCCTGGGCCTCGCGAGCCTCATCGTGCACCGCCGCGGCGGCGACATCACGGCCAGCGACTGCCACCCGCTCGCCGCGGCCTTCCTGCTGGAGAACCTGCGCCTGAACGCGCTGCCGCCGATGAAGTACGAGACCGGCGACTGGCTGCGGCCGAACCCGCAGTTGGGCCTGTTCGACCTCATCATCGGCAGCGACCTGCTGTACGACCGCGACCAGCCCGAGGCGCTTTCGCAGTTCATCGACCGGCATTCGGCCGGCACGGTCGAAGTTCTGATCGCCGATCCCGACCGCAGCAACCAGGCGCGCTTCAAGCGGAAGATGGGCGTGCTGGGCTATTCGCACAGCGAGGAGCGGGTCTCGTCCCTGCCGGGCGACGGCGGTCCTTACAAGGGCAGGTTGCACAACTACCGGCGGGCGGCTTTCGGCTGATTCAGGCCTGCCCGAAGTCGGCCGCCTGACGCTCAGGCCGCAAGCGCTTCGAGCAATTCCGTCTCGATCTCGATCTGCCGCTTGTTCTGCTGCAGCTCGGGACCGTCGATGAGGAACGTGTCCTCCACCCGCTCGCCCAGCGTGCTGACCTTGGCCAGCTGCAGGTTGATGTGGTGGCGCGCGAGCACCCGCGCAATGGAATAGAGCAGCCCTACGCGGTCGCTGGCCGAAACCGACAGCAGCCAGCGCTGGGCCTTCTCGTCGGGCCGCAGGTCCACCCGGGGCGCGATCGGGAAGCTCTTGACGCGGCGCGACACGCGCCCGCGGCCGGGAGGCGGCAACGGGCCGGCCCGCTCGATGGTGTGCTCCAACTCCGTCTCGACCATGCTGATCAGTTCGCGGTTGTGCTCGGGCAGCATCGAGCTCACGACCTGGAAGGTGTCGAGGGCGTAGCCGTTGTTGGCGGTGTGGATCTTCGCGTCCAGGATGCTGAAGCCCGCCTGATCGAAGTAGCCGCAGATGCGCGCGAACAGGTCGGGCTGGTCGGGCGTGTACACGAGTACCTGCAGTCCTTCGCCCACGGGCGACACCCGCGCCCGTACGATCGCCTTGCCCTGCACCGCGTCGACCGCCGTCGCCATCTTCATGAGGTGGCGCGACAGCTGGCGGGTGTGCCAGGCGATCTCGCCGGCGTCGTGCCGCATGAAGTAGCCGACGTCCAGCGTCCCCCACAGGCGCTTGTGCGCCTCGAACGGCAAAGCGTACAGCGCCAGCTGCACTAGCGCCTCGCGCTTGCGCGCCTCGATCTCGGCGTCGCGGTCGGGCGCACGGCCGCCCAGCACGCGCAGCGTGTAGCGGTACAGGTCTTCCAGCAGCTTGCCCTTCCAGGCGTTCCAGACCTTCGGGCTGGTGCCGCGGATGTCGGCCACCGTGAGCAGGTACAGCGCCGTGAGGTAGCGCTCGTTGCCGACCCGCTTGGCGAACGCCGCGATGATGTCGGTGTTGCTCAGGTCTTCTTTCTGCGCGATGCGGCTCATGGTCAGGTGTTCCCTGACCAGGAATTCGATCAGCTTGCAGTCCTCGGGCTCGATGCGGTGCTGGCGGCAGAACTGCCGCACTTCGCGGGCGCCCAACTCGGAGTGGTCCCCGCCGCGGCCCTTGGCGATGTCGTGGAACAGCGCCGCGACGTAAAGGATGAACGGCTTGTCCCATCCGGCGGCCAGCTGGGAGCAGAACGGGTACTCGTGCGCATGCTCGGCGATGAAGAACCGGCGAACGTTACGCAGCACCATGAGGATGTGCTGGTCCACGGTGTACACGTGGAAAAGGTCGTGCTGCATCTGGCCGACGATGCGGCGGAACGCCCAGAGGTAGCGGCCGAGCACCGACGTCTGGTTCATCAGACGCATCGCGTGCGTGATGCCCTCGTGCTGCATCAGCATCGCGCGGAAGGTCTCGTGGTTGGCCGGATCGTTGCGGAACTTCGCGTCCATCACCTGGCGCGCGTTGTACAGCGCGCGCAAGGTGCGCGCCGACAGCCCCTTGACGCCCACTGTCGACTGGTAGACGAGGAACGTCTCGAGGATGGCGTGCGGCTTGCGCAGGTACAGGTCGTCGCTCGCGACCTCGATCATCCCGGCCTTGTTCAGGAAGCGCTCGTTGATCGGCTGCGGCTCGTGCGCGCTGGGGTTCAGGCGCTCCTCGATGTTCAGCAGCAGGATCTGGTTCAGCTGCGTCACGGCCTTGGCCGCCCAGTAGAAGCGCTTCATCAGCGCCTCGCTGGAGCGCGTCATGACGCGGCCGCCGTCCTTCGTTTCGTTGCGGTAGCCGAAGGACTCGGCCACGGCGGTCTGCAGGTCGAAGACCAGCCGGTCCTCCCGGCGGTTGGAGATCACGTGCAGGCGGGCCCGGATCAGGCTCAGCAGCTCTTCGTTGCGCTTGATCTGCCGCGCCTCGAAAGCGGTGGCCAGCCCCTTGCGCGCCAGCTCGTCCCAGCTCTTGCCCAGGCCCGCGGCTTTCGCCACCCAGAGGATGACCTGCAGGTCGCGCAGGCCGCCGGGCGATTCCTTGCAATTGGGCTCCAGCGAATACGGGGTGTTCTCGAACTTGTTGTGGCGCTGGCGCATCTCCAGCGTCTTGGCCACGAAGTACGCCCGCGGGTCGATGGTCGGCTCGAAGCGTTTCAGGAACTCCGAATACAGCCTGGCGTCGCCTGTGAGCAGGCGGGACTCCAGCAGCGAAGTCTGCACGGTGACATCGCTTTCGGCCTGGGCTACGCACTCGGACACGGTGCGCACGCTCGATCCGATCTCCAGCCCGGTGTCCCAGCAACTGCCGATGAAGCCTTCGACCTTGCGCTTGAGCTCGGGGTGGTGGTCGGCGGAGGTGCCGTCCGGCATCAGCACCAGGACGTCCACATCCGAATGCGGGAAGAGCTCGCCCCGCCCGAACCCGCCGACGGCCAGCAAGGCGAAGTCCCCGGGAAAGTCTGCCGCGAACCAGAGGGCCTTGAGCGTGATGTCGGCCTCGCGGGCCAGGCCCTGCAGCAGCTTGCGGATGCCGCGCGCCGAACTGCCGCTGGCCTGCAGGGAAGCCAGCAGCAGGCTCTTGCGGGCGCGATAGTCCTCGCGCAGCGCCTGGATTTCGGGCATGGCCGGGCGAGGCGCCGGCCCCTGCGCCATCATGCGTTGACGAACGGCGGCGGCGGCGGACTGCCGGCCGACAGCGTCAACACCTCGTAGCCGCTTTCCGTGACGAGCACGGTGTGCTCCCACTGGGCGGACAGGGAATGGTCCTTGGTGACGATCGTCCAGCCGTCGCTGCCGAGCTCCTTCACGTCCTTGCGGCCCGCGTTGATCATGGGCTCGATGGTGAAGGTCATGCCGGGCCTGAGCTCCTCCAGCGTACCGGGCTTGCCGTAATGGAGCACCTGCGGCTCTTCGTGGAAGTTGCGGCCGATGCCATGGCCGCAGAACTCGCGCACCACGGAAAAGCCGTTGCTTTCGGCGAATTTCTGGATGGCGAAACCGATGTCGCCCAGGTGGATGCCGGGCTTGACGTTCATGATTCCGTGCCACATGGCCTCGTACGTCAGGGCGCACAGGCGCTTGGCGGCGATGGAAACCTCGCCCACCAGGAACATCCGGCTGGTGTCGCCGAACCAGCCGTCCTTGATCACCGTGACATCCACGTTGACGATGTCGCCCTTCTTGAGGGGCTTGTCGTTGGGGATGCCGTGACAGACGACATGGTTGACCGACGTGCACAACGAAGCCGGATAGGGCGGATAACCGGCCGGCTGGTAGCCCAGGGTGGCCGAGGTCGTGCCCTGCTTTTTCATGCATTCGGCGGCCAGGCGGTCGATCTCCCGTGTCGTGATGCCTGGCTTGATGTGCGGCGTGATGTAGTCCAGGACCTCGGAGGCCAGGCGCCCCGCCACCCGCATGCCCTGGATCCCGTCCGCGTCTTTGTACGTAATGCTCATCGCCCAATTATCCCAGAGGGCGAAAGCCCTCGCAGTAAAATGCGGGCCAGCACGGAGCGCCCCAGTCAGCGGCCCTTCCGTCCACCGCGATCCCCGACCGAAACAGGCTTTCACAGTGACCCTGCACATCACCGAGTTCGAGGGCTCCAGCGCCCTCAGCGAATTTAGAGTCCAGCAACTCCTCCCTCGCCTGCAAGCCGTCCATGAGAGCGTCAACGGCATCGGCGCCCGGTTCGTGCACCTCGTGGCCGCCGACCACGCCCCGGCGGCCGCCGAGATGGAGCGCCTCGCGGCGCTGCTGACCTACGGCGAGCCGCACCGCGCCGGTGCGGAGGGGCCCCTGATCGTCGTCACGCCCCGTTTCGGCACTGTGTCGCCCTGGGCGTCCAAGGCCACCGATATCGCCCACAACTGCGGCATCGCGCTCAAGCGCGTGGAGCGGATCACGGAGTACCGGATCGGCCTGAAGGCGGGGCTGCTGGGCCGGCCCACCCTGACGGCGGCGCAGCTGCAGGCGATCGCCCAACTCCTGCACGACCGCATGATCGAGAGCGTGATGTTCGAGCGCTCGGCCGCCCGCGGCCTGTTTGGCGACGTCCAGGCGGCGCCCATGGCCTGCGTCGACATCCTCGCAGGGGGCCGGTCGGCGCTGGAGAGGGCCAACACGCAGTTCGGCCTGGCGCTGGCCGAAGACGAGATCCACTACCTGGTCGCGGCCTTCAAGGGCCTGGGCCGCAACCCGAGCGACGTCGAGCTGATGATGTTCGCGCAGGCCAACAGCGAGCACTGCCGGCACAAGATCTTCAACGCCGCGTTCACCATCGACGGCGTGCCGCAGGACCTAAGCATGTTCGGGATGATCCGCAACACGCACCAGGCAAGCCCGAAGCACACCGTGATCGCCTACTCGGACAACGCGTCGGTGATGGAGGGCAGCCACGTCGAGCGCTTTCTCGCCAGGGCGGGAACGTCTTCGCGCTACGAGAAGGAGGCCGCGCTGCACCACGTGCTGATGAAGGTGGAAACGCACAATCACCCGACGGCGATCTCGCCGTTCCCTGGCGCGTCCACCGGCGCCGGCGGCGAGATCCGCGACGAGGGCGCCACCGGCCGTGGGTCCAAGCCGAAGGCGGGGCTGACCGGTTTCACCGTCTCGAAGCTCTGGGGCGGCAATTTCGGCAAGCCCGGCCACATCGCGAGCCCGTTGCAGATCATGACGGAGGGGCCCCTGGGCGGCGCCGCCTTCAACAATGAGTTCGGGCGGCCCAACCTGCTGGGCTACTTCCGCGAATACGAGCAGCAAGCCGGCGATGTCATGCGCGGCTACCACAAGCCCATCATGATCGCGGGCGGGCTCGGCACGATCGACGCCGGCCTGACGAAGAAGATCGAGTTCCCCGCGGGCACGCTGCTGATCCAGCTGGGCGGGCCCGGCATGCGCATCGGGATGGGAGGCGGCGCGGCCAGCTCGATGGCCACCGGCGCCAACGCGGCGGAGCTGGATTTCGATTCGGTGCAGCGCGGCAACCCGGAGATCGAGCGGCGCGCGCAGGAGGTCATCAATCATTGCTGGGCCGAGGGGCAGGCCAACCCGATCCTCGCGATCCACGACGTCGGCGCCGGCGGCTTGTCGAATGCCTTCCCCGAGCTGACCAACGACGCAGGGCGGGGCGCCCGCTTCGACCTGCGCAAGGTCCCGCTGGAGGAGTCGGGCCTGGCGCCCAAGGAAATCTGGTGCAACGAGAGCCAGGAGCGCTACGTGCTGGCGATCGCGCCGCAGTCGCTGGAACAGTTCAAGGCCTTCTGCGAGCGCGAGCGTTGCCCGTTCGCGGTGGTGGGCGTCGCGACCGAGGAGCGCCAGCTCGTCGTCGCCGACGACGACGGCGCGCCGGCCCCGGTGGACATGCCAATGAACGTGTTGCTCGGCAAGCCGCCCAAGATGCACCGGGACGTGAAAACGGTGAAGCGCGAGTTCAAGCCGGTCGACCTCACGGGCGTCAGCCTGCAAGACGCGGCGATCAAGGTGCTGAGCCACCCGACGGTGGCGTCCAAACGCTTCCTGGTCACGATCGGCGACCGCACGGTGGGCGGCATGACCCATCGGGACCAGATGGTGGGGCCCTGGCAGGTGCCGGTGGCCGACTGCGCGGTGACGCTGGCCGACTACAGGGGTTTCGCCGGCGAGGCGATGAGCATGGGCGAGCGCACGCCGCTGGCCGTGATCGACGCGCCCGCGTCCGGCCGCATGGCCGTGGCAGAGGCCATCACCAACCTGCTGGCCGCGCCGATCGACCTGCCGCGCGTCAAGCTGTCGGCCAACTGGATGGCCGCCTGCGGCGAGGAGGGCGAGGACGCCGACCTCTACGCCACCGTGCGCGCCGTGGGCATGGAACTGTGCCCGGCCCTCGGCGTTTCCATCCCGGTGGGCAAGGACAGCCTGTCCATGCGTACGCAATGGAGCGAGGGCGACGAAAAGAAGAAGGTCACCTCCCCCGTGAGCCTGATCGTCAGCGCCTTCGCGACGCTGGCCGACGTGCGCGGCACGCTGACGCCGCAACTCGAAGCCACCGAAGACACCACCCTGGTCCTCATCGACCTCGGGCGCGGGCGCAACCGCATGGGCGGCAGCGTGCTGGCGCAGGTGCTGGACCAAATGGGCCATGAAGTGCCCGACCTCCATGAGCCGCAGGACCTGGTCGCGCTGGTGAACGCGGTCAACGCCTTGCGGGCCCAGGGCAGGATCCTGGCCTACCACGACCGCAGTGACGGCGGCCTGTTTGCCGCCGCGTGCGAGATGGCCTTCGCGGGCCACGTGGGCGTCTCGCTCAACGTGGACCTCCTCGTGACGGAGGGCGACGGGATCACCGACAGCCGCGCCGATTACGGCGATGCCAAGAACTGGGCGGCCCAGGTCGGCCCGCGCCGCGAGGAGCTTACCCTCAAGGCGCTGTTCAGCGAGGAGCTGGGCGTGCTGCTGCAGGTACGCACCGCGGAGCGCAACGAGGTGATGCAGGTGCTGCGCGAGCATGGCCTGTCCAAGCACAGCCATTTCGTCGGCACGACGCGTCCCGCTTCGTCGGAAATCGACGTGGGCAAGGGCGAGGTCCAGGTGTGGCGGGACACCAAGGCCGTGTTCTCCGCGAAGCTGGCCGACCTTCACCAGGTCTGGGACAGCGTGAGCTGGCGCATCTGCCAGCAGCGCGACAACCCCGTGGGAGCGGACCAGGAGCACGCGGCGGCCGGCGATCCGAATGATCCGGGATTGCACTTCTTTCTCCCTCACCCTCCGGGGGAGGGCGGGGATGGGGGCACCGCTGCGCCTGCCATCCACCTCTCCCGTCCCAAGGTGGCCATCCTGCGCGAGCAGGGTGTCAACTCGCATGTCGAGATGGCCTACACCTTCACCGAAGCCGGCTTCGAAGCCTACGACGTGCACATGACGGACCTGCAGTCCGGCCGCGCGCGCCTGCAGGATTTCAAGGGCTTCGTCGCCTGCGGCGGCTTCAGCTACGGCGACACGCTGGGCGCGGGCATCGGGTGGGCGCGCAGCATCACTTTCAACCCGCAGGTGGCGGAGCAGTTCCAGGCCTTTTTCGGCCGCCAGGACACCTTCGCGCTGGGCGTGTGCAACGGCTGCCAGATGCTGGCCGAGCTGGCCGAGATCATCCCGGGCGCGCAGGCCTGGCCGCGCTTCACGACCAACCGCAGCGAGCGCTACGAGGCGCGGCTGTCGCAGGTGGAGGTGCTCGAGTCGCCCAGCCTGTTCTTCGCCGGCATGGCGGGCAGCCGCCTGCCCATCGCGGTGGCGCACGGCGAGGGCTACGCCAATTTCGCCCACCGCGGCGACGCGTCAAGGGCCATCGCGGTCATGCGCTTCACCGACAACCAGGGCCAGCCGACGGAAACCTACCCGGCCAACCCCAACGGCAGCCCGGGCGGCCTCACCGCCGTCACCACGGCGGACGGCCGCTTCACGGCGATGATGCCGCACCCCGAGCGCGTGTTCCGCAACATCCAGATGAGCTGGACATCGGGCGACCCGAGCGCCTTGAGTCCCTGGATGCGGATCTGGCGCAACGCCCGCCGCTGGGTCGGCTAAGAGGTGCAGGCCCGGCCATGGTGACCGAACTGGCGGCGCAGGAGGCAGGCAAGCCGGTACGCGAGCTCGTACCGCTGCGGCCGTCCGACCCCCTGCGCTGGCTGCGCGCGGGTTGGCTGGATTTGCGGGCAGCCCCGGGCATCTCGCTCTTCTATGGCGTTTGTTTCTGGCTGATGGCCGTCGTCCTCGGCGCGGTCTTCGGCAAGATCCCCCAGTACACCCTCTCGTTCGTCTCCGGCTGCTTCCTCGTCGGGCCGTTCCTGGCGATGGGCCTTTACGAGGTGAGCCGGCGGCGCGAGCTGAGCCTGCCGCAGAGCCTGGGCGACTCCCTGACCTGCTGGGAGGGGCACCTCGGCGCCATGGGCATGCTGGTGCTGGTGATGCTGCTGCTCGAGCTGCTATGGGGCCGCGCATCGCTCGTGGTCTTCGCCGTGTTCTTCAACACCGGCGGACTGCCGACGACGGCCACCGTGATGCAGGCCGTGTTCAATCCGCAGAACTGGGAGTTCATCGCCGTGTACGCGCTCGTGGGCGGCGTCTTCGCGGCGCTCGTTTTTTCGACCTGCGCGGTGTCCATCCCGATGATCCTGGACCGCGACACCGACGCCATCACCGCCGGGCTCGCGAGCATCCAGGTCGTGGCCACTTCCACCGGCGTCATGCTGGCCTGGGGCGCGATCATCGTCGCCCTGGTTCTCGGCGCCGTGATGCTGCCCTGGGCGTGCGGCCTGCTGCTGGTGGGGCCGTGGCTGGGCCACGCCACCTGGCACACCTACCGCGGCAGTTTCACCTGGCGTGCCCCCGGGGGCTGACGCCGCCCACGTCCGTCAACCGGGTCAGCCCCAACCGCGGCTAGACTCCCGGCGATGCCCGCACGCCCAAGCCAACGCTTCGACACGATAGACACGCTGCGTGGCGCGGCCATCGTATGGATGACGGCCTACCACTTCGCCTTCGACCTCAACCATGCCGGCTGGCTGAAGGAGAACTTCTATGCGGACCCGTTCTGGACCTGGCAGCGCACGGCCATCGTCAGCCTGTTCCTGTTCTGCGCGGGCCTCGGCCAGGCCGCCGCGGTGGCACAGGGCCAGAGCTGGCCGCGCTTCTGGAAGCGCTGGGCGCAGGTCGCGGGCTGCGCGCTCTTGGTCACCGCGGGCTCATGGTGGATGTTCCCGAAGAGCTTCATCTATTTCGGCGTGCTGCACGGCATTGCCGTGATGCTGGTCATCGTCCGCCTGACCGCGGGCTGGGGCCGGTGGCTCTGGGTGGCCGGCGCCGTGGCCATCGCGATGAAACCGTTGGCGGCGTGGGCGCACGTGCAATGGCCGCAGCTGGACTTCCTGAACCTGCCGGCGTGGAACTGGCTCGGCCTCATCAGCCGCAAGCCGATCACCGAGGACTACGTTCCGCTGTTTCCGTGGCTGGGCGTGATGTGGTGGGGGCTGGCGGCCGGGCAGTGGCTGCTGGCGCACCGGCGCGCGGCGCTGCAACGGCCGCTGCCACGGCCCGCCGCGCCGCTGGCGTGGCTGGGCCGCTGGAGCCTTTCCTGGTACATGCTGCACCAGCCCGTACTGATCGGCCTCGTGACGCTAGCTTCGCAGCTGAGGTAGCCACGGCTACGGCCGAGGGGAAGCGGCCAAGTCCTACAGGACCGCGCACGAGCGCTCGTTAGCGTGATGCAACGGCAATGTCGCCGTCACCTTTCACTTCCCGAACCCCAGATGCCCAAATCGACTCCGCCCAAAAGCAGGCAGAAGGCGGCCGCCAAATCGGCCGCGCGCAACACCGACAGCGGACCCAGCCGGATCCCGCCGGCCTCCGAGGCGCCGAACGACCTCCCGGCGCAGAAGATGGCGGCCGTCCAGGACCTGGCTGCGGCCTTCCCCCACAACGCCACCAAGGCCGCCGAGCACGGCGCGCGCAACGGCCTGAACCCGCCGGCAGGCCAGACGGCGGACCCGGCTTCGCCGTCCGCCACGGGCAGCACGCTGTCCGAGGACAACGGCAGCGGGAAAACGGGCAGCCTGGCGCCACCCGGCGTCAACGCCACCATCGAGACGTTGGACCGCGTGCGCGTGGACTCCACCGGGCAGGCGCTGACGACCAACCAGGGCGTGGCCATCGCCGACAACCAGAATTCGCTGAAGGCCGGCGTGCGTGGCCCCGCGCTGCTCGAAGACTTCATCCTGCGCGAGAAGATCACGCACTTCGACCACGAGCGCATCCCCGAACGCATCGTCCACGCGCGCGGCTCGGGCGCCCACGGCTTCTTCGAGTGCTACGAGCCGGCGACCGACGTCACCAAGGCCGCGCCGTTCCGCGAGGCCGGCAAGGTCACGCCCGTGTTCGTGCGTTTCTCGACGGTGCAGGGCGAGCGCGGCTCCAAGGACACCGCCCGCGACGTGCGCGGCTTCGCGGTGAAGTTCTACACCGACGAGGGCAACTGGGACCTCGTGGGCAACAACATCCCCGTCTTCTTCATCCAGGACGCGATCAAGTTCCCGGACCTGGTCCATGCCGTCAAGCCCGAGCCGCACCACCAGATGCCGCAGGCGGCCAGCGCTCACGACACTTTCTGGGACTTCGTCTCGCTGATGCCGGAATCCACCCACATGCTCATGTGGGTGATGTCGGACCGCGCGATCCCGCGCAGCTTCGCCACGATGCAGGGCTTCGGCGTGCACAGCTACCGCTTCGTCAACGACGCGGGCGAATCGGTCTTCGTCAAGTTCCATTGGAACCCGGTGGCCGGCACCCACTCGCTGGCGTGGGACGAAGCGGTGAAGATCTCCGGCGCCGATCCGGACTTCCACCGCCGCGACCTGTGGGAGCGCATCGAGAGCGGCAACTACCCCGAGTACGAACTCGCCGTTCAGGTCTTCACCGAGGAGCAGGCGGAGAAGTTCAGCTTCGACATCCTGGACGCGACCAAGATCATCCCCGAGGAGCTGGTGCCGCTGCGTCCCCTCGGGCGCATGGTGCTCAACCGCAACCCCGACAATTTCTTCGCCGAAACCGAGCAGGTCGCGTTCTGCACCGCCCACGTGGTGCCCGGCATCGATTTCTCGAACGACCCGCTGCTGGCGGGCCGCATCCATTCCTACGTGGACACGCAGATATCGCGCCTGGGGGGGCCCAACTTCCACGAGATCCCCATCAATGCCCCGATCGCGCAGGTGCACAACAACCAGCGCGACGGCATGCACAGGCAAGCCATCCACCGCGGACGCGTCGCGTACGAGCCCAACTCCCTGGGCGGGGGCTGCCCCTTCCAGGCCGGCGCCGAGCAGGGCTTCGTCTCCGTGCCGTTGCGCATCCGCGAGCGCGAACAGGACAAGGTGCGCGCCAAGCCCGAGAAGTTCGCGGACCACTACACGCAGGCGACGCTGTTCTACGAAAGCCAGACCCCGGTGGAGCAGGCCCATATTGCCGCGGCATTCCGCTTCGAGCTGTCCAAGGTGACCGTGCCGGCTATTCGCGAACGCATGGTCGCGTCGTTGCGCAACGCCTCCGAGGACCTGGCGCGGAAAGTGGCGGACGGCCTGGGCATGAACCCGTTGCCCGACCCGATGCCGCGTGCGCTGCCGAAACCCGAGAAGCCTGAAATCACCGTGTCGCCCGCGCTGTCGCTGATGGCACGGCCGGGCGACGGCTCCATCCGCGGCCGCAAGGTCGCGCTGCTGGTGGCGCCGGGCGTGGATGGCGCGGCCGTGAGCCAGCTCCAGGCCGCGCTGGTGGAGCAGGGCGCCGTTGCGCGCCTCGTCGCCCCCCGCATCGGCCCGGTTGAAACGGCCGGCGGCGAGGTGCTGGACGCGGACGCTTCGCTCGAGAACGAACCGGGCTTCCTGTTCGATGCACTGGCCCTGCCCGGCGCGGAAGCGGCCGTGGCCGCGCTCGCGGCCGACGGGCACACCATGGAATTCGTCAAGGACCACTTCCGGCACTGCAAGGCGATCCTGGCATTGGGCGCTTCGCGGCAGCTGCTCGAGGCCGCCGGCGTGCCGGTGGAGCTGGCCAACGGCAAGGGCGACAGCGCCTTGCTGCTCGGCGCCGACGCCGATGCGCAGGCGCTGGCATCGCAGTTCGTGGAGGCGATCGCGAAGCACCGCAACTGGGGCCGGGAAACCGATCCGCCGAAGGTTTGACCTCGACATGAAAAAAGGCGCCCTCGGGCGCCTTTTTTTCGTCGGCCAGGAGGCCTTACTCGATCTTCGCCTTGCCGCGTAGGTCTTCCTGGAACTTGGCGAGCCTTTGTTGCTGCAGCTGCTGGGCGATCTGGGGCTTGACCTCTTCCAGCTTGGGCAACTGCGCCTCGCGCACGTCGTCCAGCCGGATCACGTGATAGCCGAACTGGCTCTTCACCGGCTCCTGGGTCAGCTGGCCCTTGTTCAGCTTGGTCAGCGCGCCCGAAAACTCGGGCACGTAGCTGGCGGCATTGGCCCAGTCCAGGTCGCCGCCGTTGGCGCCCGAGCCCGGGTCCTTCGACTGCTTCTTGGCGATCTCGTCGAACTTGCCGCCCTTCTTGAGCGACGCGATGATGGCCTTGGCCTCGTCTTCCTTCTCCACCAGGATGTGGCGGGCGCGGTATTCCTTGCCGCCGTTGGCCGCGGCGAACTTGTCGTATTCGGCCTTGATGTCGGCGTCGGTCACCGGGTTGGCTTTCTGGTAATCGGCGAACAGCTCGCGGATCAGCAGCGTCTGGCGCGCCAGCTCCATCTGGTTCTTGAAGTCGTCGCTGGCGTCCAGGCCGCGCTTCTGCGCTTCCTGCATGAAGATCTCTCGGGCGATGACTTCGTCCTTCAGCTGGCCCTGGAGTTCGGGGGTCACGGGGCGGCCGGACTTGGCCAGCTGCGCGGCCAGGGCGTCCACGCGGGCCTTGGGCACCGCCTTGCCGTTGACGATGGCGACGTTCTGCGCGAAGGCGGGCAGGGCGAGGCCGAGGATGGCTGCCGCCAGCGCGGACAGGAGGAATTGCTTCATTGGAGAGTCCCTAGGAAAGTCAGGAGGGGGTGGTCAGAGAGTTTCGATCGCCAGGGCATGCAGGCCCCGGGCCACAAAATCTTGCAGCGCATCATACACAAGGCGATGGCGCGCCACGCGGGAGCGGCCGGCGAACAAGGGGGAGGCGATACGCACCCGGAAATGGGTGCCGTAACCGCTGCCGTCGGCCCCGGCGTGGCCCGCATGCTGCGAGCTTTCGTCGATCACTTCGACGAGCGTGGGCGCCAGGAGTTCCTCCAGGCGCTTGCGCATGGCTTCGGGCGTGATGCCCGTCAGGCCGCCGTTCATGGCCCGCTCGCCTCGTCGGCCTTCATGTAGCGGCCCAGGTACAGCGCCTGTCCCACGACGAAGAGCGCCATCAGCCCCAGGCCGCCGAACAGCTTGAAGTTGACCCAGGTGTTGGTGTCGAAGTTGAAAGCCACCCACAGGTTGGCCACGCCCATCACGGCGAAGAACGCGATCCAGCTCCAGTTGGTCACGCGCCAAGCGGCGTCGGGGAGCTCCAGCTGCGAGCCCATGAGGCTCTTGAGCAGGTTCTTGCGGAAGAACAGCTGGCCCGCCGCCAGCGTACCGCCCATCAGCCAGTACAGGACGGTGGGCTTCCACTTGATGAAGGTCTCGTTCTGCAGAGCGATGGTCGCGCCGCCGAACACCACGATGATGGCCAGGCTGGCCCATTGCATGGGCTCGACCTTGCCGGTGCTGTGCCGCAGCCATGCGATTTGCGCGATGGTGGCGACGATGGCGACGGCCGTGGCCACGTAGATCCCGGCGAACTTGAACGCCACGAAGAACAGGATTATGGGGAAGAAGTCGAGAAGCAGTTTCATGGAGATGGGTTATTTGCCTTGCCCGGGCTTGAAGTCGAGCGAGGCGGAGTTCATGCAGTAGCGCAGGCCGGTGTCGGTGGGTCCGTCGGGGAACACGTGGCCCAGATGCGCGCCGCATTCGGCGCAGACCGTCTCGACCCGGACCATGCCAAGGCTGGTGTCGCGGATTTCCTTGATGGCGCCGGGAACGGCCAAGGAAAAACTCGGCCAGCCGCAGCCGGCGTCGAACTTCGTGTCCGAGTCGAACAGCTTGGCGCCGCAGCAGATGCAATGGTAGCTGCCGTCGTCCCACACCGCCTCGTACTTGCCGGTGAAAGGCCTTTCGGTCGCGGCATGGCGCGTGACTTCGAAGGCGCCGCGCTCTGCGCCCTTCTGCTCGAGCAGGGCCTTCCACTCGGTTTCGGATTTTTCGATCTTGTAGGTCATGAGGAGCAGCTGATTTCGATGTGTGATGCCCAGTCGGGCGGAAAGCCGGCCTTGTCGTCGTGCCCCGGATGTTCCTCGAACGGGGCCTGGACCACGGCCAGCAGGTCTTGGACGGCGGAATAGTCCTTAAGTTTCGCCTGGCGGATGGCGAGTTCGCCGAGATGGTTGCGCAACACGTATTTGGGGTTGGTCCGCAGCATGAGTTCCCCGGCCGCGTCGCGCCCATTCGTGCCGAGCCGCTGGAGGTACCGGGCGAGCCAGGCATCCAGCTCCTCGCGCTGCAGGAACAAGTCCCGCACCGTGTCGGCCGGCTCTCCCGCCACATGGCGCGACAGGCGGCGCCAGAAGATCGTGTAATCGACGCGGTCCTTCGCGAGCAGCTTGAGGATCGCCTCGACCAGTTCGCGGTCCTCTGGCCGGGCGTCGGCAAGCCCCAGCTTGGCGCCCATCCGCGCCTCGAGTTCGCGGGGAAAGACTGTCTTGTACGACTCCAGGGCGGCCAGCGCCAGCTCCTGGTCGCCGATCAGCGGCAGCAAGGCCTGTCCCAGGCAGAAGAGGTTCCAGTAGGCGACGTTGGGCTGCTTGTTGTAGGCGTAGCGGCCCTGCTCGTCGCTGTGGTTGCAGATGTGGCCGGGGTCGAAGGCATCGAGGAACTGGAACGGGCCATAGTCGATGGTCAGGCCCAGGATGCTCATGTTGTCCGTGTTCATGACGCCATGGCAGAAGCCCACGGCCTGCCATTGGGCCACCATGGCCGCGGTGCGCTCGCTGACCTGCTCGAGGAGCGCCGCATGGGCATTGCCGGCGAACTTCGCCGTGGCCCTGCAACCCGGGTAGAACCGGTCGATCACGTAGTCGGCCAGTTTTGCAAGCTCGCCGTACTGCTCGCGGGCGGAGAAGTGCTCGAAGTGGCCGAACCGAACGAACGTGGGCGAGACGCGGGTGACCACGGCGGCCGTCTCGACCTCCTCGCGGCGCACCGGCGCGTCCGAGCCGGTGACGCACAGGGCTCGCGTGGTCGGAATGCCCAGGCCCCACATGGCCTCGGAGCCCAGGAACTCGCGAATGCTGGACCGCAGCACGGCGCGGCCATCGCCCATGCGTGAGTAAGGGGTGAGGCCGCTGCCCTTCAACTGCAATTCCTGTGGGCCGGCCGGGGTCGGCACTTCGCCGAGCAGGATGGCGCGGCCATCGCCGAGCTGCCCGGCCCAGACACCGAACTGGTGGCCGCTGTAGACGCTGGCCAGCGGGCGGGCACCGTCGATCGGGAGGTTGCCGGTGAAAGCTTCGACGCCTTCCCGCGAGGCGAGCAGGTCCGCGTCCAGCCCCAGCTCGGCGGCCAGGGCGCGGTTCACGCAGACGGGGTAGGGCGCGGGCAGCGGTGTCGGCCGCAACTCAGTGTGGAAGGCCGACCCCAGGGCGGCAAAGCCGTGCTGCCACGGCAGGCCCAGGTCCATCTGGGCGGCGGCGGCTTCGGCGGTCTCGGTCATGCGATCCATTGTCCCTGCTTCCGGCGGCCCGCGGTGGCGCGGGGGCATGGAGCACGAGCCGGCCGCTCAGCCGGCGGCACGGCTCCCGGGCGCCATGGCGAGGTCCATCAGCCCCTGGTCGTCGAGGATGTTCACCCTTCCGAACTCGAGCGACACCAGTCCCCGCTGCTCCAGGCCCCGCAGGACCAGGTTGACCGTCTGGCGGGACAGGCCGGCGAGAATGCCCAGTTCCTCCTGCGACAGGCCGAGCTTGCGGGGCCCGTGCCAGAGGTGCCGGCCCATACATCGCGACCCGCTGCTCCGGCGTTTTCAGGCGCATCGTCTCGATGATCGCCATCGCCTGGCCCAGGCGCATGTTGAGCTGGTCGGCCAACGCCTGGTTGAAAGTGAGGCTCACGGCGCGCAGCCGCCGGAACTCGGCAAGCGGCAGGCACAGCAACTCCGTTTCGCGCAATCCGATGACGTCGTAGCGGCGCTCCTCCTCCTTGATGGCCGCGCCCTCCCCGAACCACTCGCCACCCGGGATGCCGAGGTAGGCCGAGCGGCGGCCCTCCGATGAGCAACTCTGCAGCTTCACCAGGCCGGACAAGACGGCGTACCAACCCTGCACCCGCTCACCCGCATGCAGCAGGACGTCGCCTTTGGCGCCCGCAACGGTAAAAACACTGTCCGCGATGCGAACCTGTTCGGCCGCGGCGAGTTCCGCGAACCAGGGTTGCATCTGCAGGAAGCGGGAGGAAGGCTTGGAAATGTCGTGGAACATGGCGGGCGCCGGCAAGCGGTTCGCCCCGATTGTCGCCCCCACTCGAAAGCATTCTTCCCGCGGAACGCAAGCGCCGGCACTGTCCGCCAGGCGACATCTGTTGCGCAATCGGGCGCGCGGGGCAACACTCCATGGCTTTCCGCCCTTTGAACAGCGCGGACAACGCACTACGATTGACGAACCATAACAAATGCCCCCAGGAGTACCGATGCTAGGCTTGATGCAGAACCAGCCCCTCTTGATTTCCTCCCTGATCGATTTCGCTGAACGCCACCACGGCGACACCGAAATCGTCTCCCGGCGCGTGGAGGGGGACCTCCACCGCTACACGTGGCGCGACGTCGCCCGCCGCGCTCGCCAGGCGGCCAACGCGCTGGACGGCATGAACCTGCTGTTTTCCGACCGCGTGGCGACGCTGGCCTGGAACGGCTATCGCCACCTGGAGCTGTATTTCGGCGTGAGCGGGTCGGGCCGGGTGCTGCACACGATCAACCCGCGGCTGCACCCCGAGCAGATCGCCTGGATCGCCAGCCACGCCGAAGACCAGGTCCTGTGCTTCGACATGACCTTCCTGCCGCTGGTGCAGGCCATCCACGCCAAGAGCCCGACAATCCGGCAGTACGTCGCCCTGTGCGACGCCGACAAGCTCCCGAAGGACAGCGGGATCCCCAACCTCGTGAGTTACGAGGCCTGGATCGGGGGCCAGCCCACCACCTACGAGTGGCCGAGCTTCGACGAGAACTCCGCCTCCAGCATGTGCTACACGAGCGGCACCACCGGCAACCCGAAGGCGGCGCTGTACAGCCACCGCTCCACAACCCTGCACGCCTACGCGGCGGCACTGCCGGACGTGATGTCGATCTCGGCGCGGGACGCCATCCTGCCCGTCGTGCCCATGTTCCACGTCAACGCCTGGGGCATTCCGTACTCGGCGGCGCTGTGCGGCGCGAAGCTGGTGTTCCCGGGGCCGGCGATGGACGGCAAGTCGATCTATGAACTGATCGAGGCCGAGAAGGTGAACTACGCGGCGGGCGTTCCCACCGTCTGGCAGATGCTGCTCACCCACATGAAGCCGAACAACCTGCGCTTCTCCACGCTCAAGCGCACGGTGATCGGCGGCTCGGCCTGCCCCCCCGCGATGATCGACGCCTTCCGCGAGGAGTATGGCGTCGAGGTGCTGCACGCCTGGGGCATGACCGAGATGAGCCCGCTCGGCACCCTCTGCACGCTGAAGAACAAGCACCTGCTGATGTCGCCCGGGGAGCAGATGAAGATCCGGCTCAAGCAGGGCCGGGCGATCTACGCCGTGGACATGAAGATCGTCGGCGAGGACGGCAAGGAACTGCCCTGGGACGGCAAGACGCCGGGCGACCTGTACGTCAAAGGCCCCTGGGTGGTGCGCGAGTATTTCAAGGGCGAGGGCGGCGACCCGCTGGTCGATGGCTGGTTCCCGACAGGCGACGTGGCCACGATCGATGCCGACGGCTACATGCAGATCACCGATCGCAGCAAGGACGTGATCAAGTCCGGCGGCGAATGGATCAGCTCGATCGACGTCGAAAACATCGCCGTGGCGCACCCCGCCGTCGCCATGGCCGCCTGCATCGGGATGAAGCACCCCAAATGGGACGAGCGGCCGATCGTCGCGGTGGTGAAGAAGCCCGGCGCCGAGGTGACGCGCGAGGAGTTGCTGGCGTTCTACGAAGGCAAGACCGCAAAGTGGCAGATCCCGGACGACGTGGTGTTCGTCGAGTCGATCCCGATCGGCGCCACCGGCAAGATGCTCAAGACGCGGTTGCGCGAGATGCTTAAGGACTACAAATTGCCCACAGTTTGACCTGCGTCAGCGAGTGGCCCGGCGGCCGCTGCCGCGCTGTCACTTGGGCGATAGGGAAGGGCCCTATTAGGGGCAATCCCTGAGCGCTGCACTGCACAAAAACAGTACCCTCGCCGCAGTTGTTTCCATAAGGAGAAATCATGAAGTTCACCATTAGTTTCGTCACCCTGGGCGTGCTGCTTGCATGCGCGGGTACCGTGGCCGCGCAAACCGCGGCTCCCGCTCCCAAACCCGCCCCGGCCGCCAAGGCTGCGCCCGCCGCCAAGGCCACCCCCGTGGCGGCAGCACCTGCAGCGGCGCCGGCTGCCACCAAGGGGCAGGTCGTGAAGATGATGTGGATCGACCCGCTCACCGGGTTGATGGGCCCGGTCGGGACGAATCAGCTGAAGTCGGTCCAGTTCCTCGCCGAGAAATACAGCGACAGGAACCCCGCGGGAGTCAAGTTCCAGGTGCAGGGCCTCGATAACAAGTTGAGCCCGGCCGAAAGCCTGAACGCGCTGAAAGCGGCGATCGACCAGGGGGTGCGCTACATCCTGCAGGGCAACGGCTCCTCCGTCGCCGGCGCGCTGATCGACGCCGTCGACAAGCACAATGAGCGCAACCCCGGCAAGGAAGTGGTGTACCTGAACTACGCCGCGGTCGACCCGGATTTCACCAACAGCAAGTGCAACTACTGGCACTTCCGCTTCGACGCCGACACGTCCATGAAGATGGAGGCAATGACGACCTTCATCAAGGACAAGCCCGATGTCAAGAGCGTGTACCTGCTCAACCAGAACTACTCGCACGGCCAGCAGGTCGCGAAGTACGCCAAGGAAATGCTCGCCCGCAAGCGCCCGGACGTCAAGATCGCCGGCGAGGACCTGCACCCGCTCGCCCAGGTGCGCGACTTCGCGCCCTACGTGGCCAAGATCAAGGCTTCGGGCGCCGACACGGTGATCACCGGCAACTGGGGCTCCGACCTGGCGCTGTTGGTGAAGGCCGCCAACGAGAGCGGCTACACGGGCAAGTTCTACACCTATTACACCGGCGTCACCGGCACACCGTCGGCCCTGGGCACGGGCGGCGAAGGCCGCGTGTTCCAGGTGGCGTACAGCCACTACAACATGGGCGGCGACATCGGCGCCTGGGGCAAGGAATTCAACGCCAAGTTCAAGGACGACCTGTACACCCATGCGTTCTCGCACGTGTTCGGCGCCCTGGGCAGCGCGATGGCCAAGGCCGGATCGACGGACCCCGTCAAGGTGGCCGCGGCAATGGAAGGCATCAAGTTCAACAGCTTCAACGGCGAGGTCGAGATGCGCCGGACCGACCACCAGTTGCAGCAACCCCTGTACATGACCGTGTGGCAGAAGGCCGGCGGCAAGTACACCTACAGCCCGGAGAACACCGGCATGACGCTGGTCCCGGTGAAGGAGTACCCCAGCTACGTCTCCAGCACCCCCACCAGCTGCCAGATGAAGCGGCCGGGCGCCTGAGTTCCCTGTCACGCCGGGCAACCGGCTCGAGGGCCCACTGCGGTATCGTGGCGGGCCCTTTCTTTTGCGACCCCCGACTTCAACGAGAGCAAACGCACCCGCAATGGAATTCCTGGTCATCTCCACCCTGAACGGCCTCAGCTACGGGCTGCTGCTGTTCATGCTCAGCTCGGGCCTCACGCTCATTTTCAGCATGATGGGCGTGCTGAATTTCGCGCACGCCAGCTTCTATATGGTGGGTGCATACATCGGCTATACCGTGGCGCGGATCACGGGCTTCTGGCCCGCGCTGGTGATCTCGCCGCTGGTTGTCGGTGCCCTCGGCGCAATCTTCGAACGTCTTTGCCTGCGCAAGGTGCACAAGTACGGCCATGTGCCCGAGTTGCTCATCACCTTCGGGCTGTCGTACGTGCTGCTCGAACTGGTGCAGCTGGTCTGGGGCCGCACGGCCGTCGAATTCACGCCGCCCGCCGCTCTGCAGGGCGCGGCTTTCACGCTGGTGCAGAACTCGGTCGATGGCTTCAGCATCGTGGCGGGCAACCCGCCCGCGGCCGCGTGCAGCTCCGCGGATTCGGCGGTGAAGGTGATCTGCTCGCCGTTCCCGGCCACGCGAGCTTTCATGATGCTCACGGCGCTGGTGATGCTGTTCGCGATCGGGCTGCTGCTGCTCAAAACGCGCATCGGCCTGGTGATCCAGGCGGCGCTCACGCATCCGGACACCGTCGAGGCGCTGGGCCACAACGTGCCGCGGGTGTTCATGTTGGTGTTCGGCGCGGGCGCGGCGCTCGCGGGGCTGGCCGGAGTGATCGGCGGCAGCACCTTCGTGACCGAGCCCAACATGGCGGGCACAGTGGGCT
Source organism: Ramlibacter sp. (assembly GCA_030695945.1). Taxonomy (GTDB): domain Bacteria; phylum Pseudomonadota; class Gammaproteobacteria; order Burkholderiales; family Burkholderiaceae_C; genus Ramlibacter. Next base: position 303,661 of record JAUYOG010000023.1, read on the forward strand.
CCATCATCTTTGTGGTGGTGGTGGTCGGCGGAATGGGCTCCCTCTCCGGCGCCTTCCTCGCCTCGGTCCTGATCGGGCTGATCCAGACTTTCGCCGTTTCGCTTGACTACTCCATCGGATCGATGCTGCAGAGCGCGGGCGTCGCTGTGAGCGCGGCAGCGGCCAACAGCACCTTCCTGAAGCTCACGGTCTCGCAGGTGGCGCCGATCATGCCGTACCTGGTCCTGGTGCTGATCCTGATCTTCCGGCCGCGTGGCCTGCTGGGCACGCGCGAGGGCTGATCATGAGCAAACAGCATTACGAATTCAAGCCCTACAACATCGCCAGGGCGATGATCTGGACGGCCTTCGCGCTGGTCCTGGCCGTCGCGCCGATGATCTTCACCAGTGGCCTCTCGATCACGATCCTTTCGCAGATCGGCATCGCGATGGTCGCCTGCCTGTCGTACAACATGTTGCTGGGGCAGGGCGGCATGCTCAGTTTCGGTCATGCGGTCTACACGGGCCTGGGGACGTACTTCGCGATCCATGCATTGAACATGGCGACCAAGGGCGTGTTGCCGGTGCCGGTCAGCACATTGCCGCTGCTGGGTGGGCTGGGCGGCATGTTCTTCGCCGTCCTCTTCGGCTACGTCAGTACCAAGAAGTCCGGGACCACCTTCGCCATGATCACGCTGGGCGTGGGAGAGCTCATCTTCGCGATGTCGCTGATGTTCGCGGAGTTCTTCGGCGGCGAGGCGGGCATCTCGGCCAACCGGGTCACGGGCAAGCCCTTCATGGGCATCACCTTCGGCCCGCCGATCCAGGTGTATTACCTCATCGCCATCTATACCTTCGTTTGCGTCGCCGCCATGTACGCCTTCACGCGCACGCCTCTGGGCCGCATGTTGAACGCCGTGCGAGACAACCCGGAGCGCGTCGAATTCGTCGGGTACGACACGCAGCGCATCCGCTACCTCGTGTTCATCATCGCCGGCTTCTTCGCGGGCGTGTCGGGCGGGCTGGGGGCGCTGAACTTCGAGATCGCCACCGCCGAGGTGGTCGGCCCGGCGCGTTCGGGCGGCTACCTCCTGTTCACTTTTCTCGGTGGCGCGACCTTTTTCTTCGGGCCGATCATCGGCGCCATCCTGATGGTCCTGGCCTTTGTGTTGTTCTCCGAATTCACCAAGGCCTGGCTGCTATACCTGGGCCTCATCTTCATGTTCATGGTGATGTACGCCCCCGGCGGCATCGCCAGCCTGCTCATGATGAACCTGCGCGTCGCCGCGTTCGGGCGCCTGCGGGAGCTGTGGGTGAGTTACCTGGCCCTGTTCGTTACGGGCCTGCTCGTGCTGGTCGGCGCCGCGGCCATGATCGAGATGGTCTACCACCTGCAGCTGAACGTGGCCCTGGGCAACGAACTGCACTTCATGGGCGCCACGCTGGACGCCAAGGGCATCGACAGCTGGTTCGGCGCCGCCTTCGTCATGCTCACCGGCATCGGCCTGTTCGAGGTGACCCGGCGCCACTTCAAGCGCCAGTGGGGCGAGATCCAGGAATTCATCGAAAAAGAGGTCAAGCGCCGGGAGGCCATGCAATGACTTACGCGCTTGAACTCAAGGACCTGCGCAAGAGCTTCGGCAGGACCGAGATCATCCGCGGCGCCAACCTTGCCGTCAGCGCGGGTGAGCGCATCGCGGTGATCGGGCCGAATGGCGCCGGCAAGTCGACCCTCTTCAACCTGATCAGCGGCCGTTTCGCGCCGACCAGCGGCGAGGTGCTGCTGAACGGCCACCGCATCGACGGCAAGAAGCCTTTCGAGATCAACCGCATGGGGCTGTCGCGCAGCTTCCAGATCACCAACATCTTCCCCAAGCTGTCGGTGTTCGAGAACCTGCGCTGCGGCGTGCTCTGGAGCCTCGGTTACAAGTACACGTTCCTGAAGTTCCTGGCCGACCTGGACGACGCCAACGAGCGCACCGAACAGCTGCTCGAGATGATCAAGCTCGACCGAAAGCGCGACGTGCTGGCGATCAACCTGACCTACGCGGAGCAGCGGGCCCTGGAGATCGGCATCACGATCGCCGGCGGCGCGAACGTGATCCTGCTCGACGAACCCACGGCCGGCATGAGCAGGAGCGAGACGCGGCGCTTCATCGAGCTCATCAAGGAGGTGACAGTGGGCAAGACATTGCTGACTGTCGAGCACGACATGGGCGTGGTGTTCGGCCTGGCCGACAAGATCGCCGTGGTGGTCTACGGCGAAGTGATCGCCTTCGACCGGCCCGAGGCCGTCCGCGCGAACCAGCGCGTCCAGGAGGCCTATCTCGGCTCCCACGTCGCCGACGCCCAAGTAGGGGGAGCGCACTGATGCTGAAGATCGAAAACCTCCACGCCTTCTACGGCAAGAGCCACGTGCTGCATGGCGTCCACTTCGACGTGGGCCCGGGCGAGATCGTCGCGCTGCTCGGCCGCAACGGCTCCGGCCGTTCGACCACGGCCAAAGCCATCATGGGGATGGTGGACTGCACCGGCATCGTGGACTGGAAGGGCCGGCACACGCTGGGCATGAAGCCCTATGAGGTGGCGCACCTCGGCATTGGCTACGTGCCCGAGAACCGCGACATCTTTCCCAAGCTCACCGTCCACCAGAACCTGATGCTCGGCATGAAGAGCGCGCGCCAGACGGGCCGGTGGTCCTTCAACGACATGTACGACATGTTCCCGCGGCTGAAGGAGCGCCAGCACACCGAGGCTGGCGTGCTTTCGGGCGGCGAGCAGCAGATGCTCACGCTGTGCCGCACGCTGATGGGCGACCCAGAGCTCATCATCATCGACGAGCCGACCGAAGGCCTCGCGCCGAAGATCGTCGAGCTCGTGGCGCAGTACCTGCAAAAGCTCAAGGAGCGCGGCATCTCCGTGCTGCTGATCGAGCAGAAGCTCACGATCGCCATGGCGATCTCCGACCGGGCCCTCGTGATGGGACACGGAAGCATCGTGTTTCAAGGCACCCCCGACAGCCTGCGCGCCGACGCCTACATTCGCAAGGAATGGCTGGAAGTTTGACATTCACCTTGAAAACGCTGCGCGTTTTCAAGGTGCTTTGATCAGTTGAAAGATTCCGGATGAATCCGGAATCTTTCAAAGGGGGGCCGCGCTGCATGTTATTTCGCGCGGCCCGCTGCCCCTGCGGGGGAGTTTGTCCCGATGGAGACAAATGGGTCTGACGCGATGCGCGATACCCCTCTAGAATCTGGAAAAGAACGACCGTACTTTTTTCTCATATCGGTGAAGGACCCAAGATGACCGCTGAATACAAGGTGCACGGCGACGTGGCCGTGATCACGATGAACAACCCGCCCATGAATGGTTTGGGCTACGCGACCCGTGTCGGGCTGACCGACGGGCTCGAGAAGGCCAACGGCGACGCGTCCGTCAAGGCGATCGTCATCACCGGCGCCGGCAAGGCTTTCTCGAGCGGGGCGGACATCAAGGAGTTCGGCTCGCCCAAGGCGACCGCGGAGCCGAACCTGCTGTCGGTGATCTCGGCACTGGAAAACTCCACCAAGCCGGTGGTCGCGGCCATCCACTCGGTGTGCATGGGCGGCGGGCTGGAGCTCGCGCTCGGCTGCCACTACCGCATTGCCGCCCCCGGCACGCAGGTCGCTCTCCCCGAGGTCAAGCTGGGCCTGATCCCCGGCGCCGGCGGCACGCAGCGCCTGCCGCGCGTGCTGGGCGTCGAGACCGCGCTGAACATGATCGTGAGCGGCGAGGCCGTCAAGAGCGAGTTGCTCGCGCAGCAACCCGGCCAGAAGCTGTTCGACAAGATGGCGGCCTCGCCCGAATCGCTGGCCGACGAAGCGCTGGCCTATGCGCGTTCCGTCGCCGACGCCCGGCCGTTGCCGCTGGTGCGCAACCTGCCCTCGAAGCACCCGCTGGGCGACGCGTACTTCCAGTTCGCGCGCAACATGGTCAAGGGAATGGCGAAGAATTTCCCTGCTCCCGAAAAGTGCGTGGACGCCGTGGAAGCCTCGACAAAGAAGAAGTTCGACGAAGGCATGGCCTACGAGCGCGAGATCTTCACCGCCCTCATGTTCACGCCGGAGAGCCGCGCCCTGCGCCATGTCTTCATGGCCGAGCGCGCCACGTCGAAGATCCCGGACGTCCCTTCGGACACCCCGCAACGCGAGATCAAGTCGGTGGCCGTGATCGGCGCGGGCACCATGGGCGGCGGCATCTCGATGAACTTCCTGAACGCGGGCATCCCGGTAAAGATCCTGGAGATGAAGCAGGAAGCGCTGGACCGCGGCATCGCGACCATCCGCAAGAACTACGAATCGCAGGTCAAGCGCGGCAAGCTCAAGCAGGACAAGTACGACCAGCGCATGGCCCTGCTGTCCACCACGCTCGACTACAACGACCTGAAGGACGCCGACCTCGTGATCGAGGCCGTGTTCGAGGAAATGGGCGTGAAGCAGAAGGTGTTCGAGAAGCTCGACGAAGTGATGAAGCCCGGCGCGATCCTGGCTTCCAACACTTCCACGCTGGACGTGAACAAGATCGCATCCTTCACCAAGCGTCCGCAGGACGTGGTCGGCATGCACTTCTTCAGCCCGGCCAACGTGATGAAGCTGCTGGAAGTGGTGCGCGGCGCCAAGACCGGCAAGGACGTGATGGCGACCGTGATGGCCCTCGGCAAGAAGATCAAGAAGACGGCGGTGGTCTCCGGCGTCTGCGACGGCTTCATCGGCAACCGGATGATCGAGCAATACAGCCGCCAGGCCGGCTTCCTGCTGGACGAAGGCGCCACGCCGCAGCAGGTTGACAAGGCGATCGAGAAGTTCGGCTTCGCGATGGGCCCGTTCCGCATGGGCGACCTCGCGGGCAACGACATCGGCTGGGCCATCCGCAAGCGCCGCGCGCAGGAGCGGCCGAACATGCTGTACAGCCGCACCGCCGACAAGCTGTGCGAGCTGGGCCGCTTCGGCCAGAAGACGGGCGCCGGCTGGTACGACTACAAGGAAGGCAAGCGCGATGCGATCCCTTCCGAGCTGGTCAACAAGATGATCGAGGACCACCGCAAGGAACTGGGCATCACGCCGCGCAAGATCTCCGACGAGGAGATCGTGCAGCGCCTGGTGTTCTCACTGGTGAACGAAGGCGCGCGCATCGTGGAGGACGGCATCGCCAGCAAGGCCAGCGACATCGACATGGTGTACCTGACGGGCTACGGCTTCCCGATCCATCGCGGCGGCCCCATGAACTACGCCGACCAGGTGGGCCTGTTCAACGTGGCGCAGGCCATGAAGCGCTTCCAGAAGAACCCGCATGACGATGCCTCGTTCTGGGAGCCGGCGCCGCTGCTGGCCAAGCTGGCCGCCGAAGGCAAGACGTTCAACTGATCACCCGAAGGAAACACTCATGAGCAACGCAGTTATCGTCTCCACCGCCCGCACCCCCCTGGCCAAGAGCTGGAAGGGCTCCTTCAACATGACGCATGGCGCGACGCTCGGCGGCCATGCCGTCAAGCACGCGCTGCAGCGCGCCGGCATCGACGCCGCCCAGGTCGAGGACGTGATCATGGGCTGCGCGAACCCCGAGGGCGCCACGGGTGCCAACATCGCGCGCCAGATCGCCATCATGGCCGGCTGCCCCGTCACCGTGTCGGGCATGACCGTCAACCGCTTCTGCTCCTCGGGCCTGCAGACCATCGCGCTCGCGTCGCAGCGCGTGATCGCGGGCGAGGGTGAGGTCTACGTCGCCGGCGGTGTGGAAAGCATCTCCTGCGTGCAGCAGGAAATGAACACGCACATGATGCGCGACCCGGAGCTGGACAAGATCAAGCCCGAGATCTACTGGTCGATGCTGCAGACGGCCGAGCAGGTCGCCAAGCGCTACAACATCTCGCGCGACGTGATGGACGAGTACGGAGCCGCCAGCCAGCAGAAGGCCTGCAAGGCGCAAGCCGAAGGCAAGTTCGACGCCGAGATCGCCCCGATCACCGTCAAGGCCGGCGTGGCCGACCCGGTGATGGGCCTGCGCACCAAGGAAGTCACCGTCAGCAAGGACGAAGGCACGCGCGAAGGCACGACCAAGGAGGGCATCAGCGGCATCAAGCCGGCGCTGCCGGGCGGCGTGATCGCGGCGGGCAACGCCAGCCAGTTCTCCGACGGCGCGGGCGCCTGCGTCGTGGTGAGCGAGGAGTACGCGAGCAAGAACAATTTGAAGCCCCTGGGCCGCTTCCTCGGTTTCGCGGTGGCCGGCTGCGAGCCCGACGAGATGGGCATCGGCCCGGTGTTCGCCGTGCCGAAGGTGCTGAAGAAGCTGGGCCTCACGGTGAACGACATCGACCTGTGGGAGCTGAACGAAGCGTTCGCCGTGCAGGTGATCTACTGCCGCGACAAGCTCGGCATCCCGAACGACCGCCTGAACGTCAACGGCGGCGCGATCGCCGTGGGCCACCCCTACGGCGTGTCGGGCCAGCGCCTGACCGGCCACGCGCTGGTCGAAGGCAAGCGCCGCGGCGCGAAAAAAGTGCTCGTCACGATGTGCATCGGCGGCGGCATGGGCGCTGCAGGGGTGTTCGAAGTACTGTGATCTTGTCATCCCGGGCCTGACCCGGGATCCATGCCTCGATTGGAAGGGTTTGGCCGGCGTGAGATGGATTGCGGGTCAAGCCCGCAATGACAGCCTTCCCCGGAGACGCAATGTCACTTCGCCCGACACTGGACTTCCTCCTGTACGACTGGCTCAAGGCGGAGGAGCTCACCGGCCGCAGCCGCTTTTCCGACCATTCGCGCGAAACCTTCGACGCGGTGTTCGACACCTGCGAGCGCATCGCGCGCGAGAAGTACGCACCGTTCAACCGCACTCTTGACACCGAGGAGCCGCGCTTCGACGGCGAGAAGGTGATCCTGCCGAAGTGCAGCCAGGACGCGTACGACGCGTTTGCCGGATCGGGCATGCTGAGCGCGGCCCAGGACTATGAGATCGGTGGCATGCAGCTGCCGTACACGGTGGAAGCCGCGGCCCACACGTTCTTCGCGATGGCCTCCGTCAGCATGGGTTCGGGCATGCTCACGGTGGGCAACGCCAACCTGCTGATGGTGCATGGAACCGAGCTGCAGAAGCAGGTCTTCGCGCTCAACGAATTTTCCGGCCGCTGGTCGGGCACGATGTGCCTGTCGGAGCCGCAAGCCGGCTCGTCGCTTTCGGACATCGTCACGCGCGCCGTGCCGGATGGCGAGGATTTCGAATCGGACCCGCTCGGCCCCCGCTACCGCATCACGGGCAACAAGATGTGGATCTCGGCCGGCGAGCACGAGCTGACCGAGAACATCATCCACCTGGTGTTGGCGAAGATCCCTGGCCCGGACGGCAAGCCGATCCCGGGCACCAAAGGCATCTCGCTGTTCATCGTGCCCAAGAAACTGGTCGACACCCAAGGCAAGCTCACCGGCGAGCGCAACGACGTGGCGCTGGCGGGCCTGAACCACAAGCTGGGCTGGCGCGGCACCACCAACACGCTGCTCAATTTCGGCGAAGGCAAGTTTCCCATGGAGGGCAAGCCCGGCGCCGTCGGCTACCTCGTCGGCCGTCCCCACGAGGGCCTGCGTTGCATGTTCCACATGATGAACGAGGCGCGCATCGGTGTCGGCATGGCCGCCGTGATGCTGGGCATGGCCGGTTACCACGCATCGCTGGAATACGCCCGCAACCGCCCGCAGGGAAGGCCGGTCGGCCCGGCCGGCAAGGACCCGTCAAAGCCGCAGGTGCGTATCATCGAGCACGCAGACGTCAAGCGCATGCTGCTCGCGCAAAAGTCGTATTGCGAGGGGGCATTGGCGCTCGCGCTGTACTGCGCGCGGCTCGTCGACGAGCAGCACACCGGCGCGCCCGAGGCGGCGGACGAAGCGCGCCTGCTGCTGGAAGTGCTGACGCCGATCGCCAAGAGCTGGCCCAGCGAGTGGTGCCTGGAGGCGAACTCGCTGGCGATCCAGGTGCACGGCGGCTACGGCTACACGCGCGACTTCCCGGTGGAGCAGTACTGGCGCGACAACCGCCTGAACATGATCCACGAGGGCACCCACGGCATCCAGGCGGCCGACCTGCTGGGCCGCAAGGTGCTGATGGAGGGCGGGCGCGGGCTGGAGCTGCTGGCAGGCCGCATCGACGCCACGATCGAGCGGGCGGTCCACCGCCCCGACCTGGCGGAACACGCCCGTGCGCTCGGCAACGCGCTGGTGCAGGTGGGCGACGCGACGCGTGCCGCCTGGTCCACCGGCGACCCCGCTCAGGCGCTGGCCAACGCAGTGCCCTACATGCAGGCTTTCGGCCACATGGTGCTGGCCTGGATCTGGCTGGACGTCGCCCTCACCGTTCCGGGAGAGGCTTCGCAGCAGTCGCCCGTCCACCAGGGACGGCTGCGCGCCGCCCGCTACTTCTTCCACTACGAGCTGCCGAAGATCGGCGCATGGCTGCAGGTTGCCGCCAGCCGTGACCCGACTTGCGCCGAGATGCCCGAAGAGGCGTTCTGATGGCGTCGCCCCGGACCGTGGCATGGATCGAGCGCCTGATCTGGACGCTGATCTATGGCGGGCTGTTCACGGCGGTGATCGGCTTGGCAACGCGATCCCGGGATGCCGCCAGCGGCTGGTCGTTGATCGTCCTGGGCGCCGTGGTCGCGGCGGTAGGCGTCGTCCTGATCTGGGTGCGCTCGCGCCTGGACAAGACCGGTTGAAGCGGCTGCAATATCCCTGCCGGGACACACAAACCCCTCCGGCGAACGCACAATGTGCGGCAAGCTCAACCCTTGAAGGACTCCACGCATGACCCGCACCGTTTCCCAACTCTTCGATCTCAAAGGCAGGACCGCCCTCGTGACCGGCGGCTCCCGCGGCCTCGGCCTGCAGATGGCGCACGCCTTGGGCGAAGCCGGCGCGCGGATCATGCTCACGTCGCGCAAGGCCGCAGACCTCGAGGAGGCCGTGGCCGAACTGCAGGCCGCGGGCATCGACGCGCGCTGGATCGCCGCCGACTGCGCGAAGGAAGAGGAGATTCGCCGCTTGGCCGACGAAACGCTGGAACGCATGGGTGACGTGGACATCCTCGTGAACAACGCCGGCGCCGCCTGGGGCGCCCCGGCCGAGGACCACCCCGTCGAAGCATGGGACAAGCTGATGAACCTGAACGTGCGCGGCTATTTCATCCTGTCGCAGCACCTGGCCAAGAAGAGCATGATCCCCCGCAAGTACGGGCGCATCGTCAACATCGCGTCGATCGCGGGCCTGGGCGGCAACCCGCCCGAGATGCAGACACTGGCGTACAACACGTCCAAGGGCGCCGTGATCAACTTCACCCGCGCGCTCGGCTGCGAATGGGGCAAGTACAACCTCACCGTCAACGCGATCTGCCCGGGTTTTTTCCCGAGCAAGATGACCCAGGCCACCCTGAGCCGCCTGGGCGAAGACAAGCTGGCCGCCCATGCGCCGCTGCAGCGCCTGGGCGACGACGAGGACCTGAAGGGTGTCACGCTGCTGTTCGCGTCGGAGGCCGGAAAGCACATCACCGGCCAATGGTTGGCGGTGGACGGCGGCGTCAGCGTCGTCACGGGAGGCTGAGATGAACTTCGGCGTCAACATCCCGTTCGTCCAGCACCTGGGCTTCGAGCTGGTGCAGTTCGAGGACGGCCAGTCGGAGATCCGGTACGAGGCCCGGCCCGAGCACCTCAACTCGTTCGGGGTGACACACGGCGGCGCCTGCATGACCTTGCTGGACGTCACGATGGCGGCCGCCGCGCGCAGCGTGGACAAGCAGATGGGCGTTGTCACCATCGAGATGAAGACCAGCTTCATGCAACCGGCCCGCGGCGTCCTGAGCGGCAAGGGGCGCCTGATGCACCGCACCGCCACCATGGCGTTCACCGAAGCCACGATCTACGACGGGGGCGGCAAGCCCTGCGCCCATGCCACCGGCACATTCAAGTACGTCAAGCGCCTGCCCACCGGCGCCAGGAGCGTCAACCCGCTCGACGTCATTTCCACCGACTAGAAAGACCAGACATGCCCCGCAACAGACAGGTCCACCTGGACAACCGCCCCCAGGGCGAGGCCACGGCGAGCAACTTCAAGCTGGCGACCGCCGAAACACCGCCCCTGCAGGAGGGCCAGGTGCTCGTGCGCCACCAGTTCCTCAGCCTGGACCCGTACATGCGCGGCCGCATGAACGACGCGAAGAGCTACGCCGCGCCGCAGCCGCTGGGCCAGGTGATGCAGGGCGGCACCGCCGGCGAGGTCGTCGAGAGCCGTTCGCCCAGGTACCAGCCAGGCGACAAGGTGGTGGGCATGGGCGGTTGGCAGGAATACAGCGTCGTCAATGCCGAGCAGCCCGGCGCGCTGCGCAAGGTAGACACGATGCACGTGCCGCTGTCGCATTACCTCGGCGCGGTGGGCATGCCGGGCGTGACCGCATGGTACGGCCTGGTGAAGATCATCGAGCCCCAGGCCGGCCAGACGATGGTGGTGAGCGCGGCCTCCGGCGCCGTGGGCAGCGCATTCGGCGCCTTGGCCAAGGCCCGCGGCTGCCGCGTGGTGGGCATCGCCGGCGGCGCGGACAAGTGCAGGTACGTGGTGGACGAACTCGGGTTCGACGCCTGCATCGACTACAAGGAGCACAAGGACGCGGCGTCGCTGTCCAAGGCCCTGAAGGAGGCCTGCCCGGCCGGGATCGACGGCTACTTCGAGAACGTCGGCGGCATGGTGCTGGACGCGGTGATGATGCGCATGAACGCCTTCGGCCGCATCGCCCTGTGCGGGATGATCTCCGGCTACGACGGCCAACCGATCCCCATGGCCTATCCGCAACTCCTGCTGACGAATCGCCTGAAGCTGCAGGGCTTCATCGTCAGCGAGCACATGGAAGTGTGGCCTGAAGCGCTCAAGGAGCTGGGCGCGCTGGTCGGCAGCGGCAAGCTGCGGCCGCGCGAGTCGGTCGCCGAGGGCCTGGAAGCGGCGCCCGAGGCCTTCCTGGGACTGCTGAAGGGGAAGAACTTCGGCAAGCAGCTGGTGAAGCTCACCTGACTTTCCGGCGATACCGGTGCCGCCGCGGCGCGCGAGCGCGGCAGCAGCGGGGGCAGTTTGTCGCGCAAGGAGTACCGCATGACCGAGATGACCCACGAAGTCTTCAACCAGCCGCAGCCGCTGGTGGACTACAACCTGTTCGAGGGCAACCGCGCATTGCAAGGCGCGCTGAAACTCAACGCGCCCGCGCTCGACACCGCGCCGCTGGCGGCCTTGGGCGCGAAGCTCGGCAGCGCCGAGATGCAGACGCACGCGCGGCTGGCCAACATCCACACGCCTGAGCTGCGCAGCCACGACCGCTTCGGGCGGCGCATCGACCAGGTCGAATTCCACCCGAGCTACCACGCGCTGATGGCGGCGGCGGTCGGCGCCGGCATCCACGGCACGCCGTGGCTGGCCGCCGGATTGAGCACCGCCGGGCCGCCCCAAGGTGCGAAGGCCCCCCCGGGGGGCAGCGCAGCCAACGAAGTGGCAAGCGTGGGGGCTCATACGCTTCGGGCTGCCTCGTTCATGCTGTTCACCGAACTCGAGCCCTCGGTTCTGTGCCCGATCTCGATGACGTACGCGGCATTGCCGGCCCTGCGGCCGAACACTGCCATCTACGGCGACTGGAGCCCGAAGCTCGGGAACCGGCAATACGACCCCGCCTTCAAGTCATGGCGCGACAAGTCGGGCCTGACCATGGGCATGGGCATGACGGAGAAGCAGGGCGGCTCGGACGTGCGCGCGAACACAAGCGAGGCCACGCCCGACGGCAAGGACGAATGGGGCCAGCGGTTCCGCATCATGGGGCACAAGTGGTTCCTCTCGGCGCCGATGTGCGACGCTTTCCTGGTGCTGGCGCAATCGCCGGGCGGCCTGAGCTGCTTCTTCATGCCGCGCGTGCTGCCGGATGGCTCCGTCAACGCGATGTTCATCCAGCGCCTGAAGGACAAGCTGGGCAACAAGGCCAATGCGAGTTCGGAAGTGGAGTTCGCCGGTGCCACCGCGTGGCTGGTCGGCGAGGAGGGGCGCGGCGTGCCGCAAATCCTCGAGATGGGATCGATGACGCGCATGGATTGCGCGCTCGGCACCAGCGGCTTGATGCGGCATGCCTTGTCGATCGCGCTCGACCACACCGCGCAGCGCGAGGCCTTCGGCAAGCGGCTCATCGACCAACCCCTGATGCGCAACGTGCTGGCCGACCTCGCGCTGGAATCGGAAGCGTCCACCGCCCTGGCCCTGCGCATCGCGCGCGCCTTCGACAAGCCCGGTGACGCGCACGAGACCGCGATCGCCCGCCTGCTGACGCCGATCGCGAAGTTCTGGATCTGCAAGCGCGGCTCGCACTTCGGCGAGGAGGCGATGGAGTGCCTGGGCGGCAACGGCTATGTGGAAGAGGGCGGCGAAGGCATCATGGCCCGCATCTACCGCGAGATGCCCGTCAACTCGATCTGGGAAGGCGCGGGCAATATCATGGCGCTGGACCTGCTGCGCGCGCTGCGCAAAGCCGATGGCGGCGCGGCCCTGGCGTACGAGCTTGCGCCCGCCAAGGGCGCGCACCCCGCGCTGGACAAGCTGGCGGCGGCGCTTCCGGCCCGCGTCGAGGCTATGGCCACCGAGGTCGAGGCGCGCAGGCTGGCGCAGGACGTCGCCCTGGCCGTGCAGGCCGCGCTGCTGTACCAGGGCGCGCCGGACGCCGTGTTCGGCGCCTTCTGCGATTCACGCATCGCCGGCAACTGGGGCCACGCGTTCGGCACGCTGGGCAGCGGGACGGACTTCGACGCCATCATCACCCGCGCCATGCCACGCTGAACTGCTCCCGATTCACAGGAAACACCCCATGCCCGACCTGATCCTGCACCACTACCCGAGCTCGCCGTTCTCCGAAAAGATCCGGCTGGTGCTGGGCTACAAGAAGCTGGCATGGAAGTCGGTCCTGATCCCGGCCATCATGCCCAAGCCGGACGTGCTGGCCCTCACCGGCGGCTACCGCAAGACGCCGTTCCTGCAGGTCGGTGCGGACATCTATTGCGACAGCGCCCTGATCTGCGACGTGCTGGAACACGTGCAGGGAGAACCTACCCTTTACCCGCCGCACCTCAAGGGCGTGTCACGCGTGTTTGCGCAGTGGGCCGACACCACGCTGTTCTGGGCCGCGATGGCCTACAACCTGCAGCCCCGTGGCGCAGCCCAGGTGTTCGCGAAGGCGCCGCCCGAAGCCGCCAAGGCGTTCGGCGAGGACCGCAAGGCGATGAGCAGCAACATGGTGCGGCTGCGTCCGGGCGATGCCACCTCCGCGTATCGCTCCTACCTGCGCCGCATCGCGCACATGGCGGAGGAGCATGACTTCCTGTTCGGCACCGAGCCGTGCGTCGCCGACTTCGCCACGTACCACAGCCTCTGGTACACGCGTGCGCAGGTGCCGCTGATGGCCGACATCCTGAACGCCACGCCCGCGGTCGGCGAATGGATGGACCGCATGGCGGCGATCGGGCACGGCGGCATGGACAAGTTCGCTTCGGCTGACGCGATCACGGTCGCGAATTCGGCCGAGCCGATGCCGCCCGGCCAGAACCTGCTGATCGACAGCGCGTTCCAGGACGATCACGGCATCGCATTGGGCACGCGCGTCACGATCACGGCCGAGACCTTCGGCCCCGAACCAACGGAAGGCGTGCTGCTGGCTGCGACGCGGACACACTACACACTGCGCCGCGAAGACCCGCGCTCGGGCGTCGTCCACGTGCATTTCCCGCGCATCGGCTACGTGCTGCGCAAGGCCGAGGCCGCGGCGTAGTTCCCGCTATGACGGCGGCCCAGGGCTTCTGCGTATTCGACACGGCCATCGGCCCCTGCGGCCTGGCGTGGGGCGAACGCGGCATCGTCGGCGTGCAGTTGCCCGAAGGCGAACGGGAGGGCACGCGCGCCCGCATGCGCAAGCGCTTTCCCGGCGCGCCCGAAACGCAACCGCCGGAATTGTTGCAATCGGTCGCCATGCGCGTGGCCGCGCTCCTGTCGGGCCATCCCGATCCGTTGCTGGACGTCGCGCTGGACATGACCCAGGTCTCGGCATTCCACCAGCGGGTATATGGCATCACCCGTGCCATCCCGCCCGGGCGCACACTGACCTACGGCGAGGTGGCTGAGCAACTGGGCGAGCCGGGCGCTGCGCGCGCGGTGGGCCAGGCTTTGGGCCACAACCCCTTTGCGCCGATCGTGCCGTGCCACCGCGTGCTGGCGGCCCGCACGGGCGGCGGAGGGTTCTCGGCCGAAGGCGGCGTCGCCACGAAGCTGCGCATGCTGCAGATCGAAAAGGCGCAGCTGGGGCCCGAGCCGGGCCTCTTCGACTGACCCGACCGCACGGCGCGCGATGGTCAAGCGGCAGCTGCCCTCAGCCCGAAACTCACGAGCGTCGCCCCGGCGGCGCGCCGGGCCGGCGGCTTCGCCCTGGCCTCCAGCGTGAGTGCAGAGGGACCTAGCGCATAGACCAGGGCCCGGCGATGCTCGTCGGTGGCAAAGACCTCGCCGGCGCGCAGCACGATGTCGCGCGGGTCGTTGTCGAGGGTGATCCAAAGGTTTCCCGAATCGCAGCGCAGCGTCACCCCTGCGGCGTCGGCGATGTCGAACAGGCCCTGGTGTTCCAGGGCGACCTGGTAGCGGCTCGATCCGGTGTGCATGAAAATCCCCTTTCGCATTCCGTATGCAAATGAATATACTGGCCATCTCAGAGCATTCAAACGCTGATTTGGAATACGTGACATGCATCCAAGGAATGCGAAACCCACTGGAGAGACGCTCCAGCCACCCCGTTCGGCGCAGTTGCGCCTGGCGCTGCTGCCGGCGTTCGAGGCGGCTGCGCGCACCCTGAGCTTCACGCAGGCGGCCCAGGAGCTGTTCCTGACCCAGTCGGCGATCAGCCGGCAGATCCAGCAACTGGAAGGGGCCCTGGGAACGGCCTTGTTCGAACGCCGCCACCGTTCGCTGGCGCTGACGGAAGCCGGCCGGGTCATGCAAAGGGCGGTCAACGACAGCCTCGAGCGCTTGCGCGACGCCGCCGCGGCGGTGCGGGCCAGTTCGGGTCCGCGTCAGGTTGCCATCACCTGCACGCCGGGTTTCGCGTCGCTCTGGCTGATCCCGCGCCTCGCGCGCTTCACCGCTGCCCACCCGCAGGTGGACGTGCGCATTTCGGCCACGCTCGAAGTGCTGGACCTCGCCCGAAGCGGCATCGACGTGGCGGTGCGTTTCGTCCCGAGCGGCATGGGGCAGGGCCCGGCGCTGTTCGAGGAGGAAGTGCAGCCCCTGTGCGCGCCGCAACTGCTGGAGGAGGGTGACCGCCCCCTGAGGAATCCGTCAGACCTGGCGCATCACACGCTGCTGGCCGCCGACATGCCCTATGGCGAGGCGCTGACCGTGGATTGGGAGCCGTGGCTCCAGGTGATGGGCCTGCAGGGCGTGCGGATGGCCAATACCCTCAGGTTCACGCAGTACGCGGACGCCGTGGCGGCGGCCGTGGCAGGGCAGGGCGTGGTGATCGGCCGGCTGCCCTTGCTGGGCGAGCTGTTGCGCTCGGGGCGCCTCGTGGCGCCGTTTCGTGGGCGCGCCGCCACCCGGCGCGGCTACTACGTCGCCATGTCGCCCAGCGGCGCAGGCAACCGGGATGCGCAGGAATTCGTGGGCTGGCTGGTGGCGGAGGCGGAGCAGGCACGCGAAGCCGCCGCGCAGAAGGTCAGCCCAGGCCCGGCGCCTGCAAGGGCCGCCCGGACTTCGGCTCATGAACCACGACGTTGACCGGCCGGGTTCTTACAGCCGCTCGCGTTCGCGCGGCGGCAGATCCGCGGCGCGCGGCGGGACGTCGAGCGGGCGCGGCACGTCCACCACCGGCTGGACACGCTCCAGGCGGCCGTCGATGCGGCTCTCGAGCTGGCTCAGCCGGCTGTCCAGGGACCTGCCCATTTGCTCGATCTGGGTGCGCAGCTCGCGCTGGCCTTGCACCATCGACTTTTCGAACTCGGTCGCGGCAATGGCATCGTGCTCACGGTTGTCACGCAGGTGGGTGTCCAGGTACTGCCTCAACTCGGTGAAGCGCGACGCCTCTGCCTTGTCGGCCAGGTCTCGCTGGGCCTGCAACGCCTTGGCGTGACGGTGCGATTCGAGCATGTAGCGCGATTCCTGCATGGCTCCGCTGAGGAGCATCACCAGAATGGTGAGCCCGAACGCGGCCAGCATGAACAGGCCTACCGATCCTTCGGTGGTGAACACCCCGAAGCTCATGGGGGTGGTACGGGTGAAATCGGGCCAGTTCATGGCGGCGACGCCGCCCACCACGAGGAGGGCGAGGATGATGAAGACAAGGCGAGCGCGCATGTGGGGTCTCCCAGGAAGAATGTTTCATTCTGCGAACCTGGCAGCGTGCGCGACTGTCAGCGAAGATGCCGAATCGCTGTCCGCCCGCTGTGGCAAACTGCCGCGTCCGCGCACCGCTGAAGCAGTTACACAATGAAAAAAATCATCCGGCAGATCGCCGCCGAAATCAAAGTCCAGGAACACCAGGTGCAGGCCGCCGTCGATCTGCTCGATGGCGGGGCCACCGTGCCGTTCGTGGCGCGCTACCGCAAGGAAGCCACCGGCGGCCTGGACGACATCCAGTTGCGCGAACTCGAATACCGGCTGGGCTACCTGCGGGAACTGGAGGAGCGGCGCGGCGCGGTGCTCAAGAGCATCGAGGAGCAAGGCAAGCTCACGCCCGAACTGCGCGCCGCGATCGAGGCCGCGCCCACCAAGCAGGAACTGGAAGACCTGTACCTGCCGTACAAGCCCAGGCGCCGCACCAAGGGCCAGGTCGCGCGAGAGGCCGGCATCGAGCCCCTGGCGGACAAGCTGTTCGCCGATCCGCGATTGAATCCGGCCGACGAAGCGCAGGCGTTCGTCAAGGCCGAAAAGGGCGAGGGCGGCGAAGATTTCACCACGGTGGGCGCCGTGCTGGACGGGGTGCGGGACATCCTCTCCGAGCGCTGGGCGGAAGACCCAGTGCTGGTCCAGGCGTTGCGCGAGTGGCTGTGGAGCGAGGGACTGTTCAAGTCCAGGCTCGCCACGGGAAAGGACGAGAACCATCCCGACGTCTCGAAATTCCGCGACTACTTCGAGTATGACGAGCCGATCGGCCGCGTGCCATCGCACCGCGCGCTGGCGGTGTTCCGGGGCCGGCAGCTGGAGATCCTCGACGCGAAGCTGGCTTTGCCCATCGAGCCCGAACCCGGCAAGCCTTCGATCGCCGAAGGCAAGATTGCGTTGCACCTGGGCTGGAGCCACCAGGCGAGGCCGGCCGACGACCTGCTGCGCAAGTGCGTGGCCTGGGCCTGGCGCGTGAAGCTGTCGCTGTCCACGGAAAGGGACCTCTTCACGCGGCTGCGCGAGGAGGCGGAGAAAGTGGCGATCAAGGTCTTCGCCGACAACCTGCGCGACCTGCTGCTCGCGGCGCCGGCCGGCCCGCGCGTGGTCATGGGGCTGGACCCGGGCATCCGCACGGGCGTGAAGGTGGCTGTCGTCGATGCCACCGGCAAGCTGGTGGACACCGCCACCGTCTACCCGCACGAGCCGCGGCGCGACTGGGAAGGCTCGCTCCACCAGCTGGGTTTGCTCGCGCGCAAGCACGGCGTGAACCTGATCGCCATCGGCAACGGCACGGCCAGCCGGGAGACCGACAAACTGGCCGCCGACCTGATGAAGCGCATCGGCGCCGACAGCCCGGGCCTGCAGCGCGTGGTGGTGAGCGAGGCGGGCGCATCGGTGTACTCGGCGAGCGAGTTCGCGTCGCAGGAAATGCCGGATTTGGACGTGAGGCTGCGCGGCGCTGCCAGCATCGCGCGGCGCCTGCAGGACCCGCTGTCCGAACTGGTGAAGATCGATCCCAAGTCCATCGGCGTCGGCCAGTACCAGCACGACGTGAACCAGAGCGAACTTGCCCGCATGCTCGACGCTGTCGTGGAGGATTGCGTGAACTCGGTGGGCGTGGAGCTGAATACGGCCAGCGTGCCGCTGCTGTCGCGCGTGTCGGGCCTCTCGGCCAGCGTCGCCAAGGCAGTGGTGCGCTGGCGCGAGGCCCATGGGGCGTTCAAGAGCCGCCAGCAACTGCTGGAAGTGAGCGGCCTGGGCGCCAAGACCTTCGAACAGAGCGCGGGCTTCCTGCGGATTCGCGGCGGCGAGAACCCGCTGGACATGACGGGCGTGCATCCGGAAACCTACCCCGTGGTCGAGAAGATGATGGCCAGCACAGGCAAGCCGGTGGCCGAGCTCATGGGCCGCGCGGAAATGCTGAAGACCCTCAAGCCCGAACTCTTCGCCAATGACAGATTCGGCGTGATCACGGTCAAGGACATCCTGGGCGAGCTGGAAAAACCCGGCCGCGACCCGCGACCCGAGTTCAAGGTCGCGCGCTTCAACGAGGGCGTCGAGGACATCAGCGACCTGCGCGAGGGCATGGTGCTGGAGGGCACGGTGAGCAACGTGGCGGCCTTCGGCGCCTTCGTGGACCTGGGCGTCCACCAGGACGGGCTGGTGCATGTGAGCCAGCTGTCGCACAAGTTCGTCAAGGATGCGCGCGAGGTCGTCAAGACCGGCGACATCGTGAAGGTGAAGGTCATGGAAGTGGACGCCGCCCGCAAGCGCATCGGCCTGTCGATGAAACTCGGCGATGCGCCCGCGCGCCGCGACGGCCCCCGCGACAACCGTTTCGAAGGCGCCGGGCGTGGCCAGCGCGCGCCGCAGAACGCGCCCGCCAACACCGCCATGGCCGGCGCCTTCGCCAAGCTGCAGGGCCTGCGCAAGTAGCGCGGGGCCATCCCGCAAAATGGAGGGCATGAGCGCAGCGCCGAACCGCTTCAAGCAAGCGAACGCCCCCTCGGGGGGCAGCCCGGCAGCGCCGGGCGTGGGGGCTACATGACCGCCCTGCGCATCTACGCCGGCCCGAAGGCCAGGCAGCACATCGAACGGCACGGGCTGAACGCCGGTGACATCGGCGTCGTGCCGGGCGCGGCCGGCGGGCCCAAGGGGCTGGTGCTGGGGCCGTTGGACCGCTTCATCTTCGGCGAATGGCTGGTCGCGTCGAACCACCCCGTGCACCTGGTGGGCGCTTCGATCGGCGCCTGGCGCATGGCGACGGCGTGCCTGGACGACCCGCGAAGCGCGTTCGAACGGTTGGAGCGCGATTACATCTCCCAGGATTTCGAGCAGCCGGGACGCAGGTCGCCGACGGCGCAGCACGTGAGCGACCGTTTCGGCGAAAGCCTCAAGGCGTTCTACGGCGGGCGAGTCGCCGGGATCCTGGCGCATTCGCGCTACCGGCTGCACATCCTGACCTCGCGCGGCCGTCATCTGCTCGGTCGCGACAACAGGTGGCGAACACCCCTGGGTTACCTGGGCGCGTTCGTCACCAACACCGTGCATCGAAGGGCCATGGGCGCGTGGCTGGAACGCGTCGTGTTCTCCAGCCCGAGCGAAGGAGCCACGACGGCACTGCCTTTTGCCACCGGCGACTACCGCACCCGCCAGGTGCCGCTGAACGAAGCCAACTTCAACGCGGCCCTTCAGGCCAGCTGCTCCATCCCGTTCGCGCTGAAAGCCATCCACGACATCCCCGGCGCGCCGCCAGGGGCGTACTGGGACGGCGGCATCACCGACTATCACCTGCACCTCGATTACAGCGCGGGAGAGGGCAGGGGGCTGGTGCTGTACCCGCACTTCCAGAAATCCATCGTGCCGGGCTGGCTGGACAAGTCCCTGCGGTGGCGGCATGGCGCCACGCGTTTCCTGGACAACACCGTGGTGCTGGCGCCCGATCCGCAGTGGGTGAGGTCCCTGCCCGGGGCCAAGCTGCCCGACCGCTCCGACTTCACGCGGTTCGGCACGGACCTCAAGGCGCGGATGCGCGCCTGGAACGCCGCAGCGTCGGCCAGCCGGCAGCTCGCCGATGACTTCCACGCCTGGCTCGCCCGGCCGGACCTGCGCCGGGTGGAAGCGCTTTGACCGCCACCGGCGCGGTGCGCGCAGCGGACCGGGTCCTGGGATGGGACGTGCTGCGGGGGCTGTGCGCCCTCGCGGTCGCTTCCTATCACCTCCTTTACTGGCAGGGCCTGGCCGCACTGAATACGCTGGGCAGCTACGGCGTGTACATGTTCTTCGTGCTCTCCGGCGCGAGCCTCGCCTACACCTACAGCGGCAAACTCTCCACGGTGCGCGAGGGTGGCGCGTTCCTGCTGACGCGCTGGCTGCGCCTCGCGCCGCTGTACCTGGTGCTGTGCGCGGTGTTCATCGCCTTCCTGTCGCTGCGCAACGGCGAACTGGTGGACCGGTTGCCGCTGCGCCTTGCGTTGAACGCCAGCTTCGCGTTCGGGCTCCACGACCCGACGGTCTGGGCGCTCTTGATCGGCGGCTGGTCGTTGGGCATCGAGTTCGTCTACTACCTCGCCTTCCCGCTGCTGCTGGCCGTCTTGCCGCGCCCCGCCTGGTGCGCCCTCGTCGCGCTGGCGCTGGGCGTCGTGCAATGGGCATGGATCGATCGTACCGTGGGCGCCGACGCGGGCTATACGGCGGGCGCGGTGGCGTATCACCAGGTGCCGGGCTTCGCCGCCTACTTCTTCGGCGGCTGCGTCATCGGTCACTGGCGCCGCACCCGATTCCTTTCGTTGGGGCTGCCGGCCGGCGTAGCCATGTGGGCCACAACGGCCGTCCTGCTGCTGGCGTTGAATCCGGCCCTGGCGGGCGACGAACTGCTGGGCGCGCGGGGCGCCGTGTTGTCCGGCCTGTGTTTTGCCGCTGTGTACATCAGCGGGCAGGTGAGTCTCGCCGCGAGCCCGGCACGCGTCGCGGGCTGGCTGGGCGACATCACTTACGGTTGCTACCTGCTGCACCCGCTGCTGTTCTTCGGGTTCGCGTGGTTCGTGCTGCCACGGCTCGGCGTGGCGGACGTGGAGCGGCTGACCCCGGCCGCACGCTGGGCCCTGCTTTCGGCGGTGCTGGCGCTCAGCTGCGCAGGCGCGGCGGCGAGTGAACGGTGGTTCGAAGCGCCTATGCGGCGCTGGGGCAAGCGTCGCTTGCGCCCGGGCGACGCCCCCGCGCCTTACAGGGAAGCCGCGAGCATTTCCTCGTAGTCCTCCGCCGTGGCGATGCGGGGATTGGTCTTGTGGCAGTGGTCGGCCAACGCGCCCTTGATGATCTGGGCGAACATGTCGCGCTTCACGCCCATCTCCGCCAGGCCGGAAGGCAAGCCCAGGCGGGCGTTCATTTCCTTGATCGCGCCGGGAATGTCGTCCGCGGAGGGAAGCCCCATCGCGTGGGCCATGCGCTCCAGGCGCCTTTCCTTCCTGATCGACTCGGCCTGCGAATTGAAGCGGATCACCGCCGGCAGGAACATCGCATTGAGCGTGCCGTGGTGCAGTCGCGGGTCCACGCCGCCGAGGCTATGGCTGAGCGAATGCACGCAGCCCAGTCCCTTCTGGAAGGCCATCGCGCCTTCCATCGAGGCGCTCATGAGGTTGAACCGGGCTTCCCGGTCTTGCCCATCGCGGGTGGCGCGCTCGATGTTGGCCCAGCCACGCTCCAGGCCGTCCAGCCCGATGCCGTCGGCCGGCGGGTTGACGGCCGGCGCCATGAAGGTCTCCATGCAGTGCGCGATCGCGTCCATGCCGGTGGCGGCGGTGAGCTTGGGCGGCAGGCCGAGCGTGAGCTCCGGGTCGCAGATGGCCGCCTTGGGCAGGATGTTCCACGAATGGAAGCCCAGCTTGCGATGGTCGTCGACGATGATGATCGCGCCCCGCGCGACCTCGCTGCCCGTGCCGCTCGTGGTGGGCACGGCGATCAGCGGCGCCGCCTTGTCGGTGATGCGGGGCGAGCCGCCTTCGATGGTGGCGTAGTGCGTCAGCGGCCCGTCGTGCGTGGCGGCGATCGCCACGCCCTTGGCGCAATCGATGGCGGAACCGCCGCCTACCGCGACCAGGCCGTCGCAGCGGTTGGCCTTGTACACCTCCACGGCGGCCCGCACGGCGGCCTCGGTCGGGTTGGACGGCGTCTGGTCGAACACAGCCACGGGCATGCCGCCCAAGGCGTCCAGGGCTTTCTGGAGCACGCCGGCCGCCTTCACGCCGGGATCGGTCACGACCAGCGGGCGCGTGATGCCGACGCGCTCGCATTCCTGCTTGAGCAGCTTCACGGCTCCGAAATCGAACTGGATCTGGGTCAGGTAGTAGATAAAGGCCATGGCTCTTCCGCGATGTACGATGGAAAGGCCCACTTTAATACTTCCAAGGCAGGAGACAGGTCATGAAGAAGACACGGACTTTCGTTGCATGCGCCCTGGCTTTCGCCGCAAGCGCCCATGCGGATTGCCTCACGGACGCGCAGGCGGCCGAAATGGCCAGCCAGTACTTCGCCAAGGCGCCCGCGGCCAACCTCGAAGGCCTCTCCGAGGCGGACGGTGCCTGCTCGCGCGCCAAGTTCAACGCGCTGCTCGAAAAACGCCTCGGCCCGGCCGTCGGCTACAAGGCGGGCCTCACGAACCCGGCGGTGCAAAAGCGCTTCGGTTACGACAAGCCGGTCTGGGGCAAGCTTTACAAGGGCATGGTGCTCCCCGATGGCGCGACGGTGGAAGCGGCGTTCGGCGCGCGGCCGCTGTTCGAGGCGGACATGCTGGTGCGCGTGAAGAGCGCCGACATCAACCTGGCCAGGACGCCCATGGACGTGCTGCAGGCGATCGACCAGGTGATCCCGTTCATCGAGCTGCCCGACCTGGTCGTGCTGGCCCCGCCCAAGCTCAACGGGCCGGCAATCAATGCCATCAACGTCGGCGCGCGACTGGGCGTGGCCGGCAAGCCCATCCCCGTGCCGGCCACGCGTGCCGAACGCTACGCCATGCTCGACGCGCTGCGCGACATGAATGTCGTCCTCACGGAAGGCACCGGCATCCAGCTCGGCCAGGGCAAGGGCAGCGACATCCTGGAGCATCCGCTCAACGCCGTGGTCTGGCTGGCACAGGCGCTGGCCAGGGAAGGCCTCGCGATGAAGCCCGGCGAGCTGATCAGCCTGGGATCGTTCTCGCCCCTCTTGCCGCCGAAGCCCGGACTCAAGGCCACGGCGACCTATCACGGCTTGCCTGGTGCCGCCCCGGTGTCCGTCGTTTTCAAGTGAGGTTCCTGCCGCAATACCCGCAGCTCACCCCGGCCACTCGCTCGGTGCTCGAGCGCATGGCCCGCGCCGGTTACCGGCCGATGTACACGCAGGCACCGCACCAAGCGAAGGCGGCTTACGAGGCCGGGTCAGGCGTCCTGGAGGTGCCCAAGGCACCCCTGGTCCGCGTGGAGGACTTCGAGATCCCGGCGCGCGATGGCGCGGCATTGCCGGCGCGGCTCTACGCCCCGAGCCGGCAGGTGCTGCCGGTGCTGCTGTACTCCCATGGCGGCGGCTTCACCATCGGCAGCATCACCTCACACGACATCCTGTGCCGCGAGCTGAGCAGGCTCAGCGGTTGCGCCGTCGTGTCGCTGGACTACCGGCTCGCGCCCGAGCATCGATTTCCCACCGCGGTGGACGACGCCTGGGACGCCACGCAATGGCTGGCCGGGCACGCCACCGACCTGGGCCTGGACGGCAGCCGCATCGCAGTGGGCGGCGACAGCGCCGGAGGCACCCTCGCGGCCGTGTGTGCGATCTACGCCATGTCCGCCGGGTTGCGCCTGTCGCTGCAGCTGCTGTTCTACCCGGGCTGCGCTGCCTGGCAGGACGCGCCGTCGCACGAGCGCTTCGCCGAGGGGCTCGTGCTGGAAAAGCCGCACATCGAGTGGTTCTTCGACCAGTACATCGCGCACGGCGACCGCGAGGACTGGCGATTTGCGCCGCTGAACGCGCCGGACGTGGACGGCGTGGCGCCCGCGTGGTTCGGCCTGGCGGAGTGCGACCCCATCGTCGACGACTGCATTGCGTACGCGGATAAACTGCGGGCTGCAGGCGTCGCGGTGGACCTGGAAATCTACCGCGGCGTCACCCATGAATTCATCAAGATGGGGCGCGCGATCCCCGAAGCCCGCCAGGCCCATGCCGACGCGGCACGCGCCCTGGCCAACGCCCTGAAACCCTGACCACCATGAAGCGACAAGATTTCCGGTTCTTCCATCGCCTGCGCGTACGCTGGGCCGAAGTGGACATGCAGAAGATCGTGTTCAACGCGCATTACCTCATGTACTTCGACACGGCGGTGGCGGATTACTGGCGGGCGCTCGCGCTGCCCTACGAAGAAGCCATGCACAAGCTCGGCGGCGACCTGTACGTGAAGAAGGCGACGGTGGAATTCAGCGCGTCGGCGCGCATGGACGACCGCCTGGACGTCGCGCTCAAATGCGGCCGCATCGGCAACTCGTCGATGGTTTTCACCGGCGCGATCTTCCGCGGCGACGAGCTGCTGATCACCTGCGAGCTGGTCTACGTGTTCGCGGACCCGGCGACGCAGACGTCCAAGCCGGTCCCGCAGGCATTGCGGGACACGCTCACGGCGTACGAAGCCGGCGAGACAATGGCACGCATCGAGACGGGCGGCTGGTCCGATCTGGGCGGCGACGCGGGCCGCATCCGCACGGAGGTCTTCCTCGAAGAGCAGAAGATCCCTGCCGACATGGAATGGGACGACGCGGACCGTGCCGCCGTCCACGCGGTCGCCTACAACCGGCTGGGGCAGCCGGTGGCAACGGGTCGCCTGCTCCAGCAATCGCCGGGCGTCGCCCGCATCGGCCGCATGGCCGTGCACCGCGCGCTGCGCGGCTCGGGGGTGGGGCGGCAAGTGCTGGAGGCCCTCCTTTCAGTGGCGCAGGCACGTGGAGATCGCGAAGTGATGCTGCATGCGCAGCGCAGCGCCGAGGATTTCTACGTCGGCCTGGGCTTCGTGCCGCGTGGCGAGCCTTTCGAGGAAGCCGGCATCCCGCACGTCGAGATGAGCCGCGCCATCGGCGGCCGTTGAACCTTCGATGGCCAGGAAAAAACGCATCCGTGGCGACACGGCCCCGGTGACCGGCGGCGCGCCGGCCCGCGCCGCACCCGAGCGCGCCGCACCCGAGCGCGTCGCAGCGGGGCGCGTCCAGGCGGCGTGGAACGGCGCCGGCAGCGGCCGCGTCGTGGCGATCCTGGCGCTGATGATGTTTCTCGCCCCGGCACTGGGTGTGCCGAACGAGGAGATGCTGCAGGACACGCTCAAGTCGATCGTGGTTTCCTTCGCGGCCCTCGGCGCGGCCCTCGTCTTCTTCTGGCAGCAGCGCGAAAGGCGCGAGCCGCTGCGCTGGCATGCGATCGTGTGGCTGCCGCTCCTGCTGATGGCCTATGCGCTCGGCAGCATGGCCTGGTCGCATGCGTACCTGGGCGGCGTGGAGGCGGTTCGCTGGTTCATCTTCGCGCTGCTGCTGTGGCTGGGCGCGAACACCCTGTCGCGCAACAACCTCTCCATGCTGGCGTGGGGCATCCATGCGGGCGCCGTGGTGGCCTCGCTGTGGGCAGCCCTGCAATTCTGGGTCGGCTTCGGGTTCTTCCCGCAGGGCCCGCACCCGGCCTCCACATTCGTCAACCGCAACTTCTTCGCCGAGTTCGCCGTCTGCACGTTGCCGTTTTCGGCGCTGCTCCTGGCGCGCGCGCGGCAAAGCGCCCAGGTGGCATTGCTGGCCGTCACCACCGGGCTCGTGATCGTCGCCGTGCTGATGACCGGCACGCGTAGCGCGCTGATCGCGCTGTGGCTGCAGGTTCTCGTGGTCCTGCCTTTCATCGCCTGGTTCTGCCGCAGGCAGCTGGCATTCGCGCAATGGGGCAGGCGCCACCGCGTGCTGGCCGCCGGGGTGCTGATCGGCACGGTGGTGGGCCTCGGCCTCATCCCGACGGGGGACCCGAAGATCACGGAGGAGGGGCGCGGTGTCACGGCATTGGAGCGGGGCTTCAAGCGCACGGGCTCGATCTCGCCGAATGACGCCTCGCTGGGCGTGCGCATGGTGATGTGGAAGGCCACGCTGGGCGTGATCCGGGCACGGCCGCTGACCGGCGTCGGCGCCGGCGCGTGGGAGAGCGAGATCCCGCTCTACCAGGCCGAAGGTGCGCAGCTGGAGACCGACTACTACGTCCACAATGAAATCCTCCAGCTGCTGGCGGAATACGGCCTGGCGGGCTGGATGTTCCTCCTGGCGCTGGCGGGCTATCTCCTGCGGTCGGCATGGCGCACGCTGAAGGCGGAGGGCGCGGAGCCCCAGGGGGAGGCCCCGTGGCGGGCGGTGTTTCTGTGCAGCCTGCTGGCCCTGATGATCGTCAGCAACGTAGGCTTTCCGTGGCGCATGGCGGCGACGGGCGCGTTGTTTGCACTGTGCCTGGCCGGCCTGGCCGCCTCGGACGCGCGACTGGGTTTGCGGGGCAGGTGGTCGGCAACGACCCTGGCCTGGCGCCCGGCCTTCTCGCTGACGCTGGCGACCTTGACGGTTTCCTGCATTGCGCTCGCAGCGTACATCACGCAGCAGGCGGTGGACAGCGAGCAGAAGATCGTGCGCGCGACCAAGATCGCCCTGTCGATCTCGGCGTCGGGCGATCCCAACAACCCCAAGTGGCGGCCGGCCAAGCTGCAGATGCTCGGGCTGATCAGGGAGGGCATCGCGCTGAACCCGCATTACCGCAAGATCACGCCAATGGTGGCGGACGAGCTCGCGCGCTGGGGCGACTGGAAGAATGCGACCTGGATCTGGGAGAGCGTGCTCATGTCCCGTCCGCACGTCGTCGCGATCATGGCGAACGTGGCGCGCGGGCACGCCAGCATGGGCGACACCGAAAAGGCGCTCGAGTACCTGGAGCGCGCGCGAAAGATCCAGCCGCGGGCGCCGGCCGTGCGCTCGCTGGAGGTCATCCTGCTCAGCCGGTCCGGGCAGGAGGCGCGCGCCCTGGAACTGGCCCGCGCTGCCATAGGCGACAACATCTATGACTACGACCTCGCCAATGCGACCTTCTGGCTCGCAGCGCGGGCGGGCGACTACGCCCTGGCACACAAGGCGATGCAACTGCGCATCGTCGGCTGGCCGGAAGGGCGCGTGCAGGGCTACCTCCAACTGGGCGACCTGTACGCGAAGCAGGTGAAGGATCCGCAGAAGGCCTTCAATTTTTACCAGCAGGCGATCCTGCTCGTTCCCCCCGGCCAAAGGCCGGAATTGCTGCCGCGCATTCCCCCGGAGTACTGGGCGAAGCTGGGCTATCCCCAGGGCGCGCCGGCGGCGCCCGCGCCGCCTCAGACGTCGGCCAGCAAGGGGTAGGGCGCGGGCTGCACTGCCAGTTGCGCGCCGTCGGGGCCGCCCACGTTGAGCCGCCCGCTGCCGGCGGCGGCGATCAAGATCGACACGATGGCATCCCAGCCGCCCGCGGGCGCGGCTGCCGCCTGTGCCACGAGGCCGCAAGGCTGGCTCGGGTCCGACTCGTGGAAGACCTCCTGCCCGGCCTGCAATGCCGAATCGGCGTGCGCCAGGTACGCACGCCGCTTGAGCGTGCCGCGGAACTGGCTGCGCGCCACGACTTCCTGGCCGGGATAGCAGCCCTTCTTGAAGTTCACACCGCCGACGGACTCGTAGTTGAGCATCTGCGGCACGAAGGCTTCGACGATGGGCGCGGTGATCGGGGCGACGCCGCTTCGAACCTCTCCCCACATCCACTGTTGCGGATCCATGGCCACACCGCCGGGCGCGGCCTCACCGGCCGGGGCCACCCACAGTAGGCGTGACTGGCCATCCGCGGGAGACAAGCGCACCGCGCTGGCATTCCCGATGTCCGCGCGGGACCACGGCGCCACGAGGCCGGGCGCGGCATCATCGGCTGCGGCGCCGGCGAGGCCGTACAGGTCGAACTCCGCCGTCGCATCGCGCAGCCTGGCCTTGGCGCGCAGCACGAACATCGACAGGCGCTTGAGCGTCGCGGCCAGGATGTCGCGGCTGCAGACCAGCAGGATGTCCGCGTGGGCGCGCTTGAAGCCGACGAAACTGGCCTGCATGCGGCCCTTGGGCGTGCAATACGCGGCCAGCCTGGCCTCGGACAGGCCGAGCAGGCCGAAATCCTGCGTGAGCTGCCCCTGCAGGAAGCTCGCGGCATCCTCGCCTTCGACGCGGATGACTCCGAGATGAGTCAGCGGTGTTACACCATTCAGGACGTGGGTCATGCCTGAATTATCATCGTCAGTCCAATTCACTCCATGGCATAGGGGCAGCGATCGGTGCGGCGTTTCCTGTTGACGGTCTTCCTGCTTGCTTCGCTTGCGGTCCTCGCTGCCGGCGGCTGGGCCTTGTGGTGGGTTTACCAGCCGCTGCGGCTGGCCGCTCCCACGGTGGATCTGTCCATCGAGGCGGGCACGCTGCCGCGTGGGGTCGCCCAGGCGGTGAAGGACGCCGGCGTCGACGTCAACCCCGACCTGCTCTATTACTGGTTCCGGTTTTCCGGTCAGGCGCGCCAGATCAAGGCCGGCAGCTACGAACTTGAAGCGGGCATCACACCGCACCGCCTGCTGGCGAAACTCGCGCGCGGCGAAGAGACGCTGCGCGCCGTGACGCTGGTGGAAGGCTGGAACTTCCGCCAGGTGCGCGCGGCACTGTCCAAGGAAGACGCGCTCAAGCCCGACACGCGCGGCCTGGCCGACGAGGCCGTGATGGGCTTGCTGGGCCGCGCCGGCCAGCATCCCGAGGGTCGCTTCTACCCGGACACCTATACCTTTGCCAAGGGATCCAGCGATGTCGCGGTGCTCAAGCGGGCCCTGCGCGCCATGGACAAGCGGCTCGGCGAGGCCTGGGCAAAGCGGGCGCCGGACGCGGCCGTAAAGACGCCCGACGAAGCGTTGATCCTTGCCAGCATCATCGAAAAGGAAACCGGCAAGGCCTCCGATCGCACCATGATCGCGTCCGTGTTCAACAACCGCTTGCGCGTGGGCATGCCGTTGCAGACCGACCCGACGGTGATCTACGGGCTCGGCGCGTCGTTCGACGGCAACCTGCGCAAGAAGGACCTGCAGGCCGACACGCCCTGGAACACCTACACCCGGCCCGGCCTGCCGCCGACCCCGATCGCCATGCCGGGCAAGGCCTCGCTGCTGGCGGCCGTGCAGCCTGCGCCGGGCAAGGCCCTGTACTTCGTGGCGCGCGGCGACGGCAGCAGCCAGTTCAGCGCCAGCCTGGACGAGCACAATCGCGCGGTGAACAAGTACCAGCGCGGGCAATGACACGGTGACGGCAGGCCTCTTCATCAGCTTCGAAGGCATCGACGGCGCCGGCAAGTCCAGCCATGTCGAAGGCCTGGCCGAGGCCTTTCGCCTGCAGGGCAGGGCGATGACGGTTACCCGGGAGCCGGGCGGCACGCCGCTCGCGGAGAAGTTGCGCACCCTCGCGCTCAACGACCCGATGGACCCCTTGACGGAGGCATTGCTGATGTTCGCTGCCCGGCGCGACCATGTGCTCAACGTCATCGAGCCGGCGCTCGCCAGGGGAGACGTCGTGCTGTGCGATCGCTTCACGGATGCGACGTTCGCCTACCAGGGCGGCGGCCGCGGCTTCGATCTCGAGGTGCTGCGGGGCCTGGAGCGCTGGGTGCAGGCGGTCCCGGCGCTGCCCGCAGGCACGCTGCGCCAGCCGCACCTGACGCTGTGGTTCGACCTGGCGCCGGAGATCGCCGCAGCGCGGCTGGCGGGCGCGCGGGTGCCGGACAAGTTCGAGTCGCAACCGGTGGAGTTCTTCCGGCGCGTGGCCGCCGGCTACGCCGCCCGCATGGCGGCGGACCCGGGCCGTTTCGCGCGGATCGCAGCCGACCAGCCGCGCGAAGCCGTCTGGAACGACGTGGTCGCGGCGCTGCGTGGCCGGGGTTGGTTGACATGAGCCGCCGGGCCGCTCCCAAGGCTCATGGCACCGCAGCACGAAGTGCGGAGGTTACCCAGTGAGCACGATCGCGCCCTGGCTCGCGGCGCAGAGCCGGCAGTTGCTGGCGCAGCGCGGGCACGCCTGGCTGTTGCAAGGGCCGTCGGGTCTGGGCCAGTACGAGCTGGGGCTCGGGCTGGCGCGCGCGTGGTTGTGCGACCAGCCCACGGCGCAGGGCGCGTGCGGCAACTGCGCGAGCTGCCACTCGTTCGACGTTCGCGCTCATACGGACCTGTGCGTGCTCATGCCCGAAACCATCATGCTGGAGCTGGGCTGGCCCCTCGGCGAGCAGGCGCAAAAGGACATCGACGACAAGAAGCGCAAGCCGAGCAAGGAAATCCGGGTGGACGCCATGCGTGACGCGGTGGAGTTCGCGCAGCGCACCAGCGGGCGAGGGCGCGGGAAGGTGGTGCTGGTGTACCCCGCCGAGCGTATGAACAATGTCACCGCCAACACCCTGCTAAAGACGCTCGAGGAGCCGGCCGGGGACCTGCGTTTCGTGCTGGCCAGCGAAGCGGCGCATCAACTGCTGCCCACCATCCGCAGCCGCTGCCTCGCCCACACCATGGCGTGGCCGGGGCAGGAGGAGGCCGAGGCCTGGCTGCAGGACAACGGCGCGAAGCCGGCCGATGCGCCCGCCCTGCTGCGCGCCGCAGGCGGCAGGCCGGACGACGCGCTCGCATTCGCGCGGGCCGGGCGCGACCCGAAGGTGTGGTCCCTGCTGCCCAGGGCCATGGCACGGGGCGACAACGCCGCCTTGGCCGACTGGACGCCGGCCGAGGCTGTGAGCGCCCTGCAGAAACTCTGCCACGACCTGATCGCGGCCCGGGCGGGCGCGGCCCCACGGTTCTTCCAGCCCGCCGACCTGCCACCGCCCGCCTCGTTCGGCGCATTGACCAGCTGGGCGCGCGAGTTGTCGCGCACCGCACGGACCGTGGAGCACCCCTTCAACGCGGGGTTGATGCTCGAAGCGCTTGTGAGCCAGGCCCGCTCGGCCCTAAACTCACGATCCTGAGCCGCCCATGAGCAATCCCTCGCCCACGACCCCCCGTCCCAGCGTCATCCAGCTCGCGATCAAGGAAAAGGCCGCGCTGTATGCGGCCTACATCCCACTGTTCACCGACGGCGGCGTCTTCATCCCGACGACGCGCGACTACAAGCTGGGCGACGACGTGTACGTGCTGCTGTCGCTGCCGGATGACCCGCAGCGCTATCCCGTGGCCGGCAAGGTGGCATGGGTCACCCCCGCGCGCGCCGCCGCCAACCGCACCCAGGGCGTGGGCGTGAGGTTTCCGGCCGACGAGAAGTCGCGGCTGCTCAAGCTCAAGATCGAGGAAGTCCTGGGCGGGCACCTGGCGTCCGAGCGGCCCACGCAAACCATCTGAGCGCTACAATTTTTGTAGCTTTTCGCGCGGCGGCCCGTTGCGCGCTCCCCCCAGCAACCCGATGTTCGTCGATTCCCATTGCCACCTGACGTTTCCCGAACTGGCGTCCCGGCTCCCCGAGATCCGCGAGGCGATGCAGGCGGCAGGCGTGGACCGCGCCTTGTGCATCTGCACGACCCTGGAGGAGTTCGAGTCCGTGCATGCGCTGGCCATGGAGTACGGGAATTTCTGGGCCACGGTGGGCGTCCACCCGGACAATGAAGGGGTGTCGGAGCCCACGGTCGAGGACCTGGCCGGGCGCTCGGAACGGCCGCGGGTGGTGGCCATCGGGGAAACGGGACTCGACTATTACCAGATGGAGGAACGCAAGGGCGGCCGCGCGGTTTCCGACCTTGAGTGGCAGCGGGAGCGCTTCCGCACGCACATCCGGGCGGCGCGACAGGTGCGCAAGCCGCTCGTCATCCACACCCGCGCCTCGTCTGCCGACACGGTGGCGATCCTCAAGGAGGAGGGCGAGGACGGTTCGGCCGGTTCGGCCGGCGGGGTTTTCCACTGCTTCACCGAAACCGCCGAGGTGGCGCGCGCCGCGCTCGACCTGGGCTTCTACATCTCCTTTTCGGGCATCCTCACGTTCAAGAGCGCACAGGACCTGCGCGCCGTGGCGGCTTTCGTGCCGGCGGACCGGCTGCTCATCGAAACGGACAGCCCGTACCTCGCACCAGTGCCTTACCGGGGCAAGACCAACAACCCATCCTACGTTCCCTTTGTCGCACGCCAGCTGGCCGAACTGCGGAAGATGCCGGTGGAAGAGATCGCCAGCGTCACCAGCGTCAATTTCGAACGCCTGTTCCCGGGAGTGAATTCTTGAGAAATTGCTTTAGATATCTTGTATATCTCATTGCCATTGCTTCATATTCTTTGGCAATCGCAGGCTCATACGAGGACTTCTTTATCGCGGTCAAGCGCGACGAGCCCGAAACCGTCGCCATGCTGCTGAGCCGCGGGTTCGACCCCGACACGCTCGATCCGCAGGGCCACACGGGGCTGTTCCTGGCGCTGCGCGACGGTTCCCTGAAGGTGGCCCGGGCCTTGGTGGACTGGCCCAGGACGAACGTGGAAACGCGAACGGCCAATGACGAGAGCCCGCTCATGATGGCCGCGCTCAAGGGCCACGCGGACGTCGCCAGGAAACTGGTCGAGCGCAACGCCGACGTCAACAAGACGGGCTGGACGCCATTGCATTACGCCGCGACCAATGGTCACCTGACTATCATGGAACTGCTGCTGGAAAATCACGCCTACATCGACGCCGAGTCGCCCAATGGCACCACGCCGCTCATGATGGCGGCCCATTACGGCACGCCGGCAGCGGTGAAGTTTTTGCTCGAGGCCGGCGCCGACCCGACCCTCAGGAACCAGTTGGGACTGAGCGCGCTGGACTTCGCGACGCGGGCCAATCGCCGTGACGCCGCCGAACTGATCACCGGCTTCGTTCGCAACGCACAGCCAAAAGGCATTTGGTGACAATGGCTTATCAGACAAAGTTAATGTGAAATGGGCCCCATCGCGGCGCCTTTTTGAGACCTGAAGGAGAACGACATCGAAGATTGGACCTCCGGTTACGTGGCCGATATCGGCTACACGTACGGCTACTACACCGAACTCAATCCGCTGAACACCCAGCTGACCTTCCTGTATCGCGGCGTAGCACCGCCGAAGATCGCCAACGCCTGCGAACTCGGCTTCGGACAGGGCGTCAGCGTCAACATCCACGCGGCGGCATCGAACGTGCGCTGGTGGGGCACGGACTTCAACCCGGCGCAGGCGGGCTTCGCCCAAGACCTGGCGAGCGGCTCCGGAGCCGCTGCCAACCTCTTCGACGAGTCGTTCGAGGAGTTCTGCGCCAGGCCCGACCTGCCGCAGATGGACTATGTGGGCCTGCATGGCATCTGGAGCTGGATCAGCGACGAAAACCGCGCGGTAATCGTCGATTTCCTGCGCCGCAAGCTGAAGGTGGGGGGTGTCCTGTACATCAGCTACAACACCCAGCCCGGCTGGGCGGCCATGGTGCCGATGCGCGACCTTTTCGTGGAGCACGCCGCCGTGATGGGATCGCCCGGCGAGGGGCGCGTGGCGCGCGTCGACGCGGCGCTGGCCTTTGCAGAAAAGCTGCTGGCGGCCAACCCGGGATTCGCCCGCGCCAACCCCGGCATCCCCGAGCGCATGAAGAAGGTGCTTTCGCACAATCGCAATTACGTGGCACACGAGTACTTCAACCGGGACTGGGAGCCGATGTCGTTCGGCAGGATGGCGCACTGGCTCGGCCCGGCCAAGCTGACCTATGCCGGCCCGGCCAACAGCACCGAGCTGGTCGACGCCATCAACCTCACGGCCGAGCAGCAGGCGCTCCTCAAGGAAATTCCCGACCCGAATTTCCGCCAGACCGTGCGGGACTTCTGTGTCAACCAGACCTTTCGCCGCGATTACTGGGTGCGGGGCGCGCGTGCCCTGGCGCCCGCCGAGCAGTCGGACAGCCTGCGGCGCCGCTCCGTGGTTCTGACAACCCATCCGTCCGAAGTGACGTTCAAGGCCAGTGGCGCGCAGGGCGAAGTCGCCCTGAATGAGTCCATCTACCGGCCTATCCTGGAGCTGCTCGCAGATCACACGCCCAGGACGATCGGCGAGCTGGAGCAGGTGCTGAGGCCCCGCGAGGTCTCTTTCGGCCAGCTGGTGCAGGCCCTGATGGTTCTGGGCGGCAAGGGTGCCGTGTATGCGGCGCAGGATGCGGCCACGATCGACGCGGCCCGTTCCACGTGCCTCCGGCTCAACCGCGAACTGATGAAGGCCGCGAAGTTCGGCAAGGACCTGAGCCATCTGGCCAGCCCGGTGACAGGCGGCGGCATTTCGGCGCCACGGTTTCACCAGATCTTCCTGCAGTCCGCCGTCGAGGGAAAGACCCAGCCGGACGCATGGGCCCAGGACGCCTGGGCCGTACTGCAAAGCCAGAACCAGAAAGTGGTGAAGGATGGAAAGCCCCTCGAGACGCCCGAAGAGAACCTGTCGGAACTCAGGCAGGGGGCCCGTGATTTCCAGGAGAAGCGGCTGCCGATCTTGCGATCCTTATGCGCCTGACATTTTATACGATGTATATTATGTTAAATCAACAAATCGGGACCTGAAGGACGGCTCAACACGTGACTGGCGACCTGTTCGACGAAGACGCGCCGGCCCCGCCCGCAGCCACGCCTTCGTTGCCACGAGCCAGGCCCCGGCGGGTGCCTGTGGAACCGGCGACGGCCGGCACGGCGGTGCACGAGCTCGCAGCGTCCACGCCTCACCGCGTTCACCTGGGCACGTCGTCCTGGAGCTTCCCGGGCTGGAAAGGCCTGGTCTGGAACGGCGAGCACGCCGAATCGCAGCTGTCGAAGGATGGCCTGGCCGCGTATGCCCGCCACCCCCTGCTGCGCTCCGTGAGCCTCGATCGGTCGTTCTACCGGCCGCTGTCATCCAGCCAGTACGCTGCGTACGCGGCCCAAGTCCCGGACGATTTTCGCTTCGTGGTCAAGGCACCCAGCCTGGTCACCGACGCCCAGGTACGAAGTAGCGAGGGCCACGGCCTGCAACCCAATCCGGCGTTCCTCAGCCCCGAGCTCGCCGTCAGCGAATTCGTGCAGCCGGTGCTCGACGGCCTTGGGGGCAAGGCCGGTGCGCTGGTTTTCCAGATCAGCCCCTTGCCGGCCAGCTGGCTCACGCGATTGCCCGAGCTGTTCCAGCGGCTCGGCGCCATGCTCTCGGCGTTGCCGAGCCGGGGTACCTCAACTGACACGGTGGTGGCCGTCGAGGTGCGGGATCCGCAGTTGCTGACACCTGAGTTCGCGCGGGTGCTGCGTGAGTGCCGCGCGACCTATTGCGTCGGCCTGCACGCGAAGATGCCCCCCATAGAGGAGCAGTTGCCCATCTTGCGCGCCCTTTGGCCCGGGCCGCTGGTGTGCCGCTGGAACCTGCACCGCAAGCACGGAGCCTATGGCTACGAAGACGCCAAGGACCTCTACCAGCCGTTCGACCGGCTGGTCGATCCGGATCCGGAGACCCGCCAAGTGCTGGCCCGGGTGATCGCTGCGACCACGGCCGCGGGCTTCCACGCCTTTGTCACCATCAACAACAAGGCGGAAGGCAGCGCACCCTTGTCGGTGCTCGAGCTGGCAACGGCGTTGCACGCGTTGACACCAGATACGACGGCCGAGCAGGCTTGCAGGGCGGTTGCCAAACCAAAGACCTAAGTGCAACAAGAATTGAAATTAACTTCACCACTCGTTACCAACTCCTTGATTTTGCTCATGGTTTTCCGTTAATTCCGTCACGGTTCGCACTTGCGCTTTTGCTGTCCTGCGCATAACTTGTCAATCCGGTCACCAAATTGTTTCTCAAGGGACAAAAACGTACATCATGCGTTGGCTCAAGCCCAATCTTC
The DNA here is from genome assembly GCA_030695945.1 of Ramlibacter sp. Taxonomy (GTDB): domain Bacteria; phylum Pseudomonadota; class Gammaproteobacteria; order Burkholderiales; family Burkholderiaceae_C; genus Ramlibacter. The sequence continues at coordinate 339,490 of JAUYOG010000023.1, forward strand.
GAAGCAGCATTTACGGTCTCCTCGGCAACCCCCTGCCGCCGTCGGAGTCCGTGCTCGAGAGCGGCACAGAGGACATCCGGGAATCGATGCTGACACTGCTGGGCGATGGCGGGCCCAAGCATTTCCCGCAAATCACCCGCCGCATCCGCTACGCGACCGATGTTCAGGCACTCTGGTACCTGCGCGGCGACCTGATGGCAGCCTTGGCCGCGATGCACGGGGAGGTGGCTGCCCGCCAGAAGGTCGCTTCGGTGACGCAAATGTTCCAGGGCCTGCTGCCGAACGGCCTGAACTCCCGCCCCAGCCCCCTGGTCGGCTGAGCGTCGCCTCCCCCGTCCCTAGTGGCGGTGCCCCCACAGCACGAATGCATCCCGGCCTTCCACGGCCAGATGGACTTTCGCCCCCACCGGCAACGCCACCTTGGTCGGGACATGGCCAAACGGCAACTGCGTGAACACCGGGGCCTTGACCTGCCCGCGCAGCCAGTCCACCACGGTCTGCAGGCGGTACCCTTTGTCGTGCGGGACCGGTTTGTAGTTGGTGAAATGCCCCAACAGGATGGCCTTCTGCCGCCCCAGGATGCCGGCGTAGAGCAACTGCGTCAGCATGCGCTCGACGCGGTAAGGATGTTCGTGCACGTCCTCGAGGAACAGGATGCCCCCCTTGATCTTGGGCATCCACGGCGTGCCCGCCAGCGCGGCCATGATCGCGAGGTTGCCGCCCCATAGCTGGCCCTTCAACTCGAGTGGCTTCACGGGCACCTCGGGCCGCGGGATCTGCCAGCCGGTGCCCTCCCCCTGCCCCGTCACCAGGTCCTCGAAGCAGGCCTGCATGATGTCGTCCGGCTCTCCCTCGACGCCGAAGTCCTCGCCGAGCGCGGGCCCCGACCAGGTCACGGACCCCGTTTCGGCGAGGACGGCGTTCTGGAACGCCGTGAAGTCGGACAGGCCCACGAAACGCATGCCCTTGTCGATCGCTTTCGCCACCGCCTTGTAGCGGATGCCCGGCAACAGGCGCGTGAGGCCATAGCCTCCGCGCGTGATGAGGGCAATGTCCGCACCACTGGCCGCGGCCCGATGGATCGCCGCCAGGCGCGTCTCGTCGTCGCCGGCAAAGCGCATATGCGTGGCGAACACCGCTTCGTCGAGTTCGACTTCGTGGCCCAGCGCCCGCAAACGAGCCACGCCGCGGCGGATCACCGCCTTGTCGCGCACCGCGCTCGAGGGCGAGAAGATGTAGATATGTTTTTTCACGAGCGGAAGTATCCCACCGCCGCGCGCGCGATCGGCCCACCATGTTCCTGCACGAAGTGGCCGGCCTGCTCCAGCACCATGGGCTCGGGGCAACCGCGGATGATCCGCCGCAAAGCCTCCATCACAGGCACGCCCAGCACCGGGTCTTGCGCACCGATGGCCATCATCGACTGGCCCGTCCACCGATGGGCCCAGAACTCGCGGGCCTCGAGCGACACGGCCGCGCCATCCGCATCGGGGCGGTCGGGCACCATCGGCGGGAACGCCCGCAGCGCGGCACGGTGGCCGCGGTCCGGGAAAGGCGCGTTGTATGCGTCGCATTCCTGCGCGCTCATGTGGGGGTTGCCGCGCGCGAAAAGGCGTGCCACGTCGAACTCGGGATTCTTCGCGCACATCTCGCGCCAGGCAACGAAGCCGGGACTGAGCGGCGCATCGCCGGTGCCCAGGGCGGTGTTCATCGCGAGCAGGCCGCGGTACCGCCCCGGCGCCGCCATCGGCAGTGTCAGGCCCAGCAAGCCGCCCCAGTCCTGCACGACGAGCACCACAGCGTTCAGGTCCAGCCGCTCCACGAATTCCAGCAACACCTGCCGGTGCCAACCGAAGCTGTGGGCCGCGTCCTTCTTCGGCTTGTCGCTCTTGCCGAAGCCCACCAGGTCCGGGGCGACCACGCGGTGGCCGGCGTCGAGGAAGACGGGAATCATCTTGCGATACAGGTAGCTCCAGGCGGGGTTGCCGTGCAGGCACAGCCAGGTCAGGGGCGAGTCCTGCGGTCCTTCGTCGAGGTAGTGCAGTCGCAGGCCACCCAGCGCGGGCAGGTCGCTCACGTACCGGGGTGACCACGGGTAGCCGGGCAGGTTCGCGAAGCGTTCGTCAGGCGTGCGTAGCGCATCGTCGCGCACCGGTTGGGCCGAGCTGCGGGTCTCCTGCCGCCGCCGGGCGAAGAACCCGCCCAGGAGGGCACCGCACTCCTGCGCGAGCACGCCGCCCCGCACCTCGGTCTGGTGGTTCAGCCGCGGCTGCGAAAACAGGTCGGTGACGGAGCCGGCCGCCCCGGTCTTGGGATCGGCCGCGCCGAACACCAGGCGACGCACGCGCGCATGGAGCATGGCGCCGCTGCACATGGCGCAAGGCTCCAGCGTGACGTACAGGTCGCAGCCGTCCAGCCGGTAGTTGCCGATCGCCTTCGCCGCCGCGCGCAGGGCAGCCACTTCGGCATGGGCCGTCGGGTCGTGCTCGCCGACCGGCGCGTTGTGCCCCGCGCCGATGACCTGGCCGTCCTTCACCAGGACGGCGCCCACGGGCACCTCGCCGGCCGCCGCCGCCAGGCGGGCCTGCTCCAGGGCCATGGCCATGAAGCGCTCGTCGTTCACTTCGTGTCGTCGACGGGGCGCGCCTGTTGCAGGGTGCCCTGCACCGCCTGCTGGAACTGCTGCACCTGTTGCTGCGGCGTCCCGGTCGGCGGCGCCATCGTGCCGGGCGCCGCGACCGGCGGGGGCCCCGCAACGGGCGCGACGGCGCCCAGTTGCTTCCTGGCCAGGATGCCCACGATGGCGACGACCACCAGCAAGCTCAATACGCCGAAAACGACTCTCATCCGCGCCCTCCTCCGGTAGTGCCTTGCGGCTCGCCGATCCCCAGGGCATCCATCCACCGCGCGAGTTCGCGCTCATGGTCATTGCCCCTCGCATAGCCAGCCCTCAAGGCGGCGTGCGACTCGGGCCGATGCTGGTTCAGCTTGAGCTTGCATTGCAGATCCGTCACCTTCAGTTCGAACCCGACGATGCCCGCCAGCATCTTGTGCGCGAACTCTTCTCCCAGGCCACGCCATTGCTCGGCATAGGGCGGCTCGTGGTCCCCGATCAGTTTCTTGAGCAGGGCATCCTTGGCCACCGGATCCTCGACCAGCGTCGCCGCCACGGTGCAATGCACGGCAAGGTAATTCCAGCTTGGCACCCTTGCGAGGTCCGGGTAGATCTTCGGGGACTGGAATGCGTGCGGGCCGAGGAACGTCACCACGGCCGCGGGCCGCTGCTGCAGGAATTGCCAGTGGGGGTTGGGCTTGGCGCAATGGCCCAGGAGCACGAAACCGCCGTCGCGCTCTTCGAGGTGCAACGGGAGGTGCGTGACGAAAGGCAAGCCCGCGTCGTCAACCGAGATGAGGCTGGCGAACGGGTGCTCGCGCATCAGGCGCGCGGCGATCGCGCGGTCATCCGTCTTGAAATGGGGAGGCTGGTACATGCCGCAGATTGTGCCCCGACTGCCCTGCTTCCGCCCAGCGGGCGACTCACTCCCACTCGATGGTGGCGGGGGGTTTGCTGCTCACGTCGTAGGTCACGCGGTTGATGCCGCGCACCTCGTTGATGATCCGGCTCGAGACTTTCTTGAGCAGCGCGTACGGCAGCTCCGCCCAGTCGGCGGTCATGAAATCGCTGGTCTGCACCGCGCGCAGCGCCACCACGTAGTCGTAGGTGCGGCCATCGCCCATCACGCCGACGCTTTTCACCGGCAGGAACACCGTGAACGCCTGGCTGGTCAGGTCGTACCAGCTCTTGCCCGTGGCGTCGTCCTTGAAGTTGCGCAGCTCCTCGATGAAGATTGCGTCGGCCCGGCGCAGCAGGTCGGCGTATTCCTTCTTCACCTCGCCCAGGATGCGCACGCCCAGCCCGGGGCCCGGAAACGGATGCCGGTAGACCATTTCCGGCGGCAGGCCCACCGCCACGCCCAGTTCGCGCACTTCGTCCTTGAACAGGTCGCGCAGCGGCTCCAGCAGTTTCAGCCCCAGTTGCTCGGGCAGGCCACCGACGTTGTGGTGGCTCTTGATGGTCATGGCCTTCTTGTTCTTGGCGCCGCCGGACTCGATGACGTCCGGGTAGATCGTGCCCTGCGCGAGGAATGTGGCCCCCTTGTGCCCGCCGTCGCCGGCCTTCAGCTTCGCCGCCTCGGACTTGAACACGTCCACGAACAGGCCGCCGATGATCTTGCGCTTGGCCTCCGGGTCGCTGACCCCGGCAAGCTTGCCCAGGAACAGGTCGCTCGCATCGACGCGGATGACCCTGGCGTGCAGCTTGCCCACGAACATGTCCATGACCATGTCGCCTTCGTTGAGGCGCAGCAAGCCGTGATCGACGAACACGCAGGTGAGCTGGTCGCCGATCGCGCGGTGGATCAGCGCGGCCGCCACCGACGAATCCACGCCGCCGGACAGGCCCAGGATCACTTCCTCGTCGCCCACCTGCCTGCGGATCGCCTCCACCGCCTCGGCGACGTGGTCGCGCATCACCCAGTCGGGCCTTGCGCCGCAGATGCCCAGCACGAAGCGCTCGAGAATGGCCCTGCCCTGCTGGGTGTGCGTGACTTCGGGATGGAACTGCACGGCGTAGAACTTGCGCGCCTCATCGGCCATGCCCGCGATGGGACAGCTCTCCGTGCTGGCCATCAGCTTGAAGCCGGGGGGCAGCTCCGTCACCTTGTCGCCGTGGCTCATCCAGACATTGAGCATGCCGTGGCCTTCGGACGTGGTGAAGTCGGCGATGTCCTTGAGCAGGTTCGTGTGGCCGCGGGCACGCACGCTGGCAAAGCCGAACTCGCGCTTGTGCCCGCCCTCGACCTTGCCGCCCAGCTGGTGGGCCATGGCCTGCATGCCGTAGCAGATCCCCAGCACCGGGACGCCCAGCTCGAACACCGCCTGCGGCGCCTTGTCGGTCGTTTCCTCGTAGATGCTGGCGTGGCTGCCCGACAGGATCACCCCTTTGAGGGTCCCGTCCGCGGCGTACTGGCGGACCCACTCGTCGGTGACGTCGCAGGGATGGACTTCGCAGAACACGTGGGCTTCACGCACGCGGCGCGCGATCAGCTGGGTGACCTGGGAGCCGAAATCGAGGATGAGGATTTTCTGGTGTTGCATGGATTTCAAAGCGTGGCGATGTCGACGAGCTTCACGCCGCAGGCGGGCGCGGCCTCCATGAGCTTCCGGTCGAAAGTCAGGAGGGGGAGATTCAGGGAGCGTGCGAGCCAGACGTAGCCCGCGTCGCAGGCAGACAGGCCCGCGTCCATGGCCACGCCCAATGAAGCCTTGTGCTGGGCGGGCGCGAGCGCATGGAGGTCTACCCGGTGCCGCACGGCCTCCAGGACGCTCCACAGCCCCTCCACCGCGGACGGGGGGATGCGGCCGGACCTGACGCCGTTGGCCAGGATGTTGGCGCACTCCCATTGCCAGAGATCGGGCGCCTGCGGCTCGACCTCGTCACGGCGGATCCTGGCGTAAAGGCGGCGGGTATGCTCGCTGGCCTCGTCAGGCAGCAGCCACGCCGCCGTCACAGAGGCGTCGAGCACGAAAGCCGTCATTCCTGGCGCCCTTCGTCTCGCAGTTCGCGCCACGGGGGGCCCGGCTTGATGAGCTTGTGCAATGCATCGATCTGGTCGAGCTCGCGTGTGATCTGCTCATCGGTGATCACCGGTTTGCGGCGCATGGGCAGCATCCGCACCACTTCCTTCCCGTGACGGGTGATCCGAATCTCCTCGCCTTTTTCGACGAGTTCGACCAGGGCCGAAAAGTTGTTCTTGGCTTCGTAGATGCCGGTGCGCTGCATGGTTTTGGCCAGAAGTTAAAAACTGGCCAAATAATAGCGCAATCAAGCCAGAGCCGCAATTCTGGCCAGATTACTCCGCCCGGTAGTTCGGCGCTTCCTTGGTGATCTGCACGTCGTGCACGTGGCTCTCACGCATGCCAGCAGCCGTGATTTGCACGAATTCGGCTTTGTCCTTCATCTCGTCGATGGTCGCGCAGCCGCAATAACCCATACTGGCCCGGACGCCGCCGGCCATCTGGTAGACGATGGAAACCAGCGAGCCCTTGTATGGCACCCGCCCTTCGATGCCTTCGGGCACGAGCTTGTCCGCGTTCGGGTTGCCGGTGGTGGCTTCCTGGAAGTAGCGGTCGGCGCTGCCCTGCTGCATGGCGCCGATGGAGCCCATGCCGCGGTAGCTCTTGTAGCTGCGGCCCTGGTACAGCACGATCTCGCCGGGCGCCTCTTCGGTGCCGGCGAACATGCCGCCCATCATCACGGTGCTCGCGCCGGCCGCGATGGCCTTGGAGATGTCCCCGGAGTACCGCACGCCGCCGTCCGCGATGAGGGGCACGCCCGTGCCGCGCAGTGCCGTGGCGACGTTGTCGATGGCGGTGATCTGGGGCACGCCCACACCTGCCACGATGCGCGTGGTGCAGATGGAGCCTGGCCCGATGCCCACTTTCACCGCGTCCGCGCCGACCTCGACCAGCGCGCGCGCAGCGGCGCCCGTGGCGATGTTGCCGCCGATGACATCGATGTTCGGATAGTTCTGCTTGACCCAGCGGACGCGCTCGATCACGCCCTTGCTGTGGCCGTGCGCCGTGTCCACCACGATTGCATCGACCCCGGCCTTGACCAGGGCCTCGACCCGCTCCTCGGTGCCCTCGCCGACACCGACGGCGGCGCCGACGCGCAGGCGGCCCGAAGGGTCGCGTGCCGCGTTCGGGAAGCTGGTCTGCTTGGTGATGTCCTTGACGGTGATCAGGCCCTTGAGCTCGAACGCGTCGTTGATCACGAGCAATCGCTCCAGTTTGTACTTGTTCAGGAGCGCCTTGGCCTCGGCCGCGCTGGTGCCCTCGCTCACGGTGATCAGCTTCTCGCGCGGGGTCATGATGTCGCGGACAGGGACGTCGTAGCGCGTCTCGAAGCGCAGGTCCCGGCCGGTGACGATGCCCACCACCTTGCCGCCGTCGATTACGGGAAATCCCGAGATTCCCAACTGCTCCTGCATGTCGATGACCTGCCTCACCGTGTGCGACGGCGTGATGACGACCGGGTCGCGAAGGACGCCCGACTCGTAGCGCTTGACGCGTGAGACTTCGGCGGCCTGCTGCTTCGGCGTGAGGTTCTTGTGGACGATTCCCATGCCGCCTTCCTGCGCGATGGCGATGGCCAGCCGCGCTTCGGTGACGGTGTCCATGGCGGCGGACACCAGCGGCAGGTTCAGGGAGATGTTGCGGGAGAGACGGGTCGCGAGGGACGTGTCCTTGGGCAGGACCTGGGAGAACGCCGGCACCAGCAACACATCGTCGAAGGTGAGCGCTTTTCCTAAGAGGCGCATGTCAAAGCTCCAAAAAACGGATTGTACTCGTGCGTCTCCGGGCGCCGAGCCGCCTCACGGCGGCCCCTCGGGGGCAGTGCGAAGCCCGCGGGGGGTCATTGCTCGAACCAACCCTCGCGCACGACGTCCCCTTCGTGACGGACGGCGCACTCCAGTGGCCCCAGCGGCGAAGGCTCGCGCCACCCCCGGCGCTACACTGGTGGGATGAATCCGATCCGCGCTACCCTCATCGGCCTGGCTTGCGCCCTGCCCGCCCTGTGTCTTGCCCAATGGCAATGGATCGACAAGGACGGCCGGAAGGTCTTCAGCGACCAGTCCCCCCCGGCCGACGTTCCGGCCAAGAACATCATCAGGCAGCCTTCGGGCGGCAAGAGCCGTCCGGCGGAACCGGTGGAAGCCGCGGCCCCTGCCGCGACGGTCAAGCCCGCGGCGTCGGCACCCAAGGTCAGCGGCAAGGACAAGGAACTGCAGGACAAGAAGAAGCTCGCGGACGCCGCCGACGCCGAGAAGAAAAAGGCCCAGGAAGAAGAGCACGCAAAGATGCGGGCCGACAACTGCGAGCGCGCCAAGGGCTCCAAGGCGAGCTTCGATTCCGGCGTCCGGATCACCAGGACCAACGCCAAGGGCGAGCGCGAGATCCTCGACGACGCGCAGCGCGCCGCAGAAACCAGGCGCCTGGAAAAGATCATCGCCAGCGACTGCAAGCCCGCTCAGTAACCGGGCTTGGCTCCGTTTTGCTTGCGGGCGAACAGGCCCGCAGCGCGCGAACCCTGCGAGCGGAAGCGCTCGCGGCGCGCGACCTTCGGGTCCACCTTGAGGGGGCGGTAGATTTCGACCCGGTCGCGATCGCGCAACACCTGTTCCAGGCGCGCCTTGCGCCCCCACACACCCACTACCGCACCGCGCAGTTCAACATCCGCAAACGCGTCGCCCAGGCCGCTCGCTTCGAGCGCCTGCAGCACGCTGGCGCCGGCCGGCAGGAGCACGGCCCACTCGTGAACGGTTCGCGGTTGTGGCGAATAGATCACCGTCACCCGGATGGCGACTGCGGGCAATGCGTCCCCGCTCTCAGCCATACATTTCTTCGGCCCGCTTGACGAACGCGTCCACCATGCTGCCGGCGATCTTGTCGAAGACCGGGCCGACCAGCTTGGCCAGGGTGGCGTTGCTGAAGCCATAGTGGAGTTCCAGTTCCACCTTGCAGGCGCGCTGCTGCTCGTTGCCCAGGGGGATGAACTTCCACTGTCCGTCCAGGTGGGAAAACGGGCCGTCCAGCAGCTTCATCGTCACCTCGCGGCCCGGAACGTGCTCATTGAGGGTCGTGAACGTCTGGTGGATGCCGCTGAACGCCATGCCGATCTCGGCCTTCATCCCATGGTCACCGTTCTCGACGACCGAGGCCCGGTCGCACCACGGCAGGAACTCGGGATAACGGGCCACATCCGTGACCAGGGCGAACATTTCCTCGGCGCTGTACCAGATGAGGACGGACTTGTGGACGGTTTTCATAGAGAATGCGGGGCCGCGCGGGCATTGTAGTTAGCCCCGGCGCACCCTTGCATAGCGCCGGGCCGCCCCAAGCTGTGCAAAGCCCCTCGGGGGCAGGCTCGAGTATCGAGCCGTGGGGTCCACATATTTGTAAGGCAATGGCCAAGAAACCCGAAACCGCTAGCCGCATCGCCGACAACAAGAAGGCCGCGTACAACTACTTCTTCGAGGAGAAGTTCGAGGCCGGCATGGTGCTGCAGGGCTGGGAAGTCAAAGCCCTGCGCGAGGGCAAAGTGCAGCTCACCGATGGCTACGTCGTCATCAAGAACGGCGAGCTTTACGTCATCGGCTGCCAGATCAACCCGCTGCGGACCGCTTCCACGCACGTCAGCCCCGATGCCGTACGTACCAAGAAGCTCCTGCTGCACAAGGACGAGATACGCCGCCTGGTCGGCAAGGTCGAGCAAAAGGGCTATACGCTGGTGCCGCTGAACCTGCATTGGAAGGACGGCAAGGTCAAATGCGAGATCGCGCTGGCCAAGGGCAAGGCCGAGCACGACAAGCGCGACACGATCAAGGACCGCGAAGGCAAGCGGGAGGTCGAGCGCGCCATGAAGAGCCGCAGCCGTTAGGCGAGGTGCCGCAGCGGGTGCGCGTGGGCCGGCCAGGGGGCCTCGAAGAAGGCGGCCACCATGTCGGGCGTCACTTCCTCGATGCGCGGGGGGTTCCAGCGCGGGCTGTGGTCCTTGTCGACCGCGAGGGCACGGATGCCTTCCACCGTTTCTCCGGCCGCGCCCGCTCTCAAGTGGAAGCAGTTGCGAACCAGGCCGCGCTCCATCCGCAGGTCGTCCGCCAGGCTCGACCCGCGCCCGCGCCGGATCTGTTCCAGGACGACGTGAAGCATCAGTGGCGAGCGCTTGCGCAGCACGGCGGCTGTTTCGACGGCCCACTGCGACGTGTCGGCTTCGAGCGCAGATACGATGTCCTTGACGGTCGGCAACGCGAAGACGCGGTCGATCGCGGCCTGGTCGCGCAGCAGCGTGCCGGCCGTGGGCGCGCCCGCCTGCTGCAGCCGGCTGAGCGTGGGGACGGTACCTGACGCCAGTTCCGCCCACAGCGGCGCCAACTGCGCGGAATCGAGGACAACGTCCGCCAGCCCCACCCCTACCGCGTCGGCGCCGGTGACGACGTGGCCGGTCAGGGCCAGGTATTCCCCCATGTGGCCCGGGCAGCGCCCCAGGAAATAGCCGCCGCCCACGTCCGGGAACAGGCCGATGTTCGTCTCCGGCATCGCCATCTTCGTGTGCCCGGTGGCGATCCGCAGGCTCGCGCCCTGAGCGATGCCCATGCCACCGCCCATCACGACACCGTCCATGAACGCGATGACGGGCTTGCCGAAGCCGTGGACCATGTGATCGAGGCTGTATTCCTCGGTGAAGAAATCCTCCAGCCGCGGGTCGCCGGCGAGCGCGGCCTGGTGGAAGAAGCGGATGTCGCCGCCGGCGCAGAACGCGCCGAACGGGCCCGCCCTGCCTTCCCCACGGATCGCAACTGCTTTCACCGAGGCATCGTCGCGCCAGGCGAGAAGGACGGCCGTGAGATCACGGACCATGCCCAGCGTCAGCGCGTTGAGCGCCTTGGGGCGGTTCAAGGTGACCAAGCCCACGCCCGAGCTGAGTTCCACGTCGATATCGCTCACGTCCTCGTCCTCCATCCGACAAGTTCATTGGCGACCAGCGCGCCGATCACGAGCGCGCCGCCCGCCAATACCGTCTGGCCAGGCACTTCGTTGGCGCCTATCCACGCCAGGAGGATGCCGAAGATCACTTCCAGCGACGCCAACAGGGCAATTTCCGGGGCCTTCAGCACGCGGGCGCAGACGACCGAGAGCGTGCAGGGAATCGCCAGTTGCACCAGGCCCAGCAGCGCGAGCAATGCGATGTCATGGCCGGAGGCCTGCAAGGGCATCGCAAGCGGCAGTGTCGTGAGCGTGGAGATCACCGCCCCGACCAGCACCGAAGGCACGAGATCCACGTTCTGGCCTCGGGCCTGCGAGCGCTGGACCACCGTCCAGTTCACCGCTCCCGCCAGGGGGACGCACAGCGCGACGAGGGTGCCCGCCATCTGCCCGCCCGACACCTGCGCCGCGTACATGTAGGCAATGCCGGCGCCGGCCACGAGGATGGCGATCCAGGTGCGCAGGGGAATGCGGTAGCCGATGAAGACGCGCGCGAACAGGGCCGTGAGGAAGGGCCCCACCGACATCGTGACGAGCACATTCGCCACGCTGGTGAGCGTCAGGGCGATCATGAACGCCGTGAACATGACGCTCCAGCACACGCCGGAGATCCACAGCGCGGCATTGCCGTTGCGGATCCGCGCGAAGACCTCCCGGCCCTGGAAGAACGGCAGGATCACCATCAGCGACGCCACGGTGAAGAAGCTGCGCCAGAAGGTGATCTCGAAGCTGCGGGCATGCTCCAGGTGGCGCGTGACCACTCCCGCGATCGACCACATCAGGGTCACCGCCACCATCAGCCACACCGCCCTGGTGTGCGTCAGCTTCATCCGGCGACGAGGGGTTCCCGCGAGGCGCGCTTGCGCTCGTGCTCCTTCAGGTAGCGCTTGCGCAGGCGCACGCTCTTGGGCGTGATCTCGACCAGCTCGTCTTCCTCGATGAACTCCACGCCGTATTCCAGCGTGAGCTGGATCGGGGGGGTGATCTTGATCGCGTCTTCCTTGCCGGAGACGCGGAAGTTGGTCAGCTGCTTGGTGCGCGTGGCGTTGACCACGAGGTCGTTGTCGCGGCTGTGGATGCCCACGATCATGCCCTCGTACACCGGGTCGTTGGGGCGCACGAACATGCGGCCGCGGTCGTCCAGCTTGCCCAGGGCATAGGTAAAGATCTCTCCGTCGTCCATCGAGATCAGCACGCCGTTCTTGCGGCCTCCGATCTCGCCCCGGTGCGGCTCGTAGCCGTCGAAGATGTTGGAGATCAGGCCCGAGCCGCGCGTCAGGTTCAGGAACTCGTTCGTGAAGCCGATCAGGCCCCGCGCGGGGATGCGGTATTCCAGGCGGACACGGCCGCGGCCGTCCGGTTCCATGTTGATGAGGTCGCCCTTGCGCTCGCCCAGCGCCTGCATCACGCCGCCCTGGTGCTGGTCCTCGATGTCCACGGTGACCAGTTCGATCGGCTCATGCTTGACGCCGTCGACGTTCTTGAGCACCACGCGCGGCTTGGAGACGGCCAGTTCGTAGCCTTCGCGGCGCATGTTCTCCAGCAGGATGGTGAGGTGCAGCTCACCGCGGCCCATGACTTCGAAGATCCCCTCTTCGCCGGTTTCGTTGACCCGCAGCGCGACGTTCGACTGCAACTCTTTCTGCAGGCGGTCCCAGATCTGGCGGCTCGTGACGTACTTGCCCTCACGGCCGGCGAGCGGGCTGGTGTTGACGCAGAAGTTCATGGTCAGCGTCGGTTCGTCGACCTTGAGCATGGGCAGCGGCGCCGGGTTGGCCGGGTCGGTCACCGTGACGCCGATGCCGATCTCGTCGATGCCGTTGATCAGCACGATATCGCCCGGTCCCGCCTGCGTGACCTGCACGCGGTCCAGCCCCTGGAACGTCAGCACCTGATTGATCCGGCCCTTGATGGACTTGCCGTCCGGGCCTTCCATCACGACCACGTCCATCATGGGCTTGATCGTGCCCGCGTTGACGCGGCCGACGCCGATCCGGCCGACGAAGGTCGAGTAATCGATGGCCGAGATCTGAAGCTGCAGGGGCGCATCCGAGTCGCCCTCATGCGGGGGCACGTGGGCCAGGATGGTGTCGAACAGGGCCGACATGTCCGGGCCCCATTGCTCGCCCTGCCCGCCTTCTTCCATGGAGGTCCAGCCGTTGATGCCGGAGGCGTACACGACGGGGAAGTCCAGCTGCTCGTCGGTGGCGCCCAGCTTGTCGAACAGGTCGAAGGCCGCATTGACGACATGCTGCGGGCGGGAGCCCGGCTTGTCGACCTTGTTCACGACCAGGATCGGCCGCAGGCCCAGCGCCAGCGCCTTCTTGGTCACGAATCGCGTCTGCGGCATGGGACCCTCCTGCGCGTCGATCAGCAGCACGACGCCGTCCACCATCGACAGGGCGCGCTCCACTTCGCCGCCGAAGTCGGCGTGGCCGGGGGTGTCGACGATGTTGATGTGCGTGCCCTTCCAGCTCACGGCGCAGTTCTTCGCCAGGATCGTGATGCCGCGCTCCCGCTCGATGGCGTTGTTGTCCATGACGGTGTCGACCACCTTCTCGTGCTCGGCGAAGGTGCCCGACTGGCGCAGCAGCTGGTCGACCATCGTGGTCTTGCCATGGTCGACGTGCGCGATGATCGCGATATTGCGGATTTGCTTGTTGGTCATAGTTTGCTTTCCAAAATCTGTTGGACCTCCGGCGGGCTCAGCAGCCGGCCCGGGATCAGTTCCCCGCCCTTGGCATGGGCGGTCCCGAGCAGGGCCCGGGGTTCCACGCCATACACGGCGACGTGTTCGTTGTCCGGCCATTGCCCGCGGCGGCGCAGGCCGCTCAGGAACCGGCCTGCATTCTCGGCGTCCAGCCGGACGCGCGAGTGATCGGGCAGGAGCGAGTCGACGGGCAGCAGGCAACCAAGACGTTCTTCCTCGCCCATCCCTTCCAGCGTCTCCAGGGTCACGCATTGCCCGATGTCGTACTGGCCCGTCGCAATGCGGCGCAAGGAGGTCAGGTGCGCGCCGCAGCCCAGCGCCTCGCCGATGTCCTCGCCCAGCGTGCGAATATAGGTGCCCTTGCTGACCTTGGCCACCAGCCGCAAGGTGTCCTGCGTGCCGGGCTGCGCGGCCAACTCGATCGCGTGGATCACCACGTCCCGCGGCTCGCGCTCGACTTCCTCTCCGGCGCGCGCATATTCGTACAAGGCCTTGCCGTCCTTTTTCAAGGCGCTGTGCATCGGCGGCACCTGCCGTAGCGGGCCGGTGAATTGCCTTGCCACTTCGGCCAGCCGCTCCAGCGTGATCCCCGTCACGGGGCGTTCGGCGATGACTTCGCCCTCTGCATCGCCGGTGGACGTTTTCACGCCGAGCTTCACTGTCGCCTCGTAAGTCTTGTCGGCATCGAGCTGCAGCTGGCTGAATTTCGTCGCGGCGCCGAAACAAAGCGGCAGGACACCCGTCGCAAGCGGATCGAGCGTGCCGGTGTGGCCCGCCTTTTCGGCGCGCAGCAGCCACTTGCACCTTTGCAAGGCGTTGTTGCTGGAAAGACCCAGCGGTTTGTCGAGCAGCAACACCCCGTGCACAGGGCGCCGCTGCACCCTGGTGCGTGGCGCGTTCACGGCTAGTCTTCTTTGGCGCGGGAGGAGACCGCCTTGGCGATCAGGGCGTTCATGTCCGCGGCGCGCTCGGTCGTGCGGTCGAACTGGAAATGCAGCGTCGGCACCGTGTGGATGTGCAGGCGCTTGAACAGGCCGTTGCGCAGGAACCCCGCAGCCTGGTTGAGGGCAGTCTCGCATTCCGCGGGGTCGCCCACGAGCACGCTGAAGAAGATCTTCGCGTGCGCGTAATCGGGCGTGACCTCCACGGCCTGGATCGTCACCATGCCCACCCGCGGGTCCTTCAGTTCGCGCGCGATCAGCTCCGTCAAATCGCGCTGGATCTGATCGGCGACCTTGAAGGCGCGGTTGGGGGTGGCTGAGCGGGGTTTCATGAAAAAAACCAGAAGGGCGGACCGCCGTCAGGTGGTCCGTTCTCTCCTTACAACGTCCTTGCGATTTCCTTGACTTCGAAGAACTCGAGCTGGTCGCCTTCCTTGACGTCGTTGTAGTTGCGCAGCTTGATGCCGCACTCGAAGCCTTCCTTGACCTCGCGCACATCGTCCTTCAGGCGCTTGACCGACTCGACCTCGCCTGTGTAGACGACGACGTTCTCGCGCAGCAGGCGGAACTTGCAGTTGCGCGTGACCTGGCCCGACGTGATGTACGAGCCGGCGATCGTGCCGATCTTGGACGCCACGAACACGGTGCGCACTTCGGCGGTGCCGATGACTTCTTCCTTCTGCTCGGGCGCGAGCATGCCGGACATCGCCACCTTCAGCTCGTCCACGGCGTCGTAGATGATGCCGTAGTAGCGGATGTCCACGCCGTTGCCTTCGGCCAGCTTGCGGGCGCCGGCATCGGCACGGACGTTGAAACCGATGATGACCGCCTTGGATGCGATCGCCAGGTTGACGTCCGACTCGCTGATGCCGCCGACGCCGGAATAGACCAGTTGCACCTTGACCTCGTCGGTCGAGAGCTTGACCAGCGACTGTCCCAGCGCTTCCTGCGAACCCTGCACGTCGGCCTTGATGATGATGGGAACCATCTTCACTTCGCCGGCGGTCATGTCGGTGAACATGTTCTCCAGCTTGGCGGCCTGCTGGCGGGCCAGCTTGGTGTTGCGGAACTTGCCGGCACGGTAGGTCGAGATTTCGCGCGCGCGGCGCTCGTCGGTCAGCACCATGAATTCGTCGCCGGCCTGCGGCACTTCCGTCAGGCCCTGGATTTCCACCGGGATGGACGGCCCGGCCGTCTTGATGGACTTGCCGTTCTCGTCGAGCATGGCCCGCACGCGGCCATACGTCTGGCCGGCCAGCACCACGTCGCCGGTCTTGAGTGTGCCGGACTGCACCAGCACGGTCGCCACCGGGCCGCGGCCCTTGTCCAGCTGCGCTTCGATGACCAGGCCCTTGGCCATGGCCTCGACGGGTGCCTTCAGCTCCAGCACTTCGGCCTGCAGCAGCACCTGCTCCAGCAGGGCGTCGATGCCCTCGCCGGTCTTGGCGGAAACCGGGACGAACGGCGACTCGCCGCCGTATTCTTCCGGCACGACCTGCTCGGCCACCAGTTCCTGCTTGACGCGGTCCGTGTTGGCATCGGGCTTGTCGATCTTGTTGATCGCCACCACGATCGGGACGCCGGCCGCCTTCGCGTGCTTGATGGCTTCCTTGGTCTGCGGCATCACGCCGTCGTCGGCGGCCACCACCAGGATCACGATGTCCGTCGCCTGCGCGCCGCGGGCGCGCATGGCCGTGAACGCCTCGTGGCCGGGTGTGTCCAGGAACGAGATGACGCCACGCGGCGTTTCGACGTGGTAAGCGCCGATGTGCTGCGTGATGCCGCCGGCTTCGCCCGCCGCCACCTTGGCGCGGCGGATGTAGTCCAGCAGCGACGTCTTGCCGTGGTCGACGTGGCCCATGACCGTCACGACCGGCGCGCGCGGCAGCGCCTCGCCCTCGGCGGCCCCCACGTCCTGGTCGGTAAAGGCTTCCGGGTCGTCCAGCGCGGCGACGATCGCCTTGTGGCCCATTTCCTCGACCACGATCATGGCCGTGTCCTGGTCCAGCGGCTGGTTGATGGTGACCATCTGGCCCAGCTTCATCAGGTGCTTGATCACCTCGGACGACTTGACCGCCATCTTGTGGGCGAGTTCGGCGACCGTGATGGTTTCGGGCACGTGCACCTCGATCACGCGCGCTTCGACCGGTGCGCTCTGCACCTGGTCGTCGCGGTGGTCGCGGTCGTTGCTGCGGCGGCCACGGGGCCCGCCGCGCCAGCTGTTGCGGCCTACGCCGCCCGTGCTGTCGCCGCGGGTCTTGATTTCCTTCTTCTTGGCCGGATCGCCCGCCCAGCTGGACGACAGCTTCGCGGACTTGACTTCCTTGCCGGAGCCGGGAGCGCCAGGCGCTGCCGGTGCCCCGGGCGCGGGCGGACGGCCGGTGCCGGTGCCCACGGCGGGCTTGTGCAGCGTGCCCTTGGCGCCGGGCTTGGCCGCGTCGGCCTTGGCCACCGGCCTGACGGGCTCGGGCGCCTTGTGGGGCACCAGCACCTTCTTGGGCGCGGCCATCATGGAACGGATCGCGGCGGCCTCGGCTTCGGCCTTGCGGCGGCGTTCGCCCAAGTCTGCGGCGCGCGCGGCTTCCTCGTCGGCCCGGGCCTTGGACTCGGCGGCGGCCTTCTCGCGTGCCTCGGTCTGGGCCTTGGCGACTGCCGTCGCGGCCTCGTCGACCACGGCCTTCGCGGCGGACTTGGGTTGCGCCGGTTCCAGCTTGATCGCTTCGGCCTGTTGCGCCGCGGCCTTGTCGGCGGCTTCGCGCTCACGCGCCTCGGTCTCCTCGCGCTGGCGGCGCTTCTCGGCGAGCTCCTCCTCCTGGCGGCGGATCAGCTCGGCCTGGCGGCGCGCTTCTTCCTCGCGGCGGGCCAGCTCGGCATCGTCGATCTGGTGGGGGACGGGCTGCTGCACCTCGGGTTCCGGCGCCTCGACCACGGCCGTGTCGGAGCCTTCGTCGCGCTTGACGAAGGTGCGCTTCTTGCGGACCTCGACCTGGATGGTGCGGGCCTTGCCCGTCGAATCCGCCTGCTTGATCTCGCTGGTGGACTTCTTCACCAGGGTGATCTTCTTGCGTTCCGGCGTGGCCGTGCCATGGCTGGCCTGCAGGTAACCCAGCAACTTCTGCTTGTCCGTTTCGGACAGGACGTCGGTCGGGGCCGATTTGGCCACGCCGGCGCTGCGCAATTGCTCAAGCAGCGTAGCGGGAGATTTCTTGAGTTCGGTTGCAAACTCGGCGACGGTGGTACTGGACATGTGTTGTGGTGCCTTCCATCACATTACTCGTGAGCGGCGGTGGCATTGGTGAACCAATGCTCGCGCGCTTTCATGATCAGGGTTTTGGCCTCGTCCTCGGACTGGCCGGTAATTTCGGTGAGTTCATCGACGGCCAGGTCGGCCAGGTCGTCGCGGGTGTGGACGCCGGCTTCGGCCAGCTTGCCAATCAGTTCAGGCGTGAGCCCTTCGAGGTCGCGCAGGTCTTGCGAGACTTCCTCGACGCTCTCCTCGCGGGCGATTTCCATCGTCAGCAGGGCGTCCTTGGCGCGGGCACGCAACTCGTTGACGGTGTCCTCGTCGAAGGATTCGATCTCCAGCATTTCCTGGATCGGCACGTAGGCCACCTCCTCCAGGCTGGTGAATCCCTCGGCGAACAGGATGTCGGCGATCTCCTGATCCACGTCCAGCTTTTCCATGAACAGCTTGCGGATCGTGTCCGTCTCCTCGGCCTGCTTCTGCGCCGATTCGTTCGCGTCCATGATGTTGATCTTCCAGCCGGTGAGGTCGGAGGCCAGGCGCACGTTCTGCCCGCCGCGGCCGATCGCGATCGCCAGGTTCTCCTCGTCGACCACCACGTCCATGGCGTGCTTCTCTTCATCGACGACGATGGAGGACACGTTGGCCGGCGCCAGGGCGCCGATCACGAACTGGGCCGGGTCCTCGGACCACAGCACGATGTCTACGCGCTCGCCGGCGAGCTCGTTGGTCACGGCGTTGACGCGGGTGCCTCGCACGCCGACGCAGGTGCCGATGGGGTCCACCCGCTTGTCGTGGGACAGCACGGCGATCTTGGCGCGAGAGCCCGGGTCGCGGGCGCAGCTCTTGATCTCCAGCAGGCCCTGCTCGATCTCGGGGACTTCCTGGCGGAACAGCTCGATCATGAATTCGGGCGCCGAGCGCGACAGGATGATGGGTGCGCCGCGCAGCGTCAGGTCCACCTCCATGATCATTGCGCGGACGCGGTCGCCGTTGCGCAGGTTCTCCTTGGGGATCATCTCGCCGCGGCGCAGGCGCCCTTCGACGCGGCCCGACTCGACGATGATGTCGCCCTTGTCCATGCGCTTGACGGTGCCCACGAAGATCTTGTCGCCGCGCGACATGAAGTCGTTGAGCAGCATCTCGCGCTCCGCGTCGCGGATCTTCTGCAGGATCACCTGCTTGGCGGCCATCGCGCCGATGCGGCCGATGGGCACGGACGGCACCGATTCCTCGATGTAGTCGTCCACCTCGATATCGGCCAGCTGCTCCTTGGCTTCGAACAGCAGGATTTCCTGGTCGGGCAGCTGCAGGCCGGCCTCGTCCGGCACGACGTGCCAGCGGCGGAAGGTTTCATAGTCGCCGGTGTCGCGGTCCACCGCCACGCGGATGTCCACGTCGCCTTCGTACAGCTTCTTGGTGGCTTGCGCCAACGCGGCCTCGACGGCGCCGAACACCACGTCGCGCTCGACGTTCTTCTCACGCGAGATCGCTTCCACCAGCATCAACATTTCGCGATTCATTTCACGACTCTCCTACTGCCTTGGGCTTGCGCCCCTTGAAATCAACAACCGGTGCCAGCCGCGCTTCCTTCAGCTCGTCCAGCGTAAAACCCAAAGCCTGCAACGGCGCAGGCGCCCTCTTCTTGCTTACCTTCTGGCCCGGCTTCACGGCGGGTGCCTCGCTCCAGACGATCTGCCAGCCAGCGGCCTCGGTGCGTTCCAGCGTGCCACGGAACTT
The DNA here is from genome assembly GCA_030695945.1 of Ramlibacter sp. GTDB lineage: Bacteria > Pseudomonadota > Gammaproteobacteria > Burkholderiales > Burkholderiaceae_C > Ramlibacter. The sequence goes on from JAUYOG010000023.1 coordinate 358,733, forward strand.
CTTGCGGTTGGCCGCCACCTGCCCGCCCGCCGCCTGCCCCATCGGGGCCTTGAGCGTGATGTCCACCTCGTGGCCGGCAAAGCGCTCGAAATCCTGCTGTGTACGCAACGGCCGGTCGATCCCGGGCGACGACACTTCCAGCCTCTTGTATTCGGTGCCCTCGACTTCCAGGGCGAACTGCAGCTGCCGCGTGACCTTCTCGCAGTCCTCGACATTGACGAACTGCTCCTCGCTCGGCTTCCACGGCAGGTCGATCGTGATGCGCAGCAAGCCCCCGGCGGAACGCTCCACTTCCACCAGTTCGTAACCCAACCCGGTCACGGTCTGCTCGACGATTTCCTGCAATGCCACTGGCTGTGTCTGCTCCGATAAGGTTGCGCGATAAACAATCGACCAAAAAAAACGGGCGGTGAGTACCCGCCCGTTTGGTCGTGAAGCAAGGATTGTACCCCGTAAAGCGTTGATCTGCAACGGATCGGTCGTGGGGCGGCAGGGGCCGTGCTACTCGGAAATACGGCCCCTGAGCACCTTGACCTGTGAACGAAGGTTCTTGGCTTCCAGCCGCCGCCTTTTGGAGGCCAGGGTCGGCTTGGTCGGCCGGCGCGGCCGGGGCGGCTCGGCCACGCTGTCCACGATCTCCTGCAGGCGCCCCATGGCCTCGGCGCGGTTCATGTCCTGGCTGCGCTGGGTCTGGGCCTTGATGATGAGCACGCCGTCGCGGGTGATGCGCTGGTCCGCCAGGGCGAGGAGCCGCTCCTTGTGGTCCTCGCGCAAGGATGAGTTGCGGATGTCGAAGCGCAGGTGGATGGCGCTCGATACCTTGTTCACGTTCTGGCCGCCCGCGCCCTGCGCCCGGACGGCGGTGATTTCGACCTCCGATTCCGGGATCGGCGTGGTGGGCTGCTTCGTCGCCATGCGTGGCCCCTCTCAGGATGCTGCGGCGACCAGCGTGCGCGTGTACTCCTGCTGGGGCTCATCGAGCACCTGTTGCACCGTGCCGGCTTCGAGGATGTCGCCGTCCTTCATCACGACCACATCGTGCGCCATGGCGCGGATCACGTCGACGTCGTGGGTGATCAGCAGGAAACTCAGCCCCTTCTCGCGCTGCAGCCGCTGCAGCAGCTTCAGGACCTGCTTCTGGATCGTCACGTCCAGGGCACTGGTCGGCTCGTCCAGGATCAGCAGGCGGGGGTTGACGATCAACGCGCGCGCGATGGCGAGCCGCTGGCGCTGGCCCCCGGAAAATTCGTGCGGATATCGCTGTAACAGCCCGGGGAACTGGCGCTCCGACAGCCCCACGTCGTGCAGCGCCTGGATCACCCGTTCGCGGCGGCCCGCAGGTGCCAGGCCCGGCTCGTGGACGAGCAGGCCCTCGCCGACGATCTCCTCGACCGTCATGCGCGGCGAGAGCGAAGAGAACGGGTCCTGGAAGACGACCTGCACCACCCGCCGGATGGCCTTGTTGCGCGACGCGTCCGGTCCCCAGCGGCTGCCGACCACATCCAGCTCGCCGCGATGCGGCATGAGCCCGAGTGCCGCCAGGGCGAGCGTGGACTTGCCCGAGCCCGATTCGCCGACCACCCCCAGCGTGCGGCCCGGCGCAATCGAGAAGGCCGCGTCCTTCACCGCAATGAACTCCCCCTTGCTGAACCAGCCCTTGATGCCGGGCCGGTGGATCGGGTAACTCACCTGCAGCCCCCGGGCCTGCATCACCGGCGCTTCCGTGGGGACCGGCTCTTCCACGACGTCGCGCACGGGGCGGCTGTCGATCAGCTTGCGGGTGTAAGGGTGCTGGGGGTTGGCGAAAATCCCGGCTACCGGGCCGTGCTCGACGAGGTAGCCGTTCTCCATCACGGCGACCCGGTCGGCGAACTTGCGTACCAGGTTCAGGTCATGCGTGATGAGCAGCATCGCCATGCCGTTGTGCTGCTGAATGTTCGAGAGCAGGTCGAGGATCTGGGTGCGCAGCGTCACGTCGAGCGCTGTGGTCGGCTCGTCGGCCAGCAGCAGCCGGGGCCGGCCCGACAGCGCCATGGCGATCATGGCCCGCTGTCGCTGCCCACCCGAGAGCTGGTGCGGATAAGCCAGCGCACGCCGCTCCGGCTCGGGGAGGCCTGTTGCCCTCAGCGCTTCGATGGCGGCGTTCCACGCCTCCTTCGCACTCAGGCCCTCCTTCAGCTGCAACACCTCGGCGACCTGGTCACCGACCGTGTAGAGCGGGTTGAGGGCGGTCATCGGCTCCTGGAAGATCATGGCGATCTCGCGGCCGCGGATCGCGAGCAGGTCACGCTCCGGTAGCGTCAGCAGGTCCCGGGGGGGCTTGCCTTCCCCCGCCGCGAACATCGCCGAGCCGGTGACGACGGCGTTCTGCACCAGCCCGAGCAGGGCCAGGGCACTCACGGTCTTGCCGGAGCCGGACTCGCCGACGAGCGCCAGCTTCTCGCCCGGCGCGACGGTGAAATCGATCCCGTGCACCACTTCCTTGCCGCCGAAGGCGACACTCAGGCCTCGGACCTCGAGCAAGGGCTTCATACATCGGCCTTTCGGGGATCCAGCGCGTCGCGAAGCGCGTCGCCCATGAGGGTCAGTAGCAGCAAGGTCACGACGAGTACGAGGAAGGTGATGATGGAGATCCACCAGGCATCGATGTTCTGCTTGCCCTGGGCAAGCAGCTCGCCCAGCGACGGCGTGCCCGGCGGCACGCCCAGCCCCAGGAAGTCGAGCGACGTCAGGGCAAGGATCGCCGCGCTCATGCGAAACGGCAGGAAAGTCACGACCGGCGTCAGGCTGTTGGGCAGGATGTGGCGCCACATGATGCGGCCGTTGCCCACGCCCAGTGCCCGGGCGGCGCGCACATAGTCCATCTGCCTGTTGCGCAGGAATTCCGCCCGCACGTAGTTCGACAGGTTGGTCCAGCCGAACAGGCTCAGCAGAATCAGCAGCAAGGCGACGCTGGGCGCGAAGATGGCGCTGAAGATGATCAGCAGGTACAGCTCGGGCATCGCCTCCCAGATCTCGATGAAGCGCTGGAACGCCAGGTCGGTCTTGCCGCCGAAATAGCCCTGGATCGCACCGGAAATGACCCCGACCACCATCCCGATCGCCATGAGCGCCAGCCCGAACAGCACGCTCAGCCGGAATCCGTACAGCAGTTGCGCCAGGAGGTCCCGGCCGCGTTCGTCGGTGCCGAGCCAGTTTGCCCTCGACGGCGGGCTGGGGAACGGGTGCGGCGTGTAGTAGGTGATGGTCTTCGCGCCGTACGGGTTCACCGTATAGAGCGCCCAGTTGTCGCCTTCGGTGATCCGTGCCCGCACCGCGGGGTCCAGGTAGTCGGTCGGTCCGGGGAAATCGCCGCCGAAGGTTATTTCGGGGTACTCGTTGACCATCGGGAAGTAGAACTGCCCGTTGTAGCGCACGACCAGCGGCTTGTCGTTGGAGATCACCTCGGCGACGAGGCTCAGCGTGACCAGCGTGCAGAAGATCACCAGGCTCATGAAGCCGAGTCGGTTGCGCCGGAAGCGCCGCCATGCGCGCGCCGCCGGGCTCTGCGACATTGCAGGCGCCGGGATGACAATCGGTGGGCCACCGTGGATCGGGCTTAGCCCGTCCACTGGTGGCGCCCCCTCGGGGGGGAGGCGGCCGGAGGCCGCTTCGGGGGGGTTAATCAAACTTGACACGGGGGTCGGCCCAGACATAGCTCAGGTCGCTGATGAGTTTGGTGATGAGCCCGATCAGCGTGAACACGAACAGCGCCCCGAGGACGACCGGGTAGTCGCGCCGGATGATGCTTTCGTAGCTGAGCAGGCCGAGGCCGTCGAGCGAGAACAGCGTCTCGATCAGCAGCGCCCCGGTGAAGAAGGCGCCGATGAACGCCGCCGGGAAACCGGTGAGGATGGGAATCAGCGCATTGCGAAACACGTGCTTCCAGAGCACCCGCCGTTCCGTGAGGCCCTTGGCGCGGGCCGTGAGGACGTATTGCTTGCGGATCTCCTCGAGGAAGGAATTCTTCGTGAGCATCGTGGTCACGGCGAAGCTGCCCAGCACCATCGCCGTGACGGGCAAGGTGATGTGCCACAGGTAGTCCGCGATGCGCGCCCCCCAGCTCAGTTCATCCCAGTTCGAGGACGTCAGGCCTCGCAGCGGGAACCACTGGAAATGCCCCCCGAAGACAACCAGCAACGCCAGGCCAAGGACAAACCCGGGAATCGCATAGCCCACGAGCACCAGGAGCGTGGTCACGAAGTCGAACCGGGAACCCGCGCGCACGGCCTTGGCAACCCCCAGCGGCACCGCGATCAGGTAGCTGATGAAGAAGGTCCACAGCCCGAGGCTGATGGACACCGGCAGTTTTTCGATGATCAGCTGGCCCACCGGCTTGTTGTGCATGAAACTGCGGCCGAGGTCGAACCGCGCGTACTGACCGAGCATCTGCCAAAAGCGCTCGGCCGGCGGCTTGTCGAACCCGTAGAGCTTCTTGATCTGCTCGATCCGCCGCGGGTCGACGCCCTGCCCGCCGCGGTAGGCGGAGGCATCGCCGCCGCCCTGGACGCGGCGCGCCTCGGCCATGTACTGTTCGACCGGTCCGCCGGGCACGAATTGCGTCACCACGAAGGTGATCAGCAGGACGCCGAACAGCGTGGGCAGCATCAGGAGGACTCGTTTGAGTATGTAGGCAAACATGGGCGTTACTTCGAGGTCTTGGGCGGCATGCGTGCCCACCAGGTGGTCATGAACCAGTCCATGTAGGGCACGCCCTCCGGCGGGTAGGCCGGTACGACCTTGGGCCTCTCGAGCTTCCAGTCGCTGAACGCGATGCGGCGGCTGGCGCTGGTCCAGGCCGGGATCAGGTAATGGCCGTGTGCGATCACCCGGTCCAGCGACCGGCATGCGGCGAGGAAGTCGTCCCGGTTCTCCGCGGCCGTGAGCTTCGCTATCAGGGCGTCGATCGCCGGGTTCTTGATGCCGCCGTAGTTGCCCGACCCCGGGGTATCCGCGGCCTTGCTGCCGAACAGGTCGGCATAGTCCGAGCCCGGGAAGTGCGTGCCCGGGAAGGAAATCCCGAGCACCTCGAAGTTATTCGATTCCAGGCGCTGCTGCCACAGCGCGAAGTCCACTTCGCGCAGGGTGAACTCGATGCCCAGTTGCGCCAGCGCCCGCTTCCAGGCGGCCGTGGTCGTGGCGCCGCGCGCTTCCGAGCTGTCCAGGAATTCGACCGTGAGCGCCTCGCCCTTCGCGTTTCGCAGGGCGCCGTCCCGGTAGTTCCAGCCGGCCTCGGCCAGAAGCGCCTGGGCCTTTCGCAGGTTGCCCCGCAGCGAGTTGTTGCCGTCGGTGCGCGGCGGCAGGGCCATCGGGCCGAAGACCTCCGCCGGAAGGCTAGCGCGGAACGGTTCCATCAACGCCACCTCCGCCGGAGAGGGCAGGCCGTTGGCTTCGCAGTCGGTGTTGCCGAACACACCCTTCACCCGCACGTAGCTGCCCCGGAAAAGGTGGACGTTCATCCATTCGTAGTCCATGGCGAGCTCGAGCGCCATGCGAACGCGCCGGTCCTGGAATTTCGGCAGCCGCAGGTTGAGCACGTAGCTGTAGTAGCCATGGGGCAGCTTGTGCTGGAAATTCATTTTCACCAGCTCGCCGCTGTCGATGCGCTTGCCGTTCAGGCGCCGCGTCCAGTCGCCCGCGGAGAAAAACTGCATCAGGTCGAATTCGCCGGCCTTGAGCGCTTCGAGCTGCGCCGTGCTGTCGCGGTAGATCTTGATCGTAATGCGATCGAAGTTGTTCATGCCGCGGCGCACCGCCAGGTTGCGGCCCCAGTAATTCGGGTCTCGCACGTAGGTCACGTCCTTGCCGAAGCGCACCGGCCCGATCTTGTAGGCCCCGGTGCCTATGGGCGTGTCGGTGGTGATCTGGTCGAATTGCTTGGTCTTGCCGTTCTCCATGCCCCACTTCGGGCTGAAGATCGGGATGCCGCCCACGACGAGCGGCATCTGCCGGTCCTTCTTCTTGAACCGGAAGCGCACGGTGCGCTCGTCCACCACGTCGCAGCCGGCGACGTCGGCCAGCAACGTGGAATAGGAGGGGTGCGCGTACTGGGAGACCAGGGTTTCGAAGCTGTACTTCACGTCCGCGGCGCGAACCGCGTCGCCGTTGTGGAACCGCGCCTCCGGCCGGATGCGAAACGTCGCCGACAGCAGGTCGGCCGGCACTTCGACGTCTTCCGCCAACAGGCCGTAGGCCACGCCGATCTCATCCATCGGAGATGCGAGGAGGCTCTCGAAGAGCAGGTCACCCAGGAACGACGGCGCATTCCCCTTGAGCGTGTACGGGTTGTACTTGTCGAAGGTAGAGATGCGGGAGCCCGCGATCATGCGCAGTTCGCCCCCTTTGGGAGCGTCGGGATTCACGTACTCGAAGTGCATGAACCCGGGCGCGTACTTGAAGGTGCCCCACACCGCATATCCCGGCGCGGCCCATCCGGGCCGCCCGAGGAAGAGCAGCAAAATCAACAACAAAGCTCGCATGCGACAATTCTGCACAGATTTTTTACGCAAAGAGACTATGGGTTTCCTCACTGGCAAAAAATTGTTGATCACCGGGGTCCTTTCCAACCGGTCCATCGCCTATGGCATCGCCAAGGCATGTCACGAACAGGGCGCCGAGCTGGCGTTCAGTTACGTGGGCGAGCGATTCAAGGAGCGCATCACCGAGTTCGCAGCCGATTTCGGCTCCACCCTCATCTTCGATTGCGACGTTGGCGACGATGCCCAGATCGAGAAACTGTTCGCGGACCTGTCGGCCGCCTGGCCAAAGTTCGACGGCTTCGTGCACAGCATCGGCTTCGCGCCGCGCGAGGCCATCGCCGGCAATTTCCTCGAGGGCCTCAGCCGCGAGAACTTCCGGATCGCGCACGACATCAGCGCGTACAGCTTCCCGGCCATGGCCAAGGCGGCCCTGCCCTATCTCAACGACAAGTCGTCACTGCTCACGATGACCTACCTGGGCGCCATGCGCGCCATCCCGAACTACAACACCATGGGCCTGGCCAAGGCCAGCCTGGAAGCGTCGGTGCGCTACCTGGCCGAGGCGGTGGGACGGCTGCCCGACGGCCGCAGCATGCGCGTGAACGGCATCAGCGCCGGGCCGATCCGGACGCTGGCAGCCAGCGGCATCAAGGACTTCAGCAAGCTCCTGAACATCGTGGCCGCGGGCGCACCCCTGCGCCGCAACGTGACCATCGAGGACGTCGGCAATGTCGCGGCCTTCCTCCTGAGCGACCTTGCCGGGGGCGTCAGCGCGGAGATCACTTACGTGGACGGCGGCTTCAGCCAGACGGCGGTGGCCGTCACGGAGCCCTCGGCCGGCTGAGCGCGCAAAAAAGCGCCACCTGTCCCGGCCTAGCTGGCGCGGAACAGGTGGGCAAAGCTGCGGCTCACCTCGAGCACCTCGGGGTGCCCGCTGATATGAACCCGCTGGCGACCGGTTTCGTCGCGGGTTACTGCCGCAATAGCGCCCAGGTTGACGATCGCCCCCCGGTGGATCTGCCAGAACTGCTGGCCGTCCAGGCGCGGCAGCAGCTCGCGGATCGGCGTGCGGATCAGGGCTTCCTGATCGCGCGTCTGCACCCGTGTGTACTTTTCGTCCGAACGGAAGAACAGCACGTCCTTGACGTCGACCAGTTTCGTGGTGGAGCCTACCGTGCACTGGATCCAGCGCAGCGGGGGCTCGGGATGCGCGGCGCGCCCCAGCGATTGCTGGGCGTTCACGAGCTTCTCCAGCAACACGTCGAGGGCCGTCTCATCCGCTGGCGCCTCGCCCGGGACGGCGCGCGGCAGCTTTGCCTTCAGCCGCGCTTTCACGCGTTGCGCGGTCTGCGCGAGGCGCTCGGGTTCGACGGGTTTCAGCAGGTAGTCCAGCGCGCCCTGCTCGAAGGCCGCGACCGCGTATTCGTCGTAAGCCGTCACGAAAACGACCTCGCCCCTCCAGGACGGCAGCGTGACGATCTCACGGGCCGCCTCGAGGCCCGTGAGCCCCGGCATGCGGATGTCGAGGAACACGACGTCGGGCTGCAGGTCCTCGGCCTTGTCGACAGCCTCCTGGCCATCCCGGGCCTCGCCGCAGATTTCCAGCTCCGGCCAGACGTGCGCGAGGCGGCTCTTGAGCTGCTCGCGCAGCAGCCGCTCGTCGTCGGCCACCAGGGCCCGCAGGGGCCGGGAAGAAGCGGCTGCGTCCGTCATGCGGGTTTGCCTGCGGGGTAGCCGGCGGCCTCGGCCGCGACCACGTCGGGGCCCACCTGGTAAGGCACCGAAATCCTGACCACGGTCCCCGTGGCCGCGTCGGACTTCAACATGATCCGGCTCTTGCCGGGGTAGAGCACAGCCAGCCGCTCGCGGATGTTCTGCAGGCCGATGCCGGTGCCGGAGGTGGGCCCGTCCAGCAAGTCGCCGTCGGGCACGCCCACGCCCGTGTCGCTGACCTCGACCCACAGCTGGGCGTTGTGGATGCCTGCAGACACGCGGACCTTGCCGCCCTCGGGCTTGGGCTCGATGCCATGCTTGATCGAATTCTCGACCAGGGACTGCAGCATCATCGGCGGGAACTCCGCGGTTTCCAGCCCTTCGGGCACCGCGATCTCGACTTCCAGCCGGTCCTCGATCCGCATCTTGATCAGTTCGAGGTACGACTTGATCAGCCGCAATTCGCGCCCGAGCGTCGACGACTCCTGCCGCATCTGCGGCAGCGCGCCGCGCAGGTACGTGATCAAGGCCTTCTGCATCCGGGATGCGCGCGGCGGCTCGGTCTCGATCAGGTAATCCACGGCGGCCAGCGTGTTGAAGAGGAAGTGGGGTTCGACCTGCGCCTGCAGCACCTGCAGGCGCGCCTGCACCAGCTGGCGCTCCATCGCCTCGCGTTCGGCGGCGTCCACGGCCGTGCGCACCTTGGCGTCGGCCTGCGCCACCTTCTTCACCACGACCTTCGCGGCCGCGAGGTAGGCGAACAGCATGACGATCAGCACGCCGCCGAGATCGCCCAGAATGCCGCGAAACGTCACGACCTGGCGGCCGACCAGTTCCACATCCTCGGCGTCGGCGTCGGCATCGGCATCCGGGCCCGGCGGGAGCGGGTTCGGATTCGGGTCCGCGGCATCGGCCGCATCCTTGGGGGGCTTGGGCACGCCAGGAACGGGCGGAACCGGCGGGATCGCCGGAACGACGATGCCGCCATCCTTGCCCTGGATGATCTTGATGCCGTCCTTGCCGCCGATGTTGACCACGATTTCCTTGCCCTTGCCGGCCACCCGCACCCGGTCGTGCTCGAGGTTCAGCAGGTCGCCGATGATGGCGGCCGCGATCAGGATCAACAGGCAGAGCACGATCAGGCGCCACCAGGACATCGAGGAGGCCCATTGGGAAACCTCCCTGTTCGCCTTGGCCAGCCAGCCGATGAGGGAGCCGCGGTCGGAACCTGGGGTGCTGCGCGGAGGGGTCATTGCCTGAGGGTAATCGGGTTTGCAGCCGTATTTTGCGCTGTCGTCGTGACCGGCGTGGCCTCCAGGAAATCGCGCCGCCCGACGATCACCACCGTGGGCAGCGTCACGTGCCGGGCCGCCGGCGCACCGGCGACCGCCGTGTCGACGGGGCGAACCGGCTCGATGGCCCAGGCGCCGACGGACAGCCAGATGGCCGCCGTGAACGCCGCGGCCGCCGCGGTAAGGCTCACCTCGGCGATGGCCTCGGCCAGTCCCGGCCGGCTGAAATGGGCGCTGCGGGCGTGGGTGAAATGATTCATGGAACTCCTCCAGTGGGGCCACATCCGGCCCGTTGGGGAGAACTGTAGGGACGCCGCCCCGGCGTTGCACGGGGCTTGCGACAGGCTGCGGGATGGCGCGATAAAACGCCGGCAAGCGGGGCCGGCCGGGAAGCGCCGGGGCGCCGATCCCGCCTTTCAGGCCTTCACGCAGTCCGCGTAATAGCGCGGTTTGCCGTCCGGCCCTTCTTCCTCGACCAGGCCATGGATATCCGTCTCGAAGCCCGGGCACTGGGCGTTGAACTCGCGCGAGAACTTCAGGTAGTCCACGATCTTCTTGTTGAACACCTCGCCGGGGATCAGCAGCGGGATGCCGGGCGGGTAAGGCGTGACGAGGGACGTCGTGATCCGACCTTCCAGCTCGTCGATCTCGACCCGCTCGGTCTTGCGGTGGGCGATGTAGGCGAAGGCGTCGCTCGGCTTCATGGCCGGGGTGAGGTCGCTCAGGTACATGTCGGTGGTCAGCCGCGCGATGTCGTACCTGGCATAGAGCTCGTGCACGTGCTGGCACAGGTCGGCCAGCCCCATGCGCTCGTAGCGCGGGTACTGCTGGCAGAACTCCGGCAGGATCTTCCACATCGGCTGGTTCTTGGCGTAGTCGTCCTTGAACTGCTGCAGCGCCGTGAGCATGGTGTTCCACCGGCCCTTGGTGATGCCGATGGTGAACATGATGAAGAAGCTGTAGAGGCCCGTCTTCTCCACGATGATCCCGTGCTCGGCCAGGAACTTGGTGACGATCGACGCGGGGATGCCGGTCTTGTCGAACTTGCCGTTCAGGTTCATGCCGGGCGTGACGATGGTGGACTTGATCGGGTCCAGCATGTTGAAGCCCTCGGCCAGGTTGCCGAAGCCGTGCCACTTGGCGGTGCGCGCCTCGCCCTTGATGATCCAGTCGTCGGCCCGGCCGATGCCCTCCTCCGCCAGCTTGTCCGGACCCCAGACCTTGAACCACCAGTCCTTGCCGTACTCCTCGTCCACCTTGCGCATCGCGCGCCGGAAGTCCAGCGCCTCCAGGATGGACTCTTCCACCAGCGCGGTGCCGCCGGGCGGCTCCATCATCGCCGCGGCCACGTCGCAGCTGGCGATGATCGCGTACTGCGGGCTGGTGGACGTGTGCATCAGGAACGCTTCGTTGAAGAGGTGGCGGTCCAGCTTGCGGTTCTGCGAGTCCTGGCACAGCACGTGACTGGCCTGGCTGATGCCGGCCAGCAGCTTGTGGGTGGACTGGGTCGCGAAGGTCAGCGACTCCTTCGGGCGCACCCGGTTCTTGCCCATCGCGTGGTACGAGCCGTAGAAGGGGTGGAACGCCGCGTGCGGCAGCCAGGCTTCGTCGAAGTGCAGCGTGTCGACGTAGCCATCGAGCATGTTCTTGATGGTCTGCGTGTTGTACAGCACGCCGTCATAGGTGGACTGCGTCAGCGTCATCACGCGCGGCTTCACGCTCTCCGGGTCCACGCCCTTGAGCAGCGGGTTGGCCGCGATCTTGGCCTTGATCGCCGCCGGCTCGAACTCGCTTTGCGGGATCGGGCCGATGATGCCGAAGTGGTTGCGCGTGGGCTTCATGAACACGGGAATCGAGCCGGTCATGATGATCGCGTGCAGGATCGACTTGTGGCAGTTGCGGTCCACCACCACCACGTCGTCGGGCGCCACGGTGTGGTGCCAGACCATCTTGTTGCTGGTGCTGGTGCCGTTGGTGACGAAGAAGCAATGGTCGGCGTTGAAGATGCGCGCGGCGTTGCGCTCGCTGGCCGCCACCGGGCCGGTGTGGTCCAGCAGCTGGCCCAGCTCCTCAACCGCGTTGCACACGTCGGCGCGCAGCATGTTCTCGCCGAAGAACTGGTGGAACATCTGGCCGATCGGGCTCTTCAGGAACGCGACCCCGCCCGAGTGCCCCGGGCAGTGCCAGGAGTAGGACCCGTCCTCCGCGTAATCGAGCAACGCCTTGAAGAACGGCGGCTGCACGCCTTCCAGGTAGCTGCGTGCCTCGCGGATGATGTGGCGCGCCATGAACTCCGGCGTGTCCTCGAACATGTGGATGAAGCCGTGCAGCTCGCGCAGGATGTCGTTCGGGATGTGGCGGGACGTCTTGGTCTCGCCGTACACGTAGATCGGCACCTCCAGGTTCTTGCGCCGCACATGCTCGATGAACTTGCGCAGGTTCAGCACGGCCGGGTCCAGGTCGGGGCCGGGCGTGAACTCCTCGTCGTCGATCGACAGGATGAAGGCGCTGGCGCGGCTTTGCTGCTGCGCGAACTGCGACAGGTCGCCGTAGCTGGTGACGCCCAGCACCTCGAAGCCTTCGGTCTCGATGGCCTGGGCCAGCGCGCGGATGCCCAGGCCGGAGCTGTTTTCCGAACGGTAGTCTTCGTCGATGATGACGATGGGAAAGCGGAACTTCATGACAGGGGCCTCTCGGGCGTACGGGCCGAAAAAAAGGAAAACAGGCGCGAAGTGTATGAAATAACCCGAGCCCCTTCTTGCGCCCGGTCGGAATTGACCCAAAATGTGGTGCCTTCAATACAACCGACGGAGGAGACAGATGCCCGAATCCACCATCTGGTGGCTGCTGACCGGCACAGCGGTGGCGGTCGAACTGCTGACCGGCACCTTCTACCTCCTGATGCTCGCGATCGGGCTCGCGGCCGGCGCCGTGGCGGCGCACGCAGGCGCGCCAATGACGGTGCAACTCGTCGCGGCGGCGGCCATCGGTGGCGGGGCGGTGGGCGCATGGCACCTCAAGCGCGGCAAGCAGCCCCCCGCGGCCGCGGCTTCGGCCAACCGGGACGTGAACATGGACGTGGGCGAGACCGTGCACGTCGAAGCCTGGAATCCGGACGCGACGGCCAGCGTCAAGTACCGCGGCGCGAACTGGACCGTCGTTGCCGCGGACGGCGCGCCCCAAGCCCCCGGCGCCTACCGGGTGCGCGAAGTCATCGGCAACCGCCTCCTGGTCGAAAAGATCTGAACCGGGAAGAAAAAGGAAAAAACTCCCAATGGAAATCGCACTCGTCCTCTTCGTCATCGCCGCCATCTTCGTGGTGCGGGCCATCAAGGTCGTGCCCCAGCAGAACGCCTGGGTCGTGGAGCGGCTCGGCAAGTACCACGCCGCCTTGACGCCGGGGCTGAACTTCCTGATCCCCTTCGTCGACAAGGTCGCCTACAAGCACAGCCTGAAGGAAATCCCCCTCGACGTGCCCAGCCAGGTCTGCATCACCCGCGACAACACGCAGCTGCAGGTGGACGGCATCCTGTACTTCCAGGTAACGGACCCGATGCGCGCGAGCTACGGCTCGTCCAACTACATCGTGGCGGTGACCCAGCTGGCCCAGACGTCGCTGCGCAGCGTCATCGGCAAGCTGGAGCTGGACAAGACCTTCGAGGAGCGCGACATCATCAACGCCCAGGTGGTTCAGGCCATCGACGAAGCGGCGCTCAACTGGGGCGTGAAGGTGCTGCGCTACGAAATCAAGGACCTGACCCCCCCGAAGGAGATCCTCCACGCGATGCAGGCGCAGATCACCGCCGAACGCGAGAAGCGCGCACTGATCGCGGCCTCCGAAGGACGGCGCCAGGAGCAGATCAACATCGCCACCGGCGAGCGCGAGGCCTTCATCGCCCGCTCGGAGGGCGAGAAGCAGGCGGCGATCAACCAGGCGCAGGGCGAGGCCGCCGCCATCACGGCGGTCGCGGACGCCACGGCCATGGCCATCGAGCGCATCGCGGCGGCCATCCGCCAGCCGGGCGGCGAGCAGGCCGTGCAGCTGAAGGTGGCGGAGCGGGCGGTGGACGCCTACAGCAAGGTCGCGTCCGACGCGACCACGACCCTCATCGTGCCCAGCAACATGACCGAGGTGTCTGCGCTGATCGGCTCGGCGATGAAGATGGTCCAGGGGACCAGGACCCCCGCGGGCTGACGCCCTGCCCCCCGAGGGGGTGCATCCGGTTTGAGGCGGCTCGGCACCGGCTAGGACGGCTTGAGCCCCGAATCCCTCGCCCGGGGCCTGGGCGCCGGGTCATCCAGTTGGCGGATGGCGCTCAAGGGGCTGGGCCGGGACCGAAGCCCGTCGGGCACCAGGTCCGCGAACATGCCGCTCACCGTTTCCAGCTTCTCCCGGGCGGCGGCCTCGCCCAAGGTGCTTGCAAGCGCCGCCATCAGGTCGCCCCGCAGGAACCACAGGCCCTGGACGTCCGTGGCATAGCGGATGCGCCGCAGGACGTGCGGGAACCGGGCGTCCTGCGCGTCGGTCATCAGGCCCAACATGGCCTGCCGGACGTCCTCGATGTCGTATTCCATCGTCGCCGTGGGCGCCGATGGCGGGAATCCCGACGAAAAGATCGCGTGGAGACTGCTCCTGAGATTCGGCTTGAACCAGCGCATGACTGCCTCTTTTCTGAACGTCAAACGGGAGAACGGCTGCCGGCCGGGGCGGCCGTGCCCGCATCGGCGGCGATATCGAGGATTTCCGTGACGGCAACGCGCGCGATCGCGCGCAGGCCCTCGTGGCCCGGCGCATCCATGTCGGCAAGGTTTTCGACCCGCGCGAACACGGACCGGACGGGCGCACGCCCGCCCTGCGCGGCAACCCTGGGCACGCCGAAGTTCAGCCGGCGGCGCTCGTCGGCCCGCAGCTTGCACACCAGGTTGCGGGTGGCCCACACCGACCCGTCGCGGGCAAGGATCGAGGCCCCGGCCGCATGGTCGACCGCATCGCCGAGGACGGTGAACTCGCCCTCGGAACCGGGGCGCAGGGTGCCGTGCCATTCCAGGCCCTCGTCCAGGCCGGTGTTCAGGCACAGGGGGGTGCTCCACCCCTTGCGCAGCTCCCACGCCTTTCCGATGCGCCGCATCGCCTCGCGCAGCTGCTGCGCCGCGGCCAGGGCGTTCCACAGGTAGCTGGAATCGGTCCGGGGCAGGAAGTAGCAGACCATGCCTTCGGCGGGGTGCATTCCCCTCGTGCCCCCATTGCGCGTGAAGATCGGATCGACCGCCGCCCAGATGTCGTTGATCAGCTCGAAGTACTCTTCGGGTGGCAACTCGGACCACAGGCGGGTGGCGTCCTGGAGTTCGGTCACCAGCACGGCGACTTGCGTCAGCGCAGGCGGCTGGGCGCGGCGCGGGTGGCTCTTCGTGCCAGGGTCGGCCAGCAGGGTCGACATGTCCACCGAGCCGGCCCCGCCGGGAACGTAGAGGAACAGGATCCCCTCCCGGAAATTCAGCGCGTACAGGTACAGCGGTATGGCCGGGCCGGCACCCGCGGCCGCGACCGGCGTGCGGACAACGAGCGGGAATTCGAAAGACTCCGCCTCGCCGTACAGGCGCTCCAAGGCGGGCAGCTCGCCGGGCGGGACACCGCGGCAAACCTCGGCAAGACCGGTGCCGAGCTGGCGGGCCAGCCCGAGGTGAAGGCGCAGGATCGCAGTGCGCGATGCCGCCGAAACCGCGGGGCCGCGGCCCAAGCCCTGCAGCAGGTACTGGAAGATGCCCTGCGAGACGGCGTCGCGCGGCAGGGGAACGAAGTTAGGCCAGGCCGTGGAGGCTGCCGCGTCGTTCATCCACACCAGCTCGAAGCGGCGGTTGACCAGGTAAGCGGGGTGGCTGATCTCCCCGAAGGAAAGGCGCGGCATCTCGCCCGCGCCCGACGCCGGGCCGGGGCTGGCGCGACCGGGTGGGCTGGGCGGCTCCTGGAGCGCCGCTGCGGGCCGGGCCGGCGCGGCGCCTCCGGTGAAGTGCCCGGTGATCCGCGTGAGGCTCCAGCCCTCGCGCTTGAGGCGCTGGATTTCCTCGATGCGCTCGACGATCTCCGCGGGGAAGTAGCCGATGCGCGGCGCGCCGCCGTCCTGCGGCCCGGGCGGCAACACCTCGGGCCGGGGGACGATCCCACTACTGATGTAGTTGTTGAGCGTGGCCCGGGAAATCCCGGTCTTCTCCAATACCTCTTTGCTGGATAACAAGTCGGCCTCGACAATTAGTCTGTCTAATCCGAAGTGTTAGACAGTGCAATTAGACTGTCAAGGTATTATTGTCCTTCACCCTCTGACCATTGGCGATTACGCCACACTTAGACACACCTGACTGTCTTAGACACTTGCTGTGAAGCGGCTCCAAGAGTGCGGGCAGCGCCCGAAAAGCAAAAACCCGCCGGTGGGCGGGTTTGCTTTGGGGTCCTGGCGGAGAGGGCGGGATTCGAACCCGCGGAGGGCTGTTAACCCTCACACGCTTTCCAGGCGTGCGACTTAAACCGCTCATCCACCTCTCCTGCGAGCCCGCGATTGTAGCAGTGGGGCTGCCCCCGCTCAGGCCACCTTGGCCGCCTTGCGGCGGGCTTGCTGGGGGTTGGCCAGCATGGACAGCAGCAGGTTCACGTCGGCGGGCTTGACCATGTGGAAGTCGAACCCCGCCTGCGCCGACCGCGAACGGCTCTCGGCCTCGCCGTAACCCGTCAGTGCGATCAGCAGCGCCTCCCGCGACTCGGGCTGGGTGCGCAGCCGGTGCGCCACCTCGAACCCGTTCATCCCCGGCAGCCCGATGTCCAGCAGCACGACGTCGGGCCGGAACTCCTCCGCGATCTTCAGCGCGGCCATGCCCTCGCTCGCGATCTTCACCTGGAAGCCTTCCATCTCCAGCAGCGTCATCAGGGTCTCGGCCGATGCGGCCAGGTCGTCCACCACCAGGATCCGCGCCGGCGCCTTGGCCTTGCCGGCGGGCTTGCGCACGCGCGGCGATGCGCCCGCCGCCTGGGCCGCGCCCGCCACCTGGGCGGGCAAGGTGATCACCATCTCCGCGCCCCGCCCCACGCCTTCGCTGCACGCGGCCACCCGCCCGCCGTGCAGTTCCACCAGGTGCTTGACCAGCGTCAGCCCGATCCCCAGCCCGCCCTGGGCCCGGTCCAGCGACTGGTCCGCCTGCGCGAACAGATCGAAGATGTGCGGCAGGAAGGCCGGGTCGATGCCGGCGCCCTCGTCCTTGACCGAGATGTTCACCTCGCCGTCGGCGTAGGCGGCCGACAGCGTGATCTTCGTGTTGGGCCCGGAAAACTTGGATGCGTTGTTGATCAGGTTGGACAGGACCTGTGCCAGGCGCACGGCGTCACCGTTCAGCACGATCGTCTGCTCGGGCAGTTCGACGCCCAGCGCCTGCTCGCGGGCGGCCAGGCGCGGCGCACTCGCTTCCACGGAGCGCTCCACCAGCGAGGCCAGCGTCAGCTTCTCCGGCTTGACGACGACCTTGCCCTGGACGATCCGGGAGACATCGAGCAGGTCGTCGATGAGCCGCGCCATGTGGTCGGCCTGGCGGCCGATCACGTCGCGCGCCCAGTTCATGGTCGGCTGCGTGACGTTGTCGCCCTGCATGATGTGCACTGCGTTGCGGATGGGTGCCAGCGGGTTGCGCAGCTCGTGCGCCAGCATCGCCAGGAACTCGTTCTTGCGCCGGTCGGCCTCCTGCACCACGCTGTAGAGGCGTGCGTTCTCCATCGCGATCGATGCACGGCTGGCGAATTCCCGGATCAGGGCGATGCGCGTGGAGTCGAACTTCTCCGCGTCGCCCAGCAGCACCAGTGCGCCGCGGATTTCGTCACCGGCCAGCAGCGGGCAGATCGCGGCCGCCCTGCCGTCGCGGCGCCACAGGTTGAATTGCTTGTCGCGGATCACCTGGTCGGCGGCCGCGCGCAGCTGCGGGGTGAACACCTCCGCGTCGTCCGCGCGTGGCGCCGGGTGCATTTCCAGCCGGCGTACGCCGCCCTCCTTGTCGGGAATGCCCAGGATGGCCCGATCCCCGAGGAGGGGCACGCACAGGTCCAGGATGGCCGCGATGGTGTCGTCCAGGTTCAGTGAGCGCGACATGCGCTGGCTCGCCTCGGACAGGAAATCCGAGCGGTGGATGGCGTCTTCGGCCGCTTCACGTGCCGCTTCGGAGCGCGCCAGGGCTTCCCGCGCAATCGCCTGCTGTTGCAGCTGGCGGTTCATGCGGTACAGCTCGACGAACACCCGCACCTTCGACCGGAGGACTTCGGGCACGACCGGCGAAGGGATGTAGTCCACCGCGCCCAGCGCATAGCCGCGCTTGGCCTGGCGCTCGTCCACGTACGCCGTGATGAACACGATCGGCGTCTGCGAGGATTTCTTGTACTGCCGGATCAGGCTGGCCGTTTCGAGGCCGTCGATGTCCGGCATGTTGACGTCCAGCAGGATCACCGCGAACTCCTGCTCCAGGATGTAGCGCAGGGCCTCCTGGCCCGAACGGGCACTGATGATGTTCTGGCCCAGTTCGTCCAGGATGCTGCGGAAGACGACGTGCTTTTCAGGCAGGTCGTCGACCACCAGGATGTTGACCTTCTCCTGCTCCAGCGGCTGCAGCGCGCCCGGCGCCCCCCCGCCGCTCACTGGTGCAGCCATGCGCGCAGGACTGCCAGGAGATCCTGCGTGTTGACCGGTTTCGAGAGATAGTCCCATGCGCCTGCTTCGATACATTTTTCGCGGTCGCCCTTCATGGCCTTCGCTGTGACAGCCACCATGGGCAGGTTCCTGCCGGCCGGCAGCTTGCGGATTTCCTTCATGGTCGCCATGCCGTCCATCTCCGGCATCATGATGTCCATCAACACGACCTTGATCTGCGGATCAGTTGCCACGCGGGTGATGGCGTCGCGGCCATTATCGGCCCAGACGATGTCCATCCCGTGTTCTTCCAGGACCGTGGCGAGCGCAAAAATGTTACGCATGTCGTCATCCACGATGAGCACCCGCTTGCCGGCCAGGGGCTTGCTGGATTCATGGATGTTGTTGATGAGGGAGCGCTTGGCTTCCGGCAGCCGCGCCAGGTTGTGGTGCAGGGCCAACAGCGTGCTGTCGAACAGCTTCGGGACCGTATGCGCTTCCTGCACCACGATCGAATCGTCGGAATGCCAGGCGAACTTGCCCGCGTCCTTGCCGCCGCCCCGGTAGACCAGCAACTGCAGCGGGCCGATGCCGGCCTGCGCCGCCAGCAGCCGCCGGCATTCCCCGGCGTCGACGCCGGGGAAGCCGTCTTCCAGCACCACCGCGTCGAACTGGCTTTCCTCCAGCGCCTCGACGAGCTTGTCGGCGCTCTTCGCAACGGTCACGCTGACCTGCTCGTCCCCGACCTGCGCCAGGAAATCGCGGCGCGCCGCTGCGTCCTTCAACGCGACCAGCAGGCTCCTCTGGGGGCGGGCGAGGTAAGAGTGCAGCTTGTCGAGCATGTCGTCGAGCACTTCCTTGGACTGGATCGGCTTCTCGACGAAAGCCATGGCGCCGGAGCGGAAGGCGCGCTCCCGGGAGTCGTCGGTCGAAATCACGCAGACCGGCACGTGGCGCGCGCCCATGTCCTGCTTGATGCGGTCCAGGACGCGCCAGCCGTCCATGTCGGGCAGGTACATGTCCAGCGTCACGGCCGAGGGCTTGTACTGTGTCGCCAGCGTCAACGCCCCCGCCCCCATCGAAGTCACCAGCCCCTTGAAGCCCTTCGCGCGCGCGGCGTCGAGGAGGAACCGCGCGAAGGCGAGATCGTTCTCGACGATGAGCAGCACCAGGTCGCCCTGCTGGATGGCGTCGCGGTCGTCGTTGGCTTCGTTGGCCGCGAGAGTGCCCTCTTCCGCGACGACAACGGCATCCTCGACCACGGGCTCGAGCCGCGGCACGCGCTTCACGCCAGGCACCGTGAAGTCCGCCCGGACCTCGGAAGCCGGCTGCGTTCGCCGCACGCCGCGTGTCCCGGAATAGACGAGCGGGAGGTAGAGCGTGAAGGTACTGCCCTGTCCCGGCGCGCTGGAGAGCCGGATCTCACCCCCGAGCAGCTTCGACAGTTCGCGGCTGATCGCCAGGCCCAGGCCGGTGCCGCCGTACTTGCGGCTGGTGGACCCGTCGGCCTGCTGGAAGGCCTCGAAGATGATCTGCTGCTTGTCGCCGGAGATGCCGATGCCGGTGTCGGATACGGCGAAGGCCAGGACCTGCTGCGACCGGTTGAGCTCCTCGTTGTCCGGCGTCCAGCCGGTGAAGACCTCTTCGACCGTCAGGGTCACATGGCCCTGGTGGGTGAACTTGAACGCGTTGGACAACAGGTTCTTCAGGATCTGCTGCAGGCGCTTCACGTCCGTGATCATCGAGGTCGGCAGGTTGACGCCCGTGTGGATCATGAAGTCGACGTTCTTCGCCTCGGCCACGTGGCGGAAGGTGCGCTCGACATACAGCTGCAGGTCCGACAGGCGCAGCTCGTTGACGTCCACCACCACGGTGCCGGACTCGATCTTCGACAGGTCCAGGATGTCGTTGATCAGCATCAGCAGGTCGTTGCCCGACGAGTGGATCGTCTTGGCAAATTCGACCTGCTTGGGTGACAGGTTGCCGTCCGGGTTCTTGGACAGCTGGTCCGACAGGATCAGCAGCGAGTTCAGCGGCGTGCGCAGCTCGTGCGACATGTTGGCGAGGAATTCCGATTTTTACTTGGACGTCAGCGCGAGCTGCTTGGCCTTGTCTTCCAGCGCCTGGCGGGCCTGTTCCACTTCCTGGTTCTTGCGCTCCACCTCGTGGTTCTGGTGCACCAGCAGCCGGGCCTTTTCCTGCAGCTCCTCGTTGGTCTGCTGCAGTTCCTGCTGGCGGCTCTGCAGCTCCTGCGCGAGGGACTGCGACTGCGTCAGCAGGTCTTCCGTCCGCATGTTGGCCTCGATCGTGTTGATCACGATACCGATCGACTCCGTCAACTGGTCCAGGAACGCCTGGTGGGTGGGGTTGAAGCGCTCCACCGACGCCAGCTCCACGACGCCGCGGACCTGGCCTTCGAAGATGATGGGCAGCACCAGCACGTTGAGCGGCGCCACCTCGGTCAGGCCGGACGAGATCTTCAGCGTGTCGGGGATCGACGAGGTCAACAGGATCTTCTTGCGGTCGTAAGCGCACTGGCCAACGAGCCCCTGCCCGAGGTCGATTTCCTTGCCGTAGGAGCCATGGCCGTCCGACGCATAGCTGGCCATCAGGCGCAGCTTGGGCTGCTCGTGCGTGTAGCGCAGCACATAGAACTCGGCCTGCTGCGCCCCCACCACGGGCGCCAGCTCGGACAGGATCAGGTGGCCCACGGCCACCAGGTCTTTCTGGCCCTGCAGCATCCGGGAGAACTTGGCCAGGTTGGTCTTCAGCCAGTCCTGCTCCGTGTTCACCTGCGTGGTGTCCTTGAGGTTGCGGATCATCTCGTTGATCGTGTCCTTCAGCGCGGCCACCTCGCCCAGCGCTTCCACCGTGATCGACCGGGTCAGGTCGCCCTGCGTCACGGCGGTCGCCACCTCGGCGATCGCTCGCACCTGCGTCGTCAGGTTGGCGGCCAGCTGGTTCACGTTTTCCGTCAGGCCCTTCCAGGTGCCCGCCGCGCCCGGCACCTTGGCCTGGCCGCCCAGCTTGCCCTCCACGCCCACTTCGCGCGCGACCGTCGTCACCTGGTCGGCGAACGTGGCCAGCGTGTCGGTCATGGAGTTGATGGTGTCGGCCAACGCGGCAATCTCGCCCTTGGCTTCCACGGTGAGCTTCTGGTCCAGGTCGCCGTTGGCCACCGCGGTCACCACCTTGGCGATACCGCGCACCTGGGAGGTGAGGTTGCCGGCCATGAAGTTCACGTTGTCGGTCAGGTCCTTCCAGGTACCGGCCACGCCCTGCACGTCGGCCTGGCCACCCAGCTTGCCTTCGGTACCCACTTCGCGCGCCACCCGGGTCACTTCCGAAGCGAACGACGAGAGCTGGTCCACCATCGTGTTGATGGTGTTCTTCAGTTCCAGGATTTCACCCTTCACGTCCACCGTGATCTTCTTGGACAGGTCGCCGGCCGCCACGGCCGTCGTCACCTCGGCGATGTTGCGCACCTGGGCCGTGAGGTTCGAGCCCATCGAGTTCACCGAGTCGGTCAAGTCCTTCCAGGTACCGGCCACGCCTTGCACGTCGGCCTGGCCGCCCAGCTTGCCTTCGGTACCCACTTCCCGTGCCACCCGCGTCACTTCCGAGGCGAACGACCGCAGCTGGTCCACCATGGTATTGATGGTGTTCTTCAGTTCCAGGATTTCGCCCTTCACGTCCACCGTGATCTTCTTGGACAGGTCGCCGGCCGCCACGGCCTTGGTCACGTCCGCGATGTTGCGCACCTGCGAGGTGAGGTTGCCGGCCATGAAGTTCACGTTGTCGGTCAGGTCCTTCCAGGTGCCGGCCACGCCCTGCACGTCGGCCTGGCCGCCCAGCTTGCCTTCGGTGCCCACTTCCCGCGCCACCCGCGTCACTTCCGAGGCGAACGACCGCAGCTGGTCCACCATGGTGTTGATCGTGGCTTTCAGTTCCAGGATTTCGCCCTTCACGTCCACCGTGATCTTCTTGGACAGGTCGCCGGCCGCCAC